>CAVUYQ010000036.1:2500-152213 GCA_963745765.1 uncultured delta proteobacterium | reverse complement strand
CAGTTTAAGGTGGTTTGAAGCCTGCAGTGGCAAGCCGACTCCGAGAGACCTACCCTCATCTTTCGTGTATTTACGAGCAAAATTTACTTACTATCGTGGCACGCTAATTCCTTGACGTTGGGAACTGACTGTGGTCATCCTTTATTTGGAACATCCGCTAAAAGGAGAATTGACATGGAAAAAACTAGAGAAGCCTGAAAGTAATGGCCGTAATTATGCTATTGATCCTGCTGAATGTAACCGGATTCGCCGCAGACAATAGTAATGAGAAGCTTCGTCATGGCTTTCAGGGGCCGCCACCTGAAGCGATTAAGGCGTGTGAAGGAAAGGAGGTTGGAGACGCGGTGGAATTTACCGATAGAAGAGGTGATTTACTAAAAGCGACGTGCCAGGAAGTGGCTGATAAGCTTGTTGCCGTTCCCAAAGGAATGTCGCCCGCTGGTGGGCCGCCACTTGAAGCGATTAAGGCGTGTGAAGGAAAGGAGGTTGGAGACGCAGTGGAATTTACAGATAGAAGAGGTGATTTACTAAAAGCGACGTGCCAGCAAGTGGCAGATAAGCTTGTTGCCGTTCCCAAAGGAATGTCGCCCGCTGGTGGGCCGCCACTTGAAGCGATTAAGGCGTGTGAAGGAAAGGAGGTTGGAGACGCAGTGGAATTTACAGATAGAAGAGGTGATTTACTAAAAGCGACGTGCCAGCAAGTGGCTGACAAGCTTGTTGCCTTTCCAAAGGAATGTCGCCCGGTGGTGGGCCGCCTCAATAAAGAAGTTATGGGGGCATGTTTTATTAATGCTTCCTCGCATTAGCAGCGTTTAAGTTACTTTTTGTTTTTCTCCTTACGCGTTGCAACCTGCAACCTCACCTACAACCTTCGTGTCATTCCTTATATTGCTCCGGTGTTTTAATCAAATTTAGGGTCTAATTCCCCGCGGCTTGCCGCGTTACATTTAGAGGAATAGGCCCGATACCCCGTGGCTTGCCGCGGGGAGCCTTCATTTTTAGAAGTTTTTTTTTGAAACCATTTATTTACTGGAATCTCTTTATCTGTATCTAATATATAAAATTCAAATTTAATCCTTGGGGACATATCTTTTGATTTTTTCGAGCGTGTTTTCCTGCCTTTCGATTTTTTGCCAGACGACAAATCAAGAGTTCCCATTATTATAAATAAGCCCGCGAAAAAAACCATAATACCAAGAATATAATGCACAGCATAACCTAGGATGAAAGAGAAAATTACAAGACCTAAAATCTTCATTGCAGCCTCCTAGAGTGATTGTAATTACTATTGGACGTGTGGTGCCAGGATCAGGATTTCTACCCCTTAACAGCTTCGATCAGTCCTGAAAATTGACTTTTTGAACCCTTCGTGCTTTCTTAATCTTAGCGCCATTGCCTCACCACCAAACCTATCCATCCACGCATTATGAGCCGATACTACAGCATCACAGCGGCACAAACAAGGTGTTAGGGTGTTATAGGGTAAAACGACAGATGCCAGACCTTATAAACATACTGATAGACCAAGCGTATCAGCGATTCAACGAATACTGGGGATGCCAAGAATCCGGACTTTGCCATTATCCTTGGGGATCTCCTTGATCCGGTTGCGCATGGGTCGATAAGTTCTGGTGTGCAGTTCACTTTGTATCTGTTCGAGAAACACTTCTACTCCAGACTTCTCGATGTCAGCAAACGTTACACCATCTATGCCCGGTGCTCCGTTGTTAGCTTTCACCTCGCGATAGGCCCATCGAAGTGCTTCCATCTTACAGATATGAACATACAGCCCCCAAACCCGCAAGATTGCATCGCAGGTTGCGCCAGCTTGGCTATAAAGGGGAGTTTGCTTTTGTCAGGATGAATTCCTGGGCTAATGCAGGCAGTCCACTCAGTCACTATGCCTTGCCCAATAGTTATATTAATAATGAAATGGGACTGTTTAACCTTGCAAAAGTTACGACAGGTATTCTTTGTTTCAGTAAAATGAAGGAAAATAAACAGGAGCGGTATACGAGATCCGTACGTACGGTTGTGTGTTCAGTTAAGGCTGGTATGTTCAGCAGGAGTCAGTCCTGCTAGGGTAAGAATCAGAGGCCCTATAGCTTGGATGGCAGTTATGAGGGAAACCAATTAGCTGAAGCCCATCGACAAAGCAATCTTTAGGGATGTGAGCGAGTTACCGGGCCATAACGAAAGTGAACGTAGAGGTGGCCCCGAAAGTGAGAATCCCCGGAAGTCGAGCCCGCATCCGTAGGGCGAAGGCAGCATGATTAGTCGAAGCCTGATTGATACGACTGATACATTCCGGCGGGGTGGTAGCGATAGCACGGTGACAAGGACATACTGAGCAACTGGAGAAGCCCTCCTCGTCCCAAAGCGAAATCTTTGGAGAAAGGTAGGTTCTATAACCGTTAACAGCGGGAAGTGAACTGAAAGGCGAGAGGGTGGCGGAGGGGTTCGTATGAGCAATGAACCGGGGTAATGTCTGGTGAGCAAAGGAGCCCTACTGTTAATAATCTTCCAATAACACGGGGGAGGCAGGGACGGAATGATAAAATCGTCCATTGGACTGCAAGACTTGAGAAGGAAGATATACCTGAAGGCGAAGTCTGATAAGACATGGCGGTTCTCCCCTTGATCCTCGCTATCCCTGAAAGACAACAGACAGAGAACAATATGAGGCTTCCCCGGTTAAGGCGAATTCCCCGTGAGTAATCGCATCCTCAAGCACGCCACAGGATTGACCAGGTATCGGGCATCACGCTATTTTGCACGTTGACCCTCCTGCAGCGCCGAATCAGGTTCGCTTACGCTATGTACCACTCACTTCCTATCACTTCCTTCAGACCCTGCCGTTGCCAGCAACGCCCTTGCGATTCGAATTGTCTTCCCCCTGGTCGGGGTGACGCCTGCTTAACGCAGGATGGGTTTGCCCGCCATGCCGGGCAAACGAAAAAAGGGTTCCAGCCGTCAAGCTGAAACCCTTACTGGTACTGGCGGAGCGGACGGGACTCGAACCCGCGACCTCCGGCGTGACAGGCCGGCATTCTAACCAGCTGAACTACCGCTCCTTTTTGCTATTTTTTACTACAATATGTGGTGGGCGGAACAGGGATCGAACCTGTGACCCTCGGCTTGTAAGGCCGATGCTCTCCCAGCTGAGCTACCCGCCCGAAAAAGTGTGGTGTGTTTTAACAGCTTAACCCTACCTCGTCAAGCAAAAAGATCATTGTGTCGTATTATGCTCCGACACCGTAATTTCGTTGTATAACGAGTTGATAGGACCACCTTTAAAAAGAACCTCACCCTCTTCGGTGATTATAGCCTGCTCCAGTACTTCGTCCATGTGTTCAACAAAAGTTATGGAAAGTTGTTTCCTGATTTTGACAGGCACATCAACAAGATTGCGCTCATTATCTTTGGGAACAAGGACGCTCGTTATATTTCCTCTTTTTGCAGCCAGCAGTTTTTCGGTAAGACCTCCGATCGGCAAAACCCGACCCCGCAGTGTTATCTCCCCGGTCATTGCCAACTGATGTTTAACAGGTTTCTTGACCAACGCCGAGACAATCGAAGTCGCTATGGTGATACCTGCAGATGGTCCATCCTTGGGGATTGCACCTTCAGGTACATGCACATGAATATCAAGCTTCTGGTAGAAGTCCGGTGCCAGGCCGAGCAGTTCGGCCCGTGACCGCACATAACTCAAGGCCGCCTGAGCACTTTCCTGCATAACATCGCCGAGTTTTCCGGTAATAATCATCTTTCCGGATCCCTTCATAAGCGTTGCCTCAATCTGCAGCAATTCACCACCGACCTCAGTCCAGGCAAGTCCGGTCGTCAGGCCTATGCTGTCATGTTCCTCGGCCAGTCCGAAACGATATTTCGGGGTTCCCAGATATTTAGCAACGGTTTTGGAACTCAACCGGTATTTCTTGGTATTCAATCCTCTTTTTAGCCGGTCCCGGGCAATCTTACGGCAGATGGATGAAATATTTCTTTCAAGATCCCGGACACCGGCTTCCCTGGTATAACGGCGTATGATCTCGAGCACCGCTCCATCGGTAAGCGAGATGTCTCCAGGCTTAAAACCGTTTTCTTCAAGCTGTTTTGGAATCAGGAACCCTTCCGCTATCCTGTTCTTTTCTTCTTCCGTATAGCCGCTGAGGTGGATAATTTCCATGCGGTCCTGAAGCGGCACAGGAATCCCGTGCAGGTTATTGGCCGTGGTTATAAAAAACACTTCGGAAAGATCATAATCAATATCGAGATAGTGATCGTTAAAGGCAAAATTCTGTTCCGGATCAAGTACTTCGAGCAGGGCTGAAGAAGGATCACCACGAAAATCCATTGACATTTTGTCGACTTCATCAAGGCAGAATACCGGGTTAGAGACGCTGGCCCGCTGCATGGCCTGAATAATCTTGCCGGGCATTGCTCCGATATAGGTCCGGCGATGACCTCGGATTTCTGCTTCATCACGAACCCCGCCAAGGGAGATCCGGACGAATTTCCTATCCAGGGCCCTGGCCACCGATTGACAGATGGATGTTTTGCCGACGCCGGGAGGACCGACGAGACAGAGAATCGGGCCTTTAATTTTTTTTACCTGGGCTTGCACGGCAAGGTATTCAAGTATCCGTTCCTTCGGTTTTTTAAGACCGTAGTGATCTTCATCAAGGATAACTTCCGCCTTGTTAATATCAATAAGGCTTTTGCTCTTTTTCTTCCAGGGCAGGCTCAAAATGCAGTCGATATAATTACGTACCACGGTGGTTTCGGCTGACATCGGCGGCATGCTCTTCAGTTTCTTGAGCTCTTTGGTGATCTTTTCTTTTGCAAGGACCGGCAATTTTTTCTTTTTAACCGCCTCTTCAATCTCTACAATATCGTCAAGTCCCTCTTCTCCCTGTCCCATCTCGGACTGGATTTCCTTTACCTTCTCCCCAAGGTAATAGTTTCTCTGAGCCTTCCCCATGCGCGTTTTTACACGGGTATTGATGTCCTTTTCAAGCCCTGCGAGTTCAATCTCCCGGTACATCGTCTCCAGGATTTTTTCTATCCGCTCATTCAGTGTCGGGCACTCAAGAATCTGTTGTTTCTCCTCGGCCTTGAGTGGAAGATGGGCACAGATAACATTGACAAGTTTTCGTTGATCTTCAATCCCCTGGACCGACTTGATTACTTCCTTGGCAATCTTCTTGTTCGTATCGGCATATTCCTCAAAACATTTTCTCAGTTCCCGCTCGTAAGCGATCACTTCACTGGAGATAATCAGGTCTTCAGATAATTCCCGTAATTCAACCTGGATGAATCTGTCATGCGGCACGAAAGAAACGATCTCGGCTCTTCTCTGACCTTCCACCAATGCCTTGATGGTACCATCCGGCAGACGAAGCAATTGCATGACACTCGCCAGTGTACCGATACGGTAAATGCCTTCAGCGTCAGGTTCATCAATCCCGGAATGTTTCTGCGTTACAAGAAAAATTTCTGTCCTTTTCTCCATCGCATCTTCAAGGGCATGGATGGATTGTTTCCTTCCTACAACCAGCGGCGCGATCATGTGTGGGAAAATCACGATATCCCGCAATGGCATCAAGGGAAAAATCTTTGTATGGGGCTCGGGTAGGCTCATTTTATATCTCTTGTCAAGCGCTCTCAAGCACTCTTCAACTCATTTTCTACTTTTGATTTGTGGTAAAGAATTACCGGGTAATCCCCATTGGTGATTACCTGTTCACTGATCACACACTCCTGAACATCTATTTTTGAGGGCAGATCGTACATAACATCAAGCATCGCCTCCTCAAGAACTGAGCGCAGCCCTCGCGCACCGGACTTGCGCTTCAATGCTTTGCGGGCTGTAGCGTTCAATGCTCCCTCGGTAAAACGCAACTGTATACCTTCGAACTGGAATAATTTCTGGTATTGTTTTGTCAGGGCGTTTTTCGGTTCCTTGAGTATACGCACCAGGTCCTCTTCCACCAGTTCTTCCATGGTCGCAATAACAGGCAGACGGCCAACAAGTTCCGGAATAAGACCAAATTTGAGAAGATCTTCAGGTTGAACCGAAGCCAGTACCTCTCCCAGTTTTTTCTTCGATTCACTGATTATTTCTGCTGTCAGTCCGATCGATTTGGTTCCGGTTCTACGTTTTACCACACTGTCGAGGCCAACAAATGCACCTCCGACGATAAAAAGTATATTGGTGGTATCGATCTTGATGAGTTCCTGCTGGGGATGTTTCCTGCCGCCCTTCGGCGGAATTGAGGCAATCGTTCCCTCGATGATTTTCAAAAGTGCCTGCTGCACCCCTTCACCGGAGACATCCCGGGTCAACGACGGGCTATCAGACTTGCGCGCAATCTTGTCGATCTCGTCGATATAGATGATTCCACGTTCAGCCTTGGAAACATCGTAATCGGCAGCCTGCAGCAGGCTGACAAGAATGTTTTCGACATCCTCCCCAACGTAACCTGCCTCAGTAAGCGTTGTGGCATCTGCTATACAGAAAGGAACCTGGAGAATCTTGGCCAGGGTCTGGGCCACCAGCGTCTTTCCCGACCCGGTTGGACCGATGAGAATGATATTAGATTTCTGCAGATCAACCTCATCACCGTCATCCGGTGCATCAATCCGCTTATAATGGTTATGAACGGCAACAGATAGAATCTTCTTGGCACGTTCCTGACCGATAACGTACTCTTCCAGGTAGTTATTTATTTCCTTTGGCTTCAGGGTCTTTGCGGGAAAAGACTCACCTGCGCCGACTGCTTCATCGCCCTGCTCTTCTTCCAGCACAATCTCATTGCACAGTTCTATACATTCATCACAGATGTAAACGTCCGGACCGGCAATGAGCTTTTCAACTTCGTCCTGATTTTTACCGCAGAAGGAACATTTGCATTCGGGTTCTTTTTGCTCAATATCACTCATGTTCAACTCGCCTCACCGGGTTCACTTCGTTTCACAAGCACCTTGTCTATTATACCATATTTCCTGGACTCTTCAGCAGACATAAAATGATCACGTTCTGTATCTGTTGCTATTTTCTTCTGGTTGTGTCCGGTATGCTTGGCAAGTATCATGTTCAAGTCCTTGCGAATCCTGAGAATTTCCCTGGCATGTATATCGATATCAGTGGCCTGTCCCTGGAATCCGCCCATGGGCTGGTGAATCATGATGCGCGAGTTTGGCAGCGCATAGCGCTTTTCCTTAGTACCGGAAGCAAGCAGCAAGGCGCCCATCGAGGCGGCCTGTCCCATACAAAGGGTTGCTATATCACATCTTACGTACTGCATCGTATCATAAATAGCCATACCTGCAGTCACAGACCCGCCTGGCGAGTTGATGTAAAATGTTATGTCCTTATCGGAATCCTCAGCCTCAAGAAAAAGCAACTGGGCAATGACCACATTTGCCACATCGTCATCGATGCTTGAACCCAGGAAAATGATCCTCTCTTTGAGCAGTCGCGAATATATATCATATGCGCGCTCGCCCCGGGGACTCTGTTCGACAACCATAGGTATTAAATTCATTTTCGTTCACCTGAAAAAATTCGACTGCAACAGGCAGATTCCACCTTTGCAGTCGATTTAAACTCTACATACACGGTAACGCCGATGGCGGAATAATCAACCGGCCGTTTTCTCTTTTCGCAGTACTGTTGCAGCTTCCATTTATTCTTCTTCTTTTACCTCGGCGTCTGCGGATTCCGATTCGTCTTTGGCTTTAGCTTTGGATTTTGCCTTGGTTTTTACCTCGGTTTTATCGCTCTGCCCTTCCACAACTTCAACCAGTTTTGCCTCTGCCTTGAGAAAATTAAGAATTTTCTCATTGAGCACTTCGTTCATAAGCGGCAGCAAGTCATCCCGGCTTTGAAAGAATTCTTTAACTTTTGCAACCGGCATACCGTACTGGTCACCAATTCTCTTGAAGGTCCGATCAAGATCTTCGTCGTTAACCTTGATTTCTTCAACCGCGGCAATCTTCTTCAGAATAAAGTCTCCGGTCACCCGCTGCACGGCGACACCCCTGTTGCTCGCGGCAAGTTCTTCCCGGTTGAGGCCGGCAGCTTCAAGATTCAGACCGTTTTTCTCAAGTTGCTGCTCAGTCTGTTTGATCATCTCTTCAACTTCAAAGCGCACAAGTCGTTCAGGCACCTCGAACTGATGGGCATCGAGCAGTTTTTTCATGATACGGTCATTAAAATCACCATCAGCCGCGGCCTCTTTTTCTTTCTGCAAACGTTCACGAATAGCTTTTTTCAACTCGTCGAGGGTTTTAAAGTTTTCGTTAACATCCTTGGCAAACTCGTCATCGATATCGGCAAGTACCCGTTCCTTGACATCTTTTATCGTTACCTTGAACTCTATTTTTTTCCCGGCCATAAGCGGGTTCGGGTGCTTTTCCGGGAATTCCATTTCATATGAAGCCTCCTCGCCTGCTTTCATGCCGACAAGCTTTGCCTCAAAAGCCGGGTCAAACTGTCCGGTTCCAACTTCTACCGAATAATCTTCGTTTTTTATCTGCTTCATCGGATGGCCCTTGTGATATCCCTGGTAGTCAATCACCACAACATCATCCATAGCTATAGCGCGGTCTTCCACCATTTTAAGAGCAGCCATATTCCGTTGGATTCTGGTAAGTTCAAAGTCAACGGCAGCATCATCAACAACAATCTCAGGTTTTTCCACCTCGAGGCCTTTGTAATTACCAAGCTCAAACTGTGGCCTGATGTCAACGTGGGCGATATAGGTAAAGGTGCCATCTTCGTTAAATAGCGGATCCGAAATTTCCGGATGTACAACGGGATCAAGGTCCTGTTTCTCAATAATGTCAAAATAGGTATCCTGCACAAGCTTCTCGGCCACCTCCGATTCAACCTGAGGTTTGTAACTTTTTACGATTACAGACCGTGGCACCTTACCTTTCCTGAACCCTCTCATTTTGGATTCTTTTTGCAGTTTCGAATAGGCTTCCTCAAGCTTTGCCGTCACCTCATCGCCTGGCAGCGTGATGGTAACCTTTCTTGTCAGTGCACTGATTTCTTCAACCTTTACATCCATTTGACATCATCCTCTTTTTGTGGAAATAATTCGTTTTCGTAAGGTGTGCTGTCATGCTTAATTAATACGGGCATGCCATGCATTGTTACAGCAACAGTAGATGCTGTTTTTAATTGGTGCGAGAGGAGGGACTCGAACCCACACATCAGAGATACTGGTTCCTAAGACCAGCGCGTCTACCAATTCCGCCACTCTCGCCCATCGTCCGCACCCTGCATCCGCCATCACGTTCAGCCTGCAGCGAGCAGCAAGATTGAAACCGATACATAATTACTAATAACCTGCCCGTCAAGAATACAGCGTCATGAGGAGCGATAATCAGCAAAAGAGAAGGATATTACCATCAAATACTCATCGTATCTATATCTTTATTGTTATCAGTGTTTTTTCTTAGCTTGTAAAAGGTGGAGATAATGGCTATTTTGCTTTTGAAACGACCCAAAGCAAATATTTTTTTCACCACGGTTTCATCACCATTTAATCGAGAGGACATTATGCTTTCAAGACTTCTACATTTAACCGTCATTGCCGGTATTCTGCTGATTATCTCGGCATCGGCATATGCGACAGTTCCGGGACCATCACCGGGCCTATTACTCAAACAGACAAACGGCTGGCAAATACCGTTTACCCCTGTTGCCATAGTCCAGTCAGTCGATGGCACCTCCGTATTTATTCTCACTGAAAATCACCAGGTTCTTATTTATGATCAAAACGGCAACCTTAAAGGCAACTTTCCGGTAGATCCCGGCGTGGTTGCGATTGATACCGACGTTCGCGGTGAGCATATATTCCTGATCGACCGTGAGAAAAAAACACTGCGCAAGATCTCTGTAGATTTTCACACCGATATAGATATAAGCGGCTCACCTTTTAAAGGTCGTCCCGATGCTCCCGTGACCATCGTCGTCTTTTCGGACTTTGAATGACCATACTGCGGCCAGGTTGTGCCGCTACTCGAACAGGTGTTCGAGCAAAACAAAAACAACGTTAAGCTGGTTTTCAAGAATATGCCGCTCAGCTTCCACCAATTTGCCGAACCTGCTGCCCGGGCTGCACTTGCCGCCGCAAAACAGGGTAAATTCTGGGAGTTCCATGATGCCCTTTTCTCGGCGGGAAAACTCAATGATCAGACAATCACTTCTGTCGCAACCAAGATCGGCCTTGATCTACCGTTGTTTCAGAGCGATATGAATTCGACCGCGGTAAAGCAACAGCTGGAAAAAGATATACAGGATGCTGAGAAGGCCGGCGTGAGAGGTACACCCACTATCTTTATCAACGGGACAAAACTCAAGGACAGGTCTCCCCAGGGGTTTCAGCTTGCCATCAACGAAGCGCTCAAGGACGCAGGTAAAAAATAACATTCCATGCAGGACCGAAACGAAAGCCGGGAGTTGACCTTCACCAACAATAAAACAGCAGGCATCCTTTACGGTGATTTAAACAAAAACCTTCAGGTTCTCGAAAACGGGGGCGGTGTGCGCATTCATGTACGCGGCACGGATCTGAAAATCACCGGCTCCGAACATGACGTCAAACTCGCCGAAAATCTGCTCAATCAGCTCTACGATCTGATTAATTCAGGTTATCCTGTCTATTCATCCGATTTTGCCTTCGGTTTGAAAATCCTTCAATCCAACCCGAAAGCGCGTCTTGACAAGATCTTTCTGGACAAGGTTTTCGTTACGACCAGGAACCGTATTATCTCCCCCAAAACACCTAATCAGAAGATTTATATTGATGCTATCCGCAACAACGATATCGTTTTCGGCATAGGGCCGGCCGGTACCGGTAAAACCTATCTCGCCGTTGCCATGGCCGTTTCTGCTCTTGCCAACGAAAAGGTACGCTCGATCATTCTGACCAGGCCGGCAGTAGAGGCTGGAGAGAAACTCGGTTTTTTGCCCGGAGATCTGGCCCAGAAGGTGGACCCGTATCTGCGACCCCTCAATGATGCCCTCATTGACATGCTTGGCCCTGAAAAAGCCTTTGACATGATTGACCAGGGTGCCATTGAAATAGCGCCGCTGGCTTTTATGCGCGGCAGAACACTGGGGAATGCCTTCATCATCCTCGATGAAGCGCAGAACACTACACGGGAGCAGATGAAAATGTTCCTAACCAGAATAGGTTTCGACTCACAGGCGGTCATTACCGGCGACATAACGCAGGTTGACCTTCCGGCTCATCAGCATTCGGGACTGGTCCAGGCGGAAAACCTGCTGCAGGATATCAACGGCATCGGTTTTTGTCATTTCAGCAAGGAAGATGTTGTTCGACATCCCCTTGTTCAAAAGATTATCCATGCCTATGAACTTCATCAGGAAAAACAGAGTAATGGACCGAAACCTGAATGAGCCCCTGTCCCCGAGCAAATGCTAGCCGACTGTAGATACTGAGATCATGCCGGTAACTATTATCAACAGACATCCCCGCATGAACGCAACACTGCTCAGCGAAATACAACATATCGCAGAACGTCTGCTTGAGCTGTCTGAGACCGCAGAATTCCAAATAAATATCGTCTTTACCGGTGATGACGAGCTGCAGCAGCTCAATTTTCAGTATCGAAACAAGCCGGAACCGACAAATGTCCTGAGTTTCCCGCTCATGGACGGAGCCGCCCCCTCTCTTGCTAAACTCCCCATAAAGGAACTCGGTGACATCATTATTTCCGTTGAACGGGCAGAGGCCGAGACACTTCTTTACAACCAGTCCCTGCACCAGCGCCTGAGCTGGCTGATGGCCCACGGACTCCTTCACCTGCTTGGCTATGATCACGAGAAATCTAAAAAAGATGCTGATATAATGTATGTAAAGGAACAGCAACTGCTCCAACAAACAGATACATTTGGGAGAAAAAAAATGGCACACCTTGCGATCAATGTCGATCACGTCGCGACCATCCGTCAGGCTCGAGGCATCACTGAACCTGACCCGGTAACAGCCGCAGCAATCTGTGAACTTGCCGGGGCTGCAGGAATCGTCGTGCATCTTCGCGAGGATCGGCGTCACATCCAGGACCGCGATGTCAGGATACTTCGTGAAACCGTGCAGACCAAGCTTAATCTTGAAATGGGTGCAGCAAGGGAAATCATTGAAATAGCACTTGACATCAGACCGGATATGGTAACGCTTGTACCGGAAAAACGAGCCGAATTGACCACCGAGGGCGGACTTGATGTCGTTGCCCAGAAGAAAAAGCTGGCGAAAACAATAGCCAGGATGAATAAAGGGAACATTCCGGTTTCCCTGTTCATTGATCCCGATCTTGAACAGGTAAAAGCCGCACATGAAATCGGCGCCACCTTTGTTGAACTGCATACCGGCACCTACGCTGACGCCGCCGGCGAAAAAGAACGTGACAGGCAGTTCGACCTCATCAGGAGGACGGCAGAAGAAGCATACCTGTTAGGACTGCGGGTCAATGCCGGACATGGGTTGAACTACAGCAACACTGCCCCGATTGCAGCGCTTGATTGTATTGAAGAGCTGTCCATCGGGCACGCTATTATCAGCCGAGCAGTTTTCAGCGGACTTGAAAAGGCTGTCCGGGACATGCGTGCCATCATTGAGCACGCTGTTTATTATTAACAACGGATAGAGAAACATCCCGGCCCGTTATCCTTTTTCCAATCTTCTGATCGGTGGCTAATCCGCCTATAATACCGTTAATTTATGATCAAGGCGCAAGCTCAGGGTTTACCGTACCCTTTTCAACTTGATTTTTTCATCCCCATTTGTTACCTCATGCGTTCGGCTTGAAGCAATATTTAATAGCCGGAGAGCATGGCGGATGAACGGCCTGATATTTTAGAGAACGGCAAAACACCAAGCAATACCTCAGCCTCGGTGGTGGAACTGGTAGACACCAGGGACTTAAAATCCCTTGACCTTTAAGGTCGTGCGAGTTCAAATCTCGCCCGAGGCACCAGAAGAGCGTAGCGGTGCCATGAACTTAACATTTTATACACCACAACAGTATCCTGCAAAGTAATTGCTGACATTTTTATTTTTTCCGCTTGTACCGTTTTCAGCAAAGAGATCCCGGGGAGGGCTTGACCGGTTCTTCCTGTCGGACCGCGTCTCTGTCGTTCCTGACGAATTGGCCTTCTTCCGGCGACAGAGACGCTTTTATATGAGAAGAGGAGAACCCGATGGCACGTAAAAACGCTGATGGTGACACGTCGGCCACCACCTTCGGCGCCGTTTCCGAAGAGACAATTCTCAAGATAGCCAAGGAAATTGCCATAAAATTCATCGAAGTGGGCAGATTGACCCCGGCCACCTTTGACGAAACCTTTAAAACTATTCACCGGACAATAAAAGATACGGTCTCTTCCGATGACTGAATCACGTTCTGTTCTCGACCCGGCCTTAAACCACGCCCCTGAAGAGATACAATCAATCCATATCATGGGTATCTGCGGGACCGCCATGGCCGCCATGGCAGGCATGCTCCAAGAGAGCGGGTACCGGATCACCGGCTCCGACAGCCAGGTATATCCCCCAATGTCCGATCTCCTTGAAAAAATGGGCATCGGGCTTTTCTCCGGCTACGCGGCAAGTAATCTCTCCCGGAAACCAGATCTTGTTATCGTCGGCAATGTTATTACCCGCAGGAATCCCGAGGCCCTGGCCCTGGCAGCACTGCAGATTCCCTATCTGTCCATGCCCCAGGCACTGAGCCTCTTTTATATCAGCGGTCGCCGTTCACTGGTAATCAGCGGAACGCACGGCAAGACCACCACCAGTTCCATGCTCGCCTGCGCCCTGCACTCAGCCGGTTCCGATCCGAGTTTTATGATTGGCGGGGTGGTGCGCCAGTTCGAAACCAATTACCGTATCGGCGACGGCCCCTTTTTTGTCGTCGAAGGTGATGAGTACGACACTGCCTTTTTTGACAAGGAATCGAAATTCCTGCATTACCAGCCCGAAGTTGCCGTCATCACCTCAGTGGAATTTGACCATGCCGATATATTTACTGATCTTGAGATGATAAAACAGGCATTCCGGAAATTCGTCTCTCTTATACCCACTCATGGTCTGCTGATCGCAAACCTCGATGACCAAAACCTTGCCGATATCATAGCGCATGCCCGCTGCCAGGTTCAGAGCTACGGCTTTGCACAGGAGCGTGACTGGCATATTGAAAACATCACCAGCAGACCGGGCACAACCACCTTTGAGCTTTTTTTCAGAAAGCAGCTGTACCAGCGGTTGTCAATTGCCCTCCCAGGGGCGCATAATTGTATGAATGCAGCTGCTGTTGCCGCGATCATGCATCATCTGGCTATAGAACCCGACAAGATCAATACCGGTCTTTCCAGCTTTTCAGGCGTGAAACGGCGACAGGAAATACGGGGTGTCATTAACGATATCACGGTAATTGACGACTTTGCACACCATCCGACCGCGGTCCGGGAAACACTACAGGCAATCAAGCAGGCATACGCCGGAAGCAGGCTGATCGCGGTTTTTGAACCGCGCACCAATACCTCCCGCCGTGCTTTTTTCCAGGTTGACTATGGTCTCTCATTTGACAATGCCGACCTGGCGCTCATCAGGGAACCGCTCAAGAAAAACTCAGTTGAAGATAATGACTGCTTTTCCTCCAGCCGGCTGGCGGCTGATCTTGGGAAACGAGGCAAAGAGGCCTATTGTTTCGAGAATACCGATGCGATTATTGACAAGCTCACAGAGCTGGCAAGGCCGGGCGATATTATCGCTATTCTGTCAAACGGCGGATTCGACAATATTCACCAACGGCTTCTAGACTCGCTTGCTCAACGAGGACCGAGAGAAGGAATACGCTTGGATAATCGGAACGTTATCATGGATATCTAGAAACAGCATTACATGAGGTAAGGACTCAGCTTCTCCCGCAAGGATGCCACCAATTCCCGGGAAGCCGCCGTTTTCTTACCTGCTTTCCCATTCTTTTCAATTTGGTAGGCAATCTCGGCACAGTCGTGCAGGCCGAGATTAAGCAAAGCCCCTTTAATGGTATGTCCGGCCTTGCCCAGCTGTCTGTCATCCCCCTGGTTCAAGGCAGCCTCCAGATGCAAAAAGTGATCAGCCAAGGTATTGATAAAATCCGGAATCATCGAATCAATCTGCTCTAAAGGAAGATCGAACTGCATTTTCAGGTAATTCCTGATTTTTTGCTGACCCTGTGGCGTTGGCATAACAATACCGGATTTTAACGATTTTTGTTTATCGGCTGCGGCATACATCAGTCAAGCCCTGCCTGATGTTGACTATGCTTGCGACTTTTATTGCTGCTATTATACTATTAATCACCGTTTGAATGGAAACAAAACAAGGAACTTTTTATTTTACCCGCCTGACGAAATGCATCCACTGGAATACCGTTTCCTGAACTCAATCAGGAAAAGCAGCCTTATAGCTCACGGCGATACCGTTATCGTTGCTGTCTCAGGCGGACCCGACTCTGTGGCGCTCCTTCATCTGCTCACTAAAACCATGCAGGACTGCCATTTTGTCGGTACCTACATCAACCATAATCTTCGGCCTGATGAAGTCCAGACGGAGAGAGAACTCGTTGGCAGGGTCTGTCAGGCCGCCGGTATACCCTTTGAATATATTTCTATTGATGTCGTCTTAAAAGCAAAAAGAGACGGACACTCCCTCGAAGATTGTGCCCGTCAGCTGCGTTATCGGGAACTTGAAAAAATTCGCAGCAAATATAACGCGCATCTGATAGCGGTCGGCCACACCCTTGATGACCAGGCCGAACAATTCCTTATCAGGCTTATCCGGGGCAGCGGACTTAAGGGACTCGGCGGTATGGCGCCCAAACGGGGCAGGGTGATTCGGCCCCTTCTCGGTTTTAGAAAATCAGATCTTATTTCCTATCTTGCTGAAACAGGAGCAGCATATTGCATCGACAGCAGCAATACCTCGCGGGATTTCCTGCGTAACAAAATTCGTCTGGACCTTCTGCCGCAGCTGGAACGTAATTTCAATCCGGTCATCAAACAGACCATTGTTAACACCATGTCCGTTCTGCAGGATGAGGAGCACTATCTGGACAATGAAGCAACGCGATGCTATCGCTCCCTGGTCTCACACCTCACCATCAAGAATGGGCCAGTTGTTGTTGAGGAACGCCATGCAGCGTTGGACGCGCTTATGAGTTATCACCCTGCCCTGCGCCGTCGAATTATTGAGAAAATATGCTGGGACTGCAACTGCCGGCCAACCTATAAAATGATCAATCGCATCGATGAGTTTGGAACTGCCGGTCGCAACGGTACAAGACTGCACCTGCCGGGAAACCTGCGGGTTATAAAAACAGATGCCTCCCTCATTTTCACGCTATTTCCTGCTGCCGGTTCCCGGCAGAGTGATCAGGAGGCACATCCTCCGCACCATCACGATATCTCTATTGCAGCAGAAGGTGTATACGAAGGGATATACCAGGGTACAACCATCATCCTGCAGGAAATAAAATCAGGTGACAGACTCGATGATAACGGCTTAATCCTGGACGCTGATCTCATCGAATACCCGCTTGTTCTCAGAAGACCGAGGTCGGGGGAATACTTCAGGCCGCTGGGTGCGCCCGGCAGAAAAAAAGTCTCACGATTTCTTTCAGACAAAAAAATTCCACAGCATCTCAGGTATCGTTTCCCGGTCTTGGCCAGTAAGGACACGATTATCGCCCTGCCCGGCCTGATGATTCATGATAAATTCAAAACGGGACCGGAAACAACGAGGTTCCTGCAAATCATCTTCACCGATGAACAAAGCCCGTATCAACCATGACAAGGACATTGTATCAACCTCCTGCCGCAACAGCGGTGTTTCGGCTTCGGTCATAAAGATAAAAGTTCAGATAATTATTCAATATCATTTGAATTATTTAGATTAAAAGGATATCCTTCATTCGGAAGAGCGTTCTACCTTACTGAGCCTGACCGGAAAACCTGAATTTCAGCTTCCTTATTCTTTCAGGCCGGGTTCATCATGAATAGCAAGCACAGACAGAGGGAAAATAATGAAAAAAATCATCATTGCCGTTCTAGTCTTGCATCTGATCAACCCGTTGTATGTTCAAGCCTGTACAACCCTGCTCATTACCAGAGAGGCCTCGATTGACGGTTCAGTGATAGTAGGCCATTCCGATGACAGTGAGCTTTTTGATCAGCGTCTGGTGTATGTGCCGGCCGCCGATCATAAACCGGGGTCCCTCAGACCGGTTTACTATGATGCCTCGGCACTCGGGGACAAACCGGAGTATCATTCCTACCAGCTTCGGCGCTATGTCGGCACTGAGCGGGGACCGGTATATAATGAGCCTGATCGCCCGCAAAGCATCCCGCTTGGCTTTATTCCCCAGGTACCTCATACCTATGCATATTTTGAGGGATCCTATGCCATCATGAACGAACACCAGGTCATGTTTGGTGAATGTACTGATGGCACAAAAATTCAGCCGGACCCGGTACCCGGGCGCCTCATTTTCTATAGCGCCGAACTCAGTCGTGTCGCAGCAGAACGCACAACCACCGCACGCGAGGCGGTACTTCTTATCGGTCACCTGATAGAGACATACGGTTATTACGGAACAGGAGAAACGCTGCCCATAGGTGACACCAAGGAAGGCTGGATTATTGAAATGGCACCAAGCCCTGAAGGCAGGGGTGGTCTCTGGGTTGCCAAAAAGGTACCCGAGGGTGAGGTCTTTGTTGCTGCCAACGAACTTCGCATCAGGGAAATTGACCCCGCTGATCCGAACACGCTGTACAACAAGGACCTGCACGCCATAGCCGAGAAACACGGCTGGTGGAAACCCGGGGATGGCCAGCTGGACTGGCTCAAAACGGTAAGCCTCGGAGAATACTCCCACCCTTATTATTCG
Organism: uncultured delta proteobacterium; assembly: GCA_963745765.1. Lineage (GTDB taxonomy): Bacteria > Desulfobacterota > Desulfobulbia > Desulfobulbales > Desulfocapsaceae > Ww85. The sequence goes on along the minus strand of CAVUYQ010000036.1, from coordinate 134,246 downwards.
CTGCGTCGTGTATGGCGGCTGCAGTCTCGGCTGGCGCCGTCAATGCACCTTTCGCCCTGGGTTGAAAACGGCTTTACAAAACAGTATCCCTTTACCATCAAACCTGACAAAAAACTAAGTGTCCGGGATGCGATGGCTTTGTATCGCGACTATTACCAAGGTACTGAATTCGATCTATCAAAGGGAGTGACCGCCGGACCTTTTGGAAGCCCCTACCGATATCCTGGTCCCAAAGATGCCGGCGGCAGTGATACCGGCGACCCAAATGCCAAACTGGAAGGCGGTTGGGAACGTCCGATCTCCATATTCCGCTGCGGCTTCAGTTATATCTGCCAGGCACGCGGCTGGCTGCCTGATCCCATTGGCGGCCTTCTCTGGTTTGGCCCAGATGAACCGATGACCACCGCCTATGTCCCTTTTTATGTCGGTGTGACCCGCATTGCCAGACCATATTATACCGTTGACACCACGACCTTCAGCCTGGATAGTGCCTGGTGGGCTTTCAACCTGGTGGCCAACTGGGCCGGATTGAAATACAGTTACATGATCAAGGACATCCAGCAGAAACAGGACGAACTGGAAATTGGTGCTCTGGAATCCATCAAAGAAATGGACAAAACGGCCTTAGCCCTTTACCAGAAAGATCCAGCCATGGTTCCTCCTTTACTGACAAAATACTGTGAAACCCAGGCCAATCAGGTGGTGAGCGAATGGTGGAAACTGGCCTGGAACCTGGTGGCCAAATATGACGACGGCTACATCAACGCTCCCGGGAAAATGGCGCAGGAGGTCGGTTATCCGGCAGAGTGGTACGAAAAATCTGGCTGGATCAATGGCCCGAAATCATATGCAAAGCCTGACAGGACGAAATAAACGGTAGGTGTCAAAGGGAGACGGAAACGTTTCCTGCTCCGAGATCAAACGGATAATCTCATCTATCTGCCAGCATACCCATGACAATGCAAATATCCACCTTGATATTTGACATCCTCGATATCGGTTTCGGCCCCTCAAACTCCCCTACCATTGAACCGATGAAGGCGTCTGCTGCCTTTTTTTGATAAACTCTCACGCCTGCCGCATGGTCTGCTTGGGCAGATAAACACAATCGAAGTATTCCTTTATGATTCCCTGTGTGCTACGGGTCGTAAACACGGTACACACAAAGCGATAGTGGCTGGCACCTGCCGGACTGGAGTCCTGAAACATGCGATGCCGATCGATTGCTGGATCTTCTGGAAAATGGAACGATCTTCTTTCGGCTGCCATTGAAAAACATCCGATACCAAAGGGAACCTCGTCTTAAAATCAGTGTAGCGGTCCCGGACGGTGGACAGGGGGAGGCATATAATCCTGAAGAAAGGTATAAAGATAGCGTTAACGAAGCAGGTGTGTAATTGTGCGTGACCGGCCTATAAACAACAATGTGATGGCAGGGATTCATGGTCTGGAGAAAATGGTAATGATGGGAAAATCGGATCACGCAACAACAGACAGGCAGAGACCGTATTCAATTCCGGGTGGTTCTCGTCTCGCCGCCCTGGGCACTGTTCCATCGTCCATCCATCCAATTGGCCACCTTGCGTGGCTATCTGCAGGAGAAAGGCGGCTACCTGGTCGAGAACCGTCATCTATACCTGAACATTGCCAAAAAAATCGGTATCGATCTTTATTCCCGCATAGCCAATTCCGGTTGGGCAGGAGAGGCACTCTTCGCCCCTTTACTCTTCCCTGAAAAAAAAGAGACTGCTGCCCGCCTTTTCCAGGCGGAGTTAAAGCGTGATGGAAAAGGGCCGATACCCGACTTTGCCGGTCTCGTTGCCGACATCCAGGAATGCTGTGAAGCCTGGCATGTCCTGCTTTGATCTTGAAAAGATCTCACTACTTGGCTTTTCGGTCTGTTTCAGTCAACTGCTCCCTTCTCTCTATCTTGCCTCTGAGTTCAAGAAGAGGGCCGCCATACCAACGGTCTTTGGCGGAAGTTCCTGCTCCGGGTCAGCCGGTTTATCTCTTATCAGACATTTTGATCAAATCAACTATCTCATCGACGGAGAAGGCGAAGGTCCTTTGCTTGAACTCTGCAACTATCTCAGTGGGCAGCAAGCAAAGATACCCGGCCAGATCAAGTCCCGACAGGTTCGCGAGGCAAACACGACAACTCCCGATATTTCACGGCTTGATGAACTTCCAATCCCTGACTTCAAGCCTTATCTGGAAGAAACCCGTCACCTTTTCAACGACCTGCCCTTCATGCCAACCCTGCCAGTCGAGTTCTCCAGAGGCTGCCGGTGGAACCGCTGCACATTCTGTAACCTCAATCTCCAATGGCAGGGATATCGCCATAAGAATGCCAGTCGCATGATTGCTGAAGTTCATGGAATTGTCATGCAAAAACGAATCACTTAATTTCTCTTTTACCGATAATATGCTGCCGGAGAGCGAAGATGATAAATTTTTCCATGCCATGGCCGAGTTCGAAGCATGATTTCTGTTTCTTTGGTGAAATACGGGCAAAGACGTCACTTGAAAAAATCATCCTTTTTCGCCGTGCCGGATTGCGAACGGTCCAGGTAGGTATCGAGTCTTTGTCGACAACAATGCTTTCACGAATGAAGAAGGGAACCACGGTTATGGATAACCTTGCCATCATGAAGCACTGCAGCGCCAATGGAATTGATCTTCTCGGCAATATCATAACCGAATTTCCAGCCACAAGCAGAGGGGAAATAGAAGAAATCCTCGTCAATCTTGATTACGCTTTACCGTATCACCCGCTTGAGGCGGCATCATTCTTTCTTGGATATGGCGCCCCCATATATCGGTCAGCCCCGTGAATACGGAATACGCGCAATCCTTCCTCATGCAAAAAGCCGTATGCTTTTTCCGCGGCAGTGTCAGGATGGGCTGCTCATCTCCGGCTACCGTGGTGACAGGAAAAATCAGCAAAAGCTCTGGCGGCCGGTACGAGAGAAAATTCTGGCCTGGCAGGAATTCCATCGCAACAGAAGCAAACGCAAGCCGCCACTTTACTATTGCGATGGCGGCACGTATCTCATCATTCACCAGGAGCTGCCGGGTAAAACGGCACTCCTGCACAGGCTTCGCTCCGTCTCAAGGAAAATATATCTTTTCTGTAATCAACCGAAATCAATCACAGAAATTTGCACGGCCTTCCCTGGATTGAACCGCGAAGAAATAGAAACATTCGTTTGCTCATTAGGTGCAAAAAAACTGATGTTTCAAGAGTCGGATCGAGTATTGGCCCTTGCCGTCGGAATTACCTGATTTTCAGTCTTTTTTGCGTAGAATCCGTTTATCCCCTACCCTGATGGTTAGTTTCATCCGATCAAAATATTCCAGAATTGGAATAGAAAATTTCCTGGTCAAACCGCTGAGATTTTTGAAGCCCGGGGCGTCGATTTCTCCTTCTTTTTTCATGAAGGCGACGACCTCATCCTGCATACGGTTAAGATGGACAGAAGCAAAATAGAGCGACTCGCTTACCTTGGTCAAAACTCCTTCCTTGAGCAGCAGGTCAAGGACTTCCCTGACCAGCGAATCGGGATAGTCCCTGAACGCCTCCTGTGTCTCTTTTATAGTTGCCGTCGCCAGCCCTTTATCGCAATACCAGCGGTTTAGATCGCGCTTGAGTTTTTCTTCATCTGCCTTGAGGGCTACCTGGTGATTTGCAAGCCTGATTACTGATTCCTCCTGGACAACAATAGACTTGCGCAGCAGATCGTTAAGACAGTAATTGAAGACCTTGGGATCGACGATCTGCTTGAAACCGGAACGCACCTCTTCCTTGGAGAGACCGTTTTTCAGTGGATTTGCCTGATGATAGGCCGTAAGGGAGGCCAAAATCGTCCGGCTCACCTCATCGGCTGCTTGACTTATGAGATAACGCTGACTGGCCGAATCGACGACAACCATCTTTTTGGCCGACAGGGGAGGATTCAATACTTTCGTAAGATGTTTTGCAAAAAGACCAAGCCTGATGGCAAGATCGTCAAAACTCAGGCCGTTCATTCCCGATTCCTGCAGATACAGAAGAGCCTTAGCCTCGCTATCATCACTCATTAACGTTTCAAAAATCTGCCGGTTATACGACCGGTCTTTTTCTGTCAGCCGTTTCCGTTTCCGGGGCGACTGGTTGCCGAGCACCTCTCCGCCGCCAATCGTGGCTACGGGAGAATAACTACGTATGACATAGCGATCACCCGGCCATACCGCGACGGGGGACTCAAGCAGCAATTGCACCGGTGCTTCCATACCCGGATCTAATTCATCACGGTCCAGCAGGGACACCCTGCCGATCAATTCAGCACTTCCCAGATGCACTCTTACCCTGGTCCGATGTTTAAGGGCTTTTCCGTTTACAGAAAGGTACATCAGCTGGCAGTCAAGCATATAGTTAGGTTCAAGGCATTCGGGAGACGCCAGAACCATACCCCGGCTGATTTCAGCCGTTTCCAGACCCTGCAGGTTAATGGCCGTCCGATGACCTGCTTCAACCGTCTCAACGGATGCGGAATGCACCTGAATACCGCGAACCTTGGCGGTATTGCGCGTCGGGAAGAGACGGAGTTCATCGCCGATGGATATCCTGCCGGAGATTGAGGTCCCGGTAACAACCGAACCGAACCCTTTCATCGCAAACACCCGATCCACCGGAAGCCTGAACGGACCGAAAACTTCGGCAAAATGATGCTCGCGAACGAAGCGGTCAATCGTCTCCACCACCTGCTCAAACCCTTCGCCGGTTAGCGAGGAAACCGGAATAATGGGAGCATCTTCAAGAAAACTGCCGGTGCAGAAATCACTTACTTCCTCGACAACCATGTCGAGCCAGTCATCGTCAACCATGTCTTTTTTTGTAATGACGACAAAGCCCCGTTTGACACCGAGCAATCGGCAGATATCAAAATGTTCCCGGGTCTGCGGCATGATACCCTCATCGGCGGCAACGATAAAGGCCAGCATATCCATACCGGTAACACCGGCAACCATGTTTTTGACAAATCTTTCGTGCCCGGGAACATCGACGATACCCAGGCGGTGTCCGCAGGGGAGGTCAAGATAGGCAAAACCGAGTTCGATGGTAATACCCCTTTTTTTCTCTTCCTTAAGACGATCTGTATCGATACCGGTCAGGTATTTGACAAAACTCGTTTTCCCATGATCAACATGACCGGCCGTACCGAGAACAATTTCGCGCATCTGCAGGCAACCTTACCGGAGATAGGGGTTGGAAAGACGTTCTTCCTGAATGGTAGAGCGGCTGCCGCCATAACCATGTCCAGGCCAGACAATAGTTTCAGGAGGCAGGACGAGCAGTTTGTTTTTGATCGAGGCAATCAGCTCAGCATGTGATCCACCGGGAAAGTCCGTACGTCCGATACCACCGACAAAGAGTGTGTCACCGGTAATCAGATTGGGAGCGTTATAAAGGCACATACCTCCCGGCGTATGCCCGGGGGTATGTATCACCCTGATGGCAACGGTGCCAAAGACGATATCATCGCCTTCCCTGACCCGCAGATCGGCGGGGGGTGACTCCTCCATGCCTAACATTGAAAAATAGTTCTTCACATTGGGCTGAGAGAAAAACTCATCATCTGCTTCATGCATGATGATATCAGCACCCGTTGCCTCCTTAATTTTACGATTACCGCACACATGATCAGGATGACCATGGGTTGCAATGATATACTGGACATCCAGTTTAGAGGACTCAACAATCTTGATCAGCTTCTCCTCATCACCTCCCGGATCGACAATTGCCGCCTTGCCGGTCTTGTCACAAATCAGGAAATAACAACAGACGCCCATCATGCCAACCATGTGTTGTTCGACTCTCATATTCGCCGGAATAACAAATAATTTAATCTTACAGGAGAAGTATCTGAACAGACACTCCTCCTGCTTTTTATATCAAAAGCCCTGAAAACTCATCGACATTTTCAAGGTACCCTCAATGTTGACATACTCATAAAAAGTCTATTGCACTCCAAAAGATGGCTAAGTAAAAACACAGATAAACAAGGAGTGGTAGTTTTTCAGGTGCGAAGGCATACAGGTAGTATGCCGAGTGCCGGAAAAAGTTCCACGACGCAGTAGATCGAAGTTTTTACGACGCCATCAATGTTTACAACCAACGGAAGAGCAGGCGCAACCGCCATCGCTCTGAGCCATCTTCAGCGCAACCGCCGGGCCTGTTGCCGGCAACCGCTGTTCGACCGCGTCCACAATACCCATGAAGGCCTTTACAGCCGGACTATCGCTATCCGAAGACAAGTAAGGGGAACCGTCATCTCCGGCGATCACAACGTTCGGGTCCATCGGTAAGCGTCCGAGAAACGGCAGATCAAACTCTCTGGCCAATGCTTCACCGCCACCGGTTTTAAAAATATCAACCGTCTTGTTGCAATGCGGACAGACAAAGCCCGACATATTTTCGATGAGACCGACAATCTCGACCTGTACCGTTTTACAGAAGTTTATTGATTTCTTCACATCGGCCAGGGCCACCTTCTGCGGAGTACTCACGACGATTGCCTTGACGAGCGGTATGGTCTGGGCAACTGAAAGCGGTTCGTCACCGGTACCGGGAGGGGCATCAACAATAAGATAGTCCAGCTCTCCCCAGTCCATATCAGAGACAAATTGCCTGATAGCCTGAATTTTAAGAGGACCACGCCAGATGATAGCCTCATCCCGGTCTCTCATCATATATTCGAGCGATACCACCTTCAGATTGGCATTATAAGCCAGGGGTGCAACCAGATCGTTCTTTTTTTTCGGCGGTTCCAGCGTTCCCTTTAAATCCAGCATTCGAATAACATCCGGACCATGGATATCAACGTCCATCAAGCCGACCTTGTATCCCCGATTTGCCAGGCTGAGTGCCAGGTTTACTGAAACCGTTGATTTCCCGACACCGCCTTTACCACTCATTACCAATATCTTATTCTTGATTTTGCCAAGTGATCGAGTAATTGCATTATCCTGCTGAGCTACCGCTGCCTGCTGTGATTCCTTTGTAGCGCATGAGCTACCGTCGCTACCACATGAATGCGCCATTAGATCCTCCTGAATCTTAAAAATTAAAATAGTTGTATATCGTGCGGTTAAAGACACTACTATACTAAGGACGACTGGTGCAATTGCAAATACTTTTGACTTTGTTACACCATGCAGGCCGAAGCTCCCTGCTCCCTCGCTATCAACTGTTTTTGTTGCGTTCTTGCGTAAGAATCCGTAAGATACCCGATTCGTTTCTATACTAATGTCATGTAATACTCATGGCGATAAACCGAACACAGGGAGATCCCATTCATGCTTGGCTGGTTTAAAAGAAAAAGACAAGCCCCAGAGACCAACCAGGAAGAAGACCACGGGCAAATACCGACAAAACCGGTTCAATTGCCGGATACAGCCGTCACTGGACCTGATACTGAAAAACGGTGTCTGGCAAACCAGCCTGAATCTACCCCGACAGAACTTAACGACAGCCATGCTGCATCCGGCGACAATGTTTTGACGGCAGCAGCCGGGCCTACGCCGGAGACAATAGTTACAGGGGAAACAGTAATCGATACCCCGAAAAAGGAATCTTCTTCCATTATTAAACGACTGGCAGAGCGTCTTAGCCGCACGAGGGAATCCTTTACTAACCGTATCGATGAGCTTTTTCTTGGTAAAAAAATCATTGATGCTGAACTCTTTGATGAACTTGAGGAAATACTCGTAACGGCTGATATCGGCATAACTACTACCCAGAATCTGCTTGAACAAGCGCGCCGTCAGGTCAAGAGAGACGCCCTTTCCAACCCCCAGGAGTTGAAAGAGATAATCAAGAAGCATTTAAAAGACGCAATCACATCCCACGACGGGCCATCCGAACTGGTAATTCAGCCAGGCAGTCCGTTTGTCGTTATGGTTATAGGCGTTAATGGTGTCGGCAAGACAACCACCATCGGCAAGATTGCCAGAAAGTTTCTTGACAACGACCAATCGGTGCTGCTTGTCGCAGCTGACACCTTCAGAGCTGCTGCCACCTCTCAGCTTAAAATATGGGGAGAAAGAAATAAGATCAGAGTGGTTTCTCAGCATGAAGGGGCCGATCCATCGGCTGTCGTCTTTGACGGCATGGCAGTCGCCGTGAGCAAGGGCTATGATGTTGTCCTTATCGATACGGCCGGGCGTCTGCACACCAAGGCTAACCTGATGGAAGAGCTGAAAAAGATCAAGCGGGTAATAGCAAAACAACTTCCGGGGGCACCCCATGAGGTCCTGCTGGTCATCGATGCCACTACCGGCCAAAATGGCATTTCCCAGGCAATTCTGTTCAATGAAGCCGTCGGGGTTTCAGGTATTGCCCTGACAAAACTTGACGGTACGGCAAAAGGCGGTATTATCGTCAACATCTCAAGTGAGTTGAAACTGCCGATCCGTTTTATCGGCGTCGGGGAACAGATAGATGATCTCAGGGAATTCGACGCCAGAGAATATATAGACGCCCTCTTCGAACCATAATCCTGCACATTTCTGAAACGTACGAAAAAAAAGAGCTAAAACCATGACGAGATATCAACAGCAGCGGCCTCCCGGCTGCGGCGGATGCCTTCTTATCGCGCTGCTTATCGTTTTTGTAACCGGTGGAGCACCTGCGCTCATCAACATGCTCGGCTTCCTTCTATTTTCAGGGTTTGCCGGGATCCTGCTGTTCATCGCCCTGTTCTGGGGGTTTTCCTACTGGATGCAAAAGCAGGTATCCACCTACGAATCATCACAGACCGAAGACCATAACCGTTTTGTCTGGCTGCTCGTTCATATCCTGATAAAAATTTCTCAGCTCGACGGAAACGTCTCCCGGGACGAGGTGCAGACCATCCAGCGTTTCTTTCAGTATAACCTGCGCTACACTCAAACCCAGATGGCCTGGGTGAAAAACCTGATAAAAGAGGCCACCAGCAGCACAGAGACACTTGAAGCGCTTCTGCATGAATTTCGGCAAACCTTCACCTATGAACCCCGCCTGATCCTGCTCGAACTGATATATCAGATAGTGTATACGAAAGATCCGGTTCCGCAGAACGAACTGGAGCAGGCTCGAAAGATTGCCTCATTTCTGGAAATATCGGTTTACGACCTGAGAACCATCGAGGCAAAATACACCTATCACCACCAGCGGCAGACTTCCGCGGCCCAGGCAGATGGCACTCAATATTACGCGGTTCTCGGCCTTCAGCCCGGTGCTGACATGGACAGCATCAAGAAGGCATATCGGCAATTGAGCATGAAATATCACCCTGATAAGGTGGCTCATCTTGGCGATGAATTCAAAAGCGTCGCGGAAGAGAAGATGAAAGAAATTAACAGCGCCTATGATTTTTTCAAGAAGAAGTTTGCCTGAATTTGCAAGGCGTAAATTGAATCTTTGATTTGTAATAGGTAATAGAAAGGAGCAGGTCATGGCCGTGTCAGAAAAAATGAGAGATTTCAACGTGAAATCTTCATGGATCAGGAAAATGTTCGAGGAAGGTGCCCGTCTCAAATCACAATTTGGCAATGACAAGGTCTTTGATTTCAGTCTTGGCAACCCCGATGTTGCCCCGCCACCGCAATTTCGTCGGGTGCTCAAGGAGATTGTCGCGGACGAAACACCGGGCCTACACTCCTATATGCCAAACGGCGGCCTGCCCTGGGTCAGGGAGGCTATCGCCGCACGTATGTCAGCGGAACAGGGTGTAACCATTCATTACGGAGATATGCTGCTGGCCTGCGGTGCCGCCGGCGCCTTGAATGTCACCATGAAGGCATTGCTGAACCCCGGCGAAGAAGTAATCATACTGGCACCCTATTTCGTCGAGTACGTTTTCTATGTTGATAATCATGGCGGTGTCGCCAGGATAGTGCAGACCGATGACCAGTTCGATCTTGATCTCGCGGCAATTGAAAAAGCTGTCAATGAAAAGACCCGGGCCGTCATCGTCAACTCACCGAACAATCCGACCGGCCAGATCTATTCTGCCGAGTCTATCGCAACCCTTGGTGAACTGCTGGAAACAGCCGGACATAAATATGGCTCCACCATTTACCTGATATCTGATGAACCCTATCGTAAAATCATTTTTGATGATTTTACCGTACCACCCATCTTTAAGCATGTCCGGAACAGTATCGTACTCTCCTCATTTTCCAAAGATCTCTCACTGCCCGGAGAACGTATCGGTTATCTGGCCGTTCATCCCGAAGCGGACGACAAGCAGTCACTCCTTGACGCCATGACGCTGGCTACCAGAATTCTCGGTTACGTCAATGCCCCCGCACTGATACAGCGGGTGGTTGCCCAACTTCAGGATGTGAGCATAGACAGTTCGATTTACAGCCGCCGCAGAAATCTCTTCTGTAAAATTCTCAGTGATGCCGGCTACGAGTTTATTCCTCCCAAAGGTGCATTTTACCTTTTCCCCAAAACCCCGATAGAAGATGACGTCCTCTTCTGCAGTTACCTGCAGGAAGAGAAGATACTTGCCGTGCCCGGACGCGGCTTTGGAAGGCCGGGCTTCATGCGGCTGGCGTTCTGCACAGATGAGGACTTCATAAGAAGATCTGCTGACGGTTTCAAGGAGCTCTTAAGAGAGCACGCCTTGATCAGAACCTGATTATTTCTGGCGACTGCGCTGCTCTTTCTTGTCCTTGAAAATGAGTCTCAAGGGAACCCGATCCAGCCCGAGACCTTCACGATATCGGTTCACCAGGTACCTTTGATAGGAAAAATGCACACCCTTGTAGCTGTTTGTCATGACCACAAAGGTTGGCGGTCTCGTGCTTATCTGCGAGGTATAATAGAACTTTAATCGCTTATTCTTGAAAATAGGCGGTGTATGGTTTTCGATGGCATCGCCAAGCAGCTTGTTCAGGGCCGAGGTCGTAAAGAGAGAGGTAAACTGGCGATAAACCGCTCCGACGGTAGGAAAAAGACGCTTGTAGCCATATCCAGTTTTTGCTGAGACAGTGATAAGCGGGGCAAATCCGACAAAGGGGACCGCGAGTGCGATCTCTTCCAACAGCTGTTTCTGTCTTTTTTTATCATCAGCAAGCAGATCCCACTTATTAACCAGAAGCACCAATGCTCTGTTACGGTCCTGGCTATAGCCGATAACCGTAGCGTCCTGTTCCGTAATACCTTCTTCCGCATCAATAAGTACGACGGCAATATCACAGCGTTCCAAGGCACCAAGCGCCTTAATGATACTGAATTTTTCCAGTTTTTTCGTTGTCTTGCCTTTTCGCCTGATACCAGCCGTATCGATCAGGAGATAATGGCGGTCATTATGCGTCAAGAGCGTGTCAACCGAATCGCGCGTGGTACCTGAAACTTCAGAAACCACCATTCGTTCTTTGCCGAGAATAAGATTTATCATCGAAGATTTTCCAACGTTTGGCCTTCCTATAAAAGCCATACGGATGGTATCTTCCGGGCAGATTACCGCCCGGCTCACTATCCGGCAGATGTTCACACAAGCCATCCATCAGCGTGACAAACCCGTAATTATGTTCCGCAGAAACCACCCATAACGGATCTACACCAAGTTCGTAAAACGGCAGGCAGCAGCTCCTGCTCCTGTTCCGGACCGTCAATTTTATTCACCACATAGAATATCGTCTTGTCTACGCGCCGCAGGAGCTGGATGACTTCGAAGTCAGCCGGCATCAGGCCGTCTCTTGCATCCAGCAGAAGGAGGATTATATCGGCCTCGTCAATTGCGGCAATTGCCTGTTCACGAATCGTATCGACCATGGCGTCTTCAGGACTATCATCAATACCGCCGGTATCAACAAGCAGGAATGATTTATCTCTCCAGTTGACACGATCATATTGCCGATCCCGGGTGACACCCGGCGTCGGGTCCACGAGAGCCTTGCGGGATCGCGTAATCCTGTTGAACAGGGTAGATTTACCGACGTTCGGACGTCCGACAAGGGCTACAATTGCGGTTGCTTCATTAACCATAGAGTGATCTCCTTTGTGGATGTCTCTATACCCAATAGCGGTATCATTGTCACTCTTTGTTATAAGATCGAAATTTCAACAACGATTCGGAAACGGTTTTTCGAATTACGGGATAACCGTCAAACATCGGTAATGCCAGCCTGTTATGAAGTGATATCAAAGCAGGCAGAATAAAGGGCCGAAAAAAGGATTTCTTTTTTTTGCCGGACAGGAAGGCAAAGGCACCGACAATCTGCAGATTCCGCTGAACGGCAAGATAGGGATATGATGTTCTTGTTTTTGCCACATCAACAAGACTTATCGCCTGAAGCTCATCGAGATAAATTGCCAGCAGTTCAGCCTGTTGTCTATCCGACAGGGCAACATAGGGATCTATCAGCAGGGAGGCAAGATCATAGGCAGGCGGTCCAAGTCGTCCTGCCTGGAAGTCTATTATACGTGGTTGTTCATCCTTGATCATGATATTTCGAGACTGAAAATCACGATGCAGAAAGAGTGGTTCAAAAAAGTGCGCCGTGGTCTCTGCAAAACGGTTAAATTCCTCATCAAGTCCCGGGACCGTTTCTCCAAACAGTGTATCCTGCCAGAATGCCCGGTAAAAATAACCGGATTCCTTTTCAAGCATCACCTTTTGATCGTAGGCAGGGGTATCAAAACACCATGCCGTGTCAAATTCGTCAGCTCCCCTGACCTGCATATGAGCAAGTGTTTTGACAACGTGAGGATAGAATTTCCTGGCCTGGTTCGGATTCCTGCGCAGATAATCGTGCAACCGCTCGTCACCGAGATCCTCGAAGATAAGGAGACCGGACTGCTGATCAAAGGCCATAACCGCCGGGACCGGTACACCGGCTTTATGCAGATGAATGCCCACGGCTGCTGCCGCTTTCGACTCAGCATTGCCGTGAATATCCGTAACTCCGGGAAAGACGGCAATGCAAAACGGCCTGTCATGGTAAAAGACCCTGAAGAAGCGTCGTGACGAGCCGTCGCTCAACAGTGGCTGTACACCAATTGTCTCATTATCTTTAGATAATTGCCGGGATATTACGGCCGTTTTTCTGAGCAGCTCCAGGATACTGGAACGTATTTTTTCACCTTGACTATCCATTACGAGCATCTTCCCTGTGCTGAGTCCGAACCCAATCCCTTCTCATCGCAGACCTTCCGGGGAAACAATGATACTGTCAGAAATTCTGCTGCCGTCTGCAACTTCGGCTCCATCCCAGACGACGCAGCGTTTCAGTTCTACATCGTCTCCTATGCGGGCCTTGCCAATACTAACCCACCGCTGAAAACAACAATTCCTGCCGCAGTGTGATTCTTCATCGACAAGGAATTCCGAGGCACCCTGATATTTCAGTTCAGCCCATCTCGGCATAGTTCCCTGAAGCAAAGCTTCATGCAGGGCGAGATAATCTTCAACGGTACCCATATCAGTCCAGTTGATACGGTTGTCGATACGACAGCTGATGCGTCTGCCCGCTTCCAGTAAAAATCGATAGTGAGCAATAATACACGAGTATTCATCGGCTGAAAGTTGCCGGAGAATCTCCGGATTCACCACCTGGATACCGGTAAAGGCATGTAACACCCTCATTTCTTCAGGAGGATTGAAATCGATGATTTCATTGCCAGAAACAGCAATTTTATTGAAGCGCGGATAATCATGCAGCACCATTGTCACATCGTTATCGGTCTGCAGATGATAGTGATACAGGTCGGCGAAATCAACAGTATGGTAGATGTCACCGTTGGTAACAAGCAGGGGCGTTTCGTCCAGGCTCCTGACAGCGCGGGCGAGACTGCCCCCGGTACCAAGAATACGCTCCTCCTCCTGTATAACAACGCCGGGAATGTCTTTTACCGCCGAGATAATTTGCTGACCCAGATGATGGCAGTTGATGACAATGGTCGAAAATCCTGCATTTTTAAGTCGTCCGATAGTGGCAAGAAGCAGTGGCTGGTTGAGAACAGGAAAAAGCGGTTTTGGCCTGACCAGACTGTATGGCTGCAGCCGCGTACCAAAACCGGCTGCAAGAATCATCGCCTGCATGCTAAGACTCCGCTTTTAGTGGGTTTTAATGACCGTTACCGAGGTATATCAATAAGCAAGACTGCCGTCTTCGCCTTCTTCAACACCAATCACAACAATGCCAGCAGCATTTGCTACGGCAACCATTTTGTCACGATCAAAAAGAAGCGACTGACCCGCCTCAACAGCAAGGACGGATCCTTTAACGGAAGCAATCGCCTCGATGGTTCCGATACCTGTTGCCGGCAGATCAAAACGAAAATCCTGATTTGGTTTTTTCACCTTGACAACCACTGCCTGCTCTTTGGCAAGTATCCCACCCCGAAGGATGGTCGCATCAGTTCCTTCAATTGCCTCGACAGCCATCACGGAACAATCACGTACCACGACGCATTGTCCGATATCAAGGCTGCCGATGGCCCGGGCATTCTCCCAGCCGAAAGCGATATCACGCCTTTGATCCTTCGTGGGCTTTTTCCTGGTCAGAATACCTTTGGGAAAGAGTAAATGTTTGAGATAAAGTGTTGATTCAAGGACTTTTATACCTTCATTCTCAAGGGATTGCGCCACGGCCCGCAGAATGGCATCGTCCTGCCTGCTGTCAATCTTATTCCACAACATCAACCCTTTCAGATCCGGAAGGACATCGCGAAAGATCTGGGTCTTGGTAATTGCACCAAGAAATACCGCTTTTTTGACTTGATGTTCCTTGAAGAATTTTATAATCCGGCCAAGCTGGCCAAGCTTGACCCAGCATGACCGGTCCGCGGCCGCAGCTACCCGTTCATCGGTCTCACTGCGATGCGCTGCGACATAGACCTGCAGACCGGCATCCTGAGCCGCTTCAATAAAAAGAAGGGGGAATTGCCCGCCTCCGGCGATGATACCGATTCGATCCTGTTCTGCTGCCATAATCCGACCGCTTAATCTTCGGTTGTGCGCCTGACGACACCACGTTTTGATGTTTGAAAAAAGTTTATCATGTCAATTACTTCAGGACAATCAGGATATTCATTTCGGGCAAGCTCAAGGGCGTCCTTGAGCAGCAGATTTGGTGATCGAAAAATAATCCTGAAGACCGCATCAAGGTTGCTTATAGTCTCTCGACTGAAGCCGCTTCTCCGCAAACCAACCTTGTTAAGACCTGAAATCCTCGTTCTTTCACGGATTCCGGCAATGATAACAAAGGGAGGTACATCGAGGCCGAGTCCGGATACACCGCCGATGTAGGCGAGCGATCCTATCCGGCAAAACTGGTGTACGGCAACCAGTCCGCCGATAGCGGCCCGATCCCCCACTTCAACATGCCCGGCAAGGGTTGCCACGTTTGCCATAACAACATTATTGCCGATAACACAGTCATGGGCGATATGGATGTAGGCCATCAGCAGGCAATTGTTGCCGATGACGGTTTTGCCTTTGCCATGCGGCGTGCCGCGATGTATTGAAGCATATTCACGAATCTGATTATCGTCGCCGATGATCAGCTCTGTTGGCTCTCCCTTGTAGCTCAGGTCCTGGGGGGCTCCGCCAACAGTGGCAAAACTGCCAATCAGGTTACGCTCGCCAATCGTGCATGGTCCGCTTACCACGGCGTGCGCTTCAACCCTGGTACCGGCGCCCATCTTCACGTCATTGCCGATAACGGCATAAGGTCCGATTTCGACGCTTGAATCAAGCTCTGCTGTTTTATCGACGACTGCCGTTTTATGAATAGCCATATAATTACGATAAGGTAGAAGTGAGTGTATTATTTTTGCGATAGGTGATCAAACGAAGCTTGCCATCAGTTCCGCTTCCGCAACGACATGATCATCGACAAGTGCCTGTCCTTTCATAACCATAAGCATACGTTTGTGTTTTATTAATTCCAGCCGGAAAATGAGCTGGTCTCCTGGCCCGACAGGTTTTCGGAAACGGGCTTTATCAATTCCGGCGAAATACACGAGTCTCTCTCCGATCATCTCCGGGGCGGAGTAAAAGGCCATAACACCGCCGGTCTGGGCCATTCCTTCAAGAATCAATACGCCGGGCATGATGGGACGTTCGGGGAAATGTCCCTGGAAAAAGGGTTCGTTCATCGACACATTCTTGATCCCGACAACACTTGTGTGAGGGATCAGCGAGGTGATCCGGTCCACCAGCAAAAGTGGATATCGATGCGGCAGGACACGCATGATTTCGAGGATATCAATTTTCTGTGTCAAGACTAAATCTTCCATGTTATCACCTGTCAGGATTCGTTATCTTGTTTTTCTGAAATTCGAGCCAAATCTTTTTTCAATCTTCCTTACATCACGCAGAATATCAGGCAGTTTTGTAAAAGCAGTAGCAGCCTTGAACCATTGCCCGGCTTCTATTGCCGGTACGCCGGCCAGTCTCGATCCTGCCGGCTTGTCACCATGCACCGCCGATTTCCCGGCAACCATGGTGCCGTCACCGATGGTCTGGTGTCCGGCAGCACCGGCCTGGCCGCCGAAGACGACATTGCGGCCGAGCGTTACCGACCCGGAGATGCCAACCTGAGCGACAAGCAACGAATTCTCGCCAATAATGACGTTGTGGGCAACCTGTACCAGATTATCTATTTTTGTGCCAGACTTGATCCAGGTGACGCCAAAGGTTGCCCGATCAACGCAGCAGTTCGCCCCAATTTCAACGTCATCGTCGATGCGCACCCGGCCAAGCTGTGGCCTTTTCACGTGATATCCTCTCTTATCGGTTGCATAACCATAACCATCACTGCCAATCACGGTTCCCGAATGAATGATCACCCTGTTGCCGATTTCACAATTATGCGCAATGCTGACATTTGCCTTGATGATGCAGTCATCGCCTATCGTCACATCATCGCCAAGCACCGCGCCCGGACCGATTTCCACACGCTCCCCCAACCTGACACGATCACCGAGCACGGCCATGGGCCCGACGGTAACCGCCTCGGGAATGGTGCATCCATCTCCAACAAAGGCCCGCCCGGAGATACCGTGCGGTTCAAAATCCTTTTTCAGCAGATGGTTCTGAATAACTGCCGAGGCAAGGTACGGATCATCTACCCTGACAATCGTCCTGTCAGACACGGTTATGCTCTTGGGGACGAGAAACGCTGAGGCGGACGATTGCTCGATAAGTTCTTCTTTACCGACCTTAACCAGGAAACTCATTTCGCCCGGACCGGCACTTTCAAGCGGCCCAAAACCATGGATATCCATATCCTGGTCCCCGACAATATCACCATCCACCAACAATGCCAAATCGCGCAACTTTATAGGTTTTTTCATCGCGATATCCTAATTACCTGTTTTAATATAGTAAATAGTTCTGACGACGCCGATTGAAGTCATGCAATGCCCCCTGCCATTCCCGTTCCATTTCAGCTACCTCCACACCGTTTTCAAGATTTTCCCTGACCTCCCTGTCACCAAGAATCAAATCCATCGGAAGTTGCTCGAAGTCATACTCGTATGGAGGTTTTTTATATGAAAAAGAGTCTGGATAGCATTGCATGACGATTTGCAGAAGTTCGAGGCTTGTCCGATAGGGACGAAAAATACGCTTATCAGTGACATGCAGATGAAATCCGTTACAAGCCTCTCCTGCCCATTTTCCCGAGGTCGGCTCAAAAACAACGGGCCTGAAAAAGCACCCGGGCGGTTTGCACGCATCAAGCCGCGAGAGGATCCGGGCATGTTCCCAATAAGGCGCGCCGGTCAACTCGAAAGGCAGGGTGGTCCCTCTCCCCTCTGACACCGTGGTTCCTTCCCAGAGCACCTGACCGGGGTAAACCATGGCCGTTTCAGGCGTAGGCATGTTCGGCGAAGGAAAGACCCATGGCAGCCCGGTATCGCGATAGTACATTTCTCTCTGCCAACCTGACATCGCTACCACGTCAAGCTCGGCACCGATACCATACTCCGCGTTTATATATCGTCCCAGCTCGGCAAAGGTCAGGCCATGCCGCATCGGCAACGGATAGAGTCCGACAAAGGAAACATGCTCACGTTTCAGAAGGTTCCCTTCAAGGCTGACTCCGTCAATCGGGATTTGGCCGGTCAAGAATAATAACTTTCTTGCCGAATTTCTGCGCAGCCTGAAGACAATAGGCCATGGTATAGAGAAAGGTATATACCCTGGTTCCGACATCCTGAAGATCGATTACCAGGACATCAAGACAGGCAAACATCTCCCGGGTAGGCTTTCTCCCTTCACCATAGAGACTGAAAAGCTGCAGGCCCGTAACATCATCGATGGCATGCTCAGATTCGATCATGTTGTCCTGTTTTTCGGCGTTAAACCCATGCTGGGGTGAAAAAATACAGGACAGGTCTGAACCGAAACGCTGCTGAAGCAGCGTTCTGGTATGGACCAGCTGGCGGTTCACCGAGGCATGATTGCAGAGAAGCCCAATCCGCTGTCCCTCCTGCCAGGGGGGCTTGCTCTGCATCAGTACATCAATACCTAGCGAGACCATGATCAACCTATTGTCGGCTTGCATCCGGCCTATTCAACCGTTACGCTCTTGGCCAGGTTGCGGGGTTGATCAACATCGCACCCTCTTCTCGTGGCAATTTCGTAGGCCAGCAACTGGGCCGGGATGGTGTAGATGATAGGGATGATATCTTCTTGGACTTCCGGCAGGTAAATAACATCATCGGTTATTGTTTTCAGATGAGTGTCGCCCTCGGTTCCGAAAAGAATCAGCCTCCCCTGTCGCGCCTTTATCTCTTCAATATTGGAAATTGATTTCTGGTAGACACTATCCTTCGGGGTTATGGCGACGACCGGCATCTCTTTATCGATCAGTGCTATCGGCCCATGTTTGAGCTCTCCGGCAGCGTATCCCTCCGCATGAATATAAGAAATTTCCTTGAGTTTCAGCGCCCCTTCAAGGGCGATCGGATAATTGAGTCCTCGACCGATAAAGAGGAAATCCCGGCAGTCATAGAATGACTCTATCAGGCTGCTGATCTGCTCCCGGATACGCGGCAGCATCAACTCTATGACGCGGGCACTGTCAATCAGGTGATGACCGAGTTTTTTGCGTTCCTCAACCGTCATGGTTTCTTTTACCTGGGTAAGGTAGAGCGTGAAGAGAAACAGGGCCGCCAGCTGCGAAATAAAGGCTTTTGTTGAGGCCACACCTATCTCCGGCCCGGCATGGGTATATATTGTGCCGTCGGCCTCTCTCGTCATGGTCGAGCCGACAACATTGCAGATAGTAATCACCCTGGAGCCGAGTTTTGCCGCCCGCCTGATACCGGCGAGAGTGTCCGCCGTTTCACCCGACTGTGAGATAGAAATAGTTAAGGTCCGCTTGTTAACCAGCAAACTTCGATACCTGAATTCAGAGGCAATATCGACCTCAACCGGTATGGCAGCGTATTTCTCGATCCAGTACTTGGCCACCAGGGCTGCATGCCATGAAGTTCCACAGGCTACGAGATAAATTCTGTCAACCGTATTAAGATCCTCTGCACTCAGGTTCATTTCCGGAAGAACGATTGCACCGGTCTGAAGGTTAATGCGCCCACTCACGGTACTGGTTATTGCCTGGGGCTGCTCAAAAATCTCCTTCAGCATGAAATGCTTGTAACCGGCTTTTTCCGCCATCGCGGCGTTCCATTCGATGGACTTGATTTCTTTTTTGACAATATGATTTGTCGCCAGAGAAACAATTTTCTGGTTCCCATTGGAGAGAATTGCCATTTCCCCGTCTTCAAGAAAAATCACCTTATTGGTATAAGGGAGCAGTGCAGGAATGTCTGAGGCAAGAAATGAACAGCCCTCATCATCAACCCCGAGAACAAGCGGACTCTGGTTGCGCGCTGCAACCAGTAAACCGGGAAAATCCGCAGACATGACACCAAGCGCATAGGAGCCTTCCACCAGTTTAAGGGCATCCTTGACAGCTTGTTCAAGACTTTCTCCCAGGTTCTCTTCTATCAGGTGGGCCAGCACTTCAGTATCTGTCTCCGAGGTGAAGGTATGTCCCTTGGCCTTGAGTTCTTCGCGTAATGCGTGATAATTCTCGATGATTCCGTTATGAACAACCACCAGACGACCGCTGCAATCGGTATGAGGATGGGCGTTTTTCTCGGTTGGCGCGCCGTGTGTCGCCCAGCGGGTGTGCCCCAGCCCGAGATGGGCCTCTACCCCGTAGACACTTTCCACAGCCGTCTCAAGCATTGACAGCTTTCCCTCGCAACGGAACTTGACCAGCTCATCGCCCTGGAGATAGACAATACCAGCCGAATCATAGCCTCGATACTCAAGCCGCTTCAGACCTTCAAGCAAAACAGGAACGACTCTCCTGTTGCCTGCATAACCGACAATTCCGCACATGGGAAAACCTCCCGGTATCTCTTGAATGCAATCATTTCAATTATTGCAGATCAGAACCTCTGCACACCAAATAATTACCCAGAATAACATTACATTTTCGTGTTTTGCGAGTTTTTTCTTTGCTCATCAGTAAAAAAAGATTAGGTTCACTACGTCACGCATCATTCACCCCAAAAGGAAAATTCAACCGGTTCTATTCTTATGGATGAAAAACAACGGCTTAAAAACATACTCCTGAAAAAATCATACCGCAAAGGTACCTTTACCCTTACATCGGGCAAGACATCAGACTTTTACGTTGACGGCAAACAGACAACCCTTGATGCTGAAGGATCATACCTCTGCGGAAAACTGCTCTATGACCTGATCAGGATGGAACCTGAGGCCATTCAGGCCGTCGGCGGCATGACACTTGGTGCTGACCCGCTCGTTACTGCCGTTTCCGTTGTCAGCTATCTCGAGAAAGGCCCCATCCCCGCCTTCATTGTCCGCAAGGAAGCCAAAGGTCACGGAACCGAAAATTACATTGAAGGTCTGAAAAATATGCCCGAAGGGTGTCGCGTCGCCCTTGTGGAAGACGTGGTGACAACCGGCGGCACCTTGTTAAAGGTTATCGAGCGTGTCGAGGCTGCCGGTTTCGTTGTTGGTCTCGTCGTAACCATTGTTGACCGCCAGGAGGGCGGAGCAGAAATGCTTGCAGACAGAGGCTACCCGCTCAAAGCTCTTGTTTACCAGGCAGGAGTTGCTGGCTTGAGTATGACCTGTCCCCGTTGTGAAGGCCTCCTGGAATTGCTCCGCACGTGCAGTCGCCTGCGGATGCGGTGCAGCGTCTGCGCTGAAGAATTCCGTATCCATGAAATTGCGGATAAAATCGACCCGGAAACCGAAGAGATGCTCAACCGTTTCAACACCATCATCTATGACTGAACACTCCATAATCATCCGCCCTGAAACCGCCGGCCGATAACTTTTTTCATCATCTGCTGCGCCCTGATGAGAAACGGCTCAAAAGTATCACTGTTCAGGGCGCTCAGACCGATCCCTTCCTCGGGGATCTTTTTCTGCTCCTCTCCGCTGCTAACAAGAAGATCTATTTTATTAAAGACCTTCAAGGTGGGAATAGTATTCAGGTTCAACTCTGTCAGCAATTCCTCCACCACCGCCATCTGGTAACGATAAGCGGGGTTGGAGAAATCGATCACATGAACGAGCAGGTCTGCTTCCTCGAGTTCCTCGAGCGTCGCCTTGAAGGCCTTCAGCAGTCCTTCGGGCAGATTGTTGATAAAACCGACGGTGTCGGTGATGATTACCTCTATTTCTTCAGGAAACCGCAGTCTGCGGCTGGTAGGATCGAGGGTGGCAAAGAGTTTATCTTCCGCAAGAATATCACTGTTTGTCAAGGTATTGAGCAGTGTCGATTTACCGGCGTTTGTGTAGCCGACGAGAGAGATAACCGGCACATCCTTTTTCCGCCGCTTGGCCCGCCGGCGGTAACGCTCCCGGCTGACCATTTCCAGTTCTTTTGCCAGACGTGTCAGGCGGTCATTGATTCTCCGGCGATCTACCTCAAGTTTCGTCTCACCAGGTCCCCTGGCACCAATTCCGCCGGTGAGCCTGGAAAGAGAATCATCACGGGAAGACAGCCGCGGCAGCATATATTTGAGCTGAGCCATCTCCACCTGCAGTTTACCCTCCCTGCTTTTTGCCCTCGTGGCAAAAATATCAAGAATCAGTTGTGTGCGGTCAATTACCCGGAGATCGGTGAAGTCTGTTATCGAGCGTATCTGGGAAGGATTAAGTTCCTGATTAAAGACAAGCAGGTTCGCATCAAGGCGCAGGGCGAGAATAATAATATCGGTTAACTTGCCGCGACCCAGGATCAGCCTCGGATCGATTTTCCTGCGCCGCTGCAGTACTTTTTCCAGGACGATTACACCACCTGAGGCGGCAAGTTCCGCCAGTTCCGCAAGCGAGGCCTCAGCCTGCTCGCGGGATTCAGTACTGACACTGATGAGAAGGGCCCGATCCCTGCCCTGATCAAGGACTGCTGTTTTCTGTCGGCGTGAAAACTCCTCCTCAAGCGACTCGATCATCTCGCTGCAGGAAACAGTCTGTCGGGCAGGATGAACAGGGTCAAGAAAAGACCAGTTTTCCCCCTCTTCTGCGGCCGGCAGCAGGTGGACCGAATAGAGCCGTTCCGGCAGACCGTCCGCAGTTATTTTGAGAACCGACAGCAAATCAAGCCGGAGAAAGAGCAGATCCATCAGATCATCATCGCTGATGTCTTCTCCACCGGGATGCGTATGCACCAGCCGAAGCCCCCTGAGCCGGCCGCCGGAAGACCTGATCTGGGAGACAGCGGGCAGCATCAGCCCGTTATGATCACCGACAATAACGTTTTCAATCTTGCCGGAGCGATGAATCAACAACCCTATCTGTCGGTTCAACTCAGAGGACAGCTCACAGATAGCACGAGCCATTTCCGCGCCGATTATCAGCTCGACTGGAACCCGGCGGCTCAAAAATCGCTCAAGCGTTTTTAACTGGTTTTTTTTCAGACCCTGCAGATTACCGCTTATTCTGGAAATGGCTTTTCTCCCTGAGGCTTTGCTTAATTATCATCGACACCTCCGTCAACCGGCCACCGGGCCAGGGCCATACTGTTATCGGCCCCGGGTCGTGCGCAAACAGTGGTGTCATTATATTTCCGCCAGACAGGATCTTCATAGCTGCTATGACACCCGACACAGAGACCGACACGAAGGATAGTGCGCAGCTCGCCTGCGTTAAATGGCCGCAGGTCCGGCCGGGAACCATACTGCAGGGGGGTACCGTCCAGGGCGACAAAGGTATCAAAACCCACCGTTTTACCAGCCTCCGTCTCAATACCCTTGTCCAGCGGAGTGAAGGTTATAATGGAATCTCTGACCGTCAGTACCCCTTCACCCAGACCAACCGTTTTCGTCGAGCTATGACAATCAGTGCAGGTTCGACCTTTTTCCTGTGTCGTATGGGGATTGATAGCCGCCATGGTAAACCGGTTGAAACTTTCTTCGAGTTCTCCTTCCTTATCAAACAGGCTGACGACATCCTGGCAGCCCGGCGTTACGATGACAACCTTGTCCTTCCAGACCGCCAGCATCGGTTTTTGATACCTGATATAGGAACGACCTTCCACCCATTGCCCGTTCGTCTCCTCAAGGCTCAGTTTGTCGAGATGTTTTTGCGCCTCATCCCGCTTGACATGGCAACCGTAACATTGCGGCACCCAGGTGGAATGGCATGCTTCACAGCCCACCCGTTTGTGACCGGTAAAATTACAGACACCCTCTTTGGGCGGGCGAAGAGCATATTCCCGCTCGTTGTTTTTGCCGATAAGACGGTACATACCGTCCTTGAGCACGACATTGACTAACTCATTGTTTTTTCTTGTCGTCCCGGGATCTTGACGGTGACATACCTGGCACGATATTTCCAGCTGTTCCTCATAGTGAGCATAGCTGGTGCCATTACCCATAATCTCTTCCCTGGTGTGACAATCGATACAGGACATGTCACGCCGGTGGTGAATATCATCGGCCAGCTTGAGATAAAATCGATCACCCGGCATTCTCCGGGAAGAGAGGCTGCCATCCTGATAAGGGGTGCCATAGCCTTCCGATTCAAAGACCCCGATATAGGAGAGGCCGACGCGCCCTGATCTGTTGTGACAACGAATGCAATTGTTATCAGGAACCCGCTTTGTTACCAGCGGATGTATCTTTTGTTCCTTATCGTCTTTTTCAAGAAAAGAGTCATCCGATTCAGTGACAGAAGGCCGTTCATGACCTGCAGGCATGGTGAAATGACAGGCCGAACAGCCGCCGCCTTTCTCGTTGAAAAAGGTCGGCACACCCGGCATATCATTTTTCTGTTTCCAGAGGTGACAGGTTCCGCAGAGTTTCCGATAATAATCAAGTGCCAGAGACGTCTCACCGGAATCTATCAGGTCTTTTACCGTGAGATCGGTGTCCTGCGACGGAATTTCACCCCAGTAGAAAAGCAGCGTACCGATAATACCGCGATTGGTGGCCATCAGCGAGTTTACGACTTTTTTAACGTCTGAAGGATGGCATCCTTCAACGCCGCAGGTCCGGTTAACCACCCGCAAATCACCCGGGTTGATAACAATGCCGGTGTGCGCCCGGTCTTTTTCGACTGCCAGAGGATCGCCGCGATGACATGGTGTACATCCGATCACCTTGGCATCGTGGGCCGGATCGAGTTTTTCCTTTGTGTGGCAGAACAAACACATATCCACACGGCCCGAGGTGGTGATGAAAATCTCCTCCGGGCGCTCGAGCTTGTTTTCACGATAAACAAGTGCAGCCACTCCACCAAGAAAGAGTAAGAATGCCAGGCTCGCCAGCAGGACGCGAAAAGGGGAAATAGTTCTAAGCATGCAGTGAAAGGAGGTTAGCCACGATAGTTCTGTACATTGGGCAGCCGTCTGCCGAAGCCGAAGGCCTTACTGGTGACCTTCAGTCCCATGGGTGCCTGTTTTCGTTTATATTCATTGATCCTGATGCGACGGATAATATCTTCCACGATGGATTTGTCAAAACCTCTTGCAATAATCTCATCTTTGCCGACACCCTGTTCAAGATACATCTCAAGAATAGTATCGAGAAGCTCGTAGGGCGGCAGATCATCCTGGTCACACTGGTCCGGCCGCAGTTCTGCCGTTGGCGGCTTGACGAGAATACGCGACGGGATAATTTCCTCGCCTCGGTTGATATACCTGGCGAGTTCATATACCAGCTGTTTCGGTACATCGGATATAACCGCAAGACCGCCGCTCATATCCCCGTAAAGCGTGCAGTAACCGACTGCCATCTCGCTCTTGTTGCCTGTTGTCAACAACAGATGCCCCAATTTATTAGATAGAGCCATAAGGAGATTACCACGGATTCGGGCCTGGATGTTCTGTTCGGTTACGTCCTCCTCCATCCCGGCAAAGATCCCGGAAAGACTGGAGCGATAGCTGTCGAAAAGCGCGGTGATCGGCAATACCTCAAAACGGCAGCCGCAACGGTCGGCCAGATCCCTGGCATCTTCGAGTGAATCAGCGGAACTGTATGGCGACGGCAGAGCGACGCCAAGCACATTTTCAGCACCCAGCGCCCGGACAGCAAGTGCGGCGGTAAGAGCGGAGTCTATGCCGCCGGAGAGCCCGAGTACCACCTTTGTAAAGCCGCTCTTATGGACATAATCACGAACACCCATAACCAGTGCATCATGCACCAAAGCCACTTCACCGTCAGGGACATCCGGCCGGATATCACCTACCCAGCTGCCGGAATCAAGGAACACCATATCCTCATTAAAACATCGTGCCTGTGCGACCACCTCTCCCTGTGCATTATAGGCAAGGCTGCCGCCGTCAAAGATCAATGAATCCTGGCCGCCTACCTGATTAACATAGATAAACGGGGTATGATACTGCCCGATGAGGGCAGAAAAAATATCTGCTCGCAGGCTCCTTTTACCGCGCTGAAAAGGTGAAGCAGAGACATTGATGATAACATCAATGTCTCTGCCTGCCGCTTCTGCTTTTTTAAACAGAGAAGCAAGCGGCTCGGCCCGGTAATCACCTATTGCATGGTGCCAGATATCTTCACAGACGGTCAGGGCACAGGTAAGGTTATCCAGGTGGAACAGCTCACCGGGCGCTCCCGGTTCAAAATAGCGGTTTTCATCAAAAACATCATAGGCCGGCAGCAGCTGTTTTCTTGTACGGTGTACAATTTCTCCATCACGGGCCACCAGCACGCTGTTATAGAGCGGTTTCCCGGGCTTATCGTTCCTGCACTCGATACAGCCGAATACCACCGGCAGCGGCGGCAGATCATCAAGTAGTTTTCCCAGCGCCGCATCATGGTCTGCCAGAAACGATTTTCGCTCAAGAAGATCGAGCGGCGGATAGCCTGAGACAACAAGCTCGGGCAGAATCGCAAGTCCGCAGCCAGCCGCATGGGCCCTGCCGACATAGCTGAGTATTTTCTCGCAATTTGCCGCAAAATCACCAATAACGGGATTAATCTGGATTAAGGCTATTTTCAAAGCACTCTTTCAACCCTGTTTTATTAAATCATTTGTCACTATCCTCATGTATGAGAATAGTGAGCATAGCAGAATTCCAGAAAAGTTCCAGCGCTTCAATTCATGGTACCCTGTTTTGTTGTACGCTTTTGCTTCTCCGGTACTCCCTTACCGCACGATTATGCTCCTTGAGTGTTTTTGAGAAATGATGGGTACCATCATTTCTTGAGACAAAATAGAGGTAATCGTTCTTGTCCGGCAGCAGGACGGCCTGCAGGGCTTCTTTTCCGGGGTTGCAGATCGGCCCCGGCGGCAGGCCGGGAATAAGATAGGTGTTATAGGGTGTCGGTTCCTTTAAATCGGAACGCAACAGATTTCCATCAAAGTCAGCCATTCCATAGATGACCGTCGGATCGGACTGCAGCCGCATATTCTTTCTCAGCCGATTCAAAAAGACACCGGCAATCACCGGCCTCTCCTCGGGTCGTCCGGTCTCCTTTTCTATGATGGATGCAAGGGTGAACACTTCATTACGGCTCAAACCGCTGGCAACGTCAGTTCCGGCAAGGCTTTCCCAGACAGAAAGTGCCCGCTCAACCAGTTTGCGGATGATCTGTTTTTCTTCAGGCGGGGGTCTGACAAGATGATAGGTATCAGGGAAAAGGTAGCCCTCGACAGAGAGACTGCCCCTGAGCCCGAGTTCATCAAGAAAGGCTCGATCGTGGGCCAGGTGAAGAAAACGCTGTTTGTCCACCCAACCGTCAGCTGCGAGAATATCAGCAACCTCTTCAGTGTTTAAGCCCTCTGTAATAGTGACACTGTGTTCAAGGGGATGGGCAAATGCCAGTTCGCGAATAACATCTACTGGTTTGAGGTTTGTCTGAAGACTGAATTCACCGGCCTGAAGGCTGCCGGCAAGTCCTGTCAGCCGGGCAATAAGGATGAAACGTGCGTCAGCATTAATCAACCCGGCCTTGTCTAAAATCACAACAATCTGCTGAATCGAGGCCCCTTTCGGGATAGAGACGACCACCTTGTCTTCTGACTGCAGCGGTCCTGGCTGCAATGCGTAACTGAGAAACCATCCGGCGACACTGGAGACGGCCAGGAAAAAAATAAGGGCTGCAAAAAGTGCAACCCTTACTCTGATATCGGTATACCACCGATGCTTTTTCTCTGAAGGTTCGGTTGGTGGCTGCACGTTTATTTTTTTCTTCGCCCCGATTTCTGCGTTCTGTCAAAGGCCAGGGATATCACCTGATCCATATCCTTTACCGGATAAAAGGTCATACGCTTACGGACATCTTCTGGAATTTCCACCAGGTCTTTCTTGTTCTGTTCAGGAATAATCACGTTGATAAGATTCACCCGTAGAGCGGCAAGGGCTTTTTCCTTCAGGCCGCCGATCGGCAATACCCGTCCGCGCAGGGTTACCTCACCGGTCATGGCAATGTCTTTACGAACCTTTTTACCGGTTATTGCAGAATACAACGCCGTCGCAATGGTGATCCCGGCAGAGGGCCCGTCTTTCGGGATAGCTCCGGCAGGAACATGAATATGAATATCAGTCGTCTCGAAAAAGTCCTCTTTTACCGGCAACTCTTTCGAACGACTCCGGCAGTAGGTAAGTGCAGCCTGGGCGGATTCCTTCATTACCTCGCCGAGTTGACCGGTCAGGATCAATTTTCCTTTACCGGGCATCAGGTTGACCTCAATATGCAGGATCTCTCCGCCGTATTCAGTCCAGGCCAGACCGGTCACGAGTCCTGGCTGATCCAGGCTCTCCATTTCAGACTCGGGTATGGTTTTCGGCGGCCCGAGATATCTGTCGAGGTTCCTCGTTGATACGGTGTATGGCCCGCTGCCGCCTTCGGCTATTTTCCGGGCAATCTTTCGACAGATTTTACCGATCTCGCGTTCGAGGTTTCTCAGCCCCGCTTCTCTGGTGTAATGCGTGATGATCAGGGTAATGGTGGCATCATCTATACGGAGCTGGCGTTTTTTCAGCCCGTTCTCCCGAACCTGTCTCGGCAGCAGGTAGCGGTTGGCAATAACAAGTTTTTCCTCCAGGGTATAACCGGCCAGATAAATTACCTCCATGCGGTCATACAACGGTCCCGGGATAGTATCGGCAATGTTGGCCGTGGTGATAAACATGACCTTGGAGAGGTCAAACGGCAGATTCATGTAATGATCAGAGAACTCGAAATTTTGTTCGGGATCGAGAACCTCAAGCAGAGCCGAGGAGGGATCACCCCGATAATCGGAACCAATTTTATCAATCTCATCCATCATGAAAACCGGGTTATTTGACTTAACCGTCTTCAGTCCCTGGATAATCCGTCCCGGCATTGCGCCGATGTAGGTACGCCGATGCCCCCTGATTTCCGCCTCATCGCGCATTCCTCCGAGCGACATACGGTGGAATTTGCGCCCCATGGCCCGGGCTATCGCCTGACCAAGTGACGTCTTGCCGACTCCCGGAGGACCGACAAAACAGAGAATCGGCCCTTTTGTAGATTGATTGAGCTTGCGAACGGCAAGAAACTCAAGAATTCGTTCCTTCACCCGATCAAGTCCGAAATGATCCTCATCGAGAACCAGTTTAGCGGTTTTCAGATCGAGCTGATCCTTGGTACTCTTTTTCCAGGGTAAATCGAGAATCCAGTCGATATAGGTCCTGATGATGGTCGCCTCCGAGGAATCAGGGTGCATCATCTCCATTCGACGAATCTGTTTGCGCGTCTCTTTCCGGATCGGCTTCGCCATCTTGGTTTTTTTCAGCTTGCGCTCAAGCTCATCGATTTCCTGGGTTCGTTCATCAGCGTCGCCAAGTTCCTTCTGCAAAGCGTGCAATTGCTCCCGCAGGATGTACTCACGCTGCGACTTGCTCATCTCCTCTTTGGCGTCATTCTGAATCTTCGCCTGAACCGTCGATACTTCCAGCTCCTTGCTGAGAAGACTGTTAACCAGGCGTAAGCGCTTCACCGGATTAACTTCCTCCAGGATGGACTGGGATTCAGGAATTTTCAGACGAAGATTCGAGCCGATCAGGTCGGCCAGCCGGCCGGGGTCCTCAATATTATTGATAATCATCATCAGATCGGCAGAGAGTATACCGCGCAGGGACATGATTTTTTCTGTCTGCTCGCGCACGGTCCTCATCAGGGCTTCCATTTCCACCGAAATCTCTGATACGTCCTCATCCTCGACAACTTTTATGGATACCTGATAATTAGGCTCAGTTCGCACATATTTTTCGATGCGGGCCTTGGACATCGCCTGAACCAGCACCTTCAGCCTGCCGTCAGGCAGCTTCAGCGTGCGCATGATCATACATACCATGCCGACGGAATAAAGATCGTCCGGAACTGGATTGTCTTTTGTGGCATCACGCTGGGTGACAAGCATCAGCAGCTTGTCCGAATTCAACGCATCGTTAACGGCCTCGACAGAGCCAGGGCGGCCGACAAACAAGGGGATAATCATATAATTGAAAATGACGACATCCCTGACCGCCATCATCGGCAGAACCTCCGGGATCTCCATATCATTGTCTCTTGACAAATCTTCCATGCCAATGCTGAGTGAATCATTGAATTCCACACACACCTCCACGGCTGCACTGATGCAGCTTACCTACTTCTTTAATTTTCAATATAAGTCAGAGAAAAAACCACTCAGCTCAATACATTGTCCGTAAATATCTTTCTGTCCATTAAAACGCTGGAAAACCTAAACATTGCACCTCTGGAAGTCAAGACACTTCTGGCTTCCGGCCACCTTACCGGTAAAAATTCTTGAACTATTAATTTATTTCAAGAATAGTGATGTGTTTCCACTAAAACAGTAAGTTCTTTTCAGGTAAACACCAACACGGGGAAACTCAAATGCTTACGGCGGAATCCTTTTTCAATCTCGATACCTTTCGGCATGCTTCTGTTTTTTCTTCCGGAGAACCGGTCTGGACCGGACTCAGGAATCTGAAGTCATATATTGATTCATACAATTATTCCGCCTCTCTTCCGTCCTCCCTGGCCAACGGAGTCCCTGTCGCGGAACCGCTGATCCTGCATGACGGCAGGCTTATCCCGGCCCATTCGTGCATCATTGAGATGGGCGACACAAACAAAGGCGGCCTCGTCATATCAAAAGGCACCACTCATCTTGCCGGCGCGACCCTGATCATGGCAGGAGCCATCTTTGTCGGCAGCAGAATCACGATAGGTCAAGGATGCCTTGTCGAAGGAGGAGCCACGATCAAACAACCAACCATACTTGGTAACAACACTGAAGTGCGACAGGGTGCGTACCTGCGCGGTTATTGTCTTATTGGTGATCGATGTGTCGCCGGCCATGCCACGGAAATCAAGCATACTATTTTTTTCGATGATGCCAAGGCCGGCCACTTTGCCTATCTCGGCGATTCCATTTTGGGCGCCCATGTCAATCTTGGAGCCGGAACAAAATGTGCGAACCTCAAGTTCATTCAAGGCACCATCAGTATCATGTTCGAGTCGAAGATAATTGATACCGGCATGCGCAAGTTCGGTGCCATCCTGGGCGACAACACACAAACAGGCTGCAATTCCGTCACTAACCCCGGAACGATTATCGGCAAAAGAGGCATGTTGATGCCAAATACCACCGCACCATCGGGATATCATAAATACGGGACCATTATACGCTGAACATTTTCAGAAACATTTCTTAGAAACCTTTTCTGCATGAGGTACCGCCGTGGCACTTATCAAGTCTGAAGATCTAATCGGCTCCATTGCCGACAGCCTGCAATATATCAGTTACTACCATCCGCCGGACTTTGTTCAGGCAATGTCCCGCGCCTACGAGAAAGAGGAGAACAAGGCGGCAAAGGATGCCATCGGCCAGCTCCTTATCAATTCCAGGATGTGCGCTCTCGGCAAGAGACCAATCTGCCAGGATACCGGTATTGTTACGGTCTTTGTGAAGATGGGGATGAAATGCCGCTTTGATTCGGATATGACTATCGAAGAAATGATAAATACAGGAGTAGAGAAGGCCTACAACAATCCCGATAATCCCCTGCGCAAATCAATTGTAGGACCGCCGGCTTTCGCCCGAAAGAATACTGATACCAATGGTCCGGCTGTCGTCCACATCGAAACCGTTGCCGGCGACACAATAGACATACAGATTGCGGCAAAAGGCGGCGGCTCCGAGAACAAGAGCAAAATGGCCATGCTCAATCCTAACGATTCGATTGTTGACTGGGTGACAAAAACCCTCCCCACCATGGGAGCCGGCTGGTGTCCGCCCGGTATGCTCGGTATCGGCATCGGCGGTACCGTTGACAAGGCAATGTGCCTGGCCAAGGAATCATTAATGGCACCGCTTGATATGTATGAAATCATTGAGCGTGGTCCGGCCAACGAAATGGAGGCACTCCGTATCGAGATCTTTGAGGCCGTTAACAATCTCGGCATCGGGGCCCAGGGGTTGGGTGGTCTGACGACCGTTTTCGATGTTAAAATTCTCGATTTCCCGACACACGCCGCGTCCCTGCCAGTCGCCATGATCCCTAATTGCGCCGCTACCAGGCACACCCACTTCTGCCTTGACGGTTCAGGTCCAGCCCTGTTCGAGCCGCCCGACATCGACCAGTGGCCTGAAATTGCAGCTGATTCCGGCAGTGCTGTTAAACGGGTGAATATTGACGGCATCACCAGGGATGAAATAGCCTCCTGGAAATCGGGAGAAACACTCCTTCTCAATGGCAAAATTCTCACCGGCCGTGATGCCGCACATAGACGCATCCAGCAGCTGCTCGACAGCGGCGAGCCCTTCCCTCCGGGTGTTGATTTCACCGGCCGCTTTGTCTACTACGTCGGTCCGGTCGATCCGGTCGGGAACGAGGTCGTCGGTCCTGCCGGACCAACAACCTCTACCCGGATGGACAAGTATACCGGGATGATGCTCGGTAAAACCGGCCTGATCGGTATGATCGGAAAAGCCGAGCGGGGTGATGAGACCATTGCCCTTATTAAGAAACACAAGGCGGTCTACCTGATGGCTGTCGGCGGCGCCGCTTACCTGGTTTCAAAGGCAATCAAAAAATCGCGGATTGTGGCCTTTGAAGACCTTGGCATGGAAGCAATCTATGAGTTTGAGGTTAAGGATATGCCGGTTACCGTGGCGGTAGACAGTGAAGGTGAAGCCGTGCACAAGAGCGGCCCGGCGTTCTGGCAGAAGGAGATACTCAGCCGACTCCCCTAGCCTGACTTTCATGAAAAACAGTAAAAATCATTGATATTTGAACAATCTTAACCAGCTCCTCAGAACTTTTGCAATTATGCCGATGACACCGTTTTTACCCTTTAGAATCAATGATGAAAAGACAGAACTTCCACCCTTCGGGCGAGTCAATACGGCCTGCTATCCCGCGTCGCTTTTGGGGAAAGCATAGTATCTATATAGCCTTCCCCAAGTCTCCTTGGCTTGCAGGCCGTTTCAACTCGTGAACGCCAGGCTAAATCCGACTGTTATTAAGGCGCGGAAGTCCTGCTATCGCGGTGCCCCCTTCTGCGCCTGAACATGCCGTTTTCCTCAAGCCCTGCGTTTGTCCCGGAAAAACTGAGATAAACGTGGTCACCCGGATTTGCCCGCGTCACCACGTTTCCTCTCTCATCTTTCATCGCCAGGACAGCTAATTCCAGGATTTCCGCACCACGGAACATATATTCTATGGTATCACCGGTTTCCAGCACATTCCTCGCCTCCACAAATATTCCATCACCGATCTTTCGAATCACCGCAACCGGTTCATAGGCCTGGTCAAACCGGGACGTCCGGTAGAGCATTTCGGCAGCCCCCGGTTTTCTATCAAAAAAATTCTGTGACATATCCCTTGTTCCGGTTTTGGCAATCTCATCGAGCAGATGTGAAGGGATAGTTATCTGCTCGGGATGCTCCCAGGCGGCAGGCGCAAGCGTTTTCAGATAATCAAGGCAGGCGCGGTAAAGGCGGACAACCCCGCCGACATAAAAGATTGATTTCATCCGCCCTTCTATTTTCAGAGAATCGGCGCCTGCTGCTATCAGTTCCGGAAGACGTTCAAGCAAACACAAATCCTTGGCATTGAATATATAGGTGCCGCGCTCGTCCTCTTCTACCGGAAAAAACTCCCCGGGCCGTTTTTCCTCCAGCAGTGCATACCGGTAACGGCAGGGATGGGCGCAATTCCCCTGATTAGCGTCACGCCCGGTCATGTAGTGCGACAGCATGCAGCGACCCGAGTAGGAAATACAGAGGGCCCCGTGCACAAAAACCTCTATCTCTCCGCCGACCTCCTCTTTGATCGAACGAATCTCCACCAGTGACAGCTCCCGCGCCAGGTTCAATCTCCTTACTCCCTGGTTAAACCAGAAGCGCGCGGCCGTTGAGTTCGTTACGTTCGCCTGGGTTGACAGATGTACCGGCAGATCAGGTGCCGTATCTCCTGCGACCGCGAGGATTCCGGGATCGGAAACAATGATGGCATCGACACCGGCAGCCTGAAGAAACGACAGGTACGTGGCAAGACCGCTGAAATCATCGTTATGCGCAATAATATTAACCGTCACATAGACGGCAACATCGTGCTGATGGGCATAGTGTACCGCCTTTTGCAGCCCCTCATCGTCAAAGTTGCCGGCCCTGGCCCTGAGCCCGTACTTCACCCCGCCGAGGTAGACCGCATCCGCACCGTAATGGATGGCTGTTACCAGTTTTTCAAAACTGCCTGCCGGAGCGAGCAGTTCCGGTATCTTCGGAACCATTGACTTCCTTGTTTGTTTTTCCTTCATCCTGCACTATCTTAATTGCTCTGATTTCAATCATTCGTCTCTTTGACGGATGACAGGTGAACGAAACCAACACGATCTGTGTTTTTACAGAACAATAAAGGTAATCGCAAGGAATTCAATGACCCGGCCATCCATCGGCATAGCAATGAGCGGAGGTGTCGACTCAACCGCTTGTGCCCTCATCCTGAAACAGGAATACAGTGTCAGCGGCTTTCTGATGGACCTTGACCTGCCGGCCTTCAACAAACAAAAGGAACGGGTTCAACGGCTTGGTGATGAAATCGGCATGACGATTCATATTGTTGACCTGAAAAAAGAATTTAAAAGACTCGTCCTTGACTATTTCACCAAAAGCTATTTTGCAGGCAGGACCCCCAATCCCTGTGCCGTATGCAATCATGAAATCAAATTCGGGCTGTTTATGGATTATATCATGGCCACGGGGGTCCAGTATGTCGCAACCGGACATTATGCCCGAATTGAAGATCGTGAACATGATATCGCATTGAAAAAAGGACTCGATCCCCGGAAAGATCAGTCCTATTTCCTGTCCAGACTGCGTCCGCAGCAACTGCGAAGAGTTATGTTTCCTCTTGGTTCTATGAAAAAGGATGACACCTATAAGCTGGTCGAAAATCATGGTTTTTGCGATTTCAGGGGACGGGAAAGCCAGGACGTCTGTTTTTTCGCCAATGCCCGACTGGCGACTTTTCTTGAGAAACACATGTCTGATGATAATGCAGAAGGAGCGATTGTTACCACGGCTGGTGAAATAATCGGCCGGCACCAGGGGTTTTACCACTATACGATAGGACAGAGGCGGGGGCTTGGTCTGCCCCACCATTCACCCTGGTATGTACACACCATCGACGCAGATAACAATCGATTGATCGTGGGTAAAGAGGACGAACTTTTTTCGCGCACCATTTCGGCCCGCCTGCCGAACTGGCTGTGTGAAAGGATTCCCGAAGCGGGAGAGAGCTTTCAGGTCAAGACACGGTCCACCCATCCCGGCACCGAGGCTGTCATTCATCGTATTGGCATCGATTTCTTCGAACTGCTTTTCATTAACCCTCAACGGGCAGTCGCCCCCGGACAGTTTGTTGTACTCTATAAAGACGATAGGGTTATCGGATCCGGTGAAATCGTTTCATCAACGCCATTACATTAATTACGAACGGCAATGAAAAAAGCTTACCTCAGTACTCTTGGCTGTAAAGTCAACCAGTTCGAGTCCGCCGCCTTTAAAACGGAAATAGAGGCCCGAGGTCTCATGGTGACCGCGGATGTCGCCGAGGCAGATATTATTGTTATCAACACCTGCGCCGTGACCAATAAGGCAAGTGGTCAGTCACGTCGGGAGATACGCCGTGCTGCCCGCCTGAATCCGGGTGCAGAAATCGTCGTAACCGGCTGTCACGCCCAACTTGCTGCAGAAGAGCTGAGAGGTCTTACCGACATTGATCCCGATCGGCTCCTGATCATCGGCAATGAATTCAAACAGGGGCTTGTCTCAACTATCCTTGATAATCCCGGCCGGATTGGTGGTTGTCTGCATAGTGACATGAATGGGGTCAGTGACATCGGTCTACTGAAGGTAAAACATTTCGGCAGTCGTACCCGCGCCTTCCTGAGGGTTCAGGATGGCTGTAACTCCTTCTGCAGTTATTGTGTTGTCCCCTTTACCCGCGGCCGAAGCCGCAGTCTTCCGTATAACGAAGTTATCTCCCAGGCAAAAGCCTATGCTGCAGCCGGCCACCTGGAGATTGTTATCACCGGTATCCATGTCGGTCAGTACGGTGCTGATCTGCATGAGGATGTCGATCTCAGTGAACTGCTGAATCGACTCTGCCGTGCCCTGCCTTCTGTCAGGTTTCGCTTATCTTCCATCGAACCGCTTGAGATAAATGTGAAATTATTGACACTTATGAAAGAACTGGATAACTTTATGCCACACCTTCATATCCCATTGCAAAGCGGAGACGACGAAATACTGACTCGTATGAACAGGCGTTATAACCAGGCTCAATTCGTTCAGGTCATTGACAGCTGTAATAAGATGGTGCCTGACGCAGCCATCGGTATCGATGTGCTAGTCGGCTTTCCCGGTGAAACGGTTAAGCAATTCGATAATACCAGAGATGTGCTTGAAGGAATCAACTGCTCCTATCTTCATGTCTTCCCCTACTCCATTCGCCCGGGTACCAAAGCCGCAACCTTCAGCGATCAGGTCGGCAGACAGGAAAAACAGAGAAGGGTCGAGCTTTTGCGATCTCTCGGGCAGCACAAAAAAATGACCTTCTACCGCCGCCATCTCGGCACGAAACGTTTGGCACTCCTGGAAATGGAGCGGGTAGCCGATGGTCGTCTGAAAGGTTTTACCGACAATTATATTGCTATCCAGGCGCAGGCAGATGATCGTCAGATGAACCGGATTGTAACGGTCGACCTGCAAACACTGACGGACATGTCAGTCAACGCTCAGATAGTCAGAGAGATATGAAAGGCGAAATCATCGCAATCGGTGACGAACTCACCTCGGGCAGGATACTTAATACGACCAGTGGTTATGCTGCCCGCAAGCTTTTTGATGCCGGCTATACCATCCATGCCATGAGTACCATCGGCGATACTCCTGCGCTGATAGGTGAAGCCCTGCTTCAAGCGATCGCCCGGGTAGATTTTATCATCGTTACCGGAGGTCTCGGCTCAACGGACGATGACCTCACCAATGAGGCCGTCTCCCTGGCACTCAATCGCCCCACCATGCCTAACCTGGCCATTCTCGCCCAGATCAGGGACCATCTCAAGAAAAGCGGGGAATCAGTTGACAGTCCTCTGGAAAAACTGGCCTGGCTGCCCAGCGGCGCAGAAGCCTTTTACCCCGGATCCTCTGTTGCAGGTTACCAGCTTATCCATCAGGAGACCCCCATCTTCTTTCTACCCGGTGTTCCCGATGAGATGAAAGAGCTTATGAGCAACGCGGTATTGCCGAAGCTCTCAGCCTGGGAAGCCGGATCACGGTTGCAGACGCATCAGAAAATCTATAAAATTTTCGGTGTTGCAGAATCAGAGATAAACCGTCAAATCAAGGATCTGAGCCTTGCCGAGGGCATACAGATCGGTTATTACCCGGTGTTCCCTGATGTGCACTTAAGTATTCTCAGCCGTGGTAAAGATCCTGCTGCCAGCCGGCAGGCTTTTGAATACTCGTGCTGGAAAGTGGAACAGGCCATCGGCAATGCTATTTACGGCGCCGGTGCAGACGAACTCGAATCCATCGTCGGAGAATTGCTCAGACGAATGGGCCTCTCACTCGCCACGGCGGAATCATGCAGCGGCGGCCTCCTTTCACACCGCATCACCCGGATTCCCGGCTCCTCCCTTTATTTTAAGGGAGGAGCCATAACCTATTCCAATGACCTGAAAACGAGCTTTCTCGGTATTGAACCTGATCTTATCGAGCAGTATGGCGCCGTCAGCCATGAAGTGGCCTCGGCAATGGCTGCCGGCATCATAAAAAAGTGCGAAACAGATCTTGGAATATCGATAACAGGGATCGCCGGACCTGACGGCGGCAGTTCTGAAAAACCGGTCGGTACCGTCCACATCGGCATCGGAGACGGGAGTAAAACAGTAACCTCTGTCTATCATTTCCTCGGGGACCGGCACCGCATCCAGACACTGGCCGTTCAGACCGGTCTCAATCTGCTGAGACTGCATCTTCTCGAAAAAATGAACCAAGCCCGGAACCGCTCTTCCGATCCTCCTTGATGTTTCTGCCACTTCCTTTTATATCTAGAGGACCAGATAAAATTTATTCTTCCACCTCCAACAACAATTATCAGGAGTTGCACATGCCACCGGCAAACACCAGTAAAACGAGCAGCGTAGAAAATGCAGTCAGCCAGATTCACAAACAGTTTGGCAAGGGATCAATCATGCGGCTCGGTTCACGTGAGTTGGAACTTATTCCCGTTATTCCGACCGGATCCTTGAGTCTTGACATTGCATTGGGAGTCGGCGGACTGCCACGGGGAAGAGTCACCGAGATTTATGGTCCGGAGTCGAGCGGAAAAACAACGCTTGCCCTGCATGCCATTGCCGAAGCCCAGAAAATGGGGGGAACGGCAGCCTTCATTGACGCAGAACATGCTCTCGATACCAATTATGCCCAACGGCTCGGGGTTGATATCGACAACCTGCTCGTCTCCCAACCGGATTTTGGTGAACAGGCTCTGGAAATCGCCGAGATTTTAATCCGCTCCAACGGCGTCGATGTCATCGTAGTTGACTCTGTGGCAGCACTTGTTCCCAAGGCGGAGATAGACGGAAACGTCGGAGACCAGCATGTAGGACTGCAGGCCCGACTCATGTCGCATGCCATGCGGAAATTCACCTCTGTTTTAAACCGCAGCAATACCACCCTGATCTTCATCAACCAGATAAGGATAAAAATAGGCGTTATGTTTGGCAATCCTGAAACGACCCCTGGCGGCAATGCGCTCAAGTTTTACTCCTCATTACGGCTTGACATCAGGAAAATAAGTCAGATCAAGGACGGCCAGGAATCCATCGGAAACCGCACCAGGGTCAAGGTAGTGAAAAACAAGGTGGCTCCGCCATTCAAACAGGCCGAGTTTGATATCATCTACGGAGAAGGTATTTCTATTACCGGAGATATTCTCGATCTTGCCGTTGAACAGGAAATTGTCGATAAAAGCGGTGCCTGGTATTCCTACCATGACGAAAGAATCGGACAGGGAAGGGAAAACGCCAAGCAATTTTTGAAGGATCACCCGGTGATGTGCGACGAGATAGAAAACAAGGTGAGAATGGGCTATGGCCTGTCAGCTGCACCTCCGGCTCCCGAGCCCGAGAAGAACTGAGGCCACCTTGATATCGACCGAACAACCTGATTTTCCAATGTAAATATCTGTTATAACAGGTATATTTACACGGGACAACAAAGCCCTGGCTGCCGGTGCGGCCCAGGGCTTTTTGCCGCTTTTCAGAAGTTCTCATTTTAACAACCATAACTTTCAAAGCGACCCATGGCTGGAACCGGAACGAAAAAAAATTTTGATGTTATTATTGTTGGAGGCGGACCTGCCGGCTTGTTCGGGGCACATTATCTTGCCGAGAACTCCAATCTGGAGGTGCTCCTTATCGACAAAGGCAAGGCACCGTTAGATCGCAAGTGTCCGATAAAAGACAAGGGTTGTATAAAATGCAAACCCTGCAACATTTTGTGCGGAATCGGCGGAGCAGGACTTTTTTCAGACGGTAAGCTCAATTTTATCCACAAACTCGGCAAAACCGACCTCACTCAATTTCTGCCGGAGGCCGAAGCAAGAAAACTTATTGATGAAACAGAGGCTATTTTTAATCGCTTCGGCATGGATGGAGACGTCTATCCTACAGATCTTGAACAGGCCCATAAGATCAGAAAAGATGCCAGGAAAATGGGCATAGATCTTCTGATCATCAAACAGAAACATCTGGGCAGCGATAATCTGCCGCATCACATCTCAGCCATGGCCAATCATATACAGGAACGCGGCGTGGTTTTTCATCATCTCGAAGAAGTGAAAGACATTATTGTTGAAAGCAATCACCTGACCGGCATCGTTACAGACCGTGCGAGCTATACCGCGCCTTACGTTATCATGGCCCCGGGCCGGGTCGGGGCAGAATGGATAGGTCAACTTGCCAGAAGAAATGGTATTGATGTCTCCCAGAGAGGTATCGAGGTCGGGGTAAGAGTCGAGGTCCACAATGAGATCATGCAGGATTTATGCTCGGTTATTTATGACCCGACCTTTTTTATTCGTACCCGTCGTTATGATGATCAGACGCGTACCTTCTGTACAAATCTTGGCGGTTTTGTCGCCCTTGAGAACTACCAGGATTTTGTCTGCGTCAACGGTCATGCCTATATGGACAGGAAAAGTGCTAATACCAATTTCGCCTTCCTGTCAAAAGTTGTTCTTAACGATCCTGTTGAAGATAATCAGGCCTATGGAGAAGCCATTGGCAAACTGGCGACACTCATCGGCGGCGGGAAACCGATTCTGCAGCGTTATGGCGACCTGAAGCGGGGAAGACGCTCTACCTGGAACCGGGTCAGAAACAGTTATATTGATCCGACCCTGAAAAATGTAACCTGCGGTGATATCGCCATGGCCCTGCCGGAGCGAATTCTTTCCAATATTCTCGAAGGGCTTGATAAGCTTAACGAGGTTGTTCCCGGCGTGGCAAACGATGAAACAATGCTCTATGCCCCCGAAATAAA
Source organism: uncultured delta proteobacterium (assembly GCA_963745765.1). Taxonomy (GTDB): domain Bacteria; phylum Desulfobacterota; class Desulfobulbia; order Desulfobulbales; family Desulfocapsaceae; genus Ww85. The sequence goes on along the minus strand of CAVUYQ010000036.1, from coordinate 93,648 downwards.
ATTCTTTGCAACACAGGTAGAAACCGATAATAACCTTGAAACCGTTATTGAAGGCCTTTTTATGGCCGGGGATGGACCGGGAGTTGCCGGTAATATCGTTTCAGCGACGGCAACGGCTCTGATCCCGGCCAAAGAAATTATCAGAAGATGTTCAGGGAGATAGACAGCACAAACCAATAGATATCGGTTCACGCTTTGTATGGTTCCTTTTTTTAGATCGGCCATCAAGATTTGTTGACAGCATCTCTGTTTAAGCTATAATCGTACGCAACCGATAATGATTATCAATAAATGAACACATCAACTTTTATGGAGGTAATTATGCAGAAATGGGAATGTCCGTGTGGATATATCTATGATCCGGCAGAGGGCGATATCGCCAATGGTGTCGATCCTGATACCGCCTGGGAAGACCTGCCCGATGACTGGGTATGCCCCGTTTGCGGTGCTGAAAAAGATGCATTCTGGAAATACGACGGTTAGTAAAATCGATTGATAAGCATGCCTGCCCCACTTGTGGGGCAGGCATGCTTATTGCCATATCTCACTTCTTCCTATCGCACATAAACGGCCCGCATTATCTTAAAAACTTTTCCAGTTATTTAATGTTACCATTTTGCAGGACTTGTCCCGCAATCCATTACATGGTATCTCTATCTTTCATAAAAATAGTGCCTGATCGATGTTTAAACGTCGCGATCCGGCGCGGGCACAATAGCTGATTTCAGACAAAACCGATAGCAAATATAATTTCCTTGTTTGTGACAGATCGAAAAATTAATCCTCGTATTCTTATCATTTACTTCAGCCTCAGCGGTCAGACCCGTGGTCTCATCAACCTCCTTGCCCTCGGTATGCGCAGCACAGGAGCATATGTTGCCATAGAAAAGCTGCAGCCGCTGGAAAAGATAGTCTTTCCCTTCAATGGAATCATACAGACACTCTGGAGGATGATCACCACTTTCTTTGGCCTGCGGGTGCTGATCCACGAACTGTCACCGCTCTGTTTCGATGACTACGACCTGATCGTTCTGGCCGGTCCGACTTGGTCCTACAACCCGAGCGGACCGGTTCTCTACCTGATTGATCATTATGGCAAGCGGCTTTTCCACGGGCAGGCTGTTCTGCCGCTCATTTCCTGCCGCGGCTATTATCGAATACACAATATGATGCTGCGCAGGAAATTAAAACAATGCGGGGCTCGTCTAGAACAAAGTCTGATATTCTCTCACCCGGTCAAAGAACCGTGGAGTACAATCGGCGTTTTTCTGAAATCTGCCGGATACCAACCCCAGCGGTTAAACATACTGAAGAACCATTATCCCCATTACGGGCATACAACTAAACAATTTCAGCAGAGCAGAGATGAGGGTATAAATATCGCCTTGAGACTGCAGTCTTCCGCGGTACAGGAAAAAGCGCGAGCCGAAACAAAACAGGCGACCATATAGTCACTGACCGGTCCCGGCCAACCCTCTCCTGCCGGTATACCAACAAGCAGACTATTTATTATGCATAATAACTACTTAGATATAATTTCATACAACGAGGCGGAAAAGCCGACATAAATATCCGTGCCGATTTTCAGTGTTGGTGCCCTGAGGTTGCCGGTCCGGCCGGTAGCTCTTCTAATCAGTTCTTCCCTGTTACTCGCGTCAGGCTCATAACTCAGTATTTTCTGCCCGCTTGCCACATAGACCTTTTCTGCCTTACTGAGAAAATTCCAGACATCAGCGGCAGCAATAACATCTTTCTTGGCGTCAATTTCCTTGACGATATCTGATTGAGCCCGACCTAAGACTTCACGAGCCTTGGTACAGGAGACTCAACCCTTTCTCATATAGGCCCAGTCAACGTGCATAATAGCCTCTGTCCGGTTGAAATATTGCTATCTCTCAGATCTGTCCGACGAGGGGCAGTCCGTATATAAAATAAAAAAGGTCGAGGAATTTCTCGATTGAGTGAGCTATCTTACAACACTTCATTTCTTTTTCTTCTTTTTGGAATCTTTCGTTTTTTTCTTTTTCTCTTTCTTTTGTTTTTTAGCTTTGACGTTGCTCTCACAATCTTTACAGTGATCTTTGTCCGGTTTACATGCTTTGCCTTCCCCTTTTACCGGACAGCTGCTGCAGTGTTTTCCTTTTTTTCTGAATTTGCCGCAACATTTTTTATTCGATTCTTTACCATCACCCATCATCACACCTCAGTTTTTATAAATCCCTTTCCGGCTTTTATTAAAAAACCAGCACATTATCAGGTTTAAGCGTATTCAATTGAAGAAACCTGCGAACAAAAGCCATCTGCCGTATCGTATCTCATGGCAGACAATACTTATGGCCACCTTTTTCCAGTTGTTATTGTTTACTGCCAAAAATGAGATGCATAAAGGAGACAGATAAGGATAATCGGATGAGTATCAAGGGAATCATTATTAATTAGTTTCCTGCTGCAGTACTGCAGCCTAAAGGCAAACCAAGGCTCTCTATGCATCATTGTCTGCCCCATCGTTTCTGAGACGCGTTACGATCACATTCACGCTCACGCCGATCTGCCGGATACTACAACTCTCCGGCGAGACTTCCCAGAGACAAAAGGATCATCAGCAGAAACATAGTGCCGTTAAGCAGTCTGAAAAGCATTCGATAGTCAGGCCGAGCTTTGGCACACATTTTAATGGCGAAATAGAGCCCCATCAACAGACCGCTAATACTGACGCCCAACCTGGAAAAAGCCGGCAGGTAATTGAGCTGGACGATCAGGAGATGCATTATGGTCACCAGCGCAACAACCCAGACAACTGAAAGCAGGCGCAGGCTCCGCTCCGGCATGAGTTTTATCATGCTCGGCAGTATCGCTCTTTTATAATCCTCTCTGTTCTCCAGCACCACCAGCCAGAAATGAGGCATCTGCCAGACAGACAGCAGGACTACAAGGGTAAGAATAACAGGTGAAGCAATACTTCCCCGGCCGGCCAGCCAGCCGATCAATGGTGGTAACGCCCCGCACAGTGCACCGGGAATCATTGCCCAGATACTCCGGTATTTCAGTGGTGTATAGACAAAATTGTAGAGAACGATGGACAATGCCCCGACCCAGAAAGGTCCCTGCCCTGAACTCCCGAGAAAAAGAACCGACAAGCCGAGGAATAGTAATATCCTGGCCTGTAATAGTGCGGCACCGGGCGTGATGAGCCCCCGGGCCAGCGGTCTGTTCCTTGTACGAGCCAGCAATCGGTCGAGCCGATATTCCTGATAACTGTTCAAGGAGGTGCAACCGCAGGCAAGGAAAAGGACACCGGAAAATACCGTTACCGCCTGCAGTGAATAACGGGGAGAAGCGATAAGAAAACCAAAAAGAGCAGAAAAGGCAACAAGCAGGCAAAGGGGTACCTTGGCTATCTGCCAGCGATAGCTGGTCAGGCAGCCCGTGTGTTTATCACCGCGCGCCGGCTGGGCTCTCATGATCAGGCTCAATCCTTCTTTTCAAGCCAGGGCAGATACTGCTGCTCGGGGACAACCTTTAGTGTAGCCAGCATGGAGGAGTGCCCGGCACCGCAATACTCCGTGCAGAGGATGTCATATTTCCCCTCCCTGTCGGCATTGAACCAGGCATAGGTTTTCATTCCCTTGACGGCATCCACCTTAATCCGGTAGGAAGGTATGTAAAAACTGTGAATCACATCCCATGATTCAATATTCAGTTTCACCGCCCTGCCAAGCGGCACGACGAGCTCATTTTCCGTTTCCTTGCCGTTCTCATAGGTAAATATCCATGAGTTCTGCCCGGCGACATCGATCTCGAGGGCGTCCTCCTGCACATTTCTCAGGCCGGTATACGATTGCCAACCGACCCAGAACATGGTCAGGGTGATAATGCTCGGTATAACCGTCCAGACTACCTCAAGATTCAGATTATCCCGGAGATCAGAAGGAACCGGGTTTCTGCTCCTGCTGTACCTGATGACAAAATAGATCATCACCAGGGTAATACCGATCAGGAGTATGAAAGATATTCCAAGAATATACCAGAAAACCAGGTCTACGCCTTTTACCGGATCCATAGAGCTCCACGTCTCTGCATGCTGCTTATCGGAAAGCCACGTCCCAAAAGGTAAAACTTATCATTATAGCCAGAACCACCATGGTGCTGATAAAGGAAACCTTTATAACCATTCCCTCGTATTTGATATGCATAAAGAAAAGCAGGACCAGCGTCGCCTTGCATGAAGCGACAAACAGGGCGATCGGGAGGTTCCCCCCCCAGTCGATATATGATACCCCGAACGTGAGAGCAGTCAAGAGCAACAGTCCGCCAAGTATCAAGGCAAGAAAACGGTATCACCGTCAACAGAAAGAGTGCCATCCGTCTTTGCCGAGATCTTTCCGAGCAGTATGTCTCCGTCGGTTTTTCAAGCAAAACTGATATTTTTCGCCTTAACTTCATGATCATAGCCACCAGCAAAGGCTACTTCTACAGCAGCCGTCACGACAGCGACAAAAATTGTAGTGATCACGCTTGTTCTCATTATATCATCTCTCCGTAGAAATAATTTTCCTGCTCAATTAACCAGATTAGCTATCAAACACCTCTGACAAGATGTCAATAAGATTCACTCGTCGTACAGAAATCCTATTGCGTCAATTTCAATCATCCTTCTATCTGAGACCACGACGGATTATATAATCACTTCAGCAAGTTGTTGACAATAAACCATGCAATGACAACATTGCTGCGAGTAATAATATCCATTATTAACAAGGTCAAGCTATTATATCCGGTATTTTCCGGTTGCGGCTTCCTGTGGCATTGTGTTTTACTCAAACCATGTGCTAGAACCGACGCGGGAGGGGGCAATCGTTCCTCCCCCCGGCCACTGAAAGAAAGTATAGTACCGTCCACATCCGATTCCGGACTAATGGACTTCATCAACTATTTCTTGCAAAAGAAAGGAGGAATTACTATGGCGCAAAGATTTGAAGTTTATAAATGTAAGATATGTGGCAATATCGTTGAAGTGCTGACCGGTGGAGACGGAGCGCTGGTCTGCTGTGGACAGGATATGATCCTGATGTCAGAAAACAGCGTCGATGCAGCCAAGGAGAAACACGTTCCTATCGCAGAAAATGTTGATGGCGGCTGGCAGGTATCGGTCGGTTCGGTCGACCACCCGATGGAAGAAAAACATTTTATCGAGTGGATCGAATTGAGTGCCGGAGAAACAAACTACAAGGTATTTCTCAATCCGGGCGAAGCCCCGAAAGCATTCTTTCCCGTTGACGCCTTTACGGTCAGCGTGCGTTCCTATTGCAACCTGCACGGTCTCTGGAAAGGCTAAAAGAGCATCCGTTAGCGATAACATTGTTTGGTTTCGATGCAGAGGGCAGATCAGCGTTGCATGGTCTGCCCTCTTTTTATCGCAGAGCAGATATTGTTATCGGTCATTCCTTTACAAGGGAATGCCTCTTCAAACCGCTTTACCACCTGGTTGCTGGCCATAAACCGATGGCTGGTTTGTGCTACTTTTTACAGATAGTCGAGGATGATTTTCCAAGCATCCCTTTTCTGCTTTGTCGTTAGCGATGCCAGTGCCGGACTTGTTGAAGGGAGCCGGTAAAGTTCAATCCCGGTGGTTGTCTCCTGAAAAAAATCCGCTGGGACGACTCTTCTTTTAAACTCTATTTCCGCTCTTGCACCGTTAAAAAAGATCGCCTTCAATTTCTGATGTTTTAAAAAAAACGTTCTGAAATCATTAACAACCACAGAATCTCTCTGGATAGCCGAATCGAGACTACCCATCCTTCTGCAGTAATACAGCACATCCCACAAGGCGATCTTGCGCTCGACCACCTTAAGCAGCCGATCCTCGTAGGAAAGATTTCCGGCAAACGCCAGCAAATCGGCCATGATAGGCCAGAAGCTGTTTCTCGGGTGAGCATAATAGCGCTGTCTTTTCAGGGACAGGACTCCGGGAAAAGAGCCCAATATCAAAACAACAGCGGAAACGGGTGCGATTGCTGGGAAACAATTTTCCCTGCAATCGATTTTTTCCCTTCTATTCGTGCCATCCGCCATGTTCTCCTCCTTCGCTTTTGTCCATCTGCCTGTCAATCCGGTTATAGATGAGCCTCTTGCACAATATTCTTTTTGCAAAAGGCTCAGACAAGAACAAAGACCAGAAAACCGGATAAAAGGTATTATCGTTTAACGATAAACGGGAGTAAAGATCATCAAAAATCTATCGGATGAGCGACACAATGAAAGGTGACACGAGAATTGAACACGATTCCATGGGTTCTCTTGCGGTGCCGCACACTGCTCTTTATGGTGCGCAAACACAGCGGGCAATTGAAAATTTTACTATCTCGCCGGAAACATTGCCGGACACATTCATCCGGTCCATCCTGCTGATCAAACAGGCGGCAGCGGAAAGCAACCGCGATCTCGACCTTCTTTCAGCAGAAAAAGCTGCCGCAATCATTTCTGCTGTCAAGCTCATTCTCTCCAAGAAATTCAGCCACCATTTTCCTGTTTCCGTATTTCAGACCGGTTCAGGGACCAGCACGAACATGAACGTCAACGAGGTGATCTGCGGCTGCGCACGTAAAAAAGGTATTCTCCTTTCAGCCAATGACGATGTCAACATGGGACAGAGTTCAAATGATGTCATACCATCAGCACTTCATCTGGCAGCCGCTCTTGAGATAACCAACTCAGTAATCCCGGCACTACTCTCCCTGGCTGCAATCATTCGCGAACTGGCCGCAAAACAGACAGACGTCATAAAAACCGGAAGAACCCATTTGATGGATGCCTTGCCGATCAGGCTGAGTAGTGAACTTGAGGCATGGGCTTCAATGCTTGACGATAATGTGAGCAGGTTTGAAAGCGCTCTTGACCGCTTGGTCCGGCTCCCGCTTGGCGGCACAGCGGTCGGTAGCGGCGTAAACTGCCACCCTTTGTTTGCTGAAAAGACGCTTGCGCGGATAAGCATATCCTGCGGAATTTCTTTGGCAAAAACGGACTCCGCCTACAAGGGGCTGAGCAGCATCGACACCGTTCTTGAAACATCCGGCCATTTAAAGACTTCCGCCGTGACCCTGATGAAAATAGCAAATGATCTGCGTTGGATGAACTCAGGTCCGGCAAGCGGTCTTGGAGAAATCAGCCTGCCCGCCCTGCAGCCGGGGTCATCCATCATGCCGGATAAAATCAACCCTGTCATCCCGGAAGCGGTGTGCATGGCTGCGGCCCGTGTTATCGGCAATGACACGACCATTACGGTGGCGGCACAATCAGGTAATTTTCAGCTTAACACCATGCTTCCACTTGCCGCGTCAGATCTGCTGCAAAGCGCAGAACTCATCAGCGGCGCGGCACGCTGTCTGGGCGAAAAATCAATACGGGATATACACTTCAACATCGAGCGTATGCAGGCTCCTCTCAAGACCAATCCGATACTGGTCACGGCACTTGCTCCTTATATCGGCTACATGGAAGCGGCAAAAATCGCAAAAATAGCCAGGCTGCAGCAACGCCCTGTCATCGAAGTTGCCCGTGAGGAAACCGAACTTGAACAGGAGTTGCTAAAAAGACTGCTTGATCCTCGACATCTTGCCGATGGAGGTAAAAATTAACATATGATTTCAGTAATATAAACGATGATAAGGATACTGAAGGCTCATCCATTCAAGAAGTTTACTGATTGATCAGGCGGTAACCGTGAAGCAGACGGGTATACAAGCGATTGACCCGCTGCCCGTTTTTTTCTACATCAAGGGGATGAATGTTGTTCATGCTGCTCATGTGGTTCTGATAGTAGGGGTACTCGACCCTGATTTCGCTTGTAGCAACAGCCAGTATATCTTTGCCGACGAAATCCCGTGGATCAGACCAGTAGCGGTACATCAATGAATTCCAGCCAAAGAGGTGCCAGCCAAGTGTTTCGTCGACGCCTCTTCGGCGCCTCTGCCCCTTATCATGTGCCGCTAGTTTTGATCGATAAAAGGCGATAGCACTGCTTAATTGATAATGATCCATACCGACCACCACGGGTCGTCTGCCCGTCTCTTTTTCGATATCATCCACCAACTGCTCTATTCGACGGCCGACATCATCCCAACCGATGAGAAATGGCCCGGCCGGGTATGGTACCCCGGGAAAGCCAATGCTCACATAGTGCATTGCCAGGCTGAAGCTGACCACCAGCAGTATGATCGTAAATTTCATCAATTCGTGCATCAACCGAAGAAAGCGGTTGCTTTGCAGATCGAAAACAGCCATAACCGTACACCCGAGAAACGGCAGTGCCGCAAGCCAGACAGGCGATGTCCAATTAAGTTTTACTTCTTTCGTTATGCTGAACAGAAAAAAAACGCTCAGGGGGAACAAGATCATTAAAAGGGTGAAGAGGAACTCTCTATTAACCCATGCCCTGGAAGGTATACTTCTTGGAGCAATCTTCTTCGGCCTGAATCGATTGCCGCGAAAAAAATAATATAAAACGGAGAGGAGCCCTGCCGGGGTCAAAATAAGCGTGATATAGCCAAGCAGTCTGTCGGTGGTAAAAAAGGTTCTGCCAGCGACCCTGTCGGCTCCTTGAAAGAGAAAGGACGCCCAGTCATGCTGAAAATTCCAGATCAGAACCGGTGAGAAAATAAAAAGAGCAATAAGGAAAGCACCATACGGTTCAGACCTGACCAACCATGGCCGCGACCTGCGGTCCATGATCATAAAGCAGAGGACGGCAGGTCCAAGCAAAATGATGGTGTACTTCGAGATCATGCCCAGGCCAAGACTAACACCAACCCACAGCCATGCGTCTGAGCGATTATCGATAAGAGCACGGTAAAGAGAATAAAGCAATGCGGCCCAGGCAGCATGTAACGGCGCATCCGGTGTCATGACGAAACCGATGCCGAAATAGAGGGGCAAAGCACTGAGCAGTACAATCGCACCCAGCGCTGCTGTTCTGCCAAACATCCTCAAGCTGAGACGGTAGATAAAATAAGCGGTGATAAACCAGCAAAGAAAACCGCCGATCCGCACGCCGAATTCAGTCGTGCCAAAAAGAGCGGTACCACACCAGATAAGGAGTGCCGTCAGCGGCGGATGATCAAGATAACTTAAACCCAGATGCTGGGCATAATTCCAGTAATATGCCTCCTGTTCCATTAATTCGGGAAGGGGAAGGTAAACCAGGCGTATCATGATAAGGACCAGGATTGCCGTAAAAGCCCCTACTCGCAATCGCACATCACGTGCTGCCTGTGCTAAGCCTGAGAATGTGTAAAGACACAGCATGGTAAGTGAACAGAGTGTTCCGGTAATGGCTGCGGGAATAAAGGCGACAAGATTCCCCGGCGAAAGTATTTTCTGTATCAGGGTGAAGACGGCTCCCTGGAGACTGATCGAAATGAACAGCGCCAGCACAGCACTGATCATCTGCCAGCCTTTCACCTGTTTCGTAGCGTCACTGCGCTTTCGGACTTTTATTCCCAGCAAACAGATGACCAGCCACCCCCCTGCTCCACCAAGCAGATGAGCCGAGACCGGTGTAAAGCCGCCGAGTAATCCGCCTGTGAAAAAACAGAGATTTACCAGCAGAGCAAGGGTGCCAAAAAGAGCCAGCCGTTTCGGCGTGAAGATATCGACATCCAGCCTGAGCAGCTGGGCAACCTGTTTGAGATAGGCAAAGATGATTTTCTTGTTCATCTTTGAAAAACCTTCGAATCGATCGTGAAAAACGATTGGTATCTCAAGGACATTCAGATCCGGGCCGCCAACAGCAAGGACTTCAAGACAGATCTTGAAACCGGGGACGTCGGGGCGCAGGCACGTCATACGATCGCGGCTTGTTGCGAAGAAGCCGGCCAGCGGATCATTTACATCGGTAAATAAACGGGCGGGAATAGTGGCTATTTTAGAAGCAATTCTCCGTGCCAGAGGCCATTCAGGTGTCGCGCCTCCGGCAACGTAACGACTGCCGATAACCATATCATGGCTGCCGTCCAGTAGCGGCATGACCATATCCGCTATTTTTTCCGGCGGATGACTCAAATCGGCATCCATGACAAGGATGACATCATAATTTGCATGATGTGCCCCTTCTATGACGGCACTTGCAAGCCCGGCATCGTTGTTTCGGCACACCAGCCTGACCTCCGGATGCGACGCCGACCACTTCAGAACGTGCGAACGTGTTTCATCCGTTGAGCTGTCATCAACAAAGATGATCTCGCGCGAAACCCCTTCCGGCAATTCCCCCTTGAAAATACGTTGCAGCAATAGATCTATATTTTCAGCTTCATTTCTGGTTGGGATTATTATGGATATTCCGGCCATTACAAAAACACCTTTCCTGCCCGTCGTGAATTACCGCGCTATCCGGTCGCTCACATGGGAAATAAACTCGTAATGATAACAATAACTGCTGAAAGACGCGTCCTTATCCAGGACCGCTGCTCATCTCCGTACGAATGTTTTCCACGATAGCACCACTGTACTGGATTATTGACAAGGCTTCATAACAAAAAGGCGTACAAGAAGCAAGTATTCCGGACAATTCAAACAGATCTGGACGGTGAGCAGCAGAGGTGCTTATCGGCACCATTCCGTTATGTAAACAATAGCAGATGTCCTTATTCTAATGTTTTCAATTGTCCGGCCGCAAACATAAACGTTAGCAAACAGTAGCGCAAGATCGGCCATTTTGTTACATTGTAGTAACTAAAATAAGGATTTTCACTAAGTCGTTAATATAGTTACGCAAAAAATAAGTAATATCTTCTGCGTTACCTTTCAGGATTATCTTGGTAATGACCGGCCACTCGTATCAGGTGGTCCAATGAGGCAAACTTTTGTAGTGGAGGCGAAATAATGAAAAAATGCTTTATAATGGGGGCCCTGCTCATCTCCGGTCTGCTCATGGCAGGCAGTGCTGCAGCAGTGGACCGTGCTGATTGTATTTCCTGTCATAAGGAGAAAAATCCCGGTCTCTACCAACAGTGGAAAAATTCCGCTCATGGAACAAATGATGTCGGCTGTCTCGATTGTCATGAGGCTGACAAAAGTGAGGTTGATGCCTTTGAGCACAATGGTGCAACCATCGCCACTCTGGTTACACCAAAGGACTGTGCAAAATGCCACGAGCAGCAGGCCCAGGAAACATCTGACTCATATCATGCCCATGCCGGGGAAATCCTGGCATCTAATGACTCCTATCTTGCTCATGCCGTCGGTGGAACCCCCATCGTGATCGTCGGATGTGAATCCTGCCACGGCGCTAAGATCAAAATTGACCCGAATGCACCGAATAAACTCTCCCATGAGACCTGGCCGAACAGCGGTATCGGCCGAATCAACCCGGATGGATCGAAAGGAGCCTGCAATGCCTGTCACGTGAGGCATTCATTCTCTAAATACCAGGCCCGCCAGCCGGAAAACTGCGGCAAGTGTCATCTTGGTCCGGATCATCCGCAAAAGGAAATTTATGAAGAATCAAAACATGGTGTTGCCTATTACGGCTTTAAAGACAAGCTCAATCTTGATAAAGATAAGTGGATCGTTGGCATAGATTATTATGACGCACCTACCTGTGCCACCTGTCACATGTCCGCGACCAGCAACCAGAAGGTTACCCATGACGTCGGCGACCGCATCTCCTGGACGCTGCGCCCACCGATTTCCAAATACAAGGACGATGCGCTGAAAAAGCGCCGGGCCATGCAGGATGTCTGTCTTAACTGTCATCAGCAGGGATTCGTTGACGGACACTATTACCAGTATGATGCGATGGTAAAGCTTTATAACGAGAAATTCGGAAAACCTGCCACCGCCATCATGCAGATGATCAAGGACAAGGACCTGCTTGAAAACAAAGCGGCATTCTCCAATGAGATCGAATGGGAATACTGGGAACTCTGGCATCATGAAGGGAGGCGGGCCCGCATGGGTGCCGCAATGATGGGACCGGATTACGCATGGTGGCACGGTATTTATGATGTTGCTCACAACTTCTACTTCAAGTTCATTCCACATGCCAGGCAACTGAATGACCCTGAAGTCAACGCGTATATTGATAATCTGTTTGCCACCGATCCGATGCATCAATGGTTCAATTCCAGCACCAAAGATATAAAAGAAGCCATTAGCAGCGGTGAGTTCCAGAAAATCTATTCACAGCTTTTTCAACAGGATATCAAATAGATCGGACTGAAGATATCGCTTGATCTCCTGGGGGAGCCGGAAAACCGGCTCCCCCTTTTTCTATTACCAGGCAGGATAACCAGCTGATCCCCCACTTTTCTCACCACCTTCTCGCACGGGAGTATTTCTTTGGTGCTTCATTTTACCCGTTTAATATAGTATATGATTCAATCATAGGATCATTTGGTTAATGAGTTGATGCCGGAATAAAAACCTCAAGAGGAGGTGACATCAACAATTGTCGAATGATAAAATAATGCATAAATAATAATGCGATTCTTTGACAAATTCAGGTTATCCTGAACGAGCAGGTTATTCTATTGAAATCAGCATGTAAGATATTTTGCCGCCAGGCATCCGAAAGCAGTGCCCTGTCGTACATAACTGCCATTCCGAGAGAAAAAGTGGAGTCTAATAGTGGGATCAGGCTAAAAAGCGATTATCCAGTGATCTTTTAGCTTGCCAGGAGAGCAACATGAATATCAACAAACGTAAACATCCGCGAATGGAATCAAGCCAATTGTCAATTGACATCTCCGATGGCATCGGAGTCAGTTCGGGAGGCGCGGTTGATATCTCCCGTTTTGGCATGCGCCTCGTTAATCTTTCCAAACGGCTGAGAAGAGATAGCGACAACTACACTGTGGTAGCCACCACCAAGGATGGTAAGACCTTTAAATTCAAGGTAAAACCCAAATGGGAGGAGACAGGGTTATCGAGCAGAACGCTTGGCGTAGAAATAGAGAATGTGCCGAGCAAATGGACTGAATATGTCAAAACGCTTGAACCCGGTGCAGATGATAAGGACGATGTCTGGGCGGCAGCCCCTGACCGGTGATCTTCCTTTACCGCCTCACTAACGGAGATCGTCCCCTCTGTAGTCCCGTATTTTTCGCTATCTCTAATTATTCTTGCCAATACTGGATATGAATGAACATTAATGTTTCTGGTCGGCTCCGCATTTTCCACATCCATTGCTTGCCAAATTAGTAAATAATAACGATAGTTGGGTTTAATTGCGCTCACCAAACCTATCTAAAACTCTCGTGCGAGGTAAAATATGAGTTCCTATTACAAAGACCCGGACCCACAGGAAACCGAAGACTGGATAAATTCGCTGGAGGCGGTTATTGAGAAAGAGGGAAACGAGAAAGCCGACTACCTCCTCAGTCTGCTTACCGATCACGCCCGGGCTCGAGGTGTGTCAACCTCTCCCGGGATTCTTACACCCTATTGCAATACCATCCTGCCGGAACAGGAAGACAAGATTCCGGGAGATTCACTGATTGCCCGCAATGTTGCCGCATATGTTCGCTGGAATGCCATGGCTATGGTTGCCAAGGCAAACAAAGACGGGGCCGGACTTGGCGGGCATATAGCCACCTATACCTCAGTTTCAGCCATCTATGAAGTTGGATACAACTGGTTTTTCCGAGGACCTGATGCCCCCTACGGGGCGGACATGGTTTATTTTCAGGGACACAGCTCTCCGGGCATTTATGCCCGGGCATTTGTGGAGGGAAGACTCAGCGAGACACAGCTTGATAATTTCCGGCGGGAAGTTGACGGCAACGGTCTCTCATCCTATCCTCATCCCTGGCTGATGCCGGATTTCTGGCAATTCCCGACCGTTTCAATGGGTTTGGGCCCGATGATGGCCATTTACCAGGCCCGCTTCATGAAATACATGGACAGTAGAGGCTTGAAGGAGTCTGGAGATCGTAAAGTCTGGTTCTTTATGGGAGACGGAGAATCAGACGAACCTGAATCTCTTGGCGGCCTCACGCTCGCTGCACGTGAGAACCTCGACAACCTGATTTTTGTGGTCAATTGCAACCTCCAGCGCCTCGACGGACCGGTCCGCGGAAACGGCAAAATCATTCAGGAGCTTGAGGGTCGCTTCCGTGGAGCGGGATGGCATGTGATCAAGGTTCTCTGGGGAACTGAATGGGACAAAATTCTGAGCAGGGACAAAGAAGGGCTGCTTATCAAAAAATTCGGCATGATGGTCGATGGTGATTATCAGACCATTCGCGCCAGAGGACCTGAATACCTTCGCGAGAAAGTCTTTGGCGACGATCCGAAACTGATGGCACTTGTCGAGGATATCAGCAATGATGAACTCTGGCAGATGACCCGTGGTGGTCACGATCCCCGCAAGGTCTACGCCGCCTTTTCGGCCGCCCATCGCTATCAGGGCAAGCCGACGGTTATCCTTGTTAAGACGATCAAGGGGTTCGGCATGGGCCAGGCCGGTGAATCGGTTATGGTCGCTCATAATGTCAAAAAGATGGGTGGTGTCTCGCTGCAATCGTTTCGCGATCGCTTTCACGTGCCACTGGCAGACGACCAGCTTGAGTCACTGCCCTTTATCAGGCCTCCCAAGGGCAGCCCGGAAGATAAATTCATTAAAGAACGCCGTGAAGCCCTCGGTGGACCGGTGCCGTTCCGCAACAGCAAACCGGTGGTTGTTGAAACACCGCCTCTGGACAACTTCAAGGCCCTGCTTAATTCCTCAGGAACACGCGAAATTTCTACGACCATGGCCTTTGTCCGACTCCTGAGCATACTGGTCAAGGACAAGCAGATAGGTAAACAGATCGTACCAATCGTTCCCGATGAGGCCCGCACCTTCGGCATGGAAGGCCTTTTCAGGCAGCTTGGCATCTATGCTCCCGCCGGACAACTTTATGAACCTCAGGACTCCGAGACAGTGGCCTGGTATCGTGAATCACCGACCGGACAGATTCTTGAAGAAGGAATCACTGAAGCCGGCTCGATATCCTCCTGGCTTGCAGCGGGAACAGCCTATGCCAACTTTGGCGTACCGATGATTCCTTTCTACACCTTCTACTCGATTTTCGGATTCCAGCGTATTGGCGATCAACTCTGGGCTGCCGGCGACTGCAAGGCCCGCGGTTTTCTCATGGGTGCCACTTCCGGACGCACGACATTGAACGGTGAAGGACTGCAGCACCAGGACGGACACGCCCTGCTCTTCGCCTCGGCTTACCCGTCATGTAAATCCTACGACCCGACCTTTAGTTATGAGGTTGCCGTACTGATTCAGAAAGGCATTGAGCGCATGTACCGGGATAATGAAGATATCTTTTACTATATCACCCTGTTAAATGAAAATTATTGCCAGCCGGAAATGCCGGAAGGTGTTGAAGAAGGTATTGATCGCGGTATGTATCTCTATCGCCAGGCGGATAAAGGCAAGGCAGACGTCCAGCTCATGGGCAGCGGCTCAATCTTCCGGGAAGTCATAGCCGCAGCCGATCTGTTGCGTGACGATTTCGGGATAAATAGTGATATCTACAGCGTGCTCGGCATCAACCAGCTCTATCGGGATGGATTGATGGTGGACGGCTGGAACAGAACTCACCCGGACAAACCTCAGAAACGCAGTTATGTTGAAGAACTGCTGGACGGCAAAAAAGGTCCTGTTATAATCAGTACCGATTATGTAAACGCTTATAGCGAGCAGATCAGGCACCTGATTCCGCAGCCTTTGACAATCCTTGGAACCGACGGCTTCGGGCGCAGCGACACCAGGGAAGTACTTGAGACGCTTTTTCAAGGTTGACCGCTATCATATAGCCGTCGCCGCACTGAAGGCTCTCGCTGATGAAGGTACGCTTCCGGTAAAAAAAGTTACACAAGCGATAAAGAAATATGGTATCGATCCAGATGCCCCCCATCCCATCACCTGCTAAGAGGAGAATTTTTCATGGCGATTGAGAAAATCACTGTGCCCGACTTTGGAGATGTCCAGGAAATAACAGTCGTTGAAGTCTATATCTCCAAGGGTGACCAGATTGAGACAGAAGACCCTCTTGTCGCCCTGGAAAGCGAGAAAGCGGTCATGGACATTCCCAGCCCGTTTTCAGGTGTTATTACTGAAGTTAAGCTCAAGGAAGGAGATACTGTTTCCAGTGATGATCTCATCGCCCTGCTTGAGGTCGATGCAGCTGGAGAACAGCCCTCTCCTCCGGCAGACAGCCCGAAACCGCAGGCGGCGCAGGAGCCACCTGCAGCTGAGCCTCCTGATGAAGCTGCTGTGAACGTTCCCGATGAGCCGCAGGAGACAGCTGTCTCCGAGGAACCGGAAACTCAGACAGAAGGCAAGTTCCATGCAACACCATCTGTTCGGGCCTACGCGCGGGAGCTTGGCGTTGAACTGGCTGCGGTAACGGCCTCCGGCCCCAAAGGCCGGATACTGAAAGAAGATGTGCAGCTACTCGTCAAACAAGCCCTGAAAGGGGGTGGGGGTGCACCAAAAACTGCGGCTCTTCCCTTCACCGAAGCACCGCTTGAGGATTTCAGCAAATATGGCGAGATCGAGGAAGTAGCGCTTGGCCGCATCCAGAAGATTTCAGGCCCGCATCTGCATCGAAGCTGGGTAAGCATTCCGCATGTCACCCATTTCGACGAGGCGGATATCACTGAACTGGAGAAGTTCCGCAAAGAGATGAATAATGAACCGGGCCCGGATAGTGTCAAATTCAGCCCGCTGATCTTTGTCATCAAGACGCTGGTCGCCACACTGAAAGCTTATCCACTCTTCAATAGTTCCCTTGTTCCGGGAGGGGAAAAACTGATTCTGAAGAAATATTACCATGTCGGTATTGCCGTTGATACGCCAAACGGACTGGTCGTGCCGGTTGTCAAAAATGTCGATAGGAAGGGCATAAGGGACATTGCTCTGGAACTTAACAAACTCAGCGCGAATGCCCGGGACGGCAAGCTGGCAATCCAGGACATGCAGGGAGCAACGTTCACCATCTCAAGCCTTGGCGGTATCGGGGGGACCGGTTTTACACCGATTGTAAACGGACCGCAGGTTGCCATTCTCGGCCTTTCAAAGAGTTACCAGTAAGCCGGTCTGGAATGGTGAAGCCTTTATTCCGCGACTCACCCTTCCGTTCTCTCTCTCCTACGATCATCGGGTTATCGACGGTGCTGAAGCCGCACGTTTCTGCCGTTCACTGGGCAGTAATCTGGAAGATCTGCGAAGAGCATTATTATAATAGTAAGGAGCCTGACATTATGACTGAAAAGATTTCCGTTGACGTTGCGGTACTTGGCGGCGGTCCGGGAGGATATACGGCAGCTTTCAGGGCAGCCGATCTCGGCCTGAGTGTCTGTCTGATAGAGCAGAATGAACGGCTTGGCGGTGTCTGCCTTAATGTCGGCTGCATCCCTTCAAAAACCCTGCTGCATGGCGCGGCAATCATAGAAGAGGCCCAGGAGATTTCCGAGTTTGGTATTTCTTTTTCCGCGCCTGCTATCGATCTTGACGTTTTCCGAGCCAAAAAGGAAGCGATAATCAAGCAACTCACCACAGGACTTGACGGCTTGAGCAAGGCCCGGAAAATCACCCGACTGGCCGGCAAAGGCGTCTTTTCCGACAAACATTCCATACTCGTTGAGAATGGATCAGAGCAGAGTCCAGTGCAATTCAAGAGTTGCATTATCGCCACCGGTTCGAGGCCCTTCGTTCTTCCCGGCAGCCCTGATGATAAAAGGATCTGGGATTCCACCGATGCCCTGGAGCTGTCGGTTATTCCAAAGCGGCTGCTGATTATCGGCGGCGGGATCATCGGCCTGGAAATGGCCCAGGTGTATCATGCGCTCGGTTCGGAAATAACTATTGTTGAAATGCTCAGCCAGCTCATTCCTCCTGCCGATAAAGATCTTGTGCAGCCGCTTTTCCTAAAACTGAAAAAACGTTACCAGATTCTTACTGAAACAAAGGTTACCGCTATTAAAGCCGCAAAAAAAGGAATACAGGTCAGTTACGAAGGGGCCGGCGGTAAAGAGACAAACGAGTATGACGCTGTTCTTGTCGCCGTTGGCAGAAGGGCCAACAGTGAGAACATAGGCCTTGATAAAGTCGGAATAACAGCCAACGGCCGCGGTTTTATCGAAGTCAATGACAAGCAGCAGACCTCCGAGCCGCATATTTATGCCATCGGCGATGTGGTCGGAGATCCGATGCTGGCCCACAAGGCAACTCATCAGGGAAAAGTTGCGGCCGAGGTCATCGCCGGACATAAAGCGGCTTTTACCCCGATGACCGTACCCTCTGTTGCCTATACCAACCCGGAAATCGCCTGGATGGGGCTCACTGAAAAAGAGGCGAAAGAACAAAAAATTGCCTTTGAAAAAGGAAAATTTTCCTGGGGAGCCAGCGGCAGAGCACTCAGTTCCGGAGCAACAAATGGCGCCACGAAAGCCCTTTTTGACAAAAGTACCGGCCGCATTATCGGGGCAGGCATCTGCGGGGCGAACGCTGGCGAGCTGATACATGAAGCGGTCCTGGCTCTTGAAATGGGAGCTGATGCAGAAGATATCAGCAAGACCATACATGCCCACCCAACCCTGGCCGAAACCTTTGCCTTTGCTGCAGAAATAGTGGACGGGTCAATAACCGATGCTCTGCCGCAGAAGAAGAAATAAACTCGCCTTCATGTACGCGGTGTTAATATCTTCACGACTCTTCCAGTGCAGATGCGAGGCGGCTGTTAAGCAATTATTATGCTGAAGTCCTCTTTCGGCAACGTCGACAATTTTTCTCCTCCTTCAGCGACACCGGTTCGCAATCCAGCGCCGTCCTCGGAAAAACAAATCGTTTTCCGATCGATTTTAATCCAGGCCTCGTATAAAAAAGAAACCGATATGTTTTTATATTTAGCGAAATAGCAGAAATATATTCTTGACAACAGAATTTATTGAGAATATTTATTGCCGTAATGTGCATTTTAAAATATATCATCATGTGTCATGGATAAGCTGAACTTTAAAATTCTGAAGATTCTGCAGCAAAAGGCCCGAATTCCAAATATCGAGGTTTCCCGATTGATTAATCTGGCGCCCTCAGCGGTTCTTGAGCGCATACGCAAGATGGAAACGCAGGGAATCATTGACGGATATGAAGTACGTCTGAACCCGCAGCGTTTTAATTGTTCCCAGATAGCATTTATCCAGGTCTTGATTTCGTCGCGATCTGACATTACTTCAATTGGTGCAGCTTTATCCCGGATTGAAAAAGTTCAGGAAGTGCATTTCATTGCCGGAAATGACTGTTACCTTGTCAAGGTGAGAACAGCGGATACAGCGGAACTCGAACGGTTGCTGCGAACAGATATTCTTACCATAGAAGGCATACAAGCCACCAAAACATTTCCGGTACTCGCCACCGCCAAGGAAACGGCACAAATCCCCATCGGCTAACAGAAGGAACATAATATTATGCCCATGTCAGATGCCTTTAAGGAACGACTCTTCCCTGCTCTTGAATCCATCTCAAACCACTATGGCACACCGTTTCACATCTATGATGAGCGGGGTATCAAGGAAACCTGCCGGCGGATAAAAAATGTCTTCTCTGAAATTGAGCGCTTTCGTGAATATTATGCCGTCAAGGCGCTGCCCAACCCGGATATCCTCTCACTCATGAAGGATATGGGGTTCGGCTTTGACTGCAGTTCCACCACCGAGCTGCTGCTCTCTCGCCAGGTTGGCGGGGCGGGTGACGACCTGATGTTTACTTCCAACAATACTTCCCGTCAGGAGTTCACTCTCGCAGCGGCTGACGGCGGCTCTATCCTCAACCTTGATGATATCAGCCTCATCGACAAGGTTCCGGACATGCCTCAGACCATTTGCTTTCGCTACAATCCGGGAGCGGAACGAGACGGTAACGGTATTATCGGTAATCCGCTCGAATCGAAATACGGCGTTACCAAAGACCAGATAGTCGAGGCCTATCGCCGGGCCAGGGCTCGTGGCGCGACCCGCTTTGGTCTGCACACAATGCTTGCCTCAAACGAGTTGAACTATGAATACATGGTGACCACTGCCAGGATGCTGCTTGATCTTGTGGAGAAAATCCAGGAAGAGCTTGCCATTGTCTTCGATTTTATCAATATCGGCGGCGGACTCGGTATCCCCTACCGGCCGCAGGACAAACCCCTTGATCTTGAAGCAATGGCTCGGGAGATCACCACGTTATTTAAATCCTTCAAAACGAGGAACGGTTATATGCCCGCGCTTTATATGGAGAGCGGCAGATACATTACCGGACCGCATGGTGTACTGGTGGTAAGAGCGATCAACCGGAAAGATATTTACCGGACCTATATCGGTGTCGATGCCTGTATGTCATCGCTGATGCGCCCGGGAATGTACGGAGCCTATCACCATATCGATGTGCTTAACAAAAACGCCACCGCGATCGTTGAAACGGTTGATGTCGTCGGCTCGCTCTGCGAGAACAATGACAAGTTTGCCATCCAGCGTGACCTGCCTCCCATCATTGACGGAGATATTCTGATAATCCACGATACCGGCGCTCACGGTCATTCCATGGGCTTCAACTACAACGGAAAACTGCGTCCTCAGGAACTCCTTCTTAAAGAAAACGGCAGCGTCTCACTGATTCGCCGAGCCGAGACAAAAGAGGATTACTTCGCTACACTGAAATTTCCCGACAACACGCTGCAGCTCTAAACAGCGAAGAGATTCTGTCAACACATGACAGCATCTCTTAAAATACCGTTCACCAGCCTGCCTCAGTCGCTCGCCCGTTCCTTGGCCAGCTGTTCCGGAGACATAGTCCAGAACGGGGTGCCGTCCTTCGTTAAACGCAGTTTTAAGCTCCAGTCGTTGTCCTTTTTCACTTTTGCCGCGATAAACACCGATTCATCGCCGATATCAGCCCAGGCTCCTGAAATTTTCACCCATTCACCCGTGCGCAGGCCACTTTCCCGAGCGGAAATAAAGGATTCAGGACCGAGATGAACCAGCAGCTTGTCTCCCCCGCCCTCATCAATGATTATCGCCGTACCGGGGGCCATGCCCTTCATCGGTACCACCGTGATAAATTTGACAATATGCCCCTTGACACGGTCCCGTTCTTTGTAATTATAGAGTTTGTCGTAAGCTGATCCGACTTCCCAACCCGTAATATCGGCTGCGGCCATGACCATGGTTGAACAAAAAAGAAGTGCCAGAAATAGTCCCGGCAGATACCGGCAACTTCGAGTTGCATGATAGAACAGATTCTTCATTTCATCCTCCTTCGGATATATTGCAGCAGGACACGATTCCCCTGCAGTAAACCGCTGCACCGTCCGGTCCTTTCAGAAAGGCACCACGTCAGGTGTATTCTTATTTTTCACTTTCAGCCGGACAGCAGCACTTTCACTCCCTGTTGTGCGTGCAATGCAGTCGTATCATAAAGCAGCACGGCGCTGTCATCGGGAGAGAGCAGCAGCGATATCTCGGTACAGCCGAGAATAACAGCCTCAGCACCCTTTTCAGTGAGTTCACAAACAATGCGCTGGTAGTTCGTCCGGGAACCCTCGGCAATTACCCCTCGGCAAAGTTCCTGGAAAATAACCCGATCAACGATGGCACGATCATCCTTTTCGGGAACGAGCACCGTCAGACCAAATTTTTCCTGCAGCCGACCGCGATAAAAATCGTCTTCCATGGTGAATCGGGTACCAAGCAAACCAACGGTGCGAATCTTGTCCGCGACAACACGTTCGCCGGTGGCATCAGCAATATGAAGGAGCGGTACCGAGAGCCGCGCTTCTATCGGTGAAGCCACCTTATGCATGGTATTGGTGCAGATCATGATAAAATCCGCGCCTGCCGTCTGCAGCCGGACAGCGATGTCACCAAGCATCTTCGCTGCATCATCCCAGCGTCCCTGCGACTGCATTTCCTCAACTTCCGCAAAATTCACACTGTAGAGCAGAATCCTGGCCGAATGCAGCGAACCGCAGTGCTCTTTCACCCCTTCATTGAGCAGACGGTAATAGGCGGCCGTCGACTCCCAGCTCATCCCGCCGATCAGCCCGAGTGTTTTCACCGGGCTACATCCTTGCCAGCAGCTGCCGGGCGCGCTCCCGCGGCATCAATTCCTGCCAGGCCGGCCCAAGACAATTCTCCCAGAGCGGCACAAGGCCGAGCGCGACACTTGTCATCAGTTCCATCTTTTCATCGGACAGGCCGGCGGTGATGTGCTGGGGCAGACTGATGTCATGTTTTTTCATCATTTTTTTGAATTCCGCCACCCCTTCCGGATAAAATTCCTCCAGCTGATCAAAGGCGATACAACAGCCGATGCCATGATGTACGCCAAGGACGAAAGAAAGGCCGTAGGAGAGTGCATGGCAGGCACCGACCTGAGAATAGGCGATGCTCATGCCGCCGAAATAGGAAGCCATCATCAGTTTGGCATCCTTGTCGGCATGATCCTCAAGAAAAACCTGGCGGCACAATTCAATTGATTTTTCCCCGTACGACCTGCTGAACTCGTTAATAAAACAGCCGGCGAGGGACTCGACATCGTGGATATAACAGTCCATGCCGGTATAAAACCACTGTTCCTTTGGAACACCGGCAATAAGCTCGGGATCAAGCAGGATCTGGTCGTAGAGCGTAAAATCCGAATTGATGCCGAGTTTCTTCTCCGGTCCGGTTAAAATGGCTGTCCGTGATATTTCCGCACCTGTACCGGCCAGTGTCGGAATACCGACCTTGTAGACACCGGGTGTGCCGATCAGATCCCAGCCCTGGTAATCGACCGACGAGCCGGGATTCGTCAGCAGCAGGGAAACGGCCTTGGCGATATCCAGGGTAGAGCCGCCACCGATGCCGATAATCCCGTCCGGCACCCCTCGACCAGCCGTTTTTATCCGGGCTACCAGCGCGTCGATAAAGGACGTTTTCGGTTCATCATCGACATTGACCGGCAGAACATAGTCCTCCCCCACGAGCGGGATTCTTTTCTCCAAGGGTTTACCCTGGAAGACATCATCCATGATAAACACCATGTAGCCGCCCGGTGTTCGTCTTTCTTTAAGAATGTCATCGAGCTGATTAAAACTGCCGCGTCCGAAAATAATCCGGGGAACAATGGCGAAATTGCGATACATGGATTAAAACTCCTTTAATTTTAAGTACGGGCCGATACCATCCGGCTGTTTTTCTGCTGGTGCACCTTATCGTTGATTCATTAGCAGATGGCCCCACAAATCTCAAGTGATTTAGCTGATGAACGCGGACTTTGACGTGCAGTATTGATTTCGATACTTTATAATGTGCTCTCTGCAATAACCTTAAACCGTTTCGGTCCATTATCAATGTCAGTACTTGATGAAAAAAGCGTATTCACCTCTCTCAACCAGAGCGGTCCGCTTCGTGTCCTTGATTCGATCGATCTGGGCGGCCAATTCACACCGCAGGTCAAGGAGTGGGTCGCCGACCTCAGAAAGAGCAAACTGCACGTCACCAAATACCGGGCATTGCGCGGCCAGATTTTCGAATTTCTACATATCAGCAGGTACCGCGATATAGAACATCTGCTTGCCGATCCCCGGGCCCGGGACGACTGCAGCCTGCGCGCCTGTACACTGCTTGGCAACATGTTCGGTATTCAGGGAAGTGCGCTTGATATCAAGTCCCGCGTGCATGAATACTCGCGAACGGCCGATGCCGTTATCAACTTCCTGAAAAGCCATATATTCTCCCCCTACTCGTCCCATGTCGCCATTACCAACGAGGTGGAAATAGCCAATGATCCGGTAGATCTTTTGCTCATGTACTTTGATGATCGCTATCATAAAAAGGCACGATTTGAAGCCCAGCGCAAGCTGGCCCTGATGAATCTGGCCGGCAGCATCGATCAGCGGGAGCGCGAAACCGGCATTGAAGAAAAATTTGCCCAGTTTCTTGACTTTCTCAATGATTATGTCTGGAGCCGAAGCCATAAAATCGGCGGTCACGATATTGTTTATCTCATCTCGTATCATGATGATCAGGACTACTATTGTTCCGATGTGAAACTTATACCACGGCAGGAGGCCTCAGCCGTTACTCTGGAAGAGGGAGTAAAACTGACCCTGCTCAAGCGAAGACGCTTTACTGTCGGCAAGCGCGAGATTCCCATTTATGTTTCAATCCGCAAGAAACCTCCGGAAGCAAAGGTTCTCAAACTGCTCAGAAAAAATGAAAAAAACCCGGCCGTAGCCGTTGATGACGAACTTGGCCTGATGGCCGTACTGAACTCGACGGCAGACGTGAAAACCTTCCAGAATCACCTGACTCAGAGTGCCTCCCGTGCCGATTCCTTCATGATTCTTGAGGACATATCCGATACCCTGACCGGAGGCCTGTACCAGGGCACCTCGATGGGATCCTGCAGCAAAACGCCGATGCTCAAGTTTTTCGCCCGTCTCGGCGGTATGCGCGTCGAGTTCATTATCCACACCAACCAGTCCTGGGTTAATTATATGTACCAGCGGGATGTAGCCCATGACGAGTATGAGATCAAAAGGATTTTCGATTCCGGAGTCGCCGAGTTGCTCTTTCCGCAGGACATTTATTTCCTCAATCACCAGGCGGTGCGCGACAACATGATACGCCTGTCCCGTCAGAACATTGAAGATAGCTGGCGCTGGAGCAAAAACGGTTCCGGCTGATGATCACTTTCCAGCGATAAGCAGCCGATTCGCGTTTCCTCAGGCAATCATATCCAAGGGACTGGTGACCGGATTTCTCAAGTCTTTCATCACCACGTGGAGATAGATCATCGTCGTCTCTAACTTGGAATGTTCCAGGTATTCCTGTATCCGACGGATATCCACCCCGTTCATGAGCAGGTGCGTAGCATAGTAACGCAGGGAATGAACTGATACTTTTTTTAATCTTACATGCATCAATAACTCTCTTCATCGCGTTTTGTGCACCTCCCTTATCCATATGGGTGGCTGGTTGCCCGCTGAATTGTTTTCATTGAGCCGATGCGATTCGGAAATATCATTGCTGGGTGCCGATGCTCGCACTAGTATAATCGCAATGCCTTCAGCGTGCGATCCGGCAGCGGAACCATCCGGTCTTTATGCCCTTTTCCACGGCGTATATGAACAAGCTTGCGACCTGCATCAGTATCACCAACATGAAGAGACAGCGCTTCTTCCAGGCGAAGCCCCATTGAATAAGTGGTCAGCAGGAAAACACGATAGCACAATTTTTTTGGTAGCCCCAATGAGCCGTTCAATTTCTGCAGGGGTAAGAATATCAGTAATGGACTTAACCTTAGGGGGCTTGACAATGTTCAACCACTGCCAATCCAATTCAAGAACATGCTTCCAGAAAAACATCAGGCCAAGCCTGTCTATTTTGACGGTACTCCAGGAATGTGTTTCAACCATATCACTGAAATAGTTCTCCAGTTGATCCTTTGTCAGTTTATCTGGACAACGATCGTAATGATCTCTGATCCTGCGGACAGCACGGGAATAGACATCAATGGTACTTTTACTTTTCCCCTGCAGTTTGAGCAATTTCAAATGACGTTCATACTGGGTTGCAAATCGTTTTACTTCGGATGGCTTCATTGTATACTCCTTTTTGTTGTAAGTATCCGGGATTGGTCACTTTAAGGAGTTACACTCTGTTTTTGCTTTTTTCTGCCGCTTTAGCGGCTTCGTTCAACCAGTCGATCCACAAGGACCCCCAAAAAAGCGCTGGCCAGTGAACTCAACGTTCGGTTTCATAATTAATTTAACGTGATTATGGGATTTCATTTTAATGAATACCTGCTATTCTCCCCCAACAGCTATCTGATTAGAATTATCAAAACCGAGAGGTAAAAAGATGCCATTTGACTTGATAATTTCAAAATCGCCTACGACAAGTGGGTAGAGGAAAGCCTGCCGGACTACCAGGCGGGTAAAATGGAGGAAATCGTAAAGAAATATCCTTTCATCGTCCCGGATGACATTCCCTGGACGCCCTACAAAGGTGAACCGTCAGCGCAAAAGTTCGCTCTTGTCACCAGTGGCGGGCTCTATATCAAGGATAGCCAGCCTCCCTTCGATACCGTTTCAATTCACGGGGATATCACCTTTAGGGAGATTCCCAGGACGGTGAGCCAGAAGGATCTCGGGATCGCCCATCCACATTACGATCATCGGCTGGCCGAGGAGGACATTAATATCATCTTTCCCTCTCCAGCGCTTTATCGAGCTGGAAAAAGAAAATATCATCGGCAGACTGGCGGAAACCAACTACAGCTTCGGCTATGTCAACGATGCGGTATCCCTGATTAAAAAGACGGTTCCAGAACTCATTTCACGGATTAAGGCCCAGGCGATTGACGTCCTTTTCCTTGTGCCTGTCTGACCGAAATGCCATCAGACCGTGGGTCTGATTCAGCGGATGGTCGAAGACGCAGGGATACCTACCATCTCCATGGGGAACGCGCCCGACCGGATGGCGCGCATCAAGCCCCCCCGTGCCTTGCTCGTCAAATTTGCTCGAGGCAGCATGTTCGGTGAACCCGGCAACGTGAGCCGGCAGAGGCGGATTATTCTGGACGCTTTCGCAGCCCTCAAAGAAATGACAGAACCGGGAACCATCAAGGAGCTGCCCTACAAATGGAAACGGCCTGATCCAGCCTAAGGGATGAAGGAGTTTGCCGTGATGTTGGAGGAGGATTCTGCTGGTATCCTTACCTGTATTGAGATTAGCGACGACGTGTTTGATCGGGCCAAATAGTAGGACCGGCATTGAGACATGGGCAAAAAAGAAGCCCACCGGGTTGCCAGGCTCCCGGCGGGCTCTGCGTTCTTAAACAAATCCCAGACATTTGATCCTCGGAATATCAATATATACCTGTGGTAAAATTCCTTGTCTGCCTTGATCTCTATTGAATAATCTAATTATTCACGTCACCCGTACATGAAAAAGGCTTTTATCGTTTTATCAATTTTTATTTTCGCTTCCATTATGGCGCTTTTCAATTTCGGATCAGTTTCCAAGGCAGGAGAAACCTCAGAACTGGTCGCAGGGATGCTGTTGAAATGCCCGGATAAGCCTAATTGCGTCTGTAGTGAATATAAAAATGATGCCAATCATTACACTGATCCGATCAGTATTTCTCAAGACATCCCGTTTGATTTATTTTCACTTCTAAAAAATGTAATTCATGACATGGGAGGTGAGATTCAGATTGAAAAAGGCAATTATCTGGCAGCTACCTTTACTTCGGCCATATTTAAATTTGTGGATGATTTAGAAATCAGAATCGATTCGACTCAAAGAAAGATCCATATTCGCTCAGCATCCAGATTCGGTTATAGTGATTTTGGTGTTAATAAAAAGAGAGTGAAATTACTAAAAGAACTCTTGTCCCGTAAGATTCTTGAGGCTGACAATTCCCTGCAATAGAAGCACTCGGATGAAATTTTAGTAACGAAATGGAATGAACTTGAAACTATCGCAAAAACAGCTTGGCCTTTTCAACTCAACGTCACGTTCAATCGAGATAAAGAATGCTTATGCGAATCGCCACACAGGAAGACCTGCCGAGAATTGTCTCTATTTACAACACCACCATTCCCAGCAGGCAGTCAACTGCCGATATTACCGAAGTAACTATTGCAGCAAGGAGGGACTGGTTTAAGCAGCATATTCCCGGAAAGCACCCTCTTCTTGTTCATGAACACAACGGTATGGTAATTGCCTGGGTCAGCTTTCAAGCCTTTTATGGCAGAGCTGCCTATGATCATACGGCAGAGATAAGCATCTACATTTCACCGGAAAACAGAGGAAAAGGCCTTGGCCGGGCTCTTTTGTCTGAAGCATTGGGAATGACAGGGAAACTGGATATAAAGACATTGGTTTCTTTTATCTTCTCACACAATTGTGCGAGTATCAGGCTTTTTAAATCCTTGGCTTTTGAAGAATGGGGAAGGCTTCCTGAAGTAGCGGAAATGGATGGCAAGGAATATAGCCTTTCAATATTCGGAAAAAGAATAAACAAATAGGTTTCATATACAGATAAAACGCCAGCAAGGCAGGCAGCTGACTATTTGCCCGGCAGGCACGACCAAAAAATACAGCCGCAGGATGGCTCACCCCGGGTAGAAACAAAAGACCGCAATGTCCCCTGTTCAGAGACATGCGGCCTTTTGTTCTCTACGGCACCTTAAGTGATGGTAAGTTACTTAGGTACGTCTGCCGCCCTTGAAGAAAGTTTATACTCAATACCCTGATCAGATGGCGCAGCAAGTTTTACCACCTTGATAAAGCCATAGCCCATATCATTATGGCAGGCATTGCATGAGTTAATAACTGCTGAATATTCTTTTTTAAATGCCCCTAAATCTTCAGCGGCGATGGCCTTGTTGATCGCGTCAAAATCTTCCTCATAGAAAGATTTC
The DNA here is from genome assembly GCA_963745765.1 of uncultured delta proteobacterium. Classification (GTDB taxonomy): domain Bacteria; phylum Desulfobacterota; class Desulfobulbia; order Desulfobulbales; family Desulfocapsaceae; genus Ww85. Next base: position 65,197 of record CAVUYQ010000036.1, on the reverse strand, counting down.
CAGGCCGGATACTCGTTGGGTTTTGTAACCATGGCGGGATTCATAGCTTTAAACATATATTTTGACATATAGGAGGCCAGTCCCCAGTTGCCGCCCTCAGCGGCAAAATACATGTTCTGGAATCTGTCACCTACCTCACGCATCGGTACAGCGAATTTCGGCAATGCTCCCATGATACCGTCAATCTGTTTCTGCATATCCTCTCCCGCGGCACTCGCGCACAAACTAGTTCCTGCCACGATTAAACCTGTTACAGCAATTACACGTACACATTTTTTTAACATGTTGTTCTCCTCGTTAAAGTTGCGGATGGGTGAATCTTAACCGCGTATTTTGTTCCTCTCCTGCTTAAACACCCCGACCTAGACGTAAAAAATCACTTGTTATCATTTTAGGGAGCATTTCCTGCTCGTGCTGCCCCCCTTTTAGGACGGTCCTCAGTCCACCTTCTTTCCAGGACCACCGTGTTTGCATCTACTGCAGACGAATCACAATGAAAGCGAAGTTTCCGGCAAAAAATAGCTCGAAGATTTCTTTCTTTTCTTTGACTCTTCCGGTGAATGGCTATTCCTGATGATACAAAAACCCGCCTCATTTACTGTGATAACGTAGGAGTATATCGTTATGACTTCCAGATAAAGATTTTTCACAGAAACGTACTTTTCTGTGAAGGACAGTCCACAGAAGACAGGTAGATACTGGTAATTATTCTGATATTCTTTGATTAAGCATTGAAAGGCATTCAACCATTTTAATCCCTTGCGGTGTGAGAAAATAAATTTTCTCCCTGTCCTGGGCTATCAGGTTGTTTGACTTGAGGTTTTTTAGATGAAAATTCACCTTGGTGTGATCACTGATGCCCAGATGCCGGGTAATGTCCATAAAGCGCATTTCCTTTTTGGCGGAAAGGAGTGTAAGTATCTGCCGGCGAATGAGATTGGATAGGCATGCAAGGGCATCATCCATCCCGGGAACAGCAAGCTGTTCAGAAAATTTTAATTCCTCGAGGTTTCGCCTTACCGCCACCAGAAGATCATCGCGCCTGAATGGTTTTGCGAGGTAATCGTCAGCGCCGCTCTTCATCGCTGCAACGGCGTTATCAACGGTTGAGAAGGCAGTGATCATGATGATCTTTATTGCGGGATAATCCCGTTTCAGCAGGGGAATAAAGGCCATTCCTCCCATGCCGGGCATCATGTTATCAACGATAACCAGATGCGGTGCATGGATACCTATAGCCTGTAATGCTGACTCAGCGTTTTCATGACCGGTTGCCGCAAAATAATTTCCTTCGAGGATCTCGACAAGGCCCTCCCTGAGATCCTGATCATCATCGATGACAAAAATTATTTCACTTGCCATAACTCGCTCCCGGCAGATTGATTATCACGGTGGTTCCACCCTGTTCACGATTCTCAATAGCGATCTCCCCGCCATGTTGTTTGATGATGTTATAACATACACTCAATCCCAATCCGGTGCCTTTACCAACCTCTTTGGTGGTAAAAAACGGATCAAAGACCTGATGAAGCAGGTTTTCCGGAATACCGTGACCGGTATCACGTATCACCACCGTCACCGTCTCTTCATTGTGAAATGCCTGAACCTCAATAGAGTCCTGATTGCCGCAGGCATCAAGACTGTTCATCAGGAGGTTGATAAAAACCTCCTCCAGTTTCCATGGAATTCCCTTGATCAGTGGTATTTTCTTCAGCTTGAGAAGTATGATGGAACTGTGTTCCTGATTATTCAGTAAACTGATAGCGCTTTTCAGAACGGTGCCGATGTCTGTCGGTTCAAAATCAGATTCTGATTCACGTGAAAAAAGCAGCAGTTCCTTGGCAATATTTGAAGCCCGCTGGACGTTTCGATCGATTGCATCCAGTTTTTTAGTGGCCTTTTTGTCTTCAAAGACAATATCTTTGAGCATCTCGATATTAAGAGAGACATTGGTGAGAGGATTATTTATTTCATGTGCGATTCCGGCAGCCAAAATCCCCATTGATGTCAGTTTTTCCGACTGAGAAAAGCGCAGCAATTTTTCATTGACCAATGTGCGCTGCTCGAGGCTGAATACAGACAGTGCCCTTATGGTGAAAAACATGATCAGAAAAGCACTCGCACCTCGTAAAAGAATTACCTTGATATCTATAACAGGGATAGAAACGTAGGAAGGTATTATTCCGGTAAAAATCGAATAGGCGATCATGAAACTGCCGGCCAGGATAAAATTTCCGGCAACCTTTGTGGAAAAAGATCGCACGGTTCTGGAGTAAATAATCAAGCCGATGCCCGACAGGAGTCCGCCCGGAAAAGCCACAAGGTGACGTATCCTGGTATCACTCCCACCTTTATAATCAAGGGTGATTGCGAGGAGAATCAAACAAAGCGCAAAAAGACCTATGATAACCTTGATAACTGCTGGTGTTGTTTTCAGCGCCCGATCACCGTAAAAGGTTATGATGTTGAGGAACAGCCCAAAGTAGAGCAGAAATAGAAAAGAGGTGCTCACGACGACAAGGCGGAAGATAATGAAGCTGGTCGTCCTGATATCGGGGCGAAGCTGCTCCAGAAACTCCAGCCATTCGTGAAAACCATGAACAATCCCGAAGACTGCCAGCAACCAGAGAATTTGGGCAATTCCAAGCTCACTAAGTCTCGTATCTCTCGAGAGAATTGCTACCCCAAGGGTGAAAAAAGCCAGCCCATAGAGCAGATAGAGAAGATAATTCCAGATCATATTTCTTCCAGACAAGCGTTCGACGACAGTCATGTTGTCACCGAGGATACTTCAACCAAGAGAGGTTAACGCCGTTAATCCCCCGTAACTGTCGATTAAAAACTACCTCCCACCCGTACGGTAAGCATTGCTGTCACCAATCCATATAATCTTCGATTATATTTATCCTCCCTTGCCCAAATGTCAGTGCAGCATTTTAGGGGATTCACCGTTTCAGGTCACTGTTTTACTCTTGAAAAGACCGGCACAAGATTGTCCGGGTAAGAGAAGGAAATACACGCCTGATTAATTAATTCTACCAGAATCACGCAAGCGACAGAGCATGAGCACACCTTCATGTTAGGTTTTTTGTAATGATTTGTCAGTTTTGGTTACTCCTCTGCAAAAGAGATGTTACGAAAAAAAAATACTGTTACCGTTTCCCATGATAACCAGTTGTTATGCAGACATATTTGCTCATGCAAATACTACATCTGTCCATAAAACTGCGTATATATACCTATTTACTTCATCACTAAGCAAGAGTAACAATAATACAGAGGGAGTACAATAAGAGGAGATTTGACATCACAAGGAGGGGGAAGATGGGCTGTCATTCAAAAAGTAACAAAGGATGTCCAGACGGTTTCCTGCTGCAAGTTGAAACCGAAGCCGTAAAAGGAGCGGAGATAGTCAATACGACTGGATTCAGCCTCCCGAGTAAAGATTCTACCCGTCGAACATGTCATATCCCGAAAAACCCTTATCTCATAACAAAGGCCTACTCGGAACCCCTGGGCATGGACCTGGTGGAAAAGATACTGCTGCAGCGGAACTTCATTATAGACTGAAACCGAAAAATCGTTTCCTGCTGCTTCGCCCCGTCCTATCCTGCCAGTGGCAGTCTGTATTGAAACGCTTAAACCGAAAGAACTATTTTTATTCCCCTTTCCACACCATCTTCCCTGTTTTCACAGCTTATCAGGCAAACGCAGGCAATCATGATCGAGCAATAAATACCATCATTTGCCGATCACTCCATTCACTCGTAAATCCGCAATTTCCTCTTTGGAATAATTGAGCAACTCAGCCAGTACAATGTCCGTATGTTCGCCCAAAAGAGGGGCGGGGCTGTACACCTGACCAGGCGTTTCTGACAAATGTATCGGTGAACCAGTAATCCTCACCTTCCCCACGCCAGGTTGGTCGACTTCGACCAACATATTTCGGTGTTTAATAATTGGATCTTCACAGATCTGTTTCATATTATTTACCGGTGAGTAAGGCAGACCAGCCTCATCGAGAATTGCTATCCATTCAGCCGTTGTTTTTCGGATGGTTTGTGCTTCAATAATCTGGATCAGCTGGGCCCTGTTTTGTGTACGTGCCGGGTTTGTACTAAACCGATTATCTTGAGGCAATTCAGGGACATCGATAGTTACACATAGTTTGGCAAATATACTGTCATTACCAGCAGCTACGACAATCCACGAATCTTTTGTCTTGAATGCCTGGAATGGGGTAATTGAGGGGTGGACTGAACCTAACGGGCCAGGTATCTCACCCTCAATCGTATATCTTGCAACAGCATTTTCCAAGACACAGAACAGGCCATCAACCATAGATCCGTCATAAAACTGTCCACGCCCCGTTGTCGTCCTGTACATGAGAGCTGCAAGAATACCAATCACTGCCTGGTGTCCGGCAAAAAGATCTCCAACAGAAGAGCCGACCCGGCACGGCGCACCATCCTGGGGTCCGGTAATACTCATCAAACCACTATATGCCTGAGCCACCATATCATATGAAGGCCGTGACGCATATTCAGGCGGGGAATCATGGCCAAAACCGGAAATAGCGGCGTATACCAGCCTGGGATTAATTTTGTGGACTTCATCCCATCCAAACCCCAATTTTTTCATGGTAGTCGGACGATAGTTTTCAACAAGAACATCTGATTTCTCAATTAATGATCGCAATATATTTTTCCCTCGATCATCCTTGAGATTCAACACCATACTTTTTTTATTTCGGTTCAGACTGATGAAATATCCGCTGCTATTCTTATCGGGAGTTTTCGCAAAAGGACCGAATTCCCGGGCATCGTCTCCATGCGGAGGTTCCACATGAATAACCTCTGCGCCCAAATCGGCTAGAAACATTGTTGCCGTTGGAGCAGCTAATACGTGGCTGAGGTCAACCACCCTGATTCCCTCTAAGGCTTTTTTCATGATTCACCTATTCATCTGTAAAATCAGCCGTTTTCCTTGAGACCTGCTATTTCATCATCGCTGATATCAAGACTTCGCAAAAGATCGACACTATGCTCACTGAGCAATGGCGGTGGGGTTGAGTATTCCAGTGGTGTTTCAATCAAACGAATTGGGTTTACCACGATGGGCAAATCACCAACCTTGTGGGTGTTGGATATGCCGAACAATCTCTCCGGCTTTGATCAAACATTAGCGGGCGGCTGAACCTGTCCCGCATGAACATGCTCACCTTTAACTTAACAAGATTTTATCATGAAAAAAGAAAAGGCGCCACTAACGAAGTGGCGCCTTTTCTCCATTGCGAAGCGTTACAAACTAGGCAAAAGTGTGACAGCTGGCACAATCAAGGCCTTTCTCAATATGTTTCTTATGCCCTTCTTCCTTCCAGGATTTTCTCTCATGGCAGGAACTGCACAGTTGCCTTTCCGACTTGATAAAGCCGGTCGGTTCTCCTGAATGACAGCTGGCACAGGAAACATCGTCAGACCGATGCGATGAATGCATTGTCTCCCATTGCAGACTTTTCTGTTCATGGCAGAGAGTACATGAAGCTACTGCCGAGGCAATATTATGATAGCCCAGCGCATCAAACGGAAGCATGCCAGTACCATCGGGAGTCATACCTGAACCATCGTGACATTCAACGCAGGATGGAGCGTTATTCGCCGGTTCCACACCGTGAGTGATGAGCATCTCAGCATCTGCTTCAACGATACTGAAACTTCCGCTCATCCCCTGTTCCTTCATACCCTCCTGCACCGCTTGGTCGAAATCACCGGTCATGAACATCCACATGATTGAAGGCGGCACGATCTTGCCACTTTCATCATTCAGGGCAATATTGGTTGAATGGCGTTTTATCGGTACGATGAACGATTTGCCGTCAAAAGGTGAACCGTTTGCCCGTGCCATGGAATAGATGCCTCTCTCGTCAGGTTTGATCGTTTCGCCGACGTTATAGACATATGACGTGCCATCAAACCAGACATATTCCGGTTTAACATTGGACTCTTTGATTTCTTCTCCAACAAAGCCTCCCTGGCCGGAACAGAACGCAGGATTCCAGACAGGATTATACCAGTCCCTTGACATTTCTGTTGCACCGCCTTTGGCAAATTCGCGAATATGGCATACCTGGCAGCTCACTTGCCCCTGTGCATGCCGGTTCAAGGTACTGTCTTCATGCGGAGCTTCATTGTGACAGGCCTGGCAGGTAGGCTTATCGGCTTCTGTCTGGCGCAGATCGATACCGCGACCACTGATTTTATGATTGAGTGCCGAGTGACAATTGACACAGCCGATATTTGCACCGTCGCTGGACAGATGGACATCTTCGTTAACTGACGCGTGGCTGGAATTCATACCCATGTCGCCCCGTTTTGTCCAATCGCCGCCTCCGGCTTTGGCGTGACAGCGCAAGCAGGAAGCGGTTGTCGGCAGATGGACCGTTCTGGCAACGTTCACCATGGAAGTGCCGGACGCCATGTTATCAAAATCAGGCACCGTGGTATAATTACCTTCGGAGTCAACCAAGCCGAACACGTAGTTTTTCTGCTCTCCGTAAATATCTGTCACGGTGATAGGGTTATCAGGATCGCTCACAAATTTTCTTTGATAGGTGTCACTGTGACACATCAGGCAATCAACGTCATTTATTTCCGGAGGATGCGGCGCATTCCCATCGGCTCGGACATGGCATGAAAAACATGCCCCTTTGGATGAGATGGCATAGGTGCAGAAGGTATTGATCCCACCTTTTGCCTTGCCCAGCGGCTCACCATTGGTATTCGTCAGGTCGGGGGTTGGCCCGGACCACTGCATGTGCAGGCTGTCCAGCATTTCGTCAGCTTCCTTCTGATGGCAAGCTATGCAGGTCGCCGGTCCGGCATATTCTGTAATGGTGTTATGTTCTGCTATTGGGCCGTCTATATAGCCACCGGACGGCGGATCTACAACAGGAGGATCAACAGGCGGGGGGGTAACATCCGGCGGAGTAACATCCGACGCGGCCACTACCGTGAATTCTCCGGTCTGATTGACGCGGTTGCCGGACCGATCTCTTATCACACAGCTGGCACTCCAGGTTCCCGCTGACTCATCGGAAGGAATCTGGAAGTCATAGGATGCTGTCTTTTCCTGGATACTCATCGAATCCTGTACTAAACTCACATTCTCCCCGTTCTTGATATCTATGCTTGCCGATCTCAGCGGGAGTCTCCATCTTCCATTGCCGATACAATCGATATGCAGCGTTCCACCCAGGGAGGGATCTTCCGGATTGAATACTGTAGTGATGCTCCTGTCCGCACCAAAACCTTCCGTTGCCATGATCATGGCCAAACTCATTAATAAAAGGATTTTCCTCATACTACCTCCAACACGTTAAGTTTACATACTACTGCTCTTTTTATACTGCGCAGTGGCATGCAACATTCGTACCACATAGTCGCAATTAGCTGAATTTCCGGCACTCTTTATCCAGCCCTCTTGAGTTAAATCCTGTTTACCAAACATCGAGAAAAGTGACGCTAGAGATACTGCTTTAAGATGCCTATGATCCATGCAAAAAAACCTCCACGGGGATTCTGGGTCAAATCGACATAAGCTACGAGCTAAAACGGTTGTTTTCGAGATATCCCTCTTCACGTTAAGTTGTTCGCAATCATGTTGCATCGAAACCTTCCTGCCGTATGTTTCCACGATGCATCCGTCAATTAATGAGGTCCGGCAGCATCGATGTCCCGTAAGGTCTGAATTTTCCCCATCAAGACTCCTCTTCGTCTCTGATTACAGACAGCCTTGTCAATCCGATGTTGTTCAAGGAACAGTCAGACATTTTATATTTTATTTCAGTATATTAAGAGAGCGTAAATAAAATCTTTCTCTCTCTTGAACACGGGGGAGATGCCTGAGACATCCAGGTCAAAGAGGCATCAGGATAATCAAGGACACTGGAGAATAATTAATTGATTTTATATGGGACAATCAATCTCTCGCACATTAAAAACGTTTTTCTCCTTCCCTGAACCTCACACGTTTTTCCCAAGAACCCGACCAGCTTAATTAGAGACGTTTCAGGTTATATTCAGCTATGATGCTGATTTTATATAACTATTTTCTTCCTGCGAACAAGTCATACTGAGCAGTTCATATTCTTACTTTTTTATAAAGACAGATGTCGCAAAAAGGAGAAAAAAGTATTGCGAGTTGTTGAAAGAAGGAGAACAGCGGTCTTCAACATAAAACTTATGGCCACCCTGAATAATCTAATTATGCAAGGAACCCTTATTTCAGGATTCTATTAATAGAGTGGTAACTCAAATCATTAACAAAGATTTCACAAACAAAAAAAGCAGTTTAGAGACAAACTCTCTAAACTGCTTGATTTTACTGGAGCCACCGAGCGGAGTCGAACCGCTGACCTGATGATTACGAATCAACTGCTCTACCAACTGAGCTACGGTGGCCTTCGGATGAGGCTGTTTATATCAGGAACGAATTGAAAATTCAATATCAATCCCGAATAATCAACATTATCAGACGACTGATTGTCCAGATCGGCACCACTATCTATCTTCCAACTTTATTTTTCCCTTTTAATTACGAACCATGAAATACTTTCAAACAAGTCCTGTCGGCAAGTCCCCTGCATTTTATCTACCCCGAGGAGATAAGTGACTATCTGCAAAGACATCACCTGTAATTTTTTGTATAGTGCTTGAGTCGTTCTTGGTTCAGACAGGATTGCAGCCGGCTGCTTTACTAACCAGATCATGCTCTCGGATATCATGCCTACCAGCAAACATTTAAGTACGGGCTTCATGCTTTTCTTCCTGCTGTTCCTTCTTTCAGGGGGGTGCTCAGAAGAACCTGAAACGGTTGCTGCCAAGGAACACGACCATGAGACAGGCAGCTGCATCAGCTGTCACAAGATAGAGCTTGATGATAACCACCAACTGGCCTGCACGTCCTGTCATTCGGGACAAGAAGGTGTCATGTCGCGGGAAGAGGCCCATGAGGGTCTTGTAGCCCGGCCTGCACATCCCGAAAATGCCATGAAATATTGCGGAGGCTGTCACGAAAAAGCCATTGACATGGTCGCCGGCAGTAACCACTACACCCTCAGCGACCATATCTCCCTCGTCAGGACGGCCTTCGGGGCCAAGACATCTCCTGATACGCCTCTTCTACTAAAAGCATCAGCAGCACCACAAAACGCACTTGAATTGACAGATGATCTGTTGCGAAGGAGATGTCTGCGCTGTCATGTTTATGGGGAAGGAGACGATTTTTCCAAAGTTCGGCGCGCAACCGGTTGCGCAGCCTGCCACCTGGCCTACGATAACGGCCGGATGAAATCACATGCGTTTCTTGCAAAGCCGGACGACTCTCGCTGCCTGTCCTGCCATTACGGCAATCATGTCGGCTTCGATTATTATGGACGCTACGAACACGACTACAACGAAGAATACCGAACACCTTTCCGGCAAAAAAGTATTCCCGTCAGGCCGTTTGGCGTTGAATATCATCAGCTGGAACCCGATGTGCATCAACAGGCGGGCATGGTTTGTATCGATTGTCACTCTTCGGCACAGGTCATGGGCAGCGAGCAGAATAGTCGAACCTGCCGCGCCTGCCACGATCCGAAAGAGCTGCAGAATCATCTGCCGCAGGGGGTTACCAGAACGACAGAACAATTCACCTATTCCTCTGCTGCAACCGGACTCAGTCTGACACTTCCTGTTATCAAAAACCCCGCGCATCTCGGCATGGATAAAATATCCTGTCAGGCATGTCACGCCCGCTGGAGCTTTAACGATGGTGAAACACATCTCATGCGGATCGATCACGATGATTTTGATGATTTTTACCGGCTCAGCCTGGACGGCAGTTCTGAGGTCAAGAAGATAATCGGCAGCCATATCGATGATGACGGGGATTTGCTGGAACCGGTTATGTCCGACAAGTTCACCGGCCAGGAAATGGCGGGAATCTGGCTAAAGGGATTCAGCGAAAGAAGGTGGGAACGATTAATCCTCCTGCGCGACAATAATGGCGTAATAACAACTGGCAGGCCGATCCTGGATCTCAGCCTGTCATGGATTGACCGGGATGAAAAGGTTCGTTTTGACAATATCCGCCCCCTCCCCGGCACGAAAATTACACGACCCTATACCCCGCATACCATTGGCGCTGCCGGATTATATTACCAGGAGAGGCTTAACCGGTTTGTTAAACCGCCGGAACAAAGTACATCGACGGGCAGTAAGTAAAATCATTGCGCATCAACCTCATATATTATAAAAGATCGTAATGGTTGCAGATACTCATAAAATCAAAATTATTCAGGCTCGTCGAACAGGCTCGTGCATCTCATCGTAACCATCCGGCACCTCGCCACAGGAAACAGTGTGTTGCTTTTCTGTCTTGGATTTTTTCTCATGGTTACTCTTCCCGGCTGCTCATCTGCAGCTTCCAAGCAATATTCCCACCCAACCCTTCGGCCCTATCAAATAAACAATAAAATATACTATCCCATCCCTTCCTCCTATGGTTTTCAGCAGACCGGTATTGCTTCCTGGTACGGTTCCGACTTTCACGGAAGATATACCTCCAATGGTGAGACATACGATATGTACAGCATGACAGCCGCCCACAAAACCCTGCCGATGAATACGATACTGCTGGTAAAAAATCTTGAAAACAACAGGGAAGTCGTCGTGCGGGTAAATGACCGGGGGCCCTTTGTAAAAGGGAGGATCATTGATCTCAGTTACTCGGCCGCAAAAAACCTGAACATTGTCGGCAATGGCACGGCCAGGGTGCGTATTGTTGCCATGGGAGAAAAAGGTAAAAACCGGCAAGAGATCATACAGCTTGCCCGCACCTTCTATGAAGGTGACTTTTATGTCCAGATCGGTGCCTTTACCAATTCTGACAATGCACTGCGGCTGCAGAATCGTTTTCTTGATGCAGGGCACAAGACGATTATCATGAAATACCAAGGCAGCAAAACCATCTACTACCGCGTCCAGGTCCACGTCGGCAATACCTTGAAAGATGCCGGACAGGCCCGGGCTATTCTCGAAAGACGCGGCTATACAGACGCCTTCGTCGTGGCCCGCTAAGTCAAATGCATAGACCGTAACAACGTTGTCACCCGCCAGCCCGCACCCGTTCCACAAGCGTGCGAAGCAGTTGCCGGTCCTTGATACCCGGTGCTTTTTCAACACCAGAGTTTATATCGATTGCATACGGTGAGACGGCGCGGATTGCCGCAGAGACGTTGTCCGGATTAAGACCGCCGGCGAGGATAAGCGGGCGACACAGTGCCAGCGAATGAACCAGGTTCCAGTCAAAGGGTTGGCCGGTTCCGCCTTCGACCCCTTTCACCCAGGTATCAAGAAGAAAGCTGTCAACCATTGATCCGTAAGAGCTGATAGTGACAGGAATATGACCTTCCCCTATGCGAAAAGCCTTACAGATGGACAGCCCCCTGTTCCACCGTTTCAACTCGGCGCAGAACTCCGGTTTTTCATTTCCGTGCAGTTGCACCTGGGTCAAACCGCAGGTACCGACAATGCCCTTGATTTCCTCGATAGAGGCGTCCACAAAAACGCCAACTCTCGTAACGAACGGCGGCAGCACCGCGATGATTGAAGCGGCAGGCCCACTGCTGATATAGCGGGGGCTTTTTTTCACGAAGATAAAGCCGAGCGCATCGACACCAAGCGAGACCGCATATTGGGCGTCTTCCAGACGTGTGGTACCGCACATCTTGATGCGTGTCCTGAACTGTTTCATTGGTATTCTATCCGATATCGTAATCTTCGCGCAAACCGGCGAGAAAGGTGCTGTCCTGCCCGGCCCGCACCAGACTCTCGCCAATCAAAGCCGCATTAACCCCTTCTTCTCGCAATTTCTGCATATCTTCAAGCGATTTCAGACCGGATTCAGAGACAACCGGGATGCCGGCCGGAATCATCTTCTGCAGCCGAAAGGTGGTATTGATATCAACGCTGAAATCTCTCAGATTCCGGTTGTTAATGCCGATCAACTCGGCATCGGCAGCGAGGGCCTTCCGCAGGTCTTCCTCATCGTGCACTTCCACCAGGGCGTCCATGCCAAGAGCAGCCGCCTGCTCTTTATAGTCCCTGATCTGTGATAGTTCAAGAATTGCGCATATGAGCAGGATAGCATCAGCACCGTGCGCCCGGGCCTCATCAATCTGCAGCGGGTCGATGATGAAATCCTTCCGCAGGACAGGCAGGCTGACGGCCTGCCTGGCCTGCATCATGAAGAGCAGGCTTCCCTGGAAAAAATATTCATCGGTGAGTACCGACAAGGCCTGTGCGCCATTTTTCTCATAGTTGACCGCGATACGGACCGGATCAAAATCAGCGCAGATGATACCTTTCGATGGAGAGGCCTTTTTGACCTCTGCAATAATCGAAACACCGTTATAAGCCAGCAGCGTCCGGCGAAACCCTCTTGTCTGATCGGCCTGCCAGTCACGAAAACTATCCGGGAGATGAAGTCCCCGCCGTCTTAACCGGGCTACTTCCTCTTTCTTTTTATCTACAATTTTATCAAGAATCATTTTGCCTGCGGGAACATGCGCGCCTACGACGCATTGCGCGTGAATTCGATGAGTTCATTGAGCTTCTTTGTACCGCTTCCGGAGTCAATACATTCGGCAGCAATACTGATACCGGACAGGAGATCCCCGGTCCGTCCTGCCGCCATCAGGGCAGCTCCGCTATTGATCAAGACCATATCTCTTCTGGCGCCTTTCGTTCCGAGGAGAACATCCCTCATTATTACTGCCGATTCCTCAGCATCAACACCACCCTGCAGGTCCCGCAGCGAAGCCCTGTTAAAACCAAATTCCTCGGGGGTAATGACATACGAATGAACCTGTCCGTCCCGAAGTTCCGCAACAGTTGTCGCTCCTGTTACGGTGAGTTCATCAAGGTTTCCCTCACCATGCACCACAAACGCCCTTTTCGATCCAAGCCTCGCCAGCACCTCGGCAAGCGGCCTGGTCAAATGTTCGGCGAAAACGCCAAGAACCTGAACATTGGCGCCGGCCGGATTGGTAAGCGGCCCGAGTATATTGAAAATAGTGCGGATTCCCATCTCCCGGCGCGGGCCTATGGCATATTTCATCGCACCATGCAGGGATGGAGCGAAAAGGAAACCGATCCCTGTCTGTTTTATGCAGCGGCTCACCTGTTCCGGAGCCAGGTTCAGGTTGACCCCGGCGGCTTCAAGCACATCCGCGGAACCGCATGAACTGGACACCGAGCGATTGCCGTGCTTGGCCACCGTAACGCCGCAACCGGCGACGACCAGGGCTGTGGTGGTTGAAACATTGAAGGTTCCGGAACCGTCACCGCCGGTGCCGCAGGTATCTAGAATAATACCGCCGGCATCGACATCCACCCCGGTATCGATGGCGGTAACTTTCTCACGCATCACCCTGACCGCTCCGGTTATCTCTTCAACCGTCTCACCTTTAACCCGGAGGCCGGTGAGAAAAGAACCTATCTGGGCCGGTGTCGCCTCCCCGCTCATGATATCATTCATGACATCATGCATCTGCCCTTCAGACAGATTATCACCGTCAACCACCCTGGTAATTGCCTCTCTGATATTCATATACACACTCCTTGTTTAGTTCAGCCTGGTACTAGCAGCCAGTCCCCAGAAGGGTCAGATAATTCTCGGACATAAAATTTCTCAGGAGTATCCTGCCGGAAGGTGTCATGATGGATTCGGGATGGAACTGTACACCTTCCACCGCCAAAGATTTATGACGGACCCCCATCAACTCCTGCTGGTCAGTTCGGGCACTTACTTCCAGGCAATCGGGCAGGCTCCGGTCTTCCACCACGAGTGAGTGATAGCGCATGCCGTCAAACGGTTCCGGCAAGCCGGTAAACACGCCGCGGCCATCATGAAAAATCGGGCTTGTTTTGCCATGCATTATCCTGCCGGCCCGGACTACATCACCGCCAAAGGCTTCACCAATGGCCTGATGGCCCAGGCAGATGCCAAGAATAGGTATCCTGCCGCTGAAATGTTTTATCACCGATACGGAAATACCGGCCTCTTTCGGGGTACATGGCCCGGGTGAAATGAGAATTCTCCGGGGTGCGCGTCGCTCGAGCTCATCGAGCGTGATTTTATCGTTTCTAAATACCTGAATTTCCTCTGGACAATTATCAGCTTTGTTGTTATCAGCAATTGTCTGAACAATATTATAGGTAAATGAATCGTAATTATCTATTATGATTATCATCGGCTAGAACCTCTTTTCCGCGAGTTCCACGGCACGCCGCAACCCCATCGATTTATTGACCGTTTCCTCAAACTCCCGCTGCGGATCAGAATCGGCCACAATGCCGGCACCTGCCTGAATCCATAAATCCCTTCCCTGCATGATAAAAGTTCGAATGGTAATACAGAAATCCATATTGCCGGAAAAGCCGAAATAACCAACCGATCCGGCATAGGGCCCCCTCCGTTCCGGTTCAAGCTCTTCAATTATCTCCATCGCCCGTATCTTTGGTGCCCCGCTCACCGTTCCGGCCGGAAAACAGGCTGCAACCACATCGAACTGGTCGCAGTTATCCGCGATACTCCCGTGTACGCCCGAGACGATGTGCATGACGTGGGAATAGCGCTCTACCACCAGGAGATCCCGGACCTCGACACTGCCGCCTCTGGCAACGCGTCCGACATCATTTCTTCCCAGATCAACCAGCATCAGGTGCTCAGCCCGCTCTTTAGGATCAGCGAGCAGTTCTTTCTCAAGCGCCAGATCCTCCTCTGGTGTTACCCCGCGGGGCCGAGTACCGGCTATCGGTCTCAGTTCGATCGTGTCACCTTCTTTGCGCACCAGGATTTCAGGCGACGATCCTATCTGGATAAGATCCCCGAACTTTAGAAAGAACAGATAGGGGCTCGGATTAATGTGACGCAGTGCCCGGTAAATCGCATGGGGCGGCAGATCCGTCTGTGTATGGAAGCGCTGTGACAAAACGACCTGAAAAATATCGCCGGCAAGGATATACTCTCTGGCCCGCTCAACCATCTTATGAAACTGTTCCTGCTCCATATTGGAACTGAAATCATATTGATAGCTGTCTCCCATGCCTTTCTTATCAAGAAAACTTTCAGGAACCGGGCTCTCCAGGCGGACGGCGATATCTTTTAAGGCTGTCAGGGCCTGCTGGTAACAGGTTTCAAGATCAGTATGAGCAGTGGTATCCGCCCAGCAGATAATGGTTACGGTCTGCCGGAAACTGTCATGCACGAGAACCGTTCCGGGAATAAAGAACGAAGAATCAGGCAGATCAAGTCTTGCATGCAGATCCGGAAGCCTTTCCATGAACCTGACCATATCGTAACCGAGGAAACCAATGGCCCCGCCGCAGAATCGAGGCAGCGCCGGATCACTAAAGGCGTTCATTTCACCGACAAGACGCCTTAATGCGGCAAGAGGATTATCCTGAAAACGCTCTTTACGGGCCAGCCGGCCTGCTGAAGATTTAATCGTGATGTTGTTTTCTTTTGAGACAAAGGTCACGAGCGGATCGAAACCGATAAAAGAATAGCGTCCCCATTTCTCACCGCCTTCCATGCTCTCAAACAGTGATACATGGTCACGATCCTGGTAAATTTTACAGAACAGGGTCAGGGGCGTATCCAGGTCAGCGATAACGGCGGCAGATACCGGAACAAGGCGGGCCTTGCTGGCTCTCTGACAAAATTCATTGAAGTCGGGTCTTATCGTTAGAGAAGTCATTTTCCTTTTTCCAGGTAGTAACTAACAGAGATCATGATGAAAGAGTGGAAGATAACACATTTCTTCAGAAGTAAGACAAAAAAAAAGCCACCGAATCATTTAAGATCCGGCGGCTTTTCAATCTGGTCGCACCCGCTGCGTCAGTATAAATCCAGCTTACTTCGAATCAGGTATTTGCCTCCATGGCATTGACCTTTCTGGTGAGCCGTGAAATTTTCCGGGATGCATTCTTCTTGTGGATCGTTCCCCTGGAGGCGGTTTTGGCAATCACCGGCACCGCAGCCGTTAATGCACTTTTCGCCTCTTCAACAGAACCTGACTCGATCGCACTGTTCAGGGACTTGACTACCGTCTTCATCTTTGAACGGTTGATGCGATTACGCATACGACGGATCTGGGACTGACGATTCCTTTTCTCAGCTGATTTGTGATTAGCCACGAATTACTTCCTCCTGTTTGGACATCAACTCATACAAACCGTCTATACGGTTTACTTGTTTTTGTTAGTATCTTTGTTCTTGGTGCCTTGAAATTGAAGGGACAAAAGACTGTAACCTTTAATGCAATAGCTCTTTTTAGTCAATACAAATAACAGTGTTTATCTTTTTTTCCAGCTTCGCGGACAAACAATACATCATTGTCTTCTTGCCTTTCTCAGGTCAAGCCTAAAAAAGATCGACGTACGACCGTTACCAGGTGTGGTCATTCAAGTGTTCCAAGGTAATTAAAGGTTGGCAGACGATATAATTTCCCCTTGTTTGCGACCCGGTAACCGAGATCCTGCAACTCTTTTCTGGAGGGTTTCATGCCGCTGAGATCAACGACAACATAGTTAATGCCGATCGCTTCAAGTTCATACCGGTATGGCAGAAGCGAAAACGATTTTTTAGCCCTCGTCTGTGTATAGCCGGATTTTTTCTCAATGATGAATTCCTCGTTTTTCGGACTTACAATGCTTCTACCATAGGAAAAATGCTCTGCGGCAATACGGGAGGTGAACAGGGGGGGCGATCCGAACACGGTCATACCAAGCAGGGCAGCATGTTCCCGTCTGCCCGCCTTTGCCGGCTGCTCTGTCTGCCGGAACCCCGATACCGCCTGTGCCAGACAGTCCCGGTCGACCTCGATACAACATTGCAGTCCGTGCAGTCCCTGGGCCTGGGCCAGAAGGAGGGCCTGGCTGTTCAGCAGATTAAGCGAATAATCGCCAAAAAGATGTACCTTCTCACCAGCAAACATACCCGCCTGACTGAGATGTGCGATCTGGAAGCTTCGAAATCCAGATTTTATCAATGTTTTAAGCGTCTTTTTTAATTGTTGCAGAGCCCCATCATGAACTACCGGCGGAAGAGCCCAGATGACTGATCGCGATTCCCTGCCCAGATATTGCTTGATGCGACTGACATCTGACATTGAACTTTTCTGAAGATTGAGTACATACCGATGCGGAGTAAATCCCAAATTCTGGAAAATCAGGTGGGGCGAATCCAGGCGCAGCCATAGTTCCGAAGTATAGGTCCCCTGGTTTCTCTTCTGTTTCGTATTAACCGCTCCGCTTTCAACCCCCTTGCCGGTAATGCCGAGACCGAAGCTGCGCAATCGCTTCATTTTTCTTCTGATCCGCTCATTTTCTGCTTCCGTCAGCTTCTGCGGCCGATAATCATTGCGGGGAGAGTGCATTTTTTTCTTCACATCCACCCGGTAGACCTCGATCGCAGAAAAATCACCATCGGCAGCCAGCCTCGCAGGCAGTAAAAATTTCACCTTCTCACCACGGACAGCACGTTGAACAGCCACATCCCCTGCCATGAGCCCGGCCAGGGTAAACGTCTCCCGCTCGCCACTCGCATCAAAATGAAGTCGTAACCGCTCTCCGACTTCACACGGCTCCTTGAGCCTGATGAGAGCGAAGCGGCCGTCACCGCGATCTTCGATCGACTCAATTCTTCCAAGATAGGTGCCGATATTGCCGGAATGATGTTGCACTATCGCGTCTTTTGGCTGGGGAGTGAGAAAATAGCCGGAGGATGTCTTTCTGCCCATGGCCATCTCTATCATGATGGAGGCTTCCCGTAAGACCCGCTGCTGATCTCCTTCATCAGCATCCAGCATCAGGCGGTAGGCACCGACCACATTTTCGACATAGTTGGCCGAGCGCAAGCGTCCTTCTATTTTTAGAGAGCTGATACCAATGCGATGTAATTCAGGTATCATAGCAAGAGCGTTGAGATCGTTCATGGAAAAGATATATCCCGATTTGCCCTTCCCGACCGACGGTGCAAATTTTCTTCTGCACGGCTGCACACAATTGCCCCGTAATCCGCTTTTCCCGCCGAAATAGGAAGAAAACATGCAGAGACCCGAATAAGAAAAACACATGGCCCCATGCACAAAGATTTCTATTTCAACATCAGTAGCTGAGGCTAGTGAAGAAAGTTCTTTCAAGGTCATTTCCCGGGCAATAACCACCCGGCTGCAGCCGAGACGAGCCAGCGACTCGAGGCTGTCACGATTATGGGCCGTCATCAGGGTGGAAGCATGCAGTTTCAGGGACGGGAAATACCTGTTTACCAGACTGATTACCCCGAGATCCTGAACGATGAGCGCATCGGGAGCAACTACCTCAAGATAGGCAAGCGTTTTAAGCAGTTGGGAAATATCAGTCTCACGGACAAGACTGTTGACCGCCACATATACTTTTTTCCCGCGGTCGTGAGCCAGCCGGACCATGCCCGTTATCTCTTCAAAACTGAGATCACGGGCAAGATTTCTTGCATTTAATTGAGGGGCGCCAATGTAGACAGAATCGGCACCGGCCTCCAGAGCAGCGTGAAAATTTTCCACGTTCCCTGCCGGGGCGAGTAATTCCATAAAAAATGGTTAACGGGTTTCTCTGACAACCCGGGCTTCTCCTCCGTGCTCTTTTGAGTTGAACCTGGATACATTCTGCTGCTCACAGACCACCGCACGTCCGGTAAAATCACGCTGAACCGATAACATTTTTTTCACCCCGGCCCAGCTGGCAAGCCGTTTGAATTGTACGGTGACAAACGCAAGTCCAGCGCCATCACCATACATTCTGACAGGAACCATCCCGTCATTTCAGCCTGTCCCAGAAAAAATCGATCCCTTTCTCGTCAACCCGGTTCAGTGCTTCAGGGAAGGCCTCACATTCAGCCGCGAATACCTTGGCGGCAATATCCTTGATACTGTCATCATAATCAAGGGTAACGCATTTTTGCAGTATTATCGGCCCTTCGTCATAAAGCTCGTTGGCAAAATGCACCGTACAGCCGCTCACCATGCAGCCACGCTCCTTGACGGCCCGATGCACCTTGTCACCATAAAAGCCATCACCGCAATAGATCGGGATAAGTGACGGATGGATATTGATTACCCTTCGTTTCAATGCTTCCGGGGCCGTGTACAGCTTCAGGTATCCTGCCAGGCAGATGACATCAATGGCATAATCAGCAAGAATCTCGTTGGTTGCCTCGCTTTCTCTGGCAACAAAGGCAGGATAACCATAATTTTGCGCCTTCTGAAGACCGAGAACACCCTCGACATTGGAAACAACCACCTGTATCGCTGCATTCAGGCTCCCGTTGATGATTCGCTCGTGAAAATTATCAAGGGTTCTGCCACTTCCGGACAAGAGCACCGCCATTTTCAGCATGCATAGACTCCATTTAGGTAGCTGTTTGTCTCTACGTCCACTTTCTCCAACCAGTCTGAAATGGCAGCATCATACCGGGCAGTCAGCGCAAAGACCTTTTTTGCCAGATAGAATCTTGTTTTTAGTGTGGTATTACCCTGATATTTTATTTCCTTCAGAACCAGTTCATAATCCAGCGGATCGACAATCACGGTGACATCCTCGAAATTTTTGGCAGAAGCCCGAAGAAGTGTCGGTCCACCGATATCGATATTTTCTATCGCTTCCTGAACACCACAGTCCGACCTCGCCACTGTTTTTTCGAAGGCATAAAGGTTTACGGCCACCAGATCAATCTGCTGCAGCCCGTATGCCCGGCACTGCCTGACATGTTCTTCATTGTTACGCTGGTAAAGAATTCCACCATGCACCTTGGGATGCAGTGTCTTTACCCGTCCATCCAGCATTTCCGGAAAACCCGTAAAATCAGAGACATCCACCACGGTAAGTCCGGCTTCCCTTATCTTTTTTGCAGTTCCACCGGTAGACAGGATTTCAATGCCCATCGCTGCAAGTTCGCCGGCAAATGTCTCTATGCCTGATTTGTCAGTAAGACTGATCAGTGCCCGCTCCACCCTTTTCATGATTCCGTCTCCACCTTTAGGCCACCTTTAATCTTTGCGTATAAATTCACGTATTTTTCGGCGATCACGTTTCCCCGGCCGTTTACTCGGCGACGATCCCGGGACGCGTATCAGTTTTTTCATTGCCATCTTCTCTTCACGATCCTTCAAGCTTTCCTCTGTCTCCTCGTAGAGTAGCCGTGCCTCTGAAGCTGGTCTACGGTAGGCGGAAATGGCCACTACCGTCACCCCAAAAACAAGTTCATCTTTATGTATGCTTAACACATCGCCGACATTGACCTCTCGCGATGGTTTTATGCGCATACCGCCGAGGTGCACTTTCCCGCCCTGTACCGCCTGGGTAGCCAATGATCTTGTCTTGAAAAAACGAGCCGCCCAAAGCCATTTGTCAAGGCGGATTTTTGTTGCTGCTTCTGGCATTGATGTGATGATCCTGGAAGGATTCGTATTCAATTTTTTCTATGGTATAACAGGTTACACCGAATAAACGCTTAAATCATGCAAAAACGATTATAGTGGTGGAAGCACGAACAAAATAGTATTACCTTCAATGCGGGACTGAACAGAACAACTTGGGAGCAATCCTCGTAAGGGTCTTACGTCAGGCGGGGAACAGGTACCCGGGAAACTGTTTCAGAGCGGAGTTATACATTTGTAGATAAAGAGCAATCCAATAATCAACATGTCCATACAAAGCGCCGGCGTCAACAGCATAAAACTCCCGATCAAGGTATTGCAAAAAAACGGAGAAATCCAGAATACTATTGCATCCATAAGCCTTCAGGTGCAAACCCCAACCGTCATGCAGGTAAACTGTATTGCCGCTTTTACTGCCATTCTCAACAACTATATCGACCGGATCAGCGTCTCGGTGTTTTCAGACTTGCTCGCGGAAATACAGGAGTATTTCAAGTCCAAGAGCGCCCGTATTGAGATGAGCTTTCCCTATTACCTGGAAAAAGAAGCGCCGGTATCAGGCACCCCCAGCCTGATGGAATATAGTTGTATATTCAGTGGCGGGGTTGGCGAGAATGAAGGCTTCCTGCTCACCGTCAAGGTGCCGGTTACGACCCTCTGTCCATGCTCCAAGGAAATAAGCGAGGTGGGTGCACACAATCAGCGGGCGGAAGTAACCTTAAGTGCACGGTTCAGGAAAATGATATGGGCTGAAGATCTTATCGAACTGGTAGAAAAGTGCGGTTCATGTGAATTGTTTGCTCTTCTGAAGCGTCCTGACGAAAAATTCGTCACGGAAACTGCCTTCAAAAACCCAATGTTCGTTGAAGATGTCGTGCGTAAGGTTGCCATTCATGCGCTTGAGCATCCACGTATTACCTGGTTCTCTGTCGGCGTGGAAAGTTTTGAATCAATCCACAAGCACAGTGCCTATGCCTATGTTGATAGCGGCGATATCAGATCCGAAACAATCTCACCAGTTCCCGACAGTCTTTAAGAAGACTCAACAATTGAGACATCTCCTCCGGTCTTCATCAGTTGTACGATGGAATAACCCTCGATGATAACGTAGGAGAGATAGAGGAAAACAGCGATACTCATGAAACTGATAAGGACCGGGATGATAAACTGATTGAGCAACTGATGATTGCCCCGGGGCATCCTGACTAATCCGTTCATCGTTCGATATTGTATCATAACAAGCACCTCCGGTTTATGAAATGGCTTACCGCTATCATGCATAATTAATGCCATTCACCAATGATGCCGACATCATGCTAATATATTTCACTTTTTAAACATCCGCCATCCCTCCCGAAACGTTCAAGCCGCCCCGAAGAATGG
The DNA here is from genome assembly GCA_963745765.1 of uncultured delta proteobacterium. GTDB lineage: Bacteria > Desulfobacterota > Desulfobulbia > Desulfobulbales > Desulfocapsaceae > Ww85. Next base: position 43,293 of record CAVUYQ010000036.1, on the reverse strand, counting down.
CCAGAAAAGAGCATAAAACGACTGGCTGGAGTAATCTTGTTCGCCCCTGTCTTTATTTGGAGACGCAACCATCTTACTGTACCTTCGTTTAATTTTTGTTTGCTGGCCTGTTTCACACCTTTTAGTGTCGCTCTCATGCGACAAAGCTGTATAGATGCGGAAGGGATACGGGATAGAAATGGTTAATTTTTGAACAGGGCGGGTGAGATGTGATGACGTTGCAGGATCTTATAGAAATCGGTCCTGTTCCTTTCTGCAATACGGGCGGCCTGTGCGACATTACCGCCTGTCATCTGCAGTAGTCGGACGAGATAGCGCTGGCCGAACTCAAAACGTGCCTCATCAAAGGTCGGAATTTTTACGTTTTCTTCTGTCAGTGCGGAAGAGATCAGATTCACCGGAATCAGATCCGTGCTCGATAGGGCCGCAGCCTGTTCGACAACATTCTGCAATTGCCTTATGTTTCCCGGCCACGGAGCCTCCAGCAGGACATTCATTGCCTCTGCAGAAAAGCCGACTATTTTCCTTTCATTCTGTATATTGAAAAGTTTAAGAAAATGCTCGACAAGAGACGGGATATCCTCCCTTCGATCCTTGAGGGGCGGGATTTCAATTGTCACAACATTGAGACGATAATAGAGATCCTCCCTGAATTCTTTTGCCTCTACCCGCTCTTCAAGATTTTGGTGGGTGGCGGAAATAATGCGAACATCCACCGAAATGGTCTGCGTATCGCCTACCGGCCGCACTTGTTTTTCCTGCAATACCCTGAGTATTTTCACCTGCAGACTCAAAGGCATATCCCCTATTTCATCAAGAAAGAGTATCCCTTTATCTGCCGTTCTGAATAGCCCTTCATAGGCTCGTTCAGCGCCGGTAAACGATCCCTTGGCATGTCCGAAGAGTTCAGATTCAAGCAAAGCTTCCGGTATGGCACTGCAATTTACCGGAACAAAAGCTTTTTCGGCCCTGTCACTTGCCCGGTATAAGGCTTTGGCGAGGAGCTCCTTGCCGGTTCCGCTCTGTCCCCTGATGAGCACACTTGAACTGCTGCGGGCAACCAGTCGTATCTTATCAAGAACCTGTTCCATTGCAGCACTGCATGAGACGATGTCCTTTCTCCATTCGCCACTGTCCTGATCACCGCCGGTTAGAGAGGAGGATACCTTCAGAGCAGTTTGAATCTCCTGCAGGAGCAGCCGCCCATCAATCGGCTTGGTGAGAAAAGAAAAAACACCGCGTTTTGTCGCCTCCACTGCCTCCGGTATGGATCCGTGTGCGGTAATAATGAGCACCGGAATGGAAGTGTTGATTTTACGTATTGCCTCATAAAGAGCCAAGCCATCCATCTGTTCCATGCGCAGATCAGTAATAACGAGCTGGGGCCTGGAGGCCGCGAATGCCGCCATGGCCTCCTCACCACTGCCGGCTGTAACCACTGCATAACCGGCACTCTCCAGACGGAGCGTCCAGAGACTGCGCAAATCTTCTTCATCATCGACAAGTAGAATGGTAGGCTTTATCATACGTCTCCACTGTTCATGTTCGGCTGCCGAGCTTCTATGATTTGGGATGCAGCAACAGCTCAACTTCTTTCAATTTCCGTACCTGTTGCTCAAGCTCGTTTATTCTGTTTTGCAGCTCATTGGTGAGCTGTTCATGCCTTTTTGCAGCACGATCGGCATCCGCGATCTGTTTTGCCTGCTCCTTCCTGAGCTGTTCGATCTGCAGGCTTTGCTTTTCGATCTGCTCATAGAGATTAAGCCGTACCTGCAATATTCGTTGAAATCCACCGAGAGAGTTATGCTGCTTCGACTGCAGGGCAAGGACCCTGTCCAAAGTGTCAACCGTTTGCTCCAGCTGCCAAGGACTCGCTTCTCCGGATAGAGACAGACAGACGAGCTCGCTCCAGTCGGCCTGTTCCGGATCATTCCTCACCTCCGCCAATGCTTTCGCGTGCATGATTTCGAAAGCAGGGCCGACATCTTCCTTTATCTCAGCGAGACAATATACCGTTCTTTCGAGCGGGGCCATATTATAGACGGTGATGGGGTCAAGTCCCACCTTATCGAAAAAAAGTTTGCCCTGCTCCAGGTGACAAGCACTTAAAATCGTTACCAGTAGCACCATTCCTGCGAGCCACAGTATTCTCTTATGCTTCATGATGTTCTGCCTTCTCTTTTCTGCTGTTTCCGGACAGGGGCAAGGTAACACAAAAACGAGCGCCAGACTCTCCTGCATTCAGCAGGCGAATGGTCCCGTCATGACGGTTCAGGTATTCCCTGACAATGGCCAGCCCAAGTCCGCTTCCCTTGACAACTGAATGGGCCTTTGTCTCGACCTGATAAAAAGGCCTGAATATCGCTTCTTCATCCCCCAACGGTATCCCCGGTCCACTATCGTAAACAATGCAGGTCACCTTGGTCCTGTCGCTTCTCAACCGACAGCCGACCAATCCGTCCCGGGGACAGTATTTTATGGCATTTGAGAAAAGATTTTCAAATATTGTCTCGAGTTCTTTTCTGTCTCCATGGACCGTTACCCGCTCCAGTTTGATATCGAGTGAAATATTTCTGCCGATCGTCCTGGCTGCCTGGGCATTACCACCATCTCGATGAGTGCCTTGAGGTCGACGTCGCTTGTCGCCCTGACCTTTCCCCCGATCTGCGCCATATTGAAGTTGATGATGTTTTCAATCAGTTCCTGCAGCAGAACACTGTTGTTGACCAGGATTGCGGTTACGTTCTGCTGCCTTTCACTGAGAACCCCGACAACTCCTTCGTTGAGCAGCGATGCTCCTTCTCGTATCGAAGCAAGGGGTGTTTTTAATTCATGAGAGATATGTGCGAGAAATTTTTTTTTCTCCTTCTCGAGTGCATCAAGCCTCTCTCTGAGCCAGTCCAGTTTTTTACCGACGGTTTCGATATCAAGCGGTCCGTTAACCAGGACCGGTGTGGTAAAATCGCCACTACCAAGACGCTCGACACTGCGGTTCAGCTGTCGAATAGGCCAGGAGAGCAGAAAAGCCATAACCGCAATGAGGACGATCGTCGCGATTATGAAAGCAATGGTCTGGGAGACAAGTGCCTGCTGGGCTTCTTTGGTTTTTTTGTGCAGGTCTAAAATTTCCCGCTGCATCATCTCCTTGTACCCTGCTCGTATCCGCAACGCTTGTTCGTGCTGCTTAGCGAATGAACGGATGGCATCGGAAACAGCATAGGTTGAAGACCCCACCACTGTGCCATCTTGCAGTGATATCAGGATGGTTCGCTGTATATTCCGGGCCTGGCGCATTTCTTCAATATCTTCTCTGACCTGCCGATCAAACGGCAGGCCAAGCAACTCGTACAACAGGGTGTCGGTTTTACGGTGATGCCCGATAGTCTGATCGAGATAGTTTTTCTCCCCGGTAATCGAATAAAGCCGGAGTGTCCGCTCCTCATTTCTCAGGGATTCCGAGAGGACTTCACTGTCCCTTGAACCGCTGACAGCATGATCGACAACCTCCAGTCCCATGCCGGTAATCTGGTCGATGGAGGCCAGTGTCGTCCATAAACCAACCCCGAGCGGCAGGGAAACCGTAACAAATCCAAGTAGCACCAGGTTCAGAAATGTTCTGGGGCGCAATGGTTTCATATGTTCACAATTCTTATGGCCACTTTGAATAACAGCCTTTTCACCGGTTCTCTAAACTCAGTTCTCAATTTTATCCTCGGAAACTCATCGAAATACACTCCGAGGATACTTCCTTCAGGGGCACCTGAGGAAAATTTTTCTCGTAAGCCTCGACGAGGTATTCAAACACCAGGTATTCAAACAAAAAACCTGACCGATTCAAGGGCCGGTTGCCGGTTGTATTAAGGATCTTGCTTCTACGCATGTCTGCGAGCGCATCTGCCAGGCGCGAGATCCCCTCTTTAATCAGAATTTCATCCACACAGGAAAAGTTCAGCCTAAAAGTAGATGTTCTTCGGTCAGTGGTATAAAAAGGCTCACCCGGGACAAAAACGACCTGACGTTTTACGGCTCTTTCAAAAAGATCAAGCGAACTCATTTTATCCGGCAACTCGCCCCAGAGGAACATACCGCCGTCCGGCCTGGTACAGGAAACATCATCGGGGAAAGAGCTTTCAATGGCCCTGATCATCACCCGGCATTGATTACCATAAACCGAAACAATTTTTTTTACGTGTTCTTCGATGTTGTTGTTAATCAGATACTCCAGAATAATATACTGGGTAAAATTGCAGGTATGCAGATCTGAAGCCTGTTTTGCAATGAGCAGTTTTTCGTAGATGGCGTCAGGAGCCGCTATCCAGCCAAGCCTGAAACCCGGAACCACCACCTTTGAAAACGACCCGAGCATCAGCGTCTGATCAGGGAGATAATGATAAAATGAAGGAACCGGTTCTCCGTGAAAGCGCAAGGCGCGGTAAGGGTCGTCTTCGACCAGTAACAGTTTTCTCCCGCCGATAAGTTCAGCAATGCGCTTCTTGTTTTCCGCGGTATATGAGATACCTGAAGGATTCTGGAAGTTAGGGACGGTATACATCATTTTAGGCTGTGTGTCAGCAATCGAATCCGCCAGCAGACGGATATCCATTCCGCAACCAGACACGGAGACAGGAATAAAGCGAGGGCGGTAGAGAGACAATGCCTGGATGGCACCAAGATATCCCGGTTCTTCAATAACAACCTGGTCACCCCGGTTAATGGTGATCTTTGCTATCAGGTCAAGGGCCTGCTGGCTGCCGTTGGTGATCAGTATGTTGGCCGGACTGATATCGATACCCTGCTCGTGGTGATACCTCTCACTGATATATTCCCGCAACGCCAGAAGCCCTTCCGAATTACTGTACTGCAGGCAATCGGTACCATACCGTTGAAAAACCCGGTTTGTCGCCTCTCGCAGTTGCTCTGTCGGGAAAAACAGGCGGTTCGGCAGACCGCCGGCAAAAGAGATGATATTCCGATCCATCGTGACCTTGAGAATTTCACGGATAAACGACCGGGGCACATCCTGCATTCTATCGGAAAAGATCGCTTCCATATCGTAGTAGTCAAAATGTGATGTTAATCTGAGAGTTCAGATAAAAAGGATTGAAATTTCTCAGCGCTGAGCCCGCCTTTGTTTATCAGCCGCTGCCCGGATAAGCCTGAAGATTTCCCGATAATGGGCCTTGATTCTGCTCCTGGCATACTGATGAGCAGAGCTTCTCAATTGATTTTCATCAATATCCGGGAAAAGGATGATCACCTGATCAATGACCTCGCTTTGCCAGTCAATAGGCCATGGTTGCTCCACCTGCTGGGCATCCTGATAGGACTGCAGTGCTTCATTGACGATGGCGTCGCGTAATTGCTCGGCCTGGTGCTCGTATCGGTTCTCTTCAAGCTTGGAGCCTTTCACCTGGCTGAGAAAGGCAAATATCTCATCGAGCGGTTCCTGCTGCAGTAACTTTGTCACATACTTTATCTGGCGTTTCAGGGAACCCGCTTTCAAGCCCCGGCAATTCTTCATTTCTACAATTGCCTGTTCACTGGCCGGCACGCGGGAGAGTTGGGCGTCGCTCATCGAGACAAGTTCCCGCACAGCGGTCTCGACGTTCCTATACTGTCTTTTCTGCTCTGATCTGCTGATCTGTATCATGAGGACCCTTTGTTCCAAAGGAGGTGAAAACGTGGTTTGCTTTCCAGCATCAGGCCACCTTGAATAATTCGATTGCTCAGTCCCCATTAGTTTTTTATTGCAACCAGAGACGGCGCATAGTCTTCCGGCGGCTCATAGCCCAGCAGGGTGCAGATCGTGGCCGCCACATTGGCAAGCCCTCTGTCTTCGATTTCCTTCAGAACAAAATGGTTTTTCCCATCAAAGTCTTTTACAAAAAAAGGTACGGGGTTGAGGGTGTGAGCCACCATTGGGGAACGGACATTGTTTTTTTCAGTCCACATACTGTCCGCATTGCCATGATCAGCAGTTATCAGGACAATACCCCCGGCCTTTTCCACCGCAGCGAGCAATCGGTCAAGACAGAGGTCCACCGTCTCGACGGCAATCCTGACAGCCGGGACAACACCGGTATGACCCACCATATCACCATTAGGATAATTCAGCCTGATGAAACGGTACGAACCGGATAAAATCGCCTCAACGACGGCATCGGTTATTTCCGCAGCTTTCATCCAGGGCCTTTTGTCGAAGGTGACCCGATCTGATTTTATCTCGACATAACGTTCGAGTGACTCATCGATATATCCTGATTTGTTGCCATTCCAGAAATAGGTAACATGGCCGAACTTCTGCGTTTCAGATATGGCGTATGATGGCAGGCCTGCTGCACAGAGATATTCTCCAAGGGTATTGTCTATCGCCGGAGGCTGCACCAGGTAGTTTTTGGGAATGAGAGCATCACCATCATACTGCATCATGCCCGCATAAAAAACATCCGGGTGAGACTGCCGGTCAAACCCCTTGAAATCGGTTTCTTCAAAGGCCTGTGATATCTCGATCGCCCGGTCACCGCGGAAATTAAAGAAAATTACTGCGGCACCATTTTCTATTTTACCGACCGGGCCGGCTTCATCGACCACAACAAACGAATCCATATACTGGTCCGTGTTGCCCGGGTCTTCCTCGTAATAGTTCCTGATTGCTGCAGTCGCCGAAGGGACGGGTGTGCCCTGTCCAAGAACATGTGCCTTCCACCCTCTCTCAACAATACTCCAGTCGGCTTGATAGCGGTCCATGGTTGTGATCATGCGCCCGCCTCCGGAGGCTATACGATAATCATAGCCGGACTTCTGAAACGAGGAACATCTTTCTTCCAGCGGCAGGAAATAATCGAGTGCGCTCTTTGCCCCCACATCCCTGCCGTCAATTAACCCGTGAATTCTGATCGTGTGGATGGAGCAATGCGAGGCGTGTTCCAGAAGCGCATAGAGATGGTCAATATGCGAGTGCACATTGCCGTCTGACACCAGCCCAATCAGGTGCAATGGTGCTCCTGCCTTGCAGCGCTCCTCGATTTTCTTCCAGGCCGGCCCCTGATAGATGGATCCCGAAGCAATAGCCTCATTGACCAGTTTGGCACCCTGTGCAAAGACACGGCCTGCCCCAAGGGCATTATGACCGACTTCCGAGTTGCCCATGTCATCGTCGGACGGCAGACCGACAGCTTTTCCATGAGCCTTCAGGCTGGTATATAGGGATTCGCCTTTCAACCGGTCAAGTACCGGTTTAAAAGCCATGGCAACGCCGTCACTCTCGTCACCCTTGCCGATCCCGACTCCGTCCATGATTACCGTTACAACCGGCCCCTTGACGCTTTTATAACCACTGAGCGGTAACAATCCGTCCCGATTCATTATAGTACTCCCGACTGCATGTAATTTTCAGATGCAAGATTATACAAGGTACCCTTTTGTCTTTACCTTCTTATCTTTTTTCTATAAATGCATTATATTGCTTTCGGAATTAAGACTTTTAATCATTACCCGACAACACGCAACCAGCCATGTCTTCCCTGATAAGCCGCATGAATAATCAAAAATGCCTGAGACCCACACTGACATGCTCAATATCAGGCAAAGATCTCTCCAGGCTTGTCACGCTCCTGCAATCAGGTTTTTTTCGGACAACAGAAGACGGCACGCCGTTTTTATCCTTCCTCTCTTCACTGCCGGGATTTACCAAAAACTACATCCTCACATGATATCGGAACACTTTTTCTCAACGGGGATGCCATTGATGATTTCGAACTACCCCTGCACGGAACATCGGCCGCTATCGCCCTGTCATCCGCAATGCCCGGGCTTTGCGGAACCATTTTAAAAAAGGGCAGTCCCCATGCCGCCCTGCGCAAGACAAGAGACGCCTCCAGCTGCAGCGATATCCGGAGGAACAGTCCTCGTTACAGTCAAGCTCTTCAACATCATCGCCCTTGAACGAGGTCCTGAATTGATGAGACAGGGGGTACAGATCAGATCCGCTGATCTCATCTCCTTTCTCTCACTCAGACCAAGCCTTCTTCAGGCCATGCAAGCTCTTTCATTGGATGGAACATCGATTTCCCCCGAACAGCTGCCGGACACGCTGGCCCCTCATCCTGAAATCGTATTACAAGCGTTATGAAATGACTGTTTCCCAATCAACACGTGACATGCTCGGTCGTGACCGACTCATCCTGGTGGCAGCGGCCCGCTCGCTGCTCCTGTCGAAACTGCAGACCATCAAAACCGGGACGGAGACGCGGTCCCTGGCCGAGGCGCTTGATCGTGTCACTGCCAACGATATCAGTGCACCGGAGGATCTGCCTCCCAGCGATCGTTCCACCATGGACGGCTTTGCCGTTATTGCCGCCGATACCTTCGGAGCCTCTCAGTCCATGCCGGCATATGTCAACATCACCGGTGAAGTCCAGATGGGTATCCTCCCCACCGGAACGGTAAACCGGGGCACTTGCTACCGGATACCCACCGGAGGAATCGTACCGGACGGATCAGACGCCGTTGTGATGTTTGAGCACACCGTCCCCGTTGATGAACAGATGATTGAAATCGTCAAGCCAGCCGGCAGCGGCAGCAACATAATTAGAAAGGGAGAGGACATTGCCCGTGGCAGCCAGGCCCTTCCGTCCGGCTGGCGATTACGGCCATCAGATCTCGGACTGCTTGCGGGTCTTGGCATTATCGAAGTTGAAGTATTCAGACAACTTTCGGTTGGCATCGTCTCAACCGGTGATGAAATTATCGATCATCGGCAACCGCTGACTCCGGGTAAGATCAGAAACATCAACGCCGTAACCGCCGGAGCACTGATTAACCGGTGCGGTGCAAAAGTTCGTGATTACGGCATCGTAAAGGATACGGAAGAATCTTTTTTTAAGGCCGTCGAACAGGCAGTTTCAGAAAATGATATGGTCCTGTTTTCCGGAGGCAGTTCCGTTGGCGTTCGTGATCTAGGCGAACAAGCCATCGAGCGGTTCGGCCCACCCGGCATTCTGGTACACGGTGTCTCGCTGAAACCCGGCAAACCGATTATTATAGGCATGTCTGGATCAACCCCTGTGTTCGGTTTACCGGGTCACCCGGTGTCCGCCATGGTATGTTTTGATTTATTCGTGAAACCTGCTATTTATGCACTTTCCGGCAACAAACCGCCGGAAGACCTTTTTGAACCGGTCGTAAGCGCACGGCTGATGCGCAATATCAACTCAGCCGCCGGTCGTCTTGATCTTGTCCGTGTGCAGCTCGTCGGGGAAAATGGCGAGCACTGCGCTTATCCCGTTCTTGGCCGATCCGGGGCCATTTCCACCATGACCCGGGCCAACGGTTATTTCCTTATTGAAGAAAACAGCCAGGGCGTGCTCAGCGGGTCCACGGTTGAGGTATATCCATATCAATGAATAAACAATCTATCTACGTTACCAACCAGCCTCTTCACGAAGCCATTGAACTCTGGCGGAAAGAATTAACTGATTCCGGTTTTTACCGCAGGAGATCAACAGAAATCATCAAGGTTGACGATGCACTTGACCGGTTAACGGCAGGACCGGTTTTTGCCGCTCAATCCTCCCCGTCCTATAACGCCGCGGCAATGGACGGAATCGCCGTGCATTTTCTCGAACTCGCTTCGGCCAGCGAGGCGGCTCCCGTGCGGCTTAAACCGGGACAGTTTCAGCCAGTGAACACCGGTAACGCCGTACCCTCTCAGTTTAATGCCGTTGTCATGATCGAAGAGGTACATTCTCTTGCTGACGGGGAAGTCGAATTGAGCAGCCCGGCGACACCCTGGCAGCATATCCGCAGTGTTGGCGAAGATATCGTCGCAACAGAGATGATTATTCCCGAAGGACATCGCATCAGGCCCATTGACCAGGGCGCCATGTTAGCCGCCGGGCTGACCGTGGTTGCGGTCATCAGACCGCCGCGGGTTACCGTCATACCGACCGGGTCAGAGCTCATCGCCCCCGGCACCAATGGAAAACCGGGTGAAATCATCGAATTCAACTCCCGGATACTCGGCGGCTATCTAAAACAGTGGGGCGCGGATGTCCTTACCCACGCGCCGGTATCAGATGATCCCGAACTATTGCGGGAAGCAATCAAGAACGCGGCTATGACCTCGGATATTATTGTTACGAATGCCGGGGCTTCAGCCGGTACAAAAGATTTTTCCACCGGTGTACTCGACTCGCTCGGCAGAGTCATTGTGCACGGCGTCGCCATTAAGCCGGGCAAGCCAGTCATTCTCGCACTGCTTGGCGATACGCCGGTTATCGGACTTCCCGGTTACCCGATTTCAGCCGTGCTCACCCTGCGTCTGTTTGGTCGTGATCTTGTTTACGGATTCCTCGGCCTTGAAACGCCAGCCACGGAAACAACCAGGGCCATCACGTCCCGGCCGATTCATTCAGCCATGGGCGTTGATGAGTTTGTCCGTGTCACGCTTGGCCAGGTTGGTGAAAAACTGATGGCAACTCCCTCCGGCAAAGGGGCGGGAGCGGTGATGTCAATGGTACGCGCTGACGGTATCCTGACGATACCTGCCGGCAGTGAAGGTATCGGCGCCGGAGAAGCGGTCACCATTGAACTGCTTCGCTCGCAGAAAGAAGTTGATTCAACCCTCGTTTCCATAGGAAGTCACGACAATATCCTGGACCTGCTTGCCAACCAGCTTCATCGTCTGGCATCGCCGATCAGACTGTCATCGGCCCACGTTGGATCCATGGGCGGGATTATGGCCATCAAGCGGGGGGAAGCCCATCTTGCCGGTTCACATTTACTTGATGAAGAAACCGGCGAGTATAATATCAGCTTTATCAAACGATTCCTGACCGATATCCCTCTTGAGCTGATCAATCTCTGTTACCGTGAACAGGGTTTAATTGTGGCTCCGGGAAATCCAAAAAACATCAGCGGCTTTGAGGATATTGTCAACCACGGCTTTTCTTTTATCAATCGGCAGAAAGGGGCCGGCACCCGGTTACTGACCGATAAGGTTATCGCTCAATCCGGTCTTGACCCGAACCGGATCAGCGGATATGATCATGAGGAGTACACACATATGAATATAGCTGCTGCGGTTGCCGGCGGCAGTGTTGATACCGGAATGGGGATCAGGGCTGCGGCGCTGGCTCTGGGACTTGATTTTGTACCCGTTGCAGAGGAACGCTATGACCTTATCATCCCCCGATTTTTTCTTTCAGACCGACGGATTGCGGCCGTTCTCAATCTTATCAGAAACGATACCCTTTTCAAAGATGAAGCACTTGCTCTTGGAGGCTATAACCTTCGGGATTGCGGTTCAGTAATGTATAGTCAGTAGAAGTACAAGACCCCATGTCGTTTCGTTAAACGTTTTTGAGTAAACCAGATCAAAAAGGAGATGCAATTATGGCTGACAAAATTTTTAGGGTAAACATGAGCAACCTCACTACAAGCGTAGAAGAGACGCCGCAGGCATGGCTCGGCCTCGGAGGACGCGGACTGACTTCGACCATTGTGGCGGCAGAAGTGGAGCCTACCTGTCACCCGCTCGGACCAAACAACAAACTGGTGTTTGCGCCCGGCCTGCTCTCGGGAACAGTTGCCGCAAACTCAGGGCGGCTCTCAGCCGGTGCCAAAAGCCCGCTCACCGGCACCATCAAGGAATCCAACGTCGGCGGTACGGCGGCGCAGCTGCTGGCGCGATGCGGCTGCAAGGCACTGATCATCGAAGGCCAGCCGGCGGATGACAAATGGTACAGCCTGGCAGTGTCACCTGCGGGAGTGACCATAAGCGAAGAAACCGAACTGATTGGTAAGGGAAATTTTGCTGTCCTTAAAACACTTGCATCCAGGCTTGATGCCAAGCACGGAGTCCTGACCATCGGTTCTGCCGGTGAGATGAGACTTGCTTCGGCAAATATTTCCGTCAAGGATCCTGACGGCAATCTCCGGTCGCACGGCCGTGGCGGTCTTGGTGCGGTTATGGGCTCGAAAAAGATCAAGTTCATTACGATTGATCCCAAGGACGGCAAGGTTGTCATCGCCAATCCGGATGCATTCAAGGAAGCCAACCGGGCCTTTTCCAAAGCCCTTGTCGACAACGGCGTAAGCGAGACCCTGGGAACCTACGGTACCAATGCCCTGGTGAACGTAATCAATGAGGCAGGTGCCCTGCCGACCAGGAACTTCACGTCCGGGCAATTTGACGGACACGACAAGATTTCCGGCGAGACCATGCATGACCTTATCAAGGAACGCGGCGGCAAGCCGAAGCATGGCTGCCATGCCGGTTGTGTTATCCAGTGTTCCCAGATTTACAATGACAAGGACAAAAACTTTAAAACCGCCGGATTTGAATATGAATCTATCTGGGCCATGGGCGCCGACTGCTGTGTCGACAACCTCGACGATATCGCCGATGCCGATGCCCTTATGGACGATATCGGTATCGATACCATCGAAACGTCTGTTGCCATGGGCGTTGCGATGGAGGCTGGTATCCTTGAATTCGGCGACGGAAAAGGAATCTGTCGAATTCTGAGAGAAGACATTGCCAAAGGAACCGCCCTGGGCAGAATTATTGGCAATGGAGCCGGATCTGTCGGCCACGCTTTTGGTATTACCCGGGTCCCGGTCGTTAAAAACCAGGCGATACCCGCCTATGATCCCCGTGCGGTAAAAGGGATGGCTATCACCTATGCAACCTCGACGATGGGTGCCGACCATACCGTCGGTTATGCTGTTGCCACCAATATTCTTAACGTCGGCGGCTCTGTCGATCCGCTCAGCAAGGAAGGCCAGGTGGAATTGTCAAGAAATCTTCAGATTGCCACCGCCGCCATCGACTCAACCGGTATGTGCCTGTTTATCGCTTTCGCCGCTCTGGACGACCCGAAGTGCCTGCCGGCACTGATTGATTTGATCAATGCCCGGTATGGCATCAGCCTGACCGGTGATGACGTTACCAACCTTGGCAAAGCCATCTTGAAGACCGAGAAAGGTTTCAACGAAGCTGCCGGCTTTAACAATGCCGATGACCGGCTGCCGGAATTCTTCTATCTGGAAAAACTGCCGCCGCACAACAGCGTTGTGGATTTCACCGGCGAGGAAATAGATTCCTTCTGGAATTTCTAGATGCAACTGACAGTCAAACTTTTTGCTTACTTCCGCGACAACCGGTTTGTCGCGGAAGTAAAAGAGTACCGGCAGGGTATCAGTGTCGGCGAGATAATAGAACTCCTGGAGATCAATCCGGCCGACGTCGGCATTACCATGCTCAATTCCAAGCATTGCCGGCCGGAATCTCAACCGGCTGAAGGTGACATCCTCGCCATCTTCCCGGTCATAGGAGGAGGATAGCTTTTCACATTGGATTCCCCCTTGCTTTCTTCAGGTCAGCTCGATCATCCAACACGAGGTATCCGTCTGTTATGGGAAACAGGGCGATTCATGCTTGTCTTCATGGCCGCGTTCAGGGCGTTTTTTTCAGAGACTATACCAGCCGAAAAGCCCGGGAACTTGGACTGACCGGCTGGGTAAGGAACCGTCGTGACGGGAGTGTTGAGTGCATTATCAGCGGAGATGATGACGCGGTTGAAGCCATGATCAACTGGCTGCACCAGGGGTCCCCTTCATCAAAAGTGGAACGGGTTGTCATCAAGAAAGCTCCCCGGACCTCTCCATGACCGGATTTCGCGTTGTCTATTAATGTTCTTTTCGACTCCGGCTCAAACAATTCTTTCCGTGTTTCTCAGATGCTTGCCATAAACGATCTTAACGCCTGGTTTCCCGATCCTTCCCGCGCTGCGGCTGACGACTCAGAGATACAGGTGCTCCATGATATAACCCTGCGTGTTGAAGATGCGCAAACGGTTGCCCTGGTCGGTGAATCCGGGTCTGGAAAAACCATTACCGCACTCACTATTCTCCGGCTTCTTGAAGAAAGCACCGCCATACGGCTGACAGGCTCCATCACCTTTGAAGAAGCGTCCCTTCTTGAACTTCCTCTTGATCATATCCGAACCGTTCGGGGAAATCGCATCGCCATGATTTTCCAGGAACCGATGACCTCGATGAACCCGGTTTACACCGTTGGCAACCAGCTCATGGAATCACTTCGACAACATCGCAGAATGGACAGTCGAGCGGCAGAAAAGGAGGCAATCAGGCTTCTTGAACGAACCAGGATAGACGAACCCGAAGCCCGTCTCAGACTCTACCCTCACCAGCTTTCAGGAGGTCAGCGGCAACGGGTGATGATCGCCATGGCACTCGCCTGCAAACCGGCTCTTCTCATCGCAGATGAACCGACCACCGCCCTTGATGTTACGATACAGGCAGAGATCCTTAAGTTAATAAGAGATATCCAGATAGAAGACAGAATGTCGATGCTCCTCATTACCCACGATCTGGCCATGGTCAGGAAAATCGCCGAATACATCTACATCATGAAAGATGGGCGGATAGTGGAACACGGAAAAACTGATAAAATCTTCAATGCTGCAGAACATGCCTATACCCGTCAATTGATGACAGCCATACCGGCAGACAGTCCGGAACTAAAGCCGGATACTCCTGTCATTCTCAGTAGTGATAAACTCTGCTGTAGTTTCAAGCTGCAAACCGGCAACAATAACTTCCTGCACAGGCGCGTAAAAATGCTCATGGCGGTGAACGAGGTGACGCTTGCCATAAAAAAAGGAACGACCTGCGGCGTTATCGGGGAATCCGGTTCCGGAAAAACCACGTTGGCAATGGCCTTGCTCAGGCTGGTGCCGAGTTCGGGGTCGATACGCTTTGCCCATGAAGAGCTGCAGAACCTTTCCCAGAAACGGTTGCGACCTTTCAGAAGTAAAATCCAGGTCGTATTCCAGGACCCCTATTCATCACTTTCTCCGCGTATGACGGTCGGCGAAATCGTTGCAGAAGGTCTGCGCGTACACCAGAAAAGTCTTGCCAGGGAAGACAGGAACCAGCTTGTTATCGATGCCCTTGCAGATGTCGGAATGGATGGTGATACGCGCTCGCGCTATCCGCATGAATTCTCCGGCGGCCAGCGCCAGAGAATCGCCATTGCCAGAGTCATCATCCTCCGACCGGAGCTGCTGATTCTCGACGAGCCAACCTCGGCACTGGACATGACCATCCAGGCCCAGATCATTGCACTGCTGCAGAAACTCCAGCAGAAATATGCGATGACCTACCTGTTTATATCCCACGACCTCAGGGTGGTCAGAGCCCTGGCCGATCACGTGATTGTCATGCGGGACGGACGTATTATCGAAGAGGGTCCGGCCCGGGCCCTTTTCAACAATCCCCGCAATACATATACCAAAAGTCTTTTCCAGGCAGCGCTCTTGACAACAGGGCTGGCGGACGAATAACTCTCCCATTGACGTGCTCATAGAGCCAGAAAAACCCTCTATAGCGGACGCGGTATGGAGACAAGAGCTATAAAGACGAAAGAGTAGACGCCAAGGAAAAAAAGCTGACTCACCAGGAGTGTAAAAATCCTTGTTTCAAAAAGATGTCGGGATCTGGCAAACAGGATGCCGAGCATTGGCAGAATAGGGAAAAGATAGCGTCCCTGCGCCTGGAAATCGATCGTCCAGGAACGATACAGGGAGGCGCCGATCAAGGCAACAGCCAGACAGATGCTGAGAAGGGCAAGCAGCCGGTCCTGCATCGTTCCCTTAATCCCGATAACCAGAAAAGAATAGACCAGAAATGCCACAAAAGCCCATTTTGCAAGCTCATAGTAAATCTCCGGGGCAGAGATAGTAAAATAACCATACTGACCAAAACTCGTGACAAAGCTATGCCCAAACCACTGATGCTCATCAATTACTCCCCAGAGCGTCGTACCTCGAGCCTTCAAATACATTGAGACGTGTTTATGATGCAGATCAGTGCTCGGCTTATACCAGGGGTGCGCCGTCTTCTCTTCCATACGGAGAATCTTCACCTGCCGATCAGGGCCATTGACATAATAGTCGGCACCGATACGTAATCCTGCCAGTGTCATGGCCAGCAGCGTGACCAGCAGCATGCGGATGATAACACGCCTGCTGTCAGCACCGGTATCGTCGTTCTGCCGGATCTTGAAAATTTTCCCGATAACACAGATGTAAAACAAGCCGATGAAGGGATAATAATTTATTTTCAGCAGAAAGAGTAAACCCAGCGTAATCGAGAGTCCCCAGAAAGCCAGCCAGGGAGTTCGTGCTCTTCCGGCATCAAGCAGCCGGTTCAGCGAACTGTTTGGCCTGACAAGTTCACAACCGGCCATAAAACAGAGAAAGAGCCCAAAGGCGTCTGAAACACAATAACTGAAAATATACCAGATCTGGGGCGAGAGAATAAACGGCAGAGCTACCAGGCGGGCAGGAATAGAAAGGGCTGCATAGATGAGGATGCAGGCAAATAGAAAAATATTGAAGAGCCGCAGGGAAAACAGTTCGCCCATCTGAAAAACAGCAACTGCCCGGGAAAACTTGCCCGCCAGAAGATAATAGATCTCGCCGTTGTTCAGGCGGGAAATACCGTAAACACTATAGGTGTTCTCAATAGCCGGGTCGTCGATAAGCGGGGGCAACCAGTTTTCCTGGTAATACATGGTCGCATCGAGATGCACATATTCGTCAGGATGTACATCACGCTTGCTGACAGCGGCCATGGCTACGATGTAAGCAAGGATAACGCAGAGCATGACGACCACATAGCGGAAATTCTGACGCAATGGTGCGCAGGCCAGAGAAACGAGGAAGACAGCCAAACACATCAGTGCATATCTAACAAGTTCCGCAAGCCAGTTGACAGGAACACGCTCTATGGACGGAAGGTAGAGAAAATTCGGATCGTTTCCGGCGGAATCGACGTGCAATCCCTCCTGGTCAACTGAAAAACTAGTTATGTCATAAAGAGGTTCGACCTGCTCGAAATCAACATCGATTGTCTTAAAGCCATTCTGGGAAATGGCAATCCGTTTCACCAGCGCCCCGCCCTTAGCGGCCATGGGGTCAATACGCAGCCGCGCTACCCGGCCAAGGTCGGTCAGAAAAAAGGAATAGCTGCTCTTTTCAGGGCCAATATCGACGATGGCCCTTCTTTTTTCAGAGAACGGTTCATTCTCCGCAGCCCAGTAGAGTTTAAATTCCGTCTTTTGATGGACAACGATGTCGAGCGCGACATGGGAACGGCTGAAAAAGAAGTGATAATAATAAAAGCAGGCTAAAAAACAGAGCAGAAGAGGGAAAAGACGGGAAAACCTGCTCTGCTGATCACTGCCCGGCTCTATCATCTCAGCGTCCTTTCCTGACTACCTGGTAGAGGCGATGAAACTGCGACTCGTAACGAATAAGCAGAGAAAAAACCGGTCGGCCGACATAATGCAGTACCAGCAAAACAAGAGCTGGACGAAGGCCGGTGCCGGAGCGATAGTTGCCCAGCGGTATTATTTTGTTCAGTACGTTAAACCGAAACGTACGAAAGAAACTATTGCCGGCAACATCATGTCCGGAAGTCCTGAGTTTTCCCATGTCAATTATTTATCACATTCCTGATATGTCGCCAGAAGAAATGCAGCCTCAGCAGCGGATTAAACAGCAGATTCAGCCTCGAACAACTCCATAACTGCTTGTTGTCACTCGTTTTAACGTTGACAGGCCTCGTGGTGCCGTGAAAATCGTCAAGATGATGCTTATGGCGGATGATAGTGACTTCCTCAGTTTTTGGAAAGGCAAGCTTTACCGCCATGACATAATGAAACCAGGGCCGATAATCCTCCATGGTATAGCCAAGAAGAACAGATGCCGCCGCAAAGGGTTCCGCAGCATCAATGATACCCTGTTGCAGGGGAGCAAAATATTCATCCTGCGTCTTCTCTGCTTGTCCTATGGCATCATCAGTCCCGCGAAATTTCAAACGATACCCGTCATCCTCCAGCTCATAGCCGTCAAGCGTGGGATAGGGCGCACGGCAGGCCTCTTCAAAGAGATCGCGGGCATAGAGTATACAACTGGCGCTGAGGTCAAACCGGTGACGGTCATAAATAACGCCCTGAATGCTGTTTTTCAAATCATCCGGATAAGGCAAACCCCGCGTAGCCCCAAAGAGAAAGCCATGGAATCGCGGACAATCCCTCCGATGTTTGACGGCATTATAGAGGAATCGCTGTATTGTTCCCAACCAGCCGATATCGACAATTGCAACCTGTTCATGGTCAAAGAATCCACACTCCTCAAGATAGCGCTGCAAGGCCTCGTTTGCCGGTCTCGTCTGCTTCTTGACCTCCTCCTGGAACAGAACATCATCAAGCAGTTCCATCAGCTGTACACTTGACTCCTGACGATACCCCTCATGCAGTGGAGAGAGACAGGTATCAATGGCGAGTTCATGGCGCGCCAGATGCGGCAGCAGGCCTGGCAAATCGAACTTGAAGATTCGGGCAATGTCCCTGAAGTCCCTGTTACCCTGCGGCAGGAATGCGATACCGACACTTTCCCGAGTCAACCCGTCATAGGCGCAGCTGGCACCGGCCAGGGCCATGCGGCTGACGTACAGATATTCGCTTTCAGGTACCCGGTGGTCCGGGTAGAGAAGTGGTGTACATTTCTCCCAGACCATCTTAAAGGTATAGCCTTCCCGGGAGAGGAAGAATACCTTGGATAAACCGAGTCTTCGGCTTTCATCGCCAATATACTGGACGAAACCACCAATCAGGGGACCGAGAAAATTGTATCCTTCAATATAGAGATCGGGTCGCTCCACATTCTCCGCTTCAAGCGGCAGCATAAGCTGCTGTACAGCTCTGCCCCGATAAAACGGTCGTCCCCTGCCGTACTCCACATATCTTCTGACCACCGATTTACGATATTTCTCGGACCCATCCCGAAGGACAAGGGCGTGCAGGCCAAATTCGGCTGGTCTCAGACCGTCTGAAATCGGGTTGTCACCGATATGCAACCAGGACGATTTTTCAAGACCAAAGCGTTCTTGAATAAGGGGAAATGCCTTCCCGGAGGCTTTTGCCAGGAAGGTATCCGCCGAGGAAATAACCGCTTCGGCAAATTCAAGCAGACCGGCGCGATCAACGAGGATTCTGAGATGTTCGGATGGGAGATAGATGTCTGAAATAATCAGAATCCTCTTACCCTGCTTATAAAGCTCGGATATCCATTCTGCCAGAAGAGCTCGTGGCACCAGTACGCGGCTCTCCATCTCGAGTTCATAAGCGGTAACGTCAGTCAGCAGCGAATCATCGTAATGATTCCGGAAGATTTTCTGCAGCGTCTTCTGCATGAAGACGGGATAACAGGCCTCATGGTCTTCAAAATGCTGAGCCGTTTCAAGCCGCTGTTCTTTTTCAAGCCGATCCCGGCAATCCTGCACGGCCTCCCATGAGCAGGTAATGCCGACCTGCGTTGCCAGGCTGGATATGTACCTGGCAACGGGCAGCTTGACGATATCCGGATCATGAATTCTGCGCACCAGAAGGGTGTCAAAAAGGTCGAAGCTGACAGTCTGACGATCCGCTGCCAGACGTTTGCCCTCCTCTATAAGTTTCTTCAGGGAATAAAATGTGTTGCAGCTCATAATGGGCAGATTTACCAAGAGAAACTTATAACTCTTTTTTCTTAACCCAACGTCGGGTTGCCTGTATCAGCTCCTTGAAAGCCGGTCTTACGCCCTTTACTATCTCGGGCTGAAGCTGGTGCCTTACCTCCCCGAGTTCTTTTTCCAACTCGACGAGTCGCTCGCTGCCTGCCTGGACCTGATCCCGATACGGAGCTGGAATCGAGGCAAGCATATATTTTGTAATTAACGCTTTGTCCTGCTCCCGTCCGGTTATGGCAGCTTCGCCCAGGGTATTGCCGCTGTGTATGCGATAATAGAGTAGCTTGTGCTCATCGAGATAGCTGACCTGCTTAGAAAAACGGGTGATCATCCGCAGGATGAAATCATAGTCATGCAGATAGCGCAAGGAACAGAAGGGGCCGACCTCCCGGGCCGCTTCAGCCTGCATAAAGAGATTTGAGGTCGTCACCATGAAATTCCCTTTGAGGAACGCGGTAAAAAGATCCTGACAAGCAAAGTAGAAGTTCCGGTTCTTACGGTGCCAGACATTCCAGCCGAAATCCGGATCATCAAACACCTTATCATCACGATCAATAGGGATAACGTCTGAAAAAACACAGACAAGATTCCGTTTCCGGCAAGCCTCCAGCAGAATTTCCAAGCGATTGGGGGTATAGACATCGTCGGAGTTCAGTATGGAGATATATCTCCCCCCGGCAAGGCCAATTCCACGGTTAATGGTGTTGAATGCATCCTGGTTTTCCTGGAAATAATAATGAAGACGGCTATCGGAGTAACTTTGAATTACTTCGGCTGTGTTATCCGTAGATCCATCATCCACGACGATTAATTCAAAATCATCACAGGTCTGATCCAGAACACTTTGAATGGCCGGCCCGACAAATCGTTCGTGATTGTAGGCAGGTATGACGACAGATATGAGCGGTTGACTCATAATCGCTCCTTAATGTTACTTGTACCTGATTCCCTTCAGATTACCGACGATGCGCAAGCCGGCCTTGAATGAGATCGGGAAATGGTGCTGTACCTAATGGAGATTCACACTCAAGTCAAGGCTTTCTTGACGGCGGGTTTGCCGCTCAGCCAGGCGGTAAAGTGTGTCCGGTCAATATTATTGTCCCGAAGTATCCCGGAACTGTAAAATGGGTCGGGGATCATAAGCATCTCCGCCCATTTCGTCTGGAAGCGTCGTTTTTCATTATGACCATTGGGCGATTCCCTGCGGGTGGCCATCTCCTTCGCCCCATCGGGCACTGGCGTTGTTATGGAAGCAAAGGGAGTATATACTATTTCCTTGCCGGTTTCAGCCACCCTGAAGGAGAAATCATGCATGGTAAAAATATCCGGGAACTGCCGGTGATCTAATCCTCCAATTTCCTTGTAGATGGAACGGCTGATCAGGCAGAAATCCCCGTCACATAAGCGAACCAATTGCGAACAATGCACGCCGTTCATATGTTTAGAACAGGATGTCAGGAACCGGGCAAAATAGCCTGGTGACTCATCTTCTATATCAGGAATGGTGTAGGATGGTCCATCATCACCATCGTATAAGATCCGTCCGCAGACAATCCCGATATCACGGTTCTGCTGGAAACAGGAGACAAGCTCTTCAAGCCAGGCGTCACTGCAGTCAATGATGGGTGAAGTAACGAATACCAGATATTCTCCGGAACAGGCAAGAACCTGGCTATGCAACAACCCGGCCCTTGATACCATTCCCGTGAGATCAGCCGGATGATCGGCCCGGGGTGGCTGCCAGCCCTCTCCGACAACAATAAATTCACCGTTCCCATAGCTCGTTTTTCGCCGAAGGGTGGCCAGTGATTCATAGGGGGAGCATGATTCTGTAGCCGGCTGCCAGACAAGAATGGAGATATCCGGCTCACTGCAGGCCTGAAATCGCGGACGGTAATAAAACTTGATTCCGGTTTCTTCAACCGAAGCGCTATATTTCCGTCTCTTCAGGGATTGCTCCAGCGCCGTTTTCCCGGCGTCATGGGCATAGGATTTCTGATCGTGATTGATGCTTGTTGATGTATCAGAAGCCCGCCAGTGATAGAGTATCAGCGGAATATGATGAATTTTTTCAGTCTCTTCGGATAGCCGCAGCAGCAGATCAAAATCCTGGGCACCATCGTAACGACTGTCGAACCCGCCGATTTTGTGAAACAGGGCGGCGGAAACAACGACGAAATGAGTTATATAGTTGTGTGAAAAGAGTAATTCCCGGTTGAAATCAGGTTTGCGAAACACGGACAGCCGACTGCCGTCATCGCCAATCAGATCCTCATCCGAGTAGAAGATCAGAGCGTCTGTTTTGTTCATTGTTTCAGCCACCTGATAGAGACAGTCCGGGCTCAGTTCGTCATCATTATCAAGAAACGCCAGAAAATCGCCTGCAGCCATCTCGGCTGCCGAATTCGTGGTGGTGGAAATCCCACCATTTTTGTCGTGAAATCGAACCTTAATCCGGGGATCGACAGCTGCCCACGTCTTAAGATAGTGGCGGATCTCATCGGCGGAACTGCAATCATCTACCAGGCACAGTTCCCAGTGCGGATAGGCCTGATAGAGTACGGATCGTATGCAGTTGTTGAGGCAATTGATATCAGGGTTATAGACCGGCACGAGAATTGAAATGAGTGGTTTTTTCACCAACCGTGCAATTCGTTCGTCGCTGTACCGTTTCTCAAACACCCCTTTGCCAAGATAATGGGAAAGCGCAAACCCGCCGGCACCAGACAGCTCATTTTGAGAACGATAATAAACAGGGTCAAACAGTCTGGCCGGCCTAAGCCGGTCACTGCCACGACGGTTCGCCGTTGCGAGGTAGCTGGAAAGGGGATCACTCACATCAGCACTTTCTTTGGCGAGAAGGGAGTTGTAGTAACCTGGCTCAAAGACAGGAACAGGACTCTTACCGGTCAGCGCTCCGTAGCGTTTGTATTGTTTTATAATCGCAAGAATCTCTTTTCGGGAACCCGCTAATACCGGGTTTCTGTCGAGATACCAGTCAACATCAAAAAATGGACTTGGACTTGCTCGGGTTATCGCCCAGTGATGCGAATAGTGGGTTAGCGGGTCACCCTGGCTTTCATCCCAGTCACTTCTCGTGCGATAGGTTTCGGGATCGAGAAAAGGACCAGGCCAATAGCCCAGCCGCCAGCCTTTCCGCAGGTAATTGACGAAGGGATTATCCCTGAGCCCTTCTGGAAAATAGTGTAAAAGATAATAAGAGGTGTCGAACAGCAGATGAGGATCGGCTGACTGCTGCCAACGCCCCCGGGCCAGCATTGCATCAAAGTCACTTCCTTTAATTTTCAGATAATCCCAGAGCGGATCCCGGCAGGCACGGTATTTCTCACCGGTTCTTTCGATGAAATAATCGGCATCAAAAACCTGCCGTTGCCTGACAAAACGGTAATCCGCACTGATACACAGTCGCCAGGCTATCAATGAGTATCTAGCAATATCCATTATATAATGTCGAGGCAGGCGTCCTGAGCCCACTTTTCTCCAGCATGATTTATAATCACCGCGAAAATAGCCACTTGGGCAGTGAAAAAACTTTTCTTTGCGGCACCAGGAGCGTCTTCTGGAATTCAATTATGTTTCGCAGCGCCTCGATCTCCATAGCGATGAATTTGCAGGTGATCGTTATCCGCTTCACGCAACGAAGCAGATCATTATCACCTGCAAAATAGATTTGGGGATCGGCCGTATCGAACCGGAAATAATTTTTTGACCGGTAAAGAGCATTTGAATTCAAGCACGCAAGATCATATGCTTTCTCCTCCGTGCCGTCAAAGAAACGTATCGTATGGATTTCAAGACAGACCGGACAGTTCACAGGATCGAAACGAAAGGCTTGCCGGACACTGAATTCTTCAACATCAAAGACAATTGTTCTGGTTCCCGGTTCAACCTTTCTGGCAATACTGTCCGTGTCGTTCATCCCGCGGCCGCAATCAATGTAGAGCCGGCTGATGAGATATTTTTCTCTTGCATCCACCAGCACTTCAAGCCATGAATCAATGTGAAGAGCAATTATTTCCGAATGACGCAGGTAAATGCGCCGGAACATTTCGATTTTCTGCCATTTCTCTTTGCTCCTGACCATCGAATCGGCAGTGACCCGGTAACGAAAATAGGAGCCCTTCAACTGTTTTACCTCCCTTCCCCGCTCTATCAGGGACAGCCAGAAATCATAATCTTCCCAACCGTAAATCATACCGGGATCATAGCCACCTACCAGTTCCCAGTCTGATTTTCTGAACAATGCCGTACAGAAAATCACATTATCCCTCACCATCTCTTCGATGCAGTATTCCGGCAACAGCCAGTCCGTCTCTACCGCTCCGAAAAGACGGGCATGACAATAGACGATGCCGGTATCCGGCTCAGCATCCAGCACGGCAACAGCTTCCGAGATGTAGGCCGGTTCAATGAGGTCATCCCCGTCGAGCGGCAGTATATATTTCCCTCGGGCAAGAGCGATACCGTTGTTGCGGGCAGCGGCAAGACCCTGATTATCGGTGGTCAGCAGTTTAATTTTTTCATCTGCGTAAGATTCACATTTTTTGTTGGTGAACTCATCAGTTGATCCATCATTAACAATGATGATCTCAAAATCCCGATAGGTCTGAGCAAGCACAGAGCCGACTGCTTCATCAAGGTAGGCTCCCTGGTTATAGCAGGGTATTATTACACTGACGCTTGGCATAAGCTTCTAGAATCCTTGGTTCATCCATTGTCCAACGAGACCTCAATATCCGGACAGATTGCTTTTAACAAACAGCTCAGCGGAAAGATAACTGTCAGGTTTTTTAGTCAGTTATCTTCGTTGACGCCCATAGTAACCTGTTTTTACGGACAGGTAAACGGCGAATGGCCATCCGCGCTTACGTCGATTATCAAGCAGCATCGCGTGTCTTCTCCGGCGAGATATCGGCCGCAAAGAGTGTAATGCCTCCCTTCGTGGTACAAAAATCACCGCACATCGTACAGGTATTCCGCATAAAGCTTGTTCTCAAGCTTGTTCGCGCTGTTTCAGCAAAAGCCTGGTACAACGGAACATTGCCAATCGGTAGCGATATTGCTCGGAGAACCTCGCGGCTGATCAGGTCAAGGTCTTCTCCGGATAAAAGTTCCATAAGGGTATCCGCTTTTTCTCTATCTGCTGTGCGGACCTTTTCGATTTCAAGCTCGATAGCAGCAATATCTGATGAGGTACCGATTGCGGCATTAACTTTTGTTCCGGGCCCCTTTCCTATGCCGAAACATTCAGCTTCGGCCGTTTATTACTAACCGGAATGACAATCTGGCCTGCTGCCAGCCGCCGGCGTGGAAGGATACATACGATTGACATAAACTCAGACCATCGATATCTTGTAGGTATGAATTGTTGCTCTTGATTTAAACAGCAGGTCTTTACCTTTTCCATTCACCCCATGCTCGATCAGAACTTCCTGAAATCAGTTCCCCATTCGCCAGGTGTCTACCTGATGGTCGATGGCTCAGCAGCCATCATCTATGTCGGCAAGGCAAAGGACCTGAGCAAAAGACTGGCTTCCTATGTTCATTTTTCAGGAGTATCCCACAGCAAGACCGCTGTCATGATCAGCCATGTCGAAAAGGTAGATATCCTGATAACACGGACCGAGAAGGAAGCACTGATTCTTGAGGCCTCCCTGATAAAGCGGCACCGGCCAAAATATAACGTAATACTGAGAGATGACAAATCCTTCCCATTAATCAAGGTCACCGTTCAGGAACAATGGCCTCGGGTATATATGACCCGGCGAAAAAAAAAGGATGGCGCCCGCTATTTTGGTCCCTATTCCTCGGTATCCTCCATGTGGGCGACATTAAAACTGCTCTCGTCCATGTTTCCGCTGCGGCGCTGTAAAGGAGCGGTCCTCATCCCCCGGAAACGTCCCTGTCTCAATCACCAGATGAACAGCTGTCTTGCCCCCTGCGCCGGCAAGGCGGATCATGCTACCTATATGGCGATGGTTGAAAAGGTCGTCATGTTTCTGGACGGCCGCAACAGTGACTTACTGGCAAATCTCAAAAAGGATATGCAACTGGCCTCCGACAGTCTGGCCTTCGAAAAAGCCGCCGCCATCAGGGACCAGATGGCGGCACTAAGTAAAACCATTGAAAAGCAGCTCATGGTGACACATTCCGGTAAGGACAAGGATGTATTCGGTTTTTTCCGGCATGGTGCCTCGGTATGCTCCACCTTCCTTCTTATCAGGGACGGGACGATCAAGGGCAGCCGGCGATTTTTCCTGAAAGATCCCTATGGAGACGATCCCGCTATTCTGTCGCAGATTATCAAGCAATTCTATGATGAACAGTCGCCTCCTCCACCGGAAATACTGCTGCCCCATGCAATTGAAGATCAGACCCTGCTGGTAGAGAGGTTCTCGGAAATTGCCAACAGAAAAGTAAGACTGTCGGTGCCACAGCGCGGCGACCAGCTCAATCTGGTAAAAATGGCCAACACCAATGCGCACCAGTTTTTTGAGGAAAAAGACAGAAAAGCCCAGTCATGGCAGACGCTTGCGGAATCAATGGTCAGAAAGATCAGGCTTCCTTCAGCACCTGATATCATCGAGTGCCTCGATATATCAAACATAAGCGGAACCTCAGCGGTCGGCTCACTCGTCCGTTTTTCGCATGGTGAACCGGACAAACAATTATATCGTCATTATAAAATAGCGACGGTGCAGGGACCCGATGATTACGCGATGATGAAGGAGGTCATATACCGGCGTTTTAAAAGAGGAATAGAACATAACGATTTGCCCGATCTCTTTATGGTCGATGGTGGACGGGGCCAACTCGGCATCGCCATGGCGGCGGCACAGGATCTGCAGCTCGGCACATCGCTCAACCTGTTAGGCATCGCCAAAGAACGGATTGACGAGGGAGAAAAGCTGTATAAACCGGGAAGAAAGAACCCTATCATTCTTCCATCCCATAACCCGGTACTGCTCTACCTGATGCGCATCAGGGATGAAGCACACCGCTATGGCATCACCTTTCATCGCTCCCTGAGAAGAAAGAATACGCTGGCTTCCCGACTGGACAACATTCCCGGCGTCGGTCCGACAACAAGAAAGAAACTGCTTACCCGGCTTTGGCAGCATCAAAAAAATCTCCCAGGCAAGCATCGAAGAGCTACAGGCAGTTGAAGGTATCGGTCCGGATCTGGCCGGCAGGATCCATCACTTCTTTCATGCCCGCCCGCAGGCGGACTGACGGTGGACTGGAATACCTGTACCCGGTTTCAGAAAATGGTACTCCGCTCAGGATCTCTCTCATTATCTGCTATTCATAAGCGACACCATACTGTGAAGGGCCGTTACCGCGGTTTCGACTTTCAGAATGCGCACTCCGATGCTGAACATTGAAAACCCGGCCTCAATCATCCTCTTTACCTCATAATCCACCCAGCCACCTTCGGGACCTATGGCCAGAAGGATCCGGCCGCGACCGGGCTTAAACACCTCAACAATGGTGTCACGGCAATCGGGGTGCGCCAGAAGCAATAGTTTATACGCTGCTGCCAGCTGGGCAAACTCCTCCATAAACGGTTTAAAGCCCCGGTGAAATGATATCCCCGGCAACCGGGTATCCATCGCCTGGGCCAGGCCATCAAGAAAATATTTCCGGCAGGATTCCTCATTGGTAATCGATCCGTTCCAGAAGCTTTTTTCAACCCGGTTTGCGTTGACGACATACAGGTGTCCGATGCCCAGGGTGGCAAGCTGGCTGAGTATCCGGCGAAACATGATGGGCCGCGGCAGGGCAAGCAAAATATCCACGGGTGGTGCGTGCGGCGGGTCATGCTCGAGCCTGACATCCAGGGTCGCACTATAAGGCTGGCTCGAAGAGAGTTGTTTTATGATGCCCGAACCAAGCTTTCCGTTTATCATGCCGACCTTTACGGTATCACCCGGAATCAATCGCAGCACCTTGACAATATGTCTGGCCCGATCATCGCGAAGAACGGCCGTCTTGCCTTCCATCTCGTCCGGTTCAAGCAGGATTATATTCATGTCAGTGTGTTATGGGATACGCCATGTGTTGTTGCGTAGATGGTTACTTTTTATCCAACATTTGCTATGGTACTAACAAAATTACCAATTAAGCCAATGAATTTATGATACTGTTTTACAATATCCTGCAACTGCTCCTCGCTCCGCTGTTCATTCTGCTCTTTCCGCTCTACCTGATCGGAAATAAAGGAAAGCGAAAAAACATCCTGCGCCGTCTTGGATTTGGCCTCAAGCCGCCGGCAAAAGAGGATGATCATTACCCAACAATCTGGATCCATGCCCTTTCTGTCGGCGAAGTAACCTCCGCGGTACCGCTTGTCCAGGCTCTGCGTTCTGAGATCCCCCGGAGCAATCTCGTCTTTTCAGCCACAACCGCAAGTGGTCAAAAACTAGCCGAGTCGCTGATAGGCCCCTGGGCCGACAGCCTCGTCCCCTTTCCTCTTGATATTCGTTTTGTTGTCAGCCGGTTCATGAAACAGATTAAGCCCGATCTCTTTATCCTCGTGGAAACTGATTTCTGGCCAAACTTTCTCAACGGCTGCGCCTGCCGGGGAGTCCAGGCTCTTCTGGTTAACGGCAGAATTTCCAGCCGTTCGATGCGTTCCTATCTTCGCTATGACTTCTTTTTCAAGCCGATGTTTAACCTGTTTGCCCTGCTCTGCATGCAAACCGAGCAGGATACCGAAAACATGCAACAACTCGGTATCCCGCGCGATAAGCTGAAAACCATCGGCAATCTCAAGTTCGCATCTCCCGCTGACTGTTCTCGTCAGGCCTTAACAGCCCAGGTCAACACCTCACCCGGCCGACTTACCATCATTGGCGGTTCAACCCATGATGGCGAAGAAAAAGCCCTTATATCGTCCTACCATAATCTGCGCAAAAAAGGTTATGACCTGCACATGGTCATCGCGCCACGGCAGGTCGGCAGGAGCAGCGCCATAGCAGAACTTGCACGAACAGCAGGTCTTTCAGTTGTGCTCTACTCGACATCAAACAAGGCGGAAACAGATATCACCATACTCGATACCATCGGTGATCTCGGTTCGATCTACGCATCGGCCGATATCACCTTTATCGGCGGCAGCCTCGTCCCGGAGGGCGGACACAATCCACTCGAGGCTTCGCGGCAGGGCAAGCCGCTGCTATTCGGTCCTTTTATGGAAGATTTTTCAGAAATCAGTTCCGCACTGCTCGAAATCGGCGCGGCCTTTCAGGTAACCGATCAACCATCCCTGGAGAATATGCTTGAGCAGCTCATCATTTCAGAAGAACTGCGTCATATTTACGGAAATCGTGCACGGCAATTTACAGAAAAACAGCAGGATGTACTGGCAGCACATATCGCTGCCGTCAGACAATGCCTGTGAAAACAACTCCTTTCCGCCTCCAAAGATACCCGCTTGTTTTGTCGTCCCCTGTTGGATGATTACCGCTGGCATGAATTCTCTCACCTGCCTGCGAGTTTCTTTCATTTCATTATTTTTCAACATATAATTACTGAGTTACTTTTTCCGGAAAGGCGGCAGGAATAAGTTTACTGACAGCCTCAGGCAGGCAGCCACCATCCCCTCCTTCGGCGCCTCGGCACATATGGAAGAAAGGTGAGGAAGGGTACATGGCAGTTATCGGTAATACCAGCGTAGAGATAATTGTTATCAAAAAGTTTAGATGACTACGATTCGACACAGCCTACAGAGATATCCTCTGATCATTATCACCCTCTGCTATGCTGCAGGCATAGCAGTCAGCTCCTTCTATCCCGCCGCTCCAGAACCGGTACCTTACACAGTCGCCATTCTGCTGATCCTGGCGCTTATCTGCTGGCGGTTCAGGCTGAACGGCCTGCTGCTCTTTTTAATCGGTATCTGCTTTCTGCTTATCGGTGCGATGCACGCCACCCAGCGGAGATCATTTTCTGCTGAGCCATTTAGCGGCCTGGCACTCATCAATGAGAAAAGGGAAACGGTCATCCTCGGAACCATTACTGAAATAGAAGCAGGTAACGAGCAGGTAAGCAGGGCAGTGATCGATCTCCAGTATTTCCGGACTCGTTCAATGCAGCACTTTAAATCAGCATCCGGGTTGATCTTAATGAGTCTGCAGGGGAGCTGGCCTCGAACTATTCTGCCCGGTGATACCGTCTCCGTGCGTTCTGTCCTGATGCGGCCAAGAGTTAACAATACCCCGGGAGTATTCGATTATCCTCAGTATCTTGCCGGAAAAAATATCTTCCTGCGCGCAGCAGTCAGGTCACCGCTTTTCATTCAGCCCGTGCGTATTGCCGGCAAGCCAGACCAACATTCATGGCGCCAGCGGGTGGAACGTATCAGGGCACTGGTCGCCTTCCGTTTGAATGATCTGCTGCCAGCCAATGCGGCTGGCCTGTACCGGGCTCTTTTGATCGGAGACAAGTCTGGACTTAGACCCTACCTTACTTGAATCGTTCAAGGGAGCCGGTGTGATGCATATTCTTGCCATATCAGGAATGCATATGGCACTTCTCGGCGTTTCTTCTTTTTCAGACAACATTCTGGCTGCTCCGCCGCTCATCCCGCGCCATATTCGACGGTAAATGTACGCAAACTCTCCCTGCTTATCTGCCTTTTACCACTGATGTGTTACACGCTTCTGGCAGGAAGTGCGGCACCGGTCATGCGTTCGTTTATCATGTCCGTTTTCGTGATAACCGCCCTTGTGGTAAACCGGGTAAAATCCCCCCTGACGCTTCTCGCAGGTGCTGCATTATTGCTTCTTGTGCTCGATCCGCTTACGCTTGAAAGTGCCTCCTTTCAACTCAGTTTCACCGCAGTCGCCTCGATCATTATGTTCGCACCTGCTATCCTTTCCTGGTTTCAGGCCCAAAAAGATGGACGCGCATCTGAAAAACAGCCGCTCGTCGCAAATCTTATCAGGTGGCTCTGGGGCGCTGTCAGCATAACTATCAGTGCGACACTCGGTACCTTTCCATTACTCTTGTATCATTTCAATCGTTTTTCCCTCGTTACCATTCCCGCCAACCTTGTCATAGAACCGCTCATCTGCCTCTGGGCACTGCCTTTCGGTTTCCTCGCCCTGCCATTTCTGGCGATAAGCCCATCCCTGGCGACCTTTCTTTTACAGATAGGGATGGTGGGTCTTTCATTTTCGGAAAAAACGGCAACGGCCCTTTCTGCGCTGCCACGGAGTACCCTGTGGCTGCCTGACCCTCCTCTCTGGCTGATTACCACCTATTACGCGTCCCTCGTGCTGCTCTTTCTCTCCGGCAGGAATAGACGATTCACCAGACCGGCTCTCATCGGCATGCTGGTGTGTCTTTTTCTCTTTCTTTATCCTCTCACTGGTTTGACCGGAATGTTCAGGCAGAAAAATAGAGTAACATTTATAGATATAGGCCATGGCAGTGCCAGTCTCATTGAACTTGCCGGAGGAAGAAATATCCTCATTGATGGAGGGGGAAAAACAGCACCGGGTTTTGACTGTGGAGAACAGATACTCGCTCCGTTTCTCTGGCGCCTCAACATTGCCAGACTCGATGACATTATCATTACCCACGAAGATGCCGACCATTACAATGGCATACCGTCGCTCATTTCGCGTTTCAGACCGAAAAGGATCTGGCTTTCCTCGCTTACGGCAACAAAACCAGGATTCAGGCACCTCTGCCTGATGGCTGAAAAGGCCGCTATTGATCTTGCCGTACCTGGAAAAGAAATAATCATTTCCGAACAAGGTTCGCAGTTATCGGTATTGAGTTCGGCGCGGCATAATCTTTCAGAAGGCTGGAACGCTCTCCATGAAGACGATAACGGATTAGTTATAAGACTGGATACCCCGTCATTCTCGGTACTTTTCCCCGGTGATATCACGAACGAGGATGGAACAGGAACTTGTTGCCCGGCAGGAGCATCTTGCAGCCGACATTCTGCTGTCTCCCCATCACGGTTCATCCACGTCAAACTCTGTCGTCTTTCTATCAGCAGTTCAACCGACTTTCATGGTTGTCTCAACGGCAGACAAGAGGCAGGAACTCTTCCCGTCTCCCGCGACCTTGAAACATGCCGCACAACAGAAGATACGACTATTGGCCACGAGCATGGACGGCAGTATTATGATATCAGAGACAAAAAACGGCTATACGGTCCGGGGCTATCAGAGGACAATGGTTCACGCACCGCCTGTTAAACGGCGCTTTTATCCTGTTACACCTCGGTAAAATCTGATGGAGGCTTACGAAGAAATTTGACAAATTTGGATTTCTCGATGCAATTTGAATAGGCGTCATCAGCGCTGATCATCTTCTTTTCCAGGTATTCCAGTATCGAATCATCCATGGTCTGCATACCGTATTTTTTACCGGTCTGCATGACTGACATAATCTGATAGGTCTTCGCTTCCCTGATCAGGTTTCGAACTGCCGGGGTGGCAATGAGAATCTCCATTGCCGCAACACGCGATTTAACATCAACCCGTTTGAACAGGGTTTGGGAGATAACAGCCCGCAAGGCATCAGCCAGCGTGGACCTGATCTGGCCCTGCTGGCCGGCGGGATAAATTTCAATAATACGATCAACGGTCTTCATAGCATTCAGCGTATGCAAGGTACCAAAGACCAGATGTCCGGTCATCGAGGCTTCCATGGCAAGTGAAATTGTCTCAAGATCTCGCATCTCGCCTACCATGATAATGTCCGGATCTTCCCGAAGGGCGCCGCGAAGCGCCTGAGCAAAACCTTTTGTATGCGTGCCGACTTCACGATGGTTTATAACGCACTTCTGTGATTTATGAACAAATTCAAGTGGATCCTCAATGGTGAGGATATGGTCTTTGCGGACCTTATTGGCCTCATCGACAATAGCGGCCAGGGTAGTTGATTTACCTGAGCCGGTCGGCCCGGTCACCAGCACCAATCCTTTGGGAAGATGGGCAAGCCTTGCTATAACTTTAGGCAATCCCAGTTGCTCACAGGTCATTATCTCACTGGGAATCTCACGAAAAACGGCGCCAATACCGTATTTCTGTTGAAAAAAGTTACATCGGTAACGAGCCAGACCGGGTATCTCATAACCGAAATCAATATCACCGGTCTCTTCGAAGCGCTTGATTCTGTCCTCCGGACAGATCTCATAGAGCATGGCCTTGAGCTCCTCGTTGTTGAGCTTCTTGAATTTGACCCGCTCCATGTCCCCGCGAATCCTTAATACCGGCTGCTGTTCGGCAACCATATGCAAATCCGAAGCACCCTCGTCATTCATCAATTTGAAAAATGCATCGATTTGAGCCATACCATCACCTCATGTCACACACTGTTGATTACAAGCATCCCTTCTCTTGTCTGATCGGAAAATCCATTTATGGTCTTCACGTCTTGTCGAAACCCTTAGCCGGTGACAGCATGTTCTTTTATATATTGAACAACGTCATCAGGATCATCGATAATCCGGAACAGATGCAGGTCTTCTTGATTTATCGTACCATTATCAAGCATTGTATCTCTGATCCAATCCACAAGTCCAGTCCAGAATTTACTTCCCACAAGAATTATTGGGAACGGTTTAATCCTCTGGGTCTGAATCAGCGTCATGCATTCAAAGAGTTCATCCATGGATCCGAAGCCACCCGGCATACAGACAAAGGCCGTTGAATACTTCATGAACATCACTTTTCTAACAAAAAAATATTTGAAATGTAAAGGGAAATTAGTATATTGGTTCGTCCGCTGTTCGTGCGGAAGGCTGATGTTGAGGCCGATTGAGACACCGCCCGCATCCGCGGCACCTTTATTCGCCGCTTCCATTAATCCGGGCCCCCCTCCGGTAATAACAGCATAACCTGCAAGCGCAAGTTCATAAGCGACACGTTCAGTCAGCGTGTACCACGGATGATCCACCGGTGTTCGGGCAGAGCCATAAATAGTTACTGCCGGGAGAGGAACGGCCGACAAGGTATCAAAGCCCTCCACAAATTCCCCCATGATTCGAAACATGCGCCATGAATCGCCAACAATCGAATTATCGAGGACATACTTCGGTTCCTGCTTTATCCAACGGTTCTCTTCCTGTTTCATATTTCCCTCTTCGCGATTATTCTGCCGGTATCACATTCGCCCTCTTTTTGCATTCACCCCGGTACGACTGTTGTTGAGTTTCTTTTCATATAACCGAGCCTTCTGCTCATTTTTCTGACGCAGGTAAACAGACATCAGCTCGAACCAGGCCTCATGGCGTGTCTTTTTCCAACCGCCACATCTTTTAAAATATGCTATGGCCTCACTGTCATACCCGCAGGAAGCCAGGGCCCGTCCGTAACGCAAGAGAAATATGCAGTTAGTGTTGTCGATTTCAACACTCTTCTCCGCCAGGCGCAGCGCAATCTCGTCTCCCTGTTTTTCTTTGAGATATAATTCACTCAACAGGCTCAGTGCCTCACCATCAAACTCGTCAAAAGAAAGCCCTCGCTGCAGCCATGTGGAGGCCTCAGGGACACGGTCAAGATGATAATAGCTGACACCTATAAATCGGCAGCACTTTCCTGCCGACTTTTTGTCCTGCTGCTCTTCATACCAGAATTCAAGCTGTTCTGCGCTCTGTCTGAATTCTCCACAATGAAACAATGCTATACCCAACTGATAGTTCAGGTCGTTCAGGGCACCGCGTTCTTCAGCATCAGCAGGATCATGTAACTTCAGTGCTGCATTAAAACAGTAAGAGGCTGTTGCATGGTTTCCTGTAGACTGCTCGATCAAACCTTTATTATAAAGTGCCATGAAATTTTTCGGTTCCCGCTCAAGCACCTTGTCAAACGTCTTCAAGGCCTCCGAGGTCCTATTCATAAGGGCATAGGTAACACCAAGGCTGTTCAACAGGTTACTGTCAAACCCGGCCAGGTCATTGCCGTGTCGATACTCACGGACAGCATGCAACAGGTCGCCCTCGCCAAAATAGATATCACCACTGATGTTCAAGCTGAGTGCGTCAAAAACAACACAACTTCCGGGGCCGAAAAAGGCACCATGCACAAGCGCTTTCTGACAGTTACGTACAATCCGGGATTTCGGGTAATTTTCAAACGGATAGCTGCTTACCCCGGCCGAGAATGAATAACCATTGCCATGTCTCTCCTTCAAGCGATTGATCATCTCAAGAGCCCACATTTTGCCTTCTTCGGCTTCAAGATCATGCTTTATGACAAAATAGCCGTTCTTATCGATAACAAGATTCTCTCCGTCAAGAAGGTCTCTCACCGGGGTATCGAGGCGGCTCCTGTTCTCAAAATCAGGCGTAAGACAGACCAGACAAAATCTGTCCATATGCCTCCAGCGGCGCTGCAGTCCGGCAAGCGTACTCCGCGACACCGGCTGGAGCGGGAAATTCTCCGGGTTTGCCAGGATATCATAGTCGCAGAAGGCAAAAGGTCCCCGCCTGCAGGCAACGTGCAGGGCATGCCAGGCTTCATCAACGATGACCATTCGTTTAGATCCCCCCAGCAGCCGCTCCGACCGGTTTATATTCAAACTGCTGCAGCCGCAATGCACCCTTTTTGCCTGTTTCATTTTCATGAAGGTAATAAGGGACAGGCAGAACGTTTTCAGGAATTGACGATCACGATCAGGCAGAATGAACGCGAAAACAGACTGGCCGAGATGAAACAGGGGAAAAGAGAACCGGTTGTATTCAGCTAAAGAACGAGACATCCTGAGGACATGAGAAAAGGCATCTCTGGGGGATCGCGCCCGCGGCAGAAGCTCCACCAATACAACGTGAAAATCTTTCTCACCTTCATTTGCGCTAAGCATCTCACTAAACAGAAAAGCATTATACAATGACGATATCGAGTCACTGCCACCTTTCCTGATTTGAGCGAATTCCCGTTCAAGGGCACCGCTGCTCTCACGCAGCCACTCATCGGAGGCTTTTTCAACAACAACAGGGTCAATACCTGAGACAACGGCAACAAGAAGGTCGTCGCCCTCTGCAGTCAATGGAAACAAAATCGTCGTAGAGCCGGCTTTCAGCGGTTGACGCTTTGCCTGGACATGCTGGATGATCCTGTTCTTTTCATCGCTTTCCATACCCATCTCATAGTTCCGCAAGGCCGGTAAACTAAGGAAAAGGACATCTGATGATGTCGGGATTATCTTCTTGAAGACCTGCCTGTACCTGGAAGCAAAAACAATATAGTCGGCCTTGCGTGCTGCGCCGGGAACCAGTGTGAGAGGAAATGAAACAGGACGCATATTCAGGAACCGAGGAGAAAATAGGCGACGATAAGATCAGCGAGTTCAGCCACTTCATGTCCCTGCACGGTTTTAAAGTCAAAAAGGAAACGGTCGTGCTCAATCCTGCCGATAACAGGTATTTCCAGTTCTCTGAAATCGCGTTCAAGCTTGCTGACATCTTCCCTTGTCGGGAGCATCTCAACCGCCCAGCTGGGAAGATTATATTCTGGCAAGGCCCCGCCGCCTACGCGGGAAGCAGTCGGAACCACTTTCATGACACAGTGATTCCGCACTTTTCCCCCTGCTCTTCGAGTAAATTTTTGAGCACGTTTTCTCACATCGCTCGGATCTTCACTTATCATGCGCAGGGTCGGAATATCCTTTAACGCTTTTTCGAGATCATAGTAGCTGCGCAGAACACTTTCGAGTGAGGCCAGCGTAAACTTGTCTATCCGGACTGCCCGGTTAAGCGGATTTTTTTTGATCCTCTCTATATATTTCTTATTTCCTACGATAATACCTGCCTGAGGTCCGCCAAGCAGTTTGTCGCCACTGAAAGTAACTACATCGGCGCCCGCTTTAACAACTTCCTGTACTGTCTGCTCAGACGGCAGGCCAAATCGTGACATATCCATAAGACAACCGCTGCCAAGGTCTTCCATCACCGCGAGATCATATTTCTTTGCAAGTGCGACCATCTCTTCTACTGAAACCTCAGAAGTGAATCCAACAATCCTGAAATTCGAGGTATGAACGCGCAACAGCATCGAGGTCTTCTCGGTAACAGCACCTTCATAATCATAGAGATGGGTTCTGTTGGTGGCACCCACCTCGACAAGATGAGCACCGCTTTTTGTCATCACATCGGGAATTCGAAAAGAACCTCCGATCTCGACAAGCTGCCCGCGGGAAACAATGACTTCCCTGCCGTGGGCAAGGGTCTCCAGGGCAATCAATACCGCCGCCGCGTTGTTGTTCACAACAAGTGCTGCTTCGGCTCCGGTCAGATCGCAGATAATCTCTTCCACCAGTGCATATCTGCTGCCACGCTTGCCTGTTCTTAGATCAAACTCAAGATTCGTATAATGTCTGCTGGCATGGTGAAGCTGAATGGTCGCGTCTTCAGAGAGCAGGGAACGCCCAAGGTTTGTATGAACGATCACTCCGGTTGCGTTGATGACCCTCTGCAGATTCGGTCTACAAAGCGCTGCTGATATGTTTGGCAAAAATCTTCTGCCATTGTTCGGATGTTTCAGGGACCGTTCCTTTTTCATCTGCCAGGATTGCCTGTCGTACCGTGTCGATTTTGTCCTGCACCGCTTTTTTTGCCAGACGGAGCGGAACCTTATTCTTGCTCGAGATATTCACTCATTTTAAGCAGACACTCATCAACCTTCGGCAATGCCCTCAGCAACTCTTTTTTATTTTTCATAGGATCTATGTATTCCGGACATGTTCAACGGGTAATCCGCCTTTCTGCGGCCTAAAGACACTTTCTTCCTGAGAACCTATATGTTCCATTATATGAATAAAATAGCAACAGCCGCTGTTGCTTACCATTATATTTTTTAATGAGGATAAAGCATCTATTGACAAGGCGGCAATGATCAAGTAGTGTGCCGCGGTCCTGCAGACGGGGAGAGATCTTCGTTGGGGGACAAAGAAGCGGCATGGGTCAATTTAGTTATTGACATAAGGCATCAGACATATTAATTTAATGCTCTTTCGCACTCCCTGTGAGTGCGCGGTCGCGGAGTACTTCCGGGGCCGTCACATGATCCTTGAAAACTGAATAACAACAACAGCAAACGGGCCCACGTGTCGTAGGACACAGTAGGGCATCTTTGTAATGTAATTCAAAGAGAGCTCTTATATAACATTAGCACTATATAAGTAACCGCCTAACGGCGGTCTAGGATATCAAACTGGAGAGTTTGATCCTGGCTCAGAACGAACGCTGGCGGCGTGCTTAACACATGCAAGTCGAACGCGAACGAGTTCTTCGGAACTTTAGTAGAGTGGCGCACGGGTGAGTAACGCGTAAGTAATCTACCCTCGCATTTGGGATAACCCACCGAAAGGTGAGCTAATACCGGATACGTCTGGAATAATAACTTTTTTCAGAGAAAGATGGCCTCTTCATGAAAGCTATTGTGCGGGGAGGAGCTTGCGTACCATTAGCTAGTTGGTAGGGTAATGGCCTACCAAGGCAACGATGGTTAGCGGGTCTGAGAGGATGATCCGCCACACTGGAACTGGAACACGGACCAGACTCCTACGGGAGGCAGCAGTGAGGAATATTGCGCAATGGGGGAAACCCTGACGCAGCGACGCCGCGTGGATGATGAAGGCCTTCGGGTTGTAAAATCCTGTCAGATGGAAAGAAGTGCTAATAGCTTAATATCGTGTATAGTTTGACGGTACCATCAAAGGAAGCACCGGCTAACTCCGTGCCAGCAGCCGCGGTAATACGGAGGGTGCAAGCGTTGTTCGGAATTACTGGGCGTAAAGCGCGCGTAGGCGGTTTGTTAAGTCAGATGTGAAAGTCCATGGCTCAACCATGGAAGTGCATTTGAAACTGGCAGACTTGAGTATTGGAGGGGGTGGTGGAATTCCCGGTGTAGAGGTGAAATTCGTAGATATCGGGAGGAATACCGGTGGCGAAGGCGACCACCTGGCCAAATACTGACGCTGAGGTGCGAAAGCGTGGGGAGCAAACAGGATTAGATACCCTGGTAGTCCACGCCGTAAACGATGTGAACTAGGTGTTGGGATGGTTAATCGTCTCATTACCGCAGCTAACGCATTAAGTTCACCGCCTGGGGAGTACGGTCGCAAGATTAAAACTCAAAGGAATTGACGGGGGCCCGCACAAGCGGTGGAGTATGTGGTTTAATTCGACGCAACGCGAAGAACCTTACCTGGTCTTGACATCCCGGGAATCTCTAGGAAACTAGAGAGTGCCTCGCAAGAGGAACCTGGTGACAGGTGCTGCATGGCTGTCGTCAGCTCGTGTCGTGAGATGTTGGGTTAAGTCCCGCAACGAGCGCAACCCTTGCCTTTAGTTGCCAGCATTTAGTTGGGCACTCTAAAGGGACTGCCGGTGTCAAACCGGAGGAAGGTGGGGATGACGTCAAGTCCTCATGGCCTTTATGACCAGGGCTACACACGTACTACAATGGCAGGTACAAAGGGCAGCCACTTAGCGATAAGGAGCGAATCCCGTAAAACATGTCTCAGTCCGGATTGGAGTCTGCAACTCGACTCCATGAAGTTGGAATCGCTAGTAATCGCGGATCAGCACGCCGCGGTGAATACGTTCCCGGGCCTTGTACACACCGCCCGTCACACCACGGGAGTTGGTTGTACCAGAAGCAGTTGAGCTAACCGCAAGGGGGCAGGCTGCCAAGGTATGGCTGGTAACTGGGGTGAAGTCGTAACAAGGTAGCCCTAGGGGAACCTGGGGCTGGATCACCTCCTTTTTAAGGAAGAAGCAGGCTTGACCTGCATGGGGATTAACCCCGTTTGCTTTGCTATTCGGTTTTGAAGGATCGCTTTGATCTTTTAGAGATTCAGTAGATAGAACGAATAAACCAGCTGGTGTCTTCTTGGGACTGCGGAGTTGCTTAAAACCGGATGTTTTGGGATTTAGGCAAGGAGCGCGAACAACGAGTACCGGAAGCGTACATAAAGTATGCTGAGGACACTTGTTGTGAGCAGCGACGCGGCATAAAACCAAAACATCTGGTTTTAAGGGGCCTATAGCTCAGCTGGTTAGAGCGCACGCCTGATAAGCGTGAGGTCGGTGGTTCAAGTCCACCTAGGCCCACCATTATCAGACGACAGAGGACAGGGAGCAGATAGGGTGCTGATTTCTGTCCTCTGACATCTGATACGGGGGTGTAGCTCAGCTGGGAGAGCGCCTGCCTTGCACGCAGGAGGCCATCGGTTCGATCCCGTTCACCTCCACCATGTCAGGGTGTCGGAGAAGCTGCGAATTGAGGTTTGATTTCCTGTAAGTGAAATCAAACCTCAGGGCGTAAGGTCCTGGGACGAGTTAAATTGATCTTTGATAATTGAATAGTAGAGTAAGAAAAAATCCTCTGGAGGCGATTGACGCACGGGTCTTCGGGCCGCCGCGTTGTTTTAGGTCGCGATGATTCCAGAGGTTACAGTAGCTGAGTAATTATTTTTAATCAGGCTTTATGGATAAGCTACTAAGGGCTAACGGCGGATGCCTTGGCATCGGAAGGCGATGAAGGACGTGGCAAGCTGCGATAAGCTTCGGGGAGTCGTTAACAGGCTTTGATCCGGAGATTTCCGAATGGGGAAACCCGGCGGGAGTTATATCCTGTCATCTCGTACTGAATACATAGGTACAGGAAGCGAACGCGGGGAACTGAAACATCTAAGTACCTGCAGGAATAGAAATCAATTGAGATTCCGTCAGTAGCGGCGAGCGAACGCGGAAGAGCCCAAACCGGGTGATTTATCATCCGGGGTTGTAGGACCCCAATGTGGGAGCATATCTGGATAGGAGAACGGCATGGAAAGGCCGACCATAGACGGTGATAGTCCGGTATCTTAAATTTTGATAGCACCCTAGGGAGTTCCTGAGTACCACGAGACACGTGAAACCTTGTGGGAATCTGGGAGGACCATCTTCCAAGGCTAAATACTAACCGATGACCGATAGTGAACGAGTACCGTGAGGGAAAGGTGAAAAGAACGGGGGAACCCGAGTGAAATAGAAACTGAAACCGTTAGCTTACAAGCAGTCGGAGCACTATGTCGCAAGACAGTGTGACGGCGTGCCTTTTGCATAATGAGTCAACGACTTACCCTATGCAGCAAGGTTAAGCCGCGAGGTGGAGCCGCAGCGAAAGCGAGTCTTAACAGGGCGATTAAGTTGCATGGGG
>CAVUYQ010000035.1:0-28926 GCA_963745765.1 uncultured delta proteobacterium | reverse complement strand
CGGGTCAGATACCGATAAAACAGCTGAAAGCCGGTATGGCATTGCTATACAATAGGTGATAGTTAAAACGCCAGCCTGATAATACCGTAGCAGAATCACTCTTCTGAGTTTTCAGGTTAACTGGCTCAATACCGGGAAAAGAGTTCTGATGCAACTTCATTTCACCAGTACTTCATAGCTCCGGCAAACATCTCTCTCATTTCTTCTTTGCTGATCGGCCTTGCTGCATTATCAACAACACGTCGCTGCCTCCAACCCTTTTCTGTCAGTGCGTCGAGATCATCGACCGTGTACCCCACACCAGACAGGCCGTTAGGCACACCAATAGTCCGCATGATCTCGATGACACCCGCCGCGAGGTCATCGCCAGGCCGTTGTCCTACGTCGGCAACACCCAGAGCCCGGGCAGCTTGTGCATGACGTTCGGGACATGTTGGTCCCATGAAGCGAAAGACCGAAGGGGAGTTGATGATCACCGAAAAGCCATGGGGTACCAGTGCGTGATCATGAGGCCAGCCTGCAGCGTAGTAGTCGTGCACCAGCCCTGAAACCGCATAGGACATGCCGTGGGGCAGGTTACAGCCGGCTGTGCCAAAACCAATCCCGGCCAATAAACCG
Organism: uncultured delta proteobacterium; assembly: GCA_963745765.1. Classification (GTDB taxonomy): domain Bacteria; phylum Desulfobacterota; class Desulfobulbia; order Desulfobulbales; family Desulfocapsaceae; genus Ww85. Next base: position 28,308 of record CAVUYQ010000035.1, on the reverse strand, counting down.
GCAAAGGATAATTTTTCACGCACGAGGAAATCTTCTGGATCGTGGACGGCTTTGACCAGATTCTCACCAATCAACCGTATCGCCTCAAGACAGTTAAGATCGCTGAAGGGGTTGGCACCCTGAATCACCGGCCGCACGGCGGGATTGTCCGGTGCCCGTCGATGGGTGAAGGGCCGGGCGGTGAATGATTCCACCGCGTGACTGAACACATCCATACCATTGGCTGCGACTACCTGGATCGGCAGGGTCCGCAGGGCATCAGGGTCGATGATGCCCATGCTCGGTTTGATAGCCCGGTTTGAAATACCGGCCTTGGTCCCTCGTTCGAGGAAATTAAAAATTGCGACATTAGTGCATTCACTGGCCGTTCCAAACGTTGTCGGGCAGGCGATATGCGGTTTGAGCGGCCCCGGTGCCGGCAAGGCCTTGCCCAGGGGTTGGTTCACGTAATCGAGAAAATGTTTTGGCGGATAGCTGGCGTAGAGGCTGACCGCCTTACAGGTATCCATTACAGAACCACCGCCGACGCTGACGAATCCATCGAAATCGTCTTCTTCGGCAAAACCTATCGCGGCTTTGAGGGAACGATCTGTGGGTTCGATTTCTACACCGTCGAAAATGGAAACCCTGATACCGCGCTCCCGCAGAGACTTTAAAACCGTTTCCACCGGCTGGAGTTTTCCTACTCGAGCATCCGTGTAGAGCGCAACCCGGCTCATGCCAAGACTTTTTGCGTGTGCACCGACCTCTGCCAGAGCCCCTGCTCCGAAGATTTCCTTGTTCCCCTCAAGAACGAAAGCATTTTCACCCTGGGGCATCGGCTCAAAATAGTTTGTAACTGACATCACCTTAACCTGAAAATTTCACGGGTTGAGACCGTCTGCCGGCAAAGGAAACCGGTGATAAGCGACAGTCAGCTGATTACAACTGCTGCCCCCGAGCACGCTGCCTCTTTGATTGCCATGATTGTTTTAAGGGTCTTAACCGCTTCCTGACCGGAACAGCGCGGGGCAGCATCATTTCGAATGATGCTGCAGAAATGTTCAAGCTGTCTCTCAAGAGGTACCGTTCGTTCGATTTCCATCCGTTTGCAGGAAAGCGGCATTCCCCATCCCTTTTCCCCTTCTCCGCTATAATGCCAGATCTTCACCTCCGGAAAAGTCAGCGTCCCCCTGGTGCCAAAGACCCAGTAACAATCCTGACCGTTGTCAAAGATCAATGGATTTTCACCACTTCCCGATTCAAAGTTGTACGGTGAAGGAACAACATCCGAGATGACCATTGTACCCAGAATTCCATTGCGAAAACGAAGCGAGATAATGGCTGTATCCTCGACCGGGTAACGGCGGATGACATTACTTTCCTCTGCATAGACACGTTCGATGTCTCCGAACAGATATCTCAGGTTGTCTATATCGTGAATGAGGTTGATAAGCAGCGGTCCTCCGCCCGATTCACGACGCCAGCTCACGTCAAAGTAGCTGGTCGGCTTTAACGTTGCCCACAGGACATTGACAGCCGAAACCGTACCTAACTCACCGCTGTCTATTATTTCCTTGGCAGATTCTATGTAGGCGTTAAAACGACGATGATGGCCGACAAGCAGCTTGACTCCTTCTTTCTCTGCAGTATCGACCAGCTCGGAGGCAGCCGTCAAATCTGCTTCAATGGGTTTTTCAACAAGGAGATGCAGACCAGCTTTGGCGCACTTGATTCCCAGGGATGCGTGACTTTCATTGGGGGTAGCAATAATCACTCCCTCGGCATCGGGCCTTTCAAGAAAGGAGCCAACATCTTCGAAATAGTGAGCGCCAGCGGCCTCCGCCACCATTTCTGCCTGAGGATCTGGATCGATTACGCTCGTCAGGGTACAGGACGGGCTGTCAATGATGTGCTGAATATGTCTTGCGCCAACCAGTCCGCTGCCAAATACTGCTAAACGTACCGGAGAATCACTGGAAATCATCGGCCCAACCTCCATCAAATTAATAAAATAAAATAACAACCCTTGCTACCGGCACTGCCCCGGATCTCCTGTCTTTTTACGGCCTACCTTCCCGGAAGGTTTCTGTCAGCCGTGTTAACAGCAAGCTGATGAGCGACTCTGGGATGAAGATCCCAGGCCTGAAAACAGTACTTCACGCATAACATCAACCGGGGCATTGCAACCGGTCCATAATTCGAACTGGGCAACTCCCTGGTAGAGAAGCATGTACATTCCGTTAACCGTCTCGCAGCCGACCTCTTTTGCCTCTCTGAGAAGCCGGGTCTCAGATGGAAAATAAATAATGTCCATAACGGCGGGTATGTTCTCCAATACAGCTTGAGGTACCGGAGTTGCATCGACATTTGGCACCATACCGACAGAAGTGGTATTCACCAGCACATCGACTTTTAAATGGTTTATCTCGGCCAGCGGGTAGCACTCACAGCCCAGCTCTGCGGCCAGTGCCTGACCTTTAGAAAGAGTCCGGTTCGCTACTATCACCGGTACCCCTTTTTCCTTGAGCCCAAAGCCGATGGCTCGGGCAGACCCGCCTGCTCCGAGCAGGAGAACGCTGGCAGCAGGTAAATCAGCTATCATATCAAGGGCCTGAATAGCCCCGATCCAGTCTGTATTGTAACCGTGAATATCGCCATCCTTGATAAGCAGCGTATTCACCGCGCCAATTCTCTGTGCCACCGGATCGATAGCATCCAAAAGCGGAATCACCGCCTGTTTGTGGGGCATGGTAACGCTGACACCACCAATTCCTAGACCACGAATGCCATCCATTGCCCGTTTTATATCTTCAACTTCAAAAGCCAGATATACCTTGTTAAGACCACAATGCTGGAAAGCGGCGTTATGCATTGCCGGGCTTAAGCTGTGAGATACCGGTTTTCCCACAATGCCATATAATTGTGTTTTACCATCAACGTGCATCGGTGTCCTCCTGGTCAAATGGGCTGGATTTATTTTAAAATGCCTGAACGGCCAAAGGTTCAGAGGGTAGGCCATTCAGCTTTGCCATGCAACAATTTAGAGAGAAACCAAGTTAGAGGAGCGGGGTGTGAGTTAGATTCCTGTTTTTATGTTCTCCAGGTGCGTTTTGGCAGTTTCCAGACAGCGACGCGCATACCCCTCGAAGCCGTATTCTTTGAGACGTTTTATGTTCGGCAGTTCGATGGAATAGGGCATAAGGGGCAAGCTGCCCAGTAGACCGGCAAAATCGATACATCCTTCTCCCACATAAAGTCGCACGTCCCGTGCGACTTGGACCATATCCGGGCCGCTCGCAGGAATATTTTCCGAAGCATCACAAATATGCATAAAATTACACCACTCGCGAGGTAACTGCTTCAACTCGGCAAGCTGAATCCGTGAATAATGGAAGTAAAGGCTGTCGATGAGAATGCCGCCATTCGTTCGATTGGCAGCGCGGACGATGTCAGCAGCTTCCTGCAAATTAGTGAGACGTGAAAAGGTTGGAAACTCGAGATTCACTGTCAGGTCCAGCGGCTGGGCCAGGTCGCATATCTCGGTAAAGCAGTCAACGATATAGGCGCGATCTCTTTTTTCTGTAGTCCAGGCGGAGGAAATGAGATGTTTTGCACCCAATTCAGCGGCAGCCTCCATGGCCGGCAGGTACGAGCGAGGATCGACATCATCCAGAATGCGGGCTAATTCCATATCAAGCACTTTGATCCCGGTTTCCCTGAGAGCCGCCTTTGCTCTGGCGATCATTGCCTTATCCTCGGGAAGATAGGCATTCTCACCGGGTATCCCCATCGGGATAAGCCTTAAGCTGATATAATCATAGCCTACACGCGCGGCTATATAAGCCATCTCTGCAGGCTCACATCCTCTCACTGTTAAATAAGCCAATGAATACTGTTTACTCATCTTTATTCCCTCAAGAGTTGAGAGCTAACCTCACCCCTGGCTTCGCAGTAAGGCATTAGCGGCAATCGGACCAAGCTGCTACCCCGGAAGCCACAGACCTGCTCCTATGCGACCTTTGAAAGGACTGAGTGGTGTCGAAACTCTGTCCTTGCATGAAGATTCGACATCTGAACTTCCACAACAGGTCCTTTGAAGATGGCCAAAGCATCCGAAATGCCATAGTTGTAATTCGTCCAGACTCCGGCATTGATAACGATGGCAACTATTATTGTCCTGACCAACAGTACGATGTATTGACCAACAGGATATATAACGGTTGCTTCTCTGTCAACAATTTTGAGTAAGCTGAAGCAACCAACCTCTCTTTAAATTGAATATTCCACCAACTGAAAATTAGCGTGATCTGGTTTACGTTCCAACAATTTAGCGTAAAGAGGTGCACCTGTCTGACATCACCACGTAAGATTATTCGTGTTTCGGTGCGCCTTGTCTTCTGAAAACCTTTAAAAGCAATTGCCAGAGGAATATATTTAGCAATTGCCGTCCACGAGGGAATTATTTTGCTAACATCCTGCTTTATCGGTTTGGTGGTGATAAAATGCAATATTATCTGAACAATAGAACGAATTGTCGCTCTGGAGCGATATTGGCGCAACAAGATACAAAATCATGTCAATAATTGTTCTAATACACCGCACGGCCTCCTGAGACATCGAAGGTGAAACCGGTTGTAAAACTGCATTCCGGGCTCGCTATCCAGGCCACCATCCTGGCAACGTCCTCAATTTTAACCGCACGCCCCATGGGGATTTTAGCGGTCATTGCTTTAATGTGCTCGGGGGTCATCTGGGCAAACAGTTCGGTCTCTGTCAATGCCGGCGCGACAGCGTTTACAAAAACCCCGCTACCGGCCAATTCACGGGCAACAGTCTTGGTGAAGGCAATGAGGCCACCCTTGGCCGCGGCATAGGCACAAATACCGGGAACGCCATTTTTGCCGGCCATGGAAGCGATATTGACAATGCGTCCGCTCTTGCGGGCACGCATATCGGGAACAACGGTTTTCGTGCAATAAAATATACCTGTCAGGTTCACCTGAAGGACCTTGTCCCAGGCTTCTGTCGGGTATTCCCAGCTATCGATCACGGGGCCGTTTATGCCCGCGTTATTGATGAAAATATCGATCTGTCCCAAGGCCTTTACACTTTCGGCATATCCTTCCTGCACAGCAGCCAGATCAGCAACATCTACTTTTTGCAGCAGCACCGGAGTAAAACCCGCAGTAGAGCCATCGAAAGAATCGAATGAAAGGTCCCACAAAGCGACCCTGCAGCCCCGATGAGCCAGTTCTCTGGCAATTCCCAGACCAATACCGCGCGCACCGCCAGTAACGATAGCCGTTTGCCCCGACAAATTTTTTTCCATCTTTCATCCTTTAATAGTTATATTCCTGGTTAGGTGCCCGGCTCCCCGTTAGTTCGTACAGTACCCATTTATCCGCTTCGCCATAACCTTTCTCACTGCTGCCTGATGCATCAGATGTTGTGCTCGATCCAGTCAACCACCAGTCAGAACGGGGATGAAAGGGAGTACTCCAATCAGGCTGCTATTTTTGAGAGGAGTAACCGCAGGATCGCTCATGGTATCACACAGGAGCTCCAAGCAACTCAGAGATTCTCCGTGTCGCCTGCAATAGGCTTTTCACGATGTTTTCCTCACGATCGATGGAAAAACGTTGCACCGGACCGACAATGGCAAGGGTTGAATCGACTTTGTTGTCATGATTGAAGATAGGTGCAGCGATGGCAGCAACTTCAAGTTCCCGTTCTCCCCTGTTGACCGCATACCCCCGTTTTCTAACCACATGAAGTTCTTTCTTTATTTCCTCCGGGTCGGTAATTGTCTCGGAAGTAAATTTCTCGAATTTGGTTTGGCTGAGGATTTTCTTGCGCAACTCTGCTGAGCCATAGGTCAGCAAGACCCTGCCGGCGGCAGAGGCGTGCAATTCCATGTTATCCCCTTCCTGAATAGTGAACACAAGACTTGAAGATCCGTATTCACGCGAGAGACAAAAGGATGTCTCTCCATCGAGTTGGAAAAGAGCGACAGACTCACCCGCCTCCTCCGCCAATTGCTTCATGATAGGCCGGGAAATCATTACGAGGGTATTGGTGTTCTCATAAATTTTCCCGAGAGCCATAAGTTTTGGACCGAGCCGGTATGTTGATGAAGGCATACGAATGAGAAAATCAGACACAACGAGAGTGGCGCACAGGCGGTGAATACGGCTTTTATAGAGTCCAGATTTTTCGCTTAACTCGCGAAGAGAGAGTTCCGGTTCCTTGACGGTAAAATAATTAAGGAGACTGAGAGCAGTTGCAAGACTGTCAACAAGAGGCGCCGACGATGTATTATTCTGTTTATCTTTTAGCACCAGTGTGAATTCCTATCGTTATATTCGTCTTATGTCCCTGCTTTTCCCGGACCGATATTCATTGGAATCACGCACTGGTTACATCCTGTCTGAACAGAGCCGGAAACACATTATCTCTCCTTTTCATTCTGCAGCACAAGGTCCTGTTCTTACAAAGAGCAGAACGTTCCGCCTGACAGGATAACCCCGCGGATCATTAAAAGCAAATCAAAACGACAGCTGGACCCAGCCCAACCACACGTGCTAAATGGTAAGATTACATATCATAAGATCGGCTTTACTGCCGACCAGTATCCTCCCCGGTTCGATCCACCGTCCATTTCAATTATTGCACCGTTTGTGCCGACAGCGTGCGAAGAGGCCAGAAAAGCAACCATCGCCGCGATAGAGGCAGGCTCATCCAGCCAATACCTCTGCTTGACCCCGGGACGAGAACCACCTTATTTTTGAGATCTATTTTTATTCAGGCGTTTTCCATTCGTGCGTTGACCGGTCGCCCCGATCTTTCACGAAGCTATTTGCTCCAAAAAATTATGCAGATGAAGTTCTATGGACTCACAACACTTATTGTAGTCCCTGGCGAGAGCGGCTTCGAGAATATCCTTATGCTCCTTGATAATGGCAGCTCCGCGAAATCCATTCGTCTTCAGGTCCACCATTACATACTGGCGGTACTGTTCGAACACGCGCCGATGGAAGTCGATATGCAGCTGTGAGCCACAAGCGGATATCAATGAGTTATGGAAGTCCCGGTCATATTCATACCAGTTGAGACAATGTGCTTCCTCGTCCTGCTGCATTTTCTTTTCAATATATTCAAGCTTGTGATACGCCGCCACCAGGCTTGTCTCCCAGTCGATACCGCCGTTTTCAATCGAGTGCTTTACGCCGTCGGATTCGAAGAGGATGCGTAGTCGAACCAGATCTCTCAGCCGACTGACCGAAGTCCGGGCTACCCTGAAACCTTTCTGGTTCTCGGCATCGACGAGGTCCTCGGTCGCCAGTCGCGCAAGGCTTTCCCGGATAACATTGACCCCCATACCGTAACGCGCCTTGAGCATTTCCATCTTGAGTTTACTGCCCGGAGATAGATTCCCCATAACGATATCACTCTTCAACGCCTCATAAACATTCATGGTTCCAGTCTGAATCATAATCCTTGACCCGCCTGCCTTTTTTTCAGATTCTCCGCTCCTCATCCCCATGATTATAAAGGTGAGCCGCCTGGTTAGATCACGGTTGATCTAACCAGGCGGCTTACCGTATTATAGTGGTCTGAGAGGAGCTGGACATCCCAATCAATCAGTGCTCACATGGGAAATATTCTTACCCGGCGAGTAAATGTCCAGGATATTCCAGTGACCGTCTGTCGGCACCGGATTGTTAATCATCGGTACCTCTAAAACAACCGGCTTGTTTAATGAAATCGCGTTGATCAGGGCTGGTTTGAATTCTTCGGCCGCGTTAACTCTTATCCCTTCGATACCGTATGCCCGGGCGATCGCTGCATAATCCGGCGAGGTTGACTGCCCGTCTTTTGTAAAAACGGTTCCAAAGGTCGTGCTGAAATGTGCCTTCTGGAGTCCGGCAATCGTGCCGAAGGCATCATTATCCATGATCAGAAAGATAACCGCGATATTTTCATGCCGGGCAGTAGCGAGCAACGCCGGATTCTGCCCGAACCCTCCATCGCCAATCAGGGCGATGACAACTTTCCCGGGGTTGGCCAGCTTGGCCCCGAGCGCTGCCGCTCCGCCAAAACCCATGGTGGCGAAACCGCCCGGAATGAGGATACTGCCGGGTTCGTAGACGGGGAACTGCTGGCCGACTCCGTTCTTGTTCCAGCCGACATCGGTGGTGATGATGGCGTCCCGGGGCAGCACTTCACGCACCTCGGCGAGTATCCGCTCAGGCATCATCGGAAAGGCATTGCTTTGCTCCATTTCGACATTGCGTTGTTTGAATGCCGCCCTGTCTCGAGCGATCTCGCGTTTCAGTTCCTTTTTGTCAACGCCTTGCGGTACCCGCGTGCGGGCAACCTTCAGCAGAGCACCAAGCGCCTGCTTGAGGTCGGCAACCGCTCCAATCGCTACGGGATAATTACGGCCTATCTCGCTTGGCTCGATGTCGATCTGTATAAAGGCAGTATTGGCAATATCGAAGGTGTACTCCGGATACCAGGAACTGCAGTCCGCCTCCTTGAATCGGGTCCCCAGCCCGAGAATAAGATCTGCGGTACGGCATGCTTCGTTAATATACCTGGTACCCCAGAAGCCGGTCATCCCGAGAATGAATGGATGATCGTCCGGCAGCGCGCCTTTGCCCATCAGGCTGTGCGCAACAGGCAGGCTGAGGAGATCAACCAGTTCCCGCAGTTCCGCCGAGGCGTCTGCCAGCAAAACCCCTCCTCCGGCATAAATTACCGGTTTCCTGGCCGCCAGCAGACGATCGATGATCTCCTCTGCGGTTGCTTCATCAAGCGATGGTTTGCGAAGTTCCCTGGTATTCTTTTTCTGGCGTTCGAACAGTTCAGCATCAACTTCCAGGGAAAAGATGTCCATGGGGACATCGACCAGAACCGGCCCGGGCTGGCCGCTTTCCGCCAGTTGGAAAGCCTTCTCCATGATTTCCGGCAGAAGCTCGGGACGCTCCACCCGCCATACCCTCTTGACGAACGGACGATAGATTTCACACTGGGCACCGTCCGCATGCAGGTTAACCTCCTGATGCGGATGCTTGCCGTAGTAATGACTCGGTATATCTCCGGCAATGACCACCATCGGGATACAGTCCAGTGCTGCATTGGCAACACCCGTTGCAGCATTGGTCATCCCCGGTCCCAGGTGAGTCATGACCACAGAAGCCCGCCCGGTGACCCTGGCATAACCGTCAGCCGCATGCGCGGCAATCTGCTCGTGACGGACATTGATGAATTTAATCGAACTGTTCTCCAGTGCAGACAGTACCGCAATATTCGTATGACCGCACAGGCCGAAAATATGTTTGACTCCGCGATCTTCAAGATAATCAACTAACAGGTTTGCGACAGGACCTCTCATGGTTTCCTCCGTTTTTGCCGGCTCACGTTGCCGGGGGATTAAAGATCTAGAAAAAAAAGCACGACAAGCATCGGTTAACTCATATGTTGCCGGCCGTCACGACAACTGATGGTCTGAGTTTTTCCGTTTTACCAAATTCACCAGGTCTCGGTATTGTAGAACTCACCGTACAACTCTTCATCGCTGGGCTTGTCCTCGGGTGTCGGCCGGGATACCCAGGTATAATTCAGGTAGTGCTTCAAAGAGATATTCTCGTTGCTGATGTTGCCGGCCCAGACCCCGCACCCCATGCTGGAAGTCATCGGCATGCCGTTTGTGAAGCTGCCGGCATTGGCCTTGGACTGGGGCTGACGGACCATCATCCTGCTGACCGGTGCCGTCAGCGCCAGTTGATGGATGTGTTCGTCATTGAAACTGTAGATGCCGCATGAGTGCCCCCTGCCCTGGGTAGCATAAATTTGCTCCACCATTTTCAAGGCATTCTCGAACCCGCTGTATTTGAATATCGACAGCAGGGTGCCAAGTTTCTCGGTGGAAAACGGATACTCCCTTGCCTATCCGCTCTTCCCTGACAATGAGAAACTTCTTGCCTTCAGGAATCGTGAAACCTGCCTTCTCTGCTATGACCCGGGCGGGGCAGGCGATGGTGTCGATGGTCCGGTGGCCGTCCTGCCAGAGCACCGGCTCAAGCTTTGCCTTTTCTTCATCGGTCACCAGATAGCCGCCTTCCTGCTGCAGTTGTTCGAGAAACGCATCGTAGATGGTTGCCTCGACAACCAGGTTGCCGTCAGCCGAGCAGCCGGAACCGAAATCGGACATTTTACTGAGCATGGTGTTATGCGCCGCTTCTTTTATATCGGCAGTCTCATCGATGACCATCGTCGCGTTTCCCTGGCCGGCTGCATAGGCCGGCTTGCCCGAACTGTGTGCCGACCTGGCCATGGCCGGTCCACCGGTGGCAATGGTAAGATCACAGATAGCCATCAGTTCCTGGGCGAGCGGGATAGACGGCCGTTCGGCACAGATATAGAGATCTTCCGGCAACCCTATTTTTTCCAAGGCCTTGCGCATGACAGCCACTGTTTCGATTGTCGTATTCCTGGCCCGGGGATGCGGCGAGAATACCACCGCATTTTTTGCCTTCAAGGCATAGATGCCCATGCCCGGGGGCGTTAAGGCCGGATTAGTGGTTGGCACAAGGGCCACGATGACACCGACGGGCTTGGCATACTTGATCAACCCTTTTTCCGGTATCTCCTCCACAATCCCCATACTTTTCTGACGCAGGGCATCGCGAAGAATACCCTTGATCTTGAAGCGCTTGTTCGGCCTGCCTTCCCAGTCCCCGAGACCACTTTCATCAACCCCCATGCGGGCCAGCCGGGTGAAGGTCTTCTCATTCGAGGTCGCCCAGGCTACGGCCTGAATTGCACGGTCAACAGCTGCCTGATCCAATGTTTCAATCTGCTTCTGAGCCACCCGCGCCCGTGCGAGCAACTCCTGGGCATATTGTTTTTCCTCTTCTGATATTGCTCGTGCCATCCTTTGTCTCCTGTTCTTTCTCTCATTGTTTTCGACTTCGGGTTCGACCGTCACGAAAAACAGATCACCTCAACCAGCTTCCCTGCGCTGACTTTTCTTTCGACATTACTTCCAGTCGCACTTTTATTACCATTTTTTCCAATGACAATGCAAATAATAAGTGATATTTTCGTTAATAACCTCCAATACGGAACTGTTACAATCAATTTATAAATAGCGACATTATCTGTTTTTCTATTTTATGACGAATAGCTATGCACCGACAACATTCTGTCCTTGTCTACCGTTGGCATATTGAGCAGAAAACATTGATGATGGATCTAAATCACAAATCGAGGAGGAATAATCGTGCAGAACAATCGGCAACAAACAAACCTTATTCTGGAAGAGGAAGTCATGCGGGATGGACTTCAGCTCGAGTCACAGGTTTTTAGCCTCGATAACAAAATAGCGCTCTTCAACCTTCTGCTCAAAGCCGGTCTCAAGAGAATTCAGGTCGGCTCCTTCGTTCACCCGAAGATTGTCCCGCAAATGGCGGACACCGATGAGCTGATTCGGGCCATCGGACCGCAGACGGCAACAAAGATAACGGGGCTTATTCTTAACGAGAAAGGACTTGATCGGGCTCTGCAGTGCGGCATTTCCCATGTGAGCATGTCTGTTTCGGTCAGTGACAGTCACAGCAGAAAAAACGCCAACAGATCAGCGTCCGAAGCGCTATCGGCAATGACCGGGTTAATCAGGAACGCCTTAAAACAGGGTCTTGAGGTGCGCGCCGGCTTGCAGAGCGCTTTCGGGTGTGTCTATGAGGGGGCCGTATCTGAGCGTTCTGTTCTCGATGCGGCGATACAGATGGCCAGCGCAGGCGCTCAGGAAATCAACCTCGCAGACAGTACCGGTATGGCCACACCCCTTTCGGTTCGTTCCCTGGTCTCGCTCGTTTCAAGAGAACTTCCCGATGTTCAGTTATCACTGCATCTTCATGATACAAGAGGACTCGGCATGGCCAACATGTTCGCCGGGTACGAGGCTGGCGTGCGAATATTCGACGTGTGCGCCGGGGGCATCGGCGGCTGCCCGTTTATCAAGGGAGCAGCAGGCAACGTCCCGACCGAAGACGCCGTGCATATGTTTGAGTCAGTGGGTGCAGATACCGGTATTGATGTGTCACGTGTCGTCGATGCCGTCAGATTTCTTGAAAAAATTTTGAACCGTAATCTGCCCGGTAAAATGAAGCGCGTACTTGACTTCAAAACCTCGTGCGCGTGCTAGACCGCAGTTTATCCATCGCAAAAATTGTCAGCCCTTGTATCCCATAAGCCTCGGCAACCACAGGACCGTTTCGGGTACGAACGTCGCAAGGACCAGGACTAGTATCGCCGCAAAGAGGAACGGCAGACATTCGCGCACAATGGATGCCAGCGGCTGCCTGGTCAGGTTGGCGACGACGAAGAGCAATAAACCGAACGGCGGCGTTACCAGCCCGAGCATGATATTGATGACGACAACAACACCGAAATGGACAAGATCGACACCCAGGAGCTTTGCGGTCGGTATGAGGATGGGCACAATCACCAGCAGTATCGTACTCCCCTCCAGCAGACAGCCGAGCCCGAGAAGCAGGAGATTGACCAGCAGCAGAAAGCCAGTGGCTGTCAGCTGAAAGCCACTGATGAAGTGCTGGACTGAAAGCGGAATATTCTCGATGGTCACCACGTAGTTGAAGGCCAATGCTCCGACAAAAAGCATGCCAATGGCCGTCGACGTTTTGGCACTGGAGCAGAGGACGTTGTAGAGCTGGCGAAGCGAGATGGCGCGATAGAAAAGGGCTGCCGCAAGAAGCGCATAGGCAGCGGCAGCCGCTGCTCCTTCGGTCGGGGTCATGATGCCGCCGTAGATGCCGAAAAGGAGAATGACGGGGAGCATGAGAGCCGGGAATGCGCTCCAGGCGATGCGAGGAATTTCGCGCATTGGGACAGACTGCTCGACCGGGTACTTTCTGCGGCGTGAGATTATCGTGTTCGTGCACATGAACACCACACCCAGCAACAGTCCGGGCACCACGCCGCCCAGGAAGAGATAACCGATAGACGCATCGGAGACGAGGGCGTAAATCACCATCGGTATCGACGGCGGAACAATGGGCCCGATGACGGCTGAACACGCTGTTATTGCGGCAGCATAGGCGACAGGATATTTACCATCGCGTGTCATCATGCCGATGATGATCCGGCCAAGGCCCACCGCATCGGCCACGGCCGACCCGGACATGCCGGCGAAGATAACGTTCGAGACAACGTTTACGTGTCCCAGTCCGCCACGGAATCGACCAACCAGCACGAGACAAAAATTCAGCAAACGATCCGTGAGGCTGCCGGTGTTCATGAGATCGGCTGCCAGGATGAAAAGCGGCACGGCCAGCAATACATAGCTGCCGGTCAGGCCGTTGAGCACCTGCTCGGCAGCTATGCCGATATCCGCCCCGACCAGCAGGAGGTAAAAAATCGAACTGGCGAGCATTGACAGCCCGATCGGCAGACCAAGAAGAGCAAGCGTGAGCAGCACTATGATGCAGAAGACGAATGGACTCACCATTATGCTCTGTCGGCCTCTTTCGAAGACCCTGATCCCGACGATGTGCCGCGGACGGCAAGCCAAACCAGCCGGCAATGTCGAACGATTAATGCCACGGCGAAGATCATATAGACCGAATAGAGGTAGTTTATTGGAATGTGCAGGGAAGCGGTACGTTCTCGTTTCATAAACGTCACGTAATCCCAGCTGGCAGGCAGCGAAATCAGCAGGAGAACGACCAGAATCACACCGGTGATGATCTTAAACACCCGCCGCGCCTTCTCAGGAACCGCATTGTAGAGAATGTCCATACGGATCTCTTCCTCGTCTGACAGCACGACACCTGATCCCCAGAGCACTCCCCATAACCAACAGAGCAGGCAAACTTCCTCGCTCCAGGATAATGGCCGATTCAGAAAATAACGGAAGCCGATTTGCAGCAGAAAAACAACGAACATCGTTCCCAGAAGCGCGACTGATACATCTTCGGCACGCCGGTGCAGCCAACGCCCGCAGGTGAGCCAGTAGTTTTTCTTTGTCATGGTTTATCTTCGCGCAGAGATGCTTTCGAGAGAGAGGCCGTCATACTTTACACCCTTCTGCCGCTGCTGAGTCATAGCGTGGCGGAAGGGTGTCCCGGCTCTTATAACGCGTTGATTCGTTCCAGCGCTCCTTGCGGCCAGTCTTTACCGTATTTATCGAGATATTTCTTCTGGGCGTAGGTTCTAAACGCTTCAACGTCCGGCGTATACACTTTCAAGCCCTGGGCTTTAAAGGAATCGAGAACGCCCTGTTCACCGGCGATGAACTTTGCCTGGTAGGCATCAATCGCTTTGTCCGCAGCCGCCTGGAACTTTGCCTGTTGCTCCGGTGACATCGCATCCCAGATTTTGCCCGATATCGCCATTACATCGTAGCCGATAACATGACCGGTCAGAACATACTGCGTGGTAACCTCGTTGAACTTCATAAGCTGGGTATTGAACGGAGGATTATCCTGCCCATCGATAGCACCGGTCTGCAGGGCGGTATAGGTCTCAGCAAACGCTACCGGCGTCGGGATTGCTCCGATCGATTCCCCCAGGAATTGCCAGAATTCACCAGGAGGCATACGCAGCTTGATGCCGGCCAGGTCAGCCGGGGTCGTGATCGTCTTTTCCGGCTTAAGGTTGACGTTACGCGAGCCGAAATAAACGGGAACAATCACCTGGATGCCGAGCTGATCGTGTGCCATCTTGATGAACTCTTTTCCTACATCGCTCTTGAACACCTTCCTCATGTGGTCCACGTCACGGAAGAGATATGCCGAAGTCATCAGTGACCAGGCGGGTATTTGTTTTGAGATATCCGCCGGCGCGAGATTGACCATCTCGACATTATCCCGCTGTAATGCGACAAGCTCGGTGCCCTGCTTGAAAAGCGAATTGAGCCAATAGGGTTCAAAGTCGAAGTCGTCCTTGATCAAATCGGCGAACGCCCTATAGGCATCGGCACGAGGGTCCTGTTCGGCGAATGCACAGCTAAAGCGCAATTTTGTTTTCGCCTGAGCGAATACAGCGGGAATTACGGCAAGTGCAATTGCCAGGGCGCCTGCGACAATGACAAAACGTCGTGATAAACGAGAATGCATGAGACACCTCCTTGTTATGTTGATTGAAACTCCATGAAACACGACCATAGACAACGGTCAGCGAAAGAAATAAACGTTGGATACAAAACCAATTTCAAAGAACAACGTTCTTCACAATAGGATAAAAGGGGCGGCAAATTATGTCAATAATTAAATCACAAGCGTAAAAGGCATACTTTGCAACCGTAATAATACCCAAAAAGAGAAAAATCAGATAGCTCTTTTGACATCGGCTTGCGTTACCGTAGAAATTCAATGGTCAACGACCTGAATCATTACGTTATGCATGGCTTTTTGCACATTAGCTAATTGGGGACCGGGACGAAAGCGACTTGCCCTCTGATGCGCCTGATGGGAGTGGAGGCGGTCCACCCGAGAAAACGAACCGTTATCGCTGGAGGGCTATGCGATATCCACCTCTATCGCTTAAAGGGAAAGATAGCTAGATAATGTTCTGATCAAACGATTTTGACGAAGCAGCAAATATGAGGATATCTATCTGAAATACTATAAGAATACCAGAGAACTTGAGCAGGGTATCGATGCGTATATAACTCGCTGCAATCGCCATCGCCCCCATAACTCCCTTGCGGATGCGACCCCGGAAGGGATATATACTGAAAAGGTCGCCTCGGCAGCCTAAAACACGAAAAGTGCTCTTTCCATGGGGGGAGCACCTTAGAGACATTAATCGGGACATGCAATATAATTTAAATGATCGGATGAGTGTTTTAAAAGCGTGACCACTACCGACGCTTCGGGCGATCGCCAGTGCCGGCCTGCATAACCTGGTATTCCAAAGCGACTATCGAATCGCCCTTGCCGTGATGAGCCCAATCCGTTGATATCTGCTTTTTTTTAGGGCATCACGATAACACGACAAAGGAGGAAAAAATGGAGATCAATCTGCACGGTAAAACAGCTCTCGTCACCGGTTCAACCGGTGGCGTGGTGGAAACCATTGCCTAAATTCCAGGAAACACGCCGAAGTATTCAGGAGACATCCTCATGCGTGCAGTCAGGTGGAAAACGGGGAATTAAATCAACCACCACGAATATTTAGGCTATTCTGATACCCTCATGCTTGCAATAATCTCGGAGGGAGCGGAGGCGACATATAAAACGGTCCGAAACGGGGACCACTTCTAATGAGAAATGTGAATGGGAAAGAATCGACTGGAGGCATTTAGCGATGGTGTGATCGCCATCATCATCACCATTATGGTTTTGGAACTTAAGGTTCCTCATGACGAAAGCATATTTGCCTTGAGACCTTTGATTCCGGTGCTGCTCAGTTATGTGCTGAGCTTTATCTATGTCGGCATATACTGGAACAATCACCATAATATGCTGCATGCATGTCACAGAGTAACCGGCTCGATACTTTGGGCCAACCTTCATTTGCTGTTTTGGCTGTCGATATTTCCCTTTGCCACCGGCTGGATGGGCGAGAACCACTTTTCGGCAACTCCGGCTGCTTTTTACGGAGTTGTGTTGCTCATGGCTGCAATAGCCTACTGGTTACTACAGCAATTGATCATCACATCACAGGGTTCGGATTCGCTTTTAAAGCGAGCGGTTGGCAGAGATTGGAAAGGAAAGATGTCTCCGATTATCTACGCTATCGCTATTCCCTTAGCCTTCTGGTCTCCGTGGGCCTCCCTGGCTCTATACGTAACAGTTGCTTTGGTGTGGCTTGTGCCGGATAGGCGGATAGAGCGTATCCTGGTTATCGGCAACGAAAAATAACTTGGCGTTCAAGGCGACCTATACCCTCCAAAAAAAAAATCGCAAATCCATACTTCGATTTACCAGATCACGAGTATCGATGAATAATTCTTTTCCGGCAAAAGGTGATATTTTGTCATCTAATTTTGTCCTACTGTAATGTTTTTGCGTATTTTTTTTGAATGTTTTCCGTAAAATCATTGAATCATTTGTCTGCTATTGACAACCCAGATGTACAGCGCAATAGTTGTTGTAGGAGTCACCAGTTTTTTTGGCAGGGATAGCCTGCACTGGAAAGTGTAATTTGGAGGAAAAATCTTGACGAAGACATCTTCAAGAACTCCAGAGACGAACAGTATGACCTCCTTTTATTAACCTGTAGTTAAGGAGAATTGCAATGGCTTATATATGTCAGAACTGTGGTGTCGCAGCAGTGGATTCACAGGATCTCTGTAACCCAGCCAGCGAGGAAACAAACAGTAAATTATGTTTCGCCTCCCAAGCCAATGTCTGCAAAGATAACCTGGCGGAAATGAAATATTCATGCACGTGCGGTAAAGTTTCGGCAGATCTGGAGCATCTCTGTAATCCACTTACAAATTTTCAAAATATCGGCAGTAAAGCGCGTCGTCGATCGAAACATCACCAACACGGTTGGACGGTCAACCCCACTCATGGTCCGACTTCCCCATAAAGCGAGCCCTGAATCTATGAGATAAGGATGTAGTTCTTTATGATCAGACAATTTGAGAGGATCACCTTCCCGTCTCACTTAGCAGAGGATAGAGTTGTAATAGATACTTCACCCTATCCTTTGCAAAAGGGTTAACATCGGCTAGGTGGTAAACATAGTCCGTCATGGCAAGGAGATACCATGGATACAATCCTGCCCAAATATCGTTCAGATCCTCTTAATCTCTTATTGGGGTTTATGGCCGGCTTTTTGGCTACCCTGATATTCCACCAGATGGCAGTAGGACTCCTCTGGAAAGCAGGTTTCGCTCCCGGACCGCCATTTCAAATGGCACCACGACCGCCTTTCGGTGTCCCGGCTGTATTCTCCCTGGCATTTTATGGTGGGGTTTGGGGTATATTATTTGCTGCTATTGATCGAAATTTTCCCCACGATTGGAGGTATTGGCTGACAGCATTGATTGGAGGTGCAATCTTCCCCTCACTGGTGGCGCTGCTGGTTGTAGTTCCTCTTAAAGGAGGCGCCATCGGAGCAGGTTGGAATCCAAAGATCTGGGAATTCGCATTGATAGTCAACGGCATCTGGGGTGTTGGCACCGGTCTCATTCTGCAAGGGTTACGGCGTATGTCGTCTCCGCGCCGGTTCAAGTGATTGTCTTCTGTATTGGGAACACAGAAGATTTCTTGATTGGTGGGGTGGGGTCGTCGTTCGTGCCACATGTATGAAGACGAGATTTTTACAGCCAGTTAAATGAAATTTAAGAGCGGTGTCTATGGATATTATTAAAGCGATAAGACACTGAAAAATCATCAGACGGCTCGAGCTCTACATTTTTCCTTGGGTTAGGTAGGGGGGAAATGTAGCATGGCCATCTCCTGGCGATCACTTCAAAGGTTTCAGTCTCTTCGGTTGCGGCAGCTTTCTTTGCCTTTCCGGTATCTCTGAGATCAACACCTCTTGCCGGCAATACCCTGGTCTGGTCCTGTTTTTGCCGCGCTTCCGCAAGCAAAGTGTCCGGGTTGGCGCCAAAAGATATTTTTCCCTCTTTGACGTCCAAGCGGTATTTGAGATTCCAGAGTTTACCGCCCGTGGTGGTGAACAAGAGAAAAAGGTCCCCACCATCATAAAGCTTTTGTGGCTTTTCTTCCAGTTTGACCGTTCTGACTTTGTTGTCGGTAAGAGGCGAAATCCGTTTCGGCATAGGGGTTTTTCCGTTTTTGGGGGCTTCAATTTTCCTTTGGAGGCTTCTTCAAAAAGAACTCCAACGCCGTCGGATCTTATCATATCATGATGAATCTTGCCGGAAAACGGGAAAAGGAAAAGGCCTGATTTCTCAGGCCTTTTTGGACAGTATCCGACAATACTGAATTGTGTAATGGTGGTGATGCAGGGAATAGATGCCCTTTTTCTGTACCTAGCTAACTAGCTGAAATTATTGTATTCAAAAAATCATCACTGGCTTCAATTGTACCACTTATTGGCCATTTGTTTTGCCATTATAAATCATTATTTCAAACAGTTACAGACAAAAATTCCCGAGCAAAAACGATTCTTAGTACTTTGCATCGGCATACTTGTGCCGATCAACTGCCGCAGGCTCGTCCCAGGTGACAGTATCGATTCGGGAATCACCTCGTAACAGAGCTACTGCGTCAGGATAGAGGGAGAACGGATAAAAACTTTCATAAATATCTCCTTCGTAGACAGGTAGTTCTGTTGGACAAATAATTTTGCAGTAATGTCTTCTCGGTCAGATTTATGTTCTGTTCGCCTTATAGTTTGACAGGGAATATTGGATTTCCTCTGCAATAAGCGGCTCGGGTTGTATGCTGATTTATACTCTTTGAAAACGCAGAGTCAGATCCGGGAAAATTTTTGAAGCGTGTGGGATCCGACTGGTACAAGCCCCTTGCTGGCAGCATACGTATGGGTCACCTCTAAAACGTATATATCACCATTGGAATCAGCACAGATCCCGTGCGGCGCGATAAAGTTGCCTTGAGCGGTCCGCTCCCCCGTATGGCCAAAGCGCGCAAGCACTTCGCCGCTCATGTCCATCACGGTTACCCTGCCCGGTTCATCCTTCTCGATCATTCCTCGCCTCATTGACCGCATCCCTGGAATCCACCACAGTTCGGACACATAGACCAGACCGTCACGGATAAACAAGCCTGTTGGACGCTGAACGTGGGTCCATTCCTCGATAAACTCGCCAGTTAGTCCGAAAATCTGGATGCGGTCATTCTCCCGGTCCGCCACGAAAACCCGTTCGTCGGAAGATACCCATATATCGTGGGGCAGATAGAATTGTCCAGGTCCGTTGCCTGGTTCACCCCATGATTGTATTAACTCCCCATCAAAGCTGAAGCGATGAACACGCGCGTTGCCATAGCCGTCACACACATAGAGCTCACCGTTGGGAGCACAGGCTACGCCGGTGGGGCGATTGAACGGGGGACCGCCATGGGCTATACTGCCGATCCCTTTCTCTTTTACATATCCGGTATCAGATGCCTTGCCGGGTACCCCTAGCATCATCAGCTGCTGGCCGTCGGGAGTGAATTTACGGACAGTATGGTTGCCGTCATCAACCGTGTAAACCATGCCATCCGAACCGAATCTGATACAGTGGGTACGTGGTGTGAAGATCCCTTTACCCCATGAGGTGACGTAAGTTCCATCTTGTTCATAAACGATTACTTGCGCATCGTTGCGAGTAATTACGTAGACGCGGTCGTTTCCATCTATACCGGCACCGACACAGTCAAGGTGTTTGATTCCGGCAGGAATTTTCTCCCAGTTCTGTACTAATCTGTATTGATGATTCTTTCTGTCCATTGCTTCACCTGAGCTGTTCATTTGTAAATTTTGTCTTTTAGGAAAAGAGTAAAAGCGAGAACCGTTGCAAGAAGATACAACACACCAGCAAACGCAAAGACCATAAGCATCCCCAATAAGCTTGAAATACCAAAGCATAACAGGGGTCCTACAATCCTGGCCCCGGCGTTCACTGAATTGTCAATTTCATAAACTGTTCATTCATCCCCCTTTTCAGTGAAAATAGCTCTTTGGTATCTCGAAAAAGAATTGCTTAATCAAGTCTCCATAGAATGTTATTGCTCCGGTGATTAAACATCTTAACCATCAAGCTGCATATTTGACCAGTGGATGTTTGAAATAATTTCTCACATGATGTGGTCTTTTTTGAAGGGTTTTCATGAACGAACGAGTTTTCTTTTCAAGTTCATCAGTGCTTCGTGTTGGAAGACCAGACCTTACCCGGTGCTTCAAATCTCCATTGAGATACTCGTCAGGGTTATATTCCGGAGAATACGGCGGCAAAAAGAAAACCTCTATACGGCCCGGCGCTTTTCCAGCCATTGGTTCACCACCTTACTGTGGTGGACTCGATGATTATCCAGAATCAGGAACACCTTTCTCTCAACGTCCTTGATCAAGCGCGACAGAAATCTCACCAGAACCTTGCTGGTCATGTTTTCCCGGTACAACATAAACCTTACTCTGCCCAGATTAGTGATCGACGAGATCATATTCACGCTGCTTCTCTTGGCACTGAGAAGCACCACCGGTGCTTTGCCCTTCGGCGCAAATCCGCGGCATTATAAGCCTCGTTGGTGACACCCGTCTCATCTCCCCAGTGGATTTCCGCTTTCTCTTTTTTGGCACGTGCCGCAATCTCCGGGTAGCTCTCGTCAAGCCATTGCTGCAGTTTTGCGGGGTTCTGCTCATAGGCCCGCTTGACCGGCTTCTGAGGAGTAAATCCCCAGCGCTTGAGATAGTCGGTGATGGTGCGAAGCGGCAATTCAATGCCAAATTTCTTCTTAATGGCCATGCGCACCGCATCACGGGTCCACAGGGCAAACGGCAGTTTCAGCTGACTGGGAGCCTTGTCGACCAGCAACTGCTGTACCGCACCTTCCTGCTCAGCATTAAGCACACGCTGTGCTCCATGCCGCCGACCTCGCTTGCCGGGCTTAATGGCATCGAGACCACCGCTCAGATACTTGCGGTAAATGGTACTGGCATGCGTCTCGCTGATACCGACGATGGCAGCGACTTCGGCGTTAGCCTGGCCTTTCTTGCGCAAACGAACCACTTGCTTACGCAATTCGTACTGTGTCTGTTGATTATGCTTTCGCGCATCTATCTTTTCCATGCAAAAAAGCTTAACATAATTAATACAATAAGGGTATAAATAATTTAGTTATTTATCCACCGGAGCAATATTATGAAGTCGATGATTCAACCCAGTATTTCCTCCTTCTCTTCTCGCTTGAGATCAGAGCAAAACAATCAATCTGTTGAAGCTACAGAAAACAGAGAAAAATCGTTGACAAAAACAATTGAAGAGCTACATTAATCGTTATATAGCGATATATGAATATAGGAGAATACGCAATGAAAACATTTATTCGAGTGATGAAAGCTCTGTCCGACCCAAACAGGGTACGGGTGATAAAACTCCTGCAGATCGGGGAGCTTTGTGTCTGTGAGATTAAAGAGGTCTTGGGCTTGGCCCAATCTACGGTCTCCAAGCACATGAAAATCCTTGAAGATGCTGGGTTGGTTGAAAGAAATCGACAGGGAACCTGGATGATTTACAGTCTGGCAGATGGCAGCGAGTCAGCATATGCAGAAACAATGCTGATTAAGCTGAGCGATTGGCTGGATAATGATAATGAACTGGACAGGATGCGCAAGGCTTTACCGGCTGCGGCTGTTCAGCGTTATTTTGCACCAAAAAATTAAAGGATACCCTCATGAAAGCAATTCAACCCGTTGGTGCTGATTGTGGATGTGACTGCAAAAAAACGGCTGTCGACCAACCAGCAGAAACCAAAAATTACAATATGGGCAAGGCCATCGCTCTGGGACTGCTCGGTTTTGTCCTCTGGTATCTCATTTACAAACAACTTGAACCCTTTTCTTATTTTTTCACTTACTCACTGCTCGGTCTCGAAAGGGGAACACATTTGGGGGCGGCAATCACAGTTTTTTGTTTATGACACTCCAAAGGTGATGATGCTGCTGACGCTCATTGTTTTTGTTATTGGCATGATTCGATCTTTTTTTACCCAGGAACGTACCCGTAAATATCTGGCCGGAAAACGTGAGACAGCAGGCAACGTGATGGCTGCCCTGCTTGGTATTGTCACCCCGTTTTGTTCCTGCTCCGCCGTACCGCTCTTTCTTGGTTTTGTTCAGGCCGGAGTCCCTTTAGGCGTAACCTTCTCTTTTCTTATTGCAGCCCCGATGGTCAACGAGATAGCCGTGGTTCTGCTCTATGGCCTGCTTGGCTGGAAAATAGCTGCAATCTATCTTGTGAACGGTCTCATGATTGCCATCATTTCCGGCTGGGTCATTGGCCGCTTCAAACTGGAGCATTGGATTGAAGACTGGGTGCAGGAACTTCGGGCAGGTGAAGCGGTAATCATCGAAGAAAAACTGACCTGGGCCGACCGCATAGGTCGTGGACGGGAAGCCGTGCGTGATATCGTTGGCAAGGTCTGGATCTATGTCGTTGCCGGAATTGGTGTGGGTGCAGCCATTCATGGCTATGTGCCTGAAACTTTTATGGCCTCCATCATGGGCAAGGATGCCTGGTGGTCAGTGCCTGCGGCTGTTCGTGGTCGGTATCCCCATGTACTCCAATGCAGCAGGTATTGTGCCGGTGGTGGAGGCGCTTCTTGGCAAGGGTGCCGCACTTGGTACCGTGCTGGCCTTTATGATGAGTGTTATCGCTCTGTCACTGCCGGAAATGGTCATTCTCCGCAAGGTACTCAAACCAAAACTGATTGCGGTCTTTATCGGAGTTGTTGGCAGTGGAATTTTATTTACCGGTTTTTTGTTCAATCTGATTATTTGAATCAATTCTGTCGGTACGTTTTCTCCAGATGACTATGAAGAATACTATTTACAGATGAACGTTATTTCAACACAACACAATGAGGAAGAAGATGGAAATAAAAGTATGTGGACCGGGATGTGCCTCCTGTGAAAAGGCACAGAAAACAGTCGAAGCTGCCATTGCGGCAAAAGGGGTTCAGGCTACCGTTACTAAGGTGTCGGATTTTCAAGAAATAGCCAAGCTGGGGATTTTCTCTACTCCGGCCGTCGTTATTGACGGGCAGGTTAAATGTGTGGGTCGTGCCCCAAAGCAAAGTGAAGTTGAAGAGTGGATAAGTTGAATTATCCCTTTTCTTCGTCAAGTAGCGGACAATGGTGAACGAAATTCTCAAGATAACAATATTTTTCAATTAAAGGAGACAGGCTATGCCCCTCCCCTTCATTCCATTTGTGGCTGCGCCTGCAGTGCAGGCCCGAAGTTGATATTTTCCTATTCCGGTGCTGCTGATGTCGGAGAACTTGCCGATCAGACGGCCAGAAAACTAACCCGGAACGGTGATGGCAAGATGTTTTGCCTGGCCGGGATTGGCAGTCGGGTCAGCGGTATACTCAAGTCAACAGAAGCAGCAGCCTCTATCCTGGCAATTGCTGGCTGTGCCCTCGATTACACTAAAAAATCCCTGGAAAATGCTGGTGTTACCAGCATCAATTCTGACTCTATCGCCTTGATCGTTGATAAGGCTAAATTGTTTCTTTCAGAAGAGGCGCTTACGTGAAAAATATTTCTCAAAAATTAACAACAATGACCCTTGTCCTCTCAGGATGTCTCCTGCTGCTTTCCGCTGTAGTCTCTTTTGCCGATGATACTAAAGAAATGCCAATGGCCCCTGTCCCCGGCAAGGTGACCATGGTCGATCTAGGAGCGAAAAAATGTATACCCTGCAAGATGATGGCACCGATCATGGAGGAATTAGAGAAGGAGTATAAAGACCGGGCCGCAATAGTCTTTATCGATGTCTGGGAAAATCCCGATGCCGGAAAGAAATTCGGTATCGGGATCATCCCGACCCAGATATTCTACGACGCGAGCGGTAAAGAAATGCTACGGCATGAAGGCTTCTACGAAAAAGCCGCCATAATTGCCGAATTGACCAAACTCGGGGTCAAGTAGTAGATGGACCAGTACTTTCTCACCATCAACTCATGGATGGGCCAGGGCCTGTTTTGGGGAGCCCTTGGTTGCTTTCTTTGGGGGATGGTAAGCGTGCTGTTTAGCCCCTGCCATCTAGCATCTATTCCACTCATCGTCGGTTATGTAGGTGGCCAGAATCAACTGATCGCTGGACGTAAGGCGACGCTCTATGCCATCGTCTTTACAACCGGGCTCTTTATCACCATTGCCGTCGTCGGTCTCGTCTGTTCGCTGCTCGGTCGTATGCTCGGCGATGTGGGACCGTACTGGACTATAGCCATCGGCCTGTTACTGATCTGGATCGCCCTCGATATGCTCGGGATAGCGAAGTGTTCTCTCCCTGGAGGTCTTTTATCCCGCCTGACGATTAAGGGTCTTACCGGGGCCTTTGTTCTCGGACTGGCCTACGGTGTGCTGTCTGGATCCTGCACCTTCGGCTTCATCGCCCCGATCCTGGCCATTGTCTCCGTGCAAGCCAAGGTATTCACCGGCGTGCTATTTATTTTGCTGTTTGCCATCGGCCACTGCATCCCCATTGTCGTTGCCGGCAGTTCGACTGCCATGGTCAAACGCCTGATTGTGAGCAGCAGCTGGCAGCTGGGTGGTAGGTTTTTTCGGCGTCTGGCGGGTGCGCTGATAGCCCTGCTCGGGGTGTATTTTATCGTCCAACCGTTTTTTTAAATAGAGACAAGAAATTCGTGTGGCACAAAACATTAAGATTCTCTTTCTCTGCACCGGCAATTCCTGCCGCAGTCAGATGGTCGAAGGCTGGACACGGGAACTTAAAGGCGATTTAATCGAGGTATACTCTGCTGGCATCGAAACTCACGGTCTCAACCCGGTGGCCGTCGAGGTCATTGCTGAGGCAGGTGTAGATATTTCCAAGCACACCTCGAAACATATCAATACTCTCAGAGATATAGCCTTTGATGCCGTCATCACCGTCTGTGATAACGCCCGGGAAAGCTGCCCATTTTTTCCAGGAGCCAAAAGAATACTGCATGTTGGTTTCACCGACCCTCCGGCGATGGCGAAAAAATTGACCACACGACCATCCAGATCGAAAGAAGCGATATAAGCGGGATCTGTCATACCGGTGGCACAGGCAAACAAGGGCGGCGCTGGCCGGAAAACCAAAGTATCTCTTCCACGACCGTCGAGTCGAAATTTCACTCGCACTGAACTAATCCTGACAAAGGTCTTTCACAAACATCTGATGAAACAGATGAATAAGGAAATGAAATCACATGAGGGTAACTCATATTGAAAACAGTTCTACGGGTATCTCAGGAGTGGTCAATCAAAGCGAAATTGAGACAGGTATTCCTGTAGTGCTGCCTTATTTTTAGTACCTATAGGCGGACAGTCGTTTTGATCTTTACTACCCTCTATTACCCGGACCGAAAAAACCATACAGGTAGGCTCGTTACATTGTCTGCAATTGGTTTTTGGGAGTAATTTCAAAATTTCCATCAGGACCGGTTGGCGCATGCTTTCTCTGCTGGGCTCTATTTCGGCACGCCTCTCCCAGGTTTCATTTATTTCCCGCTGCAGCCAGGCGACTATTTTTTCAGCTTCATCTCCATCGATTAGAGCATTAACGGCAATTTTCTGAGGATGAATGGTTATCAATTTTCCGTAATTTTTTAACATGAGAGATGGTGGTTCTTTGGTGTATACAAAACCCCCAAGGACGGTATTCAGGAATGGCAGAACCTCACGAACATCATCGTTGAGATGGGCAAAGCAATGCACTCCCTTGGCTTCCGAATAACATTTCGATTTAAATATTTCGAGAGAATAACCTGTCAGGAGCATTTGTAGTGCTCCTCATTTCTGGATAAATCTTAATTACTTGTAACATCCTTCACGTGTACATGGCAAACACCGGCAAGAGTCTTCTTTTCATAAGGAAAATATTTTTGTTTAAAGCGTAGAGCGACACTCACCAGGGCAATTAAAACAGGAACTTCAACCAGGGGGCCGATAACTGCTGCAAATGCTTCGCCAGAGTTAATGCCAAATACCGCAATTGCCACGGCGATAGCCAGCTCAAAGTTATTTGAAGCAGCCGTGAAACTGAGTGTGGCGGTTTGCTCGTAGGTGGCCCCAACTTTCATGGACAAGAAAAATGAAACGAGGAACATGACAAGAAAGTAAATGGTCAAAGGTATGGCTATACGTATGACATCGAATGGCAGTTGAACAATGTACTCACCTTTTAAAGCAAACATCACCAAAATGGTAAAAAGAAGAAAGATCAGAGTAAATGGACTGATCTTTGGAATAAAAACTGTCTCATACCATTGTTTTCCTTTCATTTTAATACCGACAAATCTGGTAATCATCCCACCCAGGAAAGGGATACCCAGATAGATAAAGACAGATTTTGCTATCTGGCTGATCGAGACATCAACAACAGCACCTTCAAGACCAAACCATTTCGGCACGATAGTGATAAAAATCCAGGCATAGAAAGAAAAGAAAAACACCTGGAATATGGAGTTGAAGGCGACCAGACCGGCGCAATATTCTGTATCTCCATCGGCAAGTTCATTCCAGACAATGACCATGGCAATACAGCGGGCAAGACCGATGAGAATGAGGCCGACCATATATTCGTGGTGACCGGATAGAAAGGTGATGGCCAGCAAAAACATCAGGATCGGGCCAATTATCCAGTTTTGGACGAGTGATAATGCCAGTACTCTGGTGTTTTTGAATACCTGCCCAAGTTCCTCGTATTTTACTTTCGCCAGGGGTGGATACATCATCATAATCAATCCGATAGCGATGGGAATGTTGGTTGTTCCGACCTGGAAAGAATTGATGATATCTTTCACCGGCGGATAAAAATAGCCCGTCATTACACCTACGAACATCGCCAGAAAAATCCAAAGAGTCAGAAAACGATCAAGAAAGGAGAGTTTTTTGGGTGCAGGTTTCATCTTTTGCTCCTTTTTATATTGATGGGTTAGCTTTGATTAATTACAGGATTGCTTATCTTTTTTCTCTAAGTGGCAAACAAGTTTTTGATGGTCAGTCTGGATCTCTACGAGACCTGCGAGGTATTGAATAATCTGGTAATGAACTGAGTCGCTATGAATGCTGACATCAAGCTGGTAATACATCCATTTTCCACGCCTCGTGCCGCATACCAACTTCGAATTCTTTAAGTATGCGAGGTGCCTTGATGCAGTAGATTGAGGTAATTTCAGAACATCCATTATGTCGCAAACACACAGCTCACCTTGACTCAACAGACCTAATATCCGCAAGCGAGTTTCGTCACCAAGCGCCTTGAATATCTGCGCGTTTTCAAGCAAGCTGGTCTCTTGACTGGCTGAACGTTCCAGTATCTTGTTATCCATAATAAACATTCCGTTTCAGGCTGATTCGGTACAGTAGGAGTGATAAAACTATTTCTTTTTCTATTTAATCCGCATATGCGGATGCGTCAATCTTTCTGTTATGGCTATGACAAACTAAAATCGCTTGGATGGGTTGAAGCAAAGAGTGTTAATTATTTTCGATCACTTTTAACTCTCAAACAGAAGAACAGAATTGAGGTTGGAGGATCAAATCTTAACCAGTTTTCTATCAGGTGTAAGATTGAAATGTCTACTGTGAGGTTAAATTTTTTGACCAGATCACGGCGATCGTTCAATCTCCCCAGCCAGATCCGAACCCTATCTTCCATA
>CAVUYQ010000034.1:0-123429 GCA_963745765.1 uncultured delta proteobacterium | reverse complement strand
TCCTAAGTGAGGTAGGTTGAAAAAAGTGGACACCAAATCGCTATTTTTTTACAAAGAAAGCGGAGGTGTCATAATGAAGAGAATTCCACAAGAGAGATGCTCAAAAGAGTTCTGGGAAGAGGCGGTCAAGCTGGTTGTTGACCAAAGCCTTAGCATCCCAGAAGCATCAAGGAGTCTTGATATTCCCAAATCCACAATAAGTAACTGGGTGCGGGCAAGCAAAGCTGGGAAGGTTGGCAAGATAGGAAAGAACCGGCGTGAACTGAGCGATACTGAGTTTGAGTTAGCCAGGCTGAAGAGGGAGCAGGACATATTAAAAAAAGCCGCGGCATATTTCGCCAAGGAGTCGATTTTCAATATGCCATAATCGAGGACCTTCGGCTCCAGTATCCATTGAGAGCTCTTTTTGATCAAATGGAATTATCGTAAAGCGGTTATTATAGCTGGCGCTCTCGACCACCATCCCGTCGACAGAAAGATGATGCTCGGTTGAAGGTCATCATCAAGGCAGCCCATAAGCGAACCAGAGAGGCATGTGGAACTGAACGTTTGCAGCAAGATATATTAGAGAATAAGGGGCTGCAGATTGGTGTTCACCGTATCAAAAGACTTCGTAAAGAGTTGGGTGTTTGGTGCCGTCAAAAGTGAAAGTTTAACACTACAACCAACTCCAATCTCTCTCTGCCAGTAGCGCCGAATCTTGTGGACCAGTGTTTTTTGGCAACAGCTCCCAACCAGATCTGGTTGACGGATATAACATAGTCGAACAGCTGAGGGGTGGCTGTATCTTGCTGCACACAAGGATCTCTTTAACGGTGAAATTGTGGGGGTATGCTCTTGATAAACGAATGACCAAAGCCCTGGTTATGGAATCTCTGCTTCAGGGCGGTGACAAAAAAGCGTCCACCTGCAGGTTTAATCCATCACTCAGATCTTGGGAGCCAGTATTGCTCACAGATTACTGGAAGCTGTTGAATCAGTTCAAAATAAAGGCTTCAATGAGTCGTAAAGGGAATTGTTATGATAATGCATCTATTGAGAGCTTCTGGGGCACGTTGAAAAACGAACTTGTTTCCGACCGCTCCTATCAAAACAGGCAACAGGCAATTCGAGAGATTACAGAATACATTGAGATCTTTTATAACAGGCAGAGGAGATAGAAAAGGTTAGGTTATCTTTCACCAGTTGCCTACGAAAGACAATATTATGAAAAACGGCTTGCAGCATGAGAGATTTGGTCTCCACTATTGCCGACTGACCTCATGTCAGCCCCAGTCTCGTAACAAGCTTTTATTTCGCTTCATGGCGGAGCTTTTATCAAGCTATCGCAAAATGGAATTTATACAAAAAATTTGACACTTCTCACAGTAATGATAGTATCATTATATAGGTATCCTCTCTTATCAAATACTTGCGCAGCCCCGGAGCCTAAAATAATAACATTAACAGAAGATGCTTGTTATCTGTGACCCGTTTATTCTTTTCTTCAAGGAGATGACGTGAAAGACAAGGCGAATCTTGCCCTTATAACCGTGACACTTTTTTCAGCTCTGCTTGCTGTCTGTCTAATCTATATATATGTCAACACCAAGATCTCAAATGCCCGTCAGGAAATTGAGCAGAAATACGCAACGCTTCCCGGTGAATATGAATTTTGTGATGTGGTAGTCTGTGCTGCGGATATTTCTGCAGGTGCTGTCATCGGCGAAGATGATTTGCTGGTTTTAAAAATCAACAGAAAAACCATTTGTGATGCCAATATAATTTCCGAGCCTAGCCAGGTAATTAACCGAAAGGCACAATACAAAATGTATAAAGGGGAATGGATAGTCCCTGAAAGACTTCATAATGTCCCAACAGTCAGTTTGGTTATGGACAAAGACAAGAGGGCGTTTGGCCTCTGGCTCGACCAGACCAGCGGTCTTATTGGCCTGATTGAACCAGGATCTATGGTAGATGTCCTGGCTGTGCTGCCTGGCGAGGAAAGGCAGCAGAAAGTTGGCAAGATCGTTTTGCAGAACATACGTATCCTAGCGGTCGCGAATAGAGTGGGACAAGCTCCCACTGCTGCCGAAAATATGCGGGATGACAACCGTAAACAAAAAGATAACCAGGGCAAGGCTCCCAAGGCGACAACAGTCACATTGGAAGTAACTCCTGAGCAGGCACTGGACCTGACCCTCGCCATGGCAACTGGAAAAATCCACCTCGCATTGCGCGATGGTACTAACCAGAAGACTGTTGAATCTTCCTCTGTTCTGACGCTGGATACCCTGCTTCAGAAAGCTGAAGATGCTTCAATTGAACCATCCAACACAGGAAACATTACCCAGAAAAATACAGTTGACATGATACATGGCAGCAGTGCCAATAACGAGGTTAAAAATTAATGAAACACATTATAATATCTTCATTTTTTTTTATTTTGCGCTGCCCTTGTCTGTTTTTTACGCAATATGCCAATATTGTCCGCCAGTCTGTGGATAACAACCAGGTTATTATTTACCATCTGCCTTTCGCAGGCCAGGAGAATACCTGATGCCACAAATCAATTCTACTCAGTACGACGTCCGCAAAACTGCCATTTATATTGGTGCTGATGGGAGAAAATTTCACAAAAATAGCGCAAGCCTTATCGCTTCTTTACGATGTAAACCGGGAAGAACGAGGACCTATCTCCTGGCAATCGACATCTGCCGCTCTTGTTCTCCTCGATGCTTTCGGTAAGGACGGAATTAATGCTGTATCCTTAATTCCCGCTATCCGCGATGCCGTAGGTCCGGTACCAATTTTTGTCATAATTGACAATCGTGATGGGGATATCCTCTTTGCCGCCACTAAACGTGGTGTTCAGGGTTTTATAGAAATGCCCAAAGATCTCCCCAACCTACTTTCAATTATCCATAAAGAGCAGCAGCAGAGCCATGGGGCCTTTTCCGGGAAAATCTGCTCTTTTTTCAGTCTCAAGGGAGGAGTCGGCACCACCACCATCTCGGTCAATGTTGCGGAACAACTTGCCTTTCACACTGGTGGGTCAACCATACTGCTTGATCTTCATATGCCTTTGGGAGATACATCTCTCTATATTAATGCAAAAGAACAGAACAGTTATACCATCAGTGATTTCATCCAGAACATCAATCATATGGATGATGATTTACTTGATAGCTCTATTGAGCGTCATGAATCGGGACTCAGATATCTCGGCCTGCCGCAAAATCTTGTGGAACTGGAGGATGTCACAGATGTTAACATAAAAATGGTCCTGACCCTGTTACGTCAACATTACAACTATATTATTATTGACTGTGCCAGTGATTTTAGTCCCGTTACTTTGGCCTGTCTGGATGAATCATCAACTATAATGCTGGTATCTGAACCGTCTCTCTCTTCCATGCGGGCGGTTCGCGTTGCTTATGATACCTGCCTGCAACTGGGTTATGAAGCCGAGAGCCTCAAGCTCATCTTTAATCGAAAAACATCTCAGGGCGGCGAGCTTATCAATGAGTTGCTTGATGCCTTGGGAATAGCGGTTTCAGCTGAGATAGAAAATAATTATCTGGTTTTTCTGGAGGCACTGCAAAAAGGAAAACTGCTGGAGGAGTTCGCTCCAGATTCTATACCCAACCAGGAGATGAAAAAGATTGCCGCCATGTTGCTGCCTGGTAATGCCGAGTATGATCCGGCAATCAGCTTCAAAAAGAAAACAGGATGGTTAGCCTCTCTCTTCAGGCGCAAGAGCTAGGAGGAGCCAGTTCGAGGATCATATATGGACCTGCAAAAAAGACTGCGCAGCCAATCAAGCCTAAAAACAATAACACCTGCTGCCATAAAACCAGTAATACAATCCGGTACACCACATTTTCAATTCAGTAATAATGTGATGGTTGCCAGAATCAAACAGGAGTGCCAACAACTGGCTTCTGAGGATGAGGCATTTTACCGGCCCGATTCAGTCGAATCGAGATCTGAACTGACCCCCAGAATTGAAGGGTTAATTCGCGATGTATCTGGAGCATTGAACCATCGTCTGTCAGAAAATGAGATAAGGCACCTTGGCTCAGAACTTCTGGATGACATTTATGGCCTGGGCCCACTTGAGATCCTTATGGCTGATCCCACCATTACAGACATATTAATTAATCGGTATAACCAGATTTATGTAGAACGGTTTGGAAAAATAGAAAAAACAGATGTCACCTTTGCCAACGAAGATCACCTGCGAAACAAAGTCGAAAGAATGTTATATACCACAGGTCGCCGGGTTGACGAGGCATCTCCTCGGGTAGATTCCCGCCTCCCGGACGGTTCCCGCATAAATATCATCATTCCTCCTCTTGTGGTTGACGGTATTACTGTATCAATACGAAAATTTCCAGAACAGCATCTACGGGCAAAGGACTTGATCTCAACCGGCACCATGGTGGAGCCGATATATACGTTTCTTGATTTGGCAATTAAATCAAAATTGAACATTCTTATCTGTGGCGGAACGGGCTGCGGTAAAACCACTACTCTCAATATGTTAAGTGGTCTGATTCCCGATGATGAGCGTATCATAACCATAGAGGACAGCCTTGAGCTAAGACTGCAGCAGGAGCATGTTGTTCGAATGGAATATCGTCCTCCAAATGCCGAGGGCTTTGGAGAGGTAACCCAGCGCGATCTCTTGCGTAATGCTCTGCGCATGAGGCCGGACCGTATAATTATAGGTGAGATCCGTGGTGAAGAGGTGTTGGATATGTTTCAGGCTATGAATACCGGGCATGACGGTTCACTGGCTACAGTCCATGCCAACAATCCTCAAGATGCTATCAGCCGGCTTGAACTTATGGTCAGCCTCAGCGGCGTTAATCTATCAAGTAGGGCAACTCTGCGCCAGATTGTTAGTGCCGTTGACCTCATTATTCATATTGACAGGGGAAGAGACGGCGTTCGTCGCATAGTTTCCATTACAGATCTTATCAGCATTGAAGAAGACAATATTGTTCTTCAGGAAATTTTCAAATATGAACCATTTACCTCCCCAAAAAATGGCAAAAAAGGCATTTTTAAGGCAACTGGAGTACGGCCTCAGTTCACGAATAAATCAGGCTATGAAATGGAAATTAACCAGGACTCAATTTTTCGCTGTGCAATTGAGGTCTGACAGTCATGAATATACTTGATATTATTCTCTATATTTCTGTACTGATGCCGTTTTTTTTTCTCATTACCTGGCAGATAAAAAGACCATGGCTGGGTAGAGGTAAGGCGACTAGGCGTCTAAAAAAACGAATTGGCCTACCTGTTACGATTGTCAATCGTCCAACCACCATCAGACAAAAAACACTGGACAAATTACTAGGCCGGTTGAAGCAATATATTTTTCAGGCAGGCGTTAGAGAAGAAAAGGTGAACATTGTCTTTATCTGTGGCTTGACTCTGGCAGGACTCTCCATCTTACTGATGATTCTCCCTGTAAAACTTGGCCCTGCAGTTCAGTTTGCCGTCATTTTACTGCCGCTCATAGTCCCATTCTTCATTATCATCAACATAGTGCGCCGCCGGCAGCTTTTTGTGCGCCAACTACCTGATGCTATCGAGGCTATAATACGTTCACTTTCTGCGGGCAGCAGTATAAATCAGGCCATATTGATTATAAGTAATGATTTTCCTAACCCCATCAGTGATGAATTCAGGCAAATGAGTAAACAGATTGAACTGGGAGTACCATTCAGGGAAGTTATGAATGGCTTCAGAAGACGGCTGTGCATTGCAGAGGTTCACTATTTGGCCATTGCCTTGATTGTCCACAGGGAAACAGGCGGGCAACTTATCAAAATACTTGAACAGCTTGCTGGAATTATGCGCAGACGCGTTGCCTTCAGCTTAAAGCTGAAAGCCTTGACTGCTGAATCACGGTTTACTGCCTTTATTTTAGGAGCCCTGCCATTTGTTTTAATTTCTATCCGCTATGTCATTGATCCTCAGAGCATGGATTTTTTTCTACATGACCCAACCGGCCTGTTTCTCTTCAAGACATGCCTGGCTTTGATTATCACCGGGTCCTTATTGCTTAGATATATGACAAGGATTAATTTCTGATGTTTCTTCTTCTACCTGCCATCCTGATATCTGGCGCCCTGTGCGGTGCGTGCATTGGCTTGTTGCTTTATATAAAATCTGTCGGATGGATACCACGTTTTGGAACCAGGCAACGGATCAGGAAGATCTTTGATGATACTGCCTCCAGCTTCAACCAGCAGCAACGTACTGAAAATCAGCAGCATTTGTCCTTCCTGGAGAAATTAGGTTTGAAGTTGGCCTCATCATCTCCCCGAAAACAGGACAAGACCAGACTAAAACTGATGGTTGCCGGATTCCGTCAGAAAAAGCATATAAGTTACTACTATTTATTGAAATATTCAGGCGTGATAACGGCTGCTGTCGGTGGAGTTTCCCTTTGGCAGGGTGGAGTTACTTCTGCCTATTTTGTCATTGTTTTTCCCATCCTCTTTCTGTTTCTGCCTGATATCGTTTTAACCATGATCACCAGAAAGCGCCTGCAAAAGGTTACCATGGCCCTGCCTGACTTTATTGATATGTGTAACATCAATATGACTGCGGGCCTGGGTTGGCTGAACAGTGTGAAGAAAGTGATTGCCGAACTTGAAGACATTCATCCTGAATTATGCCAGGAATTCACCTATCTTTTTGACCAAACACAAGCCGGTATGGATCGTATTGAAGCATTTAATCGGCTGGTTACCCGAAACCCCATCCCGGAAATGCAATATTTGGTAGCTGTCATGATCCAGAACGAAAAAATGGGCAGTTCCATTTCAAACACGCTGGCTGATCTTTCTGAACGAATATACTATATGCGGCAGCAAACCATAGAGGAGAAGGCCGGTAAGCTTCCAACAAAAATGATCTTTATCACCTTACCGTTTATTTTTCTTCCTTATCTTGTGATCTTGCTTGGCGAACATTTCGTGAGATTGGCACGACTACTGGGTCAATAAACATTATTGGCTCAACTAGTGTCATGTCAAGCTTGATATGGCGTAATAAATGTGATATATTTCTTCATAAACTACCATAGGAGGTGGATATGAAGAAATACACGGTGACTTTAACCAAAGAAGAGCGAGGCTTCTTAAAAGAAATTTCTTCTAAGGGTAAGCATAAATCGCAGAAAGTCATAAACGCCTTAATTTTACTTGGTTGTGACGAAGGGAAATATCAAGGGGAGCGATCAACAAACGAAGAAATTGCCCGTGTGCTTAAGATAGGTATGAGAAAAATAGATCGCATAAAAAAGCGGTTTGTCGAATTAGGCATGGACATTACCTTGAATGGCCAGAAAGGTAGTCGTATTTATGCCAAAAAAGCTGACGGTGATTTTGAAGCCCATCTTATTGCTCTGAGTTGCAGTGACCCTCCTGATGGTTTTGCAAAATGGTCATTGCGATTGTTGGCTGATCAGGTTGTTGAACTTGAATATATTGATAAGGTTTCTCACGAAACAATTCGTCAAGTGTTAAAAAAAACGAACTTAAACCTTGGCGCCACCAAGGATGGGTGATTCCACCAGATCAGGATGGCAATTTTGTGGCCTGTATGGAAAAAGTTTTGGAGGTCTATAAGCGTCCTTATGATCCAAGGTTTCCGGTGGTTTGCATGGATGAATCTCCCAAACAGCTTATTGGGGAAACTAAAAATCGAATAGTTTCAGCAGCAGGTAGAATTGCCAAGTATTATTATGAATATAAACGTTACGGAGTATGTAATATTTTTATGGCCAATGAGCCACTGGCTGGGAAGCGACCGCCTGGCAGAACTATCGTAACAATAAAAAGTCGATTGTGTATTGGCAGTTTGCTGCAGATGATGCCAGAATGAAATTGGCACGACTATATCCGTCAATTCACACTTGACAGGACACTAGTAGATGTTATATAGCGTAGGTTTATCAATAGTTGCGTTCAAGCCAATATCCCAATCTATATCGGAACATCTTGCAATTATTGATAAACCGTGAAGCACTGAACTGCGGGATTGATGCTGTGATGGAGTGAAATAACAAGAACAGAGGTAAAAAAAGGCGCTCCTTCAACGCCCCCTTTCCTTCCAGCCGTGATATCTGGAGCTCGACTGACGAACTTCCTCGGTCTTTAACAATATCTCAAGGAAGTAGGTCAAACCTATCCTGATAGTGGATCATTAGCAAGAAAATTATGAGGTGCCAGTTGGCTGGGATTACTCTGTTACTGGAAGGCAAGGTGTCTTTCCGCGGAGCACACGGAGCGGTTCAGTTCTTCCTGTTTATCTTAAACAACCGATTAATAAGATGACTATCAGATATCATAAAAACAGGGCCACCTTTTGCGCATGGTGGCCCGTAGCTTTTTGAGTTCTTTCTGTATTCAAACTTTTCCTTGACTTAAACCCTCGCCCTTATTATCTTTGCCGCTCCACTGGCCCCATCGTCTAGTGGCCTAGGACACCGGCCTCTCACGCCGGTAACAGGGGTTCGAGTCCCCTTGGGGTCACCAAGTAATTACAAGGAGTTAGCCGTTTCGGTTAGCTCCTTTTCTGTTTTTGGGTGCGCCTGGGGTGCAAGAGAGTGCAACAATCCATCAAGCGCGTCGACTGGTTTTTCCTTATTTCCCCGCAACAGATGTCCGTACACATCGGCAGTCACCTTTATTGAACTATGCCCCAATTGGTCACGCAAATATACCAGGTTGCAGCCTGTTGAGATCATGATACTGGCATAGGTGTGTCTGATGTCGTGAACCCGTATTCTTCGAACCTTTGCAGCTTCTAGTAACGGAAAAAACACATCTCTCCGCCATGTCCGATAATTGACCGGCAAAGATGGGTCTTTTATCGCCTTAAATAGCCAGTCCTCGGAAATACTGCCCTGCCCCTTGCTAAGTGCCTCTTTCGCTCTTTCCTGCTTCAATTGACGCAAACAAGCGGCTAATTGCCCGGTCATATCAACACGTCTTGACTTGCCGTTCTTGGTGCTATCTTCAACCCGGTAACGAACATAATTTCTTTGCACAAGTATTGTGCGATCATCAAGGAAAAAATAATCACGCCACTGCAAAGCTGAAGCCTCCCCTATTGGCAGCCCGGCTGTAATCAGGACCATAAGAAGCGGCTTATGGTGCGGTTTCGTTTCCTGGCAAGCTGATAGAAGCCTGTTTACTTCTTCAATTTCGAGCGGCTCTATCTTTGGTTTCCGGCTATCGCCATCCTTTGTTCCCAGCTTGATACCATGTGACGGGTTGACCTGGATAACCTCATCGTCGACAGCCTCATTAAGCACGCCACCAAGCGCGTTTTTGATATGGGTTACGGTTGATAGTGCAAGACCGCCTGTCAATTTTGCCCGCAAAAAGCGCTTTATCTGCCCCTTGGTGATCTCATCAACAGGTTTGTTGTAGAATGGTGCTGGTTTCAGGTGCTTACCGATAATAAATATGTAGTCGTCTTGGGTCGATGCTTTCAAGGTAGCCGGTACAGTACCGAAAAGCCAAATATCACAATACTCCTTGAACGTTTTAACCTTTTTCTTTAGTTGTTAATATTCCAAGATCGTTACCAGCTAATTGCCCTTACCACCTTTGCAATCCGTAGCGCTTCAGCCTTATCTCTGCCTATCTGTTTTGATCGGCGTTTCCCGTTATGGTTTATGAATAGCCACCATACACCGGACCCCTTGGTTTTTTCCCTGACTGTAACGCTCATTTGTCACCCCCTTGTTGTTTTGCGGCATATCTCTCTGAACGAATCATCTTAGCCTTCCGTTTTTCCTTTTCTGATCTAGCAGCCTGAAACAAACGCTGCCTGCACGTATTGGAACATGATTTCTGGCCAGTATGCTTTTTTATGACGAAGAATTTGTCACAGCCAGGACATTTCCTTACTCCCTTGAATCCGTGAAAAAACAAGAGCATTGCAAACAACCTAAACAAAATATCCGGTTTCTCATCATCAAAGGTCATGAATGTCGCAGTGTCTGATTTCGCACTGCAATAAATTCGTCCCGAAATAAGATGAAGAGAGCGTGCCAATTTCGGCAGTCTCGTCTAGTTTTTCAACAAGGCCTGACTGATATTGACCGGCGACATCTTCAGTATCATCTTGGACAGCCCTTTTCTTTTTTAGGTCTAAAAGCACGGCAAAGCCAAGGCTAAATGCATCGCCACTGATTTTATAAAGTAAGGTATGCCGCCTTGATAAATTGCTTTCATTGGCAAATTCCACAATCAGGTCAAGCAGCCGATTGTAATATTTTGGATTCATTCTCCACCCCGCCTTTATTCTTGTCTAAATACTCCGAAAATAACACTTTATATATCATTACAATCACTAGCAAATAACGCATTATCAAAAATAGTGGTAGTTAAAATAATACACATATACAGTATGTTAATGGTGTTTTGTGTTGAAAATATAACGTCATTTGTTATCATGTTGTCAAAGATGATAACACTTTATATGTTATTTATCAACTAACAACGGAGATGAGCAATGAAAAAAATGTTTGCTTACAATCCAAGAGTTGAGCCGACCGGAACATTTTGACCGGTCGCCTAACTGGATACGTTGCGGAATACGCACCGGCCTTATCCGGGCAGAAAAGAGCGGGTAATACTTTTGTTGTGGCTGCAAGACAAAGCACGATCGAATCAAAGCCGATATGCCGCGAATTAGCCGAGAGGAATACCGCACAAGATGACCGGCTGGCGCAAAATACCGCAGGCAGCCGAGCATTTCGGCGTGTCTCCCCGGACCATGAGAACCCTTTTAAAACAGGGCTTCCCTCATAGCCGTTTACCTTCCGGCACGGTCCTAATCAGCCTGAAAAAAGGCGACGAGTGGCTTCGCGGTTTTGACGTACCGGAGCGTGACCAGCACATTGTTGATGATATTTTGAAGGAGTTCCGTCGATGATAGAATTTCAATTAGCAATCCACGCGATATTGTCGTTTTTGCGTGAATACTGGCGGAAATGCGAAAGCCCTGGAAGCGGTAACTTCCAGGGCTCTCATAAGGCATAAAGAATGTGTATTTACGAGAATAAAATAACATGAGCGTTATCAAAAAGCAAGCGCTTGACTATGCCGCGGCCGGTTTCAGTGTAATTCCCACTTTCCCGGCGAGTCATCCGCAAAAACCAAAAGCACCAATCGGGTCTGGAAGGAGTTATCAGGAGAAAATTAGGACCGAGGCGGAAATAGAGCGCGACTTCAAAAACGGGTGTTCACTTGCCGTGGTTGCCGGGCCTGTTTCTGGCGGTCTCGAGTGTATTGATCTTGATGCGCCCGAGCTTTACGATCCTTTATGGAATTTGCTGGATCGTGTTGATGGTTCGCTTCTCGACAAGGTTGTGATTCAAAAAACCCCGAGCGGCGGCTACCACCTATTGTACCGCTGTAATGGCGCCTGTGGCTGAGCAATCAGAAGCTTGCCATGTCAGAGGACGGAAAAAACGTTCTCGATCGAAACCAGGGGCGAAGGTGGGTATTTTCTGGCCGATCCAAGCCCCGGCTATACCTTGAGCCGAGCACTATCGAAAATTGCCACCATTACGGCGGAAGAGCGCGAAACCTTATTGACCTGTTGCCGGTCATTCGATCAGCGCAAAACGTGCGCAAAAATGGGACCAACAGAGAAAAAGAGTTCAAGCAGAAACAGACAGCAGACCGGGCGATATTTTTAACGACCGGGCCGACTGGTCGAGAATTGCTCGAAAACGCGGGCTGGCAGTATCAGGAAACGGTTGGCGATCGGCACCACTATTGTCAGACCGGGCAAGTCAGAGCGGAACCAGTGCGACGCTTTCAGATCGAGGCTTTTTTTGTTTTTCGACAAGCGCGGGGCTGCCAGTCGGTCAGTATTTAAACAAGTTTGTTTTTTTGACATATACGCAATTCAGTGGCGACTTTTCCGCAGCAACAAAGGCCGTTTGCGAGCAGTACGGTTTGAACCAAAAAATCGCGGATAAAAACGACCAGGGCGGGGTGCTGGTTCTCGACTATCGAAAACCGCTGGATGCAGCGAAAGAATTTTCCAAGGTGGGACAAAAGAAAATTTACTGGCAAGGGTGCCTGTATGAGTTCACCGGCACGCACTACCAGGAAAAAAGCACCGATGATATTAAATCTCTGCTCTATCGGTTTCTTGATGATGCCAAGGTTTTAGATAAAGAGGGCGGGACAGTTCCATACTTGCCAAACCGGAACCGCGTCAATGAAATTCTGGACGCTCTGAAAGCGACGATAAATTCACCTGATACGCTAAAACCACCTGTTTTTCTAAATGGCGGCGATGGTGGTCAAGAATTTATATCAATGAGAAATGGCCTGTTGAATATCGAGAATAGGCAGCTTATCGAGTCAACACCCGAAATTTTTTACCTTGAACAGTCTACCATATGCTTTTGACCAGGCGGCGCCGAATCCGCGTGAGTGGCTTTTTTTTCCTGAAAAGTCTATGGCCTGACGACCAACAGGCAATTAACACATTACAGGAAATTTTCGGCTATCTGATCACGAGCGACACAAAACAGCAGAAAATATTTTCGCTGGTCGGACCGATGCGAAGCGGTAAGGGCACCATTGCAAGAATTTTAACGGCTCTGCTCGGTCAAGACAGCGTGTGCCGCTCCAACCCTTGGGAAACCTTGCTCAACAATTCGGAGTTGCCTCTTTGATCGGTAAAAAGGTGGCGAGTCATATCTGATGCGCGGCTATCAGCGAAAGCAGATCAAGGCGGCTATAGCTGAACGTCTGCTATCAATCTCAGGAGAAGATCACCAGGGCGTGCCGAGAAAGTTCCTGTCGAGCTATTACAACGGGCCGCTTCAGGTAAGGTTTGTCATTATTTCAAATGAGTTGCCAAGGATTTCAGATGCGAGCGGCGCACTACCGAGTAGGTTTATCATGTTGGTTTTGAAAAAAAGTTTTCTTGGTCATGAGGATCACGGCTTGACTTCTCGTTTGCTTGGCGAACTACCGGGAATCTTGAATTGGAGTCTTGCCGGGCTGGACCGTCTTGAATAAGCGCGGATATTTTATCCAGCCTGGCAGCAGTAGCGGAAGCAATTCAGGAGCTTGCCGATTTATCGTCAGTCCAATTTGCGCTTTTACTCAGAGATCGATGCAATGATAGGGCCGGAATACGCAATTGATACACGAAGGCTGCTTTTTGATGCATGGTGGTAGTGGTGCGACGATCAAGGCCGCGACTTTCCACGGCACCATGCAGACTTTCGGGCGTGATCTTCAGGGCAGCGCTTACCAGGTGTACACATGCATTATGGCCGAGGGTATAACGATGAGCGTAGCAGGATGTATCAAGGTGTTAACATTAGCGTTAGTGGTCACGCAGTGGTCCGCGGTCCTTTCTATTGCGAGTCAGACTTTTGAAAATATTATATATACACCACAAACGCATTAACAATTAGTAGCGACCACAATGCAATGGACCGCGGACCATCGCGGAAAAGCATAACAAAAATGAGGTGTGAATATGTATGATCGAAACGAGTGCTCGTTTTCCGGCACGATCCAGAGCAATATGCAAACAACTGGAAACGAAAACCGGCTTACCTATGGCGCAGTTTACGCTTAGGTGCTGGAAGGATTTGCAAGCTTCGATGTATCTGTTTATAAGGAACAGGCAGACCAGATAACACAAGACTATCCAGGTTACGGCAGCACCATTAGTGTAGCCGTAGTCACGGGAAAACTATCAAACCACTTCTTAACGAGAGAGGACGGGCGCGAAGGTCTACGCGGCTTTCAGATAGCCATTCAGGCCGTCAGCTGGAGAGCAAGAGCGAGTCTGTCGCCATGCAAACGTCCACCTTAACAGCAGGAACCTAGTGAAGCGAATATAACATAGAGCAGCGGCAGAGTCCGACCGACGATGGGCTCTCCTATCGCGGCGGACCTTTTTAATGCAAGTAGCACGCTGGCTGATATCGAGGTAAAAGAAAATCAACGAGGAAAGGATTGAGACGGATGACTGGCAACCAGTTTACGAAAGCAATGATGAAGATAAACAAGAAGTGGCGCTAATAGAGCGCAAGGCTAATGCAGTCTTTAAACGTGCATCAGGACATTATGGCCGCATCAATAGAATTCTTGGTAACCAATCGCGGCGTCTCCCAACTAGATGCGCTACAGCGTATCATGGTTGATATGTCTCGTCAAACCCATGCAGCTATTCAAGGCCAACTCGGATCTTGTTATTGATACCAATATCAAGAAGGATACCCAGCCGGACAACTAACGAGGATACCATGTCACAAGCGGAAAGCAAAGCATGAAGGCACGGCGCAAGATGAAGAGGAAGCAGCGCAAGGAAGTGGCAGCGGTCAAGGCAACCATGCCACAGCAGGCCGGCGACCAGGAAGAGAAGCGAGACATGTGACAGTGCAAGGCTGTGGTGATAGTCGATAGAATAATGATAGAGGGTATCAATATCATGCCAGGGCGTGTGTTTTTCTGGAAAGGTAGTCTTTAGAGCGCGACGGAAGTGCAAACATTAGTTAATTGAATTTTAGGGGGTCGATTTTGGGAACACGGGGACCGCACGCAAAAACAGTAAAACATCTTGAACCAGTAGACAAAAGCTATCCAAACCCGGCACCAGGGACAAGCGTCAACGCCCGGACAACGTGGCACCGCATAGTTCGTAGACCTTCCCGCCGGATATTTTAAACCGCATCAATTCGACCTGCTGAGGGTGTATTGTGAAGCATCCGCAACGTCATCGAAAAGCCATTCTTGAGATAGGCAAGAGTGGTGAGGTTATCGAGCAAAGCAATGGTATTGTCAAAGAAAATCCGTGGGTTAACGTCGTTGTGAAAATGGCCGCTATTATGACAAGTGCGAGCGTAAAACTTAGGGCTAAACCGGACAGCCGGAAAGAAGTTTGAAGCACCAAAACCCCAGAGCGACAGGCGCATGAGAGGGTTGCTATTCAATGGCGGCGATTGAAAAATACATATTTGTAATAATCTGGTTTATACCTTCGTAATTTATTGATTTATACGATTGAATGGATTATTATTATTGCAAGGGTACTGTTTGCCCGGTTTTCATTTGAGCAAGCCAGGGGGCAACGTTCTCCTCCTGGTGAGTATTCGGCCAAGGTCTCGCCGCTTTGGTCGGAAAAATTGTCCGATCTGGTCATCTTTGGCCGGATCGGGCAAGTGTAAAGACTTGAGGTTTTAAAAATTAATACTCGTGACGGTAGATCCGATGATCCGCAGCATCCGAAACGGGAGTTAAAAAGCTGAAATATTTACTAGGCCGGTTAATCCTATGATTTTTCCGGAGTAACCTATAATTATCGAGGCGAATGATTTCAAGTCAATAAGGTTGTCCTTTTCATATCCTATGATCCCTGGAGGCACCTTTCTAGTGGAGCAATTTTCGACTGGAAGGTGCCTTTTCTGTAGTATCCACCTTCTAGTTACTTGAATTAATTATGTTTTATCAAAACTAGAGGTATATCATGTCTACAAGTTTAAAGTATCATCAAGATAAATTCCAAGAGTTGGAATCTGCAATAGAAGAGAAGATCAGCATATTAGGAACAATCAAAAATAAATGTGAACGGGAAAACCGATCTCCGACCAATTCTGAATCAGAGCGAGCGAATACCATGCTGGCAGAAATTGACCAGATGGAAAGCACCCAAAAATTCCACGAGGCAGAAAGGGACCGGCTGTTTGTACCTGTCGAGATTCCTTATCCTGATCCACAAGCTGGTTTTGGTCGTTCATCTGCCCGTGTAAGCCGTGGCTATGAAAAAAGAGGCCACAACGAGGACAAGGCTTTTGCATTCTTTGTTTGGATCTGGCCGAAACGATTACAGGTGGAATGATCGGGAAAGCGAGTTTTTTTCAGGCGGCACTTTCTGGAAGATTTCACCCGGATCTTACACAGCGGGCAATGAATGAAGGTACACCTTCAGACGGTGGTTTTTTGGTACCAATAGAGTATTCCAAAAATATTCACACGGTAGCACTCGAAAACGAGATTATTCTACCACGTTGTCAGATAATCCCGATGATTTCAAACGAGATCCGTCTGCCTGCAATGGAAATCGGCTCTCATGTTGCTTCCCTCTTCGGTGGCTTCACGGCAAGCTGGAAGGCTGAGGCTTCAACACTTACCCAAGCAAACCCGAAAGCA
Organism: uncultured delta proteobacterium; assembly: GCA_963745765.1. Taxonomy (GTDB): domain Bacteria; phylum Desulfobacterota; class Desulfobulbia; order Desulfobulbales; family Desulfocapsaceae; genus Ww85. Next base: position 107,218 of record CAVUYQ010000034.1, on the reverse strand, counting down.
CGACAGATGACGCTAAATGCTAATAAGTTGGTGGGTTTCTGTCGGCTTAGTAATGAGCTTGTGCAGGATATGAATGGAACAAAGCGGATTACCGATATATGCGGGAAAGGTCTGGCGTTTTATCGGGATGCCGCTTACATAACCGGATCAGGAGCCAGGGGAACCTCAGGGCCTGCTTAATGCAGCTTGCAAGATAAGCGTTGCAGCCGAAGCAGGTCAGGCAGCAGATACCCTTATACTGGAGAATATCAACAAAATGATAGCCCGTCTGTATCAAGGCGGCTGGAATAATGCTGTATGGCTTTGTAGTCAAACGTGCCTGCCTGAACTGCTTCAACTTTCGTTAGCCGTAGGTACAGGAGGAAGTGCTGCTCTTGTTATGACTAACGTGAATGGTCGGTATTACATTTACGGAAAAGAGGTAATTTTCACGGAGCATTGCAGCGCCGTCGGGACCGAAGGTGATATCATTCTGGCGGATCTGTCTCAGTATTGTGGCAGGCGTACGTGAAGAAATGCGAATTGCAACCAGTGAAGCACCTTATTTCGATACGGACGAGACTGCACTTCGGCTCGTTTTTAGAGGAGATGGCCAGTCCCTTTGGGATAAAGCGCTGATCCTGAAGGGGACCGGCACCGACTGTTTCGCCGATTGTCACCCTGGCTGATCGATAATCCTAATTGCACGGAAAAAAACTGATCATTCTACCGTGCTATGTGCCGGGGTTGCCTTGTGGTGGCCTCGGCATTTTTATTGAAGCAGGAACCCCTATTCGGAGACTCACAGGAAATCCCTCAAGTTGAGCTATCTGTTGATGTTGCAGAGATTTGAGTTGGCTATCTCAACACCGCTGCATCTTCTTTTACAATGATCGGTTCCAAGATACAGGAAACATCTCCATCCAAGACCAAATAAAAAAAGGCAGAGCCAAAACTGACTCTGCCTTAGTATTCCAGAAAAGTGGAATGTTACTTTTTCTTTCTTCTGACAAATCCCGAGAGGCCTATTAGCCCTGTACCGAATAAAAGCATTGTTGTAGGTTCTGGGACTTCACTGGGGTTGTAAGCCGAGGTGTGCGAAAGTCCCCAATTACCAGTACCAGCAACAGATGGGAGCGTCACCTCTCCAAAACCGTCGGCAGAATACCAAACCGCAGATCCGTAGTTGAGCCCATCGTATTTCGCAAGTATATAGTGTGCTCCGTTAGCGATGAAAGTGGTATTGTTATTATTTTGTTTTACGGCACCTGTAATATCTGCGTCGGGGAAGACGATGTTGAGAGTGCTATTAATACGGTCATAGGTCTCCCCGTCATAAACAGTGGGGCCAGCTCCAATTGCTAAGGTTATAAGATAGTTGATATAATCTACTTCATTTGTTGGGTTAGCAGGTGCCCCATCATTGACTAACCCAACATAGTATGCGTCACCAATCAACAAAGCATTAGCATTTGAAGCATTTGAAATCACTCCAAACGAAACAGCTAAGATTAATAATAATATAAATTTTTTCATTTTTATTCCCCTTGATTTTGAGTCTTTTAAATCCCAGATGGAATTATTCATATAGAACACTTATCAACATAACCGCTATGAAGTATGATTAACGGTTTTTAAATTCCTACAAGCAATTTTCGAACCAATTTTAAAAAATACGCAAGAACTTGAAATCAAAATAATAATAATTATTATTCTCAAGAATATTAAATATCTTTCCATTTTCTTGGATTTTATTTCCAAAATCTTGGAAAAAATCCTCTCAATGACTAAAAAGGTCACTCTGTCATGGACGCAACGTTGACTGGGCGGTGAAGGCTACCTGGCCGATCTTACAAATTTCTTACAGGTGATTTCAGACAGGTTGCAAAACGTGGAAATAGGGTGCGTATAGGGTGCAAAATAGTACAAAATTCTTGCACCCTGCCCTATCGTATCTGCCTGTTATTGTTGAATTTAAAAAGACACAAAAGGCCTCTCACGCCGGTAACAGGGGTTCGAGTCCCCTTGGGGTCACCAAGTAATAAAATCAAGGGCTTACGAGTCATTTCGTAGATCATTCTTTGTTGTCTAAAATATGTTATCCAACCCTTTATCCAACCTCTGAGCTTTAAAAGGGGTCTAGGTCAAAGAAGGGGGATGAGCCATTCTCCGCCATTAAAAGGGGCATCGGCTTTGTCGATAAGGGATAGGCGTTTACTGTAATCGAAGAGTCAGACTTCGAAAGACTTCGGAGGCGTGAATCAATGGCATCCTTCTGGTAATGAATGTGATGGTGTTGTTGAGGAAGCTGGAACCATCGCGTAAATATTACTATTTCCTTACGGCAAATGCGGGTGTTCTACTGGGAAATGCCATGGGTTGGAAAACTGAAGGTGAAACAGGTTCCGGCATGCAGTTCACTATCTACCTCGATGCCACCGCCATGGAGGTCCATGATGCGTCTGGCAATTGCCAGTCCGAGGCCAAAACCGGATAAAGAAGCTGAAATGTTCTCTTTGTCTTCTATTTTGTAGAATCGGTCAAAAATATGGGGTAAGGCTTCCTCGGGAATGCCAGCACCGGTATCAAGAACCTGCACATTCATATATTCATCCGAAGGATTCAGGATTAACCTGATGGTTCCGCCTTCCGGTGTATGCCGCAAGGCATTGATAATGAGGTTTTCAAGCACACGTTCCACAAGCCTGATATCGCCGACAACAAATGAAAGATTCTGGCCTATATTGGAAGTCAGCGTGATATTTTTCTCTTTGGCTGTCAGCTCATAATTTTGCACCACATCCTGTATCAGTTCCGCGATGCTGAACGATTCAAGATTGAGTTTTGTCTCCTGGGCATCCAGGCTTGCCAACTCGAAGAGATCATCGACCAGCGAACTCAGGCGCTTGCAGTGTTTTCCGGCAATTTTCAGATACGTCTGCCGTTCATCCGAAGACCAGTCAAATTCCTTGAGCTGCATGGTCTCGATATAGGCGGTCAACGTTGCCAGGGGCGTACGTAAATCATGGGAAACATTAGCAACAAGTTCCCGCCGCAGCAGATCGCTTTTTTGAAGTTTTTCAATCTGTTCTTCAATCCGCCTCGCCATTTCTCTGAAAGTCCAGGATAAATTGTCAATTTCATCCCCCTGAGATCCCGATTCCTTTTCACGAGGAAGATCAATGTTTGCCAGATGTTCTCCTTTTTTGAATGCGTCCATCCCTCGAGTCAGCTTTTTCAGGCGTCGGGTAAGAAGTGCAAAAATCAGCAGACCAATAATGCTGGCAAAGGCAATGGCGGCAAGAATCAGCCAGCCCGACATTCTCAAAATGAAACTGTTTTGGATTTTCTGGGCAATAGTATCGTACTTTTCTCCCCCCAAAATCACATAAAGGTAGCCCTCCAACGTGCCCTGTTCGTGAATGGGGGCTGCCGAAAAGACTTTCTGTCCAGTGAGGTTTCTAGGGTCATCTCCCAATACAGGAATACCCGTGTGGCCGGAAAGCCATTTTTCAAGCGGATTCAGAGAAACCCTTTCCCTTTTAACTTTGCCCGGAGCGGCGGAGTATTCAAGAATAGTTCCTTCGGGGTCCAGGAGGTACAATTCGATTGAAGGATTGATCACCATCAGAATATGGAAAATATATTCCAAGGCATCACGATCAATTTTTCCATCTCTTATCAATATCTTTTCTTTAACGATATTTTCAGCCAGATCGATGTTGAGTTTTTGGTTGGCTTCCTGGCGATACATATCGGTTGCGTAAATCACGAGAATCACCATCGCGAGTGCAACAGAGGAAAAGAGCACGAGAACGACAGCCGCAAGTTTTGAATAAAGTGATCTGAACATCAGCTTACTTTCGGGGTTTCATTTTCTCGGAAAATTTGTACCCCACCCCCCAGACAGTCAAAATATACTCAGGTGTGGAAGGATCTTCCTCTATCTTTGCCCTCAGGCGATTCATATGTGAATTGACTGTGTGTTCATACCCGTCATGACTATACCCCCAGACAGAATCGAGCAATTGCGTTCGACTGAAAACCCGGCCAGGATTGCGGGCAAAATGGGATAACAGTTCAAATTCTTTGGCTGTAAGATCAATGGCCTTGCCCTTACACGAGACACTCCGTTTCAGGGTATCTATGACCAACTGCCCGGCCTGAATAATTTCCTGTTGCTGTTTGCTACCGATCCGTATCTCATCAATTCGTCGGAAAATTGCTTTCACCCTCGCCATTAATTCCTGTATGCTGAAGGGTTTTGTAACATAGTCATCGGCGCCTATTTCCAGGCCGAGAACACGATCCAGTTCAGAAGATTTTGCCGTAAGCATCAAGATGGGAGTATACACACTTTTCCTTCTGACCCGGCGACAAATGTCCATTCCGTCAATCCCGGGAAGCATCAGATCGAGAATTATCAGGTCGTATGTATCTGACTCTGCTTTTGTCAATCCGGCCACACCATCATAGGCGAGGTCAACCGCGATAGAGATAGTTTCCAAGTTCTTTTTTAGAACTTTGGCCAGGTCTTTATTATCTTCAATTACAAGAATACAACGTGTCATAAGGCAACCTGTCCTACCGTGTTGCTCTTTTGATTATTATCCACCATACCAATCAGCACACCCAACAAGGCTATTATAGCCGTACAAGCCTTCCTGTTAAGATCGTCATTATGCCATCTCTCCCTGTTTAAAAATAATAATCGGCATTGGACAAAATACAATTCCTCCTCGGCTTCCTTATACATACTACCTGATCAATTCGTTTCCGTTTGGTCAACAAAAGGGCCTGGCCTCTAGCGGTATTGGGGCTCCGGTCATCCAGGCAGAAACCGTCAATAGAGCAGACTATCGAAGCGAATAGGCAGGGAGACCGAAATTCCGAAATCATCAGCGTCGTCCGTCAAGCCGATATTGACCGCAAGGTTCAGCAGAAGGCCCGGTGCCAGCAACGTAGTGCCGCCCACCACAAAGGTTCCCAGAGTCCGGTCGCTGCCCGGTATTGTATCCCCGGCCATCTCACTTTCGTATTGGTAGCCACCGGAGAAGATAAAACGCATGGAGGTCTCGGGGCTCAGGGCGACGAAGCTGCCAAAGCTCGCGGCAAGGATCGGTCCGGGCAGGAATTGGCTGTCTTCGAAGCTGTATTCGTAGGACAGACCGCCGACGAAAGCGATCGGGTCCTGCCGTTTTATCGCCGAGAGTGATCCCCGAATCTCGTTAAAGCCGCCGCCGAGCGGCACGCCGTTATCCTCACGCCCGCCGCTCGCCGTGTCCCAGGTAATCCGTCCGACGATATCGGGGCGCCACAAGCCTTCGCGGAGCAGTGTCTTGGCCAGCCCGAGGCGCACATCCCCCAGGCCCGACCCCGACCGGCTTGATGATTCGGTGGGCAGGAAGCCGACACTGTTTATCGACTCCAGCCCCCGCCAGCGATACGGCAAACCTAGTTCCACCTGGGAGTCCCAGGGCAATCCCAGACGCAGTTCCATATCGGCGGTGAGACTGTTGCTATTGAGTTCCGTCTCGGCTGCAACAAGCTGGTCATCAGCTATAAAGAGGCTCGGGGTCGAAACTTCTTGCCTGGCGAATATTACGCCGGGTTCCATCTCCAGGGCACCACGTGGCAGCAGCAACACCCCCGCGCGAGTCAAGGAGCGTTCGAGGGCACGTTCCGCCTCCCCCTCTTTGACAACGACCGTACCCGGCGCACCATCGGGGATTTCTGCGGCGATTTTCTTTGCCCGGCATCATATCAGGTTTGAGAGCGTCAGCAGGCGGAGCGCTGGATTCGCTACCGATGTGTTCAACGCCAACGCGCCGCTCCAGTATTTCAACACGCTCAAGAAGTTCCAGGATAACCTTGTCGCGCTCCAGGAGCTTTCGCTCCAGTTCCTGCGTACGCGTATCTGCATCCTGGGCACGGATGGTGATTGGAAACATTGCCAGTCCCAGGGCGGCAAAGCCAAGCCATACAGAGCGTACGTTGATTTTTGTGTCCATTCCCAATATCCTCCGAAATTAGTGTCCCCTTCGGGGATGGTTGAAACCCCTCGCCTTTAGGCGAAGAAAAGTTTATACTGTCGCTATGCGACGTTATCAGACTAGGAGCTCACACCAAAACCGATCTAAAAGTCCATCTGATCTGGATTCCGAAATACCGGAAAAAGGTACTGACGGGCCAAGTAGCAATACGAGCCCGGGATATTCTGCGCCAAATCGCGATGGAACATGAGCTAGAGATTATCACCGGGAAGGTAGCGAGTGATCATGTTCACATGTTTATCGGCTATCGCCCGACTCAGAATATCAGTAAGATTATTCAATGGTTGAAAGGCATAAGCTCGCGAATTCTGCTTTCCGAATTTGCCCATTTGAAGAAACAATTTTGGGGCAGTCACCTCTGGGCACGAGGTTATCTTGGCCGTCAGTTCCGGCAATATTACCGACGAAATGATCCAACAATATATCGAAGAACAAGAGGGCGAGCCGGTTAGCTGACGATAGTCGATTTCAAATCGACCCCTCTTGAACCCCTCGTCTTATAGACGAGGGTTGTTTACAGCAGCATAACAAAATCCAGCGCCCGGGCAGACAATTCACCCGGAGGTGCGAGCGCTCCGGCCTGGGTCACGACAAAGCCGACGTGGCCGATGTCCTTGTAATTTATCCAGCCTTCGAGAAACTTGTCCTTCGATATGGTGATGTTGCCAAATGCCGGATCGGCAAGCAGTACCGAGTTTGAAGTGCCTCCGCGAAAAATAACGAAATGGGGGAATCCTCGCAGGTTCACCGGCACGATGATTGGTGAACGTAAGAACAGATCGGGTAGGGCCAAGTGTCCCAGCCCGATCCCCTCGTAGCCAAGGCGGTCGACGAAACGTTTCAGGTCCAGAAGAGAAAAACCCTGGCGGAGTCGCACCAGATCTGGATTTGCAAGATACTCCTGGCGATCAATCAGGCCGAGCGCTACCGATCGTTCAGTGACCGGGAACCCCAAACTGGTAGCGCAGTATGGTCGCAAGTGCAGCCGCTGCGCAGCTGAGCTCCCACTGCTGCAGGACAACGCTTTGCTGTCTTATTTCCAGTATAGAGCGGACTGGCGGTGCAGTGGTGCCGGCTCTCGAAGCCGTACCGTTCCAAGAGCCTATGAATAGTGTTAGCAAAAACAAAAGAGTTGTGAAGCATATTCCGCTTAGTTTGCCCATTGATAACCCTTGAAAGGTTAGAGAGACGCCTGATTAAAACAGGTGACATGTTATATTGAACAGCACTGAGCCAGCTGAGGAATCAAATTATACAACAAACGGCTTGCACCGCTTGTTGTATATTTATTGGGTGGTTATTTCTTCCAGATTGCCGTGTAACTGGTATCACCAGGAGTGGCAAATGGACCTCCAGGAGAGCCCGCACCGTCAGAATTTGTCGCGTGCACCGGAACACTGACATCCGGGCCGCCTATTGTATAGTAGCCTACTATACCCAATTCCCCACCCTTAGGGCTGTTGAGAACGGCATCTGTATTGATAACGGGGCAAACGAATCCAGCCATCTTTTCCACGCCGCCCGCAGCCACCCCGTCCATCTGTGCATCCTTAAGCGTGATCGGCGCCGCATAGACGCCGGAAGCCAACAAACCTGCAACCATCGCGGTCGAAATCATCGTTATTGTCATTTTGATCATTTCCAGTACCTCCCAAGTTAGTTAGTGTGACATACATCTTAGAAAAAAACCCTGTCGCAACCTGGCCATGTTGCCATCTGGTCCCGTTTCGTAAAAGCAGAGAACTGGTCTCTGTTTCGACCTCGGGACCGCTGGTACCTGATACCTTATCGATGAAAATTCACATAAAAATAACGAATGTATAACAAAAGTCTCACGCGGATTTTCTGGTACTCAAACCGTGTGGCTGGGAAGTGGCTTCCGTTGTTCGAAGCACTGATCGGCAGCTGGCAGATATGGCTCGCCATGAGGAATACGAATCATATCCATGAAACCGTGACCAGGCACAACCTCGATGGGAGACGGATATAGGCCACTAACCCAAAATCAAACCTTAACAGGAAACATCCCAACCATCCTATTTCTTTCAGTCCTTGAGGTTTGCAGCAGACATGTATTGAGGAGTTATTGAGCTAATAATAGGTAAGGTTATTGTCTATTTTTTCCGTGCCATCTCATTTTTGATGTATTGAATAGATGCATTAACAAGCATATATTCTGGTTCTTGGAATAAGTTAAAGAACTTCTCTCCGCATCCCTCTATCCAAATCATTCGCTGGAAAACTCCTTTTTCAGGAAAGTAAATATCCTCTCCCTGGAGGGAGGACAGCCCCGTAGCGCTTTATTGCCTTTCGATACAGTACAGATTCCGATACCTCTCCGGTTAGAAGAGAGGCTCTTGCCCTTGAACTCCTGTCCTATACAGAGAGAGGGGAGAGAGCCGTGTTATTATTTCAGGGTCTTCCTCCTGCATATATCTGAGAGCCGACGAAAGATTTCCGAAGCAGGAAGAGCAGGCTGATTTCTGTTCTACAATAGAGTCGATCCACTTTTTTATTTTACTCTGGGCCTGATCAGGAGAAATTTCTTCTACAGAAGTGCCATCGAGATTTATTATCTCTTCATCAGAAGTATGCCCATCACCTATACCGAGTTTTTCAGAAGTAAAGAGATACTCAACGTCTTCATCGGAAAAACCGAGAAGGCGGCAGGCATAGCTGTCAATAGCTACCGGGTCTCTGGCGAGGAGCAGAAGATCCCGCTTCCGTGGACTGCCCCCCTCCTCCCAGCAGGGATCCGGATTTAAACCATCAACCAGGGCAAAGGCTTGTTTTATAAGAGTATTGAGATAGGCAACAGGTTTGTGAACGCCAAGGCGGTGATAGCGTTTTTTTTCGGAATTGGGAATGCACCCTTTCAGGTTTTTGAGAGCACAGGTGATTCGAGTCTGACCATGTCCTTTTACCAGTGGAAGGTTGATAAGACTGCCTCCCTTATCTTCAAGATCGGCAATGGTCTTACATATTTTAAATGCTCCCAGGGGAGTTTTTCTTTCTACCGAACTGTCTTTTTGCAGATCAATGAGCGGAATATTGTATTTCTGTGAAAGAGCTTTATAGCCGCATACTTTAAAAGCTCTGGCTGTGGAATCTCCCACCCATGAGCCTTCTGCAATGATGATATTCGAAAAGCCGTAATCCGTGAGCCACTCTATGAGTCCTTCCGCTATGGCCGGTGTTGTTGTAGCTCCACCTGATGCGGGATTGCTGACAACAAGGTTGGGTTTTAACAGAACAGGGGCTTCTTTCTCGCCCAACCAGTCCCAGACTGCGGCTTTCTCAAGGAGCAACGCCACATCCTCTTTCAGTTTTTTTCTATCTTTACTGCTTTTGATCCAGACAGTGCTCATCAATCACCTCTCAAATAATTCAGATGAATACGATCAGTGTTCTCATTACAGTTTCGATATCACCAGCCCTTCAGGTTACACTCAGCATGTTTCTATGGGTGGTATAACTGAAAAGAGGGCAATTGAAAGAGCCAGAGAAATGATCGATATGGAGATAGATTTTGCTGATGAAGAATGAATGATGTGGAATCGTTGAAAAGGTATTTGATGGTGGAGCTACCGATAAGTCCTGTTGCACCTGCTATTAGGGCTTTTCGAGTGGTCATTATTTCATTTTTCACACCATCAGCAACAGCCTTTCGTAACTCTAAACCCACCTTGAAAAATGGTAGCTTCTTGGCTTTTACGTTAGTTACTACACCAGTTTTTGGATTCCTTCCCACATATGGCTCATAATTCCTCACGGTAAACGAACCAAACCCCCTGATCTCGACATTATCACCAGCTACTAAAGCATCAGTCATAGAATCAAGGATAGTTTCAACGATGCCTGTTGCCGTTTTAACAGGTATTTTCATTTCTATAGAAAGTGCATCGACTAAATCAGATTTATTCACAAGCCCCCCCCTCCTTTTTCATACAATATAATTTTTATCTATTATACACAATCACTTACAGCTATCAGCCTTTAATCATACTAAAAAATGACAATTCGTGGGTATTCCTCCAGCATCTTATCCCAAAAACCACCACTATAATCCATTACAACGACAAGGTTCCAATCATCAGGAGTACCTCGGACAACAGCATCAACTATCTTCCTGCCATACCCTTTTTCAGATGATGCCAGTGAATAAAATTGGACGGTATTGATATCTGGGTCTATGAGCAACTCCACACTGATTACACCCTTTTGATCCATTGATGTTACTGGATGCTTCTTCTTATCGGTGCTTAGTAGATTGGAGGCACAGAGTCGGTCATTGTAGATCTTGATAAAATTTAGTTTGTCTATGTGGGAGAGGCTTTCAGCGAGATCTAAGAATACTGGATGGAGGCTTTCTTGACATTGGTAGCTTTGAAGATCCGTTTACCGTCAAGAATAGATGGATTGCTCACTCTGTTTCACCCTTCTTCATCCACCATACGCATCAGTTCAGCCTGAAAATCAGCATCCTGCATAAGTTTTTTAGCAATGGCAATACATAATGATCCAGTCAATCCATCTTGATTTGGTGATGCTACTTCCACTGTTATTTCACCATTTTCATCTGCTTCTAAAATGAGTGCTGATTGGTTTTCTTTTAGTTCCATTTTTTTACTATTCCTTATTTTTCAGCCTTGTACAAAATCTCTTCTGGAAAGACTTCTATAGACTCTCCTTTTAAATTTTGCTAGCTTAATGTGCTGGTTATTAAGTTCTCCAGCGATTTTGGATTCCCAGTGTCCATCAAATAGTGAGAATTTTTCAGCAAGATTGCCTTTTTGCAAGAGCTTCACCTATTGTCAGTGATTTTCTTAAAAAACTTTCTTACTATTCAACCAGAGTAAGAATGATTTTATTTTTAGTAACTTTAACTGCAAAAGCATCACCTGACTTAAAAGCACTATCTTCAAGCATCTTAGAAGATAATGTTAAATTGTTATTCTTCCCAATAGTAGCTTTCCTAATTTTCTTGGTAGTTTTTTCTTTACTCTTTTTTACTGCATAATACTTTTTGTCATCCTGCATCAATCGTAATAATAGACTGCTAAATGTAGCACTGTTTTTTATCGACATCTCCTCCATAATTTCGTTCTTGGTCTTTCCATTTTCAACTAAGTCTCTGAATGAACTAAACGACCACCTACTTTAGTAGGTGGTCGTTTAGTAAATCAGTCTCTTGCCATAGCTCCCATAGCTTACCTGATTATACTGAAGCTCCTCATCTTTATATGGAACCGCCTCCTCAGCAGGATAACCTATGGCAATAATGCACTCTACATCCAGGTTTCCAGGAAGACTAATAATTCCAGCAATATAGTCCCTTGAAGTCACACCCTCTTTACACTTATTACCTCTGATATTAAACCAGCGGCTTCCAAGCCCCAAAGAGGCTGCAGCATACTGCATTGTAACCGCAGCAATGGTACAGTCTTCTATCCAGAGATTTGATACAGACTCATCTCCGCAGACAACTATGGCAACAGCGGCATCCTTTACAAAGGCACCTCCACCTGGTCTAGCGGCAGAAAGCTTCTCTCTCATGGCCTGGTCTGTAACCACAACAAAATGCCAGGGTCTGGCTCCCCTTCCTGAGGGTGCCCTTAATGCAGCTTCAATAATCTTATCAATCTTCTCCTGCTCTACCGGCTTATCAGTGTATTTTTTTATACTTCTTCTCTTCTCAGCAAGCTTGTTAAACATAATCGCTCCTTTCATATTTGACTAAATTGAAGAGATTCAACGAATCATAGAATATCACCATTAATAATTCCAATAAAAATACCTTTTGGGGAGGAATGCCCATTATTTTTCTCTAAATCTACTAATCAGCCAGTTGTCGTACCGAGATAAATCCACAACCTCGGGAGTTCCATGCGGGGTAGAAACTGGTTATAGCGAACCAGTGGGTAAGTATCTGCAAAGGCTTCAAGTTCCACCTGGCCAAAGCTGTCCCTGCTATTCCATGATTAGTTGACATTACCAACACGAATCTCCCTAAATTATTGGCAAGAGAGAACTTTATATGTTTCCTGTATCTCTTTGAGGAGAGAAAATTGGCCAAGCAGTAGAGATTACCTTTGCCAAAGTCTATTTTTCACTAGTATTGGGCAACATGAACTTCTGCCTGCGTCTTCGTATCGGAGCTTAGGACAATTCCTTTCAGGTTTGCAAAAAACTGAATATCAGAAAATGCCAGGTCAAGTCAGGATTTCACTATTTATGCGTGTTTACCCAGAAACTCCTTGATGCTTTCCGGCCTTTCTTTTCCTCTGGGCAGTTCTTCATCCAACCGCCGAAATGTTTATCCAGCCAGGCCCAGTCAATGTTGTATATGAGTAATAACCTTTTGGGGGTCGTGCTTGTCGACTTTGCAAGGATATACTCCTTACCGCGTTCAATTGTTTTAAGGCTGTAGTGTTTGCCTTGTACACCTGCCGGGTAATTGGAATGATGGAAATCCAGTTTGAAATTACGCTTTCCTGATTTAAGCGGCCGTATTTCGTTGACACGGATCGGGCTATAGGCTCGAATGCCCGGGTCGAACTCGTCACTTATTAACTCCATAGCGTACCACTGACGGTGTTCTATAGTAAATCTCATGGTTACCCCTCCTTGGTGACTGCATAGATACTGGCCCTACTTACGCCCTACTCCTTGGCCAGTTCTGTTGGAGTGGCACCTTCTTTCCGCTTCTTGATTATCTCAACCTTCTGCTTTTCTTTCAGCTTACTCGGGCGGCCGAAGTCGACAAAATGGCCATATACATCGGCAGTCACTTTGATGCTGGATGTCCGAATCGATCCCTCAGATAAACAAGGTTGCAGCCTGTTGAAATGAGTATAATACTCGCATAGGTGTGCCGTAGATCATGCACCCTAATTCGTCGCAATCCTGCCGTTTCAAGTAACGGGAAAAATACATCTCGCAGCCATGTGCGATAGTTTATCGGATAACGATGTGCTCTTTAATGGCCTTAAATAGCCAATCGCCAACTTCCCTTGCCCCTACCCAACGCCTCTTTTGCCTTGTCCTGTTTCATCTGGCGCAAGCTGGAGGCTAATTATTCTGTCATTTCAACCCGTCTTTCCTTGCCGTTCTTAGTGCTTTCCTCAAATTGATACCGGACATAATTTCGCCGTACCATTATTGTGCGATCTTCAAAATCGACATCACGCCACTGGAGCGCTGATGCCTCTCCTGCTCATCCTTAATCCAGACGTAACCAATAGCAAAAGAAGCGGCTTATGCAGGGGTTTTGTTTCCTACAAACTGAAAGCAGCTTATTTACCTCATCGATCTCTAGCGGTTCAATTTAAGGTTTGCAATCAATATCTCTTTTAACCGCAGCTTAACACCGTGCGACGGGTTTACCTGGATCACCTCATCATCAATTGCTATACTAAGCCGATTTAGTATCGCTTGCTGGCACACTCTGTCATAGACTGTCGGTATGCCAAGTGGGCGAAATTTACCCGGCTGTCCACTCTTGGGAATTAATTGACGTTTGACCGGTTGCGGCTGGTATTGTTGCGACGCAATTCATCGTGTAATCGTATAAGCTTCCCTTCCAGGTCGCTTTCAAATTCCTCGAATGCTCTGCCCGTCTACTCCACCTGCGCCACGGTTACGCCTAACCTTTTCCCAAGCTAACTCCAAGTTCTTCAACTTATAAACTTTATCCACCAATGAGTGAATTTTCTTTTCTCCTGTCGGATTCAGCCAGTGCACCAATCTCCTCGGTCTATCGCCTAGGGGTTTTTCACTTAGGGAACTTTTCCTTGCCATAAACTTTACTCGTTAGTTTCCTGTTTTCATCCAACCACCTTGCCGACTGACTTCCCCAGCTCTCTCTGCTGCCGCCTGTAGCGGTCACCTTATTTTCATAAGGTTTAAAGTACTATTCAGTCGTCCGACTACTCATAGAACTTCGCTCACCATTTCGCGTTAGCTTATAGGCTCACTTATCCCATTGCCACCTGGAAATTCTATGAGTTCTCCTGGGGTCACACATCGATCTTCCATACCGTGCCATCCGCACACACTGATCACTTAGAAGACTACCACAAGCCCTTCTCAGGTTTGTTCGCCGTTCACTCTCCGCACCTGATACCTTGTATACCCTTCTACTTTTTGTCCCTACTCCAGGCTCGTATAAGCGGCGAGATACTCTCTCCTAAAATGCCTGGAATTTTTAATACGGCGTTTCCTCACCGTGAATTGTACAAGGAGACAAATGGCTCTCCCGAGTTCCCACGCCAACCCTGTGAATACATGCCCTGGTCTGACCCCGGTGGTGACCTGACACTTGCCATAGCGTATCCAAGTCTTCTGCCTTCCGGCTTCCAGAGGCTGTCGGCTTTCACTTCCATATTACGAAGCTATCATGAGACCACGATTTTAGATTTTTCGGGGCTCAATACAGAGCCTGCATCCTTGATCCATCTGGCTTCGGACTCCCGTTACCGGGCTTACCCGCAGACTTCACTACTGACCTGCCGGCTCGGCTTTGGTCAGGTGGGACTCGTAGCTATTGCAGCTACTCACCCACTGGTTCGCAATAACCAATTTCATCCCGAACGGGATTTCCGAGGTTGTGGATTTATCTCGGCACGACAGGGACAGGAAACATTTAAAGATCAGTCGTTCTTTGGATTTGAGGAGGTTTGAACTGGTATTGTTAAGAAATCATGGAGTAGAAAAGAATACTTATTTCTGAGTAGCCTTACCTTTTTCCAGCATCGCAGATAAAAAAACAGAATTATGGAAATTCAGTCCAGCAAAGTGGAATAATCTGCTTTCATACAGCTTAGCCTTGTCGGGATAATTTTTGTTCAGATCAAAAAAGATTAATAGTTTGAGACCTCCTAACCACCCAAAATTAAATCTGTGAAGAAAAGTTGAATTGGCATGATTTGTGAGTTTTAATTGCGATGGGCATGGGTCTCAAAAAGCGTGTTGTCGCCGAGGGGATCGAAACGAAACAACAATTGGCTTTCCTGCAACCCCATCACTGCTTCGAGGGACAAGGCTTTTACTTTAAACGGCCTATGCCGGCTGATGCATTTGCCGCATTACTGGAAACCAATTTGAATCAGCCGCATATTTGTTACGTTTAAACAAACGACACCAAAGTTGCATTGGTTTTGCGTAAACTTTCCACATGCTGGTTTTTCCGCCTGTTTTCAACTCCCAATTGTTGCTCAGCCATCAACGGCCATTTTGGTGCAACCAATGCTTGGGCTGAAGTGTTCATCCCGGGCGTGGGCTGGAAGGGGTTCGATCCCACCCTTGGGGTAGATTGTGGGAACCAGCCACATAGCTGTCCCCTTAATTGTCCCACGACCTTTTCATATCTCGTCATGGAAGCTTAATTGGTAGCATTCAACCAATTGGTCAAATGCTACCAATTTATATTGTTATACATAAGAGTCCAAAAAGTTCCATCTCGATTGTTTTAAAAATGATATCCAAATGATAGCTCACCGATTTCGTGCCTTTGAAATCAGGCACAGCGATTGCTAGCATACTAACAAGATCGATCTCGATTGTTTTAAAAATGATATCCAAATGATAACTCGCCGATTTCGTGCCTTTGAAATCAGGCACGGCGATTGCATACATACTAACAAGGTCGCGCGTGATTTCGGCTTGCTATCAGCTTGCCGGCCCCTTGGGCCGTTAATACAGGATACAAATAGACGCGTATTTAACACGTCTATTATTTCATAAATGGAATGTTCTTATTTCAGGGTATTCCGGAACGTAATAGAGGAGGAAGGAGTAATGAAAAACAAAGTTATAAAGGTTTTACTTTCAGCGGTAGCGGGGTCCTTTTTGATGATAGGGGGCGCCTCAGCTACTATGTTGACGGGTGGTGTCAGCTTTACTGGGTTTAATTGGTCTGCCGATGAGGATGGATCTAACTAACGTGGTAGGTATTTATTTTAACTCAGATCCCTTGACAAATCCCGTCGCTGCAGGATCAGCGTACTGGTGATTTTGCGGTTCTTGATAGGTCTTGACGGTAAATATTAATGATATTCAGTTTAACCCTTTTGTTGCAATTGACGCCTTTGTGGGAAGTTGACCTCGGGGCAGCGGGATCAATTTGCATTTGATCTACAATTCGATCTATGTTCTTACAGCCTCACCAACAAGTTAATATCTTTGAAAGGGGCAGGAACGTTTATCTGCCACTGATTTTGATCCTACACCGGGTAGCTGGTCATTGACTGCGCAAGAAGAGCCAATTGTTGGCACCTCCAATAGTACCTTCTCATGGTCATCATCACAAGCAGCATCACCAGTGCCAGAACCGGCAACGATGCTGCTCTTTGGAACTGGTCTGGTGGGACTTGCTGGCGTGGTCCGAAAAAGAAAGGCCGCTAAGTAAACAATTGTACTAAGAAAACAATTGTACATTTTGTCTCCCCGTCGTTTCGTGTGGAATTGAGTGTAAAGGATCAATTCCACACGAAATGACGGGGAGAGCCACAGGTTTAAAAACATCTTTTATTACTAGCTGGTCGAGGAGAAATTACTCATGGGGAGCGAAAAAGAGGGCGTCAGAATATTTTGGAAATGGTTTTTTCATCGATTATTGTATGTTTCGAGCCTTGTCTTTGTCCTCATGTTAGGAAGTGCAGCCGCTGTTCAGAGCGCAACGGTAACGGGCACAGTTTTTCAGGAAAATGGCATTACTCCAATTACCGGTACCGTCATACACGTCAGCGCCTATGCTGGTGATCCGTGCCTTACTTTTGTCGGATTTGATAGATGGGAGTTTTCAATCCAACCAACGGCACGTTTACGGTGGATGTACCTTTGCTGATTGGAGACTATTACTTATATGCTTTTGCATACCAAGGGCGGTAATTATTTATTGGAATGGTGGACATCTGCTGGAAGTTCGCCGAAATGTTCCGATGCAGAGCTGATTTCTGAAATTGCCGGGAGCAAGAATTTCCAGCTGAGTGTTGCACAACCTGCTGATGTGAATCGAGACGGGGATATCTCCCTTTCCGATGCGATTATCACTCTGCAGGTTTTAACCGGCCAGAACGGAAACCCTGTCAACCCTGCCTGGTCATCATCCGGCGATGTTAACGGTGATTCACAAATTGGTATCCCTGAGGCAATCTATATTTTAAAGGTGATAGGTGGGTTATAGCTGATAAGTAATCGCTTTCCAAGAAAGACAGATAAAACTAGGAGATAGAGGAATCGCTTAAAACTGAGGAATTGCAGAGCGCGATTTTCAACAGCGCTAACTTTTCAAGTATCGCAACCGACGCCAATGGGGTTATCCAGATCTTCAACGTCGGTGCCGAACAGATGCTGGGCTACGTGGCAACCGAAGTAATAAATAAGATCACACCGGCTGACATGTCTGATCCGAAGGAGGTAATCGCACGTGCAAAGAAGTTGAGCGAAGATTTCGAAACACAGATAGAGCCAGGCTTTGAGGCCTTGGTGTTCAAGGCATCGCGTGGTATCGAGGACATCTACGAGCTGACCTATATCCGCAAGGATGGCAGCCGCTTTCCGGCAGTGGTGTCGGTCACGGCCCTGCACGACGCGCAAAGTGACATTATCGGCTATCTTTTGATAGGCACCGACAACACCGCTCACAAGTAGATTGAGGCAGAGCAGAGGCAACTCGCGCAGCGCCTGCGCGACCAGCAGTTTTACACCCGCTCCCTGATCGAATCCAACATCGACGCCATAATGACCACTGACCCAGCCGGAATCATTACCGACGTCAACAAGCAAATGGAGGCGCTCACCGGTTGCATGGTTCCGGTCGCCCTACGGGCTCCCTCCACCAATTGACTGAAACTCTTAAACCATGTAGTGTAATACATCTTTGATTTTGAGTCATGAATTCAAAAACGGCGGGAAACGACTTCAGCGGGGCGTCCAATGGAGTCAAAGATGTACAGGAATGAGGTCATATTGTCCAATATGGCGAATAATAAACCTTGGCAAAGGTAATGTCTACTGCTTGACCAGTTTGCTCTCCTCATCCTGTCCGTTAGCCGTTCTATTCTGGTTTTGATTGGTACAGTTTGCCGGGGAGAGGTCACCGGCGCCAGCAAAGCGAATTCACAGAAAGAACGTTACACTAGCTAATTAAACTGCCACAATCAGCCGATAGATTACCAATGAAGAAGTATTATTAAGGAGCATATTGGAACGTATTACTTTCTTAAATCGATATACATTTACGTAGGGATGATTATGGCCATAGAAAAATTAAACTGGGATGATATACCTTCAATTGTGGGATTGGAAGTAGATTGGGATTATGAACCTGAGAATCCTTTAGGAAAGAGAGCTGACTACCGTCTCACAAGTAAGGAACTCACTTTTATGTCTGAAGAGGAATGTGGCGTTCAGGTTAAGATTGTTACTGAGTTAGGTCAGTTTTTGGCCGAACTAATTGACGTTTCTCAAGGTGGAATTAGATTGAAAACGAATCCGGCAAAATTTAAAAAGTCGCAACTGGCAAAAATAGGATTTCGGTTGGGAAACAGACCAGTAATCGCCAGGGGTAGAATCAAGCATATACATGAAGAGAAGGGCTCTGTGTTGCTAGGTATTGAGTTTGTTGGATTGCCTGACAGTGATGGAAAGTTTATAGCTGGTTTATATGCTTATTCAAAATTGTAAAAACCTTTTCCTTACAGAAAATATCTCCGATTGAAGATGTACAGGAAACACCAAAACCTGAAGGATTTTTTGTCGAGTGGTGGGCTATCAGGGAAAATTCTCAAACTATCTCCCTGTAACGCACGTTAGGATTGCCACCCGTTAGTTAATTTGGAATATTTCAATTATGCTTAACGACAGATTTTTGATGTATTTTCCGTCGAGATACTCAACAACCAGGTCGCTCCGTGGCAGGCCGCTTGCTGCCAGACGAGCACACCATCGATGGGTGATGTGTCGCTTATAACCGGCATGATTCTGGGATAAAGTTGTATTTTGGGGCCTGAAATGGAGTTCTGGGGGTGATTTTGGGTCAAAAACAGATGTTTTTGATAATACGATTTCTTCGGTCATCTTCGTCTCCTTTTCCCTTTTGTAGAAAAAACAGAACGTTAATGACCTTAGTATAGCATTTATACGGTCTTCATTTTGTTACGTGGAGTCAGGAAACATCTCAAGTTCCCCCATCATTCTTCAAGTTTGAGAGCGCCAGTGAATATCTTTATCTGTTTGCCTGCTGAATATAGTGTCTCTCAAACTCTACGGATAATACATTGACTCCAAAAAATGAAAAAGGCAGAGCCAAATGAATGACCCTGCCTTGGTGTGTCTGTTGTGCTAAAAGAGAATATTAGGCGTTCTATTTCCTGCGTACTCCGAGAAGTCCTAACAAACCGGTGCCCATGAGGAGCATGGTGGCGGGTTCTGGAACAGGGTTACCACCTTCCTCGCCTATATGGCTAAATTTTCCAATGTTTAGCTGGCTGCTGCGGGCTGTGTATTTTTGTGTGCCAAACATAGTCAGTATCTCATTATTTATCGTAATGCCAATATCATTCAGACTCACGACTGACCAATCGGTGCTATCGATGTTCGAATACAGAAAGTGATCTGAAAGGTTGCCAAGCAAATCACTGTCGTCTTTCATTTGTTGTACAGTAACACCATCAGCTTTATCAAGTGTCATGTTACCGGTCTTGATATAAAATGCATCTCCGTTCGCTTGTAAATCATATGCTATTACGTTTGTAGCAGTCGTATCATACCAATTCCACAAAGCATCTTGATTAGTTAGTTTGACGAGATCTGCAACGGTCCATGATGTTCCAAGCATGCCGTTCACCCAAGCAACTTCACCACCATCACTACTATTAGTCAAATATTTTGCCCCGGTAATGGTGTCGATGTTACCCACATCTGTTCCATTTTTAGCCCCAGCATCAGAATCACTAATAGTAATTGGAATAGCCTGTGCCATCCCCACCATCCCAACCATCATCATCCCTGCTGCCAATACTGCCAAGAATGTCTTCTTCATTTTATTAACCTTTTTAAGAAAATTATTAACCTACTACATCCATGACCTACTATATCAATGGAGCAAAAATTGCGCCAATTCACATCTTCCTGTTATTGCGCAGTTGTCTTTCATAATCTCGGTACCTGCAAAAGAAAACTGCAAACTATTCCGACAGTGACAACAGACGATATTATAAAGGACAATAGTCGCTTTTCTCAGCCGGCCTGCTTAATCAGTCATAGACATGAGGTTATTCAGGGTGTCGATTTTCTTTACATCTCAGTGGGTTTACCGACAGGGAAGGACGGCAAGTCTTAAATTGTGTAACCGTGTAAGTGCTTTTGAAAAAAAGCTATTCGAATGTTATATTCTTGTGAATATCAGCGTTGATTTTGTTGACCCGATCTTGGCTACAGCAGTTGAAGTAACCGTTGCGGGATTGGACAGGGCAATAAAACAAGCCTATCCACACGTCCAACGTATATTTATCGAAATAGAGACATGGCAGTCAAAAGAAAAACCTAAAGATACCAAGTATCGAGGCGATACGCGGTAGTGAGTCACTAAAAAGGTTTGTGTTTGTTGTCTTTTCAGGCTGCGCTCATGTTCTGCGATCTGCCATGAATATAAGCCCTTATGCCGGCAAACCCGCTGACCCATCGATGCTGGTGAATGTACCCCGACTCGTCACGGCCTATTATACCAACAGACCGGAATCTGGAGGAAGCGCAGACAATCGTCAAGCGATACTTTGACTGCGGCGCCGGAACGATCGGAGCCGTCGCCGCAAAAGACATGAAGGGCAAGACCGTCTCGGCGCGATCGTCAGCATCTTCCCGGCCGAATCGGACTATTTCCCGCTGAAGAGGACACTGACTCGTTTCATGATTGCAGTAGACGGGCGGCATCTCGACTCACCAGCCACAGCAATCGGCCGTTTGCCGGCTTGATCAACAAGGCAGGAATGGTGTGCGGATTTTGCGCATCTTCCAGTACTTTCTGCAGAATTGGCCCCTTATCCTGGCCTGAAACCAGGAAAACGACCAGTGCCGCCTGATTGATGGCCGCAGCCGTCAGGGTAAGCCGGTGCAGCCCTTCTTCGGCCACATACACTTCGCCAACCCAGCGCTGCTGTTCTCCCAGGACGGACGTTCCGGGGAAGAGGGATGCGGTGTGGCCGTTCTCGCCAAGCCCCAGCAGTATCAGATCAAAGCGTGAACGACCGCTGGCGAAAAAACTGTGGAGAAGCGCCTCATACTGCATCGCGGCCTCCTGCGGAGAGCCGTCACAGACCATGGGATGGACCTGTTCCGGGGGGACGGGAACATGGTCGAGCAGCGCCTGGCGCGCCATTCGGGCATTATTTCGTGGATCGTCGGCAGGAACACACCGTTCGTCTCCCCAGAAAATATGTGTGTGCTGCCAGGGAACCAGCTTTCGGAAAGGTTCCTGCCCTAAAAGTTCATAGGTTCGGCGTGGTGTGCTCCCTCCGGCGAGCGCAACCGAGAACCTGCCGCAGGCCTGTACTGCCTGTCTGGCCTGAGTGGCAAAGAGTTCTGCCGCTGCCTGGCTTAAGGCTTCCAGATCGTTACAGACCGTGACCATAGAACTCATGTACACACCTTTTCAGAATCGCTTGAGGGCTGTTGCCAGCTGTGGCCCTCGCGTGCAATCAGCAGATCGGCCTCATTCGGCCCCCAACTGCCCGGTTTGTAGATGATAGATCGTTGATGGCTTTCAAGGACCGGCTCGACCACCGCCCAAGCAGCCTCAAGCGCATCCTCACGGGTGAAGAGGGCACCGTCACCGGCCATGGCGTCTTCAAGGAGCCGTTCGTAGGCTGTTTCCTCTCCCGGCTGTTCGCCTTCGAACAGATAGAGTTCCTGCTGATCGCCCACGAACTCCTTCCCCGCGCGCTTGACGCGGGCGGCCAGGGCTATGGCGGGACGGGGGGAGAGCCGGATGCGCAGATAGTTGGCCCGACCGGTCGCCGGCGCCGAGTCGGCAAAAAGCCTCTGTGGCGGCGGTTTCAGCTCCACCAGGACCTCGTGCGCCGTTTCGGCCAGACATTTGCCGGAGCGCAGGTACCACGGCACCCCCTCCCAACGCCACGAGTCGATAAAAAGCCGCAGCGCACAGAAAGTCTCTACGTCGGAGTCTTTTGCCACATTCGACTCCGAACGGTAGCCGGCATACTGGCCGCGCACCAGGTCGTCAGGCTGCAGGGGACGCATGGCCTGGAAGACCTTGGCTTTCTCGCTGTGCACGGCACCAAAGCCTCTATAGGCCGGAGGCTCCATGGCAAGCAGGGCAACTACCTGGAACATATGGTTCTGGATCACATCGCGCAGACATCCTGCTGTTTCATAAAACGCGCCGCGTTTCTCGACGCCGAAATTCTCGGATAGGGTTATCTGGACGCTGGCCACATGGTTGCGGTTCCAGATCGGCTCCAGAAATGAATTGGCAAAGCGGAAATAGAGGATGTTCATGATCGCCTCTTTCCCGAGAAAGTGGTCGATGCGGAAAATCGAGTCTTCCGGGAACACTGACCTTGCCACACGGTTCAGCTCACGCGCTGAGGCCAGGTCACGGCCGAACGGCTTTTCAACAATGACGCGCGCCTGATTGGCCAACTCTGCTGTGCCGAGGCCTTTAATAACCGTTTCGAAGAGCGAAGGGGGAATCGCGAGGTAATGGGCAGGTCGCCGGGCGTTTCCCAGAGCTGCTTTAATTTTCGCGAACGTGCTCGGATTCATTATAATCACCACTCACGTATCTGAGCTGGGAGATAAGCAGATCGAAGGCGTGCTGATCATCGATTCCGCCTGATTGCTGAATACTCTCCGTCACGCTGGTGCGCAAACGTTCCAGACTCCACTCCGGGAGGGCGACGCCGACGATAGGGAACTTCAAGGCATCTCGTTTGGCCATGGCATAGAGCGCCGGGAATATCTTCTTGTGGGCGAGATCGCCCGTCACGCCGAAGAGCACCAGTGCGTCAGAATGGATGTTGGTCATCAGACACCTCCCTTTTTAGCGGCGGCCTTTTCCAGATGGCCGCCAAACCCGTAACGCATCGCCGACAGGACCCGGTCGGCAAAATCGGCCTCGCCTCGTGAACTGAAGCGTTCATACAATGCGGCGCTCAGTACATGAGCAGGCACTCCCTCGTCAATGGCAGCGATGACCGTCCAGCGTCCTTCACCCGAATCGGATACTCGCCCTTTGAAATTATCTAAATCGGGATTCGCCAGCAGCTCGCCTGCAGCAAGGTCGAGCAGCCATGAAGATATCACGCTTCCCCGTCGCCAGACTTCCGTGATGTCGGGAAGATTGAAGTCATACTGATAGCGCTCCGGATGACGCAGAGGCGTCGTCTCGGCGTCCACCTCCCGTTCCTGTCTGCCGGCATTGGCATGGTGGAGGATGTTGAGCCCCTCGGCATAGGCCGCCATCAGCCCGTATTCGATGCCGTTATGCACCATTTTGACAAAATGCCCTGCGCCACTGGGGCCACAGTGGAGATATCCTTGATCTGCTGTTCCATCGTCCTTTGCCCTGCCTGCTGTGGGTGGGGCAGTACCAATGCCTGGAGCCAGAGCGGCGAAAACGGGGTTCAGGTGTTCCACTGCTGATTTTTCTCCACCAATCATCAGACAGTAGCCTCTTTCCGCTCCCCAGACTCCGCCGCTTGTGCCGACGTCGAGATAGCGAATGCCTCGTGCCTGCAGCTGAGCAGATCGCCGGATATCGTCGAGATAATAGGAGTTGCCGCCGTCAATAATAATGTCGTCCTGGTCCAGAAGCGGCGTGAGTTTGGTAATCATCGAATCCGTAACGGCGGCCGGCACCATCAACCAGACTATCCGCGGCTTTACCAGTCTTGCGACAAAGTCCTCAAGTGACCGGGCTCCCAGTGCCCCTTCGCTTTCAAGTGTTTTCACAGCTTCGACTTTCATATCAAAAACGACGCATTCATGACCGCTTTTCAGTAAGCGACGCACCATATCAGCGCCCATGCGCCCCAACCCAATCATACCGATTTGCATCAGTCTACCCTCCCATGTTTTTTGCTGATTTTCTTTTCAAGATATGCATTGATATTTTTTAAGTGAACACTGCCAACGCCTGCATCTTGAATTTCCAGATTTCTCGCCACATCAACAAATATGATAATCACTTTCTCCGACCTCAATCTAACCAATATCAAGGGCGATGCGTTAAATGTCCGCATCAGTCGAATGACTCCTGTCTGTTTGTTTTCAAGCTGGTAATCATCCTTTCATGTTTCATACGTATTGCCAAGCATTTACTATGCCCAGTTATCGGTTCGGAATTCAAACCTTGGCGGCGCAACCCGGCAGTAAGTCAATAAATAGTATTGTGTTTGTTGTTTCTTCTGGCTGCCCTGACGATCTGCCTATACATCATCACCAAAGAGACCCAGGAGTGGTTACATATCACCACTTGGGCAAATATGACCACTCCCCATGGTCGTTAGCGACCTTGCTCGATATCATTTTTCAGTAATTTTTTCATAAATAGCAGAATGATGGATGACATGATCCGAGTGTCTAAAACCTGGCACAAAGATTGCGAAATTAAATGAGTGCCAGTTGAGTACTGCCTTTCCGTCGAACACTTTAATGTCGTAATTTTTGCCCCATGATGAGCAAAAAAAAGAAGCATAAAATGAAAGGAACCCATGATCAAACAAACACGTGTCAGTCACCCGAGCTACAATCTTCTCACCACGGAAATCGAGGTTTTCGATTCCCTGGCTGAGCTGGCACTCGAAATGCACTGGTCATGGGAACATTCCACCGGCGAAGTGTGGCGGCGAGCTGAATCCCAAACTGTGGGAAATCACGATACCCCCTGGGTTGTCCTGCAGACGGTCTTAAACGATCTGGATCGTTTTGACCTGGTGCTCGACGTACTCCATCGCCTGCCGCAGGAGGGTAACGGTATCACGCTGAAAAAGGTCATAGAGGACAAACTCATTGAACACAAAGCATACATCGACAAGCACGGTCAGGACATGCCGGAAATATTGAATTGGAAATGGCAGACCCCCCCAATGACTGTGCCGGTAATAAGATTATGGCGGCGATGGATGAAAGCAATGTGACTTTCAACAAACCATTGATGAGGAAATATCATGGACTCACCGTTCGATAAATTGTGCATCGATACTCTTCGCTTTCTCGCCGTCGACGCTGTGCAAAAGGCCAATAGCGGCCGCCCATTCGACTGGCAGCGCTGATGAAACAGGGAGTTATCTTCGTTTTCACCCACGATAGCATCGCGGTCGGCGAAGATGGCTCCACCCATCAGCCGATTGAGCAATTGGCCTCGCTCCGCGCGGTTCCAAACCTGCTCGTCATCCGCCCATGCGATGCAAACGAGACTGCCGTGGCATGGCGCGTCGCTATTCAGACACGCGATCGACCTGTCGCGCTGATCTTCTCACGACAGGATATGCCTACACTTGATCGTACCCTGTTTGCAGCGGCAGACGGTCTGCGGCGCGGCGCGTATGTTCTGGTCGATGCCTTCAATGGCAAACCGGACCTTATCTTGATCGCCACCGGGTCGGAAGTCAGTCTGATCGTTGAGGCTGGCCAAAAACTGACCGAAAACAAAATGAACGTTCGGATAGTGTCCATGCCGAGCTGGGAATTGTTTGATGCCCAGCCGCAAAGCTATCGCGACTCGGTTCTTCCTCCGTCAACGTGCGCGAGGCTTGCGGTTGAAGCGGGCGTGACTCAAGGATGGTGCAAGTATGTGGGCGGCGAGGGTGAGGTGATTGGAGTGGATCGATTCGGCGCATCGGCCCCGGGCGGGGTCATGATGCAGGAATATGGCTTCACCGTTGAGAATGTCTGCAAACGTGCCCTGGAGCTTGTAAATAGGAAACGGGAGGCGAGGTGATGCGTATCGGAATTGCCGCCGATCACGGCGGGTTTGAGATGAAAATGTACCTGGCTGCGGCCCTCAAGACTGCCGGCTATGAGGTGGTTGACTTCGGCGCCCATGCACTGGTTGCCGGAGATGACTATCCGGATTTTGTCGTGCCCCTGGCAAGGGCGCTGGCTAGCGGTGAGGTCATCCGGGGCATTGCCGTCTGCGGCAGCGGTGTCGGGGCAAGCGTTGCTGCCAACAAAGTACCCGGCGTGCGGGCGGCACTGATCACGGACCCTTTCTCCGCTCATCAGGGGGTGGAGGATGACGATATGAATATTATCTGCCTGGGCGGACAGGTGGTTGGCCATGCGCTTGCCGGGGAACTGGTCAATACCTTTCTCAAGGCTCGGTTCAGCGGTGCGGAACGTCATCGCCGCCGTCTGACCAAAGTGGCAGAACTCGAAAATCGGGAGATACGTTGATACAGGGACAAGCCGGTTCTCCGGCGACACCCGGAAAGTGCCGGGGAACAAGGAAAACCTCACCGGAGGGAAAGAGGTTGGCTTTCCTTTTCATTTGTTTGGACCATCCCGTTTATTGAGCGACCATGAAAAAAAATACTCCCTCAGCCCTGCATATTTACCTCATCCGCCACGGCGAAACCGAATGGGCGCTCACCGGCCAGCACACCGGACGCACCGACATTCCGTTAACGGCGAACGGTGAGGCTGAAGCGCGGGAACTTGGCAGGCACCTCCGGGATATCCACTTTGCCCATGTGCTGACCAGCCCGCTCAAGCGCGCCAAGCAAACCTGCAAGTTAATCGGGCTGGATAAAGCCCCGCAAATCGAACCGGACCTGGCGGAATGGGACTATGGCGATTACGAAGGAAAGCGGTCCGTGGATATCCGCAAGGAACGACCGGACTGGAATGTTTTTCGGGATGGTTGTCCGCACGGTGAAATGCCAGCGCGAGTTTGTGAGCGGGCCGATCGACTCATCGCTCGCCTTCGCACGCTGGATTGCCCGGTCGCGCTTTTTTCGCACGGCCAGTTCGGCGCTGTCCTGGCTGCACGATGGATCGGATTACCCTTGGTCCAAGCGCAGCATTTTCAGCTCGACACCGCATCACTCAGCATTTTCAACTTCAACCCCCACCATCCCGAAGTGCCCGTCATCGCTTTGTGGAATGCAGCCCCTCACAATATATTTGCCAAAGTGTCTACCTCACCAGCGGAGGATACAGATGCAGAACAAGCGAGCTCTTGAGCAATGGGAAAACGAGGTCGGGGAGATCATAGCAACCGCAAACCAAGAAGGAGTCAACATGACAAAGATCACACCACTCAGGAAGCGCGCAGCATGGCAGGCCCTCGAAGCCCATTATCCGAAAATTAAAGACTTGCATCTTCGGAAGCTCTTTGCCGATGATCCAAAGCGTGGGGAGCTTATGACCGCGGAGGCCGTCGGCATCTACTTTGACTATTCGAAACACCGCGTCACCGACGAAACACTCAGACTCTTGTTGCAATTAGCCGAAGAGTCCGGCTTGCGAGCCCGCATCGATGCCATGTTCCGGGGTGAGAAGATCAACACCACGGAGAAGCGGGCCGTCCTGCATATGGCCCTGCGCGCACCCAAAGGGCAGATCATCAGCGTGGATGGCGAGGACGTCGTGCCTCAGGTTCACGCCGTGCTCGACAAGATGGCCTCCTTCTCTAACCGGGTGCGCAGCGGGGAGTGGAAGGGCCACACCGGCAAGCCGATTCGCAACGTGATAAATATCGGCATCGGTGGGTCTGACCTGGGACCGGTGATGGCCTACGAGGCATTGCGGCATTACAGCCAGCGCAACCTGACCTTCCGTTTCGTCTCCAATATCGACGGCACCGACTTCGCCGAAGCCACCCGCGACCTCGACGCCGAGGCGACACTGTTCATCATCTCGTCGAAGACCTTTACAACTCTTGAGACGATGACCAACGCGCGCACCGCCCGTGACTGGGTCCTCAAGGCTCTGAAACATCCCGCTGCTGTTGCCAGGCACTTCGTCGCAGTCTCCACCAACGGGCACGAAGTAACGCAATTCGGCATCGACACCGCAAATATGTTCGAGTTCTGGGATTGGGTCGGCGGGCGTTACTCCATGGACTCGGCGATTGGCCTCTCGACGATGATCGCCATTGGCCCCGAAAATTTCCGCGCCATGCTCGACGGTTTCCACCAGATGGACGAGCATTTCCGCACTGCCCCTTTCGAGCGCAACCTGCCTGTGCTTATGGGACTCCTGGGACTCTGGTATAACAACTTTTTCGATGCGCAGACCGTGGCTGTCCTTCCTTATGAACAGTATTTGAAGCGCTTCCCTGCCTACCTGCAGCAGTTGACGATGGAAAGCAACGGCAAGCATGTCACGCTTGACGGAACAGAGGTCACCTTCCAGACCGGTCCGATCTACTGGGGCGAGCCAGGCACCAATGGGCAGCATTCCTTCTACCAGCTTATTCATCAGGGAACCAGGCTCATCCCCTGTGACTTCATCGGTTTTGTTCAGCCGCTCAATCCTCTCGGTTGCCACCACGACGTGCTGCTGGCCAACATGTTTGCCCAGGCAGAGGCGCTGGCCTTCGGCAAAACACCGCAGGAGGTCCAGGCCGAGGGCATACCCGCGTGGCTGGCACCGCACCGGACCTTCGAGGGCAATCGTCCTTCGAGCACGATTCTGATGGAACGACTGACTCCGGAGTCGCTGGGCAAGCTCGTGGCACTTTACGAACACAGTGTCTTCACGCAAGGCGCCATTTGGGACATTGACTCATTTGACCAGTGGGGGGTCGAACTGGGCAAGGCGCTGGCCGTACGTATCATTGACGAACTTGAAACCGGGGACAAGAGCCAGCTCAAGCATGACAGCTCAACCAATGCCCTCATCCGGCGCTACGTAAAATCCAAAGCGCAGCGGGGATGATAGTATCACAGGCCAAGGAGTCAATATGCCCATTCAAATCAATGAAGAAAACGGCGGAAAGCTGCTCACCATTCACGTCAGCGGCCGACGGGATTGCCGACAGATGTAAAGATGATCGCCAATGATTGCGAGAAATTGCGATTTTCGAAAAACCCTGGAGGTAAAAACCATGAACAAAGAAAATCCATTGAAACGGCTCGGAACACTTGGCCAATCTATCTGGATGGATTACATCCGGCGCGACCTGATCGTAAGCGGCGAGCTCCGGCGTCTGATCGAGGAAGATGGAATACGGGGGATGACTTCGAATCCCGCCATCTTTGAGAAGGCGATTGCGGGCAGCCACGATTACGACGAGGACATCCGGGCCCAGGCTCTTATAGAAAAAGATATCGAGACAATCTATGAATCCATCAGCCAGCATGATGTGCAGAGCGCTGCAGATGAATTCCGCTCTCTCTACGACAGGACGGATGGCGAGGATGGCTATGTCAGTCTGGAGGTCAATCCTCATCTGGCGCATGACACCAAAGCTACCATCCAGGAAGCCCGTCGGTTGTGGACCGCACTGAACAGGCCAAACGTTATGATCAAAGTCCCGGCGACGGCCGACGGTCTGCCTGCTATCCAGCAACTCATCAGCGAAGGAATCAATGTCAACGTGACCCTGCTCTTTGGGCTGCCCCGTTACCGGCAGGTTGCGGAAGCCTACATTGCAGGTCTTGAAGCGCGTGCCGGCCAAGGACAACCCGTGAAAAATATAGCCTCGGTGGCCAGCTTCTTTTTAAGCCGTATTGACACCCTGGTGGACCCATTGGTGGAGAAATTCCTGGAGTCAGGCACGACGACGAACATTGCCAGGAAAGTGCATGGGCAGGTGGCCATCTCCAGTGCTAAGGCGGCGTATCAAATCTACAAGGAGATTTTCGGCAGTGCGAGATTCAAGAAGACTGGCTGATGAAGGTGCTCGTGTACAGCGGCTGCTCTGGGCCAGCACAAGCAGCAAAAATCCGGACTACAGCGATGTAAAGTACATTGAAGCTATAATCGGCCCCGATACCATAAACACCGTCCCGCCGGCAACCATCGACGCGTACCGTGATCACGGCGATCCGAAATCGAGACTTGAACAAGATATCGAGGAAGCCGACTGGATACTGCAACGATTGCCGGAACTCGGGATCAACATCGACAAGGTAACCCAGCAGCTTGAAGACGAAGGTGTCGGGAAATTCAATGAACCATTTGACAAGCTGATGAAGGCCTTAACAAAAAAGTCGCTACCGGCATCGGCTGATCCATCAGCGGGTTGAAAGAAGTGGCAGAATGGACGGTTCGCAGCGCGTCCTTCATGGACAGAATACATCCACAAGAGTTATGCAGAAGGATTTCCGGGGAGAGGGTCATCAGCACCGGTTCCTGAAGGCAGCTCAGACAATCGTCAACGATACCATGCCCGCGGCCTCCGGGACGCGTTTATGCGCGTCAAGGGTATCGATTATTTCGAGAACAACCGTCGGGCAACCTATGAGCAACAACAGTATGCGATAGACACCCCGCTCAGGTTTGCCAGTTATGACCGCCATTGCTGGGAAATTACCGCGAGTGACGGCCCCGCCCCCGACACGATCAAAGTGAACGGCATCGAACGACAGTTATTCGATTATCTGGAACGAGGCGTTCCGTATGGGCACGATGACGGCACTATCGCACCGGACTATTGTGGCGATTGAGTAACAACAGCGCATAAAAAACAAACCTCAAAGTACTAAAGGAGTACTACTATGCTGATCAAAGCCAAAACGCTTCAGGGTTACAGGTTGGAAAGTTTCGATGGAGAAATTGGAAGGGTCAAGGAATTTTACTTCGACGACCTGCATTGGGCGATCCGTTATCTGGTCGCCGACACCGGAAACTGGCTTTCGGGCAGACTGGTGCTGCTCTCTCCCTATTCGCTGGTTGCCGTGAATAAAAAAGAAAAACACCTCAAAATCAATTTGACTAAAAAACAGATTAACAACAGTCCGTCCCTGGATAGCGACAAGCCGGTCTCACGACAATTCGAGGCATCCTACTACGGATATTATGGCATGCCGATGTATTGGGCAGGCCCTTATATGTGGGGGGCTTTTCCTACCATTGAACGTGACCGTGAAAAATGGAGGGCATACACTCAAGATGAGAACCAAAACTGGGATCCCCATCTGCGTAGCACCAAGGATGTGAGCGGCTATAATATTCAGGCCGCGGACGGCGGGATAGGCCACGTCGAGGATTTTATCATCGACGATGAAACGTGGGCGATTCGGTATCTTGTCATCGATACGAAAAACTGGTGGCCGGGGAAAAAGGTTCTGGTTTCACCGCAATGGATCGAGCGGGTGAGCTGGAGCGAGTCGAAGGTCTTCGTCAATCTTCCCCGCGAGACCATCAAACAGTCACCGGAATACACGGAGGATTCTCTGCTTACCCGGGAGTATGAGATTGAACTCCATCTTCATTACAATCGCCGGGGTTACTGGGTCGATGAACCGGCTGGCAAATCGTAAACGGTTCTGGCTGTGATCAACATGACTGAGCATCAACGACGCAATAATGATGAGGCAAGGGGTTAACATGAAGATTACGATAAAAGATTTCCAGGTGCAGCCCGGAGAAAAGGTTAATCTTGGAAAATGGTCGACAAGGATAAAGCCGTATTACAAATCGAAGAAGCAGTATCACAAACTTCTTGAGAAGCACATTGATGAACTGAGCACGCTGCAGCGCCTCCACTACGCCTCCAACCGCTATGCGGTACTGGTCATTTTTCAGGCAATGGACGCCGCCGGCAAGGACGGGGCCATCCGGCATGTCATGTCCGGTGTCAATCCGCAGGGTTGTCAGGTGTTCAGCTTCAAACAGCCGAGCGCCGAAGAACTGGAGCATGATTTTCTCTGGCGCACGACCAGATGTCTGCCGGAACGGGGGCGGATAGGCATCTTCAACCGTTCCTACTATGAGGAGGTGCTTGTTGCTCGCGTGCATCCGGAGATTTTACGCGGCCAGGGACTTCCGGACGAACTACTGGACGAAAAGACCATCTGGCAGGAGCGGTTTGCCTCCATCGTCAACCTCGAGGAACATCTCCACCGCAACGGCACCCGGATCATTAAAATATTTCTCCATCTGTCCAAGGATGAGCAACGAAATCGTTTCCTGGCGCGTATCGATGAGCCCGACAAGAACTGGAAATTCAGTCTGGCCGACATTCACGAGAGAACTTATTGGCAGCAGTACATGGAAGTCTATGAGGCCTGCCTGCATGCAACCAGCACCCGGCACGCCCACTGGCACATCGTGCCGGCCGATGATAAAAAGAACGCACGGTTGATTGTGTCGCAAATTATCCTTGATACGTTCAATGATTTAAAAATGGAGTATCCCAAGACCAGCGCGAAACGTCGCCGGGAATTAAAATCCATTCGAAAACTGCTGTAAAGATGAGACTATAACCTTTTAAACTATCACCCCATTTATAAAAGAAAGGATTTGTCCATGAGCAAACAGGAAAAAGAACTCATGTAGGCCGTCCGGTTCCGGAATGTTTATTAGTATTTCGGTCAGTTCTGCCTGGTACTCGCAGTACTGACGCTGGGGCCGCTGATGCTGCTCTTCACCCCGCTTGTGATGTTTTACCCGATGATGGCCTCGGACCTGGAGGACAAGATCATCCCCTCCCGCACCATCAACCGTTAGCTGGTGGACATGGTCGGAACCGCTGAAAACGAAGAGTTTTCCACTAGTGTCAAAGACGAGGCCCGGTTTTTGTCTTGACTGTCGGAAAGGAAGATACGGTGGCGGCCAAGGTTACCCGTTATTACCGTGATGGCAAACGAAACAGGAAGGTACGGCGTCACCCAGTAATTCTGATATCGTCAGCGTGTCTGAAAAAAGAATGAACAGAGGGAATTGTTACAGATGGAAACCGGTACTATTTTGATCTTGCTCTTTATTGTAGCGACAACCGTGGCGATCGCGGTGCAACGCCTGGCGGTTCCATACACGGTGGCCCTGGTCATCACCGGCCTGGTGTTAGGGTTGCTGCATGCCTTTGAAGCCCCTCCCCTCACCAAGGCGCTGATGTTCAATGTCTTCCTGCCGGGGCTGCTCTTCGAGGCTGCCTTTCACATTGAGTTCAAACAGTTCTGGCGTAACCGCCTCACCATACATTCGCTGGCCATCCCCGGTGTGGTGGCGGCGATCGTGCTTACGTCGCTGATTTTGACACCGGTTGCCGATGCATTGCATTTCGTGCAGGATTTTACCTGGAAACACGCTTTGGTCTTCGGTACTATTATTTCCGCCACCGACCCCATCGCCGTCGTTTCAATTTTCAAGAGCCTGGGGGTCCCGAAACGTCTGTCAGTATTACTCGAAGGAGAAAGCCTGCTCAACGACGGGACTGCAATCGTTTTCTTCACGCTCTCTATCGCCCTGGTGACGGGTACGGCGGTAACACCCGGTGGTTTGGCTTTGGATTTTTTCAAGATCGTGGGTCTGGGCGCCTTCATAGGGGTAGGTGTAGGCCTGGCCGTCTCGCAGGTCATCAAACAGGTGGATGACCCAATGATTGAGATCACCCTGACGACGATCGCCGCCTACGGTTCTTTCCTGGCCGCCGAGCACTTCCATTACTCCGGGGTGATAGCGACCGTCGCCGCGGGTATGCTCTGCGGTAATTATGGCGCCCGTATCGGTATGTCGCCATCCACCAGGATCGCGGTGGAGTCCTTCTGGGAATACCTCTCCTTCGCTCTCAACTCGATCGTCTTCCTGCTGATTGGTCTCGAAGTGCATTTCCAGGCGCTGCTGTCTTCCTGGCAGCCAATCCTGGTCGCCTATCTCGTAGTGACCGGAGGCAGGGCACTGATCATCTTCGGTGCCTCGTCTCTTTTGCGCAGGACGCGGGAACGGATCTCCTGGGCCTGGAGTACGGTCCTGACCTGGGGCGGACTGCGCGGCGGGCTGTCCATGGTGCTGGTCCTCAGTCTGCCGAAGAGATTTCCCGCACCGGGAACTGCTGGTGTCAATGACCTTCGGTGTCGTCATTCTGTCTATCCTTGTCCATGGTTTGACGATGTCCCCCCTGCTGCGATGGCTGGGAATTGTGCGTGGACGCCAGGAACGCGCAGCCTACGAGTTGACGCGCGGCAAGTTGCAGGCGTCCTATGCCGCTTTAGTGGAACTCGACCGCATGTCGCAGGTCCATTTTACCAATGAGGAGGTGGTGGTCACTCTTCGCCATGAGTATGAACAAAAAATTGAACTGAACAAAGCGGCACTCGACGAACTGCATCTGGAAAAGGAGCAACTTCATTCGGAGGAATTACAATGGGCGCACCGACACTTGCTTCTGGTTGAAAAGGACAAGGTAATGGAGGCCTTTCGAAACGGCATTCTCAGTCAGCCCGTCCATGAGAAATTACTTGTAGATATTGACTCGCAGTTGTTGCTTCTCGAATCCGGAGAAACAGATGAGTCCATAGAGGATTAGAGCGGGGTGATGTCCCGGCCTTGTTTCTTTCGTTTATCGATGGATTTCCTTTGTCTTTGGGATTAATGGCTCCCGCTCCTGTTTCGGGGCGACTCCCCTTTTTCCCCATCTCTACGTTATTTTCTAAAAATCAATGCTCGCAATATTAGGTATATGGCTCCGCTTTGATTTTCTTAAAATGCCTTATCTCAGGCGGGAGGAGTTTTGTTGTTTCACCTGGTCAGCCCGCTGTACTGAAAGGACATTTCCAATTGACGTTATACAGCCCGAAAGTGCTTGAAGAGACGACTAAAAGAAGATAGGCTGAAAAACAAGCATGATGTACTGAAAAAGCTTTATTAGAAAGTCAGGGTTCAGTTAGAAAGCGATTACTTATCATCCGGTTACTGGTAATTGAAAGTAATCAGGTAAAAGTTGAACTATCCAGCGAGTGTTATTTGCTAAACCAGTAATGGAGGCGGCATGGCTTTGAAACAATCAATTCTTTTTTTCCTAGCGATAATGCTCCTG
Source organism: uncultured delta proteobacterium (assembly GCA_963745765.1). Classification (GTDB taxonomy): domain Bacteria; phylum Desulfobacterota; class Desulfobulbia; order Desulfobulbales; family Desulfocapsaceae; genus Ww85. The sequence continues at coordinate 72,235 of CAVUYQ010000034.1, read as the reverse complement.
TCCGGTTGTGCATCACAAGATACCTATCACGCTGCCTTAGACTCCTGGATCGGCTCAAATAAAAGTGAACTTGTGAAGAGTTGGGGAAAACCCGCTAGATCTTATTCTCAGGGCAACTCAACCTATCTCATATACAACAAAAGCGGGCCTGGCACTGACGATATGGGATTTAAGGAAGCGGTTGTCGAGATGGGTGCCTGCACAACAACATTTAAACTCGTTGACGATACGATTATATCCTCTGAGTTTGAAGGGGAAAACTGCCGGGCGAGAACAGAATAGATCCATTCAATGGTTTCTCAATGATCACGTCCCACACTCTGTCCCTGACGCGATCTATTTCAAGGACAGCAAAAGCCGCTACCTGCGCGTCAACAAGGCCACGGCAGCAGGACCTGGGATTGCCGGACGGGAGCGTAATCTGGGTTTCGTCAACCAAGGTCCCGCTCTACGACGAAGCCGGAAATATCACGGGTACACTCGGTGTTTCACGAGACATCAGCCAGCAAAAGCAGGCGGAAGAAAAAATAATGGAGCAACTCGACGAACTTCTTCGGTGGCAGGAAGTCACGATGGACCGCGAAATGCGCGTGATCGAATTGAAGCGCGAGGTGAACGATCTGCTCGCGGAAACGGGAAAACCGCCCCGGTACGCCAGCGTTCAGCTTGACACCGAATCGCCGGATATCGGCCTGTCGGATGACGATACTGAATGAAACCTTGAATAAGGGGGCTCTCTTTCTTGTGCTCAGCGCGGTGTACTGATCGGCTTTTCCTTCCCGCCGTCATGGTGGTATCGTGCGGGAGTATGCCTTTTATCGCAGCCATACCCCCACCTATGCCCGACCGGCAGCAAAAGCATGTTTATGCTTCCGTCAATATTTTCAAAACAACTTTCTCTACCATATCGCTGACTTTATCTCTATATTTCAGCATGTGGGGAGCGTTGAGGTGAACCTTCAAATCCTGCAGACTTTCCCATTTTTCTATGATTGTGACCACATCGGGGTCACATTGCTGCGGCGGCAGATCGGTGGGAACATCAACCGTCGGGGCATAGGCGACACAGCCCTTTTCTGCCAGCACCGCAGGAACGTTGGCCTTGAATATCTTGATGAATTCGGGAAGCTGACCTTTTTTCAGGTGAATTGAAGCAATAACATTTATCATGACCTAATCTCCTTGTTGCTTTAAATGAACCTTCGGTAAAATGTGTGTTCTCCGGGAATATTATTCCGCTATTGATAGCATGGTTCGAATTAAATATCCAGACAGCATCTCCCGGCCAAGGATATATTATTGACCATAAAAAAAATTCTTTCCAAACCCAAGACCATTGCAAACCTCCCATCAAGGCAATGCAACCAGTCTCCTGCCGTCGTCTTTTTCCTCTGCATTCGGTACGAACGTTACCTGGCAGGCCACGAAAAAGATGTATTAACGTCCAGATTTACTGTTTGATTTTAAAACCATTTTCTGTTATTTCGAACTTTCTGCCGAATCAATCGCCCGGCCGATTTTTTTAAAAGGCGGCCCCGCGTTTCAACCCGTTTCAACAATGTGTGCAGTCCGTTTATCCATCGTTTGACTGTCAAAAAGGAGGAAAAGATGAAAAAACACGCCAAGCTGTATCTCGCATTGATTTTTATTGCTGCAGTCATGCTTCCCCTTTCTGCTTCTGCAGAGTACAAGGATGAATACAAGATGAGTGTTGTCGTCGGCTCTAAATTACCCTGGGGCCAGGGGGCCGAACGTTTTGCCGAACTGGTTCGCGAAGGGAGCGGAGGGCGCATTAATATCAAGGTTTATCCATCTTCGGCCCTGATGGCCGGAAAGCAGACCAACGAATTTCTCATCCACCGGCAGGGCGTTGCCGATTTCTGTTTTGCCTCCACTATCAACTGGTCAACCTCTATAAAGGAGCTTAACCTTTTTAATCTTCCATTCTTTTTTCCTGACTACAAGGCCCTTGATGCGGTAACAGACGGAGCAGTCGGAGATGACATTGCGGCACTGCTGAAGGACAAGGGTGTCACCCTGCTTGCCTGGGGTGAAAACGGTTTCAGGGAAATGACCAATTCCAAGAGGGCCGTGAAAATACCTGCCGACATGGAAGGGCTGAAAATACGTGTCGTTGGTACCCCTATCTTTATCGATATCATGAAAGCCCTTGGCGCAAACCCGGTCAACATGAACTGGGGCGATGCCCAGGTTGCCTTCCAACAGGGCGTTGTTGATGGACAGGAGAACCCGGTTGTGGCTATTGAAATCCCGGTAAAGATCTGGCAGTTCAACAAATATATCACTGTCTGGCATTATGTCATCGACCCACTCATGCTGACTGTCAACAGCAAGACCTTCGCCACTTTTTCCGCAGAAGATCAGGAAGTCATCAAAAAATCCGCTCTGCAGGCGGCAACCGAACAACTGGATGTGGTCCGCAAAGGACTTATTGCACCTGATCTTTCAGCCTTTGATACCCTCAGGGAAAACGGCATGGAAGTAACGTTCGTCGAAGGAGACGCCCGTCAGCTATTTATAGAGAGAACAGCTGGTGTAACCAAAAAATGGAAAGAAACAATAGGTCCGGAACTCGTGGATAAAGCTTCGGCGGCCATAGCTGCAAGCAGATAGGACCGCTATTATCATTGGTTTCATGATCCGTTTTTTTCAAACAGGAAGGTAGCCGGTGTTACCCTTTCGCCTCTCAGTCAGCTGGATAGCCGAGCATTTCGAGGAAATGCTCGGTGCCATGCTGCTTGCCGCAATGGCAACACTTGCCATGGTGAACGTTGTCACCCGCTACCTTGTTGAGCTGCCTCTTGCCTTCACAGAAGAACTTGAAGTTAATGCGATGGTCTGGCTTACCCTGTTTGGCGCAGCCGCCGCCTTCAGGAAAAGAAAGCACTTGAGACTGCTCTTCTTTGTCGGAAGGCTGAAACCAGCCCGCCGGGTTATCCTGGAGCGCTTGATCAATATCATTTCTGCCCTCCTCTTCTGCTATCTCGGCTACCTCGGCTGGCTGCAGCTGCTGGATGAGCGATTTCTTGAAATTACCAGTGAATCGCTTGGCTACCCGCAATGGCTCTATACGCTTGCTATTCCGTTTGGCTGTCTGCTGGTCGTTATTCGTATTGTGCAGGCTGAATGGCGCAGCTTCAGGGTAGAACGATAATGGGAGCCCTGCTGTTTATCGTTTTTTTTATCCTGCTACTGCTGGGCACGCCGATTGCCATCGCTATCGGTGTCCCGTCCTTTCTGGTCATACATTTTGCCGATCTGGGTACACCGGTAATCGCGCCAAATTTTTTCGCCGGAATCGCCAAGTTCCCGCTCCTTGCCATACCGCTCTTCATTCTTGCCGGTTTTGTTCTCGAACGTTGCGGCATATCAGAGAGGATCATTCGATTTGCCAACCTGCTCGTCGGACATCGTGCGGGAGGCCTCGTCATTGTTGCAGTTGCCGTCTGTGTCTTTTTTGGCGGGGTCTCAGGGTCAGGACCTGCCGACGCGGCTGCCATCGGCGCTATTCTCATTCCTGCCATGTATGCCCAGGGTTATAGCAAATCCTATAGTGCCTCGCTTATTGCCGCGGCCGGCTCGACAGCGATAATAGTTCCCCCCAGTATAGCTCTCATCATTTATGGGGCCATCACCAATACCTCGATACCTGCCTTATTTGCGGCCGGTGCTATTCCCGGCCTCATTGCCGGACTGGCGATTGTTATACCTGCCTACCTGATTGCCCGAAAAAAAGGCTATGGGGCCCAGCCCCGGAAGAACAGGGAGAGTCTCTGGCAGTCATTCAAACAGGCTTTCTGGGGCCTGCTCGCCCCGGTAATAATACTCGGAGGGTTATACGGCGGGATTTTCACCCCGACCGAAGCTGCCGTCGTCGCCGTTTTCTACAGCCTTTTGCTGGGCCTTGTGATTTATCGCAGCCTGACGTTTAAAATGATTTACCGGATTCTCGTCGATGCCTGTGAAGCCTCGGCGGTTGTCATGCTTATTGTGGCCTTTGCCGGTCTTTTTTCCTGGGCCGGCTCGACGGTCGGGATTCTCGACGATCTGGCCGGCTACCTGATGGGAGTTTCTTCAAATGAGTGGGTACTTCTGTTTCTGATCAATGGCCTGATTTTCGTGGGCGGCATGCTGATGGATGCCATTTCGATTTATTATATTTTCCTGCCGATTTTCCTGCCGATCATGTCTTCCTTTCACTGGGATCCGGTCTGGTTCGGCGTTGTGATGACCTTTAACCTTGCCATCGGCCAGTTCACCCCGCCGGTTGCCGTCAATCTCTATGTCACAACACAGCTCGCCGATATCCCGCTTGAGAGAACATTTCGGGCCGTGCTTCCGCTGGTGGCAGCGATGCTGTTCGCCCTGGTAATCATTGTGGCTGTTCCCTGGCTGTCCCTTGTTGTACCCCGCTTTTTCGGGCTGCTATGAAAGATCGGCTCTCCTCTTATTTCTTCTCCTGCCGCCCTTGTCGCTCACCTTCCTTTGCCTTGCTTTTCATGTTTTTCAGCCATCCGGCACGGATGAAATACTGCTGTCCCGCATCCTGCCAGAAGCGGCAATGATCCTCGTGTTTCATGACCGGGTATTCGCTTGCTTCAACTTTACCCCGGGCCAGGCGGCAGCGTCCGGTACATTCATCTTCCGGACGATACCGTTTACAATTCAGACATATCTGTTTCATCATTCCGTGTATACCCTCTTAAGACAATAATAGCAGTATCCCGACAGACGTCATCGTCAACAGCGATTCTGCAATGGCTCCTATTTAAAAATCACTGAAAAATCAACACAATATGATCTAGTGCAGGCAACCGGCGGAATATCGCAGAGCCGGGAGGCTCCATCCATTTTCTCGATGTGGTTGCTGAAGACCAGGCGCGAGTCGGCAACGATCCTTTGGTCCATTGCATTGCTGCCTTCAAGATTGTAGACCAATCCCTGCAATTTCATCCGCTCTGCTCTTCAGCGCATCGAGTGCTGCAAGAGTATGGTTAATGGACCCCAGGCGGGGGCCTGTCACCAGTATGGTCGGCCAGCTGTTGGCTGCCACGAGGTCAATTACGGTTAGTTGATCATTGAGCGGCACAAAAAGTCCGCCAACTCCTTCAACAAGGACATAGTCATATATTTCAGATAGCTGCCGAGCAGAAGAGGTTATAACATCCGGGTTGATATAACTGCCGTCAAGCCTGGCGGCGAGATGCGGAGAGCACGGCACCGAAAAAATATAGGGACAGGTAAGCCCAACGGCGTCCTCTTCCTGCAGTGACATGCCGGACAATTTCCGGTGTTCGAGAATATCCTCACTCATACGGGAGCAGCCGGTCTGAACCATCTTCATCGTTATTACCGAAGAACCTGATTCCTTTAACCAGCGGGCCATCAGACCGGTCGCAATGGTTTTACCGATGCCGGTATCAATACCTGATACCACGATAATGTTTTTTTTATCGGACTTAGTCATGAAGAAACCTTCTCACCAATAAAGGTATAAGACACATAACTGAGCGGCATTCCCCGGCTTGTCTCGAAGCGAACCCGGTAGTCCCGGACAAATTTTTCAATCCTTCGCGGAGTCCAGGTGTATCCACCAACACCACCGACACCGGTTGCCTGTATATGTCGCAGCACCTTCTCGGGTTCGGAGAAAAAAAGCTGATCCCGCTCGACTCCTTTATATATCGGGCGAAACCGCTTTTCGACAAGAACCGATACCATTTCAAAAGACGGATAGTTCAGTCCGGCACCGGTCAACTCCGTTACCTCGGAAAAGGTTTCCTGCCCGAACATTGAAAAGGCGATAATACCGTTATCAACCAGAGAAGAGAGAATCCGGTCAAAAAATCCTTCCAGGTCAGTGAGCCACTGCAGCGTTGAAGTCGAAATGATCAGGTCAAGTCCGGTCGGTACTATGCGCTGTTCAATATCACCAAAATAAGGCTGGATATGCTTCCTGGCATCTTCGCCCAGCCGGTTGATAACCGTGTCGTAAAATTCGGGAACAAGATCATTGATAAAGAGATGCGCCAGGCTGAAATGCTTGCTGAGCATTTCAGTCAACATCCCGGTACAACAGCCGATTTCGAGAATATTGCGGAAGTCGAACCGGTCCAGCCGGCGCAACAGGGCAAGGAGCCTCTCATTTACCTTCTGCTGCACGACGGCCTCTTCATCATAGGTTGACTTACCGCGAAGAAATGAGCGGGCAATCTTATTCTTTTCAAGCCCGGTGCTCGGCTCAGTCATTTGTCATCACCACGTCTAAAAGTTCATCCCAGCTGCGCCAGCGGAAAAAAGGGAAATGACAGCCTCTTATCGAAACGACGGATTCGTGCTGCCCCCAGTGGGCTCTCTGGTTTACTGTCGGTATGACAAGATCGTTGTCAGATATAATAATATCGCTATAGATCGAAGCCTTGTGTCCCGTCTTGCCCACCATATCCCGCAGACAGATAAGCTCTTCCTTCTGGTCGCAGACCTGCCGCCGTGGTTTCACTTTCAGAAACTTCTGCAGTACGCCGGGCTCCCGGCACATCCTGCGATAAAAGCGCTGACGGCCATTATCATCGAATGTAGCAAGGGTTTTCTCATATATTGAAAGGGGAATGCCGAAGTGATCGCTAATGGGCAGCAGGGTCCCGTTAAGGGCAATTCTCTTAACAAACAGATCCTGGTTTAAAAAAAACAATTCCTGGCCGGCCCACACCCCCATTGACCAACAGACGAGATAGCGGCTCCGGTAGCCGGATAATCGTTCTTTCAGGGCCGACGGTACGGTAATATTCCGGTAATCATAAAGCATACAGACATCATGCCCGCCTGGCTCCAAAAAGGAAAACGGGGACTCATCCATCCCCCAGCCGCTGCAAAACACGATCAGACTGTCAGCATGCTCACCGTTGCGCCAGGCTGCTTTCATCCGCTTCCATCCCGCAGGGCGCGGCAGACCAGTCCCGGCAGCTTTTCAAGCTGTTCCCAGCGCAGATCGGCGGTGAGTGAGAATCGGAATCTCGAACTGTCCCGCGGTACCGTTGGCGGGCGCACCGGCAGCACCAGAAAGCCCTGCTTCCTGAGATACGCCGCCGCTGAGACCGTATCTGCGGCAGCACCGATGATGACCGGAATAATATTGGTTGAACCGCCGGTACGAAGGCCTTTTGCGGCAAGTTCCCGGCGCAGCAGGTCGGACATCTTCTGCAGGTGAAGTCTTTGTTCAGCCATGCCGGGGATCCGCTTTATGACAAAGAGGTTCCAGGAGAGGACAACCGGCGGCAGGGCCGTCGTGAAGATCAGCGATCGGCTGTGGTTCACCAGAAACTCTCGAATGTCGGATGAACAAATCAGGAAAGCACCGATCGAGCCGCACGCCTTGCCGAAGGTACCGACGAGCAGATCGATTTTATCGAGCAGCCCTTCACGCTCGGCGATACCAAGACCCTGGCCTCCGTAAAGACCGACCGCATGTGCTTCATCAAGATAGAGCATGCAGCGGTATTTGTCTTTCAGCGCCACCAGTTTTTCAACATCGGCTACATCGCCATCCATGCTGAAAACCGTCTCACTGATAATGAGTACCTTTTCATAACGGTCACGGTATTGCTCGAGAATCGCTGTTAAATGGTCATAATCGACATGCCTGAACCGTTTGCTTTCCGCACGGCACAGCAGGAGGCCATCATGAATTGAAGCATGATTGAGTTTATCAGAGATAATCAGATCATTTTTGTTGAAGAGAGCTGGAAATATACCGATATTCGCGTGGTAGCCTGAGTTGAACAAGAGGCAGCTTTCACTCCCGTAAAGCTCGGCAAGACGGCTCTCAAGTTCATGAGCAACCGGGCTGTCACCAGTGAGCAGACGGGATGAGGCAACGCCCAGCCCGAAGGTATCGATAGCATTATCACCTTTACGCAACTGATAAAATTCTTCGAGCAGACCTTTATTGGCGGCAAGTCCGAGATAATCATTCGAGCTGAGATTCAAAAGAGAACTATCGCCGCAATTGATGCGGGAGCGGTCCCTGCCTGACAACGGCTGAAATCGTCGCAGCATGCCCTGCTGCTCAAGATTTACCAGCGTTTCTTTAAATCCGGGCATCAGGCTGCGACCTCTTCATGCACAACGTCAACCACCGCTTCGGTAAGAAGAGCAAGGTCTTCATCGTCAATGATGTACGGAGGCATCAGGTAGACCAGCTTGCCGAAGGGCCGAACCCAGACGCCTCGTTCAACGAATCGCTGCTGTATCCTGACCATATCAACCGGCCGGCAGAGTTCAACGACACCGATACCGCCGAGAACCCGCACATCTTTGACCTGCTCAAATTCAGCGGCGCCGGACAAGCCTTTTTTTAACCCCTGTTCGAGGCGAAAAACCATTTTTTCCCAGTCGTTTTCGATCAGCATGTCTATCGATTCCACGGCGACCCGGCAGGCAAGTGGATTTGCCATGAATGTCGGCCCATGCATAAAGACCCCGGGCGCTCCGGATGAGATGCCCCGACCTACCCGATCACTGGCCAGGACGGCGGCAAGGGTCATAAAGCCTGCGGTGAGCGCCTTACCGACACACATGATATCGGGAGAAATTGCAGCATGGTTGCAAGCGAACATCCTGCCGCTTCGCCCGAACCCGGTGGCAATTTCATCGGCAATGAGCAATATATCAAATTCATCGCAGATCAGTCGGGCCTGTTTCAAATACTCTGGATGGTAAAAGCGCATCCCCCCTGCCCCCTGAACAACCGGCTCAAGAATAAGCGCGCATAATTCCTGTTGATGTCTCTCGACGAGGTCCCGAAGTCCGCTGATATCCTCAGCATCCCAATCCTGAGCAAAGGTGCATTCGGGACGCGGGGCAAAATAATATTCAGGCAACACGCCTGAATAGATATGGTGCATACCAGTGACCGGATCACAGACCGACATGGCGTGGAAAGTATCGCCATGATAACCTGAGCGGATGGTGATAAAGCGTTGTTTCTCCCGCCGCCCGGCTGCATGATAATACTGCAAGGCCATCTTCATCGCGACTTCCACCGCAACCGAGCCGGAATCACAGAAGAAGACACGTTCCAGACCGGCCGGAGCCAGAGCCACAAGCCTGCGACCCAGTTCAACGGCCGGCTCGTGAGTCAGGCCGCCAAACATGACATGACTCATTCTACCGGCCTGATCCTTGAGAACCTGCACAAGTCGCGGATGGGAGTATCCATGAATTGCCGCCCACCAGGATGCCATCCCATCCACCAGTTCCCGGCCGTCACATAACCTTATTCGAACGCCGGATGCGGAAGAAACGGGAAACACCGGCAACGGATCGGTCATCGAGGTATAGGGATGCCAGAGATGCTTCCGGTCAAATGTGATCAGGCTCTGTACGGAACTGTCGGCTAACACGATACCGCTCACTCCTTTTTCAGCTGTTCCGGACGAAATCCGATTGATTTGATCATGGCAAGATCTTCCTCGATGTTGTTGCCGGATGTCGTCAGGTAATTACCGACGATAGCACCGTTTGCTCCTGACAGAAAGCAGCGGTACTGGTCGTCACCGAGTTGCGAACGACCGCCGGCTAAGCGAACAACTGCATGTGGATTGATGAAACGAAACAGGGCAATGCAGGTTAGAACCTCGGACAGGGACAATGGTTTCTTTTCAGCAAAGGGTGTACCGGGAATGGGAGTCAGGATGTTGATCGGAATAGAAAAGACCCCAAGCTCCCGCAGTTCAAAGGCGAGTTCGAGTCGCTGCCTGAAACTTTCGCCCAGACCGATGATGCCGCCGGAACAGATGTCCATTCCTGCCTCGCGTGCTATCCTGATCGTTTCAACCTTCTGCTCCCAGGTGTGCGTGGTGCAAACCTCCGGGAAAAAGCTGCGGCATGTCTCCAGATTACAATGATAGCGCTTCACCCCGCTGGCAGCCAGTTTTTCCGCTTTATCCCTGGTCAGAAAACCCATTGATGCACAGAAATAGAGGTCGCTCTCTTCCCCGAGTTTTTCATACATCCTGCCAAACGATTCAACATCCGCAGACGTCAGCTCACGGCCGGCTGTAACGAGGGAAAAGCGAGCGACGCCCGCATCTTCATTCTCTTTTCCCTGCCGGCTCACCTCGTCATAGGAAACCATATCGTAGGTACTGACGTCCGTCTGGTATCGCGAGGACTGGGCGCAGAACCGGCAGTTTTCCGAACACATGCCGGATCTGGCATTGATAATGGAACAGAGATCAAAATGATTGCCATGGATCTTTTTCCTGAGCCGATCAGCCGCCTCAAAAAGGACAGAAGATTCCGTATGCCCGGCCAGATCGAGCGCCTCCTCGATACTGAGATCCCTGCCGGAAAGTACCTTATTAAAATAATATTCAATCTCAGCCATAACGAATAATGCCTCCTGGAATGTGCTTTCTGCAGTATCTCTATTGCTTAAGCATCAACTATAGGCACGCAATCGGAAATTTCCTTCCCTGGAAAGAGTAAACGAAAAAGAACTTATCGAAGGCCAAGTTTTTCAAGGCAGGTCTGAAGCGTGTCCGGATTATCAAACTGCAGCGATGTCACGGCGGCTTCTTTCGGCACGATCTTACGCATCATGCCTTTCAAAACAGTTTTGGGTCCCACTTCAATGAAGGTGTCAACTCCGTCTGCCAGCATCCGGCAGATAATTTCATACCAGCGGACCCGGGAGGCAATCTGCCTGGCCATCATCTTTTTAATGAGAGCCGGATCGTTTTCCACAGCAGCTGAAACATTAAAATAGACCGGTGTCTGCGGAGGACTGAAGGCGATCGTTTCCATAAAGCCTGAAAAATCAGGCACCGCATCTGCCACCAGGGGACTATGATTTGCGACACTGACGTTGAGGGCGATCACCCTGCCCCCTTTATCCTGCAGAGGTCCGCTCACCGCATCAAGACCGGTACTGTCGCCCGAGATGACGATTTGCTCCCTGGTATTGTAATTGGCAACCATTACCACGCCTGTGCCGCTGTATTCGTTTACTACGCTTTCAACAGTCTCAATGTCAAGGCCAAGGATCGCTCTCATACCGCCCGGATTTTTATTTCCCTCGCGCTGCATAAAAAATCCCCGCCTTTCAACAAGCCTGATGGTATCCTCAACGGAGATGACCCCGGCACCGCACAAGGCCGCGTACTCACCAAGACTGTGTCCGGCATAACCGGCGATCTTCGCCTCTGCCGGCAGGCTCGTCTCCAGGGCCCTGAGGCAGACAAGATTCGTCATGGTAATTGCCGGCATCAGAACAGCAACCTGAACGAGCTTTTCCATCGGACCCTGCTGAACCAGGCTCTGCAGCGGAAAATCGCACACCGACTCAGCTATTGCTGCAACCTCGGCACAGGCGGACTCAGTTTCGATAAACTCTTTTCCCATTCCGATAAACTGTGATCCCTGCCCGGGAAACAGCACTGCTATTTTCATGAACTACTCCGTAAATGTTTCTTTTTTGATTCCAACAGGATATTCGTGATAAACAGGAGGACGACACCGATAAAGATTGACGAGTCAGCCACATTGAAGGCAGGCCAGTGGTATTCACCAATGAAAAAATCGAGAAAATCGATTACCGCTCCATAACGAAGGCGGTCAACAAGATTGCCACAGGCACCGGCGGCTATGAGTGCGAACGACAGACGGTAGAGAAGGTTTCCGCTCCGCATTTTAAAAGCTGCGATAGTCAACCCGATAACCGCTGCACCGTTTACAAAGGTAAAAAAATAATGCCTGATGGGTGAATCTATGGATGCAAACAGTGAAAAGGCCGCCCCCTTGTTGGTCACGTACACCAGATTAAAAAAACCCGGCAGAATCTCGCGCATTTCATACAGAGAAAAATGTGTGACAATCCAGTGTTTGCTCAGCTGATCAGCTATCAGCACTAAAGTGAGCAGAAAACCGTAGAGAATCACAACTCAGTATCTGCCGGCAGCTTCAATGTCTTGACCACATCATGACAACGGCTGCAGATTTCAGGATGATCGCTGTGTGTTCCAACACTGGTTGAACGAATCCAGCAACGCTCACATTTTTCGCCTGACGCCGCTTTGACCAGGATGCGCAGACCACTGACCTCTTCGCTTTCCAGTGGTTCATGACCGCCAAGCTCCTGGTCGTCAACCATGCTCAATTCCGAAACGATCGAAATCTCCTTAAGTAATTGCCAATGACTGGAGAGAAATTCGCCGAGAGCCCGGTCGGTTGCGATAAGTACCTCGGCCTCCAACGGATGGCCGATAACTTTATCAGCCCGTGCCTTCTCAAGTGCCCTGGTTATTTCGGACCTGACACGGATGAGCTGTTTCCAGCGCTGTTCTGCAACATCATCGAGATGGAAATGTTTGTCCGGCACAGGGAACTCGTTAAAAAATATGGAGGTGGCAAGGTCGTCCGTCTTGCTGCGGCCCTTGAGCGCATCCCAGGCCTCGGAAGCGGTAAAGCAGAGGATAGGCGACATAAGCAGCAATAACCCATCGACGATGTTATAGAGTACGGTCTGTGCAGCCCGACGCAGCCTTGAGTCAGTCCCTGATACGTATAACCTGTCTTTTATTATATCGAGGTAAAAGGCGCTCATCGTCATACTGCAAAAATAATTAAAAGCATGATAAATGGCATGAAACTCGTAATTTTCATATGCTGAGATGACCTTCGTTTTCATCTCTTCGAACCGGGACAGCGCCCACAGGTCAAGTTCTTCAAGAGCGTCGGGTTCAACACTGTCGGTTGCAGGATTGAAATCACTGAGATTGCCGAGCATGTAACGTATGGTGTTACGAATTTTACGATATGAATCGGTAACCTGCCCCAGTATTTCATCGGACACCTTTACATCGTCACGGTAATCCTCACTCGCCACCCAGAGACGGAGAATTTCCGCTCCATATTTAGCGATCACCTCCTGGGGTGCGACTACATTGCCGACCGACTTGGACATCTTCTTGCCCTTCCCGTCAACTACATAACCATGCGTCAGGACACCCTTGTAAGGTGCTCTGCCCCGGGTACCGACAGATGTCAGCAATGCTGAGTGAAACCATCCGCGATGCTGATCGCTGCCCTCGAGGTAGAGATCGGCAGGCGATTCAAGTTCTTCGCGCTGCTCGCAAACGGCGGCATGACTGACCCCTGAATCAAACCAAACGTCCAGAATATCAGTCTCCTGCCGAAACGAACCGGAACCGCAGGCCTTACAGCGTTTTTCAGGCGGGACAAAATCACTGAGTTCATGACTGAACCAGGCATCGGCACCCTCCTTGGTGAAAAGCTCGTCTATCCTGTCTACCAGTGCGTCATCATTAATGATCTCTCCACAATCTTTACAGGTTATTACCGTGATGGGTACACCCCAGGCACGCTGCCGGGACAAGCACCAGTCAGGACGGTTTTCGATCATGGAATAGATTCGCTGCATCCCCCAGCCCGGTGTCCAGGTCACGCCCTTGATACTGTCAAGAGATTTGTTTCTCAGCCCATTATTCTCCATGGAGAGAAACCACTGCGGAGTCGCCCGGTAGATTACCGGTTTCTTGCACCGCCAGCAGTGCGGATAAGAGTGATTGATCCTGCTGTCTTTGACAAGGCTTCCTGAATCAGCCATGTCCGCAATGATTTTCTGATTCACCGCTGGAATCTTTTCTCCCCGGTACTTCCCCGCTTCCGTGGTATAAACACCTTCATCATCAACGGGCGAGAGAATATCGAGACCGTAACGCAGTCCGGTCAGATAGTCATCCGTTCCGTGTCCCGGGGCGGTATGAACACACCCGGTACCCGCGTCAAGGGTCACATAATCTGCCAGCACCATCAGTGAATCGCGTTCCATGAACGGGTGCCGGCAGGTACGGTTTTCAAGATCTGTTGCCGAAAATGTTACCTCAACCTGGTAATCGGTAATCTCCCACTCCAGCATGACCCGATCAACCAGTTCCCTGGCCATGAGAAGACGCTGACCATCTGCCCTGACAAGGGCATATTCAAACTCCGGGTGAAAGGCAACCGCCAGATTAGCAGGCAGCGTCCACGGCGTTGTCGTCCAGATGACCACATCAATGTTGTCACCGGCCATCTTCGGGTCAATATCGCTCAGGTCACTGTTGACCCTGAATTTAACATAGATTGATGGAGAGGAATGATCGTGATATTCAACCTCTGCCTCTGCAAGCGCCGTGGTACAGGTTGAACACCAGTAAACCGGTTTTTTACTTCTGACGACGGCCCCTGAGAGCAAAAATTTGTTGAACTCACGCGCAATGGTAGCCTCGTAGCCATAGGACATGGTCAAATAGGGCTTGTCCCAATCACCGATTACTCCCAGCCGCCGGAACTCCTGCTTCTGGATCTTTATCCATTTCTCGGCATATTTCCGACATGCTCTTCGTTTGGAAAGGGTCGGGATACTGTTCTTTTTCTCTCCGAGTTCCTTGTCGACGTTGTGCTCGATCGGCAGACCATGACAATCCCAGCCGGGAATATACGGTGCATTAAATCCGGACATCCGCTTTGATCGGAGGATAATGTCTTTCAGTATTTTGTTGAAGGCGGTCCCGAGATGAATATTTCCGTTTGCATAGGGAGGTCCATCGTGCAAAACAAACAAGGGCTTGTCTGCACAATGTTCCTGAATCCGGCCATAGAGGTCTTCCCCATCCCAGCGTTTAAGCAGCATCGGCTCATTCTGCGTAAGATTCGCTTTCATCGCAAACGACGTTTTGGGCAAATTCAGTGTCGCCCTGTAATCCATGATATTCTCCTTTTATATATCCATCCCGGGATCCGGTTGCAGCAATCAATGCGCTGGCGGAACCCCGATGCAAAAATTTTGATCGAAACACTAAAGAATAACATCAACAAAGCAAGTTGCAAGCCTAAAGTAATCGTGACAACAGTCTTCCCAGCCATCAGGGATATTGATCAACCCATTTTTCCGTCAGGCTTCTTCCGGATGCCGATAAACAAAAATCAACATTTTGTACTCCAGAAGAATCCTTCCAGATCATTAATCACCAACAATTTTACATTTTACTTAACAAACCAGCCACCTCATTAAATTAAATATATTATTGTTATTATTATATATTTCTCTTCCTAAGCCAGCAAAAAAGGGAATTCAGGCCACCTGGCAAGGACCCTTTAAATTTGACATAACCTATTAGCTTTATTAAGATTGATTCTTCCTATTTATTGGCGAACCAGAAACCGTTTTCCCGGAATAACTCTTTTTCTTTTCAATACGTTTTCATGAGAGACGAAAACCTTAATGGCACCATGATTGAAATGATAAAGGTCAGCAAGACGTACCCACCGGATGTACATGCCCTGCTGGACGTATCTGTCTCTATCGCCGATGCGGAAATGTTTTTCCTGACCGGCATGAGTGGAGCAGGGAAGACTACCCTTCTCAAACTTCTCTGCAGCATGGAATTTCCATCGAGCGGTCTGATTGAAATCGGTGGCCGTGACATACAGAAAATACGCGGGAAAAAACTGGCCAAGATGCGGCAGAAGATCGGTGTTGCCTACCAGGACTTCAAACTGCTGCTCGATCGGACTGTTGCTGAAAATGTCGCCATCT
This sequence comes from uncultured delta proteobacterium, assembly GCA_963745765.1. GTDB lineage: Bacteria > Desulfobacterota > Desulfobulbia > Desulfobulbales > Desulfocapsaceae > Ww85. The sequence continues at coordinate 56,613 of CAVUYQ010000034.1, read as the reverse complement.
CCATGGAGGTTTCTTATAAAAAACCGCAACTCATTAATAAACGGGTGAAAGACCTTTTGGAAATACTGGCTTTGACTGACAAGCATAACACCATCACCGGCGAACTGTCACGAGGTGAGCAGCAGCGTGTTGCTCTTGCCCGGGCGGTAGCAAACTCTCCTACGCTGATACTGGTCGACGAACCGACAGGGAACCTGGATTCGACCACCACCACCCGTGTCATGCAATTACTTACAAAATGCAATAACTCCGGAGCAACCGTTGTTATTGCCACCCATGACCATTCCATTTATCGAGATACACCGCATCGCATTATGGAACTGCGTAATGGCAAGCTTCATCTGGTCAGGGAGGGTCGCGTACAATGAGTTTCTGGTTTGCCGTATTCCGCCAGGTAGGCCGCAACATTCGCCAGACCTGGCCATCCCAGTTCATGACCTTTCTCACTGTCAGTCTTTCTGTCCTTATCTTTGCTTTTTTCTATCTGGTCTATAACAACATGCTCAATGTCGGAGATAAGCTTGGCGACGATCTACAGCTTATCGTCTATCTTGAAGAGGAACCCGGAATTGAAATGCAGGAACAGTTGAGACGCAAGATACTGGCTTTTGACGAAGTTGAAGATATCCGTTTTATCTCAAAATCGGAAGCCTATGACCGTTTTGCCAATCAGCTTGGAGAGGATCGTGACGTTCTTGATGATATGCCGCGTGATTTTTTGCCTGCTTCCATCGAAGTAGTACCCCTGAAAAACCTGCGAAGTCTCAGTCAGGTAAAACTGTTTTCGGATTACCTCAGTAAGCTGCCGGGTACCCTGAAAGTACAATATGGTCAGGACTGGATAGAACGCTTTTACTATTTCACCCGCCTGCTTTCCATCATCGTCTTTCTCAGCGGCGGACTGCTGATTCTTACCTCCGTCTTCATGGTTTCCTATACCATCAGGCTGACTATTCTCGGCAGACAGGCAGAACTTGAGCTGCTCAAACTGGTCGGTGCTACGAATAATTACATCAGGACCCCGTTTCTCATCGAGGGCATCCTGCAGGGACTCTTCGGATCAACCCTGGGTATTATCTCACTTTTCAGTCTTTTTCAGTGGATAAAAATTAAATTTTCAGGACCTGGAATCCTGAGCCTGTTTGAATTTTCATTTTTCCAGCCGCAGATCATCTTTACCATTCTGATCATCTCCATTGTCCTCTGCACCGTCGGGAGTTATTCTTCTATGCAGAAATTCCTGCGCATATGATCTGGTCAAGGGCCGATGGATAAACTTCTCATCCCAACTTCTGCGTTCACCAGAATGATCGCTAGCGCTTGCGCCATTTTTGTATTCACCATATTTTTGAGCACCAACAGTTCAGGTGAGACAACCAGTGAACGAGAAGCTAAAAAGAGCGAGATATCCCAGGGCATCAAGAAATACCGCATCAATATTCGTCGCTTGCAGCAGGGTATCCAGAGACAGCAGGAACAGGTCAAACAAAACCGGCAGCAGGAACGAAACCTGCTTGCTGAACTCCAGGATATTGACGGCAGGCTCCTTGAACAAAGAGAAAAACTCGACGTTCTTGAGGATCGCATGCAGGCCCAACAGGAACTGATCACGGTAAAGGAACGGGAGCTGGCTCGTTCACGCCAGGAAAAGGATACCGTCCAGGGACATCTGCAGAAAAGAATCAAGGCGTACTACAAGACCGGTAATATCGGTTTCATGAATGTGGCTTTCTCCACTAAAAACCTCCCTGAACTCCTGCAGATAAATGATTCTTTCCAGACACTGATTAAATATGATCGACAGGTGATAGATACCTATCGGCACACCATTGGAGAACTTGAGCGTTCAATTCAGTCATTTGAGCTGGAACAGGGCTTGCTCAAGGATTTTATCAGCCAGAATATCAATGAAAAAGAAAAACTCGATCTCATAAAACAGGAAAAAGAAATTCTTCTGGCACGCATACGTACCGAGACCAAGCTGCATGAGCAGGCGATAGTCGAGATGAAACAAGCGAGCACATCACTGTCATCTCACATCCAGGTGCTTGAAAAGAAAGGAGATCTTATTGATCAGAGTTTTCTCAGAAATAAAGGGAAAATGGCTCCTCCGATCAATGGCAAGGTCGTTTCACAATTTGAGGAAGAGATAACCAATCGCCTTGGAATCAGTTCGATTTCAAAAGGAATCGCTATCGCGGCGCCGAGCGGAACCATCGTCAAAGCTATTCATGAAGGCGAGGTGATTTACTCAGGGTACCTCAGGGGATACGGAAATACCATTATTGTGAATCATGGTTACCAGTATTATTCTGTTACCTCACGGATTGAGCGCCTGCTTGTAAAAAAAGGCGACAAAGTCAACGAACAGACAGAAATCGGACTCATGGGAGACACTGCTACCCTGATGAGTGAAGGGCTTTATATCGAGATAAGACATGACTCAGAGAATCTAGACCCACTTCTCTGGCTCGACATATCCAAGCTGGTCCTGCCGGAAACAAAAGCAGCTCAGACAACACCTTGATGATACATCCTGAAAAACCTAGTCATTTTATAAAGATGATACCAGCCATTTTACGAAAAGTTGCTTCTCCTGCCCAAGCGATAATCCTCTGTTTGTTATTAATGCAAAGCAGTGTCTATGCTGCGGAAGAACAGAAACAGCAGGAAGACATGTATCATTACCTTGAGACATTTGCCAACGTACTGAGTATCCTGCAGGATAACTATGTAGAAGAACTGCAGGCCAGAGAAGCAATAGAGGGCGCCATCGACGGCTTGTTAACTTCTCTTGATCCTCATTCTTCCTACCTGAAACCTGAAAGCTACCGTGAATTTCAAGATGATACCAACGGGTCCTTTACCGGCATCGGGATCGAAATAACGCTCCGTGACGGCGTGGTTACGGTAATTTCACCTATTGAAGACACTCCTGCCCAGAAAGCCGGAATCAAGACGAATGATAAGATAATCAAGATTGACGGTCAGTTAACAAAAGGAAAAACCCTCTTTGAAACAGTGAAAATGCTCCGGGGCAACAAAGGCACTGAAGTAAGCCTTTCCATTTACCGGGAAGGAGCAGAAACACTCAAGGAATATTCCCTCGTTCGAGAAAATATCCCGGTATACTCTGTCAAGTCCTTTACCATCAAACCGGGTTTCGGCTACATACGAATTTCCAACTTCCAGAGAAACACCACGAAAGAGGCAAAAGATAAACTCAAAAGCCTCCAGGAAAAAACTTCCCTGCAAGGCCTCATTATTGATCTCAGGAACAATCCTGGCGGATTGCTCGATCAGGCGGTAAACATTTCAGACCTGTTTCTTGATGAAGGGTTGATCGTCTCTACCCGGGGCAGGAAGAGCGATCAGGATATGAGTTTTGAGGCTAATGCAAATAGTACCCAGCCCGACTATCCCATAGTGGTACTGGTCAATGAGGGAACAGCAAGCGCCTCTGAAATTGTTGCAGGAGCTCTGCAGGATCATCATCGGGCGATAGTTGTCGGAACACAGACATTTGGCAAGGGATCCGTGCAAACCATCATTCCACTTGCCGATGGCGCCGCCCTGAAAATGACAACGGCCCGCTACTATACCCCCAGTGGACGCTCCATCCAGGCGACCGGCATCACACCTGACGTCATTATTGAGGCAAGCGAACCGGTATCATCCGATCAGCAAGAAGACCAAACCCAACAGGTTCGGGAAGCAGATCTGGAAAACCATTTTTCCAATAGCGAAATAGGCCAGGAAAAAACATCAGATTCTATTCCCGAAGATGTTCTTTCCCGTCTGCAGGATGACAATCAGCTCCAGTCAGCCTTTGATATTCTGAAGAGTCTCGCACTCTATTCCTCTTTCAGAAATGAATCGAAAACTGAGAAGGCCCAGTGAGCTTGAGTCTCTATGGTGCCTTGAATAATAAGGGATACCTTTAATAATCAGGCTATTGCTTCGAGATCAAGGTGGCCTGAAATTCACAGCATGGAACGAAAACATTGAACCAGGCATTGTATATCATAGCCGAGCGACGTATCGCAGAGGCGATCAAGGACGGAACGTTGAACACCGAGAGCTGGAAGAACAGGCCGCTGCCTCTCGAGAGAGAGGACGGTTTTGTCCCGGAGGATCTCAGAATGGCCTATAAAATTCTCAAGAACAGCGGTTACCTCCCCCCTGAGATCGAAACAAGAAAAGAAGTACAAAAACTTGAAGATCTGATAGCAAAGACCGAGGACGCGCACCTTCGGATCAAGCAGATAAAAAAATTGAATGTCTTACTGATGAAACTGGACAGCCAGCGATCCCGACCATCATCGATTAATGACGATGATCCTTACTACAGGAAGGTGGTAGAAAAAATTTCTTCCCGCACACCGGGTCCCTCCCGGGGAAAGAGCTGAACTCTCATCCGGCAGGTATGCTTGCCGTCTTACTGCTAGAACCCCAGTTCTTTGAGGAAAGATGCGTCGCTCGACCAGTTTTTACGTATTTTTACCCATAGCTTCAGGACAACCTTGTTGTTCACCATCTGCTCAATATCATGCCGGGCTGCTGTGCCTATTGCCTTGAGTTTGCTGCCTCCTTTTCCTATGACAATCCCCTTTTGTGAGGGTCGCTCAAGATAGATGGTCGCATGAATGGTAACGCGATGAGACTCCTCCTTGAAAGAATCAATCATTACAGCAGAAGAATAGGGAATTTCCTGCCCGGTCAACAGAAAGACTTTTTCCCTGATAATTTCAGCGGCAAGAAACCGTTGGCTCGCATCAGTCGGCACGTCCTCGGAAAAATAACGATAGCCTTTTGGCAGGAAGGCAAGCAGCTCCTGGACAAGCCTATCTGTACCATCACCTTTTTTTGCTGAAATCGGTATGATAGCTTTAAACGGGTAAAGTTCTGAATAGGTTGCTATCAGCGACAGGACCATCGTTCTATCGACCAGATCGATCTTGTTCAGCAGCAGCAGGGCCGGACAGCTGATTTCTTTAAAATACTCCAGGTATTCCTCGCGTTTTTCTCGTTGTTTTGGTCCCGGTAAGGCACTGGAGACATCGAGCATAAAGACGACAGCATCCACATCCCTAAAACTTGCCATGGCGATTCTGCCAAGTTCACGATTAAGCAGAGAACCAGATCGATGCAAGCCGGGCGTATCGAGAAAAACAATCTGATAGTCAGCTTCGTTTAACACCCCGGCAATTCGGTTTCTTGTCGTTTGAGGTTTCGGCGTTACTATTGAAATTTTCTGCTTCAGCAAGGTATTGAGTAACGTAGATTTACCGACATTAGGCGGTCCAACTAAAGCGACCTTTCCGGAAATCACTGATTCGTCTTGGAAAAAATCCATTTTTTACGCCGCATTGAAAAAATTTATCTTTTAAGTGAGATTATAGCGTGGTGAAAACACTAAAATACACTATATTTAACAGTTTGAGTGAAAAAACAGATCACTTTCCCGGAAACAAGCGACACAAAAAAGGAAATTTGATTCTTACTAATACGGGTACCTTGAATAATGAGGATATTCGTTCGAGATTAAGGCATGCGAGAAATTTTGCCGCAGGTATATAATCAATATTCCGAGGATAAAATTTCGAGCATAACGCAGAGATCGGACGAAAAGACAATTATTCAAGGTGGCCATAATTATCCCGGCCCTTTGCAGGAAACGTAAATAACTCGCTAATATGGTTTTATTCAGTATCTATTCAGGCAAGCTCATCGAGTATCTCGACAACGGCAAGTTCATCTGTGGTCTTGTCACCGATAGCCAGCCGAAACGTGTCCGTCTGCTCAATCAGAACGGCAGGGAGATCAATCTGCCGATATCGAGGATTGTCCACTGCTCGGAAACCAGCCATAACACAGCGCCGGATCGAGACACACTGATAAAACTCCTCAAAGATACGACAAACAAGCGTCATACCCTGATGGAACGTGTCGATCTTGAAATGCTCTGGGAATTGGCCTCAGATGAAAGGACAGACACCTTCGAACCTCATTTTCTCGCCGAACTCACCTTCGGCTGCACTGCCGATGATGATATAGTTTCAGCCTTTCTACGCTCCGTATTCAAGGATAAACTTTTCTTTAAATATCGGGAGGGAAAGATCAAGGTCCACTCTCCTGAAAAAGTCGAACAACTGAAGCAGCAGTTGGAAAAAGAAGCGGAAAAGCTGCAACTTGTTGCTAACGGCATTTCCTTTATAAAAAGAATTTCCACCCAGCAGAATGAGGCTCCTGCACTCTTCGCGTCTGAAGAGAAAATTGTCTCGATTCTGCAGGATTATTATCTCTATGGATCTGAGGCAGAGCAAGCCGGATACAGCCAGACAAATCCTGAAAGAATCCGGGTTTACCAAACCCCATGATATCTACCATCTCTTTGTAAAAAACGGTATCTGGAAGAACAATATCAATATCCCCCTTCTTCGGAATAAACTGCCGACCGCATTCAGTACAAAGGCCAGACAGCGTGCCGAAGCTATTCTGCAATGTGGTAATGAGTCATTATTCGAGGATCCGGCTCGTGTAGACCTCACACACCTCGCCCCTCTGACGATAGACGGCGCGACTACCCTTGATTTTGATGATGCCCTGACTGTCGAAAAACAGGATGGCAATTATCTGGTTGGGATTCATATCTCCGATGTGGCTCACTATGTCAGACCCGGGGACCCGCTGTTTCAGGAGGCCATGGACAGAGGAACTTCTCTGTACTTTCCGGAAGGCCAGGTGCCGATGCTGCCGCGTCATCTTTCGCAGGGCGTATGCAGTCTCATACAGGGTGAGATTAGAGCGACCTTTAGTTATATGATTTTGCTTTCACCGGAAGCCGATGTCCTGAAGGTACGAATATTTCCATCAATCATCCGTGTCGCAAGACGGCTGACCTATGAGGACGCTGACAGGATGATCTCCTCAGATCCTGATCTGTCTATCCTTAACATGCTGCGACAAAAGCTCAGACGGCGAAGAATTGATGCCGGCGCACTTTTGCTGCCCTTTCCGGACGTTAACATCCATATAGATGGTAACGGTACGCCCCATGTCTCTCTTGGCAAGACGGATACCCCGGCCCGAACCATCATTTCTGAAATGATGATTTTGGCAAATACCGAAGCGGCCCGGTATGTTTCAGACCGCATGTCTCCCGGGATTTTCAGATCACAGGCCAAAATTACCAGGCGGGTAGTGCATGGCGAAGATGATGACCTTTTTCTCAATACCCTGCAGCGCAAAAATCTGCCGCGAAGCGAGCTTCTCACCGAAGCCAAGCCACACAGTGGACTGGGCGTCGGCTATTATACAACGGTGACGTCACCTATCAGACGCTTGCTCGATCTGGTTATGCAGCACCAGCTCAATAATCTCGTACGGCGCCGCAGTCTCTGTTTTACCAAGGAAATGTGCAAGGATTTCACCTCTGTTATTTCCAGAACACTGTCAACAGCGAACAACGTAAAACAGCAGAGGCATCGATTCTGGCTGTTAAAATACCTTGAGGAACGGCAAAATACACCACTTGAGGCAATTGTCATTATAAGTAAACCGAAGCGTGTCAACCTGCTTCTTACTGATATTCTCATGGACATTGACCTTCCGGCAAGCCGTGTACCTTTGCCTGAACCGGGAACCAGGATCTCGGTGCGGGTTGTCAAGGTTGACGCGCTGGACAATGTTGCGAGGTTTGACTGGTAACAGGCGGCGCCCGGCTTCAGCATGGGTTCAGCTCTTTCTTTAATGATCGATACCAGGTGCTTAGATCACCTCCTAACGCCTGCATCATGGAGCAGCTCCGGCCTGCATGATCGGTAAACAGGAAGGCACCCAAAAAAAGTACTTCACCAAATCCAAAGAATTGTCTAACATACCTGAGGTGTTGCACTTTGCTTATCCTTTACCCCGTATCCATTGATGACTACAGGAAAAGAAAAGAGCTTTATCAATCAGGTTGTCAGGGAAATACTGACAGGGGTTAAAGACGGTCTTACTCGATATTCCGGAAACAGCAGGGTCGCGGTCATTTTCCGGTTACATGTTCAGGAAGATTTTTTCATCTGTGATCCGCTTAACCTGCTTCGCGGTCATGAAAGTAAGATTTTATCAACGTTTTTCGACCATGACCAAACCGCCATTCCGGTCATTCACCAATTTCAGGATAAACCCTATAACCAGATAGAAAAAATCACCAACATCGATATCGATGGTATCATCTCATCTGGCGGGCAATCCGGGCCGGTGATGTACCAGATGTGGTTCACCGAACATCATCCGGAAATCCTTTCCACCGGACCAACCGAACGCTGGCTTGAACATACGACCCTGCGTTTTTCCCACGACATAGCCAACAAAAGAGATTTGTATTCCGGCATATCAGGACGGTTTCTGCGTGAATACGCCACCCATGCGGTCAATGATCATATTAGGCGGGAATGCGAGCTGTTTTCCAAGGAACAAACCCGTCTGGACATCTATGCCATCCTTAACGCAATACTTGGCATTTCCAAAACAAGGGAGGAAAGGAAATCTCCGAACGGTGAACTTGTTTTCATCGAATCATGCCATGTCGACTCTCTTGATTTTCTCGCACGTTTTCACCACCACGAGCAACCTCCCCTTAATAATCTCAAGCATGTGAGGAAATTATTGCAGACTGTCCAGAAATTCAGAAATCATCTTGTATCGGATGGCGTACATATTCTTGGCGTAGCCAGGGGCCGAATCGAACCCTTTCATATAAGCGCCGATTTTCGAGGGCTGTTTGGTTTTCTACGAGTCAATGGCCAGAGTATCTGCAGCTTCGCCGACGGGAATTACTCATCGACAACCCACCAGGCGAAACTGTTCCAGATTGAAGAAGCGCTGCTCGATTACGATCTCGACAGCTCAGAACGGAGCAGCCTCTATCATATCGTTACCTCCATCGTGCATTACGCCGAGACAGAACATTTCGGCTGCACCGTCGTTGTGGATCTGAACCAGCCGCTGACTCAGATAGCCGGTCAGAATCTCGAAACACAGCTCGACCTGGAACGATCCAACCTTCTCGATCTTGCCTGTGATCTGGCTCGAGTCGACGGCGCCCTGCAAATCGGCTCAGACCGCCAACTTCATTGCTTTGCCTGCCTGCTTGACGGTCCGGCCATTGCCATGGAAGATCGCTCCCGCGGCGCACGATATAACTCTGCCCTGCGATTTACCGCACAAAACCCGCACACGGTCATAGTCGTTGTGTCATCGGACCGACCAGTGTCGGTTATCAGAAGCGGAATGGAATACAACGGGGCAAATAACCTGATACCCGACTCTATTTGCAATATAGAGCCCCAGCCCCTCATTGAGTGGCTTAAAAAAGTGTAAAAGGTTGCTACCTGGAAGTTTGTGCAGTGTTCACGCCAAGGCCCGATCGACAGGCTAAAGTCGAGCAGACTGTCTCAACCCGGAAATATCCAGGTGTTAGGAGTCTTGTCCGGATTATAGCAATTTTTATCTCAGGTCGAGGCATTTTAAGAAAATCAAGCGGAGCCATATACCTAATATTGCGAGCATTGATTTTCAGAAAATAACGCAGAGATGGGGAAAAAGCGACATAATCCGACAGGCTCCTAGATATCAAGAGCCCATTCGGGAATGCGATTGAGGATATAATGCTGAACGGCTGCCGTTTTATCACCGGCAGGTACATCGCCGATGTCTCTCATTACTTCTTCGAAATCAAACCAGCAGATTTCCTTGTCTTCCTGATTGTAGACGGTAAGAATACGCTTGTTTTTCCGGTGTATGTCTTCTTCTTCCTGTATGGCTCCAACAATTTTCGCAGCCTGCTCGAACGGCAGGAAGGTCATTTCTTTATCATCCATAGCTACCTCACCAATAAAAAAGGCGAGCCAGGTTTCCCCTCTCGCCTCGACAACATATCTGCTCTGTTTTCCTTAAGCCGGTTTTACCACGGCGCCTGACCGAATACAACGGGTACAGACACGTGTCCTGCGGACACCACCGCCCTCGGTTACCAGACGAACCCGTTTCAGATTGGGGAGCCATCGTCTTCTTGTTTTGTTGTGGGCATGGGAAACATTATTCCCGGTCACCGGTCCTTTACCACAAATCTGACATACCTTGGCCATTTCAAATCTCCTGATATCGTTCTACCATGCGCCTACAAATGAACACAAGCTGATGGTAACTATTTAAATCAACGTGTCTATGCTAAATAAGAGCCGAATCGATATGATTACTCTTTTTCGTAATCATTTTCAAGAAATTTATTGTGCTCACCCGCAAAAGAAATCTCCGGCCGGCGGTCAGTTTTTTTCAACCTGCCAGCAAACCGGGATATTCCACGAGTCAACAGGACAATTATGCAGGGAGCCCTTCAGTTGCTATTCAACCGATCAGCACCCTGTGTCCACAGGATGCCTTTACTGCAAAAAAACGGCCGTCTTCCCGGACTTCAGATGATACCGACCAGTCTCTCCAATCAATTTTACTGCTTTGTGATTTTTTCTATAAATTCCTACACATTTGTTATCCTGACATAATCCATCATACATTAAAGATCGTTGTTTCACGATACCCAGCTGAACCTGATAATAATTACAGCTGAAAAGGGCAGGCATTCGTCGCGTTATTCACATTGAAAGAGACAATCAATCTAAGGAATTCCGATCCAGTCGGTTGTGTAACCAGTTCTCAGAGGTTTTCGCAAGTGCATCGAGCTATTCGTTTTCTCTTGCACACTTATCCATCTTATGTTAGCAAATAGCCAAGCTATTTTCTGATAATCATTACTAACAAAATATCGAATCAATGCAAAACAATAATTCCATCTGGCAATTTTTCGCATCAGTCAGGCTCGCACTATTCATGCTCAGCCTGATCGCCATAACATCAATTATCGGAACTATTATCCCCCAAAATGAGGCCAGTGATTTTTATGTTCAGAACTTTGGCCCTGGAATGGCGCAATTTTTTTCTGTTCTCGATATACCTGACATGTACCGTTCATGGTGGTTCCTTGCTCTGCTGTTTTTGCTGGCGTTTAACCTTGTTATCTGCAGTATCGATCGTTTTCCCGCGGTATGGAAACAAATCAGGGCAGACGGCCTTGCCTATTCCGAAGACAGGCTTGCCAAAATGGCAAACAGCCATTCCTGGCAGAAGAGCGAATCTACCGCTGATTTGGTTATCATGCTTGAAGAAAAGCTTGTCAAAAAGGGCTGGAAACTATCCAGCCGATCCCATGCTGATGCCTTGCTTCTCTTCAGCCAGAAAGGAAACTGGACGAGAATCGGCGTATACATCGTTCACACCTCTATTCTGGTTATCTTTCTTGGCGCGATAATCGGCTCGCTGGCCGGGTTCAAGGGAAGTGTTCTCATTCCCGAAACAATGGAGAGAAATCGAATTATTCTTTATGGCAGCGGAGAGGCTAAAGAACTGGGCTTCAGCGTGCGCTGCAATAGTTTTGTCATTGAGTTCTACCCAAACGGAATGCCCAAGGAATACACTTCAAGTCTGACTATCATCGAAAATGGCAAGGATATCCTAACCAGGAAAATCGAAGTTAATGATCCCCTCACCTATCATGGCATAACATTTTACCAGTCAAGTTATGAAGCCTACCAGGATTTTGTCATTACGGTTAAAGTCACTGCTTCAGGGAAGCAGCAAGACTTTGTGGTTCCTTTTCAAAAACAGGAAATCTGGAAGGATGAGGGACTCAAATTCGGCATCATCAATGCCAAGGCAATCGGGCAATCCATGGTCAGTGCAAAACTATGGTTCAGCGACGGCAGTGCGTCTCCGACGCTTGATTGGATTAACGGCGGGGAACAGCTGCCGATAAAGACAGAACGCGGTGAATATCTGGTATCTGTCAAGCAGATGTATGCAACCGGTCTGCAGGTCGCCCATGACCCCGGAGTCTGGTGGGTATATATCGGCTGCGGTCTCATGCTGTTCGGTCTCTGTGTCGCCTTTTTCATGTCGCACAGGAGGTTATGGCTGCTTATCAGCCCAACGAATAATGGTTCGCAGGTTCTCTTCGCCGGTTCGGCAAACAAGAACAGACCTGGATTTGAACGTCAGTTTTCCGAACTCAAAGAGATGCTCTGCAGAGACTGATCACCGTTTCCTAACCGCTTGCATCTTAAAATAGTACGATATCGAGCAGAATAGAAATATCAGGTACCCATAACAATTACGGATACGGAGCTTCAGCATGGATAGTTCTCAGCTTCTTGGCATTACAACTTTCACCTATCTTTTCGCCTCATTCCTCTATATCGGCGTACTGGTTTTCCGAAATAACAAACTCGGCGCCGTGGCCACCGGATTTACCGTTGTCGCACTGCTGATCCAAACCGCAGGTCTGGCGTTGAGATGGATAGAGTCCTACCGGATTGGGTTTGGTCACGCGCCATTTACCAACATGTATGAATCCGTTGTTTTTTTCGCCTGGATGATCATTGTTCTCTATCTAGGCATTGAATGGAAATTCAAAACCAGAACCATAGGGGCATTTGCCGTTCCGATTGCCTTTCTGGCAATGTCATACGCCTCTTTTGCCCCACTCGACCGGGGCATCAATCCGCTCATTCCTGCCCTTCAGTCGAACTGGCTGCTTGCCCACGTGATTACCTGTTTTGTCGGCTATTCAGCATTTGCCATAGCAGCAGCCCTTGGCGTCATGTACCTGATCAAGAGTTCTTTTTCAGAAACCAACCGGGATAAATCTTCCAAAGAAATGCTCCCGTCGCTCCGTGTTCTTGATGATATGATCCACAAGAGTATGATATTCGGCTTTATATGGCTCAGCGGAGGCATCATCACCGGGGCAATATGGGCCAATTCTGCCTGGGGTACCTACTGGAGCTGGGATCCCAAAGAAACCTGGTCTCTGATCACCTGGTTCGCCTACGCCATTACCCTGCATGCCCGTTATAGCCGCGGCATTAGCGGCAAGACCATTGCCTGGTTGTCCCTGGTCGGATTTATCGCAGTCATCTTTACCTACTACGGTGTAAACTTTCTGCTTTCCGGACTGCACAGCTACGGTTCAAATTGATTTTTAAACTGGAAATACAGTTGATTTAATAAGACATTTTTCGGATTATGGTATCTTGACAGACTCTTTTGAACTCGGTATAACTTGTAGAAATGAATTGCTGTTCATCTTTATAGCTGTATCAAGTTAAATTAATTTAAACAGGGAGTGGATATCATGATGAGAACATTGTTGATCTGTATCTTTGCCGTTACCTTTTTCTGCGCAGCCGCCGGCATCAGCATGGCAGACAATGGCCCCGCCGAGATGACGCTGCTGGCCGAGAAGGACGCGGCAAAAACGCCGAAACCAGCCGTATTCCCCCACCAGAAGCATCAGGAGTTCGCCAAATGCGGTGACTGTCATCATGGCGCCAAGGACGGCAAACAGGTCGCCTATACGGAAGGCATGAAAATCGAGAAATGCGAGGCCTGCCACTTCAAGGGTTCCGGCATGGAAAAAAAGCTTTCGTCTTTCAAGGACGTAGCACACCTGAGATGCAAGGAATGCCACAAAAAAGCAGCTGAAGAAAATCCTGAACTGGCTGCAAAATTCAAAGGCTGCATGCCCTGCCATCCGAAGAAATAAACAACCCATCGGATAGTTACAAAAAAGGCCGCTCTTTCGAGCGGCCTTTTTTATGGAGTCAATTGCTTTTCTACCGCATCACGGCAGCATCCTGCTTCAACTGCCAAGATGCATCTTTGAGATATCACCCACTTCCAGTATCAGCGCACCGACTGCCGTCAGCAGATTGAGCCTGTTTGTCCTGAGTCTCTGATCTTCGGCCATAACCATAACTTCATCAAAGAAATGATCGACCGGCTCTTTCAGGAGAAGCATGCTGTTGAGAAAATCCTGGTAATTTCTGGTTTCCAGCTGCTTTTTCCCACCGTGCAGGAGTTGCTCGTACACCGCGAAAAGCTCACGTTCAGCACCGTCTGTAAACAGGCTTGTATCTACTATACATTCCCGGTTATCCTTGACGATGTTGCGAATCCGTTTGAACGAGCCGGCCAGGACATCAAAAGACTCTTCCTTCCTCATCATGGACAGGGCGTCAATACGTTCAAGACTGTCTATTACCTGTGTGAACGAAATTGAGGTGACAGCCTCAACTGCCTGGCTGTCCATCATCCTGCTCATACAATCGTTGACAAACCGTCTTTTTATAAATTCCATTATCTCCGCAACAGTCCTGCTGCCGCCATCTACCTTGTTTCCATAAAGTGCCAGCGCCTTGTTAAAAATTTCCGGCAAGGAAAGCACATAGCCTCGATCTTCGATAAGGTGCAGGACGGCAAGAGAGAGCCTCCTCAGGCCATAAGGATCCGCTGTTCCGGTGGGAACCTTCTTGATCCCGAAACAGCCTGCTATCGTATCAATTCGATCAGCAAGCCCGATAATGGCGCCAATTCCGGTTTCCGGAAGCGCTGCATCGGAACGAACCGGCATATAATGCTCTTTGATGCCGCGTGCGACTTCGTTTTTCTCCCCATCATGAATCGCATAGGCTCCGCCCATCACACCTTGCAGAGAAGGAAACTCACCAACCATATTAGTGATGAGATCAGCCTTACAGAGATGCGCCGCGCGACAGGCATCTTCCACCACCGCATCTCCTACGGTCTCGGCAATGATACGGGCAAGTTTAACAATTCGTTCAGTTTTTTCCTGCATCGATCCGAGTTCGGCCTGAAAGATAATACCCGAGAGCATTTCAACCCGACTCTCAAGCGTATGCTTTTTGTCTGATTCATAGAAAAAGAAAGCATCTTCCAGCCTTGCCCGTAAAACTCGTTCATGCCCCTGCCTTGTGAGCTTCGGTTGCTTCACCCTTGTGTTGTTGACGGCGACGAATCCCGGCAGAAGCTCATTATTTTGATCAACAACCGGAAAATATTTCTGGTGCTCGCGCATTGATGTTATCAACACCTGGCTGGGAACCTGCAAAAATTTTTCATCAAAACAGCCACAGACACCAAAAGGAAATTCAACCAGATTGGTAACGGTGTTCAGCAACTCCTCATCAACCGAGACCTCAGCTGAAGCAGCAAAATCACTCTTCCTGACAGCCTCTCTGATTTCAAACAGGACCCGCTCTCTCCGTTTCTCTCTATCTGCAATCACATATGCCGATTCAAGTCGCTCCTCATAGCTTGCAGCTTCTTGCATATCGATCAACTCCGGTGCCATGAAACGATGCCCCCTGGTGCCGCAACCGGAAATGATACCCTCGTGCTCAAAGATAATGGTATTCGTGCCGTAGAGAGCTACAATCCACTGGATTGGCCGGGCAAAGGTATTGCTGTTTGTCCCCCATTTCATTGATTTCGGGAAAGAAAGCTCGAGTATGATTTCCTGCAGGATAGCAGGCAATACCGTCCGGGTGTTCTCTCCCTTGATATGGCGGACAAGCTGAAGATACTCCCCTTTTGGTGTCTGAACCATTTCCAGATCTTCAACACGAACACCTTTCGATCCGGCAAAACCTTCAGCTGCCCTGGTCGGTTTTCCTGCCTCATCAAAGGCCGCCTTCCTGGAAGGACCAAGAAGAATCTCCGTGCTGTCCTTCTGGGTATCGTTCAAATCTTTTACGATCAAGGCAATTCGTCGGGGTGTAGAGAATGTCTTTATGGTGGAAAATGTAAGGTTGAGTTTTGCCGCTTTACCGGTAAACAATGATTCCAGTTGATCTGCTGCGGGTACCTGAAATCCCGCCGGCAATTCTTCGGTGCCTATCTCAAATAATAAATCGTTCATGCGTTCCTTAATGTCTGAAGTATTAACAGTAATGGGGGGGCAGAGAAAGCATGGTTGAACTGCTGGTGGTCGCAAAAAGTGAGTAGCCCTGGGAGATATTTTCCACCGTAATCGAATACCATTTAAGTTCAGAGAGTTCTTTAAACCGCGCTTCAATTTTTCCCAGAAGGGACTCAACAGGTTTTTCATTAAATAACCTGTCTCCGTCCGGGGTACCTTCACGTCTGATCGTTGACTCAACGATGTCAATCAAATCTTCAAGCCACATAAACCTTAAAAACCTGACGCTGACCAGCACTTTTCCCCATAGGCCGACGGCAGCTCCGGGTATTTCCACCCCGTTGCATTTGAATGGATGAGCAATGGGCACAACAATATCGAGTCGGAGATCATCTTCCTGTTCAAGAAAACAATGCATAGCACATTCATATTTACTTACTCTTAACACCATCGTTTCATCAGAACGCTGCAGAAAAAAGGGAAAGGCCATCTCCAGGTGGGCGGCTTCCGCATCGAGTCTTGTTTTCATTTCTTCGAGAATTGCTCTAAAATTCATAATATCAATCTTGCCGTGAAAACGATTTAATATCTCGATAAAACGACTCATATGCGTGCCCTTGAAATGGTGGGGCAGATTGACATACATATTTATAGTTGCGATTGTTTTCTGAGAACTCTGCGCCTTGTCGAGAACCGTTACCGGGTAGGTAATAGTTTTAACGCCGACCTTCTTGATGTCTATTTTCCGGTGATCCGACTGATTTTGAATATCTTTCATTGTATCGGAATCAAAGTAACAAAGCTGCCGTGTCAACACAGGATCTCGCCGGATGCGTTGCATCGTCAGCCGATCAGTTTACGGATGGCAGCTTTTAGATCTCTATTGTCTGCCGATTTCACGACATATTCTTCGGAGGCCCAGGTTCCAAGGTCCTGTTTATACTCATTGTAAGCGCTGCTCAGAATAACGGGGATTTCTGCATCAATGCTTTTCATCTGCCGCAGTACCTCAATACCATTGAGACCGGGCATCTGAATATCGAGAATAACAAGATCCGGTTTCTGACGTTTAAAATGAGCAAGCGCCTCGTCTCCGTTCGTTGCAGATACGACATCATACCCGTCCTCCTGCAACTCTTCGCGGTAGAGAAGTTGTATTGACTCATCATCGTCTACAAGCAGTATCTTTTTCACTATAACCTCCTTCAGGCATCCAGAGATTCACGTAAATACAGGGCTGCCTCTTCAGGCGGCATCGGGTTTATATAAAAACCGGAGCCCCATTCAAAACCGGCAATAGACGTCAGGGTCGGCACAATTTCAAAATGCCAGTGGAAATGTTCAAGATTACCCGAACGCAGTGGCTGCGTATGCAGAACAAAATTATAAGGCACATTTGGTATGCAAGTATCAAGACGGCGCAGGCTCTCAGACATGATATCTGCCAGACCTGAGAGCCGCTCATAATCCTGGGCACAATAGTCGGACGAATGCTGCTTCGGAAGCACCCACATTTCAAAGGGCGTGCGGGGCGCAAAGGGAGAAATGGTTATGAAAAATTCATTCTGGCAGACCACCCTGACGCTCTGCTGGATTTCCTGTCGTATAATATCACAGAAGAGACAGCGATCTTTATATTGGAAATATGATTTTGCCCCTTCAAGCTCCGAGACGATCATGCGCGGCAATACCGGCAGGGCAATAAGTTGTGAGTGTGAATGTTCAAGCGAGGCGCCGGCCGCCTTACCAAGATTTTTGAAGACCATTACATAGTGGAACCGATGATCCTGCTCAAGATCCTTCATCCTGTCTCTGAAGGTCCTGAAAACCAGAGCGATATGCCCAACAGAAAGATTCCAGAAAATATCATTGTGCCCGGGACTCTCGATAATAACCTCGTGTGCCCCGATACCATTCATCTTGTCATAAAGCCCTTCAGCTTCTTTGCCGAGTTCTCCTTCAATGATAAGAGCGGGGTACTTGTTCGGTACTACCCGCACCTGCCAATCAGATCCATTAGTGGTCGATGGCAAATTACGCCGGTAAGCTAACACTTCAGGCGGGGTGAAATTTTCATTTTCCGGACAGAGCGGACAAAAACCACCGAGCACCTTCGGTTTTTCGATGACGAAATCTGTCGGTCTTTTTCGGCGCTCCTTGGCGATAATAATCCATCGTCCGAGAACAGGATCTTTCCGTAATTCCGGCATGAAGATTTATTGGCCTTGTGATTTTTCCTTCTGCTCCTGAAGTGTTTTGCAATCAATGCAAAGCGTGGTAACCGGTCGAGCCTCAAGTCGCTTTAAATTGATATCACATCCACACTCTTCGCAGATACCATAACCACCTTCATCAATACGATCGATGGCTTCGTCAATTTTGGAAAGCAGTCTGCGTTCCCGATCCCTGATCCGCAACTCAAAACTGCGATCAGACTCTATTGTGGCCCGGTCATTCGGATCAGGAACATTATTGTTCTGATCGGTCATGTCTGCCAGGGTCTTGTCAGCCTCACTGAGTATTTCATCACGCTTACCCAGTAGCTGTATTCTGAATTTTTCGAGTAAATCCTTTTTCATCCGCTCATTCTCCTTCTCATTAAACCAGACGAAATACGGCTGCCTTCCTATAAATCCGTTCTATCAAAATTACCACTCTTGCCGCCAGATTTCTTCATCAATCGAATATTACTGATCACCATCTTCTTATCAACCGCCTTGCACATATCGTAAATAGTAAGTGCTGCAACGGAAACGGCAGTCAGAGCTTCCATTTCGACACCAGTCTTTCCCTGAACGCAGACCTCGGCGGTGATTTCGATGGACGCTGCGTCATCAAGGAAGTTGAAATCCATCGCAACCTTACTTATCATCAAAGGGTGTGTAAGCGGAATCAGGCTATCAACTTTTTTGGCGGCCATAATGCCGGCAATGCGGGCGACCCCCAACACATCACCTTTTGCCATCGTGCCGCTCTTCACCAGGTCAAAGGCCTGCCTGCTCATTGAAATCAATCCCGCAGCATGGGCAATACGCATGGTCTCAGACTTGGAACTGACGTCTACCATCACCGCATTCCCGTCACCATCAAAGTGGCTCAGGGAGTTGTTGTTGCCTGTTGTCATAAAAATCCAAAAAACCGGCTAGGAGCGTGTCTGAGGAAAAAGGGCTTTCTCCGACACGCTCCTAGTGAGTCTTACCCATCACTTCATTAACAAGTTTGGAGAAAAAGCCTTCATTGTCTTTTTTCTGCCCGTGCTTTTCGCACAGTTCATCAAATTCCCTGAGTATTTTTTTCTGTTCTTCACAGAGATTCGTCGGTGTCTGCACCTGCAATTCAACGTACATATTACCACTGCCATGTCCGCGTAAATGCTTTACGCCCTTGTCTCTCAGGGTGAACACTTCTCCGGACTGACTTCCCTCCGGTATCACCAGTTTCTTCGTTCCATAAATGGTGATGATTTCAGTTTTTATCCCAAGAGCCGCATCAACCATGGACACGGGAAACCTGCAGTAGATATCGTCTCCTTCACGTTTGAAGAAATCATGCGGCTCAACGTCGATAATAACATAAAGATCACCCGGAGGGCCACCCTTGCGTCCACCCTCGCCTTCCGCCCGCAATCGCATCCGTGCCCCGCTGTCGACACCTGCAGGGATTTTGATTGATACCTTTTTCTCCTTGTTTACCAGACCGACGCCTGAACATTCATCGCAGGGATGGGTGATAATCGATCCCTCACCATGACACTGAGGACAGGTGGAACTGACCTGGAAAAATCCCTGTGAGCGTATTACCTGACCGCGACCGTTACAGGAAGAACAAGTCTGTCTCTGATAGCCCGGTCTGCACCCTGTTCCTTCACAGGTCCAGCAGGTATCACGCTTGGTTATTTCGACTTCCCTGTTTGTTCCATGAACCGCTTCCATGAAGGAAATCCGCAGATCATAGCGTAAATCGTTACCGGCTGTCGGACCGTCTCTTCGTGCCTGCCCCCTGCCTGAACCAAAACCGAACAGATCACTGAAGATATCCCCGAAACTTGAAAAAACGTCTTCAAAATTGCCAGGTCCGCGATAACCGCTATTTTTCAGACCCTCATGACCATAGGTATCGTATATTTGCCTTTTCTGATCATCACTGAGTACCTCGTAGGCCTCCGTGCACTCTTTGAAGGAATTTTCTGCCACCAGATCACCCGGATTTCGATCCGGATGATACTTCATGGCCAGTTTTCGATAGGCTTTTTTTATCTCACCCGCATCGCTTTTCTGACTGATGCCAAGTATTTCGTAATAATCACGTTCCATCTCACATAGACAAGGCCTTATGCTTCGGCCCCCTCGTGCTTATCAACTGATAAATCATCAGAATCATTATCTTTGATCTCAGTGAGCTCATTGATGTTTTTAAAGGTTACTTTGCCTGCGGCGATCTCTCTGAGCGTCATGACAATTTCCTGGTTTTTGGCGTTTATCAGGTACGGCTCACCCTGACGATGCTGTTTTACCCTTTTCACGGCCAGATGAATAAGGTTGAATCGATTTCCGTCACCGACTTCCTTCAAACAATCTTCAACAGTAATACGTGCCATTGTTTCCTCGTAGCTCTTGGTTTCAGTGGACCTTTGCTCCAATGATATCTGGTCCTTTCAGCGCCTTATGGCTTTTTTCCTGTATTTTCAAAAGAAAAACGTGAATACTATCACTTTTTCCCCGACTAGAAGGATTAACTCTTCTCAAAGGGATTTTTAAGCAGCAAGGTTTCCTCACGGTCCGGTCCAACGGAAACGATAACGGCCTCAATCCCGGTAAAATCCTCTATTCTTTTTATATAATCCTGTGCCTCAACAGGCAGATCGGAAAAGGTGCGAATTCCATTGATCTCCGCCTTCCAGCCGGCCATTTCCTGATATACCGGCTTTACCGCTGCAGCCTGCTTTATGTTTGACGGCATGGCATGAAGTGTCTGGCCAAGCAGATCATATGCTTCAGCCATCTTGATCCGTGCCTGACCACTGAGAACGTCAAGCTTGGTTATAGCCAGTCCTGTCAAACCATTAAGTCTCACGGCATCATTGGCAACAACCCCGTCAAGCCAGCCGCAGCGCCGCTTTCGGCCGGTTGTCGCACCGAATTCGCCGCCTTTTTCCTGAAGTTCTTCTCCGATTGTATCAAAAAGTTCGGTTGGGAAGGGTCCTTCACCGACACGAGTGGTATATGCCTTCAGTATGCCGACAACTGCATCAATATGTGTTGGTCCGAATCCCGAACCGTTACAGGCATTTCCCGCCACGGTATTTGATGAGGTTACGAACGGATAGGTGCCATGATCAATATCGAGCTGAGTCCCCTGGGCACCCTCAAAAAGGATATTTTCACCCTTTCTTCTCGCCGTGTCAAGTTCTTGTGAAACATCGCCGATATAGGGAATTAACTGCTCCCCATGTTTGAGAAGATCTGCCAGCACCAAATCATAAGAAAGCGGCCGGGCAGCATATTTCCGCGTGAGCAGAAAGTTTTTTCTTCAAGGCCCGCCTCAAGTTTATCGCGCAGAAGACCTTCATCAAGCAAGTCCCCAAGCCTGATACCGACTCTATCGACCTTATCGACATAACAGGGTCCGATGCCGCGACCGGTGGTTCCCAACCTCTTGCCGGCCGAGCGTGAGGCCTCCTGGGCAAGATCCAGGGATTTGTGATACTCAAGGATAAGGTGGGCTTTTTCGCTGATTATCAATCGTTCAGGAGTTACCGGCAGACCTTTAGCCTCCAGACTCTTAATTTCAGCCAGGAGCACGGAGGGATCAACGATGACCCCGTTCCCTATCATACACCGTTTATCTTCGTAAAGGATTCCCGACGGAATGATATGAAAAATGAACTTTTCACCATCTACCACCAAGGTATGACCAGCATTATTACCACCCTGGAACCTGACGATACAATCAGCATATCGAGTCAGCAGATCCACTATTTTGCCCTTTCCTTCATCTCCCCACTGGGTGCCAACGACGACTACACTGGACATCTATTTCTCCTGGTATAGACTGATAAATAGCGATTACAAACAGACATGGAAACGCTCTTTAATTTTCTTAAGGTCAAACTCCAGCATTATAGTCAAGACATCACGTAATGTCAATCGTGCAAAATTTGTCGTTTTTTCATACTATACCGCGCTGTTAAGCTCTGAAAGAGCAGCGCTACTAAAACGGGAGCCCCTCCAGGCATGGAGTAAGCGGACCAGAAATAGATATCGATTTATACATTTTATTCTGTTAAATTCTTATTCCGCGATAGATTGGCAGGCGCCGTTAAGATACTTTGTATCCAACTGCTGCATGCTCATTGGTAAAAAGTTGATTTAAACGCGATTATGAATCCATATTACGGCACGTCGTGCTGATCAAAGGTTCAGGGGAACAATATGTTTGGCATCGGTCTGCCGGAAATGATTCTTATATTGGCACTGGCACTTATTGTTGTCGGTCCGGACAAACTTCCGGAATTGGCACGTTCCATAGCAAAAGGTGTGCTTGAGCTGAAAAAGACCGTTTCCACCCTGAAAGAGGATTTGGCCGGAGAAAACCCGTTTGATTCAGTCAAACCCGAGCTTGAGGAAATGACTGACGCAGTCAAGAAGCAACTCGGTGATACCGGATCAGGCATCTGGAGCAACAGCAATGACGATGAAAAGGCGGCACTCACCGCGGAAGATGAGCATGATGAAGTCCCGGCCTCCGAAGGCGATAAAAACGACTCCGTCCTTATCGATGTGGATTCAGCCGACTATGTCGTCAGCAACCAAACCGCTTCCGATAAACCTGAGCAAGTCGAAGAAAGGGGCGTTGAGGGCGACACTGTTTCCGACGAACAGTCAGAAGAACCGCCGGATCCTGCCAAACCGGCGGGAACAGGTTCCTGACCAGCATCCATGTCAACACTTGAGCGCAGCATCGCCTTCTTCCGGCCTCACCACCAGGAACTCCGCCAAAGGCTTGTCAGGTGCTTTATTGCCATAGCCCTCTGTTCAGCTGTCGCTTACTATTTTTCTGAACAGATCGCTCTTTTTTTCATTCAGCCTCTCTTCAAGGCCAGTCCGCTGGTGTACCGGATGGTCTACACCAATCTTCCGGAGGCCTTTCTCGCCTATCTCAAACTTGCGTTGCTTATCGGCATCATCACCAGCTTTCCCTATCTTCTTTATCAGGTATGGCGCTTTATCTCTCCCGGACTGCACGATCATGAAAAAAAGATTGCCGTCACTGTCGTCTTCTGGTCGAGTGTTCTCTTTATCGGCGGTGCCAGCTTCGCCATGTTCAGTGTCCTGCCGAGGATGCTCGTTTATTTCATGAGCTATGCCCATTCCGGCCTGGAACCACTGCCAAAACTTGGTCAATATCTCACCTTCGTGGGCAGGACGATCATCGCCTTCGGTTTGTCATTCCAGATTCCATTTCTCATGGTCATGGCAGGAAAAGCCGGCCTCGTCGCCGCATCTTATTTCAGGACCAAGAGATTTTACTTCTACGGGGCAATCGTGATCCTCGCCTTTCTGCTCAGTGCCGGAGATTTCATGGCAACACTCCTGCTCGCCTTCCCTCTTTTCGGACTATACGAGGCAGGAATTTTTCTGACCGCCCTGCTCGGAAAAAAGAAAATAGAAAAAACTGACCAGGAAAGCGACTGAGACCGTCAAAGCGGCTGCAGCAGCAACATCGCTAGCAGCGTGTCGGAGAAAGCCGTTGTTTCAATAAACAGCACGATATCCGGTGAATGGGTTGACCGTCGCGGCCATAGCTGATCGTTTCCGGCTGCAGCAGCTTGTTCATGACGCACCCCTCCGGGATATCCAGTGAGAAAAATCGCTCCTCAGTCAACCCGGTCAGATGGATCAGCTGATTATCTCTTATCTCGTAGGAATGGACACCGTAATCTTCGCAAAGCGGGCACTGATAGACCCGGCCGTTAGGAAAAACAAAGAAGTTTTCAGCCACCCTCCCGGCACATTCAAAGGTTTCCCGATCTGAAAGATAGACCTTGGGATAAATCACCGTGATCCCAGCCTCACCGCCCTGTCTGGCCACTTCAGGGACCACATCAAGCCAGAGCCCGGGATCGACCTGGAGTTGATAAGAAACATTATTGCCCCTGTTCTGCTCTGCCGAGGCCCCCCTCAGGCCGATCACCTGGATAAAGAATCGTTTGACGCCAAGCTCACACAATAGCGGGATCATCCGCGGCAGATGGCGGATATTTCTGCTGCTGACCGTATAGATGAGGCTGGTATTAAACCCCTTACGCACCGCTTCTTTCAAGTTCCCGGTACAGACAGAAAAAACGCCATTTCCCCTGATAGGGTCATTAACGCTGCTGTCCGGACCATCAAGACTGAAACTCAGGTAATCAAGGATATCGGGTGTCACCCGATCAAGAAAATCGTGAAACAGATAGCCGTTGGAATCTACGGTTGTAGTGAAACCGCAACCATGCGCCACCTCTATTCCGTGAACCAGATCCGGATGCATGGTCGGCTCTCCGCCGAGAAAAATAAGGTTTGTTCTTTTATCAGGCGCAGCAAATAGTCGAATCCAGGATTCCAGCTCAGTGCGGCTCAGCATCCTTGATCCATGTTCTTTCGGGTTGATATAACAATGGCTGCAGGAAAGATTGCAGGCGGTCAGGATATGCAGAAAAACGTTTCGTTCTCCGGCGACGAAACCTACGGTTTTGGCCGTGCTGTTCTCTGATGAAGGAGTCATCGTATCATGATATAAAGTGCGTTTTCAGTTAGTTCTGGGTGATGGTATAACGGGCCAGCAATGAATCCTGCCAGTAGAGGTTATTTTCATCAAGGAAGAATTTTTTAAAAATGGCAAGGCTTTCCTGCCGGCATACGCCGGGAATCACCTTAACCTCCATGCCGCGATAAAGTGGCGGAAGCATGCTGAGGTCCAGGTGACTTCCTCCTCCCATAACATCTTCATACCCGTAGACAATGGTCCTGATTCCGTTGAGAATCAGGGTCGAAAAGCACATCAGGCATGGTTCCATTGTTGAATATGCCACAACCCGTGAATAATCAATACCGGGTAAAAGCGATGCAAGAGATCTGAGTGCAACTATTTCTGCGTGGTCAAGTTCGTTTCCATCCGTTCTACTGTTTATCCGTTTACCGGCAGAGACAATGCGGTTTTCAAAAACCATAACGCAACCGACCGGAAACTCGCCAAGCGCAAGCGCCGCCTCGGCACCTGCAAGGGCGGCTCTCATCCATTTTTCATGCCTGGAGCGTGTGCTCATATTTCGATTGCCAAGCTGTTACAGATTTCTGCCCGCTTTCACAACCGAAGCTGGAACGGACAGGGCTGAATGATACTGGACCAGGTCATGCCCGGTGTCCTCAAACGGCAAAAACATCAGGGAAGTCTGCTTGACAACAAAATTCAGGATCGGCAGTTTCGGCAGCACTTCCTTGCGATGTACCGTTATCTCGGCAACAACACATTTCAGGGCCTGCAGGGCCTCGGTCAGCGGCAGCGTTACCGGAGACAACGGTCGGGCCATTTTCTTTTCCCCTTCTGGAAATTTCAGTTGCGAAAGAGTGGCGTTTTTGGCCAGACTGAGAAAAATTTTGGGTCGTAATTTCATGGCTGGAACCCATAATTCCAGGTTTTTTTCCTTATGCCTGCTGTTCACGACAACCGGCTGATTTGTCACCGTCAACAGATCGGCCAGGCTTCGCATATTGAGCCCTCGTGCCTCCAGCGCAATGCGCCAGAAAGGGAGATAAACCGTATCTTTTTTTGCAGAAGAGACAATCCTATAGGGAACGGGAACAAATTTTCCGTTTTTTTCGCCGCAGCATGATTCACAATTATAACAATGCATGACCAGCGCATCAGACTCCCCCTGCATCGCGGCTCCGCACTGGGGACAATGGGTTGCCAGAAAAGCGGGTTGCCATTCTTCCCTGAAGCGAAGCCAGTTTATCTCCTGTGTCAGCCAGGACCCGGCTGCGCCAAGTCTTTTGTTCACTGTGCCGTCATAGACCATCCCGTTCTCGATATAGAGCGGCAGATAAACACAACTCACTGTTTCGCCGATAAAAGCTCGATGATAGGGCGGATCTCCTCCGGGATTGGAGAAGGCCTCGCTCATCAGAGCAGCCCTCTGGAACAATTTCGGTTCGGATTCCCTGCGCCTGAGGAAACGGCCTGCCAACCGCTGGTCGACAAAGCTCACCGGCATGGCCTGCGGCCTGAGCCCGAGCGACGGTGCAGCAATGCGCTCATCTATGCACTGAAAGGTCGTGTCAAGCATCTTGGCAATGATCGTATTGCCCCGGCAGGTAAAAACAGCACCCTTGAAGCGCATGTAGGGAAAATAGACGATATCTCTGTTGTCGATATGATCGGGAATCTTGTCTGGTAAAACAAATCGCAGCAGTTCATTTGCAACGATATAACTCTGCATATCACAGAAACCGCAGGAACAGAGCCGGTCGCCCTCCTTCATCTCGATAGGAGCGCCGCAGGCCGGACAAGAGTGGCTAATTCTTATATCCATATCCTATATCACAGCTTCATCCCGCACCGATCACAAAATGAAGCTCCGGGCAGATTTTCACTATTGCATTCACGGCAGCGTATTTTCTCCGGTTTTTGTTCAGTCTCTCTACCGCAGCGTGAACAGAACCTGGCATTTGGAGAGAGATTTTTACTGCAATAATGGCACTGGCTCAAGACGACGAGCTGGTGGCCGCAGACCGGACAGAATTTTGAATCTGAAGCGATAGAGTTCCGGCAATCCGGGCAGATGGTCGCACTTTGAGTGGCTGCTCCGCCGGCAGATGGTGACAATGCTCCCGCACCACCAAACATGGCCGGCATCATCATGCCGATACCCATGCCAAGACCGGCTCCCGCTTCAGACTGGTTTTCTGCCGCCTTCTCCATGGCCATAGCGGCTTTCATCCTGACAAATTTATCCATATCACCAATGACATTGAGACGCGACTGGTCGTCGATGGCCTTCTGAACCTCTTCGGGCGGGGTGATGGAAGTGATGAACAGGTCACTCAGTCGCAAACCGAAATGGGCGAAATCGAGTGTCAACCGTTTCTGCAGATCAATGGAGAGTTCATCAAATTGTCCAGGCAGATTCAGAATAGTATCCAGACTCTCACCAAGGTAATCATTAAAGCGCGATATAATAACCCGTTTCAGGTAACTGGAAACCTCCTCAGTACTGATGGTCGCCATTGTTCCCACGAGCGAATTTATAAAGAGAACGGGTTGGACAACCTGGATATTGAATATGCCGTGCGCCCTGATCCGGATCAAACCGAGTTCAGAATCCCTGAAGGCAACCGGGTTGCGGGTCCCCCATTTCAGGTTGGGAAAATACTTCATGTTAACCATGTATACTTCGGCACGCAGCGGGCTGTTGCCACGCCAGGGAACAGAGAGAATTTTGGTGATAATGGGCAGGTTGGCCGTCTTCAGCGTATGCCGTCCGGGACCAAAAGCATCCCGCGCTTTTCCCTGGTAGTACAAAACTGCGGCCTGGCTGTCGCGCACGGTGAGCTGTGCGCCGAATTTAATTTCCCCTGAACCCGATTCCGGAAGGCGGTGCACAAGTTCCTGTCCGGTTTCATCGAACCACTCAATATTCTCAAGAAATATCCCACCGTCGAATCTATTCATCAAATCCTCCTCAGATTCTTAATCTCGCCCGTTTCCAGTCTGATGCGGTTAATGTCAGGAAGGGGATTGCAAAAGACCATCACTGATTGCAGTTACCGGATAATTCATTATAGTAGTATAGCAGAATTTGATGAACTCGTAAAAAGTCTATTGCACTCCAAAGATGGCTAGGTAAAAAACTTATAAGCGAGGCGTAGGTAGATTTTTATATGCATTACGGCGTACTAGGTAGTACGTCGTAATGATGGAAATATAGTTCAACAACGCAGCAGATCGAAGAGTTTTTACGACGCCATCAGAATTTTGCATAACCGAAAAACGCAGGAATACCACATGGACTTTAAAGATTACTGGAATATTGAAACGGCTTTAAGAATCGTTCAGAATAAAACGGTGGACTCGCAACTCTGGGCGGAAGCGGTCGAGTGGCTGCTTCTGTATGGCCCCCCGGAAATCGTTTCTGTTCTGCTGCAGGCATCAGGACAAGCTACCGAGCAGTGTTTTCCGGATCTGCAGACTGCTCAATTCACCAGCGACGGTATGGTCTGTTACGACATCTCACAACTGGCCAGATCTCTTGGCATCCCGGAGGAAGAAGTTCGTCAAATCCTCAGTCGGAAGACAGATACTGATCACGCCGTTCATTTCTACGGAACCGGCGGTTCAACCACTGTTCATTAAATCCGGATCTTCATCCACCCGAAAAAGCCCCTGCATCATCATCGCTGCTCTCTTCCGGGTGAAGGTCATACAGTGTTTCATCAACGGATGGTCTGGCCGTCTTCGACATCACCTTCTTTTTCATGCTGTCAAAAGAAAAATCATCACCCTCGAGAAGCTCCCCCATTTCCCTCTCGATCTGTTCAGGATCTTCGCCTTTTTCCATCCGGGACATGGCTTCCTCCATATTGTCCCCGAGGTTAATACCGGTTCTGTCCGTGAATTTACGCATCAGCTCTGCCATCTGCCGTGGATTATCCTCGTTGATCCCTTCTGACTCGCGCATCAGTGCTTCGAGCGCCTGTTCCATTTTACTCTCATCAAGTCCTCCCAATTTTCCTTCTTCTTCACTCGCCCTGCCAATAGGTTGCAAACATCGACACCTGACGCTGAAGACCGGCCCGGTTACAGCGCGGGCAGGATGGCCTGGTGATCCGTATCGATCTTTCGTGAGTAAAAGCTGAAGATGGTGTTGCAGTCCTGACAATAAAATTCATAAATCGGCATCGTCTGATATTCCTGTGCTGTTATTTCTTAAACCGCCTTACGGATGATAACTAAGTACCGCCTCAATCTCTTCCGGACTCACCTGATCGGTGATAACCATCTCTCCAATACGCTTCGGCAACACGTAAGAGGTTTTGCCGGCAATACGCTTTTTATCTGTCAGAAGATAGGATTTTATCAAAGACCGGTCAAGATCTGCAGGTATTTCCGTCGGTAATTTATAGCGATGTAACAACGAGATTATTTGCTCGAGTCGCGCTGGTTGAAGTACCGATCTCATGACAGCGATACGGGCTGCCGCAATCATACCGATGGAAACAGCAAAACCATGCAGGATAGAAAAAGATGACGCAGCCTCAACACCATGCCCGATGGTATGGCCAAAATTAAGGATTCTCCGGATATTTGACTCCTGTTCATCCGCAGCCACCACCTCGGCCTTGATCCGGCAGCTTATGTAAATCAACTCCGTGAGCGTCTTCGGCTCAAGGGCCATGATTGAATCAAATTCATCGCGCAGGAAGTTGAAATAATTTTCATCCCTGATAATTCCGTGCTTGATCACCTCAGCCATACCGTTGAGGTATTGTTCTTCAGGAAGGCTGCCAAGCACAGAAGGATCAATATAGACGGCAAGCGGCTGATAAAAGGAACCGAACAGATTTTTACCTTCAGGAATATCGACCCCGGTTTTTCCGCCCACGGAACTGTCCACCTGGGCCAGAAGCGTTGTGGGTATCTGTATAAACGGAATACCGCGCATATAAGAGGAGGCAAGAAACCCGGCGATATCGCCGCTCACCCCGCCGCCAAGAGCAAGAATCATGCTTTTCCGGTCCAGCCCAAGCCTGGCTGCGCCACTGGCGAGCGCAGCTACCGTATTCAGGTTCTTGCTGGCCTCACCATGGGCGAAACTGAGCAGGTCACAGGCAAGTCCATGCTCACGTACCGCCTGCAGCAGACGCTTGCCATAGAGCTCTGCCACGGTATCATCGGCAACAATACAATAGCTGCTGGCCGGATGATCGGAGGCAAGGATCGCTCCTATTCTGTCAAGGCAGCCGTGTTCTATGGTGATATGATAACTTCTCGTGCCGAGGCCCACCGATAATACAGTCATGTGATCTCCTTTGTGCTTTTGCATCATCAGGCAGCGTTACGACTACCCGGGCTGATAAAGTGCTGTATAGAAAATAAAGGATTATCGGGCAAAAAAAAAGGAGATACCGCCAAAAGGCAGCATCTCCTTTCAGAGACGTGATAAAAGCCGTTGTTACATGGACTCGCCTGAAGCGGCACCCTGCATCTTGACTTCAACTTTCTCAGTAAGACCTTCGTAGTATTCACGCAGGAGGGTAAGAACTTCCTCGCGGCCGAAATGATCGACAACCTCAGCACCCTCGGAAAGCGCCTTACGAAGTTTGGTGCCCGAGAGGATAACGCGGGACTCTTTCTTGTGGGGACAGGTACGCAGGGAAGCCATACCGTCGCACTCGTAGCAATAGAAAGTCCAGTCGATCTTCATCGGCTTGCAGAGCAGGTCTTTGGCATCATCGCCGGTTACGGGGATGCGATCAAAGATTTCCTGGGCCTCGAAGAGACTATAGAAATCACCAACACCGGCGTGATCGCGACCGATCAGCATATTGTTGACACCGTAGTTCTGGCGGAAGGTGGCATGCAGAAGGCCTTCACGGGGACCGGCGTAACGCATATCAAGCGGATACCCGGCGGAATAGACGTTTTCTTTGACGAAATAATTCTCGATAAGAATGTCAATTGCCTTGATACGAACCTTTGCAGGAATATCACCAGGCTTCAGGTTACCGATCAGAGAATGGATCAGGACACCGTCACATACCTCGACGGCGATCTTGGCAAGATACTCATGGGAACGGTGCATCGGGTTACGCAGCTGCAGTGCGGCAACGTTGGCCCAGCCGCGCTCTTCAAACATCGCACGGGTTTCCGCAGGACGCATGTAGATGCCCGGATACTCTTTCGGATACTCGCCTTCTGAGAGAACTTTTACCGGACCGGCGAGGTTGAACTCGTTCTGGGCCATGACCATGATGACGCCCGGATGATCTTTTGGGGCGATCTCCCAGAATTTGCCGCCGACAGACTCGTCGCCTTCACCCATGAATACTTTTTCGCATTCCCATCTCTTGTCGGCATCGGTCATCTCGTACTTTTCTTCGATCTTCATGGTAGCGAAGGTCTCACCTTTTCTTACGAGAGCAATTTCGTCGCCTACCTTTATTCCCGCAGCATCAGCAGCAGTAACGTCGAGGGTGATCGGCACCGGCCAGAAGGTTCCATCGGCCATCTGGAAATTCTCGCAGACACCCTTCCAGTCCGCCTTTTTCATGAAACCGGTCAACGGGCTGAAACCGCCGATTCCCATCATGATGAGATCGCCCTTGGTGCGGGCGGAAATCTCGATCTGCTTGAGGCCGGCAGCTTTCTTCAATTCTGCATCACGTTCTGCGCCTTCGAGCAAGGCACAAACCAAACCTTTACCACCATGGGGTGCAACTAATTTTGACATAATCTTCCTCTTTTTATATATGAGAATAAAAGACGCCGTTCCAGAAAAACAAACGGCAACGTTCGTAAAAACATTCCATTGTAAGCAGTTGGTTAAACTGAACCACTATTCATTTATGAAGGCTTATATATAAAGGAGCAGAATAAAAAGTCAAGTCAAAAGAAGTGCTGCAGAAGTCCTTTCAAGCCCGAAAGAGACGGAGACGCAGTGAATTACTCACGACGGAGACAGAACTCAGCGCCATGGCCGCGCCGGCGAGCATCGGGCTCAGTCCGGGTCCCCCGAAAATAACGAGCAGGCCGGCCGCCACCGGAATGCCGACGATATTATAGCCAAAGGCCCAGAACAGATTCTGCCTGATATTTTTCATCACCGCCCGGGAAAGTGACAACGCCGTGAGAACCCCGTCGAGGTTGCTTCGCATGATCACGACATCCCCGGATTCAATGGCAATATCAGTCCCCGTCCCCATGGCGATACCGACATCGGCCTGGGCAAGAGCCGGCGCATCGTTGATGCCGTCACCGACCATGGCGACAAGAGAACCTGTTGCCTGGAGTTCTGCAATCCTGCTGCGTTTTTCGTCAGGCAGCACCCTGGCTATAACATGCTTAATCCCGGCCTTGTCAGCTATCGCCTGGGCGGTCGCCGGGTGATCTCCCGTCAGCATGACGACTTTCAACCCCATCCGCTCAAGCGCGGAAACGGTTTCGGGAACCTCCGGTTTCAGTTGATCGGCAATAGCAATAATGGCAGATAATCGCCCGTCAACAGCAAGAAAAAGAACGCTTTTTCCAGCCCTTGCGAAGCTCATCAGTGACGGGTTTTTCTTCATCGGGAACAACGATCCCCTGTTCCTCAAACAGATGTGAATTACCGATCAGGACATGGTCAGGTTACTCATTTCACCACTGATGCCGCCACCGGGAAAAAGGCTGAAAGTGTCAGGCTGTTCAAGTGCCCCTCCCCTGCTCTCGGCATACCGGACAATGGCATCGCCAAGAGGATGCTGCGAGACCTGCTCAAGTGAGCCGGCCAGGCGCAGGATTTCACCTTCACTCCCGGTCGCCAAAGGAGATGAAATCGGTAACGACCGGTTTCCCGTGGGTCAGCGTGCCGGTTTTATCGAAGACGATCGTCCTGATGCTTTCCGCCGCCTGCAAAGCCTCGGGACTCTTGATCAAAACGCCAAGTTGTGCGCCTCGCCCGGTACCAACCATAATCGCGGTCGGTGTCGCCAGCCCCATGGCACAAGGGCAGGCAATAACAAGAACAGCGATAAAAAAGCGCAGGGCGAGGGCAAAATCGACGCCGCCGATAAGATACCAGCCCAGCCCGGTCAGCACGGCAATGAGCATCACGACAGGGACAAAATAGAGACTGATCCTGTCAGCCAGTGCCGCGATCGGGGCCTTTCCGCCCTGGGCCTCCTGCACCATCCGTATGATCCGTGCCAGAACCGTGTTCTCGCCCGTCTGGGTCGCCCTGATCTGCAGTACGCCGGACTGGTTCAAGGTACCCCCGAAGACATTCTCACCCTCTTTTTTATCAACGGGAAGACTCTCGCCGGTCAGCATCGATTCATCAATACTGCTGGCACCCTTGATGACAATACCATCCACGACGATCCGCTCACCCGGTTTTGCCAGCAGAATATCATCTTTTTCAATCTCATCGCTTGAAATAATCCTCTGTCTGCCGTTTTCAATCAGTGTGGCGCTGTCGGGTGCCAGCTGCATCAGTTGCGAGATCGCATCCGAGGTGTGAAACTTCGAGCGGGCCTCAAGAAACTTGCCAAGAGAGACAAGGGCAATCAGTACTCCTGCCGATTCGAAGTAGAGATCGCTGACCCTGGCAGAAACGTCGATGCCAAGCCCGATCTCGACCAGGCCCCAGGTGGAATAGATAAAGGCGGCCCCGGTTCCGACGGCGATAAGAGAATCCATGTTCGGCGCTTTTCTGAAGAGCGCAGGCAGACCGAGCAGATAGAAATTCCGGCCTATAAACATGATCGGCAGCACCAGACAGAACTGCACGAAGGCATAGGTAAACGGGCCGGGTCTGCGGATCAAGAAACAGTCGGCAGCGGCAGGCCAAGCATCTCCCCCATGGAGACAGAGAAAAGCAGGGCTGCCAGGACCGAGCGAGATGAACAGCCTCTTTTTCATCCCGGCAAGAAGTTCGGTGGTCTCCTGCCGTTTTTGATGAATTCGCTGGCACCCTCGCCAGCCCGTTTGGCCGTGAAACCGAGATTTTCAATAAGACCGCGTATCTGCCGATGGAGACGGCTGTCGCCGTCAAATTGAATAGCAGCCGTCTCCGTCGCCAGGTTTACATCAGCGCGCAAGATACCGTCCTGTTTGCGCAATACCTTTTCAATCCTTGTCGAGCAGGAGGCGCAATGCATACCTGCAATATCCAATTTCACTTCATTGCTTGAACCTCTTTCTTCCAAGGAACGAGAAACCAAGTTTTTCCACCTCGTCCTTTATTGTCTCGATACCAATTCGCTCTGTATCATAGACACATTTCATTTTTTCCGTAGCCAGGTTGACCGCGACACTTTCAACGCCTTCAAGCATCGAAACAACCCGCTCTATCCTGCTCGAACAGGCAGCACAATGCATGCCGCTGACAGCTACCTGTTGTTTCTGTGATATTCATAGACATTCCTGTTGAGTTCTCTTGACCATAGCATGCCTGGACATTACCATTTGCTCATACGATGTGGTAATTTCCCTGCCATGAACCTATACAGTAAGAAAAAAGAGGAAAAAGACAATGACAAGCATCAGGATTAAAGGCATGAGCTGCCAGCACTGCGTGGCATCAACGAAAAAAGCATTGGAGGGGGTAGCGGGAATTTCAGATGTTAGCGTCGATCTCGAAAAGGGAGAGGCCCGTTACGAGGGTTCCGTCCCCTTTGAGACGGTCGAAAAGGCCATCAGCGCCATTGGTTTCGAAGCACTGCCGTCATAAGCAAATAACCGCCTGCCGTATCAAAACGGCTTCGGTCAGATCCTTGATAGGCGAACGAGCTAGTGATATCGCTACCTGGGTTAATAGAAAGAATAACGTAATTACTTTAATCATGCCGATGTTCACCTGTTTCATAGCTCCTCCACCAAAGACCTTCCAGCCGTTGATAGCGTAAGGTGTTTTTTCCGTAATTTTTCATAGCCATAACATCTCTCTCGACGCGGCTATTCGATTTCATTCCAGTTTACAATGCCGCGCTTTTCATCCTTGGTGATCGTTTTTTTCAACGAAGCATCCGACACGGGGATGACATCAACCGACGTACCGGTCGACCCGATGGAAATAGAGGATGGCGAGTAAACCATGCCCTGCACGTAGAGTCCTGAGACGGAAACTCCCTTTGCGCCGCCTCCGCCTTCTTCTGGTCGGCGATATTCACGCCGCCGGCAGTAAGAATACCAGTTAAGATAAATTCATTCTGCTCCTCTGTGCCCCCTTGCTGCACCCTCCCTTCTTATTTCTGTTTTTTTAAAAAATAATTTGCTAATTTGAAGAAGCGATTGTAAAAATATTTTATAGTTAAGGTATTAATGGAGTAACCGTTCTGCGGAATAGCATTGAGATATTATTGCGTAACATACTTACAATTTTGTATTTATAGTTTTGTATGAGATAGTGGTACTTTTTTTGCATACTGTAGAGGGAAACGTGAAGGAACTTTTTAAGTTTTTATGGTTATGTGTCAAGATACAAAGGTACACAGGGGAGAAGGGATTTTGCGAAGCGTTTCATCGTTGCATCAAAATCGGGACGGATTCAGTCTAGTAGAACTCATGGTGGTGTTAGCTATTCTCGCCATTATTGCCGGCTTCGGCACGCCGGGACTGCTTTCCATGAAGGCCAAGTCCAGTGTCCGAGCAGATGCCCGGGATATTTATTCCACCTTCAAACATGTCCAGTCCGAGGCAGTCAAGCGCAGCGAGAGTGTCTGCATTCGTTTTAATACCCCGGCAAATGGAGCCTATACGGTTTTTCTTGATAACGGTGCTGGTGGGGGTGTGGCAAGTAATGCTGTACAGGACGGTACGGAGATAACTCTCTCGGTCAATAAATTGCGGCCTGGCAGTTCTTTTTCGGGAATTACCTTCGCAGGAAATCCAGGCTTTAATGCTCGCGGCCTCCCTTTGACAGCACAAGGCAGTGTCGAGATTCACTCATCCGCTTTAAAAATGAAGCTGAGTCTCAGTAATGCAGGCTTTATAAAATCAAAAGTTCTTTGATTGGATAACGAACAGAGGAAGTGCTCATGTGGAATACACTGAAAGGCAGAAATAAAAAAGCCGGGTATCCTTTCAACAATGAAGCAGGTGTGACCCTCCTTGAACTTATAGTCGCTATGGTCATGGCCGGTATGCTTCTGGGTGCTGCGGTCATGGTCTTTATGGGGCAGAATAAAGCCTACAACCGTCAGGATATCATAGCTGAGGTCCAGCAGAATGTCAGGGCTGCTCTGACAATGATGGCTTCTGAGATTCGTATAGTCGGATATGATCCGGCCCAAAAGGGTGGTGCAGGATTTACTTCCGCGACTCAAAGCGGCCTCTCCTTCGACTATTGGGAGGATACGGATGGAGACGGATCATATAACGATGAAACGATTAAAACACTTACCTATGACCGCTATGATGCTGGTAGCGGTGTCTTTAATATAGGAAGGCTGGTTGGAGACACAGCTACAGCTAAGCGACCTCTTGCCGAAAACATAGATCAATTGCGCTTTGAATACCTTACTGGAATTACAACTCCAAAGCCTGGGTCTGGGCCAGCGATGGTGCAGCGATAGAAACTGCCCTAGGTATTACAGCTGCTAAAGCGCTGGAACAGATTCAGGGCGTCAAGATCATCATCCTCGGCAGTTCCAGGTCGTCCGCCTTTTCCGTTACCGATACCGCAGTCTATAAACCACCGCTGGAAGGAAGTGCGGCAATCACCTGGACACCGGCCGCAGGTACCGGCTATAAGCGGATGATTTCGGTGGTGGTTCAGTGTCGAAACAATAAAGGATAATCTTATGCCGATACGTTTACAGCATATCCGACATAAAAGGGCGCGACAGGCCGGATTCAGCCTGGTTGAAGCAATGGTGGCCATAGCTATCTTTATCATTGGTGTTTTCGGCTGCTACAAGATGCAACTGCGATCAACCCATTCCAACGCCATAGCTGAACGAGTCTCTACCGCGACGAATTGGGCTGTTTACCAAATTGAGGAGCTTCTTGGCAAAGACTACGATGATGCCGATTTTGATGATGATGGCGCCGGTGCGGCTGGAGCGGCAGGTCTGGATGATCTTGAGGCCAATGCCGATGGGGCGATATATTCAGGCCTGATGGATCGAATACAACTGCTGCTTGCCTCCTGCAACAGACCTCTACTCCGTTTCCTGGAATGTGGC
This sequence comes from uncultured delta proteobacterium, assembly GCA_963745765.1. Lineage (GTDB taxonomy): Bacteria > Desulfobacterota > Desulfobulbia > Desulfobulbales > Desulfocapsaceae > Ww85. The sequence goes on along the minus strand of CAVUYQ010000034.1, from coordinate 19,866 downwards.
CGAAGGAAAAGCGGCTGAAGATGCAGTATTTCGAGGCGTAAAAAAGGTGCGGGTTCTTGTTGTCAAAAAAGGAGGTGTTGGCTCGGGTGAGCTGTACAGTCATGATTATTTTAAAACCAAAGAATTCTAAGGAAACCATGAAGCGACGAATTATTGCTGATGAGGAGGGGTTTATCCTGGTCTGGGCGCTCCTGCTACTGGTGGTTGTGTCGCTGCTGGGGACCGCCGGGATCTCTACTTCGATCTTCGAAACGAAAATGGCCGCCAACGAGGCCCTGCACAAACAGACTTTTTATCAGGCTGACGGCGGCACGGAAAACGGCATTGGCCTGCTGAAAGATAATATTACTTGTATCACTGGTTTTACCAAGAGTTTAGATGGCGGTATTGTTTTAGATAACGACTATCCGTAATCAGTATCAAATTTCTGGGTCACCAACAATCTAACCACCGAAATTCCCATGGCCACTGACATGGACCGTGATTTTTATTATCCCTGCGGCTATGCCCCCCGGGCACCCCACACCAATGGCCGTATTAATGGTACCGTCAAGATGCAGGCCGGTGCAAGCCTGCAGCAGCTTGCCGGTTATGAAGGGAAAGGAAAGGGCATAGGCGCCGACGGTGCGTTTCTCGAATTTGATTTCAAGATTGAGCGACTAGGCGAGCGCAACAGCAGGACCGCTATCTGCATCAAGTACCGGGTAGAAAATCAGTTTGCCAACAACCCTGCCGGTGATTGCGTCTATTGATCCTGTTCTAATACAGGGAGGAAAATCATGTTTTCGATAAAAAAAGGTCTTCTGGCTTCTGCGTTCTTGATTGGAGCGTTTTTCTACCTGCTGCCGGCGTCAGGCGGAATGTCTGCTCAAAGGGCACTGGTCTGCCACCTTTTCTCGGCTCCGGCGCCGCCCCCAACCTCCTGCTGATGCTGGACAATTCCGGCTCCATGCTGGACATGGCCTATATTGAAGAATCTGATACATGTACCGATAATTCTTTCGATGCCGCTAAAGACTACACAGGGCTGTTTGATCCTGATAAGTGGTACAAGTGGACAGAGGGATGGCAGCAGTGGAAAAGTGGCACGCCATATACCGTTGGTGCTATCGTTTATTCAGAAGGTATATTTTATAAAGCCGTAAGGGTAACTGGTGCTTCGGTCGGCTTTCAAATCGCAGATGACTATTCTGTCGATTGGGCAATTTTGTACCAGATCCCGCTCTGGGCTCAAGGGACAACTTACGAGGCAAAGAGTTTTGTGCAATTTGACAATCAACTCTATTATACCGTGGCTGGTGGAAAGGCCAATGATGCGATCCTGACCGACGGCGTGAGCATCGACGGTGATACTGGGGTGACCTGGGTACCCGTAGATCATCCCTGGATGGCGGACACAGCTTACGCAACTGGTGCTATCGTTAGTTATGAGGGAATGTTGTTTAAGGCCAAGAGTGCGGTGTCAGCGGGCACCAGTGTTTGGAATACCGCAAGCTGGGAGCGGCTTGATGAGGGATATTTTGAAGAAGCCGGCGCTACTAAGGTGGAAGCGGTAACAGGTTTAGACACCGAAGGAACACTCTATGAACAGGACAATCTGTATATTCGCATTGTCAGTGTGAATGTGAATGGTATCAATACCCAGTCACGGGTCTCTGCCTTTGCGGCCTCGGGGAAGATGTTGAACTGGGCCTCGGCCTCAAAATTTGATATTCAGAAAAAGGTCCTTACTGGCGGTAAATACAACCCTGATGCTGATCGCCTGATCAGTCAACATCGTGGATGCTCCGGCAAGGGCTTTGTAAAGGAGCTTCCCCTGAACAACGGCAATGTTATTACCTTTTCCATCAGAGGGACAACCACTGACAACTGGATAGACACCACGGACGATACACTGCGCATTGCCATTTTGGGTATTGGGGATGGGTTTTTAGGGAGTACTCGGTACCAAGAATGTCAGTTTGCCGTTGATTGCATTGCCAGCAACTATACAGCAACAGATCTACTTCACAATTGTAATCAAGGCACTACCAAAACAGCCATCGAAACCTGTCTCTCTTATGATGGCCAAAACAATATCCTGGCGGAATCCAATTCCTCCTATAACCACTCGGTTCATGCCTGCTGGGAGAAGACGACGAAAGAATACGATACACCTTCAGATTTTGGACTTGTAGTAGAGTTTGAGAATTCTTGTGAGAATATATATGCTCACAACGTGCCCCCCGCGGCGATAACTTCCGAGGACAGCGGTTATATCTGCTCGTCGGAATATATCGGCAGCTGCTGGGAATCGCCCCCCCTGGAGGAACATTGTTTTTCCATAAGTTGTTCCCCTGGTGGAAGCGATTTTCCATGGAATGGTTTGTATGTCAGATGCCTTGCCGATGGACTTTACTACACTTGTGATAACTATAACACAGGACAAAAGAAGTGTAAAAATGGCACCAACTGGCAACTTCTTTCATTAAAAGAAGATTGGGAACATGGTTGGGAACTCTGCGACACGAGCGGAGCTGTGGGTAATGGCGACTGGAGTGGAAATTTGGATAACGTGGACGCTAAAGTTGCTGCTGCTGCTGTGCAAGAATGCATCCAGTCGGCCGTGTGGGATTATTGCCAGGGCCTCACCATTCCCGAGGTTATTGATCCTTCCGACGATGTTATGACCACTGAAACCACCTGGGGAATGGTCGGGGCCCTGATTGACAGCGGAACCGTGTCAATGTTCGGTTCAGATCATGCCCTTATCATCATGAAAGGATACATAAAAAAGAACACCCAACCAAAAGGAATTTTACATGAAGTGGCTCCTGATCTGCGCATTGGGGCCATGGCCTTTAATGACAACGGGGCAGCCACGGAATGTTCAGCACAAAACGTCAATGAGACCATTGTACAGTATTGCCCGGATGCCAACCAAGATGGTGCCCGCCTGATTGTCCCCATCAAAAACGGAAATGACCAGACCGGTACAACGGCTGCACCTAAAATGCATATTGACGATCTGACAGTAGCCATTAATAAAATCCGTGCCACAGCCTGGACCCCGCTGGCTGAGGCACTTTACAATGCTTTGGGTTATTATGGCCAGGATGGGACACGGCGCTTGAATAGCGATGATTTCCCCCTTACCCCGGACCCGGTAGAGTTCTGGTGTCAGGAAAATTTTGTGCTGCTTATCACCGAAGGTGCTTCGACAGCAGATATCAATCCAGATATTATAACGTTTGTCAACACTATGGGATACAGTGACCCTACGGTGCTCACTGCTAACGAGAATAATAAATGCAGTGACCTCTACGGCTCAACGTATCTTGATGATCTAACTTATTTCGGCCAGCATGCTGATGTAGAAGATCTTTTTACGATACCTGGCTTTACAATAGACGGCGTTTGGCATGATAAACAGAATGTAACCACGTATATCGTTACCACCGGTATTCCTGCCGATAATAATACCGATAACGAATGTAATGCGGCTACCCTCATGGAAAACGCTGCCGACAATGGCGGCACTACCCTGCTCACTGGTGAGGATCCGGCCAAGCTTGAGGACAATCTGACGGCGATCTTGTCCGGCATTCTTGGTCGTGTTTCTGCCGGATCGGCTGCCTCGGTTATCTCCAGTTCGCGTAGCGGTGAGGGAGCTGTTTATCAGGCCGTTTTCTGGCCCCAGGTTTCGCGTGGACTTGACAAAGATCCACTGACCTGGGTTGGTGACGTGCACGGTCTATTTATGGATGATCAGGGGAGAATGTGGGATGATTATGATCCTGATGCCAAATTGTGGAGTGAAGATAGCAACGGAAACGGGCGTTTGGATGCAGGTGAGGATCTAGATCCTGACGGTACCGGAGCAGCTGTGCCTAATGGTTGTCTGGACGGCGATCGGCGGGTCTTTTTCTACTATGATAACGATAGTAAAAGTACCAAAATATGTTTCAATGATTCGGCTTGGTCGTCTGCTCCTCAGGTCTGCGATACCACTGCAACTGATTATTGTGGAACATTTGACGAGCCGATTCTGATCAAGGACTTTAATAATTATTTATGGTCTGCCGCACAGGCACTTGCATCAATCTCAGACGCTGAGCTGACCACCAATCGCCCAGTGACGCCCACCTGGGATTGGACTACTTACACTGGACGCTATATCTTTACCTGGAATGATCTAAATAAGAATGGCATTGTCGATTCAGATGGAACCCATGACGGGAGTGATGAAATTATTAACCTGGATAGCACGACTGATTGGAGCATTTATGGCTCGATTGTCGATACTTTTCCCGCAGACGGAACTGATCCCACCGAATACCCAATCCTGAACGATTTCCAGGTAACGCCAACCGACCTTACAGAGATGAATCATTTCGTTTTGTGGTTGCGTGGTCTTGATTGGTCCGAGGATGCCAACAAGAACACAGTTCTCGACCCGGGAGAAGATCTCAATGGGAATGGAACGCTTGATTATGTGTATCGCTGCCGCCGTGGTGACTGTGATCCGGCAATCTCAATTTATAACAATACGGAGTGGCGTCTTGGTGATATCATTCACTCCACTCCTAAGCTGGTGGCCCAGCCGGCTGAAGCCTTCCATACTATTTATCGGGACGCAACCTATGCCTCTTTTGTCAAACGTTATCGCTATCGCCGTAACATGATTTATTTCGGCGCCAATGATGGCCTGATGCATGCCGTAAATGGTGGTTTTTATAAAGAGAATGAGAGTAAATTCTACAAAAATATGACCCTGGGCGCTACCGGTAGTACTACCTATGATGACAACGGACCAGCCTTGGGGACTGAGATGTGGGCTTATGTCCCCTATAATCTCCAGCCCCATCTGAAATGCCTGACTGACCCGTTATATGGGAGTGGTGATGGCAACAGCCATAAATACTTTGTAGATAAGGAACCGCGAATCTTTGATATGCAGATCTTTACCGAAGAATTGGCATGTTCTGATCCCTATGCTCAAGGTTGTGTTCATCCAGGCGGCTGGGGTACGATTCTGGTCGGTGCCATGCGCTTTGGAGGTGCTCCCATTACTGCCGCGACAGAGGGAACCTGGGACACCGGGGATGACAGACAGTTTATCTCCTCCTATTTTATCCTTGATATCACCAACCCGGAACAGCCGCCAAAACTGCTTGGTGAAATGACCAGGACGACTGAGCCAGATAGTGTTGGAACCAAGGATAAATATGCCGACCTCGGTTTTTCCACTCCCATGCCTTCCGCTGTGGTTATGCGGGATGATGCCGGTGCAACGAAATGGTATCTGGCCTTTGGCAATGGACCGACCAGTATCAAGGGAGAAAATACTGAGCAGGGAAAGGTGGCGGTTCTGCCCATGGTTCTTGACTCCACTACAGGTGTCTTGAAAAATGGAAGTGAAGGTTTCAGGATCCTTAATGGGCCACCAACTGCGACTGATTCAGGGGTGATCCCGGTGGTGGACGCAGACGATCCAGATACGACAGAAAAATTTGTCTCCGATATGATGACCGTAGATTTTGATCTGGAAGCCCAATCAGATCCTACGTATGGTGCCTTGTACAAATCTGATGCCGTGTATTTTGGCACGGTGGACGGAACCGGATTTTCTACTTATTCTGATGGTGCGAAATTCTGGTCTGGCGGTGGCGGAGTATATCGTCTAGTTACTAGAGCCACCAGCAGCGGCACCCAGATTGTTACAACTCCTGATCAGTGGCGTATTGAAAAACTCATCGATACTCTCGCTCCGGTGACCGGTGGTTTAGCTGCCGGTTGGGACTATACCAATTTCTGGATCTATTTTGGTACTGGCCGTTTCTTTGACACTGATGATAAAACTGATCTCACAGTCCAGCGTTTTTTTGGCGTAAAGGAACCTCTTGATACCAGTTGCGAAATGACCTGGGGCGAGAATGATTGGGATGGAACTGGGTTTCTTAGACCAGATTTTCCAGCCGGATCGAGAGGTCTTGTCCGTACCGATAATATTAAGGTTGCTGAAAGTAAATCGTTTATGCTGAACGTACCTAAAGAGCCTGTCGTTTTTTGCCCAAGCGGATCTATAACTAACGACATTGCCGATCCAGATTACTGCAGTCTTGCTTTTCTTACTCCCGTTGGTACTGTGGATGGGATAGCCTATTATTCCTATGAAGCCCTGCTGGAGTATATTGCCGGTGAAAGCAGGGATTTCGATGGGACTTGCCCCCAGAGCGACACCACAATTGGAGTGGATGGCTGGTACCGGGAACTGCAGGATGCTCGCGAGCGAGTTGTCGGTCAAGCGGCATTGCTTGGCGGTCTGATCACCTTTACATCCTACCAGCCCTTTGCCGACCTGTGTATCGCCGAGGGAATGAGTAACCTCTATGGTGTGCACTACCAGACGGGAACCGCCTGGTATGAAAATGTTTTCGGCACCTATACCCTTGATAGTCGCACTGTGGTGAGCGATAAACTCTCCCTGGGTATGGGGCTGGCCGTGACTCCAAGTATGCATTCCGGAGGTGGCAGCTCAGATGCGAAAGCCTTTATCCAGACGAGTACTGGCGAAATTATTGAGATCGGCCAGGAAAATCTTCCAATTAAACCACCGAAAAGCGGCAAGGTAGGTTGGTGTGATGATTGCGAATAAAAGTTCAGGATTAATTAGGGAGATAGGAGCCTGTCGGAGAAATATAATTTTTATTCAGATCGAGACATTTTAAGAAAATCAAGCGGAGCCATATACCTACTATTGCGAGCATTGATTTTTTTAAAATAACGATGAGATGGAGAAAAAGGGCTTTCTCCGACACGCTCCTAGAATAGTCCAAAATACCGTTTATAATGTTTTCATATTGCAACCAAGGAGGTTTTGCATATGAAAACACCGACATTAGTACGAAATGAAGTATCTCCTGAAACAGCAGCCTTGATAGCACGCTTGGTTGCATTGATCCCATGACCTGCTCGCCGACTCGCTATGGGCGACATCACGGTCACGGTCATGATAGGGAAGCCTCGTGTCGCCGAGGATGAATTTGGTTGAAAGGGATCCACCGTGACCACCATTCAGGACTCAGTCCCCATCTATGCCGTACTCTTTGATCTTACTGAGTAACGAGGGGTAACTGATCTCAAGCGTTCGGGCGGCCTGGCTCTTGTTGCCGTCAGCCCCGGAAAGTGCCAGCCGTATAAATTTCTCTTCAAGCAGTTTATGTGCGGTCTTCAATGACAGGCTTTCCATAGCCATGCCAAGCCAGCTATCGCTTGTATCCGCCTGGCTGAGAGACCTCAGGCCACGAGGCAAATCCTCTATTTCTATATATTCGCCGGCGGCAAGAACCAGCCCCCGTTGAATGACGTTTTCCAGTTCGCGAACGTTGCCCGGCCATTTATGGCTGAGCAGGATTCCCATCGTCAGTTTGGAGACGTCAGCTGACCTTCGTTTCAAATTTTCTATTAAATTTTTTTATAAAGTGATGGCAGAGCAGGGGAATGTCTTCCTGGCGTTCCCGTAAGGGTGGAAGACGTAACTGCATGACATTGAGCCGATAGTAGAGATCCTCGCGGAAGGCTCCCTGTGCTACCTGATAAGCAAGGTCCTTCGAAGTTGCGGCGAGAACACGCACATTGACTTTCTCTGATCGGGCCGAACCGACAGGACGAATTTCCCGCTCCTGAAGAACCCGCAACAGCTTGACCTGCATGGTAAGCGGCAACTCTCCGATTTCATCAAGAAAAAGTGTTGAACCGTCGGCTTCCCTGAAGAGTCCCTTATGCTGGTAATCGGCCCCGGTGAAAGCCCCCCTGACATGACCGAACAGTTCACTTTCAAGCAGGTTTTCCGGCAGGCTGGCACAGTTTATGGCGACAAACGTTCTCTCGCTTCGCGGCGAGTTCGTGTGGATGCCACGGGCGATGAGTTCCTTCCCCGTACCTGACTCTCCGGTAATAAGAACGGTCGTATCATACTGCGCTACTTTAAGACCAAGTTCGACCAGGTGACGCATTTTGTCACTTGCACCAACCATGCCGGCAAAGGAGGTCTCCCGGCTGAACTCATCTATTGTCCTTTTAAGGCGCTGATTTTCCCTTCTCAGCTGTTCGCGCTCTTCCGCTTTTTTAAGCGTCAACAGCACTTCATCTGATTTGAACGGTTTGGAAATAAAATCGTAGGCACCCGCCTGCATCGCCTGAAGAGCCAGATCGACAGTGCCGTATGCCGACATCATGATAACCGTGCTGTCCTTAAGGAATCCGCGCCCCTTTTCAAGAAACATCATCCCGTCGACTCCCGGCATCTTGACATCACAGAGAATAAAATCGAAATGCTCCCGGGCAATCATGTCCAGCGCGATTTCTCCGTCCCGGCGCAGTGGCCGCAGCATAGCCGTGCCGCATCACCAGGGCCTTGAGCATATGGCGCATATTCTCTTCATCATCAACAATGAGAAGTTTCATTTCATTCATTGCTTTCTGCCGCCGTATCCATCGGTAAACTAATAGTCAGGATCACTCCGCCGCCTTCTCTGTTTTCCAGCCACATTTTCCCTTTATGTGCCTCAATTATCTCGTGCGAGACAAACAGGCCGAGTCCCGTACCTTTCCCTGTTTCTTTTGTGGTATAGAATGGGTCAAATACCTTTTCCATCTCGGCGGGATCTATACCGATGCCGTTATCGATTATCCTGATCAGTATCGTATCCTTCACTGCCAGGTGCAGTTGATGCTTTTCTGATTGCAGAAATTCTTATTGACTCCATCTTCCCGCCCTGCGGCTAGTAACGCATCGACAGCATTGAGCAGTCCGTTCAGGAAAACCTGGCGCAGCCCATCCCGGTCCCCCTGGACGACCAGCCCCGGTGCGATATCTTTTTCAATGGTAAGAGCGCTGCTTCCCTTTTCCAGGGCGACGATTTCCCAAACGCCCGGAAAACAGGTCATCGTCAATGATAATTTCGGCGATTTTCTCGGGCGATGAGCCGGCATAATTAAGCAATTGCCTGATTAAACGATTTATTCTATCAAGTTCCGACAAGGCGCGTTCAGCAAATTGTACCTTCTCTTCAGCACTCACCCCATCCTGTTGCAGCAGTTCTATATAACCCTGCACAATGCCGATTGGATTACCTATTTCATGAGCGAGCCCGGCCGACAGCCGGCCGACTGAAGCAAGTTTTTCGGCCCGGACCATCTCTTTCTGCGTCCTGATCAGTTCTTCATTGGTCTGTTCAAGCGATGCTATGGAGTCGTTTAACGCCTTTTTATCCGACTCAATTCGCATGAGCATGGTGTTAAGCGCCATGGTCAGCTGACTGAACTCGTTTTGTTCATTTTCACTGGTGAAAAAAAGATGCTCCTCATCACGGTAGGTATTGGCAAGCCTGACGATTCGCTCAACGGGCTTAACAACACCGCTTGATCATTCTGAACAGGCCGAGCACCGTCAATATCAGCGCATTGACGAGCAGGTAGACAAAAATCGTTTCCTGATCTTTCCTGATCGCCTTATAGAGTGGTTCAAGCCTGACGACCATCACCTGCGAACCAACTGAATTATCATCTGAAAAATCAGGTTCGGCCAGGATCACGTACTTTTTGGCAAAAGAATAGACCGCCCAGGTACTGCCCTTGAGCGTCGACCACTCCTGATTGTGATTGTATCGACTCACGGGCAGAGGCCGACATCACAGCCGCAAGCTCCGGATAGGAATTATCGAGCAGTTTTTCGCCGTCAAAAAACACCGTGCTCAGGCAGCCTCCGCTGCTGTTTTCACAATCTCCGGTACTGCCACGGGCTTGAGGATTTCCGACGACGCCATTTCCACCGGACTCCTGCCGGACAGCCATCTTAAGCAGTGTCCGTGAATTTTCTATTTCAGAGCGCACCATGGCTTTCTGCCAGAACATGACCGTAACCATATTGCAGAGAACGATGGCAATGGTCAGCCCCCCGAGAAAGGTAGCCGTAATATGAAGCTTCAATCCTTTAAAAAGCATTATTCCTCTATTGGCGTCAGGAGTCTACCCAATGAATTGTTTCATAGTCTATGGATAATTAAAACCTTTTTCTCGTTTTCATCGCCAGGGGAATCGTTACGTGCCCATTGTTCATCAAAAACCCGAACACAAAATTGTCATTCAGACCTGCCGCGAGTGACGTTTTTTGTCACCTAACGACCAAATAATGTCATCGAGCAGAGGACGAACCTTATGAAAATCATGAGAAGCAGAACGTGATCGACCTAGAGAAACCACGCTATTACATTGAAATCAGATGTATTTCAATGCAAAAACAGAATCACAAAACAAAATGGCATCACACTTGCATATCTTTGGATCAAATGAGTTTAGACCACTCGCAGGCTAAGTCGTTAACTGAACCAAAATAAACAAGGAGAAAGATCATGAGAAAATTAAGAATTAATCACAACGAAAAAGGTTTTACCCTGATCGAGCTGATGATCGTTATCGCTATCATCGGTATCCTGGCAGCTATCGCCATCCCGAACTTCATCGCCTATCGTAACAAGTCGTTCTGCTCAGGTGTTGAGTCTGATGCAAACAACATTATCGCCTCAATTGCCGACTACTTTGCCGTACCGACCCATACTGCAATAGCCAAAGGTGATCAGACATTCAAACCGGGCGTCAATGCTTACGACATTGAGGCCACTGATCCGAGTGTCGTCATTACCGTAACAGTTAATGATGCTTCAGGCCGCTGTCCTGCAGATTACACAGATGCAAACCCATTCAGCACTACTAGAGGAAGCTGGCTGGGATGCAAATCCACCTATGTAAAAGAGATGAAAGCAATAAGTAGTACAGCATAAATGCTAGACATTACCTAGCAGTTACAATAAGATGGGAGGGTATGAAAATGATCTCTCCCATCTTATTTATTTTCGCTAACCCATGCAGAACACATCCTTCTCCCGTCATTTCTAAACAAAATCACTGTCGACTTCTCCTTCTGGCATCCCTTCTGCTCCTTCTTGCCTACAGCAATTCATTCCAGGCATCCTGGCAATTTGATGACGTTCCAAATATCCTGGAGAATCCCTATCAGCATCTGACTGAATTCACCAATAAAGCGGTCTGGGATTCCATGACAGCTAATCCCGGCAGACAAAACTACCGCATTATGTCCAGACCATTGGCGCGATTAACACTGGGACTCAACTGGTTCTTTGGAGAAGAATGACGTTACCGGGTACCATGTTGTTAATTTTCTGATTCACCTGGGCTCGACCTTGCTTTCTTTTTCTCGTCATTGTCACCCTTTTCAAGACGCCGCGATTGCAGGGCCGTTATACACCATTTCAAATCACTTTTATCGCTATCTGTGCAGCCTGTTCTGGGCCCTCAATCCGATACAGGTGCAGGCAGTCACCTATATTGTTCAGCGCATGGCCAGTCTGGCAACGTTTTTCACACTACTGGCGATCCTTTTTTACCTTAAAGCAAGACTTCTACCCCGTGGAATTGTACGCCCCTTCATATTATTCTTTCAGCACTTTGTTTTTTATCTGCATTTTTCTCTAAAGAAAACGCAGTTATAATAATACTCACCATTCCTGCTCCTGGAATTTCTCTTCTTCCAGGTCGATATCTCCCGGAAAAACATCTGGCTGTTTATCAAAATTATTGGTTATCTGTATTCTCTGCCTTGCAGTAACACTGATCCTCAAGCCAACTATTTTTTTAAGTCTTTTTGATCCTGAAGTATTTTTCACATCGCCCTTTCACCCAATGGCAGCGATTACTGACGGAACAGCGAATTGTGGTTTTTTACCTTTCCCAAATTTTCTTTCCTCTCCCGGGAAGGCTCTCTATAGAACACGATATCATTTTGTCAACGTCACTTTTTTCACCGGTAACGACAATAGTTTGCTATCTGTTTCAATCTGTCACTCTTTGTTTCAGCACTATTGCTTTTCCGCCGCCAACCACTATTCTCTTTGGCCATTATTTTTTTCTACCTCAATCACCTTATTGAATCGACCATCCTGCCACTGGAACTGTTATTTGAGCACCGCAATTACCTACCGTCACTCTTTCTTTTTCTGCCGGTAGCTCAGTTCATCAGTGTCTGTATCGAGAAAACAAAAAACACCATTCTCATAAAAAGTACTGTGATCCTCTTTGTAGCACTACTCCTTTCATCATTTGCCTTTGGCACCTTCACCAGAAATAAAGACTGGAGAACCCCGGAAACGCTCTGGCTTGATGCTGCCTCAAAAGCGCCTCAATCACAAAGGCCGTCATTCCAGCCTGGCATTGTATTATGGTTTGGAAGGAACAGACAGAACCAGATCTTCGCAAGGCGCTTAAATACTCTCAAGATGCTGTTTATCAAATCGAATGAAAGAGTTGACCTCGACGCAGGAATGTTAGGGAATGTAGCGGCACTTCATGTGAAGTTGCACGAATATGACAAAGCCTGACATTATACGAAAAAGCAATACAAGATGATCCAGAAGATCCTAAATTATATTACAATTACGCCAAGTTTCTCTTTTGGCTCGGTGATTTCAGACAGGCAGCAAAAGTGATCACTGCTGTTTTACGGGCTGGATATCAGCACCCCGACTGCTGGAATCTTCTCGCCCTTGTTAACCTCTGGACCGATAATCCTGGCAAAGCCCTGGAATTTATGCAGGCTGGCCCTAAAAAATGGGCATTACCGTCCCGATCTATTTATCTCCATTTAGGTAAAAGTTTCTCTATGCTCGGTTACCATGATAAAGCCCGTTTCTTTTATGGACGAGCACTCTACTATGGAAAAGAAAACAAATGTCTTGGCACTTGCCCGAATCGAGAATGCCTTACTGGACAAAGATGAACAACAGAGCAAAAGCAGAACTGCAGCGCGCACTCAAATATCATCCCCTTCCGGTACTTGTCAAACCACTGACTAATCACGAGAAAAGAAGAACTTTACGTAACATGTCCCCTTGAACGGGAATTACTTTTATCTTTTCTCTCAACTGAACTTGGTCATCTCAGATGACATTGATCAAGGATTCTGATAACAAGTAAACTCTGAAATATCCGCCTGATGATGAAAATCATTTCTAATCGGATTTACTAATTCTCTTTTCTCCCTACTTGTAATTCTTAGTTGCGCTGGTCTTGGTGTTGCTGCCTATCTGTGCCTTACGCATTATTGGATTTATACCGACTTAACTATTCCAGTTTCTGTGCAATTTCCCGGGCTATTAATTGCGACACTGTTGCCCAGAGTCCCTGGTCAATTTTCTGGGGAATTCCTGTCTCCCATTACGGGTTGTTGGGTTATCTGATTTTCCTCACTGCTTCTTTCACCTCTGGCTCAAGCCGACAGCAAAAATCATCATCCTGTGGGCTTTACTTGTTCTCCTCGGCGGTTTTACACGCTCATCTCACTTTTTTTCAGTTATATTTCATCAACCAAGATTCACTCCTACTGCATCCTCTGTCTTACCTGCTTTGCGATAAACTTCTTTCTGTTCTATTTCAGCATTCTTGTGTATCGACGACTCGACAGGAAATCTTTTCGTAAAGATTTCATCGCTTCAATTCAATATATCTTCGAAACAAACTCGTTTTCTCGTCTCCTTATCATCTCTTGCTCCTTTTCGGCATCTTACAATTTTTTTTACCTGAATATTGGATTCTGGAAAACCCGCCGGTCAATATTGAGCTGAAAACCGGAATTACCTCTGACGGACATCCCTGGATAGGCGCTGAAAATCCCGAGGTAACCATAGAAGAATACAGTGATTATCAGTGCTTTCAATGTGCAAAGACCCATCGTATGCTGCGTAAGTCTTGTCGCTCAATATCCAGATACTCTTAGGCTTGTTCATCGACATTATCCGCTTGACCACGAATTTAATCCTACCGTCGTCACCGATCCGTTTCATGTTGGTTCAGGGAAGATGGCTCTGCTGGCCATCTATGCATGCATCGAAGGATAAATTTTGGGAAATGAATGATGTCCTTTTTGAAATCGGCAGGAAAAAGGAATCTTTTGACACGCAATACCTTGCAGAAAAAACAGGCATACCATCCGGCGAACTCGTCGCCGCGCTGTCACATCCTGCGGTAAGAGAGCAGCTCGACCGTGATATACGCTCCGGCATGAAGCTTCGTATTCTTGCGACTCCCACTTTTATCATCGACGATGAAATTTATACAGGATCCATTCCACCTGATGTACTGAAATCAATCCTGGAACGCGCTGAAGAAAGTGAAACGAGAAAATAACAAAATACCGATAGTAATCCTCTCAGTCCTTCTCTGTGCGCTGATTTTTTCTCTTTTTCTTCTCAATGCAACTCCCCCGGTCAGTCGTGACGCACTGATTCATCATCTTAGCTATTCCAAAACTATATCTGCAAAACGGAGGAATATACGAGATACCCGATCTGGTTTTTTCTTATTACCCGATGAACCTGGATATTCTCTATATGGGAGCTCTCTATTTCAACAATGATATCGTTCCCAAATACATTCATTTGGCCTTTGGCCTTGCTACTGCCTTCCTATTGTATCGATACCTAAAAAAAAGGATCTCCCCCGTCTATGGTTTACTTGGAGTTCTTTTTTTTCTCAGTGTTCCCATCATTGTCAAGTTAGCTACTACCGTTTACGTTGATCTCGGACTTGTTTTCTTCACCACCGCCTCAGTGTTATTGATTTTCAAGTGGTGCGAGAATCAGTTTGCGTCAAAGTATCTCATTCTAGCAGGTATTTGTTGCGGTTTGGCCGTTGGCACAAAGTACAATGGTCTGCTCGTGCTGTTCCTTCTCACCTTTCTGGTACCATTTTTATACCTGAGGGAATCAGGAGCGCAGCAATCAGCGCTATCCGCTTTAAAGTACGCAGCTATTTTCTTCTTTTGCACCTTGTTGCTGGCCTCTCCATGGTTTATTCGAAATAGTATATGGACAGGAAATCCAATCTATCCTCTGTATGACAATGTTTTTAATCCTGCATTACATCCAACGTCAACTCAGGCTGGTGCAAACAATATTCGAGGTGTATTTGCAACGAGATATGCACTTTACGGGGAGAGTCTCTGGCAACTGCTCGCCCTGCCGGTTAGAATTTTTTTTGAAGGAGTTGACGGTAACCCTCGGTTTTTTGACGGTCGCCTCAATCCTTTTCTTCTAATTCTGCCATGCCTTTGCGTTTATAAAAATCCCTCACAGGACAAGCGCGTACGTACAGAGATTCGAGTTCTTCTTTTTTTCAGTATTCTTTATTTTCTCTTTGCCTTTAATACGAGCGTGCTTCGTATTCGTTATCTGGTACCGATAGTTCCCTTTCTTGTGATCCTCTCGATCTATGGACTACACCATATTGCACAGTATAAATTTCAATCGTCCCCTGCTAAATTATGCGCAAAACTCCCTGACTTCCGTTTGCCTGATAATTATGTTTCACCCTCAATGGGATGCTACCTCACTAAACAATATCGTTTAATTATCCTCTCAGCTATGTCAGGGGTGAAGCTTACCCGTGATGAATATCTCGTTGATAAGCTGCCGGAATTTAAGGTCATGAAGTATGCGAACAATCACCTCTCCGGTTCCTCAAAAATACTATGTGTATTTATGGGGAAGCGAGGCTATTATCTCGATTATCCACTTTTATTTGATAATAACAAAACCACTGGTAGGTTGATATCTTCCCCTTCTGGAGCCTGGCATAAGCGCTGACGAAATCTCAGGAAGATTAAGGGAGGAAGGTGTCACAAATATTTTATGAGAATCGATCTCTTGAGAAATGGCTAAAGCAGACAGACCCAGATGCTTTTAAAATATGGATCGAGTTTAAAAAGAATATCTGGTTTTATTGTTTAAACACCAGACTTATGAACTTTATCAGTCAATCCCATAACACTCATTGTGACATTAGTTGTCGTAATTGCTTCTTTTGCGAGTGGGTAGTTCGAATAATCTATAAAGTAGAGTACTTAACATAGGAGATATGCACGTCTGTACTTTGGACGCTAACAGGATTTGAGCCATTTCTGCTAACGAAAACTGAGCCAGAGAGTGCGCGGCGAGAAGTGTATTGAAGGGATGCGAAAGAGCGATGCGGAAGGGGGTGAGATGAGATTCGCTGAGTGGATTATGTGCGGAGAGATTCCCCATCGATAGGGATTATGCAGCAGTGATGCCGGAGGCGGTCGAGCAACGCGTCGACCATACTTTTGGGCTTGAGGATGTCGTACCAGTGCTCGAACGCAAGGTTGGTTGTGATGATTGTTGGGCGGCCTGCTTCGTAGCGCTCTTTCATGAGCTTGAAGAAACTGTTCATCTGCTCGGGAGTTAGGGTTAGATATCCTAATTCGTCGAGCAACAGCAGGTCGTAACGGCAAAGTCGCATAAGCAATTGGGGTGTTGAGCGGTCCGCCAGGGAGGCATAAAGCTCGTCCAGCAAGTTTTGTACGTTGTAGAACCGACCACGGTAACCGGAGATCAATGCCTGCCTGAGGATTCCGGAAGCCAAGCCGCTTTTGCCGGTGCCGGTGGGACCGGTAAAGATGATGTTTTCGCCTCGCTGCATGAAGTCGAGTCCAGCCAGGGTCATAATCCTGGTTCGATCAACCGACGGCTGACGCTCAAAAGGGAAAGTGCTGAGGGTCCAGTCCCAGGGGATTTTTGCCTGTTTGAGACGATAGAGCACACTTCGTTCCCGCTGGTGCTGCAGTTCCTCCGCGAGCAGCTGCAGGATCAGATTTTGATGCCCCCAGCCTTCTCGTTCCGCCTTGGCAAGCAGTCGGGGAAAACCGGCAGCCATGCCTTGCAGTTTCAGTTGATGGAGAAGTTCGATAATTTCGTCACTCATTATAGTTCGAAAAAATCGCCTCCAGTGTTTTTCAGGATCATTTTTTCCAGTCTGGCCAGATCGTAAAGCCCGTAACGCAACGCTTCCTCAACTGCTTTTTGGAACGGAGCCGGAGGATATGTCCTTTTAAGATCAAGCAGGCGGCGCAGTTTGACTATTCCCCGCCCGCGAGCCTGCTTTTTGAGTTCAGCGACATAGAGATCGAGTGATTCATACCGGCCAATCAATGTTTGTTCTTCCATACTGATTCCATTATGGGCCTTTTTGCGAGCCAGTGGCCGATGGTGGCCTGGTTTGGTGATGCGCTTTTCCCGTGCCAGCAGTTCCCGGTCATGTTCGGCAACGATGGTTCGACCTTGGTAAATTACTACCCGTTGCCAGTACTTCAGCACTTCGACATTTTTGCCGATCAAAGTATCGGGCACCGAGTATCGATTGGTGTCGAGATGGACGTATCCCTCGATATCCACTGTCCGTTGCTTGGCAAGATAGACTGGCGGCAAGACTTTCGGTAAGGGTTGCAGCGATGGTTTTTCCATGAGCCAAGCCTCCATCGGGCTCATCCCCAGACTGCGCTTTGGTTTGCAGTTAGCTACCTGATCGCACCACATCCTGGCCTGGAGATTAAGATTATGCCAGCCGGAGAAGGTCCGGCCTGCCAGAAAATTTCGTTCTACATAGTCAAAAGGCCGTTCGATCCTTGCCTTTCTGTTGGCGTCGTTAATCCGATGCGCCCAAAAATGAACGCCGTAGATTCTGGCAAAGGCCTCCATTTCCGGGGCAAACGAGGCATCTGGGCCCGCGCCGTGGCTGACAATAACGCTGGTATTGTCGATAACGCAGCGTCCACAGGCGCCCTGCATATACGCCATAGCCTCGGTCAGGAAGGTTTTGCATTCAAACCTGGTAAACCTCGGGTAGTACTGAATAAAAAGCCGGCGACTGTAGGCCAGGGAAAGGCCGGCACACTGGGCCGTAAGCGAACGGTCGCCGATTTTCAGTTTATGCGGTGAGGTATCGTGTTGCATCTCCGCGCCCGGCTCGAAATGATAGCGTCCGGCCCTCTTTTGGGCCGGGATGCGCAACTGATACTTACGGATCAGCCAGGTCAGGCTTTGGTAGGGGATGGTGATATTGTACCGAGCCGCGAGTTCCTCCTGTACCCGGACGACGTTGCCCTGACAATCGCGGAAGAGTTCGCGAACTTGTCCGATGTGCTGGTCATAGCCCGACTCTTTGCTGACCGATGATCGGGCTGCCTCCGTCGCGAGCACTCTGTCCACCGTGTTGCGGGCGACCTTCAGTTGTTTGGCGATCATCCGCTTTGCTATCCCTTGTTTTGCCATTTCCCGGATCACTTGCTCTTTGATGGGGTCGATCATATTCAAGACGCTCCTTGATTTTGCGCTGCAGCTCGACGGTCAGGCGCCTTGCTTTGGCCGCTCGGACCAGCAGCTGTCGGCGTAATTTTTGTTCTTGGTTCGGATAAAAAACCGTATCAGCCTTATCTCGCAGACGATCCAGGATGGCGCAAACCACCTTGGCGTCATGCAGCCATTTTTCTTCAGGGCTTTCGTTCTTGCTCCCGGCAAGAGCCTGGATTGATTTGATGAACAGCGCAGGATGAGTCAGCATCCGTTCCCGAACTTGCCGGTTAGCCTTTTGGTAATGCTCATAAAACAACTGCAGTTCCCGGGTAGACATCGGTTCACGTTCAAGATGGGAGACAAGCCTTGTTGCATCGGAGGGATTGGCGCGCGCCAACGGTATCAGCACCCGACTGGCGGCCCAGGTTGAGATCACTCCGGCGATTACTCGTGATAAAATCTCTTCCGGCAATGATTCCAGCAGATCCATACGTCGCTTCACATAGGATTTGTCACGGCCTATCTGTCTGCCAATTTCGCTCAAAGAATAACTGAACCGACGATGCAGTTCCTGGATCAAGCCAGCCTCTTCAATCGCTTCCCATTGCCGTTCTCCACGCAGAATCAGAAGTTGATAGAGCGTCTGGCTTTCCGGCTCATTAACTACCCTGACCCGTCCGGCATCCTTGCCTAGATATTTGAGTGCCGCATAACGTTGATAACCATCGACCAGAATCAATTGGTTTTCTTCGCTGGATACCGTCAGCATCGCTTCCAGCTGGCCATGGCGTGAGATAGAATCCGCCAATCGGCGCACCCGTGCCTCGTTCTTTACCCGGATGTGGGCGTAGCGCAATTCAAGCAGATGAAGATCGACGTTTTCTTTTCCCATGGGCCTTTTTTACTCGGAAACCCGCCCAAAAGCTTACGAGTCCTCTCTTTACAATCAATGGGAGATTTTGATTAACAGCCTGAAACTACGTTGATTTCAACGATCAACGCGTCCATCTTTGCAATCCTGCCGCTATCGACCCTGCTCAATAGGTATCGTCCTGGATTAATGGATCTTTCAGACATTGACGCGTCCATCTTTGCAATCAGGGTCCGGTCGATATCCTGCTCACGGCGACGACGGTTACGTTCCCGTTGCCGATCGCGATTATGCTCAACGTAATCTGGATTCCTCTCTCGGTATTTTGACCAATAGTCCGGGTTCTTCTCTTGCCAGCAGCTCTGTGCGGCACTTTGGTTGGCGTGGTAGTCAGAGTCGGCAAGCAATTTCCGCTGTTGCCAGATTCTTTTACGGGCGCGTTGGCAGACCCTTTCCGAGCAATACTGTTGATCAGGATTTTGCGGACGAGGGCTAAAACTCTGGTGGCAGTGTTTGCATTTGCGCCTCTCGGCCATGCTGATCTCCTCGACAAATCCCTCTCATTGAACAGATCAGCAGTCAGATGGGAAATCAAAAAGAAAGAAAAACGGGATGAGATTGCAATGTTTCAGCTGGAATTGGAAATTCCGCCGCTGACATCTAATTAAGCTCTCTTTCCTTTTCCATTGAACCTCAGGAGGTGGGGCTGCAGCATTGGGTAGTCCATTCAGGTGGCAGCTCCGAGAATGGGCCCTTCGAGATTGCTCGTCGGAGGAGATGCCACCTGAATGGACG
>CAVUYQ010000033.1:0-137948 GCA_963745765.1 uncultured delta proteobacterium | reverse complement strand
CAGATCCTGGCTAACTGAGACCGTTTACAATTCGCCATACAGTTATCGGTTGGAAGACCACTGAATGATTCCCGGAACAACTCGTCCCTCGTGATCACCAAGTCGTAATCCGAAGAAATTATACCACTTACTATCATTTCAATTTAATTAACTATTTGCAGCTAACATGCTGTGCAGAACCATGGATTGGTAAGATAATAGGGCAATCCTGTGTTCATATATCACTTTAAAGGAGTTTTAATGAGTTTTAAAAATTTTCAGTTTCATGACCAGATTCAGACCGCCATTGAAAGTTGCGGGTACGTTTCGCCAACCCCTATCCAGGAGCAGGCCATCGTACCGGTATTACAGGGGGTGACCTGATGGGGCTGGCCCAGACCGGTACCGGCAAAACGGCGGCATTCGTGCTGCCGATCCTGCAGCGTCTCTGTTCCGGTCCCAAAAACAGGGTACGCGCCCTGATTATTTCCCCCACCCGGGAACTGGCCGAACAAACCCACAGCTACATCGGCAAGCTGTCAAGAGGCACAAACATTCGCAGCGTTGTCGTCTACGGCGGTGTCAGCAAACAGGCCCAGATCAACAAAATCAAAAGAGGTGTGGAGATTGTTGTCGCCTGTCCCGGTCGCCTGCTCGACCTGGTCAACGACCGGGCGGTTAACCTTTCCTCTGTGGAGACGCTCGTCCTTGATGAGGCCGACCACATGTTCGACCAGGGCTTTCTGCCTGATATCCGGCGTATCATAGGCAATCTGCCGAAACAGCGACAGAACCTGGTTTTTTCCGCAACCATGCCGAAAGAGATCCGCTCGCTCGTCGAAGACATACTAAACAATCCGGTTACGGTGCAGGTCGATCATGAAAAGTCGATTGCAACAATATCCCACGTCATGTGCCGGGTCGACATGAAGGGAAAAGTAGTCCTGCTTAAATCCCTGCTGCAGGATAAAAAAATAACCACTGCACTCGTCTTTACCAGAACGAAACACAAGGCCAGAAGCCTGGCCCTGCAGTTGGAAAAATTAGGGCATAGAGCAACCGCTCTTCAGGGCAACATGTCACAGCAGAAGCGGCAACAGGCCCTTGACGGGTTCAAAAGCGGGACTTACAACATCCTTGTAGCAACCGACATTGCCGCTCGCGGTATTGATGTGTCCAACATTTCCCATGTGATCAACTTCGACATGCCGGAAAGCAGCGAAACCTATACCCATCGAACCGGTAGAACCGGTCGGGCCTGCAAAACCGGTGAGGCTATCACCTTTGCCACAGCCGACGATCAGAAAATGATCAAGGCCCTGCAGCGAACCCTCGGTTCAAGTTTGACAATTAACGGGCCCTCTGTCCCGCTCATGACTGAGCGCAAGGAAAGCCGACCTCCATTCGAGCTGAATTTAGTGAGAAAATGGATAAACGACCAGCTGCCTCCCGAGATGACAGAAACAAGCGCCAAGCTCGCGGCAAGAAAGCATCCCAGCGAAACCGGTCAACGTCATTTGATTTCGGTTTTGCAGCCAGGTAATAAGAAGATATTTGCGTTTTGGCAACAGAACGCTCATACCGGGCCGCACAATAATGCTGCGGCCCATTCAAGATGGCCCTCAAAGGGCCAATACAAAGGAGTAGTACAAAATGGTAGAAGGAACAGTAAAATGGTTTAACGATGCGAAAGGTTTTGGATTTATTGCCCAGGAAAATGGTGACGATGTTTTTGTTCACCACTCGGCAATTCAGTCTCAGGGTTTCAAATCCCTGGACGAAGGCGCCAGAGTATCGTTTGAGATAACCGACGGTCCAAAAGGACCGGCTGCAGCCAATGTAGTTCAGCTGTAAGAGGCGGATATACATCAGCTCTAGCCTAGGTGGCTAGAGCTGAGGGCAGAAGGCCTGTAGTGATGTTTACTACAGGCCTTTTTTTGTTTTAAAACCCGGATATTCCGAGGGCAGCCCGACAAGAATACTTTACGGATACCCGAACACATTCCCTCATTTTATTTACTCTGCATAGCAGCCTCGATTATTAACCTCCCCTGGTGATCCTCTCACGCAAGACATTCATTATCGATATCTTTCCTGCTGACTCAACATAACAAAAACATGATTCTCCAAGCGAAATTGTGTAATCTGTAATGCAATTTTATGTTTTGCTAACAGCCTCTCTCTGGTACTAAGCAAAACGGTACATTTTTTCTCCTGGACTGCTGGGATGGGATCGACAATGGAAAAACGTATGCTGAAAAAAATAACGAGTCTCATGGTATTTATTCTGTTTATTGCTGCCGGGGGAGCCCAGGCCGAGGTCTCCATCAGCTATTCATCCGGGGGAAAACAATATTTCAGCATAGCCATTCCGGATGAGTGGCGGGTAAATGTCGGCTCTGAATATGATCTCTCGCAAAAGTCTGGAGACAACTATGGAACCGGCGCGTCTTATCAGCGCCATGCCAAATAGCGGGGTGCCTTTATGGTTCGGCATGTGGGTTCCCGAGGACTTGGAAAAAATCGAAGGAGCGAAGGAGTATATGACCTCCCTCGGAGTTAATCTGCTTGCTGATATAATTATCACGGGACGTAAGCATGATGTCTTGAACGGTATGCAAGTTAATTACGTCAGCGGCACTGGAACAAATGATGGCGAGGTTATGGATTTTCGGGCAGGTTTTTTCCAGCTCTCAGCGGAACACGTGGCGATTGCCGTCTACATTGGCCCCCCCGAGACTACGATCAGTTACGGTAAGGACCTCATCCGGATGATTCAGTCATTGCAACCGATCGTAAAGTAAACAGTGTGAGGCTGATATGAATAAAATGATATTTTTTTTATACCTGTTGTCTGGAGCCCTCCTCCTGACCATCATAGCCGGATGCAGTTCAACGGGATACAGCGGAAGTTCCAGCTATTACCATCGCAATGTTTGGGAGTATGATAACTACTACCGAACCGGAGTGAACCATTATTATAATCGACCGGAGGCAAGAGCAAATGTCCGCGCAAGGGCAGGTACCCGTCCAGAAGGTGCTGTCCGCGCAGGGGGAGGACGCAGATAGATTGCCAGAGCGATAGTATCGCTCACCGGAAACAGCGTCAGATACGTCTACGCCAGGTAAACTGATGGAAATCGTCTCGATTGTGAGATTTGGTCTTTGTCGAGTTGTGCATGTGCCAGCCTCATTAAACCTCAATAACCCATTGGAGAAATATCATGATTAAAGAACTGCCCGGAAGCATAGGCCCCCTTTTAGCGGTTGAAATCGCTGGTAAAATTTCTCTGGAGCAGGAAAAGGAGTTGATCAGCAAGGCAGACAGTATTGTGCAGACATTTGGTAAAATTCGCGTTTTAGCAGTACTGGATGAGGGCGCCGGCTGGGGTCTCAAAGCCGGCATTGAAGACTTGAAATGGTCCATGACCCACATGAAAAATATAGAAAAATTTGCCATCGTTTCGTCAAGTGCGGTGTGGAAGTGGCTGGTAACCATCGATGGTTTTTTTGCCGGGATAATCGGTGTTGGCGAGAAGCATTTTCAACCATCTCAAATTGATGATGCCTGGAAGTGGATCAGAGAGTAATTGAAAACCGGGAAAGTCGATCGCAGACCGATCTGCTGTACCGGTTTGCCTATGACCACAGCGTCATCTGCGCAATAAAGGATGGTACAGATTTTCAAAATGAAAAGAGATAACGTTTCAACAAATGGTTTGGCTCGTTCTTCGTTGCACCGCTGTGATGAAAGCTGGATCGTCGATACATTTCATAATAAAGTAGCAAGGATTATACCGGTCCATAACCTGATGGTGCTGTGTGAAAATACGGAAAAATCAAAAGCTGTTTTCCTCACGTACGAAGACTTCAGCACATTTTCAAGCCCACAGGATTCCTGTATATTCCTAGGAATCCATAACAAAATTCCCTATTTTGCAAAAGACATAAACGCAGATGAATCCGCTTTGATTTTGAGTAAGAAAACAAGCGCCGCCTTTCATAATCTTAGATCTCTCATTGCTTTGCTTGATAGTCGGGATGGTGAACTATTGACACTAGCCGGCTTTATGAGCTATTGGCATGCAAGAACTCAGTACTGCGGAAAATGCGGTAATAAAACAAAAAGCTTAAATGCGGGTCATGTTCGCATCTGCCAGAATGAGTCATGCAAGGAGTCGTATTTTCCTAGCATGGACCCGGCCGTTATTATGCTTATTTCATCAGGAGAACGATGTCTGCTCGGGCGCACGAAAGCGTGGCGCAAGGGCATGTACTCAACACTTGCGGGCTTTGTCGAACCCGGCGAAACAGCCGAGGAGGCAGTGGTTCGCGAAATCCATGAAGAAGTGGGTATAAACGTGGAGAATATTGAATATCAACATTCCCAGTCCTGGCTTTTCCCCAGCTCATTGATGCTGGGGTTTACCGCCCTGGCAAAAGAAGAAGAAATTATTCTGGAGACAAATGAACTTGAAGATGCGGGCTGGTTTACAAGAGATGAAATACAAGCAAATCCGCAGATGCTGCCACACAAGGTATCAATCGCTTATAAACTGATAATGGAATGGATCAAAGGAAGCAATGAAAAGTGAGGAGTGGAGCCACACCGATAGCTTTCCCTTTTTCTCGTTCCGGCACGACAAGATCAACTATCCTCATCCTGCCGGAGAAAAAATCGATGGTTCTCCAGGTTCCTGATCCGTCAATCGATACGGGAAAGGCGGGGGTGGAACCGCAGGACTTTTCCTATCAGAACCACCGGCGCCTGATCGGCTATCTCGGGCTTCTCCTGCCTCCCCTGCTCTATCTTCTGGCAGGCATTCGCCCCACCTCTGGCCTGCCGCAATGGGAACTCCTCGACTCGATCAGCGCCTACTATTACACCGGTGGCGTTGCCGTATTCGTCGGTGTACTCTTTGCGCTCTCCCTCTTTCTCTTCACCTACCCGGGCTACGAAGGAGCCGCGGCAGACCGCATCGTCGGAGCGCTGGGAGGAGCTGCCGCTCTGGGAGTCGCCTTATTTCCGACCGCGGCACCGGCAGGCCTGGCGGAACCATCCTGGTGGAGCCCGGCAACCCGGGTTATTCATTACACTTCCGCTACCCTCCTGTTCGGTTCTTTCATCATTTTTTCCCTCTGGCTATTTCGAAAATCGAAAATCCCCATTCATCGAGACCGTCCCCGTAACAAGAGGCGGCGGGACGCGATCTACCTTGGATGCGGACTGGTGATGATCGGCTGTATGCTGTGGGCGGGAGGCTCGTACTTCACCGGGGCCACTATATTCTGGCCTGAATCCATCGCCTTATGGGCCTTCGCGATCTCCTGGCTGGTGAAGGGACAAGCGCATGTTCCTCTGGTAGAAAAGGCACAAGCCTTGTGGAAGTGATAGCTGATAGGGCCGCCGAATGGGGAGGCAGTCTGCTTTTGGCACACGGTTTCTCATAAACGGGCAAACACCCAAAGCGATAGGTATCGTGCTCAGCACTATCTGGCCGAAAATGATCCCGTTCTCGCTCATTTAATTATCCGTTTCGGCGACTGCCCTTTGGCCGGCAGGAGCAGTAATCCTTACAGAACGCTGGCTCGTTCTGTTATCAGCCAGCAACTCTCCAGAAAGGTCGCTGATACTATAGAAGAACGCTTATTGGCTCTTGTTGGTGACTGGGATCCGGCGCGTGTCCTGGACGTCCCTGCAGATGTTCTGCGTTCGGCTGGATTATCTTCGTCAAAAACAAGGTACATACGAGAAATCACAGACCGTGTTGTTGATGGCCGTCTCAATTTTGACAATCCAGGAGCCTGTCGGATGAGAGTGCAACCGAATAATTAATTGAAATCACCGGCATTAGCCGGTGGACGGCAGAAATGTTCCTCATCTTCGGACTGGGACGGCCGGACGTTTTGGCCTTAACGGATGCCGGCCTGAAACGGGCAGTCAGGCAGTTGTATGACGAAGCTTCTCAATTAGAAGCAGTAGGAGAGCAATGGCGACCCTACCGGTCGGCGGCCTCCTGGTATCTCTGGAAGCATTTGGATAGTTAACGATAGAACACCGGATAATCGTCATCATGGACTTCAATTAATTATTGACAGACTTTTTTATTCAAGATAATTGTATACAACATGGTATGCAATGCACCTTGAATGGATTGTTGCTCCGTCGGTTCACTCATACGTAATTGAGAAAAGTGGTTTTCTGTCAAAACCGCAAGATGATTACTCAACCACAAAAAGGAGGTAGTTACAATGGTTTACAGATCAAAAAGCTTACGCAGGATCCTGGGCGTCGTGACAGCATTGCTTGGAGCCCTGGCATTCCTTCTCACAACAAATGCCGGTGCGCGGGAAATCAAGCTCGCTCACCTTGCTCCCACTGACGATCCGAGACATGAATCGCTCACGCAGTTTGCCGATCTGGTCAAAGAGAAAACAAACGGCTCCATTACCATTAAGATATTTCCGAACTCAACTCTCGGCAAAGACAGGGAAATATTTGAGCAACTGCAGAGCGGGATAACGGAACTCGCCCTGAACGGCGGGGTTTTAACAAACTTTTATCAGCAATGGTCGATCATTAATATGCCCTACTTGTGGCGCGACCAAGCCGCAATTCGCGAGTTCCTGGCCGGAGAAACAGGGACAGCCTGGATCAACGACATGGAAGATAAAACCGGTGTACGGATTCTGGCTTTTTATGACCGTAATCCGAGGATATTGACCACCAAACCCAAACCGATCACCAAGGTTGAAGATCTCAGCGGACTCAAAATCAGGGTACCCAAAATCGACAGTTACCTTGATACCTGGAGAGCTTTTGGCGTTCAGCCTGTCCCCATGTCTGCAAGTGAATTTTACATGGGGCTCAAACTTGGCACTATCGATGGCATGGAAAATCCGATTGAGGTTATGTATCATTGGAAAATCTATGAAGTTTCCAAATACCTGTCCATGACGAACCACATGAGAGAAGTCCTGTTTCTCACCGCCAGCAAAAAGTTTCTAGACACTATTACTCCGGAAGAACAGAAGGCCATCCAGGAAGCTGCGGCGGAATCCGCAGTGCTGCATACGCAAAAAGCAGAAAAAGATGCGAATGAATTGGTCGCCAAGCTTACCGAAAAAGGAATGATCATTAATGAACCAGACCTCAGCGGTTTTAAAGCAAAGGCAAAAGAGGTTCATGAAAAGTATATGGATAAATTCGGGAAAGATGTCTATGAGATGGTGGTGGAAAAATACAGTAACTAACCATCATGTCTTCTGGTGTGCTGGTGTTTAGCAAAACTATCAGCACACCGGAATACCTTGTGTCTCAATGTCTCTGTTGAAATGATAGAATCGAAGACTATACGGCATTTGTTCACATTCTTTTTAGATTTATTTTTAGTTAAACGAACAATAGCTTTCGGATAATTATCCAAAAAAACGAATTTCAAGGTCGAAATCTATGGCTGATGAACAAATAACAGGACAAAAGGATTTTCTTTATCAGGCCGTGCGCTGGATTGTGATCATTTCTTTTCTCGTGATGGTTGTGTCAGCGTGGTTGCAGGTCATTTCGAGATACATCATTCAGTATCCTCTTGGCTGGACCGGTGAACTCAGCCAGATTATGATGTTCTGGTTTGCTTTTATGTCCGTTGCCGCTCTTGTTTACCAGCGGAGTATGATGAAAGTTGATGCCTTTGTATCCATTGTCTCGCCTCGCTGGCAAACCATTCTGTCTATCAGCGTGCATACAGTCCAGGCAATATTTTTTGTCTGGCTGGTTTACCTGTCCATGAGGCTCGTGGTTTTAGCCGCAAACCAGGTGTCCACGGCGGTAAGAATCCCCTATTCGTATATCTATTTCAGTTTGCCTTTGGGACTGGCGGTTGCTGCGTTCTATTCTCTCAAGTTTGCCTGGCATGACTTCAGGGGACTGCTGCGTGGAAAGTTCCACGCCACAAAGCGTGGTGAAGGGGAGGGATGACAATATGTTATATGTCCTATTTCTGTTCGGACTGTTAATGATCTCAATGCCGATCGCCACTACCCTGCTGATCACCGGGATGGTGTTCCTGGCCGCCACCGGTATAGTCGACCCATTTATCGCGGCGCAGCGCGTGGCAACAGGCATTGATTCCTTCCCGCTCCTTGCCATACCGTTTTTTATGCTGGCGGCTGAGTTGATGAATTGTGCGGGGATTACTGACCGCATGTTTCGTCTGGCCAAGTGCATCGTTGGCGCTGTTCCCGGCGGACTTGCCCATGTCAATGTCCTGGCGAGCATGCTTTTCGCTGGCATGTCCGGTTCAGCGGTAGCTGATGCTGCGGGACTTGGCCGTATTGAAATTAAAGCTATGAAAGAAGATGGTTATGATGTTGACTTCGCCGCAGCTGTTACCGCTGCTTCCTCCACCATCGGCCCGATCATTCCGCCGAGTATTTCATTTGTCATTTTCGGGTTGGCGGCCGGGACCTCCATCGGCGGCCTGTTTCTCGGTGGTTTGATTCCTGGCGTACTGATGGGCTTATCATTGATGCTCCTCATTCATATCATGTCAATCAGGCGTGGCTACGGCAAAGGGTCCCCGTTCAAATTATCTGAATTTGCTGTTGCATTGAAAGAAGCGGTCCTGCCCATGATGACCCCCATATTGATTGTAGGAGGTATTGTCGGTGGTATTTTTACGCCAACCGAAGCCGGTGCATTCGCCATCTTATACGCCTTTATTCTCGGGAAATTCGTCTATCGCAAGATCGATTGGAAAGATATTCCGGAAATCATCTTCTCAACCGCCATGAGTGCAGGAAATGTTTTGTTCATCATCGCCACGAGCAGCTTACTTGCCTGGATACTTACCATGCAGCAGGTCCCCCAACATCTGGCTGAGCTGGTTGTTCAGTGGGCGCCTGAACCGTGGAAGTTTCTGATGCTCGTTAATATCCTGCTGCTGATGCTCGGTTGTTTCATGGCGGCGGCTCCCGTTATTATTATGTTAATTCCCGTGTTGTTACCCGTCGCTACAATTATGGGTATCCACCCAATCCATCTGGGTGTTGTTATGGTACTGAATTTGATGGTTGGTCTGATAACTCCACCCGTCGGATTGTGCCTGTTTGTCGTAAGCGATATCGCTCAAATTCCGGTTATGCGCGTCATGCGAGCTCTCGTCCCTTTTTTTATACCTTTGCTGGCGGTACTCCTGCTGATCACCTTTTGGGGGGATCTCGTTATGTTTCTGCCGCGCTATTTGGGATTTGCTTAAATATTCTAACTGACGGGGCCGGATTATCAAACAGAGCAACAACCCAGAGGGCAGGTCATTAAAAGAACTGGCCCATAGCCAACTCAGGCAGGAAATCCTTGAGAACCTATTGACACCAGGCATGCAGCTTACCGAGAAAGATTTATCAGAAAAGCTGAAGATGAGCCGTACTCCGGTGCGAGAAGCGATGATCAAGCTTCAGAACGAGGGTCTGGTAGAAATTATCCCTAACAAGGGGATGCGGGTTCTGCCGTTATCACCCGAAGATATGCAGGACATCTATGTCGTTCTTACCTGTGTTGAGTCTGAAGCCGCTGCGCTGATAGCCAAACAAAAAGTGTCTGCCGGTGATCTCAGGCCATTACGAAGGGCAACCGATGACATGGAAAAGGCAATTGAGACAGAGGACCTCGAGGCCTGGGCCGAGGCTGATGAGCGCTACCATAAAGAACTCCTGGGTCTGTGTCACAATAAACGACTGGTTGCCATTGCTCTCAACTTTTTAGATCAGGCTTTCAGGGCCAGGATGTTCACCTTGCGCTTACGACAACATCCTTTCCTCTCGACACAGGAGCACAAGGATCAGATTGAGGCGATACTGGGAGGAGATGTCTCAAAAGTCCGGGAGATCTACAGAAAACATAGAGAAAGAGCTGCTGAAGAACTCGTTGCATTACTCAGAAAATACAAAATCTACAATATCTAAAACAATAGAGGAAAGAAAGCGAATGGATGAACAAAAGGTTTTAACTATTGCCGTATTGCCCGGAGATGGAATAGGTCTCGAAATCGTAGATGCTTGCCTTCAGGTGCTTGACGAACTGGCTAAGTCCATAGATGATGTCCGGTTTGCCTATGAACATATCGAGGCGGGTGCTGTATTTTATCAGAAAACAGGTGAGGATATTACCAAAGAAGACTTCGAAAAGGCTCGCGGCGCCAATGCCATTCTCCTTGGAGCAATGGGCCATCCCGACATCCGCTATCCCGATGGTACTGAAATTGCTCCGCATCTGACAATGCGAACGGAATATGACCTGTATGCCAGCGTACGCCCGGTGAAGGCATATAAAAACATTCCCCGGCCGCTTGCCGACCCCCGCGCGGCCGACATTGACCTGGTTATCATTCGTGAATGCTCTGAAGGTTTGTTTTACTATCGCCGTGAGGGTGAGGTGATTGATGATCGTGAGGCACGGGATACCCTTCTGATAACGAGGAAAGGCTGTGAACGATTGTTCGATTTTGCTTTCAACCTGGCACGGCAACGTAAAATCAGCGGCGGTAAAGGCATGGTCAGCTGCGTTGACAAATCCAACGTTTTAAAATCCTACGCTTTTTTCAGAAAGATTTTCGGAGAGCGGGCTAGACTTTACCCTGACATAAAAGCCGACTATCGTTATGTCGATGCCATGGCCCTGGATCTCATTAGAAAGCCGTGGGAATACGATGTCCTGGTTGCAGAAAACATGTTTGCCGACATACTTTCAGATCAGGGCGGCGGCCTGATTGGCGGCATGGGTATGGCATCATGTGCCGAACTCGGTGACAAGCATGGTATATTCCAGCCGGCACATGGGTCGGCACCTGATATTGCCGGGCAGGACAAGGCTAACCCTACGGCCACCTTTCTTTCAGCAGCCATGATGCTGAGATGGCTCGGAGAACAGCATGATCTGTTGTCATGCAGGACAGCCGCCGAAAAGTTGGAGTACGCTATCGAGTCCGGGTTTGCATCAGGGAAAATCCAGCCCGTGGAATTTGGCGGCTCGCAGGGTACAAAAGCCGTAAGGGACACGGTCATAGGCCTGATTGCCGATGAGAAAACGAGGGCCGCCTGAAACGTAATGATGCATTCCGCTCACCCCGTTTAATATGCGGTGCTCAACCGAAAAAGGAACCAGGTCTTTATTTTTATGGGGGGACAGTATAAAAGGCCAGAATCCACCCCCTGCAAAAATCCCTCTTCCGCTCGGCGGTGGCCGGGGTCAGGCAGGGGTTTTCACCTCCACCACAGGAAAACTCAGGGTAAAGGTTGTTCCCTGATCCGGGACGGACTGCACATCGATGTAGCCCTTGTGGGCTTCAACCACTTCTTTTACCAGGGAAAGTCCCAGTCCCGAGCCGGTGATATGGCGGGTTGCCTTTCCTTTCACACGGTAGAAGCGGTCGAAGATATGCTTCAGATCATCCGTGCCGATACCGATACCGGAATCCTTGAAGACAAGGTTCGCAAATCCGCCGGAAAGCGAGGTTGTAACCTCAAGCGTCCCGCCCTCGGGCGTATACTTGACGGCATTTGAAACAATATTCATGATAGCAGTCCGGATATGGTCATAGTCCACGTTAAAGGACCACTTTTCAGGACAGGGGTGGAATTTTATCGTGATGTTCTTGCCTTCGGCCTGCGGTTTTGTCACCTCGACAATATCCCTGATGATTTCATGCCCCGATGTCGGTTCGAGATTAAAAACCACCGTTCCGCTTTCAAGTTTTGAAAGGTTGAGCAGGTTCTCGATCAACCGCAGCAGGTCCCTGGTTCGCACCGTCATGCGGCTGTGCAGCTTGTTGCAGGTGTTGGCCTGTTCCGAATCGCAGTTGATCTGCAGCGCATAAATCATCTGCTCTATTGAGGCAAGCGGAGATTTCAGTTCATGCGCCACCATGGCGACGAAATCGGACTTCATGCGATCGATCTGTTTCTGGGTGGAAACGTCCTCAAAGGTTGTCACGGAACCCAACACGGTCCCGGCACCTGAAATTACCGGCGAGCAGTGCGCCCGAAGATATCGCCGGGATATGGCGCCAGGAGCAAACTCTCTGGAAACCACCATTTTCTTGTTTATAGCCTCATGTACCATCTGGACGACGCCATCGTTCCTGATGGAATCAGCCAGCGGCTTGCCGACAACGGGGTCGGTCTCTATTTCCAGGAGCTTGATCGCGGCAGGGTTATGGTGGACGACAACACTGCTCGGATTCGTTATCAGAACAGCTTCAACCATACAGCCAAAAACCGTTTTCAGCAGGCTCTGCTCGTTCTGGATTGCCTCCATGCTGAGGATACGCTCTTCACGAAGCATTTCCGTTTCAGCTTCCAGGCGGATTTTGTCTACCGCCCGATCGACAACAATCCGGATATAGTCAGGCGTAAAGGGTTTACCGACAAAATCAAAGGCACCCTGCTTCATGGCAGTGACAGCCTTGGAAACCGTTGCGAATCCGGTAATAACGATAACCTCGGTGCGGGGCGAGTTTTTACCTATCCACTCCAGCACGCCAAATCCATCAATGCCCGGCATCATCAGATCAAGCAGAACGATATCAAAACCCTGTTCTGTTATCATTTCAATGCCGCGTTCTCCGCTCTCGGCCTTGGCGATGACAAACCCTCTGTCAGCCAAAGCACGTGCAACCCCCTCACGGATCACTTTTTCATCATCGATGATCAATAAATGCACACTTTGCATGGAACTGCCTCCCTCATCAAACGAGACGGTCTCTCACCACGATGCTGTCCATCTATTGCCCCGCGAGCAGGCGGACAGCAGAAAATCGCTTATGGCTCCCTGAACAATCCGGTTATTCTTTGAAGCATAACCGGGAGATCAGACGAAAAAACAATTATTCAAGGCGCCCTGATCTATCAGGTGAGCCAACTCTTGATACGCTCAAGCAGTTCGCCCGGTTCGACCGGTTTGGGCATATAATCTTCCGCCTCACTCTCAAGCATATCGCGGTGAGTGTAAGTGCTGGAGGTCACCCGATCCGCCACGGCTGTCAGCAGGATAATGGGAATATCCTGTGTTGCCTCATCCGCCTTGAGTTTTGCGCACGCCTCGTGCCCATTCATCACCGGCATCATGACATCAAGGACAATGAGATCCGGTTTCTCTTCCGCCACCGCCTCAAGCCCCTCTTTTCCATCATAGGCGACCGTGACATCATATCCGCCACTCTCGACAATTACTTTAACCGCTTCAACAAAATCCGGATCATCATCAACCAAAAGGATCTTTTTTTTGTCTGCCATTATTTCCCTCCGTTAAGGTCGTACAGCGTTATTTAACGTTCCGTTACTGCTCGACAACCGGACGGGGAAGCAACCCTGCCCCGCCTACAATTTCATTGAGTTTTTCTTCCCACTCAATGGCCATCACGTGCACTCCCGCAATTCCTTCCATCTCCTTTAATTCCTGAATCTGTTCGATGCAGATTTCGATCCCCTTGGCTGCCTGCTTTTCCTTGGGTTCATCGGCCACCCGCTTGATCACCTCATCGGGAATATCGATACCGGCGACCATGCGGTTCATGAATTTTGCCATTCCGGCTGATTTGAGCGGTGTTACCCCGGCCAGGATCTTCACCCGCTCAGGCAGCCCCTGTTTTCTGGCGCCTTCCATATACAGCTTGAATTTCTCCATATTGTAGATGCATTGCGTCTGCACAAAATCGGCACCGGCATCAACCTTCATCTTCAGCCGGGGTACCCGGATCTCAAACGGATCGGCAAAGGGATTTACCGCGCAGCCGATATAGAATCTCGGCACCCCATCGAGTTTTTCACCGGATGGGAAAATCCCTTCATCACGCATGGTCTTGACCAGATGAATCAGTTGAATCGAGTCGATATCAAAAACGTTTTTAGCCTGTGGATCATCACCGAATTTCTGGTGGTCGCCCGACAGGCAGAGCAGGTTGTGAACTCCCGAGCGCCGCAGCCCCGAGCAGATCGGACTGCAGGGCTATGCGGTTGCGATCACGCACAACCATCTGCAACAGCGGTTCAATGCCACTCTCTTTACCAGCATGCAGCCGGCCAGTGAGCTCATGCGGACCACCGATGTCTGGTTGTCGGTAACGTTGCAGACATCAACATTTCCCTTAACCAGTGCAGCCTTTTTCAATACCTTTTCAGGGTCAGCGCCCGCGGGGGACCACATTCCCCAGTGACGGCAAAATGACCTGCAGTAAGCACCCTCTCGAGATTGCTATCTGATTTCATTATATCATGTCCTCCCTGAGTATCCTCCGCGGACCGCCATCCCGGGACGCATCCCACCCTTTGTAAGGTTTCAGTTTCGCATAGTTTTCCATTTGATCCAGGGATTTCAGACGATCGATGATGAGCTGCCAGCCGCATTTTATGTCTTTTGTCAACCTCACAGGTTCCGTTTACCGAACCGCCGCAGGGACCGTGGAAGATCGATTTGGCGCAACGGGTCACCGGGCAGATACCGCCGGTCAGGTGCAGGACGCAGTCACCGCATCCCTGGCAGCGTTCCGCCCATTCTCCCTGGCGTTCAGTGACGCCAAGAAAGCCGGTATTGATCCCGGGCAACAGGGGGGTTTTCATGAATTTCTCTGCCAGAACTGGATGCCGGCACCGCAGGCTATCGAGAGCACGGCCTGGTAATCCTCGACATAGGGCCGCATGGGTTCGAGATATTCCGGATCACACTGACGCTCAAGACAGATCTCCTTTATCTCGATGTTTCCTGCCGTTTGCCTCACGTGCCAGTCTCAGTGTCGAAGAAAGCACTTGGACTTCCTTGTCGCCGCCAACCCGGCAGACCGTCACACAGCCGAAACAGCCTGCCACGACGATCTTGTCGTACGGCTCAATCATCTCGAGAATCTCTTCAATTGGTTTGGGCGTTCCGGTTATCATGTTGCTTGTACCTCCTGTGCAGACTCTCTGGCCTCATCCTTCCTGGCCACGTTGATCGGGCTGGGCCCGAGGTCTTCGATCTGATCAACGAATTCATTGGTAAAGGCAGCAAATTTCGAACCCTCGCCAGCGCTTAAATTGTACATCCGTATCCGGTCCGGCCCGATCCTGATCTGCTCCAGGATGGAGTAAACCCGCTTGACCCGTGACCGGGCACGGATGTTGCCGTTCACGTAATGACAATCCCCCTCCAGACAACCGATGACCATCACCCCGTCAGCTCCATTTTCAAAGGCTTTGAGCAGCAGAGATTCATCTATCCTGCCCGTACACGGCAGCATCACGATACTGATCGACGGCGGGGTAAGACCTTCTTTCCGAACCTGCCAGGTCCGCAGCGGTATAGGCTCAGTGGCGGCAGGCAAAAATGATGACGTTGGGGGTATAACTCCTCCATCATTATCCTCCTTCTTCGGTTGCGCGGGCCATTTCCACGTAGGCTTGCAAGCTTGGCAATGATATTGCTGTCTTCAATACCGGCCAAGGCTGATTGTTTTGGCCGGACATTCAGCAACGCAGATGCCGCAGCCCTGGCAAAGGGCGGGATTGATATAGGCCGTATGCTCCTCGTTGATCACCGGCATGCCATACGGGCAGGCCCGGACACAGGTCAGACAGACAGCGCAATTTTCCGGGTCGACCGGTGGAAAAAACACCCGAGAGCTTCAAGTTTGTCTTGGACAGGATCGGTGGCCGCCCGAGCCACCGCCGCATGCGCCTGGGCTATTGTCTCGGTCATGTTCTTCGGTCCATGGGCCGTTCCGGCCATGAAAATCCCTTCGCTGGCCAAATCCACCGGCCGTAGTTTGGCGTGGGCCTCGATGAAAAAGCCGTGCTGTTTCTCGGCACCCGCAGCATGGTGGCAAGTTCTTCGTTGTCGCGCGGTATGATGCCGGTTGACAGCACCAGCAGATCCGGCTTGAGATGCACCTGCATGTTGATGGAAGGATCGTAGACCGGACCTCGACCGTTTTCCCGTCAGTCGGATATCCGGCGCTGATGTTCTCGGGATCGAAACGGATAAAATTGATCCCCTGCATGCGGGCCCGGCGATAATCAAGCTCGGCGAGGCCGTAACAGCGCATGTCGCGGTATAAAACGTCCATGCGCGCGTCAGCGTTGCAGTCTCCTTGAAACGCAGGCTGTTTTTCACCGCCTGGTTGCAGCAGATCCGTGAACAGTAATCGAGATGCTCTGAACGCTGGAGCCGGCACATTGCAGCATGACGATATTTGACAGGAGGATGCCCGTCGGGCCCTTCGACGGTACAGGTTATCTCGAAATCGGTCTGGGTAACGACATTGTCGAACTCATTCGAGCCCGTAAAGATCTGGCCGGTATTCCTCGGGCGCCGGTGGCAACAAGTGTCGCACCATGTTTTATTTTCCGGGTTCCGCCGCTCGGCGTCATCACCTCGCTCTCGAATGATCCGATAAAGCCTCTCTGGTCAACCACCACCGAATTGGTTAAAACCTTAATCTGTTCATTGTTGAGCACCTGTTTTTTCAGGGAGGACAAAAACGGCGCAAAATCCTGGCCATCCCAACTCCGCTGCAGATGATTGACCTGGCCGCCGAGCTCCGTCTGCTGCTCCACCAGATAGACACCAAAACCCTGTTTGGCAGCCTCGACCGCAGCAGTCATTCCGGCGACCCCGCCGCCGATGATCAGAAGACTTGACTCAACATCAAATTCCAGTTCGCTGAGCGGTTTGGCCTGGGAAACATTGGCAACGGCCATACGCATCAGCCGTTTCGCCTTTTCCGTGGCTTTTTGCGGTTCAGGCGGATGTACCCAGCTGCACTGATCCCGAATATTTGCCATATCGAAATAATACTTGTTGATGCCGGCCTGACGCAGGGTCGACATGAAAAGCGGTTCATGGGTACTGGGTGAACAGGCCGAGACCACGACACGGTTCAGGTTGTGTTCATTGATCATTTCCTTGATGTTTTCCTCCGAGTCCTGTGAGCAGGTATAGAGCGGATGCGTGGCGTAGACCACATTGGGCAGCGTCTTGGCATATTCCGCCACCGCCGCCACGTCTACCACGGAGGCTATGTTTGAGCCGCAGTGACAGACAAAAACACCGATGCGCAGCGGATCATCCGGTTCCGCTATACGCTCCTGGGGCAGGACTTCTTCCGTGAGAAGGGTTCCCCGGGCACCGGCGAGACAGACGGAGGCGGCCTGGGCGGCACCGGAGGCCTCACTGACCGTTTCCGGAATATCCTTGGGGCCGTTGAATGCCCCGCTCACAAAGATGCCCGGACGGGAGGCGGCGAGCGGATTAAAACCATCAGTCACGGCGAAACCATAGGTATCTACGTCCACAGCAAGGGTTGCCGCCAGCTTTTTCGAAGTCTCGGAAACCTGGATACCAACTGACAGAACCACCATCTCGAAGACTTCGGATTGTCTGTCGCCATTCTCATCGATATAGCGAAGCTCCAGGTCGCCGGTCAGGGGGTCCTCAAACACCCGGCTGACCATGGCGCGCACATAGCGAACCTTGTTCTCCCTGGCCCGGGTGATATAGGTATCAAAATTTTTCCCAAACGAACGCATGTCGATATAAAAGATTGTCGGCTCAATGGAGGAGTCATGCTCCCTGGCAATATAGGCCTCCTTTGAAGCGTACATGCAGCAGACCGACGAGCAGTAGTCGCGGTTACAGCTGTGATCTCTTGAACCGACACATTGAATCCAGGCGATCTTTTTCGGATGTTTGCCATCGCCCGGCCGGGAAACCGTACCCGATGTCGGCCCCGAAGCTGACAGCAGCCGTTCAAACTCGATGCTCGTGACAACGTTCCTGTAGAGGCCGTAGCCGAATTCGCCGCGCTGCCGGGGATTGAATACCTCGATTCCCGGTGAGAAGATAACGGAACCAACCGCTATCTCTTTCTCTTTTTCGATATGGGTATAATCGATGGCTCCCACGCCGCAGACCGTTTTGCAGGTACCGCATTCTCCGGTGTTGAGCTGCACACAGCTCGCCTCGTCAATCACCGGCACACGCGGCACCGCCTGGGGATAGAAAATATTAACCGGTTTGCGGACGTTGAGTCCCTCATTGAATTCATCGAGCAGCGGCCGCGGCGACTTATCGGTCAGTTTTTCAACGTCCAGAAAATTCACCGGACAGACCGAGGCACAGGCGCCGCAGACCTGGCAGATATCCCTGCCTGCCTGGATGCCCTCATCCACCATGGTAAGCGCACCGATCCCCATGACCTTGGTGCACATCATGGCACAGAGACCGCAGCGGATACAATTGCCTTCCTCACGACCGCCAAGCCCCTTGACGATCTCCTGCGATCGCGCATAAATCGCTGCGCCCAAACTCAGGTCAAGATCGGGAGCATTCTCTACGGTGATCGCCTGGAACTTGTCGGGACAGGCGACAAAACAGGCTCCGCAGCCGGTACATTTATCCTGGTCGATGACGGCTATCTCTTTTTTCTGCCAGCTCACCGCACCATGCAGGCAGGCACGATGGCAGCTGCCGCATTTGGCACATTTTTCTTCATCGACCCGGAAGGTCCAGGCGAAAAGTGAGGTCGGCTCCGGTCTGCCCGGCCCGCTGATCAGCACCGTGTCTTTGGCACGCAATTTCTTCTTCTGCTGTCCGGGCTCCGGCTGCTGAGGGAAATAGGAAACCTGGGTTACCGGACAGGCGATCTCGCACAGTCCGCAGCCGGTACATTTATCAATATCAACATATCGGGCGTGTTGAACAATCCGGGCCTTGAAGTTTCCCGCTTCCCCCTCCAGTCCGACGACCTCACTGTGGGTGAGCAGTTCTATATTCCGGTGCCGTCCAACCTCAACAAGTTTTGGCGAAACAATGCACATGGAGCAGTCGTTCGTCGGAAAAGTCTTGTCCAACTGGGCCATTTTCCCGCCGATTGCGGGAGAGCTTTCAACCAGATAGACCTTGAAGCCGGAATTTGCCAGGTCAAGAGCAGACTGCATCCCGCTTATGCCCCCTCCGACAATCATGACCGCACCAGTAGTCTCGGGTACCAGGTTTGTCATGGGATTTTCTGTCATACCGGTTCCTCCCTATACGCAGGAGACTCTCTCATGACATTTCTGAGGATGTCAGGAGATACGAGGTGTAATTTATGCTGTTTTGCCGGGTAAATGCCGCTCAGGGCTGCCGAAACCAGTTCGGTGGCGAAAAACACCGGCAGATGGTTGATATCGGCCAGGTCAAGCTGTCGACTCTCGACGTTGGCCTGGCACATTGGACAATCGGTGACCATTGCCTCGGCCCCGGCACGGTGCGCGGCAGCAACAATATCACCGACCAGTTTCCGGGCGATGTCCGGGCGCGCCATGGTAAGACTGCCGGAACAGCATTCAGTGCGGTGCGACCAGGAAACAGGCTCAGCACCGACCGCTGCCATGATGGTCTCAAGTGTTTCCGGCTGCTCGAAATTCGAAACACCGGTAATCTTCGGATGACGCAGCGAAAGACAGCCATAGTAGCAGGCAATCTTCAGCCCGTCGAATCGACTCCGTGC
Organism: uncultured delta proteobacterium; assembly: GCA_963745765.1. GTDB lineage: Bacteria > Desulfobacterota > Desulfobulbia > Desulfobulbales > Desulfocapsaceae > Ww85. The sequence goes on along the minus strand of CAVUYQ010000033.1, from coordinate 118,449 downwards.
CAGGCGGCTGATCTGTTCAACCGAGGCTGCTTCGGCCAGCAGTGAACTGATATGAATAATTTTCAAATCGGCGCTATACGCCGGCAGATCCCAGTAACCCGGATTCTCTTTTAGACTCTTTTCCGCCGCCTTGAGCCGCTGAAAACAGGCGGCACAGGGAACCAGGATATCGTTGCCGATTTCCGCCGCCAGCAGCAGGTTTCGCATGGGCAGCCGCATGCCGATCTCATGATTGGTCATGTGGGCAGAGGATGCCCCGCAGCAGTTCCAGTCAGGAATCTCAGCCAGTTCAATACCAAGCCTGCTGCAGACATCTTTTACCGACTTATCATAATCAAGGGCGGTGCCATGCAAAGAGCAGCCTGGATAATAGGATAGTTTCATCGCTCATACTCCTTTCCCTTGCCCGAGAAAATTTTTGTTATCTCTGTTTTCCCCTTTATCGGATGAGGCAGAAGCCCCAGTTTGCCCTTGGCAAACATTTTCAGGCCGAGTTTCATATCTCCCGTAAGATCTCCGGAACGCAGCTTGTACCCGGCAATAAGCCCCACCTCATAGGCCCTTCCCCAGTGTTTGATGGAATCAAGAAATGACTGATGAAATACCGGAACCCGCGATTCTGCAGGTTTCACGCCTTTTCTGAGCGCCAATTCCCGGAGCACATCCATCAGTACGGCGATATCGATATCATTCGGGCACCTCGACGCACAGGTCTCACAGGCGGCACAGAGCCAGATGGTGTTGCTATTCAGAAGCTGCTCCTCCATGCCGTAGGCGGCCATCCTGACCACCTGCATGGTGCTGTAATCGAAGAATTCGGTAACAGGGCACCCAGCCGAGCATCGCCCGCACTGGTAACAGGCCTGAACATCAACCCCCCTCTCCTTGAGCTTTCCGAGAAATTTCCTGTTCCCCTTTTCCGGTGAAATCGCACTACTCTCCATGATTTTCCCCCTTTAAGGTGTCGACAAGAGCAGGGAACCTCAGAGAAAAGACCGTACCCTCCGCAGATGAAGAGAGCACCTTGATGGTTCCCTGATGTTCCTTGACAATTGCATATGAAACCGAAAGGCCGAGCCCTGTACCTTCACCGGTTATCTTGGTAGTGAAAAAGGGCTCAAATATTTTTTCTATCACTTCTTCGGGAATTCCCGGCCCGGTGTCCCGTATCAGGATTTCATTGATATCATTGCTGGCCCGGGTTCTGCTCGTTATACTCAGCGTGCCGCTGCCGCTCATTGCCTGGGCAGCGTTTACCAGAAGATTCATCATTACCTGGTTGAGTCTGATGGAATTTCCAAGGATCGGCGGGAGCTCGGCCGAGAGGTTGAGCTCGATGGTAATGTTGTGGTAGATCGGCTGGTTGCTGAGTATGCCAAGGGTCTTCCTGATCACTTCATTAAGGTCAAGGGGCTCCCTCTCGTAGCTCGTCTGGTGAGAGAATTCCAGCAGATCAGCGACAATCACCTTGCACCGTTCGGCCTCATGGATGATGGTCTGCAGATCTTCACTGACAGGGTGATCTTCGCCCAGTTCCTCCTGCACAAGGTTGGCATAAAGCATAATCCCTGACATCGGGTTATTGATTTCATGGGCAACACCTGCAGCAAGCCGGCCGAGTCCCGCCATCTTTTCAGACTGCATGAGCATATTGTGCGTCTGCTCAAGGTCTTCTTCTATCTGCATAATGGCACGGAGATCGGTGAATATGCCGAAAGTGGCAAATTCCTTGTCCCGGTCATAGATGATGCCGCCGGAAAATTGCACGGGGATATCATGGCCATCGGCATGTTTTACGCTGATTTCATGGTGCAGCAATTTCCCTTTACCGCCGAACTGGTCACTGCGCATCCGTTTGATAATCTCATAGGCCAAACCGTCGCTATAGAGACTCGTCACATGAAAATTTTCCATACTCTTCTTGTCCGAGTAACCCAGCAGAGAAAGGGCGGCATTGTTGAACAGGATAATACTTCCTTTCATATCGGCGGCAATGATGCCGTCTATTGATGAATTAATCAGGTTGTTAAAAAAGGTGTTGCGTCTCCTGAGTTGTGTTTCAAGTCGTTTTCTCTCGGTGATGTCGATCAGGTATAACAGGTAATAGTCGGGAGAGGAGGGAGGGTAGCTGAGCACGGCATCGAGTATTTTAACCTCCTCATCGCCGGTCTGGATCTGGATAACCTGCCGTGTGCTTGAACGCTGGATTTCGGCAAGATTATCAAAGAACTGGTTGATCTGGTAAAAGAACCACTGGTTCTCCTCGCCGAGCAATACTTCCAGGTCGGTATCCGTCAGGTCTCGATAGCCGACCCCCAGCAGCTCGTTTGCTGCCGGATTTGCGTATAATATCTGATGATTCAGACTGATCACCATTACTCCGTTGGGTGTCTCTTCAAGAATCTGGTAGAGATACAGGTGTGAACCAAGTTCATTGGTTACATCCGGCAGACTCTTTCTCAGTGGAGATCTTTCGTCGTCGGTTTTTAACACCTGCCTACCGTTCTATAAGATCCAGAAATTCCGGTAACTTTTCTTTCCAGCCAAGGGAAAGCAAAACAATCCCGTCACCGATCTGCGCCAGTTCCTTCAGAAAATCTGCGGCAACTTTCATCCCCAGATTTTTTTTATCCGATGCCTGCATCATCTGTTTCAAAAATTCCTGAGGTATCGACGGAACACCAGGCAGATTGTTCAGATACCTGATCATGGTCACGGACTTGAGAAACATCAAAGAAGTATAAAGCTTGATACCGGTTTGTTCGGCAAACGGAAGAAACTGTTCTATAATATTAAGGTCATAGGTTGGACTGAGCGTCACGGAGTTGACGCCGTAATCCTTGAGTCTGAGAAAATACTCCGCCCGCTCACGGTTGAAGTTGACGTCATCCGAGAGTTCTATATACACCCCGATAGTAAAATCGGTAGCCCCGTCGAGCGGCTCACCCGCCAGATCCCTGCCGGAGTTCAGCATAGAGATACATGAGAGCATAATGGGAAGATCAAGGTCCCCGCTACTGCGTGCTAACGGCTGGTCCCCTTCCTTCGGATCATGCCCTTCTTTTATGACAACGTCAGTTATGCCAAGGTTCGAGGCGCAGAGCAAATCAGCCTGGAAGGAAATCCTGTTGCGATCCCGCCCATTTATCACCATACTGGGCGTCACGCCTCTCTCCTTCAGCGCAAGACATGGTGCGAGCGGTGACATGCGCAGGATGGCATGTTCGTTGTCGGTAACCCTGATCGTCTCCACCCTTCCCCTGATACTCAGGGCTGATGAGAGAAATGTGTCAAGATTTGTCCCTCTTGGCGGGTCTATCTCGGCAATCAAGTGGGTCGAGCTGGGGGAATAACTGCGGGTAGTGGCTTCCATCGAACCTCCTCTTGTTAGCTTTTACTGCTTCTAGAAGTAGTTCAAAACAAGTGCTTTCATCAACAATCAGGCAAACTATCCGGCAAAAAGCAGCGGGGGCAGCCCGGCCGGACTACATAAAAAGCTGATGGCCGGGTAACCAGAGTCCCGTAATCAAAAAAACATCCCGCCAGTTACAGCTCTTAACGCCCCGTGCAAGAACCCCTGGCAGGCATGGAAAAACAACACAGTTCAAATATTATGAATCTAATATTAAGTTGTCGTTATAGTACTTTTACATCGGAGGTTTTGTCAATCATCTAATCTCAATTTTTCACCAGGCAAACCGTCTCACCCGACGCCCCGCTTATCGGCCAGTCGGTCCCCCTGCCCCTGACTGTTGCAGACGGATCACGCGGTTGTTTTTCACCATAATTGCAAGTTTACCAGCCACAACGCCGGCTCTTGACCTAGGTCAAAGGCAAAGAGTTGATGATGCGTTATTGTATAGTGAAAGAGGCAATGAACCGTGACCGACACTTAGCAAAAGGCTAAACACACAAAAAGGGGATCAGGCCATGAAATGTCCCGGACAGGATATGCAGTATTGGGATGCCGACGCGATTTTTGACGTCAATTGCCCGGAATGCGGCAAACAGGTTGAGTTCTATAAAGATGATACCACCCGTACCTGCAAAGGGTGCGGACACCGGTTTGTCAATCCCAAGATGGACTTCGGTTGCGCTGCCTACTGCAAGTATGCAGAACAATGTATCGGCACCCTGCCGGAAGCGTTTATCGGGTCTCAGGACAATCTGCTCAAAGACAAGGTTGCCGTGGAGATGAAACGCTACTATAAGACCGATTTCAAGCGTATCGGCCACCTGTCCCGGGTAGCCCGTTATGCCGAGATGATAGGAAAAGAAGAAGGCGCGAATCTTGCCGTCATTCTCTGTGCCGCCTATCTCAATAATATCGGTCGCGACGAGGCACGCAGCAAACACAACAGCGACGCTCCCGAACTGATCAGACAGGAAAGCCTGGTAATCGCTTCGGCAATCCTTGCAAAACTTGGAGCGAAAGAAGCGGTCCGGAAAGAAGTCTGCGCCCTGTTATCAGATCCCGAGGACGGTAACTCTTCTGAGAGCAACACGCTCAATGATGCGATTCTCATTGCCCGGCTTGAAGATCAGCACAAGGAGGAACCGCTCTCTTCCCGATTTGTTGAAGAGACAATCAATACGGAATTCCTCACCGAAAGCGGCCGGCAACTGGCCAGGAAGACATTTATCCACCTGGGGAGTATTGTAAGAAAATCGCCCTTTACCTATCTGCGGGTAATTTCAGCCCGGATTCTTTCATCCTGCACAAAAGTATTGTCTCGGGTACATTAGTATGCTAGTTGAGATGTCAGGTTTCTGCCGACCATCGGTCTGCCGGAAATCATAACGACTTCATATTACCGGGTTATACCATAGAGGAGACAGCCATGAGCATTTTTAAAGACAAAACCATCGGCTTTATCGGCCTTGGCCTGATGGGCAAACCAATGTGCCGCAACCTGATGCGGGCAGGGGCCGGCATGGTTGTTACCAACCGTTCGGAAAAAGCGCGGCTGGAGATGTCGGCGGAAGGAGCTGTTGCCGTTGCAACCCCGGCGGAAGTTGCCGGCAGGACCGATACCATTGTTATCATGGTATCAGATACTGCCGCTGTTGAGGCTGTTCTCTTTGGGGATAACGGTGTTTTTTCCAGCCTGAGAGCCGGAGCGCTTGTCATTGACATGGGAACCACGGCCGTTCCCGCGACCAGGGGCTTTGCTGCCCGGATCGAGGGAAAAGGAGGCCTTTACGTTGATGCACCCGTCTCAGGTGGAGACATTGGTGCCAAATCCGCTAACCTGACCATCATGGCAGGCGGATCAGCAGAAGCTTTCAGGCAGGCCTTGCCCATTCTTGAAATTCTCGGTGAACGCATCACCCATGTTGGTGCCATCGGTGCCGGACAGGTTGCCAAGGCAGCCAACCAGGTAATCGTGGGACTCAATATAGGTGCCGCTGCCGAGGCATTGGCGCTGGCAAAAGCCGCCGGGGTCGATCCGGGCAAGGTTCGGGAGGCCCTGAAGGGGGGGTTCGCCGACTCCCGAATCCTGGAGGTACATGGGCAGCGTATGGTTGATAATGTTTTCATACCCGGTGCCAAGTGCACCATTCAGCGCAAAGATATGCATCAGGCCCTGGAGCTTGCAGCCAGTCTCGGAATAGAAATGCCGGCCACCGCACTTTCCCGGGATCTCTACGATCGTCTCATCGCCGCCGGCGGCTCAGATCTTGACCATGCCGCCCTGTTCACCTTGTTTGATAAGCGTAAAGCCTGAGAGCACCTTTGCACCCCGGTCACGCTCAACCCGGCGCGGACATAACGAGCTGCACCCCGAACATCTCATCAAAATGCAGATATATCATTGAAAAAATGATTTGTTGTAGTAAATCCAGTGTATTGGGAATGTGCAATTTGCACTCTCTCCGTTATTGCCTGAGTTGCTGACCACCATTTACTCCTTACTCTTTTTTTCAACGGCACAGTGGAGAGCTTCCTCCGTGGAGAGCGTTGAGAAGCATTTATTGCAGGAAATACATTTCGCCTTGGTCCTGTCTCCGCCTGCCCACCTGCTGACAAGGCGTGGTTCCCTTATGAATGGGCGTGAGAGGGCAACGTAGTCGGCAAGGCCTGAAACGACGGCTTCGTTTACAATAGCAAAGGACAGAAATCCTCCCACGAGGAGAAGAGGGGTCTTTATTTCCTTCTTGAAGGCTTCGGCAGCCTTTCTATAGTAAACTTCCCTCTCTTCGGAAATTGATGTACCGACTCTGGATGGAATGAATTTTCCTGACTGAAAGGTTCCGCCGCTCATTTCTATGGCGTCCATTCCACAATCTTCAAGCATATGGGCAACCTCGATCATCTCTTCTACGGTAAACCCGCCTTCAAGAAAATCCTCCGAATTGATCTTGACCATGAGTGGAAATGACGTGCCAACCCTCTGTCTGATTTCTGAGTACACCTCGAGAAGCAATCGTGCCCTGTTCTCAAGCTTTCCACCATAACGGTCATTTCTCCTGTTATAATGTGGAGAGAGAAATTGGCTCAACAAATAGCCGTGAGCAGCGTGGATCTGAATGGCATCAAAAGCTGATTTGACGGCTCTTTCAGCCGCATCGCCAAAATCGCTTATGGTTGATTTAATGTCGTCCGCTGTCATTTCGGCGGCTATTTTAGCACCAGCTGCAAATAGTTCTGAAGGCCCGATGGCTGCATACTGATCTTTTGCTATGCCCCGTTGACCGGCATGGGCAAGCTGCACCGCAATAACTCCGCCATTTTCGTGAACGACCGAAGTAATACGCCTGAGACCGTCAATCATGGCGTCGGAATAGATGCCCATCTGGCGGGGACCTGCCTGTCCCCTTTTTGTCACATAAGCATGACCGGTAATGATAAGCCCGACCTCTCCACGGCTGAGTTCCTCCATGCAACCGCATAGCTGGTCCTGCACGATGCCATCAAGTCCTGCCATTGCCTCGTAGGTTGCAGATCTTACAAAACGGTTTTTTATCTTCATTCCATTGAGTTCTGTTGTTTCAAATAGTCCGGCCATTTTTTCCCCTTCGCAAAAGATTCAAACTGCATTGAGATGAAAATAACATTCTTTTACTCCAAATGCCCCATCAAGAGGGTTTACAACGATTCATCTGCTGCATCAATTGGAGCTGCTGTACATCAGAGCTGCGTTCTACAAACTCCTTTCCAGGATTTTCTTGCTTATATCAGGAGTAACATCCTGGTGTTCACCCAAAGAATTCATGCCATGGGCCTTTAACTGCTCAAGAAGATGCGGGATACTGTCTTTGCCAATGCCATAATCGGATAAGTGTGTTTTTACCTGCATCAGTTCAAAGAAACGACGGGTCTGCTCAATAGCCGCATCTATACGCTGATCACTGTCACCTTCTTTAATTGCCCAGACACGCTCAGCATATTGGAGCAATTTTTCTCTTTTGTTCATTTTACATACCGTCAACAGGCTGGGGAGGATCACCGCAAGTGTCTGGGCATGGTCAAGGCCGTGCAGGGCGGTTATTTCATGGCCAATCATATGGGTGGCCCAGTCTTGCGGTACTCCGGCCCCGATTAATCCATTTAAAGCCAGCGTTGCAACCCACATCAAATTGGATCGCACTTCGTAATCTTTTGGATTTCCAAGCGCTTTTGGTCCTTCTTCAATCAGCGTCAGCAGCAGTCCTTCAGCAAATCGGTCCTGGACTTTTGCGTTCACGGGATACGTGAGATATTGCTCAGCAACGTGGACAAAAGCATCAACCACGCCGTTGCTGATTTGCCGGGATGGGAGCGTATAGGTTTTTTCAGGATCCAGCACAGAAAAGAGCGGAAACACACACGGACTCATAAAGGCCAGTTTCGCCTTCAGTGATGTGCGTGTCACGACGCCGCCGTTATTCATTTCCGACCCGGTAGCCGGCAGCGTCAATACCGAACCAAAAGGCAAGGCCTTAAGAACACCCGCCCCGTGTTTCACCATAATATCCCAGGGGTCTCCTTCGAACATAGCTGCTGCTGCAATGAACTTTGTCCCATCAATAACAGAACCGCCACCAACTGCCAGAAGAAAATCAATGGAATTTGTATGTACCATATCCACGGCTTTCATCAGGGTCTCGTAAGAGGGATTGGGTTCTATACCACTGAATTCGAATATTGTATGATTACCGAGGGCGGCACGTACCTCATCCAGCGTGCCATTCTTCTTAACACTTCCGCCCCCATATGTTACGAGCACTCGACTCCCGGCAGGGATTCTGTTTTCAATTTCGGCAATTTTCCCTTTACCGAACAATATGTGAGTGGGATTTACAAAGTTAAAATCGAGCATGATAATGATACCCCTGGTCTGTAAAAGTTACCTTCTGTTTATCTGACGCCACATGATGCAAATGTGAGGTCCCGTATTGCCATCAAAAGCTTCCCTATAAAAATGGAATCAGAACCGTCCAGGGAAAACCCATGCCTGGTCTCATCTACCTGACGGAGCAGTAAGACGGGAAGAGGATATGAGAGCCACACCAATAGGCACTTACGGATGAAAGACTCTTAGGTCCGCTGATTTGATGAATTGCGGAGCAAGTATTATCTCCGCTTCACGACTCTTCTTCAGACAAAGAAGAACATCTTTGCTGGTTACATCGACCTCATATATTTCCCCTCCGCCAACAGGACCCTTCCAGCGCTCGGCATACCACTCAGCCGTCCGCCTGTCAGCTGACCAGCTCAAGCTTCTCCGGCTTCCCATTACCGCGCCCCGGTAGACGGTGGCTGAAGCAAAGCCGACAGGATCGCCAAGTCCATACAATATCGTGTTGTCACACCCTTCAAACAAACGGCCCCAGAGATCGACATCACCAGCCGACTGGAACGGGCCATGCTGTCGACAATACAAGTAGAGAACCGCTTCCTCCAGCCTGCCGCTTTCCCTGAAGAGTTCCTGGTTATTCAACAGGAACGGGAGATGATCTTTTTTGTGCAGTTTTACCATCGCCTTCAGCGGATCAGTCTCCCGGGCAATAGCGTCTTTAAGAAGCTCGAGCTTTATCATCATCTGTCGCTCATGTCTTTCCTGCATCATGACATTATCAAATGCACCGGAGAAGACATCGGGAGAGTGAAGAAAAGCGATATCCTGAATATTCCATTTCATCTCAATTCCTGCCTGTCATATTTGGCAACCGTTTCTCATTTTTCCTGACGCTTTGTTTACGCCACCGATGTGTATAATAAGCATAAACCCTGCACTCTGCACACGTCAGTTATAAATAGTTGACAAAAAGGATGAAATGCCCGTATTAGGTTAGGATCAATCGACGCAAAAACAGAGCCGGACCGGGCGGGCCTTCATCAATAGAGGAGTAGTTACCTACAATGTATAACATTCTCGTCTTCGGCTTGAACAATAGATACGATGAACTGGCAGAAAACTTCGCGGCACTGCCCTGCACCTTTATTCATATCCATTCTGCTGCCGAATTCTACTCCTCAGCTTTCAGCCGCCTCTTCGATGCCTGGGTCATAGAGACACCACATGCCGAGACTTCTGAACTTGCACTGGCCGAGCTGTTGCTCTCCCATCAAGCACCCCACATATTCCTTCTTTCCGGAGCTATTGATGGCATTGCGCCGGAAAAAGCGACCATCATCGGGAAAGATGAGCTGCATAAATGCGTAGAGATCTTTTCGCGACTCATGCATAACCGGCGGGAACAGAACCGAGAGAAGTATCTCGCCGGCTTTTTCCAGGACCAGCCGGGTATCGAGGCCATTATCACGAAAAGTCGCCTTATGGAGCGGCTTCTTGATCTGGTCAAAGACATTGCGCCGACCGATTCGCCAATCTTCATGCAAGGTGAAACAGGGACAGGCAAAGAGCTTCTCGCCACTATTTTCCATAATGAATCCCGACGTCGAGCCGGGCCCTTTATGGCAGTAAATTGCGGTGCACTGCCTGACAGCCTGCTTGAATCAGAGCTGTTTGGATTTGAAAAAGGTGCGTTTTCCGGAGCCGATCACCGGCATATCGGCAAGATTGAACATTCTTCCGGCGGGACCCTTTTTTTAGACGAAATTGAATCAATGTCTCCGGCCATGCAGATCAGGTTATTGCGGGTCCTCCAGGAAAAATCGCTGCAGAGACTCGGAGGAAATCAGGAGATACATACCGATTTCAGGGTGATAGGCGCCACGAACACGGATCCGCTGGAGTTACTGAGTTCAGGGCAGCTTCGCTCGGACCTCTATTACCGGCTTTCAGTGTTTCAAATTCACGTTCCGCCGCTGCGTGACAGGGTGGAAGACATCCCCCTGCTGGTCCAACACTTTGTAAACCGAAAAAGAAGAAACGGCAGGGAATACGTAAAAGGGGTCGATGAGCAGGCCATGCGCATTCTTCTCTCCGTTCCATGGTTTGGAAACATACGGGAACTACAGAATGTCATTGAAAGGGCCGTGATGCTTGCCAGTAAAGAGATTATCACCGCTGACCTCATACAGATCCCAAGCAACCCTTTCCCTGATGCTGTACTGGATACAACAAAATTCGCCGATCAGGCATTTCGTCCGGGTACAACGCTGAAATCATACAAAAATCTCCTTCACCAGTCGGCAGAAAGGAAATATCTTGTAGAGTTGCTGGAATACACCGGAGGGAGGATTGGTGAATCCGCCCACTTTGCCGGGTTAACACCGAGAGCCCTCTATAATAAAATGAAAATTCACGGTCTGAAAAAAGAAGATTTCAAGAAATCGGAATAAAAATATCAAATCAGAAATCTTCGTAAAATAAAAATAAATCCAGCAAGATAGCACCTGATTTATTTTTTTTCATTTTTTTTCGGAATTTCGTAAACCACTCCCACACGTTCTGCGCGGTCGCCTTTTCTTTAAAAGAATAATATTATCAGAAACATAACCGGGGAAAAGAATCTGGCATGCTTGTTGGAAGAAAAGGCCTGCATGGTTTTTATCAAAACACAGAGCATGAAGGAGGTTAAAATGGGCAAATTCAACAAACATCATGGCGACGGAGAACGATTCGGGAAATGTGATATTTGCCTCGAATATATCCCGGTAGAATACTATTTCAACAAGGGCGATTCCCTCGTCTGCTATGAGTGTGGAACCGAATACATTCTCACCTCTAAAAATCCGGTAAAACTGACTATGTCTGAGGCGAGATATGATCCTGACGACTATTCCGGGGACTTTCTTTTCGAGGATTAGCCGGACAGCGGTCAGACCTGAAAAGATGCTGAGAATTTGGTAAAATACTCAGCATCTTTTCAGCAGAGCAAACAGCAATAAGCAGACAATTAAAAGGGCCGGGGTTGCAAACAACTTATTGACAGGCACATATGGCTGACTGCTCGCAGGCAGGAGCTGCGGCCGCCTGACAATTAGCTGCGTATGAGCTGTGTATTTGATGCGAAATGCTGGCGATGAAACAGAACTTTCGTCATAATCAGCGTTGTCACGTTGCTGTCTCTGTTTCAACGAGCGGCAACAAACGTGAATCTTCCAGTGCTGCGGTTCGATGCCCCATCCCGGCCAGGTAATCCTGGTTTGAGGAGAAGGCAATAAAGTCCGAAAGCGAAGCCTGGCGAACAAGCATGACAAGGTCCCATTGCTCCTCCTGAGGACCAATAAGGTTCCTGCCGCCTTTTCCCAAAAACAGAAGGTCGCCGCCACTCTTCCTGAGAAATGGCAAGGTATTGTCTATGTACTTTTGATATGCCTCTGCTCCGGATATGGGCTGGTCGGGCATAAGTTCAGGGTTTGCGGAATAGTCAGCCACCTCCCGAAAGCGGAGCAGATTTAACATCACCACTTCACCGGTAATATTCCGACGCATCAGGGCCGCCCCGGCCTCCTGCGTAACTTCCAGAAAACGTTCTGTCATTTTGTTTTTCCCATTCTGGCCCAGTTCATGACTGAGACCTTTTTAGCCAATGATCGATCAGAGCACTTTTGCGATCTACCTGCTGCCACTAAATCACCTGGTACATTGACGATGAGGCTGTCTTAGCTCGTGAACGTCAGGTTAAAGCGGGCTCGCTTGTGATTTTCGATAGGCCAGGATAGCATTGGCAATGAAAATCAGCAACGCGCCTATCCAGCCGGACAGCGACAAAGCGGGATCACCGACCAGCACCGGCCCGCACAGGGCCGCCATGAAAATCCTGCCTGATGTTATAATCGATCCCTCAAGCGCGGTAACAAAAAGGAAACCATAGGTTAACAGATATTGCCCCAGGACTCCTGCCGCCGCGCAGGCAAACAGGAAGAGAAACTCAAGCCGGTTCGGCCAGAAGATAGCTTCCCGAAAGACGGTATAGATTAACAGAGTACCAAGACCGAACATGAAAAAAAGGATGGTCTGGGAATCATGATAGCGTCGGCTCAGGTTCAGGTAAATCATGGCCCCGCTCGCCAGAATACCCGAGCATAAACCCCAGAGGTTCTCCCACTTGACAGCAACATCACCGGGGGAGAGAATAAGCCAGATACCGAGGAAGGCCACACCGACAATAATGAGTGCAACGCGGTCCCGCTGCTCCTTGATGACAAACCAGGAAAAAAGCGCAACGAAAAGCGGATAGGTCATGTTCAGAATGTTCGCCTCAGCCACCGTCCCGACAGCAACGGCCTTGTAAAAACAGAACACGGCCACGGTGTTGGCTACGGTACGTCCGATCAGGTAATGATAATTCCGGGGCCTGAGTCGCTGCCCGCTCATAACCATAGTCACACAGACCACCGCGAATCCAAGTAAAAAACGGGAGAAGACAAAGTATGACGTGCTGATCTCCACATAGGGGTCTGCCCAGCGGATGAAAAGCGTGGAAAGATAAAAGCAGAAGGCTGAACAGAAGACGGCAAGCCAGCCGAGGCTTTGTTTTGAGCGGCTCTGCTCGCTATCTGATAAACCTGATGCCATGAGTTCTTATCGTATGTAAATCAAACCTGAAGAAAATCATACAGACAAACGGAGACATCAAACTCCATTTGTAAAAAAACAGCCACCTGTTTTGCAGCAGTATAAGATAACAGCAGGGGATCGTCAGGCGGTAAGAAGAAAGAGACCTCAGTTACCGTAAGGTCAACTCAGGGTTTGATCAATGAACCCGCGAGCAGGGTTCCGGTCATGGCCAGGCATTCCATGTCAAGATAATGCTCTGCCGTCTGCCTGTAGAGAATAGAACAGCTGGCCGGAAACATCTCATCGCGGTCGTTGAAATTGAGGATTACCGGTATTCTTGGCAGAGCAAGAAAGCGCAGGGAAAGATCATGAGTTGAACTTGTTTCAGCAACACCACCCAGACTGAAAGCCCGTTCCTTCAGCTTGTCCGGCTTTACCCGCAAACTGCGACTCGATTGTCTTATTTGTATTGCGGTGAAATAGGAGACCAGGGGACCGGCATTCCTGAATTCGCGATAGGTCATGAGCCTGTCTGGTGTTGCCGGAATATCGGAGGGGCACATCAGCACGTATTTGCAGAGAATCACCCTGACGGCAGGTGTTATATCAACTCCTTCGAGCGGTTCCACGCCATCCCTTGAGACCCGGTACCTGGTGGTGTAAAGTGGAATAATCAGACAATTATCTTCGACCGCCACGCCAAGCCTGTCTGCACAGGCCAAATAGTCAAACCCGCTTATTTGAGAGAGATAGTGCTGATACGTTTCCGCGAAGACAGTGGCTGGAGGCATCTCAGGCAGAGCCCTCAGCTCGAGCCAGCGCTTTTAAAAGCAGATCTCGCTCATCCTCCAGGGCAAGCAAGTCATGCATCACGGGTGGTTTAACGGAATGAGCAGGAAGCCTCTTCTCGGTCTCAAGAATCTTCTGGTCAAGTTCATGCAGTCGCTTTCTCAGTTCTATAAGCGAAGTATTGTCTGTCATAACCGAACAACCAATGTTTTCGGGTACCGTGAATAACCTGACTATTCATGGTACCCTTTGAAACGGATGAAGCTTGCCATCAGTAACCGGAATCGTCCTGAACCTTGTCAATCAGCGCCGCCTCTGCAGCGGTTGGCGGTCGTTTGCTCAATTTATAAAAGAGATTCTCTCCAAGCCGGTTACTTCTGGTAAAAACAATTACCTCATATCGACTATCCTGCCGATGATTTTTTTCAATCCAGAGTACACGCTCAAGCTCAAGCGAGAAGTCGGTACAGATCTGTTTGGCAAATCTTTCCGGATTGGCGGATATGGAGTGCCCCTGCCCGGTTTCGGAATAAATACAGAGATAGGGTTTCAGGAAGGTGACTCCCGGTTCGTCCTCTTCCAGATTACAGATCTGCAGGTAATATGAGCCGGGAAACCAGGCAATGGGCTCCCGGTTTCCGTGCCGTTTTCCGTCCCAGCTGTAAACACCGTTATAGATATTCACTGTCAAAGCGCCACACCTCACATGCCGGCAGCAGAGAACAGAAAAACCGGGCCTATCCCGAAGGATCGGCCCGGAACCGATGTATCAGGCAGTTGCCTCAAGAGCACGGCGATCCGCCATGTCAAGCAGGACACGTTCCCTCGCCTTGTCAATACCAAGCTCCCTTCGCTTTTTATCAATATGTGCAATCATCAGTCGGGCCATCTCGTAAGGAGAATCAGCGAAACCCCACTTGCCGAAGCCCTTTTCCTCGAGGTCACTGAAAAGATGTTTCTCGAACTTCGTCCCCTTGGTAATCGGGAATGTATGACCGAATACGGTATACACTCCGGAAGCAACAAAATACTGGCCGATGGCAATGGCTTTCTCACTCATCCATTCCGGTGCACAGCCGGCGACCGGCAAATCAGCAATCGCCTCGCCCAGACCTCCGGTCTTTACCATCTCCGCGACCGCCATCAGGATTCTGCTGTTGTCGACACAGGAGCCAAGACCAAGAACCGGTGGAATACCAACCGTCTCGCAAACTTCGGCCAGCCCCCGACCTGCCATTGCCGCGGCACCCGGTGTTGTCAGTCCGGCCTTGGCGAGAGCCATCTGCGAACAACCGGTCTGAACGACGAGGACATCATTCTTGATCAGTTCCTTGACCAGCTCGACATGTGAAAAATCCTGTTTTGATCGGGGGTTGGTACACCCAACCACGCCGGCTACACCACGGATGCGTCCGTTAACTATATTATCATTCAGCGGCTCATAGCCACCCCTAAATGATCCACCGAGCATATATTTGATATATTCGTGTGAAAAGCCGTGCACACCCCTGGCCAGTTTCTGGGGAATCTCAATGGCCCTCTTCCGGTTTTTAAACCTCGAAATAGCCTTTATGACAATTTCATCGGTGCATTTCAGCGGATCATGCTCATCAAGTTCGATGTGCTGGGCGCCTTCAATTTTTGCCCGATAATTGGTAGTGATAAACACGGTATCATAGCAGCCGGCCACCTTGTGCAGATCCTGTTTGATACACTGGATATCAACGGTCATCGCATCGACCGCTCCAGTAACAAGAACAGCCTCGGTCGAAGAAAAGTTTCCGGCATGGGGTATGCCGTGCCGTGAGAGGGCATCCAGGCCGGAACAGCACATACCCACCAGATTGATGCCCTTGGCACCAACATCAAGAGCCATTTGCTTAAGGGAAGGCGCGTCGACGGAAACCATCATCGCCTCGAGCAGAATCGGCTCATGGCCATGGACGATAATGTTGACCTGATCCGCTTTCAGGACGCCCATGTCCACCGTTACCTCGACAGGTGCCGGAGTTCCGAAGAGAATGTCGGAAATATCGGTTGAGACCATCGAGCCCCCCCAGCCATCGGCAAGAGCGGTTCGGGAGATCTGCTTGGTGATATTCTCGTAATCCTGATCGACACCTATTGCCGTACGGTGCATCATTTCCATGATCTCGCGCATTGCCCCCCGCGGCACGATTCCTTCTTTGCGCCATGATTCAAGCGTCTTTTTGGGCACCCGTTTGACCAGCGGAATCTCACCCTCAACCTGGGTATAGGTCAACTCCAGTGCCTTGTACACATCGGTGGCGATATCCTTTACAGAGCGTCCCCGGGTCTTGATGTCAAGTGACTCAGCCACTTCATTGAGCTTGAGGGTATCCTTGATCTCAAAATCCTTTACTGTGCCATCAATCACACCGCGGAATAGCTCAAGCATGGCCATGCCATGATCGGTATGTGCCGCTGTCCCGGCGGCAACCATTCTGCCGAAATTTCTCGCAGCTATGGTATCGATGGTGGCACCGCAGACACCGACCCGCTTGTACGGATCGCTCGGATTCATGCGGCATGGCCCCATCGAGCAATGTTTACAACAGGCGGAGGTTGCTCCGATCGGGCAGGGTTTCTGCTCTTCGGCGCGATCAAAAAAGAGTTCAACCCCGTCCCTGCGGGCTTTGGCTATCATCTGCTGGGTAGACTCGCAAATGGTGATGTCTTCTGGTCGAATAATTTGTGTTGGCTTTGCCATACATCCTCCGGTATGAAGGTGGTTAGAAAGTACTTTCCTCGTTATGTTCAGAAAAGTAGTATGCTATTTTTCCTCGTGCTGGAAAATGGAACGTTCTTCAGCAGTAATGGAATAAGAATCATTCTCAGCTTAGAACCATACCTTAACCCCACAGAGTAGCATTGTCAAACAGAAAGGGGCGGTGCCAAAACAAAATTCACACTGAACTTTAGGCAGATAACAGTAACAATCACTGCCCTTTTGCCGACTGTTCGTTGCCTTGGGCCTGCCAAAAATTGCCAAAGTAACAGTATGGCAACAGCACTGCCTCCTGCACATACGGGGATTTTTCTCAAAGAAAGAAAACAGACCGACAGCGACGACTTTTTTACCGGCACCCCTTGATGGCTGAAGATAAATTACTACAGTTGAAAAACTAACTTCACACCTATGAGGCCTGATCATGCGCGCATACCTTGACCTTTTACAAGACATACTGGATAACGGAGCCGACAGGGAAGACCGTACCGGCACCGGTACCCGTTCTGTGTTCGGACGACAATTCCGCTTTGACCTCGCCAAGGGTTTCCCCTGCCTAACCACCAAGAAACTGCACCTGCGCTCCATCATCTATGAATTGTTATGGTTTTTAAAAGGAGAGACGAATACCGCCTACCTGAAAAAACACGGTGTGGGAATCTGGGATGAGTGGGCCGACGAGAATGGCGATCTTGGTCCTATTTACGGCTCTCAATGGCGAAGCTGGCCAACCGCCGATGGTCGTAAGATTGACCAGATCGGCAACCTGCTCGAGAGTCTCGCCAATAACCCAGACTCACGCCGGCACCTGGTATGCGCCTGGAACATCGGAGAGGTGCCGAAGATGGCCCTGCCTCCCTGCCACTGTCTCTTCCAGTTTTACGTTGCCAATGGAAAACTTTCCTGCCAGCTCTACCAGCGCAGTGCGGACATTTTTCTCGGCGTTCCCTTCAACATTGCCTCATACAGCCTGTTCACCATGATGATCGCCCAGGTTCTTGGCTATAAGCCTGGTGATTTTGTGCATACCTTTGGTGATGTTCACCTTTACAACAACCATTTCGACCAGGCAAAACTTCAGCTCGGCAGAACTCCCCGCAGCCTGCCGACAATGAACATCAACCCTAAGGTCAAAAATCTGTATGAATTTAAATTCGAGGATTTTCAGCTGGTGAACTATGATCCACTGCCCCATATTTCAGCCCCGGTAGCAGTCTGATATGCTGACGATTTATTGAAATCTCAAATACGTCACTTCAAAGAAAGGGAGTAACTCCGGCTTGGCACCACTCTCTTTTTCTGTCCGCTAATGTTGCCGCCCGCAGATAATCGGTAATGATAAACGCGACACGAAGAAGGAAATCGATATTCGCTGAAATGCGGGAAGCACCAAAATCCATCACCCAATGCATAAAGAGAGGGAAAAATGACCTACAGCGCATCTGACAATCGATATGAATCCATGCAGTACAATTATTGTGGTAAGAGCGGCTTGAAATTGCCGACCATCTCTTTCGGCCTCTGGCAGAACTTCGGCCATAATTTTACTGAAGAAATCTCCAGGGATCTCTGTCGCAGAGCCTTTGACATGGGGATTACTCATTTTGACCTGGCCAATAATTACGGACCTCCACCCGGTTCAGCCGAGAGTTTTTTCGGCCGTATGCTGAAGACGGATTTTGCCTCCCATCGGGATGAGATGGTGATCTCGAGCAAGGCGGGATATCTGATGTGGCCGGGTCCGTATGGCGAATGGGGCAGCCGGAAATCTCTGCTTTCCAGCCTGGACCAGAGCCTGAAAAGGATGGGGCTTGATTATGTTGATATTTTCTATTCCCACCGTTTTGATCCCAAGACGCCCCTGGAAGAAACCATGGGAGCACTGGATTCCGCAGTCCGGCAAGGCAAGGCCCTCTATGTCGGCCTGTCATCATACAATTCCAAAAGAACCCGTGAGGCCGTTGCAATCCTCAAGGAACTCGGGACTCCCTGCCTGATCCATCAACCGAGCTACTCGATGTTGAATCGCTGGGTAGAAACTGATGGCCTGCTCGATACCCTGGAAGATCTGGGCATTGGCATGATCGCCTTCTCACCGCTGGCCCAGGGACTCCTGACCGATAAATACCTGAAGGGCATTCCTGCCGGCAGCCGCGCTACGCAGGGGAAAAGCATACGGGAAGGTCATCTCTCCGAGGAAAACATCAAACGGATACAAGGTCTAAACGAGATAGCCACGCAGCGTGGCCAGACCCTGGCACAAATGGCAATCGCCTGGGTTCTGAAGGATCACCGGGTCACCACCGCGCTGATTGGGGCCAGCAGTGTGGCACAGTTGGAGGATAATTACGGCGCACTGAGCAATCGTGCCTTCAGTGCGGAAGAACTCACGGCAATTGATGTTTTTGCCCAGGATGGCGGCATCAATATCTGGTCGCTCTCTTCCACGAGCTAGGAGCCTGCCGGAGAATTGCAATTTTTTCTCCATCGCTAGCGGTCTGTTCCGACAGTAGAAAGTACTCAGGAGACTTCTTCAGAGATACACCAGAGAAAACGGTGTAATGAAGAAGTCTCCGAGATCACTTCAAGAGACGCACTCCGATGGTTGTGTTCATCTCGTTTTCACGAACAACCGTTACCATTACCTCCGCCCATTGCCGCCGCCATTACCTCCGCCATTACCGCCGCCATTACCGCCGCTATTACCGCCGCTATTACCGCCACTATTACCACCACTATTACCGCCACTGTTACCGCCGCTTACCGCTGCCACTATTACCGCCACTTTACTGCCACTATTTCCGCCGCTATTACCGCTGCTTCCGCTGCCACTTCCATCTCCGGGCCCATTTCGCACGGCTACCACCGGGACTGCCAGCTGCCATCCATAAGGCCGTTTCCTCTTCCCGTACCGGTTCCAATATATTGTTCCTTTTCGGCAGGGGTCATCTGGTCCAGCCTTGTTGTCCATTCTGAATGAAAGGCCTCCCTCTCCTCCGGGGTTACATTACCGAGTGTTCCCCTGATCGCGCTTAACTCCTCGTTTGTCATCGATTGGTAATCTGCGGAAAACGCCAGACCTGCAGACAAGGCAAGTACAGCAGCGACAAAGACGGTTATTCTTAAATATTTCGTAATCACAATAATATCCTCCTGATTTTTTTCGCCGGCTGACGACAGTGTTCATTTATTACCGTTTCGATTAAAAGCAGCCTGCCACCTGATTAACAACCAAGCATATTTAATCATTTAATTATTTATTAAACAATGTCAAGCGTTCCGAGCACTGCTGCCCCCCGAACAACAATAGGAATTTCAGCCCCCATGCCTGCTTGCCCGCATCATGAAATCCGGCGAATTACTTTTTTATTCTGCAGCATTGATTATCGAGCGGTATCCCGATAGATACTTGCCAAAACAGAGCTGAATTAATAAACAGTTAAGAACAGAACCGGGTAGGAGAATCCGGTTCTCCCCTTTTTCACTCACTGACCGGTATCACCGGAACGCACAGGTAAGAAAATTATGGATACGGTCCTGAACGCAGCGCTGGCCTACTTTGTTATCGTCGACCCGATCGGGGCATCAATTATCTTTAACGCTCTGACAGACGGAAAAGACCGGACATACTGCCGGACAATGGCAATTCGCTCCGTCTGCCTGTCCGCGACGCTGGTTCTTGTCTTCGGCTTCTGGGGGAGCGGCTTGCTGCAAAGTCTTGGCATACAGATGGCATCATTCAGGATTGCCGGCGGCCTGCTTATTTTTTATGCCGCATTCGGCATGATCACTAAACCGGACAAGCCGGGTAACGGTTCGCATCTCAGTGAACAGGATGATATATCGGTCTATCCCCTTTCCATCCCGCTGATTGCCGGGCCGGGCTGCCTGACATTGACGGTTCTGCTCTTTTCAAAGGCAGCTGAGAACAACTCAAGCTATCTTCCGCTGGTTTTAGCTATCATCGGCATCTACCTGATTACCCTGCTCAGCTTCCTCTTTGCCAAAACATTGGCCAGGATCATCGGAAAGACCATCAACAATGTATTGAAACGTTTGCTGGGAGTCCTGCTCGCATCCCTTGCCATCCAGTTTATCGCGGACGGTATAAGGACGCTGGCCGGGTGATCCGGTGAGAAAAGACCGTGGTTAGTATCATCTGGAAGCAGCTGAACGATCCTCATTGTTCCTGTTCTCCTCACCTCTCCCCTCTTTTTTCTTTTCTGGCAGAAACTGCCAGATTTCAGGCACCTGAGGAAAAACCGGACTCGACGGAGAGTAACAGAATATAAAAAAGGAAAAGCAGCAAATAAATGGAGGAAAATCGAGCAATATTCCACTTTCGAACTTGCACGGAGGGTTAAAGATGACTACAGGTATACGATAGGATAGACAGGTCGTGAACTATTGCAGCGCCTTCGCACAGAAATGCCTCTTCAACCGGTTCCAGACCATGCAGGCAATCTCAGGGGAATGGTGCTGACCGGAGTTTCCGGCGAATCAGTCCGGCCTCATTGAAATCATGAACAAGCCGTTCCGTAACACAACCAACAATAAATGATGAAGCAGATACACGGTGATACCATCCGGACAATCCAGGGCAAGTGGCAGTACGTCGACACCTATGATCAGCGCGTCCTGATCAACAGGTTCATGGAACTCCATGGGGATGATTCCAGCAGAGAAGACTGGCTGGTCTTTCTCGCCGGGGAATTCGAACTCACCGATATAAACTGAATCCCGTCCTGCCCTTAGAGAGACCGTCGGAGATTTGCAATTTTTTCTCAGATCAAGGCTCTTTCAGGAAATTAAGCACAGCCATATAACTGATATTGCGAGTAACAATTTTCTTGCAATAATGCACAGGCGGTGGACAAGGGCTTTCTCCGACAGGCTCCTAGAAGGTTGAACCGGGCTGCTTGAGAAAGCTGATCTCCTCGCTGGTGGATTTCCTGCCAAGGATCTCATTTCTGTGGGGGTAACGGCCGAATCGTTCAATAATACGCTTGTGTTTTAATTCCCATTCGAGGCTGGATGCGTTCCCGTGTCTACGATACAGCCCTCTGCCGTCTCGTGAATCAGTATCGATTCACTATGCATGAAAGGCAGGTAGATGAAGCCTCTTTCAACCGTCGTCAGCTGTTTATCGGCACCGATCGAAACGGCTTCCTGGGCCAGCGCCAGTGCTAATGCATCCTGCGCGAAGGACAGCGGCGAGCCCCTGAACATATTTCGTGAAAACTGATCAAGCACGATAATCTCCGCCAGCCTCCCCCGGGCCTGCTCTCTCCATTCATAGAGTTCACAGCGGGCCGCCCGTGCATGTATATCGGAAAAGCGCTCGACAATCATCCGGTCAAAGGCATCGCTCTTGGAAAACCATTGCGAAGGAGTGCTTTCTTCAAACCAGAACTGCAGGACCGCCTGAGACGTCATCTTTTGTAACTCCCTGGATGTGGAGAGGAAGCAGTACCGTTTGACGTCTCGCCCCTGCCCGGTAATTTCTCTGGACGATAGGTGAGCTGCAGTCCCATGAGAAAAGTGCGCAGCATCTGGTCCCCACAATTACGATAGTGTTTATGTCCCGGCTTACGGAAAAAAGCACTTACTTCATGCTTACTCACATTCATCTTGGCGCGTTTTATGATTTCCAGCACATCTTCATCTTTTAGATTCAGGGCAATTTTAATCTTTCTGAAAATAATATTGTTGCTCAGGTTCTTCTCCGGGGCAGGCTGTTCACCTTCTTTTATTCCCCGTTTCTCATTGATCAGTCCGTTCAGGAAAAGTGCCATCTGCGTATCACTGCATTTTTTAAAGGCGGGATCATCTTCCTTTTTTAACCAGTCACTGATCTGCGCCCGTGTCACCCGATAACCGGTTGAACGAAACATGGTAATCATCTTCGTATCGTCAAAATTAAAGGTATAGCGCAGTCGACGCAGAATATCGTTGTTATTCATCTTCTTTACATTCTCACCTGTTAAGATCTAAATAAATTAATCCCCCGACCATTCTTCAGATGAAGGATATCAGTCAATTACCGGCCGCATTGAAAAGGCAGGCGGCTCGTCTCGCGTTCCCGATTTTCATAAACAATAACGATGTTATCATTATTTGCCTGAGCAAAGGAAAAATAGCGTATACTGGTGAAATCACCGAAACCTCCACCTTCGACCAAACATGCATCCACAGCGCATCACCTGGATACCAGTATGAAACCAAGTATTAAACAGGCCAGCGCCCGGACCCCCGATGGGGGCAACATGGAACTTTACCAACATGATATTGATTTTATAATAAAAATAAACGGCAAAGACTTGATGCTCAGTCGCCACCATGAGTCAGAGATGGAGCTGGCCCGGCTGGGATGTGCACATCTCACCGGTAAAAAAGCGGTCCGTATACTCATCGGTGGTCTTGGCATGGGCTACACCCTGCGCCAAACCCTTGATATGCTCGGTGCAGATGCCCGGGTGACCGTCGCAGAATTACTGGATTTTCTCGTCGAGTGGAATCGCCAGTTCCTCGGGGTACTCAACAATCACCCATTAACGGACAGACGGGTTGATCTTAAGACCGAAAATGTTATTGCTATCATTTCTTCTGCCAAAAACACCTTTGATGCAATCCTGCTTGACATAGATAATGGCCCCCAGGCAATGACCGATACCGGCAATAACCGTCTCTACGCTTACGAAGGGATACTGGCCTGCCGCCGCGCACTGAACCAGGGAGGGTGTCTGGCAGTATGGTCGGCCGCGCCGAGCAAGGAATTTGAACAACTCCTGATGAGCTGCAATTTTCATGTTCGTCGTTACCGGGCGCCCCTGTACAAAGGGAGCAAATCACCATCCATTTTTATCTGGGTCGCCAGCGAAGACAAGCACAACCTGCCCGCCGGAGGCGGCGAGCCGCACCGCCCCCGCAAGAAGAAGGATGCAAAAAAACGTCGCAGCCGGTAACTATTGCCAGTCTCACCGGCCTTTGCCGCTTCCCGGCAATCCCGACTGAAGCAGAGTCCCGCGGGACCAGGAAAAATAGATCCCCGACAGACAAAGAACGGCTGATATCATGAAAGACCGTATGGATGCTGCGAATGAACAGGTCATAGTTTTCCGGGGTAATAGCCTGGCGGCCGATGACGAGAGAAAGAACAACGGTTGCAACAGCCATGCTTAACATCTGGCCGAACAGGCGCATGGTTGCCACCGTTCCAGATGCCAGACCGTAATATCGTTTTTCCACAGCACCCATGATGGCATTCATGTTCGGAGAACTGAACAGCGCAAAACCGGTACCGAGCAGAACCAGGTTGGCAACAATCAGAGAGGTATTGGTGTCAGCCTGCAGCATCGAAAAAAGTGAAACACCGACCACGGTGATGACCATTCCTGCGGTTGCCAGCAACCGCGGTTCAATACGATCGGAGAGCCTGCCGGCAAGCGGTGACAGCAACGCCATCATTACCGGTTGTGCCATCAATATGCTTCCCGCCGTCTCTGGCGACATTCCTTTCAGATACTGAAGATACAGACTCATCAGGAAGGTTACCGCAAAGGTTGCCGAATAGTTAAGCAAGGCAGCCAGACTTGAATAGGCGAAGGTCTTATTGCCGGCAAACAAACGCATATCAAAGACGGGAAACCGGGCAGACAACTGGTGACGGATGAAGATGAAAAACAGAAGGCAGCCGGAACAAAGCAGAACGATACCAAGGGTTGACGGCAGCCGTGTGGCGCCATAGACCATGACTGACGACAGCCAAAGCATACAGCAGACAACCGGCGACATCAAGCCGCTGGCCCGGTTCCCCCCGCCATTCCCCTTTCAGATAATGAAGCGTCAGCCAAAGAGAGAACAGTCCCAGCGGCAGCATGATCAGAAAGATACTGCGCCAGCCGAAATAGTCGGTAAGCAGACCTCCGGCAAAAGGACCGACAGAAAGACCGATATAGACAGCGGCAACATAAATGCCGATAACCCTGCCGCGTTTATTCGGCGGAAATATGGAGGTGATGATTGCCATGCCGGTCGTCACAAACAGCGCAGCCCCCAGGCCCTGAAACACGCGCAGTACGATCAGCACCGTGGCGGAGTCTGCCAATACGGCCAGGGCTGAACCAAGGGTGTAAATTCCCAGGCCGGTGGCAAAGACTTTTTTCCGACCGTGAATGTCGGCAACTTTTCCTGCCGGAACAAGGCCTACCGCAACGGCCAGCAGATAGGCCGTGGAAATCCAGCTGAGCTGGACGGCATCCATCTGAAGATCGGCCTGGATAGCCGGTAAGGCCACATTTACCGAAGAAATCATGAACGGACCCATGAACGAGGTCATGGTCGCGACAATCAGGGCCGAGCGCTCAAGAGCGGAATCACTGCCGGTGCTTTGCTGCATTGCTTGTGCCTATCAGGTGTTCGGATTGATAATTTGTCATTTCGCATCAACTATGTCGCGTTAAAAAAAACCAGGGCAAACACTGTCAATTCGACCGCGCTGGGGAAAGGCGTCTTATCCGGCCCATTAATTGTTTTGGGAGGTTTCATCTTCCCCATCTGGTTCAGCGGGCAGCGTCGGCTCCTCAACAATAATTCGCTCCAGCACAACCTGGAGAATATGGTGCTGTTCCATCGATTCCACGGTGATCCTGCATCCGGAAATTTCTACAATTTCACCGATTTCCGGTACTCGAGCAAGCACCTTATAGATGAGCCCTGCCAGTGTTTTATAATCTCCGGATGGGAATGAAACTTTGATTGCCCTCTCGAGATCTTCCAGATAAATGCTCGGATCAACGACAAATTTTTCTTCTTTGTCATTTGTCTTTATGAGCTTGGGAGCAGTTGAGAATTCATCTTCATAGTCACCCACCACCTCCTCAAGGATGTCTTCCAGTGTAACGATACCGGCGGTACCGCCAAACTCATCGATAACGATTGCCATTTGCTGCCGGTGGCTTTTGAAATCTGCGAGCAGGGATCGGAGAGACTTTGTTTCAGGAACCACATAAGGTGGTAGCATTATTGAACTGATTGGAACTTCAATGCTCCGGGCCATCTCCATAGTGCCAACCTTTTTTAATACTTCTTTAATAGAAAGCACGCCAACAATATTGTCGATCTGCATATCATATACCGGATAGCGATGATGCCTTTCATGCTGAAAAAGCTCAAGAAATTCATTTATCGCCATGTCCTTTTGCAGGCTGACTATTTTTGTGCGGGGAATCATGATTTCACTGGCGGTATGTTCATCAAGATCAAAAACAGCGTTGATCATAGCCGTTTCCTCCGGTTCCAGAATACCCTCGAATTCACTGGCAATGAACAACAAAATCTATAAATGGATCGAGCAGGGTGGTAATCGTACTAATTTTCTGGCCATTTTCTCCATTTGTGTTTATTTGTGCAGGGGCGTTCGGCACGTTATATAATCTTGTGGGCTTAGACGAGAGCTAAGGCGTTTATTTGCTGCGAACGAGGCCAAGGTGCTTGGGCATGGTGGGATAACACTTGTCAAAGCTACTAAAGTTGCACGAAACTCTATAACAGGCCTAAAGACTATAAGCAGGGAGGCTTACTCCATCGTATCCACACGTACGCAAGGTTGGTGGTGGCAGGGGCATCTGTTATGCAACTGCAGATGCCTGGACCTGGTTGGCCCACCCTCTGGGGGATCCGGATCTCCTTGCGCTGGACGTGTAGTTTGGGCTTGGATCTGGTTGCGCTCGCAGGGTTCCTTGTCAGCCATACTTCAGTTGGCACTTACTGAGAATGGCTACGCCTGCGGCACCAACCCTGGAGGATCCGTCATCCTGTCGTATGCACAGTTTGAGTTTTTATGCACGACAAGGGCATGTGTGATGGACGCCGTATTTCTGTATACCAGAGAAGTTAGTTGGACGTACAACGGCGGGAGTTACGGCCAGGGGCCGGAGCAGTCAAGGTTTATGACTTTGTCGACAACTAGGAAGAGCTAACCCTTATGGTGTTACGATATGGCCGATAACTCAGCCTGGGTTAGCGTCGGACAGATCATGACACGCAAGTTTGCTGTCTCCACATCGACGGTGGTGGTTGCATGGAAGCGATCTTTATCCTGAAGCTCAAGATTAGTGATCACGGCAGATGGTGGAGGAAGTAATGGTTCGAGAGTACGCTTATGGAAATTGAATTACAGCAGTTGGCCATGAACTGATATCCCATACATGTCAGTCATTTTCCTCCGGAACGAGCAAGTGGAATAAAATTGAGCACAGATTATTTCGTTTATTAGCATGAACTGGCGTGGAAAGCCACTTGTCAGCCATGAGACGATTGTTAATTTGATGCTGCAACCACAACCAGAAAAGGTTTGAAAGGCGGCTCAGCTAGATCGGCACATTACCCAAAAGGGATAAAGGTAACGGATAAAGAGCTTAAAGCAATACAACTTGAACGTGACGAGTTTCATGGTGAATGGAAATCAACAACTGCCGATGGCTCCCAGGGCAAGCGACATCAGGGTGATACCTATCTGGGTCACCGTATAGAAACGCTCCGGCTCCGCGTGGAGCAATTTCACGATCTTTGCCGAGGTATCGCCGTGTTCGGCCAGGTGTTGAATGCGACTGCGCCGTGCTGAGGTGAGCGCAATTTCCGAACCCACGAAGAAGGCATTGCCAATGATGAGCAGGAAGATCCCAAGTAGCTTAATTAAAATAGAATAATCCATCTCTGTCTCCTTTTTGCCCAATGAAACTAAATTCTATCGAAAAAATCAAAATATCTTTTTTTTCACGGGCCGGGTAAGACGATGAGCAGTATAACAATGGACCGGGAAGTCACAAAACAATCCGGAATCAACTGGAAACCTCAGCTACCTGATTAATGTGACATAGATCCCTCGTTCAATAAATGTTCGACAGATCGTCATCAGGAACTCAAGGCTGACACTGCACTATTATAAGTTACTGTTTAAACAGCCAGATGCTTTGCCTAACGTAACAAGTCAATGATAACTTTGCCATTCATTAGTAAAATTGTACTTCGAGCAGCAGTTATACTGCCGTTTGGATCGAAATAATAACTTCCGTTGAAGCAGGCAACGACGGCTGACGCCGGCTGATTGCTCTCTTTACAAGAAAAATATTTCTCCAAGGAGATTTGCAATGCCCCCTCGATCACAACTGCACTGCTATCCGACATCCGCTGAGGGTATTACCGAAGCCAGCAGAGGCGATGATACTCCGCAGACAGCATCAGCAAGCTACCGCCTTTCGTACGCGGATACTGACTTTCTGACCAGGGAAGAACTCCGTCCGGTGCGACTTCAGCTCGAATTGCTTAAACCTGAACTCCTCCAACAGGAACACGGAGTCGAAGCAACTGTCGTCGTCTTTGGCGGGAGCAGGATTCCTGAAGAAAAAGAAGCGTTGAGACGGCTTCAGCAGGCGGAACAGGACGCCGCTGAAGCACCCGGAAACCCGAATGCACAACAGCAGATTAGCATAGCCGAGAGGATTCTCGCCAAAAGTCATTATTACAATGAAGCTAGAAAACTCGGCACCCTGATCTCCGATATCTGTCATGTCCAGTCGGGTTGTAACCTGGTGGTAGTAACCGGTGGGGGACCCGGTATCATGGAGGCAGCTAATCGGGGAGCTCATGATGCCGGCGCCAAATCGGTGGGACTCAATATCGTCCTGCCGCACGAACAGACGCCAAACCGGTATATCAGTCCTGAACTCTGCTTCCAGTTTCATTATTTTTCCATCCGCAAAATGCATTTTCTGATGCGTGCTCAAGCCCTTGTGGCATTTCCCGGAGGTTTTGGAACCCTGGATGAACTGTTTGAGACACTGACCTTGATTCAGACAAAAAAAATCAAGCCGCTGCCGGTGATCCTTTTTGGAGAGGCGTTCTGGAGGAAATTGATAAACTTTGATTTTCTCGTCGAAGAAGGCTCAATTTCTCGGAAAGATCTTGATATTTTTCAATTTGTTGAAACTGCCGAGGATGCTGCAGGGATCATCCGGAATTTTTTCAATTCGCGAGCAGTCGACTGACCAGCACCTGTCAAGGCTGCAACGGCAGCAATAACCGTTGCAGCACCAGAGTTAAGCCGACGTTCTCAAAAATCTGCACATTATTGAGGGCTCTGCACACTATTTTAGAACCGGCCGCTTCCGGGGAGAAACGACCGGTCTTTTCATCTAAACAAATCCGCCGGCTTTCATCCCGGCTGCGCCGCATAGATCTCCTTCATGTCAGCCAGCGTCATCTGGCGGTAATCGCTGGCATGACCTGCCTGGCCGAAGGTTTTCATCCGGGCGACATACACCTGCTTCATCATTTCACGCGCGGGCCTGAGATAGTCACGCGGGTCGAACTTTTCCGGCTGCTCGGTGAATACCTTGCGGATCGCCGCTGTCATCGCCAGCCGGCTGTCGGTATCAACGTTGACCTTGCGTACTCCGTGTTTGATGCCGTCCTGAATTTCCGCAAGCGGAATGCCGAATGCACCCGGCATTTTACCGCCATAGCGGTTTATCATCTCGATCAGTTCCTGCGGCACCGAACTTGAACCGTGCATTACCATGTGGCAGTTGGGCATTTTCGCATGAATCTGGTGGATACGCTCCATCGCCAGTTTGGGAGGCATGATTTTGCCCGTTTTGGGATCCTTGATTCCTGATTTGTATGCTCCATGACTCGTTCCGATTGCCACAGCCAGAGCATCCAGTCCTGTTTGGGCAACGAAATCCTCAGCCTGTACCGGATCGGTCAGGTGCTGCTGGATTTCCGAGTCGCTGAGCCCTGCGCCCTGGCCATCTTCGATGCCGCCAAGGCAGCCGAGTTCTCCTTCCACCGTGACGCCGAACGGATGGGCCAGTTCAACGACCTGACGCGTCACCTCAACATTTTGCTCATAGCTGTTCGGTACTTTCCCGCTTTCATCAAGAGAGCCATCCATCATCACCGAGGTGAATCCCAGCTCGATTGCAATCCGGCATGACTCGGGACCGTTGCCGTGATCCAGATGCAGTGCTACCGGGATCTGCGGACATTCCTCGACTGCCGCCTCCATCAGCTTTTTCAGATAGATGAGCTTGCTGTACTTCAGAGCTCCCCGGCTGGCCTGGATGATCACCGGACTGTGCGTT
Organism: uncultured delta proteobacterium; assembly: GCA_963745765.1. Lineage (GTDB taxonomy): Bacteria > Desulfobacterota > Desulfobulbia > Desulfobulbales > Desulfocapsaceae > Ww85. The sequence continues at coordinate 88,870 of CAVUYQ010000033.1, read as the reverse complement.
TCAACGGCAGCCTCCATGATTGCCTGGATCTGTTCCATATTGTTGACATTGAACGCCCCGACGCCGTAACCGCCCTTGGCGGCCTCGTCGAGGATCTGGCGCATCGGTACAAGTGCCATAGTTGTTCTCCTCCTGAATTTATTTTTACGAGTTAGTTAGTTTTCGTCCTTTTGTTCTGGATCGAGACGCCCGACCTATTTAACAACAGGTATATATTCGATATTACTATTATTAAACTCGGAGAATAACGAAGCGACGGGATAAAATGGTCATTTATGGACAGACACTCGTTAATCTGCATTAATATGTGCCAGCACAAGTCGTGCCAGCATATCATAGTTCCCGCCATAATGGTGGCCGCCTTTCATTTCCTTGATACGATAGGCATTCTTGTCAAGTTCAGGACACAAACTGGTGGCTTCTTCAGAACCATAGATGCATAATACATTCTGGTTCCGCAGTTTTTCCATTTCCGGCATGAGCGGATAGGAAGTATCGTATTTTCCGCCGGTGAGCCAGTCTGATAAATGGAACTGAAAATCCACGGTTGGTTCAGGGCCGATCAGAACAATCTCCTTTACCAGCTTTCGTAATCCGGAATCCATTCTGTTTACCATGAAAGGAACAACATCCGCACCTCGCGAATAGCCGATCAAAATAACCTCATCACGGCTCCATTCCCTGGAATAATGGTCAATGATAAGACCCATATCTTTTGCCGTTTGCTCCGGATCTTTACGGCTCCAAAAATATTGCAGTGAATTGAGGCCGACCACGGGAATACCCGCCGTGTTTAAGGCTTCCCCCAGAGATTTATCGATACCGGCCCAACCGCCATCGCCACTGACAATAACAGCCAGTTCTTTTCCTTTCTGCGATACGGGCAGAAGTTCCAGCGGCAGACCGGCAAGATCGCCGCTTATCGGTGGCTTGTCAGCTTGAGGCTGAGGTTCTGCCGGTTCCGTCAGCTCTTTGAACACCTGCTTGAATTGGGGCAGCCAGTTTCTTGGCACTGAATAGCCGTGCCCAACCTTGGGGAGCATCACCACCCGCCCGTTGCCGACTTTTTCGACATACGCTTTTGTTGAACCCGGAGGGCAGACCTGATCGGTAGTTCCCTGCAGGGCCACCCAGGGGGCAGGCAGCTGCCTGACCGCATCAAAGATATAGGTGTTTTTCTGCCTTTCGGCCATTTTCCAGGTCAGACTGCCACTCCCCTTGCACAGGGGTTTTGGCAGCGGCAAATCAGGACAGAAGCCGAGACTGATACCACCCTGAAAGGTGTTGGCCGGAGATTGAGCGAGAATGGCATAGACCAGCGTCGCACCGGAAGAATAGCCGACCAGCACCGGCAGTTTATATGCAGCGAACCCGTATTTTTTCTGCAGGAACTGGCTTAATGCCTCAAAATGCGCAGCCGGGTAGGAACATGGCTCCTTGATACTTCCCAAAGCTTTCAGGTAATCATTTATGTCAATACCGGCCACCAGCGCACCGGTCGAGGCGAGTTCCCGTGCCATGTCGATGACACCGAGATTCCAGCCGCCATCGCCTGATATAAAGAGCACAAGATTCTTCGACTTATCTCCCATGCGGTACAGATGCACGCTGCCGAAAGGGCCGAATTCGACCTTTTCCTCCTTGATGTCGATACAATAGGCACTGTTTGCCAACATGACTAACAGGGCAGCAAGGAGAATCGTTTTCATTTTGTTCATTATTTATATTTTACCTGTGAATTTTCAAACTGCTCTGGAGATGTCATACCTATGACGCATTACTGCCACTGTTCAGGAGTCTTGACGGTACCGGAAAAAAGCCGATGATTGGCAAACCCTATAAAAGCTGCCAATGCGCAAGGTACTCTCAACAATAATACCTAAACCTCTGGTTGAAAAGCAGCACGAAGAAGATACCGCCGGTCCCGACACAACGGCCCTGACGGCAGTTATAAACGATTGGCCGAGCGTGGCCGTACATGAAATGGCTCAAACTGGGTGGCAGGCATAGCAGATCACCCGGTTTGATCATCGAACAAAATATAACAGACCATACCCTCCATCTTACAGGCCCTGGCCAACTTCATGTGCCTCAGCGTTGCGAAATTACGACGGAATATTTCTTCTGTAATAGCCAGGTCGGCGCAAATCCGCTCCAAGGTGAGCGGGCCTTTCGTTTTTATGACGGCAAAGATCTTTTGCTGCTCTGCGGTGAGAATAATGTCCTGAGAAACTGTTTTCCTGGCGCTGTAGACAGCCCAGGGATCGCACGTCTTGGGCATTGCCACGACATCCAGATAACAATCTTCACAGAGAGTTTTGCCCGAATGTTGATAGCTGTCATCGGGGGAAATTACAGACGCACACTTTTCACATTTCATCTTTGCTTGCCTCCGTCAGCGGAAAAATGGAGGACAACACCGCTTCCGCAAACGCACGTGGAGCTTCTTGAGGGAGATTGTGACCAACACCGGGAATCACCTGATGCTCATGCTTTCCAGTGAAGAAATAATGATGATCCTTTGATCCGCCTGCAGGAGCAACGCCATCGTCATGCCCATCCAGCGTAATCGACGGCACAGATATTTTTGGCCGCCCGGTCAGGCGTTGTTCGGTTTCTTCTACTGCAGGGTCTCCAGGTACCAGTCCAAAGCGATGCCGGTACGAATGGATTACCACGTCGACAAAGTCAGGATTGTCGAAGGAAAGAGCTGTCCGGTTGAAATCTTCGTCTGTGAATTTCCAGGTTGGCGACCACAATTGCCAAAGAAGCTTGCAAAGTTCACGGCGGTTTTGAGACAGCCCCGCTCTCCCCCTCTGAGAGTGGAAATAGTATTGATACCAGTAACGATATTCATTTTCCGGAATCTGGGGCTTAAGAGAACCTGGAATGTCCTGAATGTTATAGCCCCCTACCGAAACCAGTGCGCGCACCCGATCGGGGCGGAGAGCCGCCAATATACACGCTGCACGCCCACCCCAGTCGTATCCGGCAAGCACACCCTTCGAGATTTCAAGTGAGTCCATAAAGGCAAGGAGATCATGGGCAAGCACTGCCTGTTGACCGGAGCGTGGAGTATCCGGATATAAAAACCGTGTTGGTCCATATCCACGCAAATAGGGAACGATCACGCGACAACCCTTTGAAACTAAAAGAGGGCTCACCGCATCATAAGCATGCACATCATAGGGGAAGCCGTGAAGGAGCACTACCGGCGTGCCGTTCGACGGACCGTTATCAGAATAGGCAATCCTCAGAACGCCCGCCTTAATCTGTTTCAACATGATCGTTGTTCCCCTTTATGCATGCCGGGTTTAATCGCCTTGCTGGTAGGCAGTCTCATGGGTTTCGATATTTTCCCAGAGCCTTCTCTCTGGCGGTAACAAAAGCTCTGACAGAACGTGTGATATCTGTCTCGGTGGTAACCCACGAACAAACACTTAGGCGGATAACTGCCTTTCCGCCCCAGTTAGCGCCACCGGCCCAGCACTCTCCGGATTTCTGGATATTTTGCATAGTCAGATCTGTTAACACATCGCTATCGCACGCTACAACCACCTGGTTAAATACAACATCATTGAGAATTTGAAAGCCCTCGGCCTTTAGTTCTTCCCCAAATTGCAATGCCCGTTGATGAAGTCCCGATACCAACTCGTCAACACCATCTTTTCCCAAATATTTCAAGGCAGCCCAAAGTTCAATAGATCGAGCTCTTCTGGACATTTCAGGAGTGTAAAACATCCCATCCCTGTTTCCACTTTTTCTGATATATGACCCCGAAACGTGTAAGGCATTTGTCAGTGCTTCTTTGTCATCACAAAGGACAATACCGTTGTCATAGGGTGTATTCAGCGTTTTATGCCCGTCTAATGAGAAAGAATTTGCTTTCTCGATTCCTCTTGTAAGAGGCATAAACATTTTGGAGGCTGCCGCCCAAAGACCAAACGCACCATCAATGTGTACCCACGCTTTTGCTTTATTTGCTTTTGGGCAGATTTCTTCGAAAGAATCAAAGGCTCCTGAGCATACGTTGCCAGCTTGCAGGATAAGTATCGTCTTTTCATCCATTTCAGGTATTTTTGCAGGCACGATCCTGCCCTCTGCGTCTGTATCAACCCACTCTACATTATCAATTCCGAACCCTAAAAGGGCCACAGCTTTAGACACCGATCCATGTGCTTGTTGCCCGGCTATGATCCGTACCTTGGGCGCACCATAAAGACCTTTTTTGTTTATATCCCAATTACTGTTTTGTGAAATCCGATATCGAGCCGCAGCGAGTCCACAAAATATCGCAAGAGAAGAGCCGTTTACAAATCCGGCAACAATTTTTCCAGGCAAACCGAGCAGTTCTCTGAGCCATGACTCACAGACCTCTTCAAGCTTCGAGGCAAATGGAGACATATCATAAAGAGCCGCATTTTGATCCCAGAAATCCGACAATAACCGCGCTGCGAGAGATACAGGCAGGACACCACCGTCAACAAAACCAAAATAGCGGCCCCCGGTCTGCGCAACTGTCGCCGGTGAACCGTACTGATTCAATAATTCCAGGATATCGTCGGCCTCTCCTGTAGAACCGGGCAAGGCTTCTGTGAACCTGTCCAGGTCGGCAACTGCATCATCAGTTGGAAATACGTTTCTTTCACGGACTTCGCCTGCATAGGCCAGAGCGTAATTCAGAGCCTGTTCAAATAGTTCTTTATGCTCCATTTCCTGGAGCATCTTTTCGCGTAGAGTCATGGCCATTATTTATTTTCCAGGTACTCAGGGTACCCATTTGTTGGAACGCCGGGTTGCAGGATATATTAAGGGTACCTTGAATAATTGAGCTAATGTGTTACCAACAACTTACCGTGGTCAGACCCCAAAGTCCTGTTACGTTGCTGATACAGTCTCGACGGTGCTATTTCTTCTTCATCGTGTTGCAGACAGCGATACGGGAGGATTCTCCGGGCTCGGTGACACACAGTTCCATTTCATCGCCGTACATGGTGGCATGGAACGTGGAGTCTTCATCAACCATGAGCATGGAACCGTCTTTCCTGATGACGCCCACCAGAGACTCGCATTTTTTCGGACTGCACCACTGCCCGTGAAACCCGGAACCTTCCTGTTCCGTGACTTTCAAAACCCATGGGATGTCGGTACTATAATAACTGCCAGAGGGACGAACCGAATGTTGAGGAGCACCGCTTAGTGCGCCATAGTGTTTGCCGGCAAGAGCCTGCCACTCACCGACAAGATCTCCGGCTAACGCGGTACTGCAAAGAACAACAACTCCCAGGAATGCTCCCAACAAAATCAACTTTCTCATGAAAATCTCTCCTTCTGTTTTGTGATTGAATGTCAATGATCGCGGTAATGAAGCCACTCGAAAGTGCCCAAAAACCGCTCATGGACGGCCTGAAGAACTATATTTTTTTCCTTACCGGGGTCTGAACACGGTAGCCAACTATGATAACAACGAAAGATCATTATGCTCAAGGCGCCCTCAATGACCAGTCAGCGGCTGTTTTCCTTGCATAAGAACGAGATTTCCCCGCTGGGTTCCTGAGAGTCTTGCCATCAGATCACACTTGATTCTCAGGATGAAAAACACCTTTTCGTTAGCCGTATCAAGCAGTGATTCAAAGTTTCCCTGCCCTTTGGAGATAATAAGATCGGATTTATCGAAGAGTTCCCTAAAGGCGCGGGTAGTTTCCTCGAGAATCGTCCCGGGATAAACACTTCCGGACGAAATAACAGTTGCCACCCGGTCAAGCCCGACAGAGAGCGCATCATTGAGCACAGCGTCATTGATGATCGGTCTTTCCCTCAAAGCACAGATTATAGCTACTGATGGAAAAGCCTTTTTGATCTCCTCTATGAAAAGCTTGTCTAAAACAATCTCGCCCGCATTATCACAGATATATAACAGGGTACCTGCCGTCGAAAGCCGTTTGAAAAAGGCATCGAAGTGATAAACGCCAAAGCCACGCTGATCAATCGAGTCAAGCTCTTCTTCTATGGAAAGAGCAACATGATTCTTCGCTCCAAAATCAATAATATTACCGGCAGCGGCGATCTTCACGGCTGTCTCAAGGGGTGAGCGGGATTTCCTGATCTTTTCTTTATCTGATTACGCAGCAAACTCAGCTACACACGTTTTTATGGGAGGGGTGATCACTTGGTGATACCCCAGCCATGGTACCCTGCTCCAAACCTTAACGGGAGGAACACAACCATGGCGAGAAACAAAATTCAATTTCAACCAGGGCTCAGCTTGACCGAATTTCTTCAACATTACGGTACCGAAAAGCAATGCCGACAAGCCCTTTTCCAGTGGCGCTGGCCCACGGGGTTCGTCTGCCCTGCCTGTGGCCATACCGCGTATTGCGAGTTGAAAGGCCGACTGCTGTTTCAGTGTAATCACTGTCACAGACAGACCTCGCTCACCTCCGGGACGATCTTTGCTGCCACCAAATTACCGCTTACCACCTGGCTGCTTGCCATCTATCTGGTAACCCAATCAAAGACCAGTGTCTCCGCCCTCAGTATGTCCCGAACACTCGGTGTTGCCAGCAATACCGCACTGCTCATGAAGCATAAACTCCAGCAGGTTATGAAACTGCGTGACGACAGCAAGCCACTTGCCGGTTTCATACAACTTGATGACTCCTACTGGGGCGGCAAAAAGCATGACGGCAATCGCGGTCGAGGGGCAACCGGTAAACTACCGTTTATTGCCGCCGTGACAACCAATGAAGAGGACCATCCCCTGAACATGCGTTTTACTCGTGTCCGCTCATTCTCACTGGAAGCGGTTAAAGCCTGGGCCGCCGACCATCTTGCTCCCGGTTCTATGGTTATCTCCGATGGTCTGGGCTGTTTCAATGCGCTCGGTCGGGCCGGCCATGAGCACACGGTAATCATCACCGGTGGCGGCCCGGACAGTGTCAAGATCCCAGAGTTTAAATGGGTCAATACCATCATCGGCAACGTGAAGAACTCGCTGCGAGGTACCTTTCATGCCATCAGCGAGAAGCATTTCCATCGGTATCTCGCGGAGTTTTGTTATCGGTTCAACAGGCGCTTCGATCTACGCCGGTTGATACCACGTTTTTGTTTCATAGCCGTCAGGACGCTGCCTTTCCCAGCACGGATTTTGAAGGTGGCTGAGTTTCATGCGTAATCAGATTTCTTTAAACACCTGGGAATAGCTACGTGCGATATCGTTGGAGCGAGTCTTTATTGCACGATAGGGATCAAAATCGCTTGGCTTGTTTAGCAGGTCAATGACGGAATCGGTAGCCTTCCTTATGATGTGCTGCACCACAATACCCTCACCATGCGTTTCCAGAAGATATTGCATTGACTCTTCAAAGAGGCTTTTTTTCTCCACGTCATTCAATTTCACAAGTGCTGCCAGGGATGAAAGCTGCTGGAATATACAGGGATAGCATTCGGTTGAAATATGTTTGTTTTTTTCTTTCATATCTTAAGGCACTCTTTATGCGGTTCCTTGAATAAGCAGTACACGAATCTCACAAAAAAATCCTTCAAAATCAAATAATTCCGTCCCCGTTCCTGAGAATTATGTATCCTGTCCCCGTATCTCCTCATAACCTAAAAGCGTTGCCATCGGGTATAACGAAGAGATCGACAGAAAAGGCAATTATTCAAGGCGCCCGTTTAGATTCCTCCCCTGTTGGAACAAGCGAAGCTTTTTTCGAGCGGCTGCCTCTTTTTCATGATCGTTCAATCCGTTGTAGCAGGTGGCAATAAAATTCAAGGCCTGTTGCGATTCCTGGAATTTCAGAAGGTAGGAAAGGGCACTATTGAATTGGCCCAGGTTCATATAGCTGATACCCAAACAGGTGTTTATCAGCTCGTCATCAGGAAAGTGTTTTACCCCTTCGGAAAGGACTTCTATGGATCCGGCAAGGTCTCTGTTTTTCTGCCGAATCATTCCAATACCGAGATATGCGCGGGGCACAGGATGATATTCCAGGGATTTCCGGTACAGTTTTTCCGCAATTACTTTACTATCTCCAAGCGCTTCAACCCTTGAATATTCGCCCTTGTCAAAGCTTATGGCAAGCCTTGAGTAGAAATCGGCGTGCATCGGATAGAGTTCGGGATCATCGATAAGTTCAATCTCATCCACAAAAGAGGGAAGATTTTTAAAAAAGTTCCGGTGCAGCATATTCTTGAATTGCTCAATTTTTTCCATAGACAGACGTTCGTCGATTTCAAAGTACATGATATCTTCAATCGGCTTCAACCATAAGTCATCTGAGATGTTGAACTTTTTCTTAAAATTCTGATAGAGCCTGGTACCCGGGAACACGACAAGAACGTGAAAAATGATGACAAGGGGTTTGATCTCGTTGATGAGATCAATGCTTTCCTGAATCGTCTTTCTCGTTTCGCCGGGGGAGCCGAAAATGATATATGCCCGGGGCAGTATGCCGCAATTTAGGGTGATTTTGAACGCATTTTTAATCTGCTCATTCGTGGTCCTTTTGTTCAGGATATTCCTGATTGTCGGAGAACCGCTTTCCACACCAAAACTGATCTGGATGCATCCGGCCTTTCTCATCCAGTAGACGACCTCTTCCGTTATAAAATTGACCCTTGATATCGCAAACCAGATTATCTCGAGTCCACGTTCAATGATCTCTTTGCAGATCTGATGGAATCGTAAAAAGTGTTTTTAGCTCAACCTGCTAATATTACGTCATAAAACCAAATTTAGCTGTTGCCAAAAAACGCGTTTTATATTAATATTATCTCGTAATTTCAAATAAATACGAGGGAATAAATGTTTCATGTAAAAAACCACAAACAGCTTAACATATTCGATCCCTGGGGCCATTTGGGACCCAAGAGACGAAAACTTCTCGTTGACTCATGGTCGGGGCTGTTCCAGCAGAAAATCCTCCCCAAACTGCCGGTGGAGACTCTGCGCAGTCACTACCATGAATGGAATGGTCGTCCTACTAAGGAACTCTATTCGATGATGGGACTGATGGTTCTCCAACAGATGCATGACCTGACCGATGACCAAGCCGTGGAACAGTTTTGTTTTAACATCCAGTGGCACTATGCCCTCAATATCACCAACGCCTCTGACGCAGCCTCCTACATCAGTCATAAATCTCTCTGGACTATGCGTAACTTCATGTCCACAGATGAGACATACAATGAAATATTTGATAAGACACTGCAAACCTTAGCCAAGCTCTTCAAAGCCGACCTGTCCAAGCAGCGTATGGACTCCGTGCATGTGAAATCCAATATGCGCAATCTCGGCCGTATCGGGCTGTTCGCGAGAACCATCAAGAAATTCCTGGTTAATCTCAAACGTCAACACCGTATTCTCTTTGATCAACTTGACGAAAGCCTGACCGGGCGCTATCTCGGCAAAAAAGAAGGATCTCTTTTCGCCATGGTCAAACCTTCAGAGTCAAGCAGGACTCTTGACCAACTCGCTGATGATGTATTTATCCTGACCCAGCATTTTGGTTCAGAAAGATCCATCCACGACATGAGCAGCTTTAAGCTGCTGGTTCGGCTCTTCAAGGAACAGTGCATCGTCGCAGACGATAACACAGGTTCCACCGAACCAAAGGCAGTCGCCAGACCAAATAAAGATGTGCCTTCGGATTCTCTGCAAAATCCCTCTGATCCGGATGCCGGTTACAGCAGCCATAAAGGACAGGGCTATCAAGTGCAGGTCGTTGAGAATTACACTGAAGGTGCCGATAAACACCTTTCCCTGATTACCCATGTCGCCGTTGAGTCAGCGGACAAACACGATGCCGGCAGCCTGCTGCCTGCCTTGGAAAAACTTAAGCAACAAGAAATGTCTCCGCAGCAGCTCCTCGCTGATTCGCTCTATGGCAGCGATAGCAATTGCGAGCAAGCACGGAAAGAGCACTGTGTTACTGTGATTGCCCCGGCTATGCCTGGCAATCAGAAGAAAATGCACCTTGCCGATTTTACCATCAACGATCAGGGCTGGATCACTTCCTGCCCTCAAGGTTTTGCCCCGAGCAGGGTGAAAAAAATATCAACCGGCTTCAGTGCATCCTTTACACCAAGTGTTTGCTCCAATTGTCCTGTATTTAAACAATGCCCCATCTGCAAAGGAAAAAAGGCCTATTACATCCGCTATAAACACAAAGATATTCGCCTTGCCTGCCGCAAACGCATTGAGCCCACGGCCTTATTCAAGGATAAGTACAGGTTCAGGGCTGGAGTCGAAGCGACCATGTCTGAGTTCGACCGGCGCACGGGTGTCAAGCACCTTCGGGTACGCGGCATGAAGGCAGTATGTTTTGCCGCAGTAATGAAGGCCATAGGTGTCAACATTTTCAGGGCCAGTCGGCACAGAAAGTGGCAAAATGAACCACAGGTACCACTATGTGGTGTTTTTTGGGCCGTCTTGGCTGTCTGTTGTCTTATCAAAGAGCAATTGAAGCGACGTTTACGAGAATACGTCGCATTTTATTTAAACTTTCAGCCGAATCGGTTGGATCGGTTGAAAATGGCGTTTTAGCTTTTTACGTGTCCATCAGATTCAATTACCCGCTCTTTTTTGAAGGTGAAGGTGTCGTCTGAAATAAGGAAAAAGGTGATGCCTCTTCTGTATTGAAGTTCAAGCTGGTCAACAAAGTAGCCGGTCGAGTGAAATCGTACCTTCTGTCCCCAAAATTGAGGGGAACCGCAGAATGTGCAGTTCCCGGGACAGCCTCGCGTCAGGGCCAGGTGATTAAAGGGGTAATATTTCGCTGGATTGGGTAGTTCGTCAAGGTTTTGAACGGGTTCGGAATCCCGGTTTTTTACCGGAATGTGGTTCTCCCGGAAGGCGATTCCAGGAATGACGCCGATGCTTTCGAATTCCTTTTTTTCGTAACATTGTATCAATTCGAGAAAGGTATATTCACCTTCTCCTCGAATAATGCAGTCTATTTCAGGGAAGTGAGTGAGGAAATGTTTCCAGAGAAATGTGGGGGTGATGCCGCCGAAGACAATTTTCACGTCCGGGTTGACCTGTTTTGCAACCTTTGCTATTTCGATGCCGCCCCACCGGTTTGCCTGGAGAATGGAAAACCCGATTACATCAGGGCTCTTTTCGATGAGTATAGCCCTTATCTCTTCAGGAGTCCGGCCGAGTTTCTGCCAGTTGATGATTTCGACATCATAATTTTTTTCCTTTAAAAGAGCCGCCACATAGTAGATGCCGATGGGCATGCTCTCGACGTTTTCCGCATGGATTCGATCTTCCAGACAATAAGGGTATGTGAGAAGAATTCTCATCTTTAAAAGTCTGTTTTTATGCTCTATCAAAGAGTAATCTCTGTTGATTTCTATATTTTTTCAATAAATTGAACAGTTCTTTCATTCACCACATTACCGGTATTGAGGACAGTATCCGGCTCAAAAAGCAGGACATGGCATTCTTCATCGGCCACAGGCATATGTTCTACACCTCTTGGAATAATAAAGAATTGGCCTTCAGCTAGCTGAATATCCTTATCTCTCGTTTTGATTGTCAGGCTGCCTTTTATTACCATAAAGAGTTCATCTTCATTCTCATGGTGATGCCAGACAAATTCCCCTTTCAATTTTGCCAGTTTCACCAGCTGACCATTGAGTTCACCAACTATTTTTGGGCTCCAGAAATCACTAAATTGTGAAAATTTGTCTTTTAGATCTATCGTTTCCATTATTCCCTTCTTGTTAAGATAAATACCTCATATACAATTTTTTTTTGATGGTTCGGCGGTCATTCCAGGTTGCCGGTGAACCGGCAGGAAGAGCTCAGGGCCACCTTGAATTATGATCGGCAAGCAACCGACGCAAGACGCTGGCCGGTTCTCCCCGGTGGATGATGATTAGGTTATTCCTTTTGACCCTTGTCACAAGTTTTGTCATCTTTTTGTTTCGCCTTCAAGTCAGCGCAGCAGAGAAGACCGCAGAGCGGTCCTGAATTCTCCAGGGCTGCCAGGACAGCCCGCTCCATGGCTATCGCTGCAAGAGTCCCTACACTGACTCAGGTCTGCTTCGACACTGCCGGTTGACATGGCAAAGATGGTGTCACCATCGAACATGGTATGGGCCGGGCGTAATGTCCTGGCGTAACCGTTATGGGCCATGGAGGCGAGTTTTGTGGCCTGTGCTTTAGTAAGGGACGCATTTGTCGCGACAACACCGATGGTGGTGTTGCCGCTGAAAAGATTACCTATATCAGCATATGAAGAGATTAATGTTTCTTCCGTATTATCGAATGATTGCAGGTTTTCGCTGAGAAGGCCGGCCAATTTTCCGCCGGTCTGGGGATCAACCACATCTCCAAGGCAGTTGACGGCAACGAGGGCCCCAACCTTCAGTTCTCCGATATGAAAAGCGAAATGACCGAAGCCGCTTTTCATGGCCCGTCCCATGCCGCGAATCTTTCCAACAGTAGCACCTGTTCCGGCACCGACATTGCCCTGTTCAAGCGATGCGAAGCCGGCATTCATGCATGCCCGATACCCCATCGCCTTATCGGGTCTGATCCTCGGATCACCGATCATGAGATCGAACAGCGCAGCACCGCACACGATAGGTACTTTAGCAACCTGAACGTCAAAGCCAATAGCATGCTCCTCAAGGTATTGCATAACTCCGGCTGCAGCATCCAGGCCGAAGGCACTCCCCCCGGTCAGGAGTATCCCGTGGATTTTCTGTACGAGATTGACGGGGCTTAAAAGATCTGTTTCCCGTGTCCCCGGAGCGCCCCCCCGTACGTCAACGCCTACTGTCGCACCTCCAGGGGCGATGATGACGGTGCAGCCCGTTGCTGCAGATAGATCATGGGCGTGGCCGACTTTGATGCCTTCTATGTCGGTAAAATCAATTCGTGTCATTTTTCCCCGCTGCATCATGTAATTCATTTTACACCTACAGAGTTCCGTCCCCTTGACTGCTCCGCCCGGAGAGTTCCCGTAATGCGGTTACATGCCGAGCTCTGTTGTCGTCCCCAAACTGAGAGGATAGAGCATAACCCAAGCCATGATTTCCACGGTCCCCCCTGCTTCTCCCTTGTATTTTAAGAACCTTGGGCACCCTCCATAACTTGATACTGGATAGTAATATTGTTTCAGCTTGTCCGCAGGATGTTTTGCTTGGAATTACGTATACTGTCACCATAATTTGTCTAGGCGAGTCGATTGGATGCCCTGGTAAGATGGTTTAAGTTTGCAGTCAAGTGCCAAACACACCACTTTGTTTAATACCATCAAAAATGAACTGAACTGCCAAAGCAGACAGCAAAACGCCCATAATTCTACTTATTACATGCATGCCAGTGACACCGAGCAGCTGATGAATTTTGCTTGCAAGCAGCAATGCTATACCGGTGAGTAACAAAATGGCAAGGAGCGAGGCAACAACAATTACTTGCCGTTTTAGATCTCCTTCTGCATTTGCCATCAACAGAATAGCCGCACCCATAGCACCAGGACCCGCGATGAGTGGCGTAGCTATCGGGAAAATAGAAATATCCTGTTTCGATATCGCTTCGCGCTCTTCTTCGTCTGTCGTCGAGGTGCCGCCGGATGAGCGCGCGAACACCATATCAATGCCAATGAGCAACAGCAATATCCCGCCAGCCGTCCTCAAGGCAGCGAGAGATATACCAAGACTAGCTAAGATGAGCTTGCCACCTAGAGCGAAAGTGAGCAGAATTATTGAAGCAATCACCGTCGCTCGGATGGCCATCGATCGCTTATACTCTGGCGTTCCAGTCGCCGTCAGCGCAGCAAAGACAGCAGCAACGTCGATTGGGCCAATCGTTGCAAAGAAAGTTGCCAAGGCCAAGCTTGCCGTTTCAATCATCAGATTATCACTAAAATATTTTTCATCAACATGATGATCACCGGTCTATCCGGTGCATTATCCTGTTATTAAAAGTTTAATATCCTGAAAATTACTTTTTGATACTTCGATATTAGGCCACCTTGAATAATCGAATTATTCAGGGTACCCATAAGTTCTGTATCCTCTTCTATCAGAGTATTGTATCATTTTTCAAAATTGTCTCACTTTCTTTTCCCACCGTACTTTTGGTTTCTCTACCACAAAGACCTCAAACGGCCACAACGGCACCCCGATAAGGCGATGAAATGTCACTGTCGCGCCGGCCTGCTTCAAGGTTGGCAAAACGGATACCGCCCGGCATCCCATCGAGAGGGTCGGAATGTGCCAGGCCAGGTCTTCAATTCGGTCTGCCAGCCAGCGCATCAAGGGATTTGATGGTTCTGTGGAGTGAGCCACCCCAGCCCGTCCCCCAGCTTTAAGAACACGAAATAGCTCCAAGACACCTTTGGCCGGGTCGTATAAAGGACACATACTATAGGTAGAAAGAACAGCGTCAAAGTACCCATCCTCAAAGGTCAAGTTAAACATATTCCCCGTGTGGAATGTTACGCGATCTTGCAGTCCCAATACGTTGGCCTTTTCTTTGGCGACTGTTAACATGCCATCACTTAGATCAAATAGGGTTACGTGACCGTCAGGGCCGACTTTTTGGGCTGCCAGAAAGGAGGTACTGCCGGTTCCTGCTCCACAATCCAGAACATGGTCACCGGGCTGAACGGTCCTCTCGACCACCATTCTACGTCCCCGCTGATCAGATTTGGCCGTGATGATAGCGTGTTGGAAATCATACCGTTTGGCGATATGGTTATAAATGGTCTGGAGATGTTTAGTGTCCAACCCCTCTCTCATCCAGTAAGTCTCCTGTCTTTTCCTGCCAACGTAAACATCCTGCGGCTTTTCCGCAGGATGTTTACGTTGGCATTAGGTATACTGTCACATAATTTTCCATACTGTCACATAATCTTCCGTAATAAACTTTAATAATACAAAAAAAAATGATTAGCTTTTGGAGATTAAATGAGAAGGGAGGAGAAATCCGGAAATAATCAGGGGAAGCGAACAAAGCGACTGCTTATTACCTGCGCTCAACCGGTTAAAGATAAACATTCAAAGAGGTAGACAAAAATGGACATTCAAGGTTACGCATCAGTAAAAAGGTTTACGTGCTGGATGTATGCGACACTGCTCTCTCTGGTCATTATCCTCGGTACCTCTGCCGGGGCTAAGGCAGATGAATCGGATGCCAGAAGAATACTCAAGACAATGTCGGATTTCATGGTGGCTCAACAGTCACTCTCCTTTGATTTTGATGCAATTCTCGATGTCATCACGACGGAGGGACAGAAACTATCCCTGGCTAGCTCAGGCAGTCTGGTCCTCAACAGGCCCGACAAGATTCGTGTCACCCGCACTGGGGGATTTGCCGATATAGAGCTGTTTTTTGATGGCAAGATACTGACGCTGCTTGGCAAAAACCTCAATCTTTACTCACAGATTGATCTGCCTGGCACACTCGATAACCTGGTTAACGAGCTGCAAGAGACATACAACCGACCACTGCCTGCGGCTGATCTGCTGCTTTCGAATCCCTACGAGAATATGATGGCCGGAGTCATTGACATAAAGGATCTTGGTAGCGGCGTGATTGGCGGAATCGAATGCGATCATCTTGCTTTTCGAACGGACGATGTCGACTGGCAGATATGGATCGGGCAGGGAGATCAACCGTATCCTTACCGATATGTTATTACCTCCAAGCGAGTGAGTGGCTCCCCGGATTACGCCATTCAGACGAGGAACTGGAAGCGTGGTAGTGCTGTGGCAGCAGCAGATTTCAGTTTTACAAATTCAAGCAAGGCCAAAATGGTCGACGTGAAAGAACTTGAAGGTTCTGGTGGTTTACCTGATAACTTTATGAAAGGAGAGACAAAATGAAGATTTTTGCCATCGGAAGTGTCATCCTGGTTGCCGGCCTCTTGTTTACCTTTGCAGCTGAAATGGGCGAGCAGTTCTCCGTTCCGGGATCCCGATACCTTGTGCCGGCAGTTGAAGCCCGGGTGGGGCGCCCGCTCACTCCGGTCAGTGTTGCCGGTGTGGCGAGGCGCACAGTACGCCGCTGTGCAGTGGGAGTCTATCACTGCCAACTGCCCGGTGCCCCGTCTACTGACAACTTGATTAGCCAGACAGCGTCTGATCCGGTTCAGCCGCCTGATCGGCAAACCGTTTCTTACCTGCAGTCGACCAGGATTGAGCCGGTTAAAGATCACGACTGGGAGCCTGTCGGATAATAAACATTTTTTATCATGATGCGACCGAGACAAGGCTCTGACCGGATCGGATCTCAATTTTCACCGTTATTCCTTAAAGATGGCGTCGTAAAAACTTCAATCTACTGCGTCGTGGAACTTTTTCCGGCACTCGGCATACTACCTGTATGCCGAGTGCCGGAAAAACTACCACTCCTTGTTTATCTGTGTTTTTACTTGGCCATCTTTTGGCGTGCAATAGACTTTTTACGAGTATGTCCTTAATGCGTTCCAAATAAAAATTGCCGGCGGGGACAAATCGTGCTATGAAACGCCACCTTCAGAGCATATAGTAGCTGAAAGATTAAAAAGAAAAATTCCACCGGTTGCTCGGGTTCCCTCACCCCGATCAAAAAAAGGATACCCTATGCTTTCTCTCACGACGGCACAGACAAAACGTGCCCTGCTGGTTCTCGTCAGTTTTCATATTCTCATTATCGCCGCAAGCAACTACCTGGTACAGATCCCGTTCCAGTTGTTCGGCCTGTTTACGACCTGGGGCACCTTCAGTTTCCCGCTGGTCTACCTGGCAACCGATCTGACCGTACGGATTTTCGGTTCGGCACAGGCACGCAAGATTATTTTTGGCGCCATGCTGCCGGCGCTGCTGGCATCCTACGTGGTATCGATAGTGTTTTTTGAAGGCGGCTTCCAGGGATTCGCCGGCCTGGCGACACTGAATGTCTTCGTCTTCCGCATTGCGATTGCCAGTTTCACCGCCTACGTGATGGGACAGCTTCTTGATATCAGCGTTTTTTCCTATCTCAGACGTCATCACCGCTGGTGGGTCGCCCCCTCCGCATCGACGATTGCCGGGAACCTGGTTGACACCGTGGTATTCTACTGGCTGGCCTTCTACGCAAGCTCCGATGGGTTCATGGCCCTACACTGGCCTGAAATTGCGCTGGCTGACTATGCTTTCAAACTTGTCGTCAGTATCTTCCTGTTCCTGCCGATCTACGGGATAGTGCTGAAACTGCTTACCGAGAAAATCCTTACCGTTCAGGGAGCTTTGAGGCTTGCAGAGGGTCCTTGACCGGCAGATAGCGTTGTCGATTATTGCGAGGCCTGAACATGCTTCACCCTGCCCACCAGACCGTTTTCCAAACGGACCTTGATGCCGTGCGGATGCGTGCCTGATTTTGTCAGGATATCCCGGACAACGCCCTCGGTAAGTTTTCCGGATCGCTGATCCTGTTTTAAGACGATGGAGACCTTCAGGCCGATCTTGATATCGGCTCGTTTTGTTCCGTCATTCATTTTACAATTCCCATATGTTTTTCATCAGGGCAGCGGCGGCCAGCCCGCCGGATCACCACCCGAGCCTGACCACATTATCAAGACAGCGAAACCCGGAGATGGTATAACCTCTCATTAGCACCGATCCTTATACAATAACAGGCAACACGTATGAATAAAGAACAGATAAAACATCCGCAGGACGGCGTCACCCTGGAAATGATGGTGACCGGTCTGGTCGAGTTTTTCGGCTGGGAAGCACTAGGCAAGCGCATAAAAATACGTTGTTTCACCAGCGACCCGTCAGTCAAATCAAGCCTTAAATTTCTGCGAAGAACTCCGTGGGCAAGAAAAAAAGTTGAAGGCCTCTACCTTGTTATGAAAAAGAGGGAAAAGGCCGCTAAACCCAGGAAGCCGCTTGCCTAGTTGCAGGATCGTTTCATATGTTCGACACCGACCTCTCGACCGCCTTGATAGCATCAGCGGCAGAACTCGTGATGCCGCCGGTATAGCCTGAACCTTCACCAACCGGATAGATATTCTTCACGTTCACCGATTCGTAATTCCTGTTGCGTGTAATGCGAACAGGAGATGAAGTCCTTGTCTCCGCACCGAATAACAGTGCCTCATGGGAAACAAACAAGGGTACCTCTCTCTTCCACACCGAGAATGCCGCGGCCAGTTCGTTGACCACAAATTCCGGCACGATGTCTCTCATGTCGGCAGCAACCGTTCCCATCCTGAAGGAAGTATCGTTTAAAACCGCAGAGCTTGTCGCACCGAGGAAATCCAGCAGATTCTGGGCGGGCACCTGCCATCCCCCGCCACCGGCCTGATAGGCCTTGCGCTCGATCTGCTCCTGGAAGGCCAGCCCGGCCAAAGGAGATGTCGAGGGATAGTCGCCGGTGTGACAGGTTACGACGAGGGCCGCATTGGAAAACGGTGATGAGCGCTTCGCATAACTCATGCCATTGACGACCATCATGCCGTGACCCGATGATGCATTGATGACCTCGCCTCCCGGGCACATGCAGAAGGTGTACACCCCCCGGCGAACGTTCCGGTTGGTATAGTTCAGGGAATAGGTGGCCGCTCCTATGGGGCGGTAGTCCCGGTATTTATGACCGTAGCGCATGAGATTTATGGTTTCGACAGGATGCTCGATGCGCACACCGACGGAAATCGCTTTCTGCTCAAGGGCGATGTCACGTTCGCTGAGCATCGCATAGGTGTCACGTGCAGAATGGCCCGAGGCAAGGTAGATGGCCGGGGAAAAATAGTCCGTCTCACCATTTATACGTATGCCGGTGGCCATTCCGTCAGTTATCAGGATGTCCGTCATTTTTGCGCTGTAATTGATCTCGCCGCCGCTCTCGAGGATAAAGCGCCTGATATTACGAACAATCTTGCACAGCACATCGGTCCCCAGGTGGGGCTTGCCGATATATTCGATTTCTGCCGGTGCGCCGAATTTCACAAAGGTTCGCAACACCTTGTTTATATAGCTCGTATTATGATTTCGCCGGGAGAAGAGCTTCCCATCGGAATAGGAACCCGCTCCGCCTTCGCCAAATTGAATATTGGACTCCGGGTTCAGCTCCCTTTCTCTGATAAACCTCTGCACATCGATGGTCCGTTCTTCAATTTTCTTGCCTCTCTCAAAGATGATCGGTTTGAGGCCGTACGCAATCAGTTCGAGTGCGGCAAACATGCCGGCGGGACCGAAGCCGACAATCAGCGGCCTGACCCTGGTGCTGACTGTCTTGCGTTTTTCTCCCGCTCTTTCTGTGTACTGAGGGAAATTTCTTTTGTTTTCATAGTGTCCGGCGATCGTGACCACGAGCGAAATTTTGTAATAGAATTGTTCCGTGTCACGGCTATCGAGCGCTTTACTCAGGATATGGCTGACAGCAATACGATTGCTATCGATTGCAAGTTCTGCGGATGCCGCTTTCAGGTATTCATCGATCCGGTCATCTTCGACCCGGATCCGGATATCAGGTAATATGAGATGCAAAAGGCGCCTCCAGGTTCAGCATGCATGATTATCCCGATCAATATACCATGAATCCGGGTTAGAACCGAGATGACTGTTCAGGGACGAGAGAAAAATGGTGTTTGCTGCTTTTAGGGTTCATCGCGCAGGAATGGAATACCAATCTTCTATATCAAACGCGCCTGGAAAAGGTTATAAACCCTCTCTCCAGGAGGTAAAAACTTCCCCCCTGCTCCCATACTCCTTACAGGTGATAACATCTTATTTCCTGCATGGGGTTAATAAACGATGCGAACAGGAGAACAAGACCTACGGATGGCCTGGCAATAGTGGGAATCTGGTGGAAAATGAGTCAGAAAAAGGATAGTATCTTATCTGTTATGGCACCGCACGGAAAACGAACAGGTTACAACCTCCCATAATCTTTTACTATGCCTGATGTTTGATAAATTGCTCTCCAAAAAGGTCCTGACAAGAATCAACGAACTCGAAAGGAGTCTCAGGGACTACCAGGTTCTCGTTGATAACACTCCGGACCTTCTTTACCGCACTGACATTGACGGGCGAATCACTTTTGTTTCTCAATCGGTGGAAAATCTCTCCGGCTATACGGTTGAAGAAGCCATAGGCCTGAAAATGGCAGAAGAGGTTTATCTCCACCTGGATGAACGAAATAAATTTTTAGAATTACTACAGGAAAAAGGGCAGGTAAAAAATTTCCTCGCGCAACTGAAACGAAAGGACGGGTCTGTCTGGTGGGCATCCACTAATGCGCACTATTACCGGGATGAAAAAGGTACCATTCTTGGTGTTGAGGGTGTCACGAGAAATGTTGATGACCTGAAAATGGCAGAAGAAGCTCAAAGAAGAAGCGAAGAACTATTCGGGCTGGCATTCCATACAAGCCCTGATGCTATAAATCTCAATAGAGCATCCGACGGCATGTATATAAATATTAACGATGGATTCACCAAGCTAACGGGTTATACCCGGGATGAGGCTATTGGCAGGACATCAGTTTCCTTGAATATCTGGCGCAACCCTGAAGACAGGGTAAAACTCGTCAATGAGCTCAAACGCACCGGGTATGTGGAGAACCTTGAAGCAGAATTCGTTATCAAAGGAGGGAAAACAGGCGTTGGACTCATGTCGGCACGACTTCTGCAGATACATGGCGAACATGTCATTCTTTCCATCACCCGGGACATCACCGAACGAATCCAGATGGAACGGCAGCTCAAGCAGGCTCAAAAGCTTGAAGCGCTGGGTACGCTGGCAGGGGGTATCGCCCATGACTTCAATAATTTGCTGATGGGAATCCAGGGACATGCCTCTTTAATGCGTGTCTCCATCGAGCAAGCAGATCCACTACTTGAGCACATCCGGGGAATAGAGAAATATGTTGGCAGCGCTGCAAATCTTACGCAACAGGTACTTGGTTTTGCGCATGGCGGCAAGTATGAGACGACCCCGGTAAATATCAATGAACTTTTACAAAAGTCTATTGTTATGTTTGGCCGCACCAACAAAGATATCTCCGTCCATTCTAAAATGAGTTCCGAACCCATTGTCGCAGAAGTGGATCAAAAGCAGTTTGAGCAGGTATTTTTTAATATTTTCGTGAATGCGCGGCAGGCAATGCCCAAAGGCGGTCACCTTTTTCTCTATACATCGACCATTAACCTGTCTAAAAATTTTTGCTCTCCCCGCAAGATGGCACCAGGCACGTATGGAAAAATATCGATCACCGATTCGGGATCAGGTATGGACGAGGTAACACGACAGCGCGCCTTTGATCCTTTTTTTACGACGAAAGAAAAAGAACGAGGTACCGGTTTGGGATTGTCCTCGGTTCTTGGCATTATTCACAATCATGATGGTGCCATAACTCTTACAAGCGAGGTGGATGTCGGCACCACAGTGGATATCTATTTGCCGCTCTCGCAGTTGGAAGCGCACCATGAGGAACTGCCGCCCGAAAAGAAGCTCATCATGGGTAATGAAACGCTTCTTCTCGTAGATGATGAACTTGTGGTTACTGAAGTCGGAAAGGCTATGTTGGAAAAACTGGGGTACACGGTATATGTTGCTAACAGTGGCCGAGAGGCGATAGAAATTCTGACAGATAAAGGGGGAGAGATCAGCATGGTTATCCTTGACCTCATTATGCCGGGAATAAACGGCGAGAAAACATTTACCGCAATCCGCGAATTGGAGCCGCAGATGCTGGTACTGCTGTCAAGTGGCTATTCCATCAACGGCCAGGTCATGGAAATACTTAAAAAGGGCTGTAACGGTTTTATCCAAAAGCCTTTTAATCTCTCAGAATTTTCCCGAAAAGTACGGGAAATCCTGGATAACTGAATTGACAGGCCTCTGCCATGGCCATGTCACCTTTTTGTATATTTTGCTCCTGTCCTTAAACATACTTGGTCAACAATTCAATTAAAGGCTCTGTTGCGGAGCTGATTCTTAAATTCCTCCCACGCCCTCTTCATTTTTAATTCGGCTTTTAAGCGCGTACATAGTTGTTGAGCCTGAAGACCAAAACATGAGCCTCCCTTCTTTTACAAGATCATTGGCGACATTTTTCAGATCACGTGGCTTTGTCTCCGGATCACAGCTATAGAAATCTTTAATGTACAGCTGCGCTTTCGGTGATGTTTCAGCTTTCTCAAGAATTGCGGTTTTGAGTGCTTCTGTCGTTAATTTCATAGAGAGTCTCCTAAAGAGTTTCAGATGAGCAGCAGATCTGCCGGTAAACGATTATAATTTCCTTCCCTGCAAGCGACGCAGCAGTCCCTTCATCCTTCATAGTGAAGACAAAGAAAGGGTGAAAAGCCGCGTCCCACTCATTAAACTTGCAATCGTTGTGCCCTTCCCCAGCTATTCAGTTTTTTTTCATACAACTATCTGAATTCATAATATATTTTTAAGAATTAACGAGGGAGCCTTTTTACCGGAAGAACCCTGATGAATGAGGTCATATGTAACCGATGGTCATATATAACCGTTCAGGGTTGGTTTGGTTCGATGAGTCGCCGCCTCTCTTTGTCCTTTCTGTTGACCATCAATCAGAGTGACTTCGCGAGCGGTTTAACCAACCGGCAAACCTTTCTTTTGTACCCCTGGATAAAATTCGCCCGAAGGTTTCTGGATCATAGAGATAGAGGCAATGCCTAATCGAGGCGTAGGGACTGAAGGACTGATTTGGATTTTCCTTAAGGAACTGGTCGCGATACTCCCTGACGATTTTCAACTTCTCGGTCAAGCATTTATGGAGATCGGATTTTTGCAGACCACGGTCCATTTTCAGAATTTCATGAACGAAGTAATCCACTTTATAGTCGATGAACTCGAAATCCCTGAAAAAATGGCCGGCAATACGCAGAAAATTAAAGGCGTTTACGGCCCGTGAGTCGTTCGTCGCCACCTGTCCCACCGTCTCAGGTAAGTCATCCTGGAGATCATTCTCCAAAGCCGCCTTCTCCTGTTGTATCAGTTGGGTGGTGGCATCGCGGACTTCCATGAATTCCCGATCTGCTATCTCAAACAGAGCGGAGAGGATATTGATCCTGCGTTTAAGAGCAATGGGAATCGATTTTTTATATTTAATCTGATGGTCGAGGACACTCCAGGCATCCTGAATTAAAGATCTGATCTGCACTTCGAATGAAGAGTTCACAAATGGTTGGTATTTAGGAAGCAATGCCATCTCATCATTCAATGCCAAATCCATATGCAGGCTCTTATAACCGAAGGAATCCTCGGTACTCTCCACGGACGATATCATATCGGTAACGTTAAGAATTTTAAAGTTTTTCCGCAATATTTCCGACAAAACGGCTATCTGGTCTTCATAGAGGCAAACGATGCGGATACCTATCATGTCTGAAATGTAATCCTTGATCTCGTAAGGCTGTTCATCGACTTCGAGTTTATCCTGGTATTTACGATGAAACTTTTTTATGCACTCCTCTCTGGCCTTGACCCGACCTTCGACCTTTGGTCACCATATCCAGTTTCAGCTTCCTGGTCAGTGAACCGATAATACGGATGTAGGCATTTTTAGTAGCATAAAAATGCTTCCGGTTGCTTTCGTAGTAAGTCCTGAAAGGTATTTTTTTCTTGTTCAAAATTCAAAGAGGCCATGGCGGCTCCTCATTTCATTGGTATGGTAAGATAAGAAAGTCAGTATTAAGCCATTTTCCAATCAGAATCCCAGTGAAACACCAAGGCCAAAGTATTCAACCTCGTTGTGTAAAACTGGCCGTAAGGATCAAATCCATCGTACCATTCGAGCATCAGTCGCAACCGGCGCTGGCCCGGATTGGGATGGCCGAATTCGAGACCGATCTTAATACTGGTATCGATATGCCATTCATGCTCTTCCAGACTCTTCATGTCGACCCCGCCGATCGGCCTGCCGTTCCAGAAAAGCGTCTGGCTGCCGTGATACTCGATTCCCCAATGGCCGCTCGTCGGCTTGAGATCGGACGGTTCCTTATGCAGCAGATACTCACCGCCGCCATAGACCCGCCAGTTCCGCCATTCTCTGGCATAGAGCAGTTCAAGAGCCTCGAAGCTGAGATTGATTCGTTCCGGAGGATTATCGCCGAGAAGGAGTTCATCACCAAGGTGGGAACTCTGGTGATATAAACGGAAACGAAGGGAGTTGTCGCCATACCGGTAGGTAACAGGCAGACCGATAGTATAATCGGCGTTTATCAGATTAGCGGAAGGGGTATCGAGGTTAAATTGGGCGAACAATCCGGCTTCGAGACTGAGTTGCAGGCCGTCCCCCTCCTTCGCACCAAAGAACCGGTATAAGCCGAAAGTCTCTCCAAAGCCGACAGAGGCCATGGTGTATTGTAATCCCTGAGATTTGAAACGGTTGATACTGACAGAGAACTGCGGCTGCTTCGGGTCGGCGATAAGTGGCTGGAACAGGTCACCTGTTGGAAAGGCTTCCCCGTCCCCGGTTATTCCCATAAACACCTCAGGTTTTGTCTGTTTGTCTACTTTTACCGGCTGCACCGCAATGGTCATCCTCTGCAGGCCGTCGATTTCCAGCAGCTGGCTGTTTGCCTCCTCCTCGCGGATCGGGTCCTCCTTGAACAGGGTAATCGTTGCCACTCCGTTTTCTATTTGTAAATTATAGCTGTCTCTCTGCCAATGCAGGTCCCGTTCAAGAACCGAGGCGATATACCCGGCGAGAAACTCATCACCGGTCCTGTCTATAGCCGCCATGGCGGGGGATGAAAACAGGAACATGAGAACGAGAGCGGCGACGTACAAGATGGTGCGACGAACACCGCCGGTCCCGGTTTTATATCCGGTCATTGTGGATCATCTTCTCTTTTTGACCCTTTTATGCCTTCCGTAACCAGTTCTGGATAGTGTTTTTTTAAACAATCCGGGCAAATTCCGTGACTGAATTCGGCCTCGGAATGATCCCGAACATAACCTTCCACCTGGTTCCAGAAACCGCTGTCGTCACGAATACTCTTACAGTGGGCACAAATGGGGACGATACCCCGCAAGGTCTTGATTTCATCAAAGGCCTTTTGCAGGTTGTCTTCCACCCGCTTGCGCTCGGTTATGTCAACAAAGGTAATCACCGCTCCTTCAATCACATTGTCAATCGTGCGGTACGGTTGCAGGCGCATCGTGTACCATTTTTCCTCAGTTGTCTGCACGTCAACATCCTTTGGGACCAGGTTTTGCAGAACTTTTTTCACATCTGCAACCAGGTTCTCATATCCCACCAGATTTGAGACGATGTGCCCCACGGGCCGCCCCACATCTCCTGGAATCAGATTGATGATCCGGGTGACATCAGGGGTGAAGCGTAATATGCGCAATTCGAGATCGACAAACACAGTGCCGATTCCAGTACCGGCTACCATGTTGTTCATATCATTGTTAGTCCGGGTAAGATCCGTAACATTGATCTGCAGTTCACCATTGACCGTTGCCAGTTCCTCGTTGACTGACTGCAGTTCTTCCTTGGAGGTCTCCAGTTCTTCATTGGTAGATTGCAGTTCTTCGTTGATCGACTGCATCTCCTCGTTCGAGGATTTGAGCTCTTCGTTCACCGTCTGCAGATATTCTTCCTTGGCGCGCAATTCCTGCCTGAGTGAGGCGACATACGCGCTTGTTTCAAGCTCCGAACTGTCAAATCCGGGTGCATCTTCCGTTTTGTTACTGCTTGCCTGGGGCCAGCACTCCTCCAGGAGGATCAGGTAAAGAGGCCGACTCGTTTGTCGCAGCAGGCCCGGTAACCACCGGGGTTATGGTCAGATTGACCGTGGTCAAGGCGCCGTTGGTGTTGACACGTAGACCAGTGCGTCGCAAAATTTCCCCTGACGTCACGGTCATACGCATAGCCGAGGTTAATTCCTCCTGCAATCCTTCGCGGGCCATCTTCAGGATGTTGTTGACCGAGCTTCACCTGGCGCCGGCTCCAGGTACATCCCGGCACGGCCATGGAGATAAAGGATATCACCCTGACTATTGACAAGAGCACCCGTTGGGGCCGCCTACTGCAGGATCGTGTGTTCGGTCAGCGCGCGCAGTGTCAGCTTTCCCGGGCCTGCTTTCCTGCCGCAGCCTGAGGACGCATATCCTGTCCCCCACGGTCAGAGAGGCCAGGCGCCGGCCGAGGGACGCCCGCTGAATACCGTGAATATCATGCCTACGGCGATAGAGTTTCGATTTACGGTTGAATACTTCAAACATATCGCCAAAATCTCCCACCGTTTCCGATGTCCCCAGGAAAAGAAAACCATCAGGCTTCAATGCATAGTGGAGCAGGGGGATGATTTTCTTTTGCAGGTCAGTGCTCATATAAATCAGGAGATTGCGGCAACTGACCAGATCGAGTTTGGAGAAGGGCGGATCCTTGATCACATCCTGCTCCGAAAAAATTACCATGTCACGGATGCTTTTGTTGATACGGTAGGTGGTAGCGTCCGGCTCCGGCGAAAAAAAGCGGGCCAGCCGTTCCGGTGTGATATCGGCGGCGATGCTGGCCGGGTAGATTCCGGCACGGGCCGTGCTCAATCGCCTTGCTGTCGATATCGGTGGCGAAGATCTGCACCGTGTAATTCTGCTTCAGCGCGTCCAGGTGCTCCTGCAGCAGGATGGCAAGAGAATAGGCCTCTTCGCCGGTGGAACAGCCAGCGACCAGACACGGATCACGAGCCGTCGGTTTGCCGGCAAAAAGCTTGGGAATGATCTGTTTCTTCAAGTACCTGAAGGCCTCAGGGTCACGGAAAAAACTGGTCACCCCGATCAACAGATCGCGAAAAAGTGCTTCCACCTCGGCTGGAGTCTGCTGCAGGTAGTTGACGTACTCATCCAGCGTTTCGATCTGGTGAACGGCCATGCGCCGTTCGATGCGGCGATGGATGGTGCTTGGCTTGTACTGGGAAAAATCATGGCCGGTCTGGGTCCCGCAGCATAATGAAGATCTTCTGTCAGGTGTCTTCGGCCTGCGGCAGCGGAGCAGGGGACAAGCTGAGGTGGCTTGCCGAAGGCATGACCGGCATAGGCCATGAGCTGGGCCGGCATCTCGGCCGGCGGCAGCTCATAGTCCACCAGACCGGTGGCGATGGCGCTGCGCGGCATGCCATCATATTCGGTCGATTCAGGGGTCTGGACCATGACCATGCCGCCTTCGCCCTTGATGGCCCGAACGCCCAGGGTGCCATCGCTGCCGGTGCCGGAGAGGACGATGCAGATCGCCCGCTCATGCTGATCCTGGGCAAGAGAGCGGAAGAAAAAATCGATCGGCAGCCGCTGACCGCGCGGAGCGGACGGTTCCAGCAAACTGCAGGACGCCGTTCAGGAAGGCCATGTCCCGGTTCGGCGGAATGATGTAGGCACAGTTGGGCTGCACCTCCATTCCGTCCTCGACCTCGAAGACCTGCATGCGGGTGTAGCGCTGAATCAGCTCGGTGAGGATGCTTTTGTGATCCGGGGCCAGATGCTGCACCAGCACAAAGGCCATGCCGGGTTCGGTGTCGGTCGGCATAGCCGGAAAAAAAGGCTTCAAAGGCCGCCAGTCCTCCGGCCGAAGCACCGATGCCGACGATGGGAAAGCCTTGCCATGTTCGCTCTTCCGCTCGCTCAGTTTTATTTGGTGAGGCCGCCGAACTGTTGTTTTCCCTGGCCGGCACTGAGTTCATCGCTTTGGCGGAGGAAACCTTATTATTCTTTTTTCCTGAAACCGTTTTCTGAATTGCCATGGCATCCCCGTGATACATTTTTCTGCCGATTCTTACGACAACAGCCCAAGAGTTCCTCTTGCAGATTGATTATTGCGTGTGATTGCCGATAGGATTCCCCAATGACAGTATGGATCTTATGATTTTAAGATTTTGGCAATAACAGCACCGGTGCATTCTTTTTCTGCTTCTGGAATTTTGCTTTTTCTTTTTGCTTGTGCTTATCGCTGCTCTGTTTCTCGCTTTTATGTTTATCCTTTTTGCCGCCCTTATCTCCCATGATCATGCTCCTTTTTCAATTTGCTTTTTCCGGTCAGACGCCCGCTCAAACTGTCACTGTATGGATAGGCGCCCTTTTCGTCCCCATGCAGACCAGTCACGGGGGGACGATCTTAAACTCCTCGATGGCATCTTTCAGTAGCAGATTGCAGTGCTCTCCAACTGCTCATCACCCCATCTCTCAGTTCTTCCCAAACCGGCTCTTCCGCTTCGCCAAGTTCCCTCAACCTGGCTTTTGTTTCGTCAAGCTTTTGCTCAAGCGCTTCAACATGCTCATCATGTTTGTTTTTAGCTGCACCAGTGAACCCCATCCCCAGGGCTGTATATCTTTCTAAATCGGCCTGCGCGCGAGCCACTTCGGCTTCCATCTTCTGTTTAAATGCTTCTTTTGTACGCATCGGCCATCTCCGCTTTCCAGGACCCGTTCTTCCGGTGGGTTGTCCAATGGTGAACCCTGCTCTTTTTAAAGCAATCTTTGTGCCAGGCGCATCTCGCTTATGACCCATCGCCTAACACTCTGCTTTTTCAGGTGAATTCCCCAAGACCCAGAAATCGGTGAGTTATCAAAGGACGCATACTCGTGGTCAGATATGGCCAAGTGGTCAGATATGGCCTTTATCAGATTTTTCCACTGCCTTCATATTTGCTTGCAAGGCATTAGTCATAGCGTTATCCTCAGCCATTTTATCGGCTTGAGCAGTTCCTGGAGATTTTATCTCGCTGCCTTTCTTTCACCTGGCGCAGCTTGTCTTCTGTCTTATCTTTCATGGTTGATTTCGTGTTCATAGTAGTGTGTTCTTTTTGCTGAAATAGCATTGCTATTCCCTTAACGGGAAGAAGCGTGCTCTTTGCTCTCCCGGCTCTCCAATCGGTAATCAGAGGAGGTACTCGTGGCTCTACGGCAGATGAAAGCCGCTTGCGCCGAACACTCCGACCAAGCCGACAACAATCAAATATATTGCCACGATGTAGTTCAATAAACGCGGGATAACCAGGATGAGAATGCCGGCAATCAGCGATATTACGCGGGGTGATTAGGTTAGGATTCAAGTATATGTTCATATCAATTTCCTTGGTTATGAGTAGATCTGGAAGGACGGACTATCGTTCGCATCTCGCCCCCGCATCCTTTATTTTGCATGCCGATCGTGCATCAGGTTCGGAATGATCTGTTCTCAGGTACGTTTCTTCTGAAACGTGGCAACGGTATTTTCAAGGGTTGACTGCAGCGTCGTCCAGGTGTCCTCAAAACCGTCTTTGAGTTGCTCCCAAACCTGCTCATCAGCCTCTCCCAGTTCTCTCAGCTTGGCGTGCGCTCCGGCAAACTTCTTTTCCAGCTCATCCACATGCTCGGCATGTTTTTTTCGAGCATCAGCGGTAATAGCCATCCTCTCGGCTTTGAATTTGGCAAATTTAGCCTGCACCACGTCCAGTTCGGCATCTATTCTTTTTTTATAGGCTTCTTTTGTGTCCATAACGAACCTCCTCAGTCACCGAATTGTGGGCTCCTGGCGATTCTTAAAGCGTCCGATCACCGGCAACAGCCCGACGGCCCCGACAAATGCTGCCAGTACAGCCGCCTCAACCCTTCTTTCTTCCTATAACCAGCAAGACAATGCCGCCGACAAGGCAAATTCCGCCTGCGATCGGCGGCAGCGGCAGGGTTCTCGTCTTCTCTGCCGACAACTGGATAGGACCGAGATCTAAAACTTTCTCGGTTGTTGTGTAGCTGATGCCCTGCCAGGCGAAAGCTGCGATCCCCAAAACGATGAGAGTGACAGCGATAATCGTATACGTTTTCATTTCGTCCCTAACTGTTTTCAGTCTGATCGAATACGAACCTGAAGGTAATTGTGCTCATCCTGTCCTTTCGTCCAGATTACAAACGCCTGCGACCTCCGATGATGTTAATCAGTATGACAATAACGGCCAGTACCAGGAGGATATGGATAAACCCTCCCATGGTGTAACTGCTGACCAGTCCGAGCCCCCACAAAACGAGCAGTACGATGGTGATTGTCCACAACATAGAGTCCTCCTTAAGGCGCTCAACGGAATTCACGCCCTTGATCTGTCTTGTTTCGGCTGCGGTCCGTCCCGCAGCCCTTTTATCATCTGTAAAGTCCGTACGTCCAAATTGTCCATGCATTGAGGAAACAGCCTTTTCAAGATTAACGACTTGCTGAAAAAGCTAGCGGTACTTGCTCATCTCCGCTTCCAGGAGATCAAGCCTCCGGGAAATGTCTGTTCTCTCCTCGTAGGTGGAGTTTCTGCCGTCATCCGTCATATGCAGATATTCGCGCCGGATGGAGTCCAGGCTGGCCTGGATTTCCTGCTCTTCTCTCACGGGCAGACGCCCGCTGATTTTACCATCATCTATCGCCTCTGGAGTGCGACAATCCTGTCGCCATTTCATCGGCACGTCCCTTCCTTCAATCTTTGCAGGACGGATAAGAGCCCTGTCGATCTCCTGATCAAGCATATCAAGCCTTCCAAACAGCCTGTCCCATTCGTCCCGGTACACCACTTTATCACGCAACTCATTGTAATCTAATCGAATACCCTTCAGTGTCGTCAGAAACATCTGGGTTTGGTCAGGGGTAAGCATGCCGGTTTTCAGCCCATCTCCTATTTTCTCCTGGATGACAACCATCTTGCTCTCTGCGCTTCTTGCATAATCCGGCCATGTTTTAGGCATCGTGGCGCAGCCCGGTAACAAGGCTGATCCGAGAACCGCTAACACTGACAGCAATATACCCAGTTTCATTTTCTCTCCTCCGTTACTTTTGAAAATACTCCCGGATTTTCGTACGTTCCCGGCTATTCGGGACGGAGAACACACGAAAGTGAGCCGTACAGCTTTACTTGAGCCGCATGTCATTCTTGACTGAGGTCACCCCCTTGACGGTGCGTGCAACTTCCGCAGCTTTGTTGATGTCGGCCTGGGAACTGACGAAGCCGCTCAACTGGACAACGCCTTTGAACGTTTCAACATTGATTTCGGCTGATTTAAGCGAGTCCTCGCCGAAAATTGCCGCCTTGACTTTAGTGGTAATAACAGAATCATCTATATACTCTCCGGTTCCTTCTTTTTTTGCCGTCGACGCGCAGCCCATGAAGGTAACCAGCAGGATGACGAGTAGAAAGTTCGCAAGCAATTGTGTTGGTTTCATCCTAATTCTCCTTGTTGTAGATGAATGTTTCTGATCGTCGTTTTTGCCCGGAAGCTGGTTGATACTCTGTTTTGGGCGCTACCGACGTTTGTTTTCATTCTGTATATAGCAAGCGTCGTGCCAGGCAATTCCTGCTCAAAACAATCCTCCTATCTCCCTGTTTCGTTTGGAAAATTTTTCTGAAAGGCTGAGGCTCAACACTAATTTCAAGGCTTGCCCCACATGGTCATATGTGACCATGTGGTTGTATGTGACCGGTGAGAAGGAGCCTGGATGCTTTTAGAGGAAGATGATAGACAGGAGAAACAATGATTTACCGGGATGGACCTGCAGGCTTTAGCCTGGATATTTCACGAGTTGAGACAGTCAGCCGTGGAGAAAGGAGTTTGTTAATCTACGATATTGAGTTTACGCATGCGAGCGCGCAAGGTGCTGCGATCAAGACCAAGGATTTCTGAGGCGCTGTTCTTCCCGCTCACTTTCCACTGTGTCTGTTCAAGCACCTGAACAATATACTCCCGTTCGACTGCCTCCAGGGTTTCTGAGCTTTTCGCTCTATCCTTGACCGGTTTTATTAAGTTCATCAGCCAGATGGAGTTTAGGGCCTGATGAATTGATTACTGCACGTTCGAGGACGTTTTCAAGTTCACGAATATTTCCCGGCCAGTGATAGCCCTGCAAAGCCTTCATGACGCCTGCAGGAATCATGGCTATGGTCTTGCCCATCCGTTTGGCAATTTTCTTGACATAAAAGTCAACAAGAAGCGGGATGTCATCCAGGCGGTCCCGGAGAGACGGCATGGTAATCGGAAAGATATTCAAGCGGTACCAGAGATCTTCCCGAAAAGTCCCCTTATTGACTTCCGCTTCCAGATTACGATTGGTCGCGGCAATGATCCGGGTATCCACTCTGATGGTATGGGAACTTCCCAGTCTCTCAAACTCGCCATCCTGAATAACTCTGAGCAGTTTCGCCTGCAGTTCTAGCGGCAGTTCACCGATTTCATCAAGAAAAAGGGTGGCTCCGTCGGCGACCTCGAATCGTCCAATGTGTTTTGCGTGGGAACCGGTAAATGAGCCTTTTTCATGACCAAACAGCTCGCTTTCGATAAGGTTTGCCGGAAGGGTGGCACAATTTACTTTTACCAGGGCCCGGTGTTTGCGCAGACTTTCGCTGTGCAGTGCCCGGGCAGCCAGTTCTTTCCCCGTGCCCGTTTCGCCAAGAACCAGAACGGTCGTATTGCTGCCGGCAATCTGTTCGATTTTATAGAGGATGCGCTTGAGCGCATCACTCCGGCCGATAATGTTGCCATGATTATTCTCAAGTTTGATTTCATCCTGCAGATAGGCTCTTTCCGCTTCCAGCTGGTTTTTTAATACCTCTATTTCAAGAAGCGCTTTTTCCACTTCCTCTTTGCGTTCTTCCGCCTCTTCTCTCGCCACAACGAGCTCTCTCATGCGTTCCTGAACGAGACCCTCAAGTCCTCTTTTATAATATTCACGATCGGTGACATCGGAAATTGAAAGAAATATCAAGTTGGATTCGCTCTCTTCCCTGAATATCCATCTGGCATTCAGATGCATGACTTTCGAACCTATGGACTGAAACGTATGCTCAACCTCGAAGTCATTGTAGACGGAGTTTTCGGGCAGGATGTTTTCAAGCAGTTCTCTCAGCCTGGGGATGTTCCATTGGTGGTTGTCAAGATCATAAATCGTTATCCCTACTGTCTCTTCTGCTTTGACAAGGAAGGTCTGGTAAAAGGAGTGATTGGCCTTTACCACCTTAAACGCAGAATCAAGCACCAGGACAGGCTCTCGAATCGAGTCGAGAAGGTCGTTACCAACTTCAGCAAAAAAATGTCCATTTCCCTTGTATGCTTCAATTTTTTTTGGCATTTTTCACCAGGTTGAATGTTATGAGCAGGGAGAGTCATTACCGGGAAGAGTGCGACCATCCCGCTTGCTAAACCAAGATTATACCATAGTTTGATTATTTAGGGTACACCTTCTGGGGGAGCTGCCTTCCCGGAGCAGACACTTCTACTCCGCCAGCAGTTCGATCTTTCCCATCATGACGACGATCCGGTGTTTTACTAATTCCCGCTCAAGCAGGATCATCTTGCCGCTCATGCGTCTGCCATCCTTCTCCACCCAGGTGACCCCGCGTTCGCAGTGATGCGGATTTTTCACCTGAATCTCATAGATCGTCTGGCCATGCCGATAACGCAGGCTAAAACCTGACCAGTCTGCCGGGATTACCGGATCAATCCACAGCCTGTCTCCCCTTACTACAAGTCCCAGCACCTCTTCCGTCCATGCCCGGTACATCCATGCCGCCGCACCCGTATACCAGGACCAGCCCCCCTGGCCAATCCGGCCGGGCAGACGATAGACATCTGCGGCGACGACATAGGGCTCAACCCCGTAGTGCCAGGCTGCTGCCGCATCGCGGGCGTGCTCGATCGGGTTGAGCAGGCGGAGCAGTTTGACTGCCCGCTCCCCATCGCCTTTACGGGCGAGGGCCATGGCCATCCACAGCGCGGCGTGGGTATACTGGCCTCCGTTCTCGCGCACCCCGGGGGGATATCCCCTGATATAACCAGGCGAAGGTTCCGACGTATCGAAAGGAGGCGTGAAGAGCAGGGCCAACCCCTCACCCTCACGGACGAGATGGTGCCAGGCGGACTCGAGGGCCTCTTCGGCCCGCACGGGGTCAGCGGCGCCAGACAACCAGGCCCATGATTGAGGAAGGGAATCGATTCTTGCCTCGGTATTTGTGGCCGATCCAAGCGGTGTGCCGTTATCGAATGTCCCCCGCAGGTACCACTCGCCGTCCCAGCCGGCTCCTTCGATTCGCTCGACCAGGCCGGTTTTCTCGGTCAGATAGTGTTGGCTCAGTTCCGGCTCCTGCATAAGCGTTGCCAATTCGATCATTCCCTGCAAAACATCACAAAGGAACCAGCCAAGCCAGACACTCTCCCCTCTCCCTTCAGCACCCACCAGGTTCATGCCGTCATTCCAGTCACCCGTTCCCATTAAAGGCAGGCCATGGGGGCCTTGCGTCAAACCGCGACTGACCGCGCGCCGACAATGTTCAAAAAGGGTAGCCCGTTCGGCAGTGATTTCAGGGATGGAAAATTGCTCATGCTCATCTTCTGCCAGCAGTGCACCGTTCAGGAAAGGAATCTCCACCTTGAGAACATCGGCATCGCCGGTAGTGCGGACATATTGGGCTACCACATAGGGCAGCCAGAGCAGATCGTCGGAGATACGGGAGCGAATCCCTGCCCCCGCCGGTTCATGCCACCAGTGCTGGACATCCCCTTCCCGGAACTGCCGGCTTGCGGCCCGCAGAATCTGGTCACGGGCAATTTGCGGCCTGACGTAAAGGAAGGCCATAACATCCTGCAGCTGATCGCGAAAACCGAAGGCGCCGCCTGACTGATAGAAGGCGGAGCGTCCCCAGAGGCGGCAACTGAGCGACTGGTATTGCAGCCAGCGGTTGATCAGCAGGTCGGTGGCCAGTTCCGGGGTATGGACTTCGATGGTACCGAGCAGCTCATCCCACCAGTCCCTGGTCTCGTCAAAGGCGTCTTCAACCGCCCGTTCCTCGCGAAAGTGCTGCAGCAGTATCCGGGCCTCTGCCAGCGACTCAGTCTGGCCGAGCATGCAGACGATATTATGCCGTTCGCCAGGCGCCATATCCAGGCTCACCCTGAGTACCGCGCATGGATCCAGTCCTGCCCCGGTCCGTTGTGACAAATGGATAAACTCCATGGCAACGGGTTTGGCAAGCGAGCGGTTACGGCCGATGAAGGCAGTGCGATCGCCTCCGTAGCTGTCAGCCTCGGGGGTAATGGCAACAAAGGTGATTCTATCCTTGTACTCGGGGTGGTAAGGGTTTTGTGCCAGTATGGCTCGGCTCTCCTCATCCCAGCGGGTTGTAACATGCATCTGGGATGTTTCACGGTTTTCGCCGAGGGTGAGCTCAGTATAATAGGTTATTGACAGCCTGCGTTGTTTTGAGGATGCATTGGTAAGTTGCAGACGCTGCAGTTTAATCGGCGCACCGCCATTCTCGTCAACCGGCACAAAGACGGTCAGCTCCTGCTCGATGCCGTTGCTGTTATGCTCAAAGACCGTATATCCGGCTCCGTGTCGGGCCCGATAGGCAGTCTGTTCCCGGATTGGTGCAGCGGTCGGCGACCAGTAAACGCCGCTTTCCTCATCGCGGATATAGATTGCCTCGGTTGCCGGATCGAGTACCGGGTCGTTTGACCAGCCGGTCAGACGGTTGCGCTGGCTGTTGCCATACCAGGTAAAGCCGGACCCCGTTTCGCTGACCATGGTCCCGAAGGTCGGACCGGCAATCACGTTCACCCAGGGGGCCGGGGTGTTGGTGCCGGGGCCGAGATAGATGGCGTATTCCCGACCGTCCGGGGTAAAGCCGCCGAGGCTGTTAAAATAGTTCAACTCCATGAAGGGCAGCGGGGCCGAGGGTTCCGGGCGACTGCGTTTTGGGGTGAGGCGGTCAGGCAGTCTCGGCCACATCCACCAGCATCCCCAATTGCCGGGAAAGATTGCCGCGCGCCGCCACCAGAACGACGCTGGCTGCGGCCTTCAGGAGTCTCTGATCCTCCTCCGGGATCTGTGCGATGTTTTTGAGAAAAATTTCCCCCCCCGCTCCGCCGCCGCCGAGAGACTATGCTGCTGAATCAGCTGCTCCAGTCGTTCCTGGAGCGGCCGTTCATAGCTCCCCGCCTCCTCGTTCAGGATCACCAGATCGATGGATAAGCCATGCATCCGAAGGTAGGTATGGGCCTGAAGCATTTGCCGGACCAGACTGATTTCCCGTGTCTCGCCGATGGTAATGAGGATCATCGGCAAGTCTCCCGAAATACCATACGGCCACAATCCGGCCTGTCCCTTGCGGTTTTCCAGAAGTCGCTCGGCAGAGGCGCGCAGGCGGGTGTTGGGAAACAGCAGGTGACCTGCCAGTTGCTGGAAACGGCGGGCTTCATCCGGCTGGAGACGCAGCATCTGCAGCTGCTGCTGGGCTGAATGCCAGGTGAAATCCATGGCCCGCTCAGCGGCATGGGATTCACTGTACTCATCCAGCAGCAGCATGACCTGTTCCCGGCTTTCCCCGGCAGCGAGCATCAGGCACGCCTGGATGCTCGCACCCGGTTGGAGGATAATACTCTGCCGCAGGCTGAGAATCGGATCAAGCACAAAGCCCTGACTGCCGCCGAGCGCCTGCATGGCCCTCATCGGCCGGACAAGAGTCCTGCCGCGGCCGATGAAACGTCCCCTGTCGGTTTCAAACTGCCAGCCGTTTCTCTCGCGAACTGCTGTTTCATTCTCGTGAATTATCAGGCAGTGGGCGACATAGAGGGGCGGATCGTTTTCACTCCTGGCCCGCCGGTAAGCAAGCAATGCCTCCTGCTGCGGGAGTGCTTCGGTCTGTATGAAAAGTTTATTGAAGGCAGGATGCTGGCGATCGGCGTTATGCGGAGCCATCGACAGCTCGACAAAGCTGGTGAGGTTGAGGCGACGGGAATGGGTGGAATGATTGACCAGGGTAATCCGCCGCAGCTCTATATCATCCTCCGGCGAAACGATAACCTCGGTTTCGCAGGAAATTGAGTTGTCGGTGCGCTTAAAGAGTGCCCGGTCGAGGGTAAACTCAGCTGAATAGGCATCAGGTTTGCCGCCAACCGGGTGATAGGTGGTCGACCAGAGGCGGTCCGTATCAACCTCATGGATATAGCAGAATAACCCGTTAGTATCACAGGTCGGGTCGGAGCGCCAGCGACTCAGCTCACGGCCCCGCCATTGACTGTAGCCGGCGCCGCTGTTGGTGATCATCAGGCCATACCTGCCGTTACTGAGTAGCAGGCTCCTGGGCGTGGGAGTATGGGGCGTGCTAAAGACGCTGCCTGTCGGGGCGACAAGATCGTGGCCCATGAGTACCGGTTCGTTTGGCCGTGTCGAGATGAGACGCAGCGGCGGCAGGGTCGGGATGCGCTCCTGCAGGAGGGCCTCAAAGGCACGGACCCGCGAGTCGTTATGAAAGCGGCGCGGGAACGGGTTATTGTGGAGAAAATTGGTAAGAGCCAGGAAGGCCATTCCCTGGTGATGAGCCATATAGGCCTCGATAATAACTCCGCGTTTACGAGCCTTGCCGGAGAGGTTGCGCTGCGCTTGACGGCTGAAATCCATCGCTTCGAAGTAGCCGTAATCTCCAAACAAATCGAGGTCGATCAGTCTTTTAAGATTTTGCACTACCGCATCAGGTGCCAGATTCAGTGCCAGCAGCGTGGCATAGGGAGCGATGACCGGCTGTTCATCCATGCCGCGCTTCAGGCCCAGGGCCGGAACGCCAAATGCCTTGTATTGATAGGTCTTGTCCAGGTCGAGATCGGCAAAGGCCGACTCGGAAATTCCCCAGGGCACATCATGCGTCCGGCCGTAGTCAATCTGCACGTCGACCGCATCTCTTGCCGCCTTGTCGAGAAGCGAATGGGGATATGAGTGCTGGAAAAGGAGCGGCATCAAATATTCGAACATGGTCCCGGTCCAGCTGAGCAACACCCGCTTTCGGCCGATTGCCCCATAGGGACGGCTCAAGGAGAACCAATGTTCCAGCGGCACATCGCCCCTGGCAATGCCTATGAAACTGCCGAGCCGTGATTCACTGGCCAGGAGGTCGTAGCTCGAGCCATCGAGGCGGCTGGTGGAGACATTATAGCCGATAGCGAACAGTTTGCGTTTGGGGTCGTAAAGAAAACGCATGTCCACACCGGCGGACAGAGATTGGATACTGGCGATCAATCGCTCTGCCACCGCCAGAGTTTCTCCGGCCAGCCATTGTGCTGTGGCGAAGGCGGCAAGAAGGCGGTCGAGCCAGGTGGTAAACGTTGGGTGCGTATCCGGAGACTTTTGCCGAATCGATTTGAAGAGCAGGATCGAGTCGATTTTACCCCCGGCAAGATCGCTGAGCGATGGCGCCCGGGCCAGGTCGTTGCGGAGGGCATGCAGGGCCGCCTCGCCGAACGGCGCGAGCTCTTCCTCTGACTTTTCGGCAATGATCCGGATCCAGGCGAGATAACGATCGCCTGTCGTTGTCCAGGCGGCTGCCTGTTTTTTCAGTTCGCTCGCCCAAGGCGTGTCGGGTGCGGCAGCAACGACCGTGGCGATGTCGATCATCAACCGGTCCTGCAGCAAGAGCAAATCAGTGCTGCTGGAAGGAGGAGCGTGGCATTCGACCAGGATTGCAGCAAGGGTTTGCGGGCAAAAATCCGCCCTGTTTTTCCCGGCGACAACCTGTTTCAGTATTTCACCGGTATCAGCAAGACCGGTAAAGGTTTTAGCGTCAAGCAGCGGAGCATGCACCAGCTCATGAACTCCCTGCTCCAGGGTCCAGAGAGCGCCAAGCAGGTTGCCGCTGTCGACGGTGGAGACGTAGCGAGGCTCTAAAGGGGCCAAGGTCTGGATATCGTACCAGTTGAGAAGATGTCCTTGATATCGCTCAAGATGACCGATGGTTGCCATGCTCTTTGTCAGTCGTTCCAAGACTTGGTCAATGGTCAGGTAACCTGAATCATGGGCCCCCAGAGCGCTGGTCAGCCAAAGACCGATATTGGTCGGACTGGTCCGCATGGCCAGGCGGTCCTGATGGGCAACCTGGTAATTATCTGGAGGCAGCCATGACGTATCGTCGCTGACAAATGTTGAGAAATAGTGCCAGGTTCGCCGGGCGACTTGCCGGAGCAAACGACGATCTGCTTCCGCCAGCGCGCAGTCCGCCTTTTGTTCTGCGGGCCGCAGGTTTAAAAGCCAGCCGATCAGCGGCGAGAAGAGCCAGAGGGTCAGCCAGGGAGATGCGGGCAGAAGGCTTTCCGGCCTGACGAAAAAGATCGTCGCTCCCAGGGTAATGCTGAAAAGACTCCCCATGGTCAAACCTGCTACAAAAAACAGCTGGCGCTGGGAACGGCTCCAATGGTTGGACTGGGGCGTCCATTCGAGCAATCGCCGCTTGGAAATCATCCGTCGGTACCAGACCCGGATTATAGCATCAAGCGTCATTGCCCCCTGGTGCGGAAGCATGGCGGCGTCGGCCAGGGCCCGGAGAATATCGTGGGCTATCTTCTTGAGGTCAAAATATTTTAAACCCTTATGGCTCGTGGCCATGGTAAAGGGTTGGGCCAGAGGATGAAAGATCAACTGGATACTGACAACCAGTAATGCACCAAACCCCATCCGCGGGGAAATAAGCCAGGAGGCAATCAGCAGTGCCACGTTTGCAACCGGCAACAGACTGCGGCGCAGATTATCGATAATTTTCCAGCGGTTGAGTGGCGAAAGCGGATTCGCTCCCCGGCCGCCATCCGCCAGAGGCACCCGGGGGAAAATCCACCCGGCAATCTGCCAATCTCCGCGAATCCAGCGATGGGCCCGCCTAGTATAACCCTGATAACCTTGTGGAAAGTCATCAAAAAGTTCAATATCGCTGGCGAGCCCCACGCGGACATGGGCCCCTTCGATAAGGTCGTGGCTCAGCACCCACTCTTCCGGAAAACGTCCCGACAGGATGCGGCTGAAGGCGCGCACATCGTAGATGCCTTTGCCCTGATACGACCCCTCGCCGCTTAAATCCTGATAGACATCGGAGATAGCTGCGGTGTATGGATCGATACCGATTGCATCGGCGAAAAGGCGGCTGAAAGTCGAGGTGCTGGTGCTCGCCAGGGTTGGGCTCACGCGTGGCTGGATAATGGTGTATGAGCCGGCAATGATCCTGCCCGCCTCGTCGAAGCGCGGCTGATTGAGGGGATGTGCCAGCGTCTCGATCAGCCTTCGGGCTGTCGAATGCGGCAATTGGGTGTCACTGTCGAGGGTGATGATGAAACGGACGTCCGTCAGGTGACCTGGGTTTCCGACATAAACCAGGGGTGGTGCGGTTTCGGGCCGGGTACCGTCAAGCAGTCGGTTCAGTTCCTCAAGTTTGCCGCGTTTACGCTCCCAGCCGATGAATTTCTGCTCGGATTCGCTCCAGATACGCTGGCGATGAAAAAGAAAGAAATGCCTACCAGCGTGACGCTGGTTGAGGGAATCAAGGCTTTGTCTTGCTGTTTCCAGCAGAAGGCTGTCATTTTCGCGGCAAAGGGTGGTTGAATCGGCGTAGTCCGAGAACAGACCAAAGAGCAGGTTTGCTTCTTTGTTCGCCAGATAGCGGATCTCCAGCTTTTCCACCTCATTTATTACCGTCTCCCTGTTGACCAGTATCATCGGCACAACCACCAGGGTGCGAAAACTATCGGGAATTCCTGAATCGGCAAAATCCATTTTGGCCAAAGGCCGGGGTGGCAGGATGCGCGTAATCAGGTAATTGACTACTTCGATTGCCAGCTGGCTGACCGGGATCAACAGGAGTGGTGCCACACCGAAAAAGATGATCGGTGACCACCCGGCCGGTTTGAAACCGGGGGGCAGGACGAAGACGGTGAGCAAAACCATGAACAGGGTGAAGAAGAAACCAATCCCGATAAAATAGACAGCGGTGTGCTGCGCAGAGATCCATGCCAGCATACGGTAGCGAAACGCTTCGCGAAAGACGAGCAACAGGGCCAGTTGCGCCCGTCCCTCCCCGATCAGCCAGGTACCGACATGACAGCACCGTTCATCGCCCGTTTTTCCCCGCCCGGCCTGATTCGCCAGATCGATGACCTGCCCGGCGACCTCATCCTCGCTTTTGCCGGCAGCAAGAGCAATTTCTTCAACTGCCCCGCGGCAGCGATCGCGGGTAGCGAAATCCATGTTGGGATAGATGCCCGACGGATCGCGACGTAATATCTGTTCCACCCGGCTGAGTTTTTCGAAGAGCTCCCGCCAGTCCAACAAAGCAAGATTACGCAGGCTGGTGAAAGCATTGCCGCAGGCCAGCTGTTCCCTGGTCTGGCGATTAAGTTCATGCACGTTGAGATCATGGTAAGGGGTTTTCAGGGTGCGCTCGAGCCAGTTCTGGATGGGCGATAAAGCAGCTGCCTCATCATAGAGCAGGCCGATCAAATGCACACCGAAATACGGGCTGGGGTTGGCCTCTGCAACTGCAAGCTCGGAAAGAAGGGCAAAGAGCTGGTTGGCATCACGACGATTGGCGGCTATCAGCCGGTTCGCCCAGAATTCTGCCAGCTGGCGATCCCGGAGATCCGCGAGAGCTGTGATCGCCAGACTCTGGATGCTCTCAATAAGGGCGATTCGCAGCATCTGGGGAATTGCCCAGAGCTCACCGATGGTCAGTGTCCGCACCGATTGGTGGGCATCGAGATAGGCAATAATGTTCTCCCGGTCCAGATGCAATTCCAGATGGGTAACAAGATTCTTGGCAAGACCGTAAATACGCGGCAGGCCCAGGTAAAGAGCAGAAGCCAGGCTCGGCAGTTGCTTATAGAAACGACGGGGCAGGTTGAGTAATACGTCACGGGCAGTCCCCTCGAGGATATACTCGTTGTCAAGTATCCAGTCGGCAGCCGGTGTTGCTTTCTGCTCCAGGCGACTTGCTGCCTCCAGATCGGCGCAGACCTGACGCAGCCATTTGCGTGATTGCTTGAGACGTTTGAGCAATTCAGGGTTAGGCGATGGATTTTGCTCCACCTGCTGTTCTTCGGCATGACGCCTGGCGTGTTCCCGGATCTGGGTCGGGGAGAGTTTTCCCACCGGTCCCCGCGTCTCCTGGCGACGCTCACGTTTGTCATGCAGGACAAAAAGCGCGGGAGGGATATCGCAGCTTTCCCTTAGGATCGCCATCGGCACGGGCAACACATCAACCGGCGCACTGAGAATCAGAGCAGATTCTCCAGACACAAGCCAGCGGGCATGCTTGTTCATGATGCTGAGTTTTACACCAAACCTTTCACGTCGAAAGAAAGTGAAAACAGACACTCCCCCGATCGCCGCACAGGCCAGGATAAAAGCCAGGGAA
Source organism: uncultured delta proteobacterium (assembly GCA_963745765.1). Lineage (GTDB taxonomy): Bacteria > Desulfobacterota > Desulfobulbia > Desulfobulbales > Desulfocapsaceae > Ww85. The sequence continues at coordinate 46,748 of CAVUYQ010000033.1, read as the reverse complement.
GAGGCGACAGTCCAGGCAGGAAACAACTGCAGCCAGCGGAGGCTGAATAGTATAATTCCACAGATTCCTCCAGACAGGACTACGGCGGGGACTGCCCAGAAGATCCGACGCCGGGAAAATTGATCGACTGTCCTAATAACCCTATCTGTGCTTTTTTGTATCAGAACAGCCGACCTGAATCCTTGTCGTGCCAATTCACTCAGGGCTTTCCGCGCTTCATCATGCCTGGAAAAATAACCAATAAGAATAGTCATTTTCAAGTCTTGCTCGTCCGTACACTATGTTTTCTGGGTTCCCATTCAACCTGAAGGATTTCATGTGATGGAAAGACTCAGACTGGAACAATGGAAAATGTTCCAGTGAATATGGTAAAGAGAGGAATATGAACTGGTACGAACTTACGACATCATCAACATAACCAGGGATTTTCCGGATGCCCTCACCCATCTCCTTGATTTTGCCCATCAGCATAACCCGGAAAGTAGGACCGACAAGCGCCAATCCTTTAAACGGTTGAGCGCAGGAGCACTTTGCCCAACTGTCTCTTCAGTAAAAGCGGCCCCCCAGGGTAACTTCCTTGTTCAAATTTAATTCGCTTTGTCAAAATCCATTACACTTTTGGATCCCTTCTTTGCCCTCTTCGCCGCCTTCTTTTCTTTCGGGCTAAGGCTCGCTTTCTTTTTTCCTTCCTTATTACTTTTTCTCTCTTTGGGCATAGCTTCATCTCCTGAAAATTGATGAATGTTTCCAGAGGCAATCAACATACTGAGCGATCGATCGCCCGGTGGTCAAACTGCTGGTTTTTTGAAAATCATGAGGACACCGAAGAGCCGATAAATCATATAGCCGCTCCCGGTGCAGAGTTCATTTGCCGCCAAAGCAAGGATTGGCAAATGTTTTTTGGTCTAATCTTCGATAACATTGCCGACACTGATCAAAATTAAAATCTGATCGGTTTGTCGCTTGCGGCGTGCCGGCATTGGCGTCTATTAACGATTAGCTATCTTTTACTATCAGCTCAGAACACCTGGCGGCGACACTGGTATCAGGTGTTTTTTCAGAAGGCATGGTTGCCCAACCCTGGCTACTCACATATTTTTCCTGCTCCCACGATTTTTTAGCTTTCAAGGTTACAAAATTTTCAGCCCGGTTAGGGTCATTGTTAAACTGTGAAAGGCAAATTGGAGCCAAACGCTCGATTACTGCCGTTCGGGCCAATTGCTCACCCCTGCTCAGAGAGGTACTGCCATTAACCCATCCACCCCAGTTGAAGCCGATTATCATGGCTAAAGCGGCACCTCCAATAGCACTCCATATGCCAATTTTGATTTTCTCTTGATTCTCTTTACTTATTTTCATGTTGTTCCTCCATAGTGTGCGAAGATTGAGCACATTTGCTCCTTACCTGCAGAAGTATTAAAGAAGGAGCTTCAATATCCATGCCACCCCGGCAAACCTTCCATAAAATTAACCAAGATCATGATATTGCATTATTTCATGAGATCAAGAGACAGCCACAAGCGGATGATGAGACGAAAAATAATGGTCATATATGACCTATGGTTATATATGACCTCTTAAGGTGGGGCTACTGTACATATCTCCGGTTCTGTGTTCTTGAATTTTATTGATGAAAATCTATGAGATAGACACAATCAAAGAAAAGTCAGAAAATCGGCACAAGGATTATTTGATACTTTACAGAGTAACTAAAAACAAAGCATTGTCACGAGCCGTGCGTCTAATGACCGGCCCAATAGCAGAATATTCAGGATTGTTATTGACAAAACCATTCCGTTTCTCCATATTAGGATTTTACAAAATGTCCAGCCTGGACGATATGGTATTCATTTTGCTGGTTAACGCTTCCGCTATGGAAATAGAGTGAAGGATTCTTTTTCAAGATACATTCCAATTGCCGACGCAATTGCATTATTATTTCAGCCATATGCTGAAGTTGTCATACACGACATTGCCAGCGATACCGTTGCCTATATTGCCAATCCTTACTCCGGCAGAAAAATCGGGGATGCTTCCCTGCTCGGCCCGTTAGACGAAAGTTCAGAGGGATTTCCGTACGGGATAGCCATTGAAGGACCGTACGAGAATGCGGGTAACAAAGGACAGAGAATTCGATCTATTTCCATGGCCCTGGAAGACGATAAGGGGGCAACCATCGGTATCATGTGCGCCAATGCTGATTTTTCCGCCATGGAAGCAAGCCTGGATGTACTTGAAAATTTTCTGCGACCGATGAACCTGGATGCACCGCCGAAAGTACTGTTTCAAAACGACTGGAAGGACAATATCAAGCTGGAGATCCGCACGTTTCTGACCGAAAATAAAATAAGTTTCGACAAAATCAATTCCACCCATAGAAAAAGCCTCGTTGAAAGGCTTGAGGGGAAAAAACTCTTTTACGCCCGCAAATCGATAGAACAACTTGCGGACATACTCAGCGTATCAAGAGCGACTGTGTACAACGATTTACGGCTTATCCGTAAAAATAATACAAAGGGGATACAGGTATTGGGTTAATTCCTACCAGGAACTCGAAGAGGACGTAAATAACGGCTTGAGGAGTGATTTTTTTCTCAACCCCCATCTGTCGTCGACACGACATGCATGTCTTTTTCTGAGCTGTTTACTCACCGGTAACGTTACCTTGATCATTTCCATAAACTATTACAAAGGGGAAGGAGTTGATTTTGAGCTCGATATACTATGCGGACCAAATCAGGGAAATTGTCCACAAGCTGCATGTTTCAGAACAATTGGAGCAAGGGTTTGTCGCCTACTCACAGAATCGCGTCGTTGTGCCGCCCGTCGGTGAACTTGTTTTTGAAAACCCGCCCGGAGATACCCACATCAAGTACGGTTACATAAAAGAGGATGACTATTTCGTCATAAAGATCGCCTCTGGATTTTATGAGAACTATAAGCTGGATCTGCCATCCAGTTCAGGCCTGATGCTTCTGTTTTCCCAGAAAACAGGGATGCTTGTAAGTATTTTGATAGACGAGGGCTACCTCACAAATGTAAGAACCGCCATTGCAGGACAGATTGTCGCAAAATATCTGGCTCCAGAAGAGGTCACGAAAATCGGCGTGTTCGGTACCGGCATACAGGGCCGACTCCAGGTGGAATATCTTAAGAATGTTACCAGCTGCAAAGAGATCGTCGTATGGGGACGTGAGAACGATGATTTCAACTCCTATCAATCTGAAATGGAAGAGAAGGGGTATCGTGTCGAAACGACCACTGAAGCCGGCAGAGTGACAGAGAAATGTAATCTGATCATAACCGCGACACCAAGCCGGAAACCGTTGATTCAGTATTCCCAGCTGTTACCCGGCACCCATATCACCGCGATGGGGTCCGACACGCCTGAAAAACAGGAACTGAACAGCGATATACTCGGACATGCTGATATTGTTGTTGCCGACAGCATTGAACAGTGTCTCAGCCGCGGTGAAATATTCAAAGCCCTTACAGCAGGTGTGCTCGATAAAAAGCAGGTAATTGAATTGGGCAATGTAATTGCAGACCCGACCATGGGGAGATCATCCGCAACACAATTAACCGTCGCAGATTTAACGGGAGTTGCGGTTCAGGATATACAGATCACAAAAGCGGTATACAGGGCACTTCAGGAAGCTTCTTGTTAACAACAATGGATACAGGAGCAAAAGCAAGACCATGCTGAAATATGTAAGTACCAAAGGCGGTGTTTCGCCCGTTGATTTTGAAACCGCAGTTTTAAAGGGGTTCGCCGACGATGGCGGAATGTTTGTTCCCCAGTCGATTCCCCGGGTTACCGGGGAACAGCTTCAGAAATGGTCCTCATTGTCTTTTAATGACCTGGCCTTTGAGATCCTCTCTTTATACATAGATCGATCCATCATCCCGGCCGGCGATTTACTATCGTTGATCAGCAGGAGTACGGAAAATTTCAGCCACCCCGATATTATTCCCGTACTTCCTTTAGGCGAAGATTCCCGCCACTTCATTATGGAATTATTCCATGGCCCGACCCTTTCCTTTAAGGATGTGGCCATGGGATTTCTTATTAATACGATGGATTACTTCCTTCAGAGAAAGGGCGAATCGGTTTCCCTGCTGATTGCGACTACCGGCGATACCGGTCCTGCAGCAGCATACGCATCATGCGGCAAGGAAACAATCGACTGCTGGGTATTGTATCCCCGGGAGTTTATTTCAGAGGAACAGGAACGCCAGATAACAACCCTCGGCGTACCCAACGTTCATGCCGTTGCGGTCGAAAATTGTCCGGACGGCGGGGATAACCTGGATTTTGTTATCGCCCAGATGTTCGAGGACAAGGAGTTGGTGAAAAACCTGCGGTTATCCAGCGTGAACTCCATCAACTGGTGCCGTGTCATGTTTCAGTCTGTCCACTATTTCCATGCATATTTCCAGGTAGCTGAGAGAGGTGGCGGCAAAGTGGCGTTTTCGGTTCCGACCGGGGCGTTTGGTAATCTGTTTGCCGGCTATCTGGCCCGGGAAATGGGTCTTCCGGTGGAGACCTTCATTTGTGCCAACAACAGAAATGCGACTATCCACAGAGTCCTTACTACAAACAGGTTCTCAAGAGAGAGCCTGAAGCAGACGCCTTCAAACGCCATTGATATTGCCCTTCCCTACAACTACTGGCGATTTCTTTACTTTGCTTCCGGCCAGGACAGTGGTGCCGTGAAACAGTGGACAGAGGAGTACCTGGAGCAAGGCTCTGTTGAGTTCAATGCGTCCATGATGGAGAAAATTAAACACGGATTTATGTCAGTCGCTGTTTCCGATGAGGAAACATTGTCGACGATAGCAGACACCTATAAGGAAAGTGGCGGATATCTCCTGGATCCCCATGGCGCAGTCGCGGTTGCGGCTGCCAAAAGGTTGTTGCCGATGTTAGGGGAGAACACGACAGTAGTCAGCCTGCTCACCGCCCATCCCGCGAAATTTCCTGCTATTACGCGTCGCGCCCTGGGTCTGGGACTCGATGCTGAACTTCCTGAACTCCGGAACGCACGAGTCTATAGAGAAAGTAAAAAAACAGTTCCAGCATTTAAAACAATGCGACTGCTCAATACTCAAGGACGCATTGATTCACGGAATGACGAGGGTTGACAAGGCAAAAAAGTGTACAAGGCAGTATTAATTTTACGACTAGAGGAGAAACGTATGAAGTACCTATCAGTGCTGATTAAAAGCGTAATTATCGGTATTCTCGCAACAATGATTGCCGGACCTGTCTTAGCAAAGGAAACATTGCGGGTCGGTATGGAGTGCAACTATTTCCCTTTCAATTACAAGGATTCAAACGGTGTGCTGCAGGGCTATGATGTCGATGTGGCAAAAGGTGTTGCTGAAATCCTCGATGTGGATGTTGATTTTGTCTGCCAGGAATGGGACGGAATGATCCCGGCGTTGTTGGCAAACAAATTTGATTTAATTGTTGCTTCCATGTCTATTACTGAAAGCCGCGCCCAGAAAATTGACTTTTCAATCCCCTATCGGGTTTCAGTTGGTCGCCTTGTAGGTTCTAAAAAAGTAACGGTTGAGTTGTTTGATAAGGACGGAAAAATCATTCCAGAAAATTTCAAGAATTTGCGGATCGGAGTCGAGCGCGCCTCTACATATGCAAGCTGGTTTGAAGCAAAACTTCCGGAGGTAAAAGTTATCCTTTATGACGGAACCGAAACCGGCTATCTCGACCTGGTGAATGGTCGGGTAGATATGATCATGACTAACCCGATGAAAGCCTACCTGAAATTCCTCAGCAAGCCTGATGGCGCCGGCTATGAGTTCAAAAGCCCGCCAATCAATGAAGAAAAATTCTTTGGGCCCGGATGCGGCATCGGCATGAGAAAAGGCCAGCCGGAGCTTAAAGCGCGGGTCGACGATGCAATAAAGCAACTTATCAAGAATGGTAAGCTTACAGAGTATGCGCTGAAAACCTTCCCTTTCCCGATTCACAATGAAGAGTGGAGCAATTTATAGCAGGTTAAAATCTGCCCCATGCAGACAGGTTCTTGCCACTTGTCTGCATGGGATGATGAACAACTGCCCCTGGTAACGTTGAGGAGATTGCGCTTTTGGAAGTTTTATCCGGTTGGTGGGATGAATACTTTTGGGCTTCTGTTGTTGTCCTGCAGGTATTCGCAACATCTCTTGCATTCATGGTACTCTTTGGTTTGATCGGCGCTGTTTCTAAACTATCGAACAACAAAGTCGCCCAGAAGCTTGCATCCGCCTACACCATAATTTTCCGCGGTACTCCGGAAATTCTTGTAATTTTACTGTTATATTTTGGCTTGGCCATCACCCTGACATCAATTGCACAGATATTCAATCCTGAGATAAAATTTCTTGATATCCCGCCATTTTGGGCGGGAACATTCGCTATTTCCTTAATTGTCGGGTCATACGCGACGGAAACATTTAGAGGTGCGTTTCTGGGTGTAACCCGCGGCAATGTAGAGGCGGCACGTGCGCTTGGCTTTCAGCCTGAAACCTTATCCACGTCCAATTACCGGAAATTGCTATAGATCTGGCACCTTTCGGGAACCACATGCTTTCTCTTGTCAAGGATACGGCTCTTATCTCAATCATTGGTCTAAATGAAACATTATATGTGGCAAAACAGGCCACGAGTGTCACCGGCAAGCCATTTACCATGTACATTGTAGTTGGCTGCATTTATCTCGCCTTCTCATCAGTCATTACCCTGGCAGTGATGGTGCTCGAAAAGTATGCCAATCGTCACCTGAAAGGAGCATGATGACTGAATCTATTTCTTTGATATTTCAGTCGGTAGTAAAGATGCTCGGTGGGATCGGTATGACATTCCAACTGCTCTTTGTCTCTGCAGTTTTAGGCATGGCACTTGCTATAGTTCTTCTGCTGATGAGGATCAGTGGCAAGTGGTATCTCAATTTTCTCGCTCAGGCATATATTTATATCTTTCGCGGTACGCCTATCCTGGTACAGATGTTTATCATTTATTATGGGTTACCGCAGTTTGAAGCTGTTCGTAACAGTTTCTTCTGGCCCATATTGCGGGAAGGATATGGCTGCGCCATTGTTTCTTTGTTCTTTAATTCAGCCGCCTACACTACGGAAATTCTGCGCGGTGGCGTCCTGGCGGTTGACAAAGGGTTGCTTGAGGCTGCAGCTGCTTTGGGTTTATCCAAAACCCAGCGTTTTATTTACATCACGGCACCCATTGTAACCCGGATTTCCATACCCGCTTTCAGCAATGAATTTATCAGCCTTCTGAAATGTACTGCTCTGGCCAGCACCATAACCGTTGCTTACATGACGGGAATAGGCCGAACCATTGTTGCGCAAACCTTTGCTCCTTATGAAATATTTATATCACTTGCCATTATTTATATGATTTTGACATTTGTTATTCAGAAAAGTTTTGGCGTCCTTGAAAAATACATGGGCCGTTATACAACAATGACAGGTATCAACTGATGATCGAGAGAAAACCTATCCTGCAGATAAAAAATGTCGATAAATATTTTGGTGAATTCAAGGCATTAAACAATATCAGCCTTGAGGTTTACAAGGGGGAGAAAATCGTCATTTGCGGCCCTTCCGGATCAGGGAAATCAACATTGATTCGATGCATTAACAGGCTTGAAAAACACGACGGCGGAAAGATCTACATTAATGGCACCGAACTCACTGCCCGGATGAAGAATATTAATGCTGTCAGGCGTGAAGTGGGGATGGTATTTCAGACCTTCAATCTCTTTCCTCATAAAACGATTATAAAAAATCTGATGCTGGCCCAGTGTTTGGTTCGAAAAAAAACAAAGGAGGAGGCCAGAGAAACAGCCATGTACTACCTTGAACGGGTAAAGATTCCGGAGCAGGCTGAGAAATATCCGGTACAATTGTCCGTGGTCAGCAACAGCGTGTAGCGATTGCCAGGGCACTTTGTATGAATCCCCAGGTCATGCTGTTCGATGAACCCACATCCGCTCTTGATCCTGAAATGATCAACGACGTTCTCGAAGTCATGAGTGATCTTGCAAGAGAGGAATTACCATGATTTGTGTTACCCACGAGATGGGCTTTGCCCGCTCGGTCGCGGACCGCATCATTTTTATGGACCATGGAGAAATTGTTGAAGAGGCTGCACCGTAAGAATTTTTCGTAAATCCCGAGAGTGATCGCTTAAAATTTTTCATGAAACAAATCCTGACACATTAAAAACAAAAGACATACGCGTACCTTGAATAATGGCCTTTCCGCCCGATCTCTCGTTATGCTTCTAACTAATAACCTAATCATTCAGGGTGGCGCCACTATTATAACCAAAGGAGCTTCCTTCCTTACGAATAGTCATTGCAGGGTGATAATGATTTGTTTAACATAAGCCCCTCTTTGGTGAAGCCTTCTGAATGGGGCTGCGTGAATATGAATTAATTGGCCGGGGAACAAATAACATCATCCCTGACAACGATAAATACTTGGTTTTACATGTGTTGTGATCTGCTAATCTGATCGAAGACAAAGTGAGGATATTTGATGAATAACATCAGATCTTTCAAAATCGTTCCGTTTGCTTTTTTGCCATTGATGGCAGTTGCAGCTCTCTTCCTGAGTGGTTGTCCCAGAGACTACCTGACACCGGCAAACGATCTCAAAGTTGCCACTGCAGACCTGCAGGATGTTTATTATCTGGAGTTAGACATCTCCAATAAAGCCAGGATCGAACGCGGAGATTTAGAGGATCAGGTCAACATATGGTCGTTGTATGGTGATGAAATCGATGTGCCATTTTTGTTAGAAATGTCCGGAAAAATGGTGGACAGGCGGAGGAAGGGTGTTAACAAAGAAATCATACTCCTTCGCAGGCAGGCCTTCGCTGCAATAGAGGGATATGCCTCTATCCTGGCAGGTCTTGCGCTGGAAACACCGGATGTGCGATTGACGGCTGAAATAAATACTTTCAAAGCAACAATTCAGAACACCTTAAGTCAGGTTGACGGCATTCCCAGTACGAGTGAAATTCATGAGACAGTCAAACAGTTTTCAGAACCTTTGGAAGCGTTTGTCGGGGATCTCACCTCCATTAATGAAATAGTAAACAAGGCTGATGTTGAACCGGCAATTCGAGATACTATCGGTACCGCAAATGAAGCAATCATCAGTTTGTTGAAGGTGCTGAAGCAGGAGGCCGTATCTTGCTGAAACCAATGCAATAGATGAAATTCAGAAATCAGAAAAAATCGTAGAAGATTTTATAACATCTAAAAAGTTTAAAAATGCCAGCGATGCGTTGCAGGGAAGCCTGATGATTAAGAGAGCAGAGCTTATAATCCTTCAGGAAAAGATAAAAGAACAAAATATTTCCGAAGCATTCGATGTGGTTCTGAAAGTGCAGTACTCTCTCTCAGAGGAAAAAATGATATCACCAACAGCTAAATGGACAGCAGGAATCATCGATTTCCGAACAAAGATAACATCTTTAAAGAGGTCTATGGCATTGATTAACGCAAGTATGTGAGAATCCAGCCCAAGAGAGGGAGATAATCGCCCTCGGCATAGTGGACCGTTTTTATACAGCGGGGCAGGATGCTACCCTGCATGCTTCAGCTGAGGCACGCTCCGGGGTACCATGTTTCCTGCAACCCTTTCATCCAGCAAAGTACTGAAAAAGTGATATGCCGAAATAGACCAGGCCGGCTGGTAGGGCCAGGATCGTAATCAACCCCAGGCACCCTGCCTGAGGTTGTGGTAGCTCACCTGTCCCCCAACTCTCTGCTTCCTCCGACATGATGTAATCCAAGGCATCGTCCTCGTCAAAAATATTATCATCATGATCGCCCATAACAGAACCTCGCGCATTGAAGAAGTGAAATATGGTTTTCAATTGATGCCGGCAAAGGCTACCATTCAGTGCACCCCAGGCGGCAACATAGGCTCTGAGGATTGTCTGACCTCTTCCTTCATAATTCTTCGAACCGACGTAAATGAGGATCTTCTGGTCATGCAGAACGATATCTTCAAGCTTCACTTCAAGCAGCTCTCCGATCCGCATACCAGTTCGCAGCAAGAGCATGATCAAGGCCCGATCTCGTACACTGGTGATTGCATCGAGAATCAGCTCGATATCTTCTCGTGGAATTGCCTTGGGCAGTGCGTCCGGTTGCTGTATGCGAACTTTAGGCTTCATGACTTCCGGGGCTATAACCTCCTGCCTTACCAGGTAATTGATAAAGGCATAGACCACTGTCAGTTGTGAAATTATCGATATGGCCTTTAAACCTCTATCTTGTTCATATTCTACAAAAGCACTGATATTACTCCTCGTCAATGTGGATAGTGAACTTCCTTCCTTGTTGAGAAACTGCAGAAAAGCCAGGATCACGCCCCGGCATGATCGATGGTGTGAAATGAGAGATCCTTTATATACTTGCCGTGCAGATATTCTGTGACTTTAAATTGAGGCGTCGGTAGGATATTAAGACATTCGTAATAGTTATATTAATGCTACAAATCAGTCGCACCATTTTTGGGGCGTTGCTGCATTTTGATAACCACTAATTTTACCGGTCCTGATCCTCTGTGTCAGAGAAATTTTCCTTGTGATCTTTGCTATCAGCGAATTACCATCTGATCCATATTTTTCCTGAGACCGGATACCAGAAGTTGCGGGAAATACGTTGATTAACTTAAATGGATTTGCTAGATTCAGTGCATCTTCATGCCGATAATTTTCGTTTTTACGCCGGGTTAATGCTCTTCTTTTAGAGAAATTTCCACACCGCTTTCAATTGGAAATACATTGAGATAAATGTCCGTATCCAACACTAAAAAGAAACGTGTTTCATCGGGTATCCCTGAGTTGGACCGGTTAATGGGAGATCTGTATATCGGTGACAATGTTCTCTGGTACGAAGATGTCAGCAGCTTCTCTTCTGCATTCTGCCTGAACTTTATTAAAGAGACACTGGCTCAGAAGAGACCGTTAATCTATGTGACTTTTGATCGTTCGCCCAAAAATGTTGTCTCTTTTCTTGGCTCGCAAGCGGAAAGCCAGAACCTGACGATTCTCGATTGCTTTACTAATGGGAAGGGGCGTCGCTCAGAGGTCTTCAACAAGTTCTATGAGAAAAATGGAGCGCTATGGCCCTACAAGGTTATCAAGGTGAACGACCCCACGAACCCGGACCATGTCGGCGAGGCCATGTACGGTCTACACAGTAATCTCTCAGGTGACGTTCATTTTATTCTCGATAGTCTCACAGGAATGCAGGCGCTCTGGGGTGGAGAAGATCAGGTTATCGATTTTTATGGCAAGACGTGCCCACGACTCTATGAACTGGATACCATCGCCTACTGGCTTATCGAAAAAGGTGCGCATTCCAACAAGTTAAAAGCAAACATCAACAAGATAGCGCAGGTTGTCATTGATCTCTCCGTACGCCGGGGAAAATCAACGATCAAGATCCTCAAGGCAGAAAAGAGGAGTTCTGAATTCCTCAATGAGCATCATGAGTATCTCTGTGAGGGCTCGAATATAGTTTTTGAGAGCCAGCAGCAGCTCAAGCCCAGATTTGATCTTGGAGCAAAAATAAAATCGGTCCGGCTTATGCGTGGAATTTCGCAAAAGGAGCTCGCAGGCCTTACCGGTGTGACCCCGAGTACAATCTCACAGGTGGAAAAGAACCTCATCTATCCATCGCTTCCCGCCCTGTTTCGCATCGCGGAAAGTCTTTCCGTCGAGGTTGCCACGCTATTCAAGGAGCATGGGGCTCAGCAAAACGTCTATGTATATCCTGTAGGCAGCCGATCAGCTACATCCCTGACCAAAAATGTCAAAGACGATGCCCACGCGGAATTGTTGCTGCCACCTGATATTGATACACCAGTAGAGGCAACAATTATAAGAATTAGACCAGGAAAAAAACTGGCGGGTCATTTTTTTGCCCATAAAGGAAGTGAGTTGGGTTATCTCATTTCCGGCCAATTGAAGATGACGGTCGATAATCAATCGTACAAAGTTAATCCAGGTGACATCATTTATCTGCAAAAAGATATTCCGGGAAGCTGGAGCAACATCTCGGGACAAAATGCTGAACTTCTTTGGCTGAAGTTGAAAGAATAGCAACCATCATCTCTTTACTTTAAGCCCCTGTATGGTTGACAAATTCACATGGAAGCCGAGCTTGATGTTGAAAAGATTAATAAAGAAAATATGGCACATCGGGTCGGTTTCTTGATGTGCCATATAAAAACATCTTAACCTGAGATTATTCTTTGAGAATCGCCTCAGCCGATTCTTTTTGAGCTTCTGTCAAGAACGGAATGCCGGTTTCACTTTCTGTCTCACGGTTGGCGCTAAATAATTCATTCCTTGTAATCTCTGACAACTTGAATTTCCGTACACCGGCCATCAACTGCTGCAGCCCGCACGAGAGCTTATCAACATAGCCGGCTATGGCCACTGCACCAAAAGGTATATTCTTCATTTCATCAGCACCTACTTTCTGCTTGACGTCTTCCCAGGCAGAAAAAATCTCTTCCGGGTACTTCCCAAAGCTTTTGACGGTTTGCGGAAGTTGATCCCAATTTCCATTTATTTCCGTCCTTCTCTCAGGGTAAAAAGTCCCTTCAATATTGCTGCCCAAGTATCCAGGAATCATCGGTGCACGGCCCATGCAAACAAGTTTTGTGTATGGTGCACCTAAAGCCAAAGCCTTAAAAATATGATCCTCACGGGCAAACCCGCCGGCAAAAGAGATATCCGGAACCTTGATACCTTTATCATCAAGAATCTTACAGTAGTCATAAGCTTTGGCATGCAGGGCCAGGGATGGAACCCCCCAGTGTTCCATCATATTCCATGGACTCATACCTGTTCCGCCGCCAGAACCGTCAATGGTCAGCAGGTCAAGCTTGGCATCCGCAGAATATCGAATGGCCATGGCAAGGGCTTCCATTCCGTAAGAACCAGTTTTCAGCGAGATTCTCTTGAAGCCGATGCTTCGGAGATGTGCCACTGATTTCATAAAGGATTCACGAACCTGTGCGACGGTATCCAAATCAGTAGCTCCAAGTCGGCTATGCCTGGCAAAAGAAGTAATGGCACGACGCTCAAAAGCTTCCTGTACAGCAGGATTTGTTGGATCAGGATCGACGACATAGCCACGATCTTTTAGGAAAAGTAGCATAGTCAATTGATTTAACCTGGATTTCGCCGCCGATAACCTTGGCACCCTGTCCCCATTTTAGCTCAATAATTACATCGTCACCATATTTATCAATAACATATTCGGCTACCCCGTTTCGGGTGTCCTCAACATTAAGTTGAACGAAAATTGCTCCATACCCATCTGAATAACGTTTAAAAACATCGATACGTCTATCCAATTCAGGGGCCGATGTTATTTTTCCCCCGCTAAATTTCGAATCCCTGTCGACACCGACAACATTCTCACCGATAACAATAGGAAATCCACACATAGCGGCACCCGTGGCAAATGAATTCCAATATTTAGTAGCGATAAAGGTTGACCCCAAGGCGCCAGTCATAATGGGTACACGGCATTTCGCTTTGATGTCATTACCGATAACCGTTTCAGTATTAACGTTGGTGAAGACACAGTCATCGGCATCTTTGGTCATCCCCTCGTTTAACCCACTCGATCCATAGGCATATCCCTGGATTCTCAGTGCATGATATCCCAGGCCAAGAGAGGTAACATTACCTGAGCCAGAAGTAATGTTACCGAAATTTCTGGGATAAAGCATTTTGCGGCCCCTTAATGAAGACATCCAGGTTTCACACTTTCCTTTACAATCAGAGCTACAAAGAGTGCATAAACCGGATTCACAAGGATTGCCTCTGTTGACGGTACCGAGAGCATCATTACTTTTTGGCCATTGAATCATTTGGTTGTCTCCTTTTCTGTTTAAATGAATATTCTTTTTTCTTATGAATCATTCCCTGTATAACAATGCCAGCCGTGAGGATGAGCTATTATGGGTTATGCTCAACATTCTGGTTGTGAAGTTGTGTGTCGCGTTACAAAAAAAAAGGCATCTGTCCTCCGGGTAGAGGATCCAGACACCTTTGTCTCAATCGTATGAAGAACCTACACGCCTTTGTGTAGGTTCAGTAATATGTAGACGGTAAATGTAGCTGTACTTAATTTTCTTGTCAAGAAAAACCTGTCTCAGAAACAGGGATACAGGTATAATATATTGAAAATGTAATAAGAAATAAAATACGAGAGTTAAAGCTCTTCTGACAAAATGAGTGCATCGGCGATTTCAAGCATGGATTTACGAGTATCCATGCTTCTTTTCTGAATCCAGCGATATGCTTCTTCTCCATTCATCCGCCGTCGATCCATGAGAATCTCTTTTCCCCGTTCGATTTGCTTTCTGGTCTGGAGTTCCCGTTCAATTACCCTTGTTTTTATGATAAGTTCGGTGTTGTGGATCGCTACTGCCGCCTGGCTCGCAACCGCGCTGAGCATATTAATATCTGTTTCAGAGAACTCATGATGTTGGCAGGTAAAACAGTTAAGTACACCTATAACCTTGTCTTCCTTACCTCGCAGAGGGACACTCACCATTGAGACGAGGCCCAGGCTGTTGGCCATCTCCTTTTCTTTGAATCTGTCATGATTTTTCACATCAGCTATCACGTAGGGACGCTGGGTGGAAAGCACATATCCAACGACACCTTCATGCAGTCGCAACGCCCTGTCCTTCACATATTCCGGCTCAAAGGACTGGGTGGCCTTTAACTTTATTAGGGGAGGAGTCTCATTTTCATCCACAAGCCATAGTGAACATATTTCAACTCCTGTGACCTTGGCGGTTACCATGACAATGAGCTTAAATAAATCCTCTAAAAAAAGATCAGAAGTGATTGCCTGGCTGATGTCCATCAATGCCTTAACATAGTGATCATAGGTGTATTGAGGAGATGCGTTCATGCAATCTTTGCGTTAAGGAAATTAAGTGGGAGTTGCGGTTTTTGGCGTGTATGCCTGTAGGTTGTTGCGGTCATATCCTTTGAAAAATGGTGGAAATGCCCATTTGTTGTTCACCCAGATAATTTAATCCTTTTCGGGTGATAAGGCTGTATTGGAGATCAGAGTCAGTCTGAATGATGCCCATGCCGTCCATGGTTTTCAAAACCTGACGGAGTTGCGGCAATTGTATGTCTATATTCCCCGCTAAAGTAGCGGTCGAGACAAGTTGGGGCTGGGGATTGCGTAAATTTGCCGAGAGAATGGCAAGGACTTGAAGCTTATGCTCATGCAGTGACATAGCTACCTCCTGCTGGGTATGAGGGGGCCAGATTGTTCATGGATGTTTTTGTTGAAACGTTATTCTTCACCTCGCGATCCTATAATAAAAAGTGGTGAATCGCAATTGGAAAATCAATTATAAATTAACAAACAGGAATAAATATAGTGAGAATGAATTCACGGGGTAGAAGCAGCAAACAATCCTTTTTCTTTATGAAGATTCTGTTGGCGATTGTTTGACGTTTAGGTTCAGATGAGAGACTCATGTCAGGATGAAATAAGTTGGGGTAGAAGGAGAGCACGATTTTATTAAACTCTTTCCTGACAAAGTCTTGAGCGCAAGTCATCCGGATAAATAACTCTCTGAGAGATGTACATCTTCATTTACAGTTCTTGTAACAATATAAGGATTACTAATGGATATCTACAGTTACTGAAAAGGTGCATCGTTTCTCAGATACTCTGGAGAAGCATCAAATGCCTAACATAAATTTGGGTCTTTCGTGCGTAGCTCAAAAAAGGCTGGGAACTCCACTTTTCAATTATCAGCCATATAGGGTGTAGCTTACGTTATTGACATAAGCCGATAATTACGATAACAATTAATTTGATTGTGCTAATTTGATATTCAACTTGGGGGCGCTATATCAGCCAAAGAGGAAGTTTAGATACAATAAACTCGCTTTGGCTAAATACTGAGAGAGTTTTTTTGCCCCTTTGCGGGTTCCGCCTATTTGAAAATGACAGATTGCAGGGCGGTATAGAAATTTTTGCTAAAGCGTTGACTGCCGCCCGTTACAGGTGCATCATGTCAGTGATCATGAGTGTTTTGGGTTGTCTCATCAAAAAGCATGAATCCGTAATTCAATTACTCGGCAGGCTGGACAGTTCTATCTGGGTTAAGGTAGACAAATATAAGCCCCGGATAAATGCAGGGATTAAAGAACCTGCTGTGCCACTTTCCCCACTTCAACTGCCCTCCCCCAACCTGATGAAGCTAGTATCCAAACTCACCTTGCCGTACTTGAACACCCTGATGCACCTACAGTGAGATACTGGTGCACGGTGAGTTCTGGAGCCACGCCTAGATTCAAGTGAAATTGCACGGAGACAACGCGTCAAAAACTCGAGTCAATTGGCACTGGCCAATGCAGCCAGTGATTAGGATAGAAACGGCAAGTTTTGTGATGATGGTCGAATGGCCAGTTCGGCAGGATGACACAAAAATAAAGCTTATTCCATTGCAGCCGATGATGGAAAGAGATGCTGGATGGAAAATAGATACTGAACACAGGATAAGAACTGATGCTGGATTTGCTTTGCCATAACAGGATAACCGCAACTCAGTGGTGTTGTATTGCTTACGATATCAAAGTTTCGAGGGATAATTACAACTAAAGGAATCAAGCATGAATTATTTCAAGAATTTATCCGTCCGCGGCAAGATCATTTCCATCATAGCGATGATGATCGTCCTGATGACCATCATCGCTACTGTCGGGATGTATTTTCTGAAAAGTGCCAACAACAACCTGAATGCCATTGTCGATGTAAATATCGAGAGAATCAAACTGGCGGCCAGGATCAACCAGAGCCTGATAGAGATACACCGGGCGGAAAAGAATCTGCTCCTGTCTGATACAAAAGATGAGTTCGATTTTTATCATGATAAGGCACTGCAATATCAAAAAGAGCTCATCGTGCAGCTTGGACCGCTGAAAAAACTGATCAGCGAAGAGGGGCAGCGGCTGATAGTTGCATTTGAGGCCGATTACAAAGAATTCCTGAAAATACATGAACAGGTAATATCGCTGCAGAACCAGTCGTTTACCGCAGAACAAACCTCCCCGGCGGACAGGCCCCAATCAGCCGCACCTGTCATTGATTAACAAACATAATGAGGCCATTGCCCTATCCCAGGGTGATGGCAGAGAGGTGTATAGGCGGGCCGCAGAGTCCATGCAGGCCATCGTGGCGAGCAATGAATTGATCCTTGCGGAAAAAAAGGCGGCCAGCAACCAGGGTGCCAGGCTGGCTTTCCTTGTAATCCTGGTGATATCCGTGGTCGCCTTAATCATCGGCCTGGGCTGGGGATTCATGACGGCGCTCACCATTACCAGGAGTCTGAACGGTATCATGGGTGTTGCCGATTCTATTGCGGCGGTGATTTTGACACAGCAGTTGCGATAACGGGCAGCGATGAAATCGGCAAACTGGCTGTCTCCATATCCGGGATGCAGACCTCCCTGCGCCAGGCGCGAGATGACACCGCGGCCCAGGACTGGCTGAAAACCGGGATAATGCGACTGAATGAAATCATGCTCGGTGAACAGGATATGGCCAACCTGTGCACAAAGGTAATCTCTGAGCTTGCAACCTATACTGCTGCCCAGGTGGGGGCCTTCTACCTGGCGGACAATTCGGCCCAGGAACCGTTCCTGGCACTGGCGGGTAGCTACGCCTACAAGAAGAGAAAAAACCTGTCCAGCCGGTTCATTCCGGGTGAAGGACTGGTGGGCCAGGCTGCCCTGGAGAAGACCCAGATCCTCATCAGCAATGTCCCTGATGATTACATAAAAGTGACTTCCGGCATTGGCGAAACAGGCCCGCGGTTTATAGCGGTGACCCCGGTTGTTTACGAAATGAAAGTGAACGGTGTTATAGAGCTCGGGTATTTAAACGAAATTTCCGATCAGCAGCTGGAATATTTCAACCAGGCCGTGGCCGCCATTGCCATCAATCTTGAGACCGTGCGGGGCAGGGCTGAACTGGCCACGGCCCTGATGCAGTCCCAGGCCCTTTCCGAGGAGCTCCAGACCCAGCAGGAAGAGCTTGAGTCCGCCAATGAAGAACTGGAGGAGCAGACGCAACTGCTGCAGGTATCGGAAGAGAAACTGAAGGCACAGCAGGAAGAGCTCGAGGTTTCCAACGAAGAACTGGAGGAGCGCAATGAAATGCTGGAACGCCAGAAGCGGGACATCGAGATGGCCAACCGCAATCTTGAGCAGACCAGGCTGGAAATAGAACAGAAGGCAGAGGAACTGGCGATTGCCAGCAAGTACAAATCGGAATTTCTGGCAAATATGTCCCATGAGCTGAGGACACCGCTCAACAGCATCCTCCTGCTCTCCAAATTTTTTGCCGACAACGAGTACGGCAACCTGAGCAGCGAGCAGGTTGAGTCTGCCGGGATTATCTACAACAGCGGCAACGATCTGCTTTCCCTGATCACCGATATCCTTGATCTTGCTAAAATCGAGTCAGGCAAAATGGATCTCGATCTTGAAAAGGTAATGACCAGTGACATGGCTGAATTGGTGAAGGAAAGCTTTCAGCACATGGCCGAGGCCAAGGGGCTTTCCCTGGAAATCGTAGTTGCTGAGGATGCGCCTGCACAAATCACCACTGACCACAAACGGCTGCACCAGATTATCAAGAACCTGATGTCCAACGGCCTTAAATTCACGGGAAAAGGGGGATTGACAATCATCTTCAGCCGGCCGGCCAAGGATGTCAACCTGGCGAAAAGCGGCCTGGTGCCTGAAGATGCGCTGGCCATTGTTGTCAGAGATACCGGCATTGGCATTCCCCCGGAGAAGCAGAAAGTCATCTTTGAGGCCTTCCAGCAGGCAGACGGGGGTATAGCGAGAAAGTACGGCGGCACCGGGCTCGGTCTTTCCATCTCCAGGGAACTGGCAATGCTTCTTGGCGGCGAGATCCAGCTTACCAGCGAGGTGGGCCATGGTTCTACCTTTGTTATTTATCTCCCTGTCACCCTTGAGCCGGAGACAGTCCAGGCACCGGAACCGTTACTGGCGGGCGGGAAAAAAGCGGCAACTGAGAGCGCCACTGTAGCAGTCCCTGTAAAAGCACCGGAAATTGAATCTATCCCCGACGATCGTGACACTACAAAAAAAGGCGACAGATCGATCCTGGTGATTGAGGATGATCCGAATTTCGCGAAAATCCTCCTCAAGCAGTGCAACCAGAAGGGATTCAAGTGTCTGGCTGCGGCCACCGGCGAAGAGGGCCTTAAACTTGCAAAAACGTATGTGCCGCACGGCATCATCCTTGACCTCAAACTACCGGGAATGGACGGCTTGGCGGTTCTCGACATACTAAAGGGCAGCCCGGAACTCCGCCATATCCCGGTCCACATAATGTCGGTTGATGAAGCAAACATCGATGCCTTCAAACGGGGGGCGATCGGCTTTCTGACAAAGCCGGTAAGCAAAGAGGACCTTGACGGCGCCTTCAGCATACTTGAAGACACCTTTGAGCGTAAGACCAAGGAACTCCTGATCGTTGAAGATGACGATACGCTGCGGAAAAACATCATCAAGCTTCTCTGCGACGGAGATATTCACGCCGACGAGGCACCGGACGGCGCTGCAACGATCAAGGCACTGCAGAGCAAGAAGTATGACTGCATGATCCTGGATATCGGGCTGCCGGACATGACGGGCTTTGAGCTCCTGAAAACCCTGGAAAAAGAAAACATAACAACGCCGCCGATCATCGTTTATACCGGCCGCGAACTCTCCAGGGAAGATGAAATAGCACTGCGCCAGTACGCTGAATCCATCATCATCAAGGGGGTGAACTCCGACGAACGGCTCCTGGACGAAACCGCACTGTTCCTGCACCAGGTGATCGGCAATATCCCGGAGCAGAAAAGGAAGATGATCACGGACCTTTACGATACGGATCTCATGTTCCGGGATAAGCAGGTGCTGGTTGTCGACGATGATATGCGCAATGTCTTTGCCCTTTCAAAAGTGCTGGAACAGAAAGGCATGAAAGTATTCAAGGCTGATAGCGGCAAAAGGGGACTGGACATCCTGGCAAGTGAGGCGGGTATCGATATTGTGCTGATGGATATCATGATGCCGGAAATGGATGGTTATGAAGCCATAAAAAGGATACGGGCCCAGAAGCAGTTTGCAAAACTGCCGATTATTGCGCTGACCGCCAAGGCGATGCCCAAGGATCGGGATCTCTGCATTGCAGCAGGAGCAAGCGATTACCTGAAGAAACCGGTGGACATCGGCAGGCTCTCTTCCATGATGCGGGTGTGGCTGTACCGGTAGGCGGATAGAAAAAGACAAGGGAAAGGCGCAGTGCGGAGAGAAGAACCGCCTGCTGAACAAGGACAGAGCATGAAAAGTTTTGAGATCGAAAATATTGAGATTAATCTCCTGCTTGAAGCCATCTTCCAGCGGTACGGGCATGATTTCAGGTGTTATGCCAGGGCTTCGATTGAGAGAAGGGTCAGGCAGTTCCTGCCCGAGTCCGGGTGTGAGACCATCTCCGGCATGATCCAGAAACTCATGCGCGATGAAACCTTTTTTGAAAAGATTATCAAGACGTTTTCAATCACGGTTACCGAGATGTTCCGTGACCCCGAGGTCTACCGGAGTATCAGAAAGAATGTAGTTCCGTTCCTGAAGACCAATCCCTTTGTCAGGATATGGATTGCCGGATGCGCCACCGGGGAGGAGGCATATTCCCTGGCAATCCTATTGCAGGAGGAGGGCCTCTATGACCGGGCAACCATATTTGCCACGGATTTCAATGATGCTTCCCTGGATAAGGCGCGTGAAGGAATATATCCCCTTGGCAACGCCAAACAGTTCACAACGAACTATCAGCAGGCGGGCGGGCACGCCTCCTTTTCCGAATACTACCATGCCAAATACGAATCCATGGCCATTAACAAGTCCCTGAAGAAAAGAATAACTTTTGCCAACCATAACCTTGTGGTTGACGGGGTCTTTGGTGAAATGCAACTGATCCTGTGCCGGAATGTCCTGATCTACTTTGGAAAATCATTGCAGGACCGGGTGCTGAACCTTTTCTTTGAAAGCCTTGTCCCCGGGGGGATCCTCTGTCTCGGCAACAAGGAAAGCCTGCTGTTTTCAGACGTGAAGGAACGATTCAAAACCATTGATGATAAAATGAAGCTCTATAAGAAAAAACCATACCTGGACAGGAAAGAATAAATGGCCACAAAGATTAAGGACGATGGCAGGAAAAGGCAACAATTCCTGCTTGAGAAGACAAGCGGGTATAAGGCGATTGTCATCGGTGCCTCGGCCGGCGGGATGACCGCCATGACCCGCCTCTTTTCATACCTGCCTGCCGGTTATCAACTGCCGGTTATTGTTGCCCAGCACCTGCACCCTACGCAGGGCGACAAACTGTTTGCCCATTTCAATTATAAATGTGCACTCACGGTGAAGGAAGCCTGGGATAAAGAACCGATCCTGCCGGGTCACATCTACTTTGCACCGGCGAATTATCACCTGCTGGTCGAACCTGACCAGACGTTTTCGCTCTCCGTGGACGACAAGGTTAATCACTCGCGCCCGTCCATTGATGTCCTGTTTGCCAGCGCCGCCTCTGTCTGGCCCGACTCTCTGGTCGGCATTATCCTCACGGGTGCCAGCGTTGACGGGGCACGCGGCCTTTATAGGATCAGAGAATGCGGCGGCCTGACTATTGCCCAGGAGCCCGATACCGCCGAACATTCCTTCATGCCGAAGGCGGCCATCGATGCCGGTAGCGTCAGCATCAGACTCGAGTTAGATGAAATTGGAGCATTTCTCTCAAATCTTAGCAAATGAGTGATCGGAGATGATACAGACTGATATTTCAGAAAATACCATCAGTTCTCGGCTGAAGATACTGGTTGTTGACGACAGGCCAGAGAACCTGCTAACCTCGAACAGATATTAAAAGATGTTGGGGCAGAGTTCGTTAGTGCAGAAAGCGGCAATGAGGCGCTCATCGCCACGCTCGACAACGATTTCGCTGTTATCCTTCTCGATGTGCAGATGCCACAGATGGATGGCTATGAGCTTGCCGAACTGCTGCGCGTCCAAAATAAGACGCGTGGTGTGCCGATTATCTTCATCTCTGCCGTTTATTCAAATGAATATCACGTGTTCAAGGGATACGAAGCGGGTGCGGTCGATTTCCTGGTTAAGCCCTTTAATCCGGCAGTCCTGTTGAGTAAGATCAGTATTTTTCTGCAATTAGCCAACCAAAAAAATCTCCTGGAACAGGCGAACGCGAAGCTGAAGAAGACGAACCAATATCTCGAAGGAAAGGTGCTGGAACGGACTGCCGAATTAAATAATTCCATTGATGAGCTCAAATACGAGAACACCGAGCGCAAGCAGGGGGAGAAATTGCTCAGGGAGAGCAACGATCGTATCCGGTTGCTACTCGACTCCACTGCGGAAGGGATTTACGGTCTGGATCTTCAGGGGAACTGCACCTTTGTCAATCTGTCCTCTTTTCGCCTCTTGGGTCTCGCACTCGGGTGAAAATCTGACCGGCAAGAATATACATGCGTTAATCCACCACACCAGACCGGACGGCTCTTCTTGTCCACAGGAGAAGTGCACTATTTTTCAGTCGATTACCAGCGGGAAAGCTGTCCATGTCGATGACGATATCTTTTGGCGACCAGATGGCACCAGCTTTCCCGTTGAATACTGGTCCTACCCTGTGCTCAAGGATGGTGTTTGCATCGGCGGGGTGGTTACCTTCATCGACGCCACCGAACGCAGGCAGGCGGAGGAGAAGATCCGCCTGCTTAATGAAGAACTGGAACAACGGGTGTCCGAACGTACCGCCGCAGCTCCAAGCAGCCAACAAAGAAATGGAAGCTTTCGCCTACTCTGTTTCGCACGATCTGCGGGCACCTTTGCGGCATATTGACGGCTTCGTGAACCTGCTGGTCTCCGGCTATAGTGCTGACATCCCTGTCAAAGAGCAGCATTATCTCGACACCATTGCCGCTTCTGCCCGCAAGATGGGGTCGCTGATCGACGACATACTGCAGTTCTCCCGCGGCGGACGGGCTGAGATGCGCCTGGAAAGCACGGACATGTACAAGGTGCTGCAGGAAGTTCTGACCACGTTACAGAAGAGCACTGAGGGCCGCAGCATTGAATGGGTCATCAATGAACTGCCATCCGTTCATGGGGATCTCGCCCTGCTCCGCCAGGTCTGGGTCAATCTGCTCGACAACGCCGTTAAATATACCAAGCCACGAGAAACCGCCCGGATAACGGTCAGCGCCAGCAAAGAAAAAGGGGAGATCATCTTCGCTGTGGCTGACAATGGTGTGGGCTTTGACATGAAATACGCCCATAAATTTTTTGGTGTATTTCAGCGGCTGCATTCCGAAAACGAATTTGAAGGTACCGGTATCGGCCTTGCTAAGGTGCAGCGATCAGTTCATCCGTCACGGCGGCCGGGTTTGGGCTGAAGCCGAGATGGACAAAGGCGCTACCTTTTATTTTACGATACCCTGTGGGCCCCATAGCTATGGAGATAAATCATGATCGAGCTGAAAACCATTTTGCTTGTCGAAGACAATTCCAATGATGTCGAGTTAACCATTGAGGCACTGACGGAGCATAAACTTGCAAACAACGTTGTTGCGGTGAATGACGGCGTGGAAGCTATGGAGTACTTGCGTTATGAAGGTAACTACAAGCAGCGCAAAAAGGGCATGCCCGCAGTGGTGCTGCTGGATATTAAAATGCCCCGCATGGACGGCATCGGAGTCCTTGAGTCCATTCGCAGCGACGATAAGCTCAAGAGGCTTCCGGTGGTCATGCTGACTTCATCCAAAGAGGACCCCGATCTGGAAAAGTGCTATGAGCTCGGTGTCAATGCCTATGTGGTAAAACCGGTCAACTTCAAGGATTTTATCGATGTCGTTAAACACATCGGTGCTTTCTGGGGTCTACTGAATGAACAGCCGTTAGAGGAAAAAGCTATTCAAACAATTGCAAATCACTAAGATGATGGTCTTAAAATTCTTGTGCTTGAAGATTCCGCACGGTGACTTTGAACTCATCAACGAGCAGTTGAATGATGCCGGTATTACATTGATAATGAAGATTTCCTGGGTTGAAACTGAAGATGCTTTTATCTCTTCACTCCGTGAGAAACAATAAGACATAACAATGCCTGTCTCGGCCATCAGCCGAAGCGAAACGGTCAGTCCCCAAAAAGATGCAGAGGTGTTGAGGTTACCAATTTCAATCTCTGCAACATCAACATATTGCCCAACTTTTAGAGTTCTACTGTTCATTTACAGGAATACCTTGCGAGAAAATTGAAGAGGCTCGTAATGGCAATGTTAACCATTTAAGCAAATCTGCAAGTTACTGTTATTCTGTATCCTGAACATTACAGCGCCTTTTGGTGCGGCGTGTCAATCAATACTCTTCGGGTATGCAGAAGCAAAGAAGGAGCATCCCCGGAGCGTGATGGGCTTTTTCGATATTTCAAAGCGTTCGGTTGTTGACAGGGAAATCTTGACGCTAACCGTTCCATTCGGGATGTTTCAGGAAATGGAGACCAGTGTGGAGGGCGGTTTTCTGGAGATGCATGACTGGATAAAATTACAGGAACGCCAGCAATTTAATCGTTCCTTACGGGAAAAAGGATATCGCATAAAATAATAATTTGCTAACAACCTGGTGGTAGGGACGCGCAAGCAACTGCGCGCCCCAATGCATAATCAAATGAACCATTAGTACAATCAAAACTGTACCGGTAAAATCTGCAGATGCACATTCCCGCTCAACAATAAGTATGATAGAGATCTATAAAATTTCGCGGTTTACAACACGGGAACTGTCGATAGTCTGATGATTCAGTACAGATAAGATATTTGAGGCTGCCTGCATTCCCATATTTTTTAAAGACTCAATTGTTACAGCCCCCACATGTGGAGATACCAATAGGTTAGGCGCTTTCCAAAGAGGAGTATCTGTTGGGGGTGGTTCCACTTCAAAACTGTCCAGGCCTGCGCCAGCAATCACCCCATTTTGTAATGCCCAAGCCAGATCGTCTTCGTTTATCAATCCCCCACGAGCAGTATTTACCAAATAGGCGGTCGGCTTCATCTGTTTTAGTTGAGCTTTGCCAATCATACCGCGGCTTGCATCAGTGAGCGGACAATGAAGGCTAATTACATCAGCCTTCTTGTACAAGATCTCGATGTCATCCACCAGCTCAGGAAAATCGTCCTTTCTCAAAGCAGGGTCATAGACAAAAACAGTCATTTTGAAGGGTTCTACCAATTTCACCAGTTCACGTCCAATGCTGCCATAGCCTACTACGCCAAGACATTTTCCGGTAAGCTCGGTACCCTTGAAGCTCGCTTTTTCCCACTTCCCTTTACGTAAATTCGTATCCAAAGATATGATACGTTTTGTCAGGGTGAGAATCATCGCAAGAGCATGTTCTGCAACTGATCGGGAATTGGCACCAGGGGTTATCATCACTGGAATTTTGTGTCTACTGGCAGCACTAATATCAATATTATTGACGCCTACACCATGTTTAGTAATAACCTTCAATCTGGGAGAAGCCTCAATCACTGCGCCAGAGATATCGCACATTCGGACCAGTATGGCATCTGCTTCTTCACTACCGACAACCGATGCAACCTCGTGACTGTCGGTATATGGAGGGACTAGAATAATCTCAAAGTCATTATCCCTTAGTAGAGCCATTGCCTCATCCACAATGGCAGGGCCTGTAATTACAACTTTTCGATTATTCATATTGTTTCGGACTCCTTAAGAATACCTTTCTCTCTCAGCGTTGGTATGAGCCAAGACGGATAAATATCCTCATCTTTCCCATTGGCGATTGATTCCAACCGTTTTTTCTCGGCCTCGGTTTTATTTCTGGCTCCTTCCAGCGCGTTCTGCAGCATATGGTTCGGAATAACTACAACTCCATCACCATCGCCTACAACCACATCGCCAGGAGAGACGACAACACCTCCGCAACTGACAGGTACATTCACCTGTCCGGGTCCTTCCTTGCCCCCTCCAAGAGGTGAAACAGCTCGGCAGAAAACAGGGACACCTGATTTTTCTATCTCTACACAATCCCTCACCGCACCATCGATAACGATCCCTCCAAGCTCCTTACGCCGAGCCACAGAGTTGAGTATATCCCCATAAATCCCATTTTCTGTATTGCCCCGGGCGTTGACGACAATGATGTCTCCCTTTTGAGCAATTTTCATGGCGGCATGCACCATCAGATTGTCAGCAGGATGGATTTCAACGGTTATGGCCGGGCCACACATGTGTATTGTTCTCGATAATGGTTTGATACCTGAATCCATTACCGAGAAACGTCCCATCCCATCCCCGAGAAGCGCAACGGGATACTGAGACAGGTCTCGAACGATAGTGCCCGCAGGGCGTTCTATTTCTGTTACGATACAAAAACCAGGTTTACCAAAATAAGTCTTCATGTCATTTCCTTTGTATTTAACTATTCGCTTATGCTCTGACGAAGAATTTTCAATTATGATGAACTGCATAATTTCATATTATTCAGCAGTGTCTTCCAGCGATCGGCGATGCGAAAAGCGACGTTTGATCATCGGGCCGACGATTACCGCAAGCGTGAGCGCTACAAGGATCTGGCTCGTGGTGTTGGCGAACAGCACGGTCCAGTCTCCGCGCCCTATCCGCAGGGCCAGACGAAGGTTTTCCTCGGCGTAGGCGCCGAGGATGAGGCCCAGCACAGTCGGGGCCAGCGGGAACTTGAGCTTGTCCATGATGTAGCCTACCGCTCCAAAGCTGAGCATGAGATAGACATCGAACATCCGCTCATGGATCGAATAGACCCCGATCAGCATCAGCACAATGATGATCGACCCAAGAAGCGGACGCGGCAGCTTCAGGAGTTTTGCAAAGCTGTTGGTGGCCAAGGACCCGCCAAGGAGGAAAAGCAGAATCGCCCCAAATAGGAACTGCCACATGAAACCAAAGACGATTTCGGGGTTTTCCCGGAACAACATCGGTCCTGGCTGCAACCCATGGATCAGCAGGCCCCCAAGCATTACCGCTGCCACCGGTGTACCCGGAATCCCTAATGTCAACGCCGGGATCAGAGCCGAGGCCGTGTCGGCGTTGTTAGCCACTTCAGAAGCAGCAACACCCTCGGGTTCGCCATTACCCCAGGTTTTCGGCGTTTTGGAGGTCCGGCGCGCCTCGTTATAGGACAAGAAAGCAGCCATGGAGCCGCCGGCGCCCGGCAGAATACCGATCCAGATACCAATAAGCGCTCCGCGGATCCAGGTTTTCCAGAACCGGAACATACGCGGCAGGGTGCGCCAGATCGGTTCGGTTCCAAGGTTATCGCACGCAGCATTCTCGCCCTTAAGGGGGGATTCCAGCAGGTCGATGACGGGCGGCAGCGCGTAGAGACCGACCAACAGGATGACGATACTGACCCCATCTAGAAGCTCCAACTGACCGAAAGTGAAACGGTCGTTGCCTATAATCGGATCTGCCCCGACCACCGAGACAAGCACACCGAAACAGGCGCTCATCAGCCCTTTGACGATATTTCCTCCGAGCAGGAAAATGATGCTGCTCAGCCCGAAGACCGCGACCCAGAACACTTCTGAGGGCCCAAAAAGAAGGGTGACTTTGGAAAGCGGTGGAGCAAGCAGCATCAGCGAGAACGCACTGGCGATACCGCCGATACAGGAAGACACGAGCGCCACCTGAAGCGCGAACCCACCCTGGCCCTTTTGCGCCATAGGATAGCCGTCGAAGGTAGTAGCAACTGCGGCGGGAGTTCCCGGGATGCGCAGCAGTACGGCAGGAATGGCCCCTCCGTACATAGCGCCATTGTATATGCCTGCCATCAAGCCAAGTGCGACGAGGGGATCGAGACCGAAAGTGAAAGGCACAAGAACCGAAATTGCCATGGTCGCACTCAGACCAGGCATGGCCCCGACGACGATACCGGCAATGATCCCAACGATGACAGCCAGAAAGTTACTGACACCGAGAACCCCTGGAAGGGAATGGATAAGATCGAGATACATGGCGCCCTACCTCAAAACAGCGACCAAAAACGGCCGGTCGGGAATTCTCTGGACATCGCGAAACTGAAGATCAGGTATATTGCGGCAAGGACTATGGCGGTGGCGGCCGCAAGACCCAGGGGACGGCGATAGCCGAAGGCGAATGCCACCAGCGGAACCGCCAGCGCCGTGCTGGGGTAGAAGCCGATGAAATCGACGGAAACCGTATACAGGACGATGAGCACGAAGGCACCGAAGGCACGTTTTGGAGCTTTGGTCATCGGGGTGGCTGCGTCGCCTCTGGCAGCCTTGAGTTGATCGGTGACAAGCAGGATCGCTGCCAGAATCAGGAGGCCGATCAGCATCGCAGCCGGCAGTAGCGCGGAGATCGGGGGATAAGCGGCAGTTGGAATGAGAAGGGCGACAGACAGGATGATCACGCCGATGGCAGTCAGCGTCTCAGGCCGCCATAGCCGGTTATGCGTGTTGGTGGACATTGGGTAACTCCGTTCAGTCAGAGTATGGCCGGGGAGCTGAGCCCCCCGACATCAGGACTCCTATTTCCAGGGGCTCTTTGCCCAGACCTCTTTCGCGAGTTCAAGCAGTTCGGCATTAAGTGCCTTGAAATCGCTGCCTACTTTTATTTCGACCGGATTGGCTGTTGCCGCCATGGCCGCAGTGAATTCCTTGTCGGTTTCCAGTTTGCGGAAAGCGTCCAGAAGTTTGGCCTCAACATCGGCTGGCAGCCCAGCAGGTGCGACGAAGCCCCGCTGCGACCCGTTGATGAGATTGAGCCCCTGTTCGGTAAAAGTCGGGACATCGGGTGCAAAAGTAGATCGCTCGGCCTGGGCAACTCCAAGAACGTTGATCTTGTCCTGAAACTGGGCTATTTCTGAAACGTTAAGGATGCCCATCGCGACATGCCCGCCCATCAGCGCCGTTCGCGCCGGCGCCGAACCTTTGAACGGTACGATCGTGAATTCGGTGCCGGTCAGGTTCTGAAGCTTGATCAGCATAAAGTGGTCGTCGCCACCAAGGCTCGACATTCCGACAGTGACCGCCAGCGGTTCAGCCTTGGCTGCCTCGATCAGCTTCTCGAGCGTGTCAAGGCCGCTTGCCTTGGACGTGACGATAACGTTCGGATCGTTCACCACGTTTGCCAGATAGGTGAAGCTGTCGGCTGTATAGTCTGTTTTACGGTCTAGTGTCCGGGCCATCATGCCAGGCAGGTTATAGGTGCCGAGCGTATAGCCATCGGCCTTGGACTCCGCAACCTGAGTCACACCGATCTGGCCGCTGGCTCCGGGAACATTTTTAACGACCAGAGTTGCGCCTTTACCCAGATATTTCTCGATGAAAGGCGCTGCGGTGCGAGCCATTACATCGGTCCCGCCGCCTGCGGAAAAACCTACGATCACCTCGATCGGTTTTTCAGGGTATTCTGCCCAGGCAGTGCCTGCGGCCAGGACCAGGGCACCGATCAATATAGTTTTCTTCATGTAGTTCAGCATTTTTCTCCTCCGTTTAATGTGTGTTTGTCAGCCATTGGCAATCAATCGCTTCCTAAGGATTGCTTAATAAATCGGCTATCCAAATCCTCCTCAGCCATTGAAGCAAGACTGATTGAGTATCTTTCTTTTAACACTTGACGTTAAATAAGTAAAAGGAATATGTTTAATAAAAAGAATTAGAATTACTTATCATAACAACAAGGGGCCACATGGAAACTGACTATTTAAAAACCTTTATAGCAATCGCTGAACGTGGGACTTTTGGGGCTGCAGGCAAGATCGTTGGTCTCACGCAATCGGCAGTCAGCCAACAAATCAAATCAATTGAGGAGCTGTTAGGGGTAAAACTCTTCGACCGGACCGTTAGACCTCCTGGCCTGACAGTACAAGGTTTAACATTTCTTGAGGGGGCAAGAAAAATAGTAAGCGATTATGAAATTATAGCCAGCACAATTAAAGGCGAAAAGCTGTCTGGTAATCTGCTTTTGGGAGCAATCAGGACAAGTTTTATAGGAGC
This sequence comes from uncultured delta proteobacterium, assembly GCA_963745765.1. Classification (GTDB taxonomy): domain Bacteria; phylum Desulfobacterota; class Desulfobulbia; order Desulfobulbales; family Desulfocapsaceae; genus Ww85. Next base: position 16,538 of record CAVUYQ010000033.1, on the reverse strand, counting down.
ACTACCAATGGCTCTATCTAACTTGAAAGAACGGTATCCACAACTGCATGTCAATGCTCGTACTTTGGACACGACTGAGATCGTATCCTCAGTAACAGCTGGTCGGCTCGATGCTGGCATAATTCCACTTATACCTCAATTAAAAGATGATATTTCCTGGAAGCCTTTTGCGGTTGAACCTCTGGTTGTAATATCCAACACGGATACGGCAGGGAAAACAGATAGGGATATTTTAGAAAATTTTCCGTTTATAAAATTTTCGAGAAAGGTAATTTCTGCTCGTTTAATTAATGATGAGATTCGCAAACGAAACATCAATGTTCAGATTGAAATGAATATCGATTCCTTTGCTGCTATTCTTCATATGGTATCCCATGGCCTTGGAGTTTCAGTTGTTCCAGACCAGGCAAGGAGGGCGGATTTCCCATCAAACATTCACAAAACTCCCTTTGGGAATCCACCTGTTAAACGAGTTTTAGGTATTATTTATCAAAAAGAAACAACTAAAAGAGACATTATATCAGTGTTACATAGTGAACTTTGCAACCTGTGCGGGTTTGCCACTTCTGGTCTTCCTGTTACTTCTGGTCTTCCTTGACTGACCTGCCTATAACAGACACAATCATTGTATATTTTTCGGCAGATTGAGGCGTGGCGAAAGTCAATTATGATGGCGTTCCCCTTGGAGATATCCCTGGAATACCCTCAAGAACAGCATATTGCCTTCATAGGGTTCTTCCTGTTCATCTCCGAACCGGTCAGTTCCCAAAAAGATGCAGAGGCGTTGAGGTTGCCAATTCCAATCTCCGCAGCATCAACAAATTGTCCAACTTGTTAATATGGACCGACTTGTTAATATGGACCGGCTTATTATTCCTAATGCGTGGTTTCACTTATGGTCTTGGTCGTCTACAGTTGTAAAATGTCAGAATGGCAAAGAGAGATGTCCATCGCTAGGGTGATCGGAGTAAAATAATATCAAGTACCAATTGTTGACGGTCGAACAGTATTGCAATTAAATATGTTTTGTTTTTGTAAATTAGCTATTTACAGATAGATTATTCTTAATAATATCACCTTCTTTCATTACTACCAAGAAAACCTCCGGTTTTCTTAAAACAGAGATATCCACCAAAGGATTTTCGTTAACAATAATAAGATCAGCATCATTACCAACTTTTAATAAACCCTTTGTCGGTAAGTTTAAAACACTCGCCGCTTTGGATGTTGTTGATTGGATTGCTTCGTCTGCAGTCAAACCAGCCTCTACCATTGCTTCAAGTTCCATGGCATTGCCACCATGATAGACAAAAGGCATTCCCGCATCTGAGCCCATTACTACCTGAACACCGGCCTTGAATGCCTTGATGAAACTTTTAAGTCTGGAATTTCTACTGGAAATACCTTTTTCTATAACATAAGCTGGCAACCCAGATTGCTCTTTTAACTCAGATAACCGTTTGCCATAGCTCAGGGTCGGTACAAGGGCAATATTCTTTTTTAACATTAGCTTAATGTCGTCATCATCAAGAATAGTGCCATGCTCCAAAGTATCACAACCGGCTTGGAGCGCAATTTTAACACCCTTTGCCCCATGGGCATGAGCGGAAACAGAAACCCCCTGATTATGAGCCTCATCAACAGCGGCCTGTGCTTCTGCAAGGTTGAGTGCATAAGCATCAGGAGAGGAAGTTTTTCGGAACGTTCTACCACTGGTCATGATCTTGATAACATCAACTCCCAGGCTGAGCAAAGTTCTAACAGCCTTCAAGACCTCATCTGGGCCATTCATAACTAATCTGCCATCGATATTAATTTCTGGCGGATACGTTGGAAAATCAGATCCTGTAGGCGTTATTTTAAACCCACTTACCAACATATGTGGACCCTTAATCGTTTTTTCTTCACACGCTTGTTTAACGCCAAGATCAACCAGATTTTCGGCACCGAGATCTCTAATGGTTGTGAATCCGGCCATAAGGGTTGCCTCTGCATTGGCACCAGCTCTGATGGCTTTTACAGTAATTGGATCTTTAATAGCATCAATCTCCGTTTCACCTTGGCACATCTGAATATGGGTGTGAGCATCGATTAAACCGGGTAAGACGAAGCAGCCGGCAAGGTCATAACAGGTAATATTGTCGTCGGGAAGAACTAGGTCATTCACATTACCTAAGGCGGTTATTTTGCCGTTCTCTATTACAATAAAACTATTTCTTACTGGCTTAGAGTTGTCCCCGGATATAATAGTCAGTCCTTTAAAGAATATTGGCTTAGACATCTCATATCTCTCCTTAAACTTTAACTATTTGCAATACTCTCGATAGAACTTCTTTTATATCTGCGATAATAGTAAACTACTATAAAACCGGTAATCCCAATTATCTTATGCAAAGTTTCAGGTGATAACATCAATATACTAACTGCAGCAAAGATCAGACGTAACACCCACGGAAGCTTTCCATTAAGATGACCTATAATCGCAATTGCGGTGCCATAAAAACCAACTAAAGCCATGCCTACTACAAACAGATATTCAGGCAAGCTGAAATCCACCCATAACAGTACTGGGTTATACAAATATGCAAATGGCAACAAAAGTCCGGCACTACCCAAAAACAGACCAGTAAATGCAACTTTTGTCGGATTGGCATTGGCAATTGCAGCTGCAGTAAATGATGTTAAGGCCACTGGAGGAATCACTGCTGACATTGTGCCGAAATAAAAGGCAAAGAAATGGGCAACCAATGGTAAGACGCCTATTTTTACCAGAGCAGGCGCGGCGATTGTCGCTGTTATTATATAACAGGCGGGACCCGGTAAACCCATGCCGAGAATAATCGCCGTAATCATACAGAAAAATGCAGTTAAAAATAAATTGCTGCCAGACCAATTGACGATATTACTGCCAATTACTTGACCAAGACCTGTCATACCAACTGATGCAACAATAAAACCAATAATACCACAGATAACAGCGATATCAGCACCGTTTCTAGCTCCTTCCGCCAATGCGGCAATTATATCCTTGTAACCCATCCTTGTTTCTTTCCTGAAAGAAGATACCACCAGTACTGATGCTAAACCAATAAAGGCTGCCAACAGCGGACTGAAACCAAGAATCAAGAACACTATTATAAAGATAAGAGGTGCAAGCAAGTGGCCCCGGGTACGTAAAACTTCCCATACATCAGGCAGATTTTCTTTTGGTATTCCGACAATATTCCATTTGGCAGCTCCTAAATCAACCATGTGATATAGGGTCCAATAATACAAGACCGCAGGAGTAACAGCAGCCAGCATGATATCGTTGTAGGGTATCGCTAGATAAGAGGCCATAATAAAAGCAGCAGCACCCATAACGGGTGGCATCAGGATGCCACCCGTTGAGGCGATAGTTTCAACTGAGGCAGCAAAATAAGGACGATAACCTACTGACTTCATGAGCGGAATAGTAAAAGATCCTGTTGTGGCGACATTAGCCTGAGAACTGCCACTTATGGTTCCTGTTAAGGCGGAGGCAAAAATTGCGGTTTTAGCAGGGCCACCACGTTTATGCCCAGAGATAGCCGAAGACAGATCGTTGAAAAAATCACTGGCTTTTGTGGCTTTCAAGAAACTTGCAAATAATATGAACATGAAAATGTAAGAGGCAGAGACCATAACTGCAACCCCAAGTATACCTTCTGATGTCATTGTTATTCTTGTAAGTATTCTTTCTACGGTGTAACCTTGATGCGCTATTGCCATGGGCATATATGGCCCTACATAGGTGTAGAGCAGAAAAACACATGCCAGTGTCGTTAACATCAAGCCAGCTGCTCTTCTGGCACTTTCTATCATCACAACTAAAAATATTACACCGTATACAATATCCATAGAGCTGGGTTTCATAAATGTTTCAACCCACCTTGGATATGAAAGTAACAGATAAACTCCAACATATATGGATAAAGCAAACAACAGCCAGTCAAAAACCGAAGGCCGGTTCATTGGCGAACTGCTATTAAAAGGTTTGAATAAAAAGACGATCCCCATCATCAATGAAATATGAATCATATTTTTCTGGACAACTTCTATCAATCCGATGCTGTTCAGATAAATATGAATTAGTGATACTACAACACAGAATATTGTTGCAAATTTAGCTGTAGGGCCAGTCAGTTTGCGTGTAATAAATTCTGCTTCAATAGCAGAATTAGCGTCTTGATTTTTTGTCATTGGGGGCACGCCTTCTAAAAAAATATTTGATTTCTGCCAAAATATTATTGGCAGAAATCAATAATTAGGCTGTAATCAAAAACTACCAAAGTACTTAATTACATTTCTGGTGGTATAAGGCTTTCTGGAATTACAACACCTTGTTCTCTGTAAAACTTAACAGCACCTGGGTGTAAAGGAGTATCAGCAAGTCCTTTTATGGCTTCCTGCAATGAAAGACTCTTCAGAGCACCATGCTGAGACTTGATCTCTTCAAGATAGTTTTTATAGAGAGCGTTAAGAGCATTATAAACGATATCAGCATCTACATCGTCCCTTGTAACCAGTGCTGATTTCATGCCAATAACATTGTAAGGTTTTTCCTGTCCACTGTAGGTTCCTTTAGGAATAACAAGCCTTGTCATATAAGGTGCTACCGCTTGAACTTTAGCAACTTCCTCATCGGTAAACTCAATCATGCCAATGTCAACTTGGCCTGCATAGAGTTGAGAAACTGCAGATGTAGGTATACCAGAGGCCAGATAACAGGCATCAATTAAACGATTTTGCATGGCCTGAACTGAGTCGCCATAGCCTAAATATTCAACCTTGAGATCATCAAAGCTGAGGCCAACAGCATCAAGGATCATTGGCATGTAAATAACTCCACCACCTGCAGCTGGCCCAACGGCTACCTTCTTTCCTTTAAAATCAGCAAGTTTTTCGATGCCGGTACCTTGACGATACATTAATTGAACAGCTTCTGGCCAAAGAGCGGTAACAAACCTAATGTTCTTGATTTCTTTACCTTTATAGTTGTTTCGGCCAGCATAAGCGTCTGCGGTAGGGACACCACCACAAACTGCGAATGGTACCTCTTTTCCTCGTAGCATTTCTAGGTTCTCTGTAGTACCGCCAGAGGTTTGAGCTGAAAACTTGATACCTTTTGACTGCATATCCTTGTTGAAGTAATTAGCTAGAATAACTCCTACGGGATAGAATGTTCCACCCGTAGAGCCGGTGCCGATGTTCATAAATTGTGCTGCCGTCACTTGGCCTGAGCAGAGTGCAATCGTTCCTAGAACAGCAATAGAAATTAATAATTTTTTCATTTTTTTCCTCCTTACCTCTTTAGTTAATTTTGACAATCTATCTGTTTTCAATGAGTTATTACCATATTACTCATTGGTTTTCCTAAATGAAAAACACATTTCTATTTAATTTATGGTGCTGAAATTGACCGGACATCATTCGGACAATTGCAGAACTGAGGAGAGGATGATCGTAGCAGCCCTTTTAACGTCATCTTTTTCGGCCCATTCCGCAGGATTATGGCTGATACCATTTTTACATGGTACAAATATTAAACCAGTTGGAAAAAAATGAGCAAGAGATTGAGCATCATGCCCGGCTCTACTAGGTAGCAGAATCCAGGAGATATCTCTCTTATCGGCTGCCTTTTTAATGGTCTCTCTCAAGCCGGCATCAAGAGGGGTTGGATCTTTATCATAAAATAAAGTACAATCTATATATTCGTTCTCTTTGGCATAATTCTGTAAAAGTTTTCCAACTTCCAAGAGATCTTCTTTATTGTTACTTCTTATCTCGCAGATAAAACGGCACATAGCCGGAATTACATTTGGCGAGCTTGGTTCAAGCTCAAGCTGGCCGATATTTCCCACCATATCCGCGCTCTGTTTTCTAACCCAGCCGTGAAATTCGTTGAGTATCGGTAAAGCTCTCTTCAAAGCATCCTTCCTCATATCCATGGGGGTTGTCCCAGCATGGTTGGCTTCACCTTTCACTTCTATTCTATAACGCTGCAGACCTGGAATACTGATGACAATACCAATATGCTTTTTGTTCTGCTCTATAGCATGACCTTGTTCGATATGAACTTCCAGAGAACAGAGAAATTGCGAAGGATCCCTTTTTGCATTGTGAATATTATAAGGATCAAGACCTATTTTTTTCAACTCTTCAGCAAAACATGTTGTTGCTCCTGGCTTGTATACATTAATGTCTGACTCCGGCAATATACCCATCATTGCCCTTGACCCTATGGTTCCTGGCCCATACGCTCCTTCCTCATCGCAAAAACTAATTACCTCAAGATCAAATGGAAGTTCCACATTGTTTTCTATTATAACTCTAGCTGTTTCAAGCGCTGCCAAAACACCAAGCGGACCATCAAATAAGCCACCATTCAGAACTGAGTCGAGGTGAGACCCTATTACTACTTTTTTCTCCGTTTTGGGATTAGCTGATTTTAGTGTTCCTATTACATTGCAGATTGCATCGACCTCTACCTTCATACCGAGGCTTTGCAGTCGGTCGACAAACCACTGTCTAGCACTCTGATCTGCAGGTGATAGTGCAGGTCTTGAAATACCTCCACTATCTTGTTTACCAAATTGTTCAAGTTCGAAAAGTTCAGCCCATAATCGCTCTATATCAATTTCGACCATTCCTTTTTCTCCATCAAAAATCATAATATTCCATATGCTTATCACCTTGTATCAGTTGTATTTCATTTAATAAAGATGACGTTGCACCATTTCTTCATATTCTTTGGTACTGTATTGTTGCCAGACTAGTCGATTCCACATTCAGGACTTTCTCCTAATTCAACTGCCACAGGGCGCAACAAGTCCTTTAAGAAGGCAACTAGACTGCCTCGGTCTTTCAGTGAAGCAATTGAGGATTTGCTAATCTGTTCAAGCTCTTCCTTAAAACACATACAAAGAGCTGGGTTCTCTGTAATAAAACCAACCAACCTTCCTCGTTTTCCGGGATTTATATCGTGGGGTGCCCTTGATGAATATGATAATTTATCATGCTCATCACTCTTTTCAGCCAACTTGAGAGTAAAAAACAAATTCACACAGGAATTTGTCAGGTATAGATGGAAATTCTTTTGAGTTTTCACCGTCTCTAAAAGGCTAACAACATGGCGAAAGCGATAATACCTCTCAGTGCGATCCATATCTTCTTCCAGATAGTGTTTGAGGCACTGGCTACAAATATAATGATCTACCCTGTTGGTCTTCAGTAGTTTTAGAAAACTCTCTTTACGAGCCTTTCCTGCAGATTCAATTAAATCCTTGTATATAGGGTGCCTTGAAAGGATCTCTCTATTTTGGTGGGTTTTGTGTCCTTCCACCATAAGACTTACTGTGGGCTGATCATTGACGATAATTTGATTCCCTGGAGCACACTGAAGGGACAAATGAATAAGTTCATAGGCGAAAGAATCCCGAACGGCTACCACAGCCTCTGAAAGTCCTGCACTTTTGGCTACGTCTAGAAACAACGGAATATCATCAGTTTTCAAAAAAGAACGATCAAATGCAGACAGCAGTGTTTCCAACTCAATAAGATCAAGATTAAGGGCAACCGCAAGTGCAATTATCCTTCTTTCTAGGAACGTTTTCTATCTCGTTATTCTCCAGATTACGGATATAGGTGTTGGTAAGTCCGGAAAGTGTTGCTATCTGATTTCGGGGCCTTTTACTCGAAATGATGAAGTCAGACAGTATTTGACCGCAATTAGACATTGGTTACTCCCGTTAACTGCATTGATCTGAGCTAACCAATTTTTATATACAATCAAAGAAATCGGAATGTCAAGCCATATTATTTATAAATATTAACATGTGTTAATATCAAATGTTAGTAACTCAAGCTTCGGGGTTGATAGCATCGACACGATATGATAATTCCATAAGATAAGAAAATGGCTTCTAAAGAAACCACTTACATCATTTGTCATTGTTGAAGCCTTGCCATCAATAAGTATATCCACTCGAAAGCAATACCGGCAGATCCGGCTTGATCTCTTCATGGTCTGATTCATCAGAGTCTACTTGAATTACACAGCTATTCACCTTAGTAAAGGATCTTGCCTTTCTCATTAGAAAAGTCCTGGACGAAGAAAAAACTCAGCAAAACACCTCCGCCACAGTCAATATCTAAAATTATGGGATCAGACTGTCCTTGAAGCATACGTGGCCGCATGACGCCTGAGATCGTGAGGCTTCAACTCGATACCAACGAGTTGTCCAGCCTTCTTTACCATTGACCAGGCGGCGACATACGAGACGGGAAAGATCCGGTCGTTCTGGCTGGTGCCGATGGCCTGGATCTACTGACTTAATCTTCCCAGGATTTTTCGTGGAACATAAACCGTCTCAGTTTTTCTTCCACTCTTGGGGTTCTTGATTGCGAGTGAGCAGTCCTGAACATCGTCTGGGGTTAGTTTTAATACCTCCCCGACCTCATGCCTCCCCTCGCCATAAGTTTCCAGCATGAGGCGGTTACGCTTATCCGTTGTCCGGAAGATAATCTCATCAATGGTGTCCATATCGACGATCTGCCACTGAATTGGTGGAGGACGCCTGAAGATCTTCTTGATGACAGTGGTGTTGCAAGGGTTGGCCAGAGATGGCAAGCCTGTGTTGATGCTGAAGTTGTAAAAAGATGAGAGGACGGAATAGCGATTTCTCTTCGTTGCTTGCTTGTTGTCTTTGGTCAGGGTCAAAAAGGAAATCCAGAACCTCTTCCTGGGATATGCTGGCTAGTTCACGATCACAGAATCGTATCGCAAATTCGGAGAGGACAAACTCACTGGTTTTGACCGTATTTTTGTTTCGGGTTAGCCCGGTGATACTGCAGAAGGAAATCGACTGCCTGTGAGACTTTCATAATTAACCTCCTGTGGTTGGATTTCAGGGCGTAAGTGCCTTGATAGATCATGCCCCAGGAAGGTGATTCACATGAACGGCCACGTGCTACCTGCACAGGAAGAAGTTACGGCTGGAGGCCGAGGAAGAAATCTACAGCTTCGATACGGCAATATTAATCTCGAAACCTATTATACCTGATTCACCGATTATTAATGTTCCGGAATTATTTTCTAATGCTCAAATCAGCGGGCCGGTATTAGGCAGGTGAATATTGCTTGAGTATAACCGGTAACTGGTAAAAGCGGATCCTCAAAATTTTAACTGAAGTGGCCACCTTCGGCCTACTACGGTCGAAGAGATGCGAAGTGGATTGAGTTAACTCAAATGCTCCATAAGCAGCCAAGGCTCACCCTGATAGTCAGTTATGGCTATTTCTACAAAGCCACACTTTTCGGCCACTCGTTTCGTTGCTGGATAGTTCGGATCCATGATACACACAGGATTGACTCCTCCAAATTTTAACGCCCCCCAATTCATGGCGGCCTTCGCAGCTTCTGTTGCGTATCCTTTACCTTGCTGCTCGTATACAACAGCCCAGCCGATCTCTGGGCGTCCTTCAATTGAAGGTTCGGTCTTTCGATGAAAGTCGCAATAACCGATATAACCGACATATTCGTTGCTACTCTTTTCAAAAACGTCCCAATAGCCGAACCCTAACAATGACCATGCGCCTCTCAAACTCATATATTTTCGCCAGGATTCTTCTTCACTGAACGGCTTTCCTCCGAGGTGTATCATCACACGGAGGTCACTCAGCAAAGCCGCAAAGTTTGGAAAATTGGATTCTTCGAAACCCCGCATAACCAGCCGATCGGTTTCTAGAAACGGAACTTCAGAATTTTTTAGCCGCACCATTATACCTACCTTTCTACAAGTCCAAAGAATTAACGCCCAGGATCAGGATCGCGTATTATGCGTCTGGCTGAGAATCCGTTTGATGGCGTGTATTACCAGTTTGGCAATTAATTACTATTTTAAGCGCGTGCCTGATCCTGGGCGATGGCTCCCGGTTTTTGGGAGCCATCAAGGTATTATCCAGAAACTGGATATCATTCAATCATAGGATGGTCAGACAGGATCATCCTGCTGAAAAACACGGTTTCTAACCGGATATATACATGCAAGAGTGATATCCGAAAACCCGATATCGTCCATTTTGAGGCATTTAGAAGGCTTTTGGCAATGTTAGTACTTTTCCTTGACAGAGGCAATGAGGTTGCTCCTGAATCTCTACGGCTTGAACGCAAGTTCTATGGGTTAGGACTATTCCTGTATCTCTTCAAATTCCTATCTGCAAAGCGCTCGTCCACTCAAAACAGTAACTTCACAGCAGTAATCGGGGAGGCGAAAAAGGAATTTCTCGTAAAATTATTCGGTGGTAGAATAAAGAAAGGAAGAATTTAAGATCATTCATAGGCAATTTGACCTGTCTCTTCAAATTCCGACGCTCGTCTATCAAAACAGTACTTCACAGGAGTATCAACTTGAGGTATTAGAGGAAGAATTAGACCCTTGCAATGGCAATACTTAAACCAATTACAGCGGTCGTAATGAAACACTGACCACTGTAATTGGTTCTAAATCGAAACATTCTATTTAACCAACTCAATTCCCCCTGGTTTCCATGTTTTATTGAACCAAGGCTCAAGCGGTCCGTATAATCGCAGAATCATCGAACCAACCTTTACCGGGAATCGTCTGTATCCAGTTATTCTCCTTGCCCTCAGGAGCTTTGGGGCCAAAATAGACATCAATCGAGCCGTCCTTATTGACAAGCAGATCTTTATTCTGACTGCTGACGCTCGGAAATTGCTGATCTGTTTGAACCATCGATCGAGTCTGGTTGTCATAGACGATAGCTGACCAGAAATCTTTAACCGGGATGTTCGGAGGCAATGCAGCCTATAGGTCTTTCCTCCCTCGAATGGGTTACCGTCAGAGTCCTGCGCACACCAGGGATACTGTGAACCTTTACCTACCATCTCCTCTGCCATGGCGGGAGTAACACCAGTGGCAAAATAATAAAAGAAAGCAGCACCATCCAGATTGGCCACGCCGGGAGAAACTTCAAATTTATATCCGCCGAAGAAGGGCAAACGCCACGGGCTGTCAGGGTAAAAATAGGCATCCTTTTCTCGCATTCGGAAAGCGATAGCACGTGCTGTCACTGCGCCTATATTGGCAGCATCTGTCAGGATCTTCTTCATCCTCTCATCAGGATTAAAAGGTTTGCCCTTCTGGATGCCGATTGATGCAAACAGACCCAACGTTGTGGGATCGCTTCCCTCGCTGGGTTCCTCCTGTATGGCTTCTTGCAAGAGGCTCCAGAAGGAGTAGTCACCAGGAGGTACGAAAGTAGTTGGGACACCTGAGGCGTTGACAAACTTCATTTTCGGCGGGTTGGCTGCATCGGAAAGCTGGTAGATCTTTAAATATTTCTTGGCCGCCTCAACTCCAGGTTTGGTAGATCCATCCACAAGGAAGGAACGAAAGGGCATCCAATTGCCATAGGTGCTTGGGCGCACAACGAAATAACCCTCAGGTACGTCACCTTTATAGCCCGGGGGCAGAATCAGGTACTTTCCGCCTTTGCCCTCATCGGGACCGGTGATACCAACGTCGGCTACCCCAGTGATACCAAAAATCATCAATAAGTCCCAAAACCATGGGTGGAATTTCGACCACAAGGGGGCCTTTCTTGGTGTCGAGCCAGATGAAATTATAAATAGTTTCCATCCGGAAACCTTAACAGCTTGAAAATGTTTTAAAATCGTGACAAAACCAGCTGCATTTTTGCTGCCAATCTGTTACTATGCGTAAGTCAACTAACCGATATATTTAACCATTCATCTTTTGATCGGTGAATCCATGCGCAGAAAACGTAACCCTCAAACCACGATCTTCGAGGTGCTCGGCAAACACCCCGGAGCGCGTGAACTGGAACAGATGGCTACCATCCTGGCAACCAGCCACGACATGCTCGATCAGGCCTATGCCGATCTGCTCAAGAGGAGTCGGCACGATACCGGTCGCCAGGGCATGACTGCCGAGCAGGTGGTCCGCTGTGCGCTTCTGAAACAATTTCGGGAACTCAGCTATGATGACCTGGCCTATTACCTCGCTGACTCCCATTCGTTTCGCAGCTTTGTCAGACTTGAACCCGGAACCTATCCGGCCAAGTCGACCCTGCAGGAAAATATCAAGGCCCTGAGCGAAGATGCCTGGCTGGCGATTCACCGGTTCCTGCTCGCCTACGCCCAGCAGGCAAAGATCGAGAACGGCCGGAAGATCCGGGTCGACTCCACGGCCGTGCAAACCGATATTCACCGGCCGACCGACGCCTCGCTGCTCTGGGATGGAGTTCGGGTTATCACCCGCTGGCTGTTTGAAGGCAAAGAACTCAACCCCCGTCCCGCCTATCGGTGCAGCGATCATCAACGGGTCGTGAAGAAACGGTTGATGACCATCCTGAACACCACGAAACAGGAGATCCGACAGACAGCCTACCGGGATCTGATGCATTATGCCGGACGCGTGGTAGGTTATGCGGAACAGGCAATCCCTGAGCTTGCCGACTTTGGTGGCGATTCGCTGGAGGACTACCTGCGCGCCCGGGCGCTTGCCGAGAAACTGTCCCGGGCTATTGACCTGTTGCGGCGGGTTATGGACCAGACCGACCGACGAGTGTTCAAAGGTGAGCAGGTGCCGGCGTCGGAGAAGATCGTTTCGTTGTTTGAGACGCACACCGATATTATTGTCAAAGGACGGCGCGAGACGGAATTCGGGCACAAGGTGTTTCTGACCGGCGGAGCGTCGAACCTGATTCTTGATTGCCTGGTTGAACGCGGCAATCCTGCCGATACCGACCTGTTTCTGCCGTTGCTGGAGCGGCATATCGAGCAGTACGGTCGTCCGCCCCGACAAAGCACGGCGGATGGCGGTTTTGCTTCGCAGGCGAACCTGGCGGGAGCCAAGGCAGCAGATGTCAAAGATGTGGTCTTTGCCAAGAAACGCGGCTTGCCGATCGTGGAAATGGCCAAGAGTACCTGGGTATATCGGCGGCTGCGGAATTTCCGGGCCGGGATCGAGGCGAACATTTCGACCCTGAAGCGAAGCTATGGGCTGAAGCGCTGTAACTGGTTGGGTTGGGATGGCTTCAAGTCGTACATCTGGAGTGCGATCGTTGCCTATAACCTCAACACGCTGGCTCGTATTCAGCTGGCCAAGGCCTGAAAGGAAAAGGGGTACAAGGGAGTTACTGAGACTGGACAGCTGAGGTACGTCTGAAAGGCGGGAAAGCGACGCCATGGTAGTGTTAGGGATGAATGCCATATCTGTTCGTGCGGTGAAACTCAATGGCTGCCTGGTGACAGAACTGTTTCGTCCTCTGATGTTTTGTAAAATATCGCCCTTTCCGGATGGAAACTAATTAGTATTGTTATTTGCGGTTAGTTGACAGTCTTCGAATCCACTAGGTTTTCCCAGATTACGTTAGTCTGGTTAGTGGGACCGAACTCACCGAGCGTATTCCGCATACCTACCGGTTCACTATCGGGATGGCGAGCAAGTAGGCCTGTAATGCTCGTGAGGCATCGAGGTTATCGTAGACTTTCTGAGTCGTCTCGTCATCGGGGTATCCGTAATCCAAATTCAGGGTACCGATTGAGGTTTCAACATGGTCCGGTACCATGACGCCAGGAGCGATGGACGTCGTCATCTTCATCTTTGGCGCTTCTGCTGCTGCAATGTTGCTTGCCCACAATAGGCAAGATAGAACGACAATAAGTATGCACTCCCATCGGTTGATTTTCATTTTTTCCTCCTTTATCGCACGTTGTATTAGATAGAAACGACAACCTATACAAAAAAGTATAGCAGATTGTACAAGGTTTTATACTGGAAAAATTACGGGTTTTAGGGCAAATCGAAGGGAAAAATACAGAAACTGCAACTGGCAAGCATAGTTCTTGTAGAGAAATTGACATTTGATACTCCGGGAATTTGTGCCGGCACCGGTTCAGCGATTGCGGTATTGAAAAAAGCGAACCAAACTGGATACTCATGCCGCTTCTCCAGCTTGATGTGACCTATGAGAAGGTTCAATACGATGGTAAAGAAGGCCTGAACCCTTCATTCAAGAAACGATCAACCCTTCTTACCCTGCAGTTCCCGGCGAACCAGGTTGAGTGTTCCTCCGGCGACAGACTTTGCCGCTGCCGGTCGGATACTTCGAGTAATGTCATGATTTCCCGGCCGTCGACCCTCACCGGAATTTCGTTTCCCCTTGTTCAATACGGTGTTTGATGTCAGGTAATATCCACCGACGAGTCTCGTTCAGCACGATCGTAATCCGCCGGATTTTTGAATGTCAAGGGCAGTATGCCGAAATTACAGAGATTGGCCTTATGGATTCGGGCATAACTCTTGACTATCTTGACCCGTATCCCAAGATAGCGGGGAGCCAGAGCGGCATGTTCACGGCTGGAACCCTGGCCGTAGTTTTCGCCGCCGATCACCGCCGCATCTCCTGACCTGTTTGCACTGTTCATGAAAATCCGGAGCGATCTGATAAAAAACAAACTTGCTGATCGCTTCGATATTGGAGCGCAGGGGCAGCACCTTGTTGCCCGCCGGCATGATGGTATCCGTGGAGATATTGTCCTCCACCTTGATGACCACTTGCAGCTTCAAGAGTTTCCGGCAGCGGCGCAAGGTTCGGAAATGGCTTGATATTCGGGCCCGCGAACAATTTCTGTCTTGCCGACAGCTCGTCGGAAGGACAGATAATGGAAGACCTGATCGACCAGCCGTATGGTCCGGATCCTCAACTTGGGGATAGTCCATCTCCTCCGCCAAGATCGCGCGGATCGGTGATCACTCCTTTGAGGGCCGCGGCCGCGGCGGTCTCCGGCGAACAGAGATAGACCTTGTCATCCTTGGTACCGGAGCGGCCGGGGAAATTTCGGGGAAAGGTGCGCAGGCTCACCTGGCCGGTCCCCGGCGCCTGGCCCATGCCGATGCAGCCCAGGCAGCCGGATTGGTGGACCTTGGCGCCCGCCTTGCATCAGGTCCATCAGACCGCCCAGGGCGACCACGTTTTCCAGGACCTGGCGGCTGCCGGGATTGATATTGAAGTCGACCTGCGGTGCGCAATGGCGGTTCTGCGACGATTTCGCGCTACCCGCAGCAGATCCTTTAAGCCGCTGTTGGCGCTCGAACCGATGATCACCTGATCCACCTTGGTCCCGGCCACCTCGCTGACGGCGACCACGTTGCCGGGCGACGACGGACAGGCGATCAGCGGCTCAACCTCGGCCAGATCGATCTCGTCGTCTCGTCGTAGGTGGCCTTGGCATCGGCCGCCATCGGCCGCCAATCCGCCTCCCTTTGCTTGGGCGGCCAGATATTTGCGGGTATTCTCATCGGACGGGAAAGATCGAGCTGGTCGCACCCAGTTCGGTTCCCATATTGCCGATGGCGGCCCGATCCTCGACCGACAAGCGTTGCCACCCCCGGACCGTAATATTCGACGACCATCCCCAGGCAGCCCTTGACCCCGTAGCGGCGCAGCATTTCCAGGATGATGTCCTTGGCGCTGACCCAATCGGGCAGGGTGCCGATCAGCTTGACCCCCAGGACCTTGGGACAGGGCAGATAATAGGGCCGTCCGGCCATGGCCAGGGCCACATCCAGGCCTCCGGCACCGATCGCCAGCATGGACAGGCCGGCCGCGGCCGGGGTATGGCTGTCGGCGCCGATCATGGTGATGCCGGGTTTGACCGAAATTTTCCAGATGCACCTGATGGGAGATGCCGTTGCCCGGCATGCTGAAATGAATGCCGTAACGGGCGCAGCAGCTCTGCAGATAGCGGTGGTCGTCGGCGTTTTTGAAGTCGGTCTGCAGCAGGTTGTGATCGACATACTGGGCAGCAGAGTTCGGCCCGGACCCGGTCCAGCCCCAGCGCCTCGAACTCCAGCATCGCCATGGTGCCGGTGGCATCCTGCAGCAGGGTATGGTCGATCTTGATCGCGATCTCTTCGCCGGCCTGAAGCTTGCCCTCAACCAGGTGGGCCTTGAGTGATCTTCTTGGTCAGATTGTCGGCAGTCACTCCTTGTCTCCTGAAGGTTATTGTTGCATTATCTCATCCGGTAGCCGGTGACGTATCAGCCGTGAATGGCATCGATCGTTTCCACCTTTAAGGCAGCCTCTTTCAGTGCTTCGGCCAGGGTAGGGTGGGCATGAAAGGCCCGGGCCAGATCCTCGCTGCTGGCACCGTATTCCATGGCCACCACCGCCTCGGCCAGCAGATCGCCGGCCCGCGGACCGATGATGTGCACGCCGACAGATTCGGTCGGTATCGCGGTGGGCTATCACCTTGAGCAGGCCGTCGGTATCGCCCAGAGCCAGCGCCCGGCCGTTGGCTTTGAAATAAAAGGTACCGGTCTTGACCGGTACCCCTTCTTCTGCCGAGGACCTGTTCGGTCTGACCGACCGCGGCCACCTCCGGATGGGTGTAGACGATGCTGGGAATGGCCTGTAGTTGACCCGGCCGTAACCGGTGACAGATGTTCCACACAAGCCACCCCTTCTT
>CAVUYQ010000032.1:0-70459 GCA_963745765.1 uncultured delta proteobacterium | reverse complement strand
ACAAACTTCTTCAGGATCTGTCGGTAAGCGGTCCCATACTGGGAGTAGGTTTCCGATTTAGGGCCATCCTTACCGCTGGTGTTTGAAAAATCGATGACCTCGAAAAGGCATCCCGTAGTGCTGAAAAAACCCGCATAAAAACAATAAGAACCGTTCATTTTAAGAGAATCAAGGAGAAGAAAAATGGAAAGAAGAGGATGGGATTGCCGCCATGGCAATCGTATTTTTGTTTATCAGCAGCCCTGTTTCATCAAAGGCCGGCGATGATCTGGTGCAAAACGTCATCGACGGGCCGCCAGAACAGAACTGGATACCTACTGCAAGGATGTCACTCCCGGTCAAAGCCGCGTGCTAGCCTGTCTCTACTCCCGGTCGGACAAATTGTCGGAAAAATGTGAGTATGCCCTTTATGATGCGGCAATACAACTGCAGCGTGCCGTGGCTGCTTTGTCCTATCTGGTAAATGAATGTGCCGGTGATTTGAACAGGCTTTGCCAGGGTGTCGAGGCCGGCGAGGGCCGGCTGTTGACCTGCCTCGACAATAATGCCAAAGATGTT
The DNA here is from genome assembly GCA_963745765.1 of uncultured delta proteobacterium. GTDB lineage: Bacteria > Desulfobacterota > Desulfobulbia > Desulfobulbales > Desulfocapsaceae > Ww85. Next base: position 69,901 of record CAVUYQ010000032.1, on the reverse strand, counting down.
TCACAGCGCTGTAAAGACGCGATAGTTGAGGTTGAAATTGAATTAATGGGAATGGGGTGTTGTTTCATTTTTTATCATTGTGTCGAGCTGGTAACGATTGGCGCAACTGATCGCTGGAATGATGGAAGATCCGTTTCAGACAGTCTTTAACCGGCTGTCTGAAATGGTTCTTTCGCCAGAAATGTGAGATTCAGGCAAGTTATTGTTATGAACATGACAGGAGGAGGGCATGAATGAACGCAATGCACTAAATTTTAGGAGAAGTTTTGCCAGAAAACGCATGGTGCAGTTCCTGACCCTGGTCGTCACTATCTGCATTGCAGGCACGGCAAACGTTATTGGATCAGAGACCATGAAACAACCATTTCCAAAGAATGAACAAACCACCCTTGGCCTCTACGTGACCGCTCAGGAAGCGTATGAGAAATGGAAAGCTGACGCCGGATTAAGTGAATGTTATCGAAGTGCGGACTCCCGAGGAATATGGTTTCCTCGGTCACCCGGAGATGGTCTGGAACATTCCCTTTGCCTTTCTTACCTATCAGCGAAAGGACGGTAAAACCGAACACGGCGCGAAGATGAATGACGATTTTGTCGACGAGGTCAAGACAATAGCCGGGCCTGATGACATCCTGCTGCTCATGTGCCGGTCAGGTGACCGCTCGGCCAAGGCAGTCGATCAGCTTGCGGAGCCGGTTTGAAAAACGCCTACACCATCACCGATGGATTTGCAGGTGACAAAGTGAAGGATCAAGAATGCGTCTATTCCGGGAAAAGTTCTCAAGGATATACAGGTAAAACCTGTCGAGGCAGCACCCAAAACGCAGGTTAAAGCTAAAGTGGAATTATCCGGCTTTCTCAAGGACCGCAAACTGGAAGTGGGCAAAAGTCTTGGTCCGCTTGTTGACAGGTTAAAAGGTAAAAAAAACTGAAATAACAAAATGACTGCGAAGGTTATTCCTGGGATTGAATTTTCCTATGAAATATCAATCTTGTGGCGATTCGAGGAGACGAAATGACTGAGTGTTTAATGCGTAGTATTGTAATCTTTTTTCTCAGTATCGTACTTTCCACCCTGACATCAGGGTGTGCCACCACTCCATCCGCAACGGGGCCTGGTACGCCGGACGAGATGCAACTTGAGCATTACAACATGGTGAAATCAGCGATTGAAGCGAAGTCAAAGCCGGATGCACTCGCCGCGCTTGCATTGATGCAGGCCGATGTATCACGGTGGCGAACCAACATAGCGGTAATCATGAAGGCGTTTGTTGATCTGGGGGTCATTACCGATGCGGTAGCCGAGGAGAACTGGGCAACGGCAGACAAATTACTCCAGGAACTGACCGCGCGTTACAGGAATCCCTAGAGTCCACTTTCAGCCTCTTCTATACAAGTAGCTGCTCAGGGATGGAAAGTGGAGATGTTTAGTTACCGATGTTCAATTACACCGCTATAACGCTGCAACCGTGGACAAAGCGAAGGAAAGTTTTAATACCTGGACGGCCATGCTGGCCACGCCTGAGCATCCAGTCACTGCCAACTTCATCCAAATAAGTTTTGCCGATATCCCGCAACCACAATTAAAGCTGTTTTTGAATAAAATCCCTACCTCATTCAGCCTGACGAACGAGGAGGTTGACACTTTGATTGCCAGTGCCAGAACTATGCTGCGCGCTAACCCGGAATTCAAGCAACTTCTTGCCGACCTGGCCGGATCTTGATGAGAAAAAGGGTAATGCAAAGGGACTTCGATATATGGCTGTAGGTCATTGATCTTTCACCACGTGGACAATCAGTTATAGTGGATATTTCGTGAGCAGACCGTCTCAACTCATGAAATATCCGGGCCCAGCACTGTCTAACAATCCCCTGTTTCTTTTTGCTATTACAGAGGTCACGAACTATCGAATGAGGCCCGCCTGATTTTTCCTGCAGGCGGGAAAACGTAATTCTACGGGGCTGCTGTAGAGAAGTAAGCGCACATTTCATCTCTTTTTCACACAACATTCATCATCGTTTCATACGAAGCCGGTAATCTTGACTCCAAGCTGTGGTTAAACATCAACGCTCAACCATTGGGGAGGAAAACATGAGACCGTATCTTTTCATCTGGGCCTGCTGCCTGTCTGTCGTCATCCCGTTGAATGTTCTCGGAGAGGAACAGGCGGATAATCGAAAAACACTTTCACCCTATTTTTTTATCGAGACCAGGGATTCGTCGCTCGACCATTTCCCGCTGAAAAGCACCAATGTTGAAGTGGCCATCAGCGGAGTAATCGCCGAGGTGACGGTACACCAGAGTTATGCCAACATGGGCGCAGTGGCGCTCAATGGCAGCTATATCTTTCCGGCCTCTATCCGGGCAGCGGTACACGGTATGAAAATGACCATAGGCGAACGGGTGATCACCGCCCGGATCAAGGAGAAGGAGGAGGCGCGCAAACTGTTCGCCGAGGCAAAAGAGCAGGGCAAGAGCAGTTCTCTGCTGGAACAGCACAGGCCCAATGTTTTCAGTATGGAGGTGGCAAATATCAGGCCGGGGGATAGTATCGATATTGAATTGCGCTATACCGAACTTTTAGTACCGCAGGATAACCAGTACGAATTTGTCTACCCGACAGTGGTTGGGCCGCGATACAGCAACCGTCCTGAGGAAGGAAGCCCGCCGGCAGAGGATTGGGTCAAAAATCCGTACCTGAAAAACGGCTCTGAGAGTCGGACAACCTTTTCGCTGACCAGTACGCTTTCCGCCGGGATGGCGATTCAGGAAATCGCCTGTCCCTCGCACGATACAGAAATAACGTATGCGAGCGAGTCGCAGGCCAAAATTGAATTGACTCCTTCAGCATCGTTTGCCGGCGACCGCGACTATATTCTGCGCTACAGGCTGGCAGGGGAGCAGATAAGCAGCGGGTTGCTGCTGCAGGAAGGTGAGGAGGAAAACTATTTTCTCATGATTGCTCAACCCCCCGAGCGGGTCGAGCCGGAGCAGGTGGTGTCCCGCGAGTACCTTTTCGTGGTTGATGTCTCGGGTTCCATGCACGGTTTTCCGCTCGATACCGCCAAAAAACTCATGGTTGAATTATTGACCGGACTGCGACCGGCCGATCGCTTTAACGTGCTGCTTTTTGCCGGCGACTCGCAGGTGCTCGCCGAGCATTCAGTACCGGCGGATCCCGACCAGATACAGCAGGCTATGGCGCTGGTTGACAGTAAGAACGGCGGAGGCGGCACCGAACTGCTCAAGGCGATGCGGCGCGCCTACCAATTGCCTCGTCAGGAGGAGGTATCCCGTTCGATGATCGTGATAACCGATGGTTATATTGATGCCGAGCGCGCCATCTTCGAGATGATTCAGCAGAATCTGAACCATACCAATGTCTTCGCGTTTGGCATCGGCAGCAGCGTGAACCGCTATTTAATAGAGGGAATGGCCCGTTCGGGGCAGGGTGAGCCTTTCGTGATAACCTCGCCCGCCGAAGCCGGTCCGGTTGCCCGGAGGTTCGCGGATTATGTGGCTCAACCGGTACTGACGGATATCGCCGTCAGTTTTTCCGGTATCGAGGCCTATGACCTGGAGCCTCCGGCCGTACCCGACCTCTTCGCGGCGCGACCGGTGGTGATTTTCGGTAAATATAGAGCCGGCTCGGCGGCTGGTCGTGTCACGTTAACCGGGAAAAACGGAACAACACCATATCGGAAGGAATTTTCTGTAGCTGAAGGCATGGCAGACGGGCAGGTTCGGGGGCTTGATTATCTCTGGGCCAGATCGCGGATCGCCCGGCTCTCGGATTTCAAGACAGGCCAGGCGGCGTCTGAGCATCGGGCGGAAATCGTCGAATTGGGTCTGACATATAGCCTGTTGACCGCATTTACCTCATTTATCGCAATTGATGAGGTGGTCAGGAACCCGGAGAAGGGAGCTATTGATGTCAAGCAGCCGCTGCCGCTGCCAAAAGGTGTTTCCAATCTGGCGGTGGGAGCCATGAAAAAAGTTCCCGAGCCCGAATTGCTCTACCTCGTCATGTTCATGCTCACCGGTGGTTTGCTCCGCCTGGCAACGCGTTGGCGAAATACCCGGGCAGCAGCTCTCAGGGGGTGCCCATGAACCGGGAACAGGGGGTGACTTGCCGGATACAGCAGATTCTGGCGGGGATTTTCGTGCTGATCTGTGCCTATGGGCTTAAGGATTATTACTCGGAAGCGGACAGTGAAACGCTCGGCTGGCTGCTCGCTCCGACAGCCCGGCTGGTTGAGTGGTGCTCAGGCATCGTTTTTGTCCGCGAGGCCGGCAGCGGCTGGGTGAATCTGGAGAACGAGGTGATCATCGCCCCGGCCTGTGCCGGGGTGAACTACCTGATTATCCTCTTCTGCATGGCGGCCTTCCAGGGCATCATCGGGCTCAGGGATTTGCGGTCTTTGCCGGTTTGGCTGTGTTTGAGCGGTGTCGCCGCCGTCGGCCTGACGATACTGGTAAATGCTCTGCGTATCTGGCTCTCTGTTATCGCTTACCGGGCAGATATTCATGCTGGCTGGCTGAGTGGTGAGATGGTCCACCGGCTGCTTGGTATTGCTGTCTATTACAGTTTTCTATTCTTTCATTATTGGTTCATATCTTTTATTCTCAGGACTATGGACCCAATGGGGAAAGTGTCCGGCCAGCCGCTATTCTGCTGGGTACCGCTTTTCTGGTATCTGCTCATTGGTGTTGGAGTTCCGTTGCTGGGCGACGCTGCGCTGCTGCGCTCCGCCCCATTCATCAGACATGGACTGGCCGTTGGCATGGCCAGCGTTTGTCTGACACTATTGTTCGGGCGCTTGATACGGATGCTTGCGGACCGTTCGGGCCGGTTCGCCGGGAGTCGGGGGCGCGAAGGTTACAAAGCGCCCTCTATGGGGATAGGTGATGCGAGAAAAACCGATAGTTCTGGTGGTTGAGGATGAGCCGGCCATTGCCGATACGATACAATATGCGCTGGAGACCGATGGCTGTGAGCCGCTCTGTGTCACCACCGCGCAGCAGGCGCGCGAGGTGCTGCAGGCGGGAAGGGTTGATCTGCTGGTCCTTGATATCGGTCTTCCGGACATGAATGGTGTTGATTTGTGTAAAGAAATCAGGATGTCATCGACGGTGCCCATCATATTCCTGACGGCTCGGACAGACGAGGTTGACCGGGTGGTAGGTCTCGAGGTCGGGGGTGATGATTATGTGGTCAAGCCTTTCAGCCCCCGCGAGCTTGCGGCGCGGGTGAAGGCGGTGTTGCGAAGGACCCGGCCGGCGGAGCCGCCTCATCTCGATCAGCGCATTTTTGCGATCAACGGGAGCCGGCATCAGATCAGCTATTATAACATCGTCCTCGATTTGTCCCGCTATGAATACAATATCATGCTTATATTTGTCAGGCGGCCGGGCGTTGTCTTTTCCCGGGAACAATTGATGGCTCAGGCGTGGGAGGAGCCCGAGGCAAGTATGGATCGCACGGTTGACGCCCATATCAAAAATATTCGTGCCAAGCTCAGACAGATCCGTCCAGAGGCTGATCCGATCGTAACCCACCGGGGTATCGGTTATTCCCTGAAAGAGACCCCATGAGAGTCAGTACGCGTATCTTCTTCTGCTACCTGCTGATCAGTGGTGTATGTCTTTATTTCCCTTTTGATTGGGTGCTTGACACCATGCGAGCCCGCTATCTCGAAGGGGTCGAAGACCCTCTGGTCGATCAGGCGAATATTCTGGCCGCCGCTGTCGGGTTAGAGATGGAGCAGGGTGTTTTCGATCCGGGAAAGTGGTATGCCGTTCAGGAGCAGGCGGCAGCCCGTAAGCTCAATGCCACTATATATGATCTGGAAAAGAAGACGGTAGACACTTTTTTCTATATCACCAACGACGCAGGGAAAGTCCTTTTTCACTCAAGTGACCGGGAAGAAACAGGTAAGGATTACGCACAATGGCGGGACGTCCATCTGACCTTGAACGGTCAATACGGTGCACGCACCTCCTTGTCTAACGATGCCGGTGAAGACTCTTCGGTGCTCTACGTGGCCGCGCCGATCAAGCTGTCGGGTCGGATTGTCGGGGTCCTGACGATTGGAAAACCGACGACAAACATTACCTGGTTTGTCGAGAATGCCAAGCTGCAGATTGTCGTTATTGCCGTGCTCGCTCTGGTCGCCGCCGGGCTCCTGGGTTTTCTTGTATCCCTGTGGATCACCCGGCCCATCAATCGCCTGACCGGTTATGCCCGCCAGATCAGGGATGGTCGGCAGCCCTCGTTGCCGCCACTTGACCGCAGCGAGATCGGTGAGATGGGACGAGCCTTCGAACAGATGCGTGAAGCGCTCGAAGGCAAGCGTTATGTCGAGCACTATGTGCAGAACCTGACCCACGAGATCAAGAGTCCGCTGTCGGCCATCCGGGGTGCCGCCGAACTGCTCGCCGAGCCGATGGATCCCGGACGGCGTGAACGTTTTATAAAGAATATCCAGAGCGAATCCCTGCGTATTCAGACTATCGTTGACCGCATGCTCGAACTATCCGCCTTGGAAAACCGTAAGAAACTGTTGAAAAGGGAGCCGGTTTCGCTCCGGGCACTGATCACCACGCTGATCGAGAGCCTCGAACTGTCTCTGGTGCGCAAAGCGTTGCTGGTCAGGCAGGAGATCGGCGATAATCTGCCGATGATAACCGGGGATCCCTTTCTGCTGCACCAGGCAATCGGCAACCTGCTGCAGAATGCAATCGATTTCAGCCCGACAGGAGCGGTTATTACCATCAGGGCTGTTCATCTTACTTCGGGGTTACGTTTGGAGGTCATTGACGCCGGCATTGGTATTGCCGATTTCGCCCGGGATCGGATTTTTGAAAAATTCTTCTCCCTGCAGCGCCCGGACAGCGGTGAGAAGAGTACCGGTCTCGGTCTCAACTTCGTGCGCCAGGTTGCCCTTTTGCATGGCGGCACAGTCTCTCTGGAAAATAACCAGGATAAGGGTGCTACGGCAGTTCTTGAGCTACCGGCGTCAATCGGTTAACGGCTCATCAAGGTATCGGGCCTTGATATAGGCCAGGAAATGGTCAGGGTTCGTTCCTTCGCCGGTGGCGGAGCTGATGAGCTGCTGGGATTCCATCGTGCTGCCTTTACTCCAGATCTGCGTGCTGAGCCATTCGCGGACAAAAGCAATATCCCCCCGCAGGAAACGCTCCTGCCAGTCGGGATATTCTTTGCAGATGGCATCGAAGAGCTGAACGCCGTTCAAGGAACCGAGGGTATAGGCGGGGAAATAGCCGAACGATCCATCGGTCCAGTGGATATCCTGCAGGCAGCCTTGCCGATAGTTGCCGACGGTGGATAGGCCAAGGTAGCGCCGCATCTTTTCATCCCAGGCATCGGGAATATCCTCAGGCTCCAGGTCATTGTTCATCAGATCCTTTTCTATTTCAAAGCGCAGTATTACATGCAGTGGATAGGACACCTCATCCGCCTCAACCCGTATATAACTTGGCTTGACTTTGCTGCAGGCCTCCCAGATCCGGCTGCTGTTGAAAGAAGCGGATTCCGGCAGGTACTCATGGATGGTTGCGGTGAAAAATGAAATAAACGGCTTGGAAAGGAAAATCTGCTTTTCAAACAGTAGACTCTGGCTTTCATGGATACTTAGATTGCGCGACTGGCCGACGGGCAGGTCATGCCATCGGGATGGCAAGCCGTCTTCATAGCTCGCGTGACCGGTTTCATGGGCAGTGGCCTTCAGGGCGTCAATAAAGTCTTCAGTACGAAAACGGGTCGTGATCCGATGGTCGCCCCTGGAACCGGTACTAAACGGGTGAGAACTTTCGTCCAAACGTCCCTTCTGCAGATCAAAGCCAAGTACTGTCATCAGTCTCCTGCTCAGCTGGTTCTGCTGCTCGACCGGGTAGTATCCGGCCGTTTCCGGGTGCAACCCTTTCTGTTTTTCAACAACCTGCTCAAGCAGCGGCGGAAGTTCTTCTTTCAGCCTGGAGAAAATATCATCGATGAGCCGGCTTGAGTCACCGCTGCAATAAAGATCAAGCAGCGAGTCATAAGGGGTGGCAAAACGGTCGGGATCTGCACTCAGGCGTGCTTCTGTCTCCTTTCTGGATAGATTCACCACCTCCCTGAAATTGGCAAGAAAGCCGGACCAGTCATTTTCTTTTTTCTGAATCCGCCAGGCATGTTCACATTTTAACCCGGCCAGGGATTTTGCTTTAACAAGATCGGAAGGCAGGCAGGCAGCCCGTTTCCAAACACGTTTCATCTCGATAAGACTTGTCCGCTGCCCGGGGGAAAGGGGTTCATCCGCTGCCTGATCGAGCATGTCGCTCACTTCCTTCTTGACCAGCATTTCGTGATGCATCGTACTTAACTCGGCAATTGCCGTGGAACGTGATTCATTGCCGCCGGGAGGCATCATGACGAGCTGATCCCATTGCAGAAAGGTGAGGGCGTGTTCGATTTGAGCAAGACGCTGAAAATATCGTTCAAGTGTCTGGTATGATGCTGTCATGTCTTTATCCCGGATCGTGTCGGAGGCTCGTTATGAAGCTATTGGCTGATTGTCTAAAGCAAGATATTCACTGAAACGGTCAGGGCAACAGTGGCTGAAAAAAAACAGAGTACCGGATGAAATCCGGCAACAGCCAAAAAACGGCCAATTCTGAAGGTGCCTGTATCCGGCTTGTCCAAAACGGACTGTTAAAGAAAGCAGCCCTCCCGCTGCCGTGGCGGCGGGAGGGCTTAGTGGAGGAGGTTGGTACAGGTACTGCCTCTTTAGATGGCTTCTTTGCCCTGTTCCCCTGTTCTGATGCGCATGACGTTTTCAACAGGCAGGATAAAGATTTTACCATCACCGATCTTGCCGGTATTTGCCGCATTGCGGATGGCTTCCACAACTTTGTCGACAAGATCTGTGTTCAGGACGAGCTCAATTTTTATTTTCGGGTTGAATTCCACTTTATATTCGGCACCCCGGTAAACCTCGGTATGTCCTTTCTGGCGACCATAACCTTTGACTTCTGAAAGGGTCATGCCGGTGATGCCGAGCTCTGTTAAGGCTTCCTTCACCTCTTCGAGCTTGAATGGCTTGATTATTGCTTCTACTTTTTTCATGAGTTGCTCCTCTTATCTGTCTTTGGTGAATTCAGGGTAGGCCTCGAGACCGCAATCCGAGATATCACAGCCGGCAAGTTCCTCTTCCTCGCTTACACGGATACCCATGACTGCCTTGATGATGAACCAGGTTACGAAACTGGTGCAGAAAACCCAGGCGAAGATGGTAAGCGCACCGGTCAACTGGGCTATCAGTGACCCTTCAGGGTTGGTGAATGCAACCGCGATGAGTCCCCAGAGACCGACAACACCATGGACTGAGAGGGCACCGACCGGATCATCTACTTTCGCCTTGTCTATGAAGATAATGGCGCAAACAACGATCAACCCGCCAATCACGCCAACAAAGGTTGCCAGCAGCGGGCTCGGAGCCAGCGGTTCCGCGGTGATTGCCACCAGGCCGGCCAGAGCGCCGTTGAGCGCCATGGTAAGATCCGTCTTGCCGAACCAGAGGCGGGAAAGGACCATGGCGGCGATCAGTCCGCCGGCGGCGGCAGTATTGGTGTTGACGAAGACCATGGCCACGGCATTGGCCTCCTCGATGTTGCTGATCTTCAACTCCGAACCGCCGTTGAAGCCGAACCAGCCAAGCCAGAGGATAAAGGTACCAAGGGTTGCCAGCGGCAGGTTCGCGCCGGGAATGGCGTTGATGCGCCCGCCGGCATATTTGCCTTTACGGGGACCGAGCAGCAGGACTCCCGCAAGAGCTGCCGAGGCGCCGCAGAGATGTACCACGCCGGATCCGGCAAAGTCCATGAAACCAAGGGCATCAAGAAAGCCTCCGCCCCATTTCCAGTAGCCCTGCACCGGGTAGATGAAACCGGTCATGACGATGGCGAAGAAGAAGAAGGCCCAGAGTTTCATACGTTCTGCAACAGCACCGGAAACAATCGACATGGCGGTTGCAACAAAAACGACCTGGAAGAAGAAGTCCGCCAGGCTGGAGTAGTAGGTTTCTCCGCCGCTTTTCAGCACGTCGTCAACACGTATTGTCGGCTCCCAGGAAAAAGCTCAACCCCGGGATAAAGCCATTTGACCCGTCGCCATACATGATGTTGTAGCCGACGATCATGTACATGATACAGGCGATCGCATAGAGTGCTATGTTCTTCAACAGAATTTCTACGGTGTTCTTGCTCCGGACAAGTCCAGCCTCGAGCATGGCAAACCCGGCTGCCATCCACATGACCAGGGCTCCTGTACATCAGGAAATAAAAGGTATCAAGGGCGTAGGCGAGGTTAATCACCGTGTCACCGATACTGACTTCTTCGGCCAGGGCCGGGAAGGCCACGGCCAGGACAGCAAGAAAGGCAGCGCCACCCCAGTAGGTTCTTTTTTTCATTCTCATTCGTTCTTTCACGTTTTATTCCTCCTTGGTTTAATTATCGTCTTTAAGCAAAGCTTAAAAATGAAGAATTGAGCAACTTGCTACAGCTGTTAAACTTGCTACAGCTATTACAAAAATTGTGCCAACTGTTATCGGCGTTAAAAAACAATATAAATACAGTTAGATAAGTGTTGTGCCGACTGATCTTCAATGGCAGTCGTTACGACAATAGCGACAATAATGTAACAAATTAAATATAAATATTACAAATAAGTAACAATATTTCGAAGTCCGGGAGATCCTGCTGCGCACTGATCTTGCCGTATGGTTGACGGGGAACCGTTTTCTGTAGCTGAAACATGGCGGTCTCCTGGCCCGTTTGTGGAACTACTGGGCAAAAGAGTCGTAACGACTCAGGCCGTATTTCTTGATGCGATAGCCGATCTGGCGCTGCGTCAGGCCGAGTTCCCGGGCAGCCCGAACCTGGATCCAGCCGTTGCGTTTAAGGGATGCCTCGACTTCAGAGCGTTCGATCTGTTCCAGTGATTTTGAGGAAATGCGGGCAGGGGGATTGCTGGAAATTATCTCGCGTGGCGAAGTATTTTTGTCCGGGGAGAAAGGGGGCATCGTAAAGGAGGCCGGAAGATCCGTGAGCGAGAGATGATCGCTCTCGGCTAGAATTACCATTCTTTCAACCAGATTCTGCATTTCCCGCACATTTCCGGGCCAGGGATATTCCAGCAGAAAATCGAGGAGCTCCGGGGTTATCTTGATGCTCTTGCCGTTTGTTTCATTACTCTTCGTGAGGAAATGATTAAAGAGCAGCGGGATGTCCTCTTTTCTTTCCCGCAGGGGTGGAAGGACGATCGGAACAACATTGAGCCGGTAGTAGAGATCTGCCCTGAAGTTGCCCCTGCTCACTTCCTTTTCAAGGCTAATGTTGGTGGCAGCGATGATGCGTACGTCAACAGAAAAGGTCTTTGTGCCGCCTATTCTTTCAAACTGCTTTTCCTGCAGAACACGGAGCATTTTTGCCTGGAGGGAGAGCGGCATTTCTCCGATCTCATCGAGAAAAATGGTGCCTCCGTCGGCAAGTTCGAATCTTCCGGGACGCGCTGCATGAGCGCCGGTAAATGCGCCTCGTTCATGGCCGAAAAGCTCACTTTCGAGCAGGGTTTCGGGCAAGGCGGCACAGTTAATTTTTATAAATGAATGGTGGCTTCGGTTGCCGCTTTCATGAATGGCTCTTGCCACCAGTTCTTTGCCGGTGCCGGATTCACCAAGCAGCAGGGCTGTTGCGCGACTGTTTGCTATCTTGCTGATCATACTGTAAATGTCCTGCATCGGTTTGGAGTGACCAATGATAAAATGGCCACCGTGCACCTGGTGAATTTTGGCCTTGAGAGACTCGTTCTCCTGAATCAGTATTGCCTGTTTCTTCTGTATCTCGCGATGCAGCGTCAGGAACTGGCCGATAAGGGTAGCCAGAATCGACAGGAACCTGATGTCTTCCTCAAATGAGACATCGTCACCGAAAAGACGGTCTACGGTAAGTACCCCCTCAGGTTCATCCTGCACCATGACCGGTACGCCAAGAAATGCAATTTTGCTGCGCCTGACGCTCGAGCGCGCCCCTGTTCTATTAAGAAAAAGAGGCTCACTGTTGATATCGGGGACGACAAAAGGAGAGCGCGTCTGAAAAATCTGACCGCAAATCCCTTCGTCAGGACGGTAGACGCCGCGCATTTCCTCTTTCTCCGAGAGTCCGCATGATGCCGTGATGGCAAGTTTCTGGCGTGACTTGTCATAGAGAAGAAGGGTGGCTCGCTCCATCTTCAGGGTATCGTTAAGTATTTCAAGTATGCTGCTGAGTGTTGTTCCGAGATCAACGGCGTTGCCGATAAGTTTGGCTATATTGAAGAGAGCGAGCAATTCAATGCCCTGTGTCTTTGGTGACGCCGGTGTCGTGATTGGTGCTGCCTGATCCATGAAACCTGCTCCTTTGCAAAAATAAAGGTGCTCCTGCCCGTTTGCCGCCGAGCTGCGATGTCTTTTTCGTCACCTCTCATAATATCAAGAATCGTTCCAATTTCTTCCATGTCAGTAACATACTGATAAGACATTGATTAAGAACATGACAAACCGTTTGTTATGCTTGTCTTATGACATTAATGTTCAAAGAAATAGACAGAAAATTACAAATACGTTCACCAACACGATTTTCTTCAGGGTGCTGCCTTCCTGTGTTGATTCCTCTACATTTTTGTCGATTATCTACAAAATAGGCTGGAGTGTCACGTCTTGCCGCTCGTCACAAAAAAGCTTTTGAGGGGACTTAATATGCTGGAATATTGACGAATAAATATATTTTTACCATATGGCACAGCGTTTGCTGAAGAGATAGCAGCAAACACCGTGGATTGAATACAAGGGGTCTGGTGTTGAATGGTTCCCGGAAGACACAGATCCTTCTTCGCAGAACAATGTATTTGTAAACACATACGACAAGGAGAACGACATGAGAAAAGTTGCTATCTATGGCAAAGGCGGAATCGGCAAATCGACAACAACGCAGAATACCGTTGCAGGACTGGCGGAAATGGGCAGAAAAGTCATGGTTGTCGGCTGTGATCCGAAGGCTGATTCTACCCGCCTGCTGCTTGGTGGACTGGCCCAGAAATCAGTTCTTGATACGCTCCGCGAGGAGGGTGAGGATGTTGAGCTCGACGATATAAGAAAAGCGAGTTACGGCGGTTCCTGGTCGGTCGAATCGGGAGGACCGGAGCCCGGCGTTGGATGTGCCGGCAGGGGGATCATCACCTCGATCAACATGCTTGAATCGCTGGGCGCCTACGACGAAAGTGAAGGGTTGGATTATGCCTTTTATGACGTGCTCGGTGATGTCGTCTGCGGTGGATTTGCGATGCCGATAAGGGATGGCAAGGCGGAAGAAATCTATATCGTCTGTTCCGGAGAGATGATGGCCATGTATGCGGCAAACAATATCTGCAAAGGTATCATGAAATATGCGCAATCCGGCACCGTACGTCTCGGCGGATTGATTTGTAATTCACGGAATGTAGATAATGAAAAAGAGATGATCGAGGAACTTGCCAAAAAGCTCGGCACCCACATGATCTATTTTGTTCCGCGGGACAATGATGTCCAGCGCGCGGAGATCAACAGAAAAACGGTTATCGAGTGGAATGGCAGCTGCCCTCAGGCAGAAGAATACCGTGGCCTTGCAAGGGCAATTGACGAAAACAAAATGTTTGTTATCCCGAAGCCGCTTGAGATTCAGGAACTGGAAAATCTGCTGCTGGAATTCGGCCTGTTGGCTGCCTAGGAGCGTGTCGGAGAAATACATTTTTTGCTCAGATCGAGGCATAGAAGAAAATCAAGCGGAGCCATATACCCAATATTGCGAGCATTATTTTCTTACAATAACGATGAGATGGGGAAAAAGGGCTTTCTCCGACACGCTCCTAGAAACCAGAGACTTGAGAATGATAAGGCTGTTCAACGTTGCCATAAGAGATAGGAGATATAAACCATGATGATCATGATCAGAGCCATTATTCGACCGGAAAAAGCAGACAGTGTCCTTGCCTCACTGATGGACGCGGGTTTTCCGGCAGTAACCAAATATTCCGTTGCCGGTCGTGGAAAGCAGCGGGGCATTAAGATAGGCGAAATAACGTATGACGAAATACCGAAAACAATGCTCCTCAGCGTCGTTCAGCAGGAAGACAAGGACTTCGTCATCTCTACTATCATGAATGCTTCGCGTTCCGGCACAAAGGGTGCTTTTGGCGATGGTAAAATTTTTGTGACAGAAGTTGAGGATGTGTACACCATCAGTTCCGGCGTTAAGGAAGATGCAAAAGAGACGGGGGTGCCAGCATGAAGGAAGTCATTGCCGTTGTTCGCATGAATATGATGAACCAAACCAAAAATGCTCTGACTGAGGCTGGAATTGACGCCTTCTTCGCGCATGAGGCGCAGGGCAGAGGTGTGGGCTTCGTAAATCGAAAGCTCATGGAAGGAATAGAGGAAGGCTACGAGGAGGCTGCTGCGCTGCTTGGTGAAAAAGGAAAGTTGTACCCCAAAAGGATGGTGACGGTTGTTATCGAAGATGACCTGGTGGATTCCGTGGTCGCCTCGATCATTGAGGCCAACCAGACAGGCAAACCGGGCGACGGCAAAATATTCGTGCTTCCGGTTGGGGATGCTGTCCGGGTAAGGACTGGCGAGCGCGGCGTCAAGTCTATTTCATAAATCCTTCCAGGGAGACACTATTATGGGAAAAGCACAAAAAATGGTGCAGTGGGATCCGACCAACGTGAAGGAGAAACTGCTGGAGAAATATCCTCCGAAAGTTGCCCGGAAGCGCGCCAAACAGATAATGATCAACGAAGCACTGGAAAACACCACACCTGAAATCGTGGCAAATGTCAGGACGATTCCCGGTATCATTACCATGCGGGGATGCACCTATGCCGGCTGCAAGGGCGTAATCATGGGACCGACAAGTGACATCGTCAACCTGGTACATGGTCCTATCGGCTGCAGCTTCTATGCCTGGTTGACCAGGAGAAACCAGACTGATGCCTCGGGTGAGGGTGGCGAGAATTTCATAC
This sequence comes from uncultured delta proteobacterium, assembly GCA_963745765.1. GTDB lineage: Bacteria > Desulfobacterota > Desulfobulbia > Desulfobulbales > Desulfocapsaceae > Ww85. The sequence goes on along the minus strand of CAVUYQ010000032.1, from coordinate 54,805 downwards.
CCTATTGTATGTCAACCGACATGCAGGATTCTGACATTATTTTCGGAGGTGAAAAGAAACTTGAGGCTGCAATCAGGGAAGCCTACGATCTTTTTCATCCGAAAAGTATTGCCGTCTTCGCCACCTGTCCAGTCGGGCTGATTGGCGATGATATCCATGCGGTAGCCCGGAAAATGAAAGAAGAATTCGGCGATTGTAATGTTTTTGCCTTCAGCTGTGAGGGATACAAAGGTGTTTCTCAGTCGGCAGGCCATCATATTGCCAATAATCAGGTTTTTACCCATGTTGTCGGCACCAGTGAAACGGAAAAAAACGACAAGTTCAAGATCAACCTGCTCGGTGAATATAATATCGGCGGTGATGGTTTCGAGATCGACCGGATTATAAAAAAGTGCGGTATAAGCAATATCGCAACCTTTTCCGGCAATTCTACCTACGACCAGTTTGCTTCGGCAAACCAGGCCGACCTTAGTGCCGTCATGTGTCATCGTTCGATCAACTATGTTGCCGATATGCTCGAGAGCAAATATGGCATTCCGTGGATCAAGGTGAACTTTATCGGTGCCGGAGCAACGGTGAAATCCCTGAGAAAGATTGCCCAGTATTTTCAGGACAAGGATCTGATAGCCAAGGTGGAAGAGGTCATTGCCGAAGAGATGCCTGCGGTCGAAACAGCCCTGGAAGGAGTTCTGCCCCGAACCAGGGGGAAGACAGCCATGATGTTTGTCGGCGGGTCGCGAGCGCATCACTACCAGGAACTCTTTAATGAGATGGGGATGAAGACCATCTCGGCGGGCTATGAATTTGCCCACCGGGATGATTACGAGGGGCGCCAGGTAATCCCGGACCTGAAAGTTGACGCAGACAGTCGGAACATTGAAGAAATACATGTTGAAGCGGATCCCGAATTGTACCGGGAACGGAAAAATCCTGAAGAACTTGCCGTCCTGGAAAAAGAGGGCTTTGAGTTCAAGGATTATGACGGCCTGATTCCCGATATGGCCAATGGAACGCTGGTGATCGATGATCTCAACCAGTATGAGGCGGAAAAACTGGTGGAAATGATGAAACCGGATCTCTTCTGTGCCGGAATCAAGGAAAAATATTCTATCCAGAAGCTTGGCGTGCCGATGAAACAGCTGCACAGCTATGATTCTGGCGGACCCTATGCAGGATTTAAAGGCGCGGTGAATTTTTACCGGGAAGTGGATCGACTCGTCAACAGCAGGGTCTGGGGATATATGAAAGCGCCATGGCAGAAAAACCCTGAACTCTCCGCAACATACGTGTGGGAATAATCCTCAGCAATAGAAGGACAGACGATGTTACTCAAACACACACCAAAAGAGATCAAAGAGCGAAAGGCCCTGATGATCAATCCGGCCAAGACCTGTCAGCCGATAGGGGCCATGTATGCAGCACTGGGAATAAAGGGTTGTCTGCCGCACAGTCATGGTTCCCAGGGCTGTTGCGCCTATCATCGCAGTACCCTGACCAGGCATTACAAGGAGCCTATATCAGCAGCCACCAGTTCCTTTACCGAAGGTGCCTCGGTCTTTGGCGGACAGGCCAACCTGATTCAGGCAATCGACAATATTTTTACGGTTTATGAACCGGACGTTATAGCGGTCCATACAACCTGCCTGTCTGAGACGATCGGCGACGATCTTCCTCAGATTTTTAATAAGGCACAAACAGATATGAAGATCCCGGAAGGGAAAACCGTGATTGGTGCTTCTACGCCGAGTTATGTCGGCTCACATGTCACCGGTTTTTCCAACATGGTAAAGGCCATGGCGGCGCTCGCTGAACGACGGGGAAAGAAAAACGGCAAGGTTAATATCATACCGGGCTGGGTAGAGCCGGCCGATATGGAAGAAATTAAGCGGCTTGCTTCTCTGATAGGGGTCGCCATCACCATGTACCCTGATACTTCTGGGGTTCTGGATGGTCCCCTTACCGGTAAATACGCAATGTTTCCCGACGGAGGGACGCCTATTGAAGCAATCAAGGGGAGCGGTGATGCGATCGGCACCCTTGCTCTAGGGGAATGGTGTTCAGCTGCGGCAGCACGACTGCTCGACACGCAATGCAAGGTCCCCTGTTCGGTTCTTGACATGCCGTTCGGATTACAGGCAACGGACCGTTTTGTTGACGCTCTGCGCACCGTTGGAGGCACTTCTGTTCCTGATGAGATTACCAGGGAGCGCGGCAAGCTGGTCGATATGATATCGGATATGCACCAGTATTTCTATGGAAAGAAGGTTGCGCTGGTGGGTGACCCTGATCAGCTTATATCCATGACCGAGTTCCTCGTCTCTATCGATATGAGTCCTGTTTATGTGGTTACCGGTACTCCCGGCAAGAAGTTTGAGAAACGCATCAGGGAAATCACCATGGATGCAGGATTTGAGGTGAAGGTCAAAGCGGCCGGTGACATGTTCCTGCTGCACCAGTGGATAAAAAATGATCCGGTTGATCTGATTATCGGTAATACCTATTGCAAGTATATTGCCCGGGATGAGGATTTGCCTTTTGTGCGTTGGGGCTTTCCTATCCTTGATCGCCAGGGACACCAGCATTTTCCGACCGTCGGCTACATGGGTGGTTTGAGGCTGCTCGAGAAAATACTCGGAGTGCTGCTTGATCGTAAGGATCGTGATGACCCGGAATCGCAGTTTGAACTTGTTCTTTAGAATCATGGCGGGAGCAGACAGCTGTCTTTGCTTCTGCATCAATCTGAAATGAAAGCGGACAATTGAAATGAGTGTGATACCGCTGGCGGAACAGGCAGCATCCGGTCAAGGACGAGCCACAGGGAGTGCGAAAGAGATCGTGTATCTCCCGGTGGCTCCTCAACTGACTGCCAAGACACGGTTTTCATCAGCACATCCGAAGAAGGTGGATTTCCTGATGCCCCATGACGCCATTATCATGCTGGATCAGATAATGAAAGTATTGGCTGACAAGGTTTTTATGGTCGCCATATGCGGACCGGGAGATCCGCTCGCCGTGCCGGATACAAGCATAAAAACAATCAGGCTGGTACGGTCTCGTTACCCGCAGGTGCAGATTGGCCTGAAGACGCTCGGGATCGGTAGTGAGCGATTTGCCGCAGCACTGGCTGAAGCCGGCGTTGATTACGTGGAAATGGAGGTTAACGGTGTAAAACCGGAGATCCTGGAAAAAATCTATGCCTGGATACGTCCCGGACAGAAGACCTTGAAAATTTCCGAGGCAGCAAGGCTCATGGTCAGCGAACAGAAAAACGGGGTTTCCGCTCTCAAGTTTAACAATATCAGCGTCTCAATCACAACGACGCTCTTTCCCGGCTATAATGGCGGGCATATCGGTCACATCGCCCGTTTTATGCGGGAGCTCGGCGCAGACAGTATGTCCGTGATCCCCTATGAACCGGATCCTGAGGCCGAGGTCATGCTGGCATCACCGGAACCTGAGATAGTTAAAACAGGCAACCGAGACCGTTGCTTCTCTTCTGAAATGTGTCGAGCCTCTGTTGAGCGGAACCGCATGTAAATATCCGGTGTCGAATCAAACGAGCCAAAAATCATTACCAAAACCAACGAAAGAGCGGCCAAATGTTGCCGTCGCCAGCGGTAGCGGCATGGATGTTGACCTCCATCTCGGCCATGCCCGTCGGGTTCTTATCTATGGCCCGAGGGAAGACGGCCTGGTCTGTCTGCTTGAAACGAGAAAAACGCCGGATGGCGGTGCCGGATCGAAACGGTGGCTCAGCCTTGCCGGGACTTTGTCCGACTGTTTTGCGATAGTGGTCGCGCAGGCAGGAGAAACGCCCCGCAGGATCCTGTCAGAAAGTGGCATAACTATCCTTATTACCGATGAGTATATAGAAGGATTTCTCGATGTGTTATACGGCGGCGTGAAAAAGAAGAAACGAATAAAAGGGTGAAAAATTTCACCGTTAAAAAACCTTTTGAAAGGAGCAATACAATGGCATTACCCGAAAAGCAGATTCTGCTTTGTCAGAGTTTCAGGTTGAAAGGCGAAGCCAAAGGCATTTGTCATAAGCAGACCGATGGTTTTTTGCAATACATTGAAGAGGAAATTCTTGATCGTGGTCTGGATGTGCAGGTAGTGGCTACGGGGTGTCTGAAACAGTGCGAGACTGGACCGATCTTGGTCGTTCAGCCGGAGAACTGGTGGTTCAAAGGAATAGACAGTGAAGAGGCGATCGATGCCGTTCTTGATGGTCTTGAGGATGGAGAGCCGCCGGAGGCTTTTCTTATAGCCTAACGGAATCGCTACCTAGTGTCTATCCTGAAACGAGTCACTTTTCCTCTAAATCGTAGTTACTTCATAAATTTAATCCTCAGGCATATGGTCAATGATTCCTGCGGTTAAATTTATCGAAAGCGCCTAAGATTTAGGGGAAAATGGCTCATTTCTGGACGAAACACTATCTAACCCACCACTCAGGAGTTGAGGCGGCCTGCTCCTGGCCTGAATTTAAGGAATTTGTTTATGAACATGGAATTAAGCGTGATCCGACCGGCTGATGCGGGTGATATCGAGACCATGATCGGGCTGTTGCAGCAATTGTTTTTAATCGAGGAGGATTTTACTTTCGATGCCGACCGTCAGCGGCGCGGGCTTGAGCTGCTGCTTGAAAACGACAGGAGTGCCATCATGGTTTGTGAGCAGGCCGGTCAGGTTATCGGCATGGCCTCGGGGCAGCTTGTGGTATCGACAGCCGAAGGCGTTTTTCCCTGCTCCTTGAAGATGTTGTGGTTCATGAGGCCTGGCAGAACAGGGGGGCTGGCCGGGAGCTTATCCGAGCCATTGGCGATTGGGCCGGTACCTATGGAGCCCGGCGTATGCAACTTCTTGCCGACCGTAACAACCGCAAGGGGCTGGCCTTTTACCATAACGCCGGGTGGTGCAGCACTAACCTGGTCTGTTTGAGAAAATACAACCGGAGGCAAAAAAATGATCCCGGTAGCGATTAAAGACTGGCATATCTATCAGCGGCATGGCGAGCAGTTCTTAAGCACCGCGCTTGCCGCTCATAGCAGACAGAAAAAAACGTTCACACCGCCGACGCTTTATAATCTGACCTGTATGGCTATTGAAAAGCTCGTGATGGCATTTCTGATGAAGCACGGTGACCTGGCAGATAACCATACCATGGGCGACCTGAACCGTGCCATGCAGCGGCACTTCGACGTGCTGCCGGAACTCTACGAGCGACTGGCTTATCTCGATAGCTTTCAGGAAATCTGTGAGCTTGATGAATACAACATTCGTGTTCCGGATGACAATGATGTCGTGGAAATACTTGCCATTGGCACCGATATCCAGCGCCATTTGACTCCCTACCTTGAGATCTGAAAGGAGCCTTTCCGGTAATCTGAAAACTCGTGTTTAACCGCAGCAGGCGGGGTCGGTCGACCTCGCTTTTTTTGGTCCGTTCAAGATGCCGGCAGGCGATTGTCAACCCGGAAGGACAATCACAAAAATGACATCTCCCTTCAAATTTGTAGCTCTTCTGACAACAACGTATCCGTGACAATCCTGGTCTGTATGGAAAACGACGTTATACCAGGTAGATAACGATTGGTTCCGGCAACGCACTCGTCTGGCACGGACCTTGCTCTAGAGATGGCAACAAGGAACCCTCATCATGGAAGGAACAATGTCATGAATACAGCGGAATTGCTTGAAAATCGTTCTAAACAGATTCACCGGAAAGGGAAGACACCGCTATCAATTGATTGCAACAAAGACAGCCTCGCTGGTGCGGTCAGCCAGCGTGCCTGCGTATTTTGCGGATCACGGGTGGTTTTATATCCGATCGCCGATGCGCTGCATCTGGTACACGGGCCGATCGGCTGTGCCGTCTATACCTGGGATATCCGCGGGGCTCTTTCCTCCGGTCCCGAGCTGCATCGGCTTTCCTTTTCGACCGACCTGCAGGAGATGGATGTTATTTTCGGAGGCGAAAAAAAATTGGAAAATGCGCTTAATGAATTGATTGAGAGACATCATCCGGAGGCAGCATTTGTCTATTCCACCTGCATCGTCGGCCTGATTGGCGACGACCTCGAGGCGGTATGCAAAAAAGTTTCAGAAGACAAAAAAATTCCTGTACTGCCCGTCCAGTCAGAGGGGTTCAAGGGGAACAAACGCGCGGGTTATGAGGCTGCCTGTAACGCCATGGGGCGTCTGCTTGGAGGCGGAGACACCGGTTCCATTTCACCTCATTCCATCAATATCCTCGGAGATTTCAATCTTGCCGGTGAGATCTGGCTGATACGTGAATATTTTCAGCGCATCGGCATTGAAGTGGTTGCCAATATAACCGGAGACGGTCGAATCGCTGATATCCAGCGTGCCCATGGTGCGGCCCTTAATGTTGTGCAGTGCTCCGGGGCAACCATGTATCTGGCGAATATGATGACCGAGCGTTACGACATTCCCGTCATTCGCGTCTCTTATTTCGGTATTGAGGATATGGCCGAGGCATTGTATGCCGTCGCCCGTCATTTTGACGATGCGGAGATGATGGAAAAAGCACGGGTCGTTGTCCGTGAAGAGCTTGAAAGTCTTATGCCGAAATTGAACAGATACCGTGAAGCCCTGAAGGGTAAGAAGGCGGCCATCTACGTCGGCGGAGCATTCAAGGCATTTTCCCTGGTAAAAGCCTTCCGGCTCATCGGTATGGATGTGGTGATGGTTGGCTCACAGACCGGTACGCAGGAAGATTATGGTGAGCTGGAAGCGATTACTGATGAGGGGACCATCATCGTTGATGATGCCAATACACTGGAACTTGCTGCGTTTATCAAGGAAAAGGACGTGGATCTCTTTGTCGGCGGAGTCAAGGAACGACCTATTGCCTATAAACTGGGCGTTGCCTTCTGTGATCACAACCATGAGCGAAAAGAGCTGCTGGCAGGATTCACGGGAATGCTCAACTTTGCCGAGGAGGTTTACTCTTCGGTCATGAGTCCCGTCTGGAGATTTGTCCCAAGACGTATACAGGAGAAAACGTCATGACCACGATGCCTCACTATGTTTCGACAACCAATGCATGCAAACTCTGCAAACCACTCGGAGCGTCTCTTGCTTTTCGCGGCATTGAAGGATGTGTACCTTTTTTGCACGGGTCACAGGGCTGTGCCACCTATATGCGGCGCTATATCATATCCCATTTCAATGAACCGATAGATATCGCCTCCTCCTCCCTTGGCGAGAAACATGCCATCTATGGCGGGGGGACAAATCTCAAACTTGGTCTGAATAACGTTATAGCAAAATACCATCCGAAGCTCATTGGCGTAGCGACAACCTGCCTGACTGAAACGATCGGAGATGACGTGCCGATGCTGCTGCAGGAGTACCTGGCGGAGTTCGGCAGTCCTGAAACACCAGCGGTCGTGACCGTTTCAACACCGAGTTATTCCGGAACGCACATGGAGGGCTTTCATGCGGCGGTGCAGGCCGCAGTCGAGCAACTGACCGCATTGACCGCGCCGAACGATACTATCAACCTGCTCAGTGGATTTATCTCCGCCGCAGATATCAGGTACCTCAGGGAAGTCTGCGATGATTTCAATCTGCCTCACACCCTGCTGCCTGATTATTCAGACACCCTTGATGGTCCGGCCCTGGAAGATTACCCGCTCATTCCTGAAGGGGGAACACCGCTTGAGGCGATAAGAAAGATGGGGGGCGCTCGGGCCACCATCGAGTTTGGCTCGACGCTACCTGAAAAAACGGCCGGCACCAGCCTCCAGTCCCGCTACCTTACAAAATTGTATCGATTGGGGCTGCCAATGGGAATCAGGGCGACGGATGCGTTTTTTGAGCTGCTCTGTGAGCTCGGCAATAAAGCCGTTCCTGTAAAATATGGTGCAGCCCGCGGGCGCCTGGTCGATGCAATGGTAGACGGCCATAAATACATTTTCGGTAAACGTGCGGTTCTCTATGGCGAAGAGGACCTCGTCGTCGGCCTCTGCGCAATGCTGGCTGAGTTTGGCATAAAAGTGGTGCTCTGTGCCTCCGGAGGCAAGAGTGGAAAATTTCAGGCTGCAATAGCCGAGGCCATGAAAGATCTCGATTCTGAATTGCCGGAAGTAAAAGAAAACGTCGATTTTTATGATATTGAAAACCTGGCCAGGCAACTCGGGGTTGATCTGCTCATCGGCAATTCAAAGGGCTATAGTTTTGCCCGAAAGGAAAATATTCCACTGGTCAGGGTAGGGTTTCCAATCCACGATAGAGTGGGGGGACAGCGCATACTGCATCTCGGCTATCAGGGAGCACAAGCGCTCTTTGATACCATAACGAATACCATCATTGATAAAAAACAGAGCGATTCAGCTGTAGGCTACAGTTACATGTAGCTGACGCTGATGCCACTGTCAGACAGGATACGATATGAAAATTCCAGATAGGCGTGATTTACAGAAACATCCGTGTTTCAATCCGGAAGCAAAGGGTACGTATGGTCGGGTACACCTGCCGGTAGCACCTAAATGTAATATCAAATGTAATTTCTGTGACCGAAAATACGATTGTGTAAATGAGTCCCGTCCGGGAGTGACGAGCACGATATTGTCGCCTGAACAGGCGGGCATTTATATGGACCGGGTTATGGACAAGGAACCACGGATCAGTGTCGCCGGTATTGCCGGTCCCGGTGACCCCTTTGCCAACGGGCCGGAGACCATCGCCACACTGCGAACCATTCGGAAAAAGCATCCCGATACGATGCTCTGTGTTTCGTCCAACGGCATGGGAATCGCACCGTATATCGAAGAGCTCGCGGAAATCGGTGTGACCCATGTGACGATAACGGTTTGTACGGTGGATCCTGAAATTGGCCGGAACATATACTCATGGGTTCGAGACGGAAAAGTTGTCTATCGCGGTATCAAGGCGGCCGAACTGCTTCTGTCACGACAGATTGCAGCCATCAGGGCCTTAAAGAAACATGGCATTACCGTCAAAATTAACTGCATCGTCATACCGGGGATAAATGATCATCATGTGGAAGCGGTCGCACGGACCATGCAGGAACTTGGAGCGGACCTGCTCAATTGCATGGCCATGTTCCCGAACGTCAATACGCCGTTTGGCCATATCGAGCAGCCGGATAAGAAATTGATGGAAGAGCTGCGGGCAGTCGCGGAAAAATACCTGCCCCAGATGCGTCATTGTACCCGCTGCCGGGCTGACGCCGTTGGTCTGCTCGATGACGATAAAACAGAGGAATTCCGCGGCTGTCTGAGTGCTTGTTCGACTATCAAACCATTACCGGGAATGGATCGGCCCTATGTCGCCGTCGCCAGCCAGGAAGGGGTACTGATAAACCAGCATCTGGGGGAAGCACGCGCTTTTGAGATCTGGGAGAGGAATGAAAACGGTTTCAAAAAGATCGAGAACCGTTTGGCACCTGCGAATGGCGGCGGAATCCAGCGTTGGCATCAGGTCGCTCGAATCCTGAGAGATTGTCGTGCGCTTCTGGTCAGCGGTGTGGGCCAGATGCCAGGTGATATCCTGACAAAATCAGGCATAAAACCGGTAGAGGCTTCAGGATTTATCGAAGATGGACTCGCCATTGTTTATGAAAACAAGGACACCGCCCGGCTAAAGGGCAGGCGTTACCTCCTGCGCCGCCGGTAACTGCACAGGTTCCGGCGGAGGTTGCGGATGAGAGCGACCGGGAAGATCGTCTGCTCCCGGTCTTTTACAAGCCTTTGCCCAGGCAGTGCCGTCTCTGCCCGCAAGCCGGGTGTGGCCTGATTCTCTGGTCGGTTCCTCATTGTCTCAACAGGGCAGATGGTGCGACTGTTATAGTAGCATGAATGCGCCTCTCTATTCGTCTGGACGGTTGGGGTGCTTGGAATAAAACGGTAACTATCGGTTATTACGTTTTTTATGCGACTCCAGGGAAAAAGAAAAATTATGGCACTGAAATTGCTTCTTGAATGGCAGGAAACAAAAGAGGCAAACGGAGGTCGTAAAATGAAAGCAGCAAGATAAATTGGTGGTTCTTGTCGATTTTCTCGATAACACTGACAAGGTTGTGGATTGGGCCGTCTCCATTGCCAGGGAAACTTCGGCAATTCCCCATTTTCTTCATGTGGTGAACATTTATAAAGATGACCCTTCGCTTTATAATCTATTTGTTGATCGCTGTGAACAGACAATGATCACCAGTGCACAAAAAAGCATGGCCAGCCTGCTTGCGAAGACGAGTAATAAAGTACTGTCATGTACCGGAGAGGTGGTGGCCGGAAAACCTCTTGATATAATCACTGAAATTGCCAATGCCTGTCATTCAGACCTGATCATGATCGGGCCGAATGGCCTCTAGTCCGAATTATTACAGGGATATTTCCTTTTAATCCGGTCATAAAGATATTGAATTCGGCATTTCGTCTATACGAAATGAATTTTTGCCCTCTCTTACCATCGTTTCAATAGGCTGGCAATGTTCAGCAGATGGGGGTCGATATCGCCTGTCCTCCCGTCAACTTATAGAAGCGGGTTGTCCACTGTTCCTGATTCCGGATGAAAACTATTTAGTTCCGGGGTGAGAGGTTATCAGCGTCCTCTGTTCCTATCATCCCCTGCCAGAGCCCCAGAAAAAAATTGCGGGCATTTGTCCCAAGCGATCTTGAACGATATCCGCCTTCCTGCACGACTACGGTCGGTTTGTGCAGATCGCCTATGAACAGGCCGTTTCGCTTGAGATCCGCCGGCGTGAGCGACCATGTACCGGTCGGGTCCTTGTACGCCGTGTCCAGACCGAGAGCGATCAACAAGAAATTTCGGGTTGAATGCGCTGATTCTCTTCAGCGCACGGAGAGTACTTTCCGGTAGCCTGCACCATCGAGTTCCTCTCCCAAAGGATAATTGCGGTTGAAACCGAGTCCCTTCTCTTCTCCTGTTTCTTCCTGGAAGCCGCTAAAATAAGGATAGGCGAAGCGGGGATGGCCGTGGATGGATATGGTCAGGACATCATCCCGCCGATAGAATATGTCCTGGGTGCCGTTGCCGTGGTGATAATCGACATCGAGAATGGCTACTTTTCCGTATTTACTGAGAAAATCTGCTGCAATGGCAGAGGATTGAAATAACAGAATCCGCCGAATGCGCGCCGTTCGGCATGGTGGCCGGGTGGGCGGACGAGAGCGTAACTGAGGCGGTATCCTTTAAGCAGAAATCCTGCTGCAGTCAGCCCACAGTCGATGGCGCCTTTGGCTGCTTTATAGGCATTTCGGTTCAGCGGAGTGAAGGTGTCGATACAGTAATATCCCGCCCTGATCGGCATCTCTTTCGGCGGTCTGGTGGCATTCCTGATCGGGAACACATAAGGATAGAAGGATTTACCGGGTTCGATCGTCAAGCACATACGTTTGAGATACTCGACGAAATCCGGGTGATGTACCGCTTTGATATGTTTTTCCGGGAAATGTTTCGCCTTGTGCTCGTCGAAAAGTCCGGTTTGATTGATCCCTTTAAGGATTGAGGATATACGGACCGGAGCCTCGACATAGCCGCGTTCGTGCACGTGGTGGATGTCATGGCTGGCGTTGACCACCAGGGCGATGCGCCGGTCGATGCTGACGACGTCCGGCAACGTGGGCGTCTCCGTCACGGGCGTATGACGGCGAGGCCTGAAGAGCACCGGATCGTCCCGGAAGGATTCGACCACCATGGATATATATTCCTGCGGGCAGCGCTTTCCGTATTTTCTTGTTAAAATAGCGTAAACCGCCTGACGGGTGAAATTGCAATCCAGTTTAGTGGTAATGCCGAGTCCGTCAAACAGGAGGTAAGGCGGGCAGTCATCCCCGCTTGCCAGCGGTGTCTCATAGGCGGTATTGGTGATCGGCAGAACGCCGAAACGTTCGTAGAACCGCAGTCTGGCGCTGTTCTGGCGGATGATGCTCTTGTCCTTGCACAGGGCTGGATCGTCGGGTAGACATTCGAAAAAAATACCTTCCGCTTTCAGCAGTATGGCTTCATTGCGCACACGGGCATAGAGTGCGCTGCCGATACCGCCGGTTGTTTTTGGCTTGACCGAGATGAAATCAAGATAACAGAAGCGAAGGTCCGTTACGTGATTGACAATGGCAAACCCCTTGATCTTGCCGCGGCTGCCTTCAGCAACGAACAGGATCGTCTTGAAGCGGTATTTGAGAGGGTCGGCCAGTTTGTGGTCGAGATCGAGAATCTCATTTTTCCGCAAACCCGGGAACTGCTGCTGAAGTATGGTCTGAACCTCGATGATGGCATCCTGATCGATCGACAGGTTATTGTCGTAGATGCGCCTGATTCTGAACATTTTAAATTATTTTCCGATAGATAATTTTGTTGTCGTCTGTTCGGTAAAAATCTTTCAGGTGAGCGACTATCTGATAGTCATTCTTTTCGTAAAAGCGGCGGGCGGCCAGGTACCCTTCCGTGGAAGAAGTATCGATGTAGATGTGCCCGGGACCTTCCCGGCGGAGGTCTTTCTCCATTTCCTGCAGCAGGATCGTGCCGATACCGTGCCTGCCCAGCGATGGATCGACTGCAATCCAGTAAAGGTCGAAGCGGTTTTCAGTCAGCGGGACCGGCCCGTAGCTGATGAAACCGTGCAGCTGCTGTCGCTCATCCCTTGCCACCAGCGTCCGGTAGTCCTCTTCCGCTTTGAACGTTGCATCGATCACCTCAATGGCAATGTCAATCTCGCATTGAAGAAAGTTATCCTGTTTCCTGATAATGGCTACAACTTTCTCCCGGTCAGCCGGCACCAGTGGTGTTATTGAAATATTCATATACCTCTGTCATCCAGTAATTCGATGAGCCGTCTGACCATCCCGCGATAATCGAGCCCTGCCTGCAGGACTGCCGCGGCAAAGCCGGCATCGGGGCTGAGACACGGGTTGGCATTAATTTCAAGAACAAACACCTTGCCTCCGGCACCTACCCGCATATCGACACGACCATAGTCACGCAGGCCGAACAGCCGGTAACAGCGTAGTGCGGCCTCTTTCACCTTTTCGTATAAAGCATCATCCAGTACGGGGAAGGTCCTTCGCGTTTCACGATACTCAATGGAATCGGGATCCCATTTGGCCTGATAGCCGACAATGGGGAAAAGGTTCTTGGGCAGTCCCGAGAAATCTATTTCCGCAACCGGCATCACCTGAAGATTCGAATTGCCCATGACCGAGACGTTAAATTCTCTGCCGTGGATGAACTCCTCGATCAGGATAGGCCCGTATTTTTCGTAGAAAACGGGAAGTTTTTCGGTCAGCTGGGCGGCTGAACCGAGAACGGAGTCCTGGTCGATGCCGATGCTTGCATCCTGGAGCTGCGGTTTAAGGATAACCGGGTAGTGAAGTTCGTGCGGCTCGCCGTTTAATTGGCCGTCAAAGAGCAGGAAGCCGGGGGTGGGGATTCCGGCGCCACGGAGAACCAGCTTGAACAGGTACTTATCGGTGGTCGACTGCAAGGCCGCCGGTGTTGAACCGCTATAGGGGATACCCAGTAATTCAAGAACCGCCGCCGGGTGGGCAATTAACTGCGGATCGTCGTCCACTGATTCGCACAGGTTAAAGGCGGAGGCGATACGCTGCTTCCTGACCGTATCAACAAAGCGGGAGAGATCCCGGGTAAAACCGATCCGTACGCTGCGATATCCGAGACCGGTGAGCGCCTCCTCAATAGCCTCGACCTGTACCATGACGTCGGCTGAAGATTCCCAGTTCGGCTGGCCGTAGGGTATCGGTTCATTGTGAATGAGACCGATTATCTCCCCGCTGTTCATGACGAAAGGCCGAGTCGTTCAATGGCCGCACCGATAATCGATTCGATGAGCTGCTGGTAGCTGATACCGTACTTGGTGGCGATGATGCAGAGATCGGAATGCTCCGGATGCAGACCCGCCAGTGGATTTATCTCGATAAAGTTAGGCAGCCCGGCTGCATCGGAGCGGAGATCGACCCGGGCGGCATCAGAGCAACCGAAGGCGGCGTAGCAGGCCAGAGCCGTTTTCACCGTTTCCCGCGCTTCAGGGTCATCCACCACGCGGTATTCGACCAGCTCTTCGCAGAACTCCTTGTTGTGATAGGAATATACCTCCGGTTCGGAATTTTTCAGCAGGACAACTTCCATGATGCCGATCGAATGCGCTTGATCACCATTACCGACGATGCCGACGGTGAATTCCCGGCCCGGTAAAAACGTCTCGACGAGTACCGGCTGCTTGAAGGTGGCAAGCAGGTTTTTGCAGGTTGTACGCAGCATGTCGGGGCTGCTGATTTTAGATGCCGGTGTCACCCCTTTGCCCGTTCCTTCGGCTACCGGTTTGGCAAAGAGCGGGTAGGGGAGATCAATGTCACCAATGTCGCTCTCCCTGGAAACCACGGCAAAGGCGGGTGTCGGCAGTCCGCAGTCCCGAATCACGTGCTTGGCCATACCCTTATGCAGGGTTACCGTCTGAACGAGTGGCCCTGAAAAGACGTAGGGTATACGGTAGGCGTCGAGCAGCGCCGGCACCTGGGCTTCTCTGCCGTAGCCGTAGAGCCCCTCGGCAATGTTGAAGACCAGATCCCAGCGCTCGCCTGCGGCGAGGCGCGGTACCAGGCTTGTCAGGTTGCCGATGCGAACCGGTTCATGCCCCATGGCGCGGATGGCGGTTTCGATCGCCTCGATGGTGCTGAGTCGATCGAATTCCGCCGTCTCTTCTTCCGCGAATCCTGCCGCGAGATAATCATCGCGAAGGTCATAGGTCATCCCTATTCTCATTTGGAAACCCCGCGTTCGCTGCAGAGGTCTTCTGCTGTAGGTTTGTCTGGGTAGCGGTAGACCTTTCCTTCGTAATTCCTGATCAAAAGATCAGATCCGTCCCGGCCGACCACTGTTTCCGGAATAAGGGGGATTTTCCCTCCGCCTCCGGGGGCGTCGATGACATAGGTCGGTACGCCATATCCTGTGGTATGGCCGCGCAGTCCCTGGTAGATCTCAAGTCCCTTTGAAACGGGGGTGCGGAAGTGAGACGAGCCGGTAATGGGGTCGCACTGATAAAGATAGTAGGGCTTGACCCGCATGCGGAGCAGGCCATGCATCAGGTGACGCATGGTCTCGATAGTATCATTGATGCCGGCCAGCAAGACCGTCTGGCTGCCGAGTGGAATACCTGCGTCGGCAAGGGTCTCGCAGGCACGTCGTGCCTCTTCGGTCAACTCGTTCGGGTGCATGCTGTGGATGCTCAGCCAGAGCGGGTGGTATTTTTTCAGTACCGAAACCAGTTTGGCGGTGATTCGCTGCGGCAGGACCATCGGAACCTTGGTGCCGATCCTGATCATCTCGACGTGCGGGATACCCTTCAGCTTGCCGAGCAGCCAGTCCAGCTGCTCATCAGACAGGGTAAGCGGATCGCCGCCGGAAATGAGAACATCGCGTATCTCCGGGTTGGCGGCTATATAGTCAATGCCTTTCTGCCACTGCTTTTTGCCGGCGCTTTTGCGTTTTCCGACCATGCGGGAGCGGGTACAGTAGCGGCAGTAGCTCGAGCAGTAATCGGTTACCAGGAAAAGGACCCGGTCCGGATAGCGATGGATTAGCCCTTTCACCGGGCTGTGTCCCTCTTCTCCCAGGGGATCCTGGGCCTCTCCGGTCGAAACAAGAAATTCATTGGCAACCGGGACCATGGCCCGCCTGATCGGGTCGTCCGGATCGTCCTGGTTTATCAGGCTGGCATAGTAGGGGGTAATCGCCAGGGGCAATGTCGCATCGCGAAACTGAAAAGCGTTTTGTTCACTGGCGGACAGTTCCAGGAAGCGCTCCAGGCTCTTACGGGTTGTTATCCGGTTGCGTAATTGCCAATGGTAATCATTCCAGTCACTTTCTGAAGTCTCCGGGAAATGCTTGAGGCGAAAGGAAGAGGATTGTGCGGGAGAGAAAAGCGGTGAGACCGGGTCACTGCCTTTTCTGCTTGGAGGTTCTTCCGCTTCGTCTTCAAAGAGGTTGTCGGTTTTCATTTTTATTTCCTTCTTATTTTAGATGATTATCTCGTTCTGGTCGTGTTCGCTTCAGAAGACTTTATAGGTCTTTTTCAGCCCTATATGTATTCACTTTGCTTCGTTGTCAATACTATTTTTCAACCGCCGGGAAAATAGACTGAACACGTCTTGTGACCCGCTCTTGGGCGGCTTGGGAAGTTGCTTATTATGTGGCAGAAACTACGCATTTTATTTAAATATTCGAGCCAGTTTTTACCACCGTTGACGGGCGAAACAATAATGCTGTTTTTTTTCGGAGAAATCGGTCTATCTTGCTGATAGGAAGAACCTTGAGCGAACCATATAGCAAAAACGCTGGCAGATTAATTCATGACATACTCGTAAAAAGTCTATTGCACTCCAAAAGATGGCGTCACGTGCTCTTTTGTGATATGGTGTGACCCGCTGAAGGGAGCACAACGAGTAGTGTGACGGGATTTTCACCCGGGTTTTCCGATTGGAGGGAATTGTTGAGATGGTAACCCCTATTCTGTTTTTCTTCCTGCAGGTCTTCCTTGATGTAGCGCTCGATATAGCGCTTACCCTTAATCGTCCAGGTGATTACCCAGATAACATCAGGAGCAGCAGGCCAATCGCTACGGGTATCGCTTTTGGCACCAGCAGGATCAGCGGCAGAGAAATTGCCAATCCCGACGGCCAGGAAGGTCATGGCCCGTTTTCTTGTTCTGCTGATGACCTCCCTCGCCGCCTGCGGCGTATCTATTCCGCCCCTTCGCATAGAGTCTCGGATTGCCTCGTAGGCGATCTGGTTCCGCTTTTCCATACGGCCGAATGGGTCATTGAGTTTCATGGATAAACCTGTCCTTGGTTATGGTGATGCAAGTCTTGTAAACAGGGACTGCGTTAATCGCGGATCGGAACAAAAAAAAGTGTTCGTAAGACAAGCAGTGCTCAGACCGTCTTCCTCCGACAAGTATTCCCAGAGTAAGGATAAGACACGATACTGAAAATAACAGCAACGGAAACCTTTAAACATGAAGGCGAGAGGAAATAGCCCCGGAAAGAGTTGTGCAGTCCGGTAAGACCATCGTGCCGGCGGGAAAATCTGTCTCGCTCCTGATTCCGATAAAGGGCATTCCGGTTTCCTTGGCCGCATAATAATCCGTAAGGGCATCTCCGATGAAAAAACAGTTCTCGATTTTCAGCTCGTAACGCGCAACAAGGTCACGAATGTGCTCAGGTTTTTTTATCGGGGATCCCAGGATTTCTTGAAAATAATGGTCCATGTCCCGACGCCTGACTATTTCGCGCAGTTCATCCTGCGGTGTACCGGATATAATAAAAAGAGGAATCTGCCGGTAATGGGAGGCAACGAACTCCAGTGCCCCTGGAACCCATTCAGCCGCGACTACCTTTTCAAAAACCAGCCTCGAATATTTTTCGATATGGGCCAAAACATTCTTCCTTGAATAGGGAACCGCAAGGATATTCTTGTGGGCAAAATCGATTTTCTCAACTCTGCTTATTCCGGCGTGACGCTGATGGTATTTGACTATTTCTGAAACCTTCTCAGAACCGTATGATGAAAAAATTTTACGGTAGGCATTGGTCTTGGAAGCCGTCGAATCGACCAGGACGCCATCAAAATCAAAAAAGACGGCCGTGCCGTTTTGTCTCTGCCCCTTCGTTGCTTGTGTGATCATGGTATTTCGTCCGGTCGGAACCAGCACTTAGATGTTGTGCATAGAATATAAAGGGTATACCCAGAAATGTGAGATACCCGGCGGATTGGATCGTCCTGAATGTATCAGCCTGCATCTCCCTGGCGGCTGATCGATTTTGAAACAGCACTTATGGTTAGTTCAATGTGCCGCTGCATGAGACTCTGCGCCTTTTTTCCATCACCAATTCTCAAGGAGTTCAAGATTTCCTGATGATAGTGCAGGGCATCATCGGGGCCCATCATATGGGCAATCTGTTTCATGGCGGAAAAGAAGATATCAGATATCACCGTGTAGCAGGTCGTAATAAGCGGGTTTTCGGATAAATCCGCCAGGGTGAGGTGAAACTGAGAGTCGTATTCTGCAAATAGCTCCCGGTTATCTTTGCTGGCCTTCATTTTTGCGTAAATGGTCTCCAGTTTTGCTATGCCTGAGTCGGTAATGGTTTTCGCCACAACTTCTATGATTCCCACTTCGAGAATTTTACGAAGCTGCAATAAATGCATGATATCATTTTTTTCAATTGCCAGCAGGGGGATGAGTAAATTTAAATGGTTACTGGCCGTATATTTTTCTATAAACGTCCCTTCACCCTGTTTTACCTTGACAAGTCCCAAGGCTGACAGTCGCTGCGTTGCTGCCCGGATGGTGACGCGACTCACGGAAAGTAGTCTGGCAAGGTGATTCTCCGATGGGATTTTTTCACCAGGAGGCCATTCACCACTGGTAATCTTGCCCATGAGTTGCTTGAAAACCTCATCCTGAATACTCGTACGGCTAATAGATTTTAGTTGGGTCATCGATAACTCTTTGACAAGGTGATGGTACAATTAAGGTGGAAAATATCATTGATCTCCATATCTTTCGCATAAGGTGGTTACGATAGTTGTGATGTCAGCCTCTTCCGTAAATAACATACCGGCAATACTTGTATTCGTTGGCGAGAGTGGCGCTGCCGATTCTTTTCGATGGGTGCGTTTTTCGTAGTCGCTGTGTCAGCATACTGGCTTACACGCCATTTTTGCAGTACATTAAAAAACCACTTGACATCGAAAGGTACATCATACAAGATGCGTACTATCATAATACGTATTACAACCCCTTAGCCGTGTCAATAGCTATTTCTTTTATCCTGCTCGTCTTCGGCAGAAAGGGGCGCATCACTGGCAGTGGGGACGCTTACATGACCACGCGACGATAGAAAGGCTGGCCAACAGGACACGGAGCCGGGGCGGCAAGAAGGGTAGTGCGTATCGCAGCAAAACAGAGGTCACGTACGGTAGCGTTTCTATGCTGTCGAGGACATCAACGGAGTGTCAACAAATCAGCAGAGGAGGAAAACGAGTATGTATCGTAAAACATGTTTGTTATTTGCAATTCTGGCCATCGTCAGTTTGGGCGCATCGCAGGCTTTTGCCGCCAAACTGAATCCAACCCCTGAAGAACCGGTGACGCTGCGGCTTGGCTATTCGGACAATCCTACCTGGCCTGATACGGCCAAGATTCCTGAACCGGAACATGCCTATGCCCTCATATTCAAAAGCTATGTAGAAACGGCGACGAACGGTGCCATCATGATTGAACTCTTCCCGTCAAGTCAGATGGGCGGCAGCAAGGAATCAACCGAGATGACCAAGACCGGTACGCTGGATCTCTGTATTGAAACCGGCAACATGGGGCCGTTTTTCCCGGAATTCCAGGTGATCAATATTCCCTATGTTTTCCAGTCGGATGAAATTGCCTGGTGGGTGTTTGATAACAGCCAGTACTGGAAGGACCTGATGGCCCAAATGGAGAAGAAAGCGAACCTGGTTTTCCTCGGTATGGGCCAGAACGGTGTACGTAACTTCACTAACAATGTCAGGCCGATACACGAACCGAAAGACATGGAAGGCATCAAGTTTCGGGTCATGCAGTCGCCGGTTTTCGTAAAAACCGTTGAGGCGCTCGGCGCCAAGGCTATTCCGATTGCCTGGCCGGAAGTTTATACTTCCCTGCAGACCGGTGTTATCGACGGTCAGGAAAATCCCATTTCCATCATCGCCTTTGTTGGCAAGCTCTACGAAGTCCAGAAGTATCTGACGCTCGATGGACATACCTGGAGCGAAAACATGCTGATAATGAACGCTGACACATTCAACAGTTTTTCGGAAGAGAACCAGCACATCCTGAGAATAGCCGGTTTGCACGGGGCGCGGGCCGACCGGATGGCAGAGGCTTTTTTGAGCCAGGTTATCGGCCTGGGCGTTCTGAAGGCGAACATGGAAGTGTATTCCCCGACGGCGGCACAGATAAAAATGTTTCAGGATAAAGCCCAGCCTCCGGTCATCGAGTGGCTGAAAGGAGAGATTGGTTCAGAACCTGTCGACGGTTTTATGGCCGCGGTAAAAGAGGCTGAAGTCGCTCTTGGCTATAGGTAGATAACAGGTTTCATCGCAACTGAAGGAGGAGGAGCCGTGAGGCTCCTCCTCCTTCTTATTCCAGGGAAAGAGGGTCGCAACGATGACAAAAGTGTTGTCCTGGCTTGGGGTTGCAAGCGATCGGGTAGACCGCATTGCCGTGTGGATCAGTATCCTTTATGCGTTTCTCGTCTCCGTGACGGTGCTGGCAAGCGTCTTTCTTGAGAATGGCCGGCCGGGCGCCGACCTGGAGTGAGGAATTCGCCCGCTGGCTCCTGGTCGGAATCGCCTTTATCAGTGCAAGCGTTGCCCTCAAACGCGGCTCGCATATAGGAATTACCGTTCTCGTGAAGTCTATTCCCAATACCCTGCTCGTCAAGGCGATAATCCTTCTCTCAAATATCCTGGTTCTCACCTTTCTGGCGCTCATGTTCTGGTTCGGTCTTGATGCGGCACTGAAGGCTGTTGACCAGACAGGCGACATCATCCCGTTATCGGTTGTCTACGTCAAACTGCATATACCGCTGGGAGCGCTGATGATGATCATTCATGTAATCTACTCTACCGCCGGACTATTCAGCAACGACGATCCGAGGGGATTTCTCCTCAGTCAATAAGCACAGGAAGGGAGTTTGGTTATGACGTTGGCTGTACTGATAATCGTATTTATCGTGACAATGGCAATGGGAATCCCGATTGCGTTTGTGTTCGGTATCGGATCGATCCTTTATTTTGTGGTTTTCAGCAACATTCCCATTACGATCATCGGTCAGGTGCTCTATAACGGCGTCGACAGTTTCGTGCTGCTGGCTATCCCGTTCTTCATCCTTGCCGGACAGTTGATGAACCGCACCGGCATCACCAAGGATCTGGTCAATTTTGTGCAGGTTCTCGTCGGCAGGCTGCCGGGAGCCCTGGCCCAGGTCAACATTGTGGTGAGTATCCTGTTTGCCGGATTGACCGGCGCCGCGGTTGCGGATACAGCGGCCATCGGCTCGATCCTGATCCCGGCCATGAAAAAGGAAGGGTACACCGCGGCTTACGCTGCCGCGGTGACCACCGCATCCTCTATCATCGGGCCGATTATTCCGCCCAGCATCATCATGGTCATTTACGGGACCATCACCGGAGAATCAATCGGGGCTCTGTTCATGGCCGGATTCGTACCCGGTGTGTTGATCGGACTCGGACTGATGATTATCGCATTGTACTACGCGATAAAGGAGAAACATCCCCGCCGAACCGAAGCGATCCCGGGAAAGGAAATCCTTCGCAGAACCAAAAGTGCGATTATCGGTCTGATCATGCCGATCATCATAATCGGCGGCATACTGAGCGGCCAATTTACCGCAACTGAAGCGGCGTCTCTTGCCTGCGGATATGCCCTGCTGGTCGGTATCGTTATCTATCGCAGCCTGAGTGTCAAGGATATCCTTGAAAGTCTGCTTGAATGCGCCATTGTATCTTCCGTTATTCTGCTGATCATCGCTACTGCCAAATTGTTCGGCATGGTCCTGACCATAGAACAGATCCCCGCCCAGATCGCCCATATCATGATGTCGCTGACGGAAAACAAGATCATTTTTCTTCTGCTGGTGAATGTGTTCCTGCTGTTCATGGGCATGATCATGGAAACCGGCGCGAATATCATCCTCCTGGCGCCTATCCTGCTCCCTCTCGCCGTAAAATACGGCGTGCATCCGCTGCATTTTGCGCTGATCATGATCGTAAATGTCAATATCGGCCTGACCACACCGCCGCTGGGGGTGTGCCTGTTTACGGCGGCACCGATTGCCAAAACCTCCTACGAGAGCATCGCTCTGAAGGTCATGCCCTTTGTGGCAATGGAAATAGTCGTGCTGCTCATCATTACCTATATACCCGATATCGTACTTATTGTTCCAAGACTTACCGGCTTTCTATAAGCGGTGGCGCATTTTTGTTCCCGCTGTTACCGGGGTAATGGCCGGGTGTGTAAAATATTTACAGTAAAATCAAGAGAGAATCGACAATGTTTATCTTAAAAAAAGGCAAATGTACGAATTGCAGGCTCTGCATGCTGGCCTGCACTGCCGCACATTATCCAGGTGTGCAGAGTACCAAGATGGCCCGAATCTACATTGAGGACGCCTGGCCTGAAATCGGCGGTATCCATGTATGCCTGCCCTGCAAGGACAGGTTCTGCATCAATTCGTGTCCCGAGGATGCGCTCATCTGGGAAGACCATGTGGTGCTGCTCGCAGACAAGTGCACCCAATGCGGCCTCTGTGTTGATGCCTGTCCTGTCGGGGGCGTCAGGCTGCATCCTGAAACGGGTAATCCCCATATCTGCGACACCTGCGACGGAAATTATTCATGTGCGAAAACGTGCCCCACCGGGGCCATTTCAAGGAGATAAACAATGGCGTGGAATGGATATGCAGGTAAAATACTTGAAGTGGACCTGACTTCAGGCGCCATCGAGACTGTCGAATTGGACAGGACCATGGCGGAGCAGTACGTAGGCGGTAAGGGGTTTGGCATTCATACCATATACGAGCGGCTGCCGGTCGGCTGCGACCCGCTGGGTCCCAGACAATATCCTGGTTTTCGCCACCGGTCCGCTGACCGGGACATCAGCCCCGGCATCGGGCAGGATGGAGCTCTGTACCAAGAGTCCCGCCACCGGTTTATGGCTTGATTCCAACGCCGGCGGCAGTCTCGGACCGGAGCTGAAATATGCCGGCTATGATGCGGTCATCATTACCGGTGCGTCACCGTCACCGGTAATGCTGCTCATCGAAAACGGCAACGCCTCACTGCTTCCCGCTGAAGAATACTGGGGTGTCGATACGATAGAGACGCACCGGCTGCTCAAAGAGACCTACTCGATAGATCACAGGATTGCCTGCATCGGGCAGAGCGGCGAACTCTTGTCGCCTCTGGCCGGCGTGCTCACGGAGTACCGCTCCTTTGGGCGCGGCGGTGCGGGAGCGGTAATGGGTGCAAAGAAGCTGAAGGCCCTGGTCGTGAATGGAACGGGTGCGGTAATGGCTTCCAATGTCCGGGAATTCTCCCGGATGGTGCGCGAGTCCACCAACGAACTGGCCAACGCTCCTGATACCGGTTCGGCAAAACCTGAGTTCGGTACCAACGTAATTCTCTCCCTGATGGATTACACCGGCATTCATCCGGTTAAGAATTTTCATCAGTCAACCCTGGATGAAAAGCCGATTGACGAACATGATGTACGGAAGTATTACGAGCGGCATCGGGCCTGTTTCTCCTGCACTATCCGCTGCAGCAAGATTGCCCGGGTCAAGGAGGGACCGCTCAAGGGTGCCTTCACCGAAGGTCCCGAGTACGAGACGGTCTGGTCTTTCGGTTCTCATTGCGGTAATACCGATATCCCTACTATCATCGAGGCTGAGCATCTGTGTGATGCCTACGGGCTGGATGCGGTATCGGTCGGCAACGTCATCGGCTTTCTGATGGATTGTTATGAGCGCAAGCTTATCACCGTCGCCGAGACCGCCGGCATCGAACTTACCTGGGGCAATAGCGCCGCCATTGTCGAGGCTGTCCATCTGATCGGCAAACGTGAGGGTCCCGGGCGGGAATGGAGCCTGGGCGTCAGGCAGCTTGAAGAACTGATTCCCGGAGCACAGGGACTTGGTGCCCAGGTCAAGGGATTGGAACTCCCTGCCTATGATCCGAGAGCGAGCAAGGGCATGGCCCTGGCTTACGCGACGAGCGACCGGGGCGGTTGTCATCTGCGAGCATGGCCAATCGGTGAAGAGCTCATGAACCAGAACAATCCACTGGGCTTGCATACCACCGAGTTTAAACCTGAAATAGTAAAGGCCCAGCAGGACTTATATTGTCTGGTGAATTGCAGCGGGCTCTGCCTTTTTGCCGCCTTCACCCTGACGCTTGAACAGATCGCGCCGTTATTTCAGTCACTTACCGGTATCGAATCCTTCGGTAATGCGATGAATCTCTTGCTGGCAGGCGAGCGGGTAAACAATCTCGTGCGGCTGTTCAATCTGCGCGAGGGACTGACCGCCGACGGGGACACGCTTCCTGAGCGCTTTAAAACAGAGCCGCTGCCCGATGGTCCCTGCAAGGGCGAGACCGTCGATGTGCTGCCGCTGATCAAAACCTATTACAAAATCCGCGGCTGGACTGCAGACGGCAAGCCCACGCCTGAACTGCTTGAAAAACTTGCTATCCCTTACAACCTCGAGACCACACGGCCCTAAAATAAGGAGAACGTACGATATGTTTCGTCCACAAGGCATATACCCTGCACAAATGACCCCCTTTGATGAGAATCATCGGGTAAACGAGGCCGAATTCAGAAAACTGCTGGAATTCGGCATTGAACGTAAACTGGATGGCATCTTCCCGGTGAGCTCGTGTGGAGAAGGAATCCACATGGATTTCGAGGAAAAATGCCGGTGCATGAAGATCGTTGTCGAGCAGGTCAACGGTCGTATCCCGGTGACCCCCGGTGTGGTTGCCTCCACTCCTGACGAGTGCGTCAAGCTGGCGAAGTATGCCGGTTCAATCGGCTGTGACGCGGTCGTGGTCACCCCGCCTTATTTCTATAAACCAGCCGGCGCCATGGTCGAACGGTTCTTCGAAACGATTATCGAGAAAAGCGGCGTACCGGTCATTCTCTACAACATTCCGCTCTTCACCTCGCCGCTGGACTACGACACGGTCAAACGGCTGGTCCGTTATGATTCCGTTGTCGGGATGAAGGATTCCAGCGGCAGCATGGTTGATTTCATGCACTTCAAGGACAAGATCGCCATTGCCGGGGCAGATATCGCCATGCTGACCGGGCGTGAGGAAAACCTGCTCGCAAGCCTGCTGATGGGGGCCGAAGGATGCATGACGGCAACGGCCGGCATCCTGCCCGAGATCATGGTCGGCATTTACGAGGCCTGGAAGGAAGGTGACCTGAAAACGGCCCTCGAACTGCAGCGCTCCATCCTGGTGATTATCAGGACCATGTTCGCAGCTCCCTTCCCGATAGGATTCAAACTTGCGCTGGAACTGCGCGGGTTCAAAATGGGGCCGCCGCTGCTTCCGCCTTCGCACGCCGATGCGCACCAGATCAACCTGGTACGGTCGCGACTGCATATGCTGATGGAACCGCTCCTCGAAAAGTATGCCGAAACCGTGGTCATCTAGCGTCGACGAGATAACAATTCCTGTCTCCGTATATTCCCGGCAGCAGCTCCGGTCAGTCATTGCCGGATCAGCCGCGCGTTATTTTCTGTGCTGGTTTGTATCCACCATCGACAGGGGTGGAACGTGCAGCCAGCGGTGAATACCAGATAATTCCGGTTTAACAAACAACAATCGGAGATGAACGCATGTTTCGAAGAAGCAAAGACATCCTGACACGGCCCGAATGGTCCATGAACCGGACGCTGTACAAATCGATGGGTTACAGCGACTATGACCTGGACCGGCCGATGATCGGTATCGCAAATTCCTGGAACCGTATCGTGCCCGGTCATTACAATCTCAATCACGTTTCGGAATACGTTAAGCAGGGTATCTTTCAGGCTGGAGGCACGCCGGTGGAATTCGGGGTTCCTGCGGCCTGTGACGGCATCGCCCAGGGGCACAAGGGCAACTACTTCATCCTGCCCAGCCGGGACCTGATAGCCAATACTGTCGAGATGATGATAGAGGCCCACCGTTTGGATGGTCTTGTTCTTCTCGGCTCCTGCGACAAGATTGTGCCGGGTATGCTGATGGCGGCCGCCCGTCTTGATGTGCCGGCGATCATGGTGGTTGGCGGGCCGATGGAGGGAGGCTGCATGTTCGACGGCCGGGCCGCCGATACCACCACCATTACCGAGAGCCTCGGTATGATGAAAGCGGGAAAAATCGACGAGTCCACCTACCGGATGCTGGAAGACAAGGCCAACCCCACCTGCGGCTCGTGCTCGTTTCTGGGTACCGCCAATACCATGAGCTGCCTGGCCGAGGCTGTCGGGCTCAGCTTGCCCGGCAGCGCCACCATTCCGGCCACCTATGCCGACCGGCTCAGGGCCGCCCAGGCGTCGGGGAGGCAGATTGTCACCTTGATAGAAAAGGGTATCACTGCCCGGCAGATTATTAACGAAAAGGGTATTGAAAACGCCATCCGGGTCAATTCGGCTATTGGCGGTTCGACCAACGTCGCCCTGCATATGCCCGCCATAGCCTATGAAGCCGGACTGGAGATGAATCTCGACCGGTTTGAGGAGTTGAGCCGCACAACGCCGGTGGTGGCCAGGATGAATCCGGCTGCGGCGCCCAATGTGCCCGATTTTCATGAAGCGGGCGGGGTACCTGCGGTCATGAAGCAGATACTGCCCCTGCTCAACAAGGATGCCATGACCGTTACCACCAAAACGGTTGCCGAGAATGTATCCGATGCACCGGAGCCGGACGGTATTATCATACGCCCTCTGAATGATCCCTGGAGCAAGGAAGGCGGCTTGGCCGTGCTCAGGGGAAATCTGGCCCCCAATACAGCCATTACCAAACCGGCAGCCATTCATCCTGATATGCTCACCTTCACCGGTCTGGCACATTGCTTCGATTCCGAGGAAGAGGCGAACCAGGCCATCATGAAGGGAGAGGTGAAAGAGGGCGAAGTGGTGGTTATCCGCTATGAAGGCCCCAAAGGCGGTCCCGGCATGCGTGAGATGTATATGGCCATGAAACTGCTTTACGGAAGAGGCCTGGCCCTGAAAACCGGGTTGGTTACGGATGGGCGCTTTTCAGGAACCAACAATGGCTGTTTTGTCGGCCATATCTCGCCGGAAGCTGCCGAAGGCGGCCCGCTGGCGATTGTTCAGGATGGCGATAAGATCACCATTGATGTTCCGTCCCGGGATCTGCACCTGCATCTCAGCGGCGAGGAGATAGCCAGGCGACTGGCACAATGGACCAGGCCCGCCCCAAAATATACGCGGGGATACCTGGGACTCTACAGTCAACTTGCCGAATCCGCCGACAAGGGTGCCATTCTCCGATTCCCTGCAGATAAGCATAAATAAAAGCATATAAGCTATCGTTTTCCCCATGGATTTCTGAGAGAAGGTGGACGGGTTGCGTAAAAGTGCGTGAACGGCTGGACAGGCAGGTGTCTGCCTAAAATATCAGCAAGAAGGTTTTCGATGAGTTCTCAAGTATCACTTTTTATCCAGTGTCTGGTTGATTCGCTTTTTCCTGACGTGGGAGAGGCAATGGTGACCGTTCTCGAGCGTCTTGGTGTCAGCCTTGACTATCCTGATGGCCAGACATGTTGCGGCCAGCCGGCGTTTAACAGCGGCTATCAGAAAGAGGCCAAGGCCGCGGCTCTGAGGTTTGTTGAACTGTTTGGTGATTCCGAGGCGATTGTCTGCCCTTCCGGGTCCTGTGTGCAAATGGTCAGGCATCATTATCCGGATCTGTTCAAGAACGATGACCAGAGCCTGCAGAAGCGCGTCAAGGCGGTGGCCTCGCGTTGTTACGAGTTCAGTGAATATCTGGTCGATGTTCTTGGTGTAGACGATGTCAAAGCCAGGTTTCCGGCCCGGGTCACCTATCATGACTCCTGCCATCTGCTTCGCGGTCTCGGGGTCGAAGAGCAGCCGCGACGGTTGCTTAGCCATGTTGACGGACTGGAATTTATCGAAATGAACGATCATGATGTGTGTTGCGGATTCGGCGGCACCTTCAGTATTAATTATGCCGATATCAGTGCCGCCATGGCTGACAGAAAGGTCGATGATATCCTGGCCAGCGGTGCCGACTATGTAACCGGCTGTGACATGAGCTGCCTGATGAATATAAAGGGGAGACTGTCGCGCCGGGGTGAATCGGTGCAGGTCAAACACATTGCCGAGATTCTTGCAGCTACGGGAGGGAAGGCATGAGTTATTCCGCAGCAAAAGATTACAAGGAAGGTGCACGCCGGGGACTGGCCAGCGAGAGTCTGCAGAAAAACCTGAAAAACCTGCAGAACCGCTATGGCCGCGGAGCCCTTGCACATTGGGAGAGTTTGGGTGCGTCCGACCCGAGGGAGCGTGTCAAGCGCAAGCGCATGCAGACCCTGGAGAATCTCGATATCGTCCTGGGTATGCTGATCGAAAAAGTCGAAGCTCGCGGCGGGCAGGTCTATTGTGCAGAAACTGCCGAAGAGGCAGCTGCCTATTGCCTTGATCTGGCCCGGCGTCACGATGTGAAACGTGTGGTCAAAGGTAAGTCCATGGTCTCCATGGAGATAGGTGTCGATGCGCTGCTGCAGAAAGAAGGCATTGAGGTCGTCGAAACGGACCTCGGTGAATATATTGTCCAGCTGCGAGAAGAGCCTCCCTCGCATATTCTCGGCCCCTGCGTCCACCTGAATCGCCAGCAGATTGGTACCCTGTTTGCCGAAAAGCTGGATATGGAATACTCGGAAGATCCGCCGACTTTGACCCGGGCTGCCCGCAACGCCCTGCGGCAGAAACTGCTTCATGCCGATATGGGAATCACCGGCTGCAACCTGGCCTGCGCGGAAACCGGAGAGATCAGCCTGGTATCCAACGAGGGCAACATCCGTATGGCCACCACCATGCCCCGGATTAACGTGGCCTTGATGGGTATTGAACGCATTGTTGCAACAATGGAGGATCACCAGGATCTCTTGCAACTGCTCACTATGGCGGGGGCAATTCAGAAAATCAGCACCTATGTAAGTTTCGCCGGAGGCCCAAGCCCTGATGGAGATCCGGATGGTCCGTCCGAGTTTCACCTCGTTCTGGTTGACAACGGCAGATCCAGGATCCTGGCTGATCCTGAATTCAGAGAAGTGCTTGCCTGCATACGCTGCGGCGGCTGTCTAAATATCTGCCCGGTCTACGGCCGCATCGGCGGTCACGCATACGACGCCCTTTATTCCGGTCCCGTTGGAGCTGTTTTGACCCCGCTGTTTTACGGCATCAATGAGCACGCCGATCTCTGCAAGGGAGAGAGTCTGTGCGGTGCCTGTCTCGATATCTGCCCGGTGAACAATGACCTGCCAAGGATGCTGCTGGCATTGAGAAAGAAACTCGCCTATGGTGATCCGGACTGGCAGGTGAAGGCGCATAAGCCTGTCGAGGCGATGACCTTCAGGTTCTGGCGGATACTGATTAGTAACGGCCCCCTGTATCACGGTGTGCTAAAGCTGCTCGCCTCCCTGCAAGGGCCGTTTATCGCAAAAAACGGCATGATTACCAAGCTTTTTGGTCCGGCGGGAGCCTGGACAAAAGACCGGGATCTGCCGCCGCTGGCTAAAAAGAGTTTTCGCACGCGCTGGCAACAAAGGAAGATTGCCGAAAGGAACAGAAAAGAAGCCGAGGTGAAAAATGACTGATCATTATACATTCATGTCTCATATTCGCACGGCACTTGGCCATTCTCCCTCGCAGGTCAGAGGCGCGGAACAGTGTCCATCACTTTTTCAAAGCACTGACAGCGGTGAGGTTTTGGAGCGGATAAACAACCGTTCACAACAGAGCAGAGGTGAGTTGCTTAAGCAGTTCCAGGAAAGCGCAGTACTGCTCAACCTCAATGTCCATCCAGTAAACGGTTTTGCGGCTGCCGGAGAAACCATCGTTGATATTATTCGTAATTCGGAACCGGAATTTGACTCGGCCAGGCAGATTATCCAGCACGATCATCCCGATATTGCTGCGCTGGCATTATCAACAAGGCTTGATGATGGCATGGTCCTGCATACGACCAGTGCAATTGAGACCGATCTTCGGGAGAAGACAATCTCTTCTTTCGTTGGCATAACCGCTCCTTCCTGGGGTGTTGCCGATTCGGCAACAGTAGTGCAGATAACCATGGAGGGCCAGCCTCGCTCGACATCTTTAGTACCGGCAATTCATATCGGACTGCTCAGACTGGAAAACCTGCTGGCCAACCTCACCGAGCTCTATGCTGTCCTTCGCCGAGACCCGCCGTCATCGTCATACGTTTTTATTTCCGGCCCTTCAAAAACGGCCGATATCGAATCGAAGCTGGTGCATGGCGCCCATGGACCCAGAGAAATGCATGTTGTTGTCGTGGATCAACCGATGTAGCCGGTCTTTATGGCCGCTTTCCTCTAGAAATACGATTTCGTACCGCTTCATTCTTTAGCGGTGTCGCTAGCAGCGTGTCGGAGAAATATAATTTTTGCTCAGATCGAGGTATTGTAAGAAAATCAAGCAGAGCCATATACCTAATATTGCGAGCATTGATTTTTTTACAATAACGATGAGATGGGGAAAGAGAGTTTCTCCGACACGCTGCTAAGGGGTATCTGGTTTTTCTTATTTTCTTTCCTTTTCATTCTTGGAAGCAGATCAGGAACGTGGAGGGCCTTCCGGGAATCTCCGTAACGTATCTCCGTCACACGACCATTCCGTGCGTGAGTCCCAGTATATGCGTGCCTGAGGTTTGATAGGGATGGTGTCATCCGATGAGCCTGCGGGAACCACCACTGCGTTCAATTCAGGAATAAATCGTGCAACCGGACTACCGCATTCAGTACAGAATTGTCTGGAAAACCTTAAAGCATCAGGAACTTTGAATTGTTTGAGTAGTGATTCTCCATGAGTAAATACAAGCCTTGCGTTTGTCATTATCAGATTGGAAGCATGTCCCGTTCCTGAAGACTTCCTGCATCGTGAACAGTGGCAGTGATAAAAACGCTGCAGATCACCGGTCACTTCGTATTTTACAACACCACATAAACAGCTGCCTCTAAGTTTTACCTGTGACATTTTGTTTCCTCAGGATATATTTTGCTGGAGTTTGTTGGTTTCGTAATAATTCCGTATTAGCTTTGCATACGGCTAAATAACTAGTTTATTGGGTGATTTATTTTGTTATTAATAATAAATCAGTCCCCGTTTTACGGCCTTTTTCTATAGCCTCAACGTGGAGTTGAGCGCCGTCTCCCATGCGGCAAAACTCGTAATGCCAAGAGTCTGAAGCTATGGTCGTTCTTGAGCCGCATCAAGTCCGTTTCGTCTTCAATCCGTCGCAACATAATGCTTAAACGTCAGCGACCCATCTTTTGCCAGCCCTTCGACCAGCGCAACCTCCCAGGTCAGGTATTCTTTCATGGCCGCTTCCGGCGCGTCGCTGAATTCATAGGGCTTATACCAGACGTCCTCCAGGTCTGAGAGAGGAGCGGTCAGTCCCTGCTCGGTCGCGTATCCGGCCGCGATCCAGGCGGCAAGGCCGCCTTCCAGCACCTCGACCGGCGTCTGCTGTCGGAGTGCCTGCAGCTCTGCGGCAGCAAGGTGCGCCAGGATTCCGTCCGGCGAGACAAGCAGAAACTTTTGGGAGGTCGGGAACCGTTCAAGGTCGCGTGTCAGGCGGGAACGGATGATCCAGCAGGCGCCCGGTATGTGCGCCTGGCGATACTCGCGGCTGGTGGAGACATCGATCAGCGCGATGGGGTTTCCGCCTTCCAGCTGCTGCTTGAGGGCCGCCGCCGATATGGCCGGCGCTTTTTTAAACCCGGCAATCTGCGGTAGATGCGGGCCCTTGACAAGCGCCTCTCCGGCCAGGCCGCCCTCCAGCACGTAAACATCCGGCCAGCCCAGCTGGATCAGCCAGGAGGCCGTCATCACAGCGCGGATGCCGTTGTCGTCGATCAGGATCACCCGACCATTTCGAACCGCCAGATACTCATCCGTGGCCTGGATCAGCTGGACGCCCGGCGCGCTGCGCGAGCCCGCCAGATGGCCCGCTAGATACTCCCCGGGCAGACGCACATCCAACAAATAGAGCGTCCGGTCGGCGGATTCCTTTTGCCACCCGGCCAGAACCGTCCGGTCGATTTTCCGGACCTTGAAACGTTCGGCCACCCGCTGGGCGCATTCTTCTGCCCGGGACGTACCTTGGGCCGAGGGTGTCGGCAGGTTCTGGCGACGGCCGTGTTCTAGCTCAAAACCCGCCAAGTGCCAGCCCATGGTGCCGTCTTTAAGAGCCGTTACCGGGTTGGGAACCCGGGCATTGATCAACGACTGGGCACCGATAATGCTGCGGGTTCTGCCGGCGCAGTTGACCACCACCAGGGTCTCGTCGTCCGGCACCATCTCAAAGAAACGATACACCAGCTCCGAACCGGGGACGTTGACCGCCCCCGGTATGTTCATGCGCTGAAATTCCTCCTCCGGTCGGGCATCGAAAATCACCAGCTTTTCCTGCTTGGCAATTTTCTCATGAAGGGCCCCGGGTGCAATATATGGGGTGTTATATTCGGTTTCAACGAACTCACCAAAGGCCTTGCTGACCACGTTGACACCGCTGAACAGGCGGTAACCGGCCTCACGCCAGCCCTGCATGCCGCCCTCCAGGATGGAGACATCAGTGTAGCCAAACTCCGCCAGCCGCTCTGCTGCGCGCTGCGCGTGCTGGTATTTGTCCGCCGGCCCGTCGTCCACCAGAACAATGGGCGTGGCAAGCGCCGGTACCAGATCGTTGATAACCAGCTCCATCCGGCTCAAGGGGACAGAGCAAGCCAGCAGTTGATGCCCTCTTGAGAACTCCCCCTGCTCGCGAACATCGATCAGGGCATATTCACCCGCGCCTGAGAAGTATTTTCTCAGTTCTTCTGCTGAAATACTTTTAACCATGCAGCCCTCATTTCCTTTGCCGTTTTGTAGAACACCCGGCCCTGCTGATCAGCGGGATTGTTGTAAGATTGAACAACTGGTAATCTAAATTTTATATTATTCCAAACTCATAGAGACGGCGAAACTGCCAAGGCCAAAAGCCAGAAAAAAATAAAAAAAAGCCATATATTTCCCTTCTGGGCTTGAGAAGTTTTCACACAATCACATTAGGCCCCTAAGAAAGAACGTTTTGTCAGAAAATAGTAACTATGCCGATAACCCGCAAGCAACCACGGCCAAAGACTCCCAGATGAAAACCATGAACCTGCTCCGTGGTTGCTCCTGTCCGTATACTCAACCGCCATGTCTACTACGTTGGAGAAGAAGTCCTCACAGATCTTCTGGATTCCTTCTCTATCAATCTCCCTTTTCGTGTTCCAGGGATTGCTGGTATCTGTTCCGACACCATGCACGATATGATCAAAACGTTCCGCGAACAATTGTGAAACGGCGTCTGGTCTTCGGTTCCTGGCGGCCGTTGCATATGCATCGATCCGGTCAATTATCTTGCCGGGAAAAGAGAGAAATGTGGTCTTTCACCTGTTTATCCAACCTGAGCAGGTCATGAGGTAAACTTGAGATTGAAATCCACATTTTTTAAATACCTGACTTCCTGCTCAAGGCTGGCCCGTTGCAGGGGATGGTTTATCAACTCATACGGCGCAAATTGAAGGGTCAAATTATTCTCGCCGGCAACCACTTGATCAATAACTGCCGTCTCGTCTTTACGGGAACGATGGAACAGGGTGGCGAGACGAAGAAGAATCGCAAGCCTCAAGGCGGTCTTCTGATCTTTTTCCGGTAAGCCTCTGAAGAAATTTTTTAATATTTTTTTACGATGGCAACCCACCAGAACACTCATCCAGTCCTGCTCCTCTAACGAAAATCCGGGAAGATCTGCGTTGGCGAGGAGATACGCACCATGTTTCTGATATCCACTCAACGAAACCGCAAGGCCAATCTCATGAAGACTGCTTGCCCAATGCAGTCTTTCGGCGTCTTCCAGTCGCAGGCTCCAGGCTTTTTCACAGTCGCTGAAAAGACGGTGGGAAGTTAAACTCACTCGTCGCGCATGTTTCTGGCTGATTTGAAATCGTTGCTGTACACTTGAAACTGTTTTTAAACGGGTATCTTCGCTCTGAATCCGGCCCAGACGCTCATACAACAGGCCTTCCCGCAAGGCGCCTTCGGAAACCTGCATGGTTTCAATTTTAAGTGCCTCAAAGGTGGCAATGAGGATGGCCAGTCCTCCTGCAAAAACAGGTTGCCGATCACTATCTAAACCGGGAAGATCAAGTTTTTTTACCTGTCCAGCCGCTATCATTCTATTCCGTATTTTGTATAAACTGTCCAAGGTAATAGTATAGCTCTCAAGCCCAAGAGCTTTCACAATGCTTCCAACGGCCTTAATCGTTCCGGATGCCCCAGTAGCAGATATCCAGCCAACTTCGCGAAAATCGCGTCGTACCGGACGTAATTCCAGATGCGCGGCAATGCCGGCCTTTTCCCAATTCTTCTTGCTGAGCTTTCCATTTCGAAAAAAAGCGCGACTCATACTCACACAACCCATCTCGAGGCTGCTTAGATGCAGAGGCTCGAAACCCTCACCGATAATCAATTCAGTACTGCCTCCGCCAATATCCATCACAAACCGTTTCCCATCCTCTGCCACCAGAGAATGTGAAACACCAAGATAGACCAGACGAGCCTCCTCCTTTCCTCCAATAATTGAGATCGGGTGGCCCAAAACCTCACTGGCACTCTTTAAAAACTGACGGGAATTTTTCGCCTGACGCAGGGTATTTGTTCCAACGGCCGCCACACTGCCCTGGGGTAATTTCTGCACACGTTCAGAAAAACGATCAAGACAGGAAAGTGCTCGTATACGTGCTTCTTCAGACAATCTGCCATTTTTATCAAGACCGCCTCCAAGTCGCACCATTTCCTTTAATCTATCCAGAATGTGGACATGACCGTCCTCAATGCGGGCAACTACCAGGTGAAAACTATTGGAGCCCAGATCGATGGCTGCTAGATATTGTGGTGATTGCTGTGGATCATTCATAGAAAAACGTGGTCTGACCGTTGTTATCGGTTCTATTAATTCCGTTACGAGTTACAATCGTTTTCTGACGCATTTGTATGCAAGCTGCATTTTCACCAATTCCGCCTTCTAAAACCTATCAATGAGAAAGCAATTCGGAACCGTAAAGGCACCATAATGCTAAGGCTGACCAGAGGGCGCGGTTTTTAGCCCGTCTGTGTCCAGGCGCATGTTAGGTGTCAACTCAATGGAGGTCCATGAAAAAGAAAATATATACAAAGTGATAAACACCCGAAATTGACCAATAGGCTAGCAAAACCTGAGGCTGTTTTATCACCTTTGGGAACTGAAACCAAATACAGGACTGATACAAAAATTGCCAATGTAAACGTGACTGGCGCCATAATGATGGTAGAAAGAATAGGTTTGCCCGCGTCATAGTAGAGGAACTGATTGACGAGCATAGCGATGAGTATGATGACAAAAGGTAAACCCGGCAATATAAAGCTCCAAGCAAAAAGCCGTTTCCAACCGTAAAAACCTCTCCCACCGCTGATACGTTTAACAAGAAAATACAATAGAATGCCAATAGGAAGAACTACAAGGGGAAAAGAGATCACAATAAAAAATGCTGTCATAAATATTTCCCAGCGGACAAATTTATAGTTATAATCCAAGCGGTTTTTACAGTGCTATTGCCGGTCTAATCCAATATCTTCCAAAAGGCACCTATCGCCGTGATCACCGGCTTTGTAAGGAGCAACGCGACGAGTAAAGTCCGGTGTATCAATTTGTGTGCGCCCGGCATGGGCGTGAACTAATGGGGTTAAAGTCCCCTGTGTGTGATCCTGTGTTAAGTCATTTGCTTAACATGAAATACTAACCAATGGCAAGAGCGTTATCGCGAGGTGACGTTTGGAGGAAGCCGGATGGTAAAACTGTGGGCCGACGAACAGAAATGTCATATAAGGCCGAGTCTCTGGGTAAGACAGCACAACATGTTTACGCCCTTGGATCAGGAGATACGGTAAATGACGCGGTCGCTCAGTGGAAGTTCACGTTCTTACCCGGGGAGGTCTGACCGACGGGCGGTCCAGTTAACACTGGACAGCGTTCTGCATGGCAACATGGAGAAAGTTCGGTCAGGAGTCAGCAGAGGCCATAGTAGGTGCAGGACGTCGCCAAAGGTAGACAGGCGGCTGGAAACGAGCTCGGCGAATAGAAAAGCCGGGAGGATCACCCCACTGAAGGGCCGAACATGAAGAACGAAGGAAAAGTACTCGTAAGCTATAGAGCTGTGTCGACCTCGTCCGGGGGAGCAGCTTCTGTGCGCGTTGCGGGAAAACTGCCTTCACAACCCATTTCACTTGAGCGTATCGTAGCAACTGACAACATTGCTCTGGCATGGAAGAAGGTGAAGTCGAACCGTGGGGCTCCCGGTATTGACGGAGTGACCATTGAAGACTTTCCTTACCATTTCCGTGAATGTTGGCAGGAGATACGCACTACCATTCTTGGAGGAGACTATACCCCGAAACCGGTCCTGCGAGTGGAAATCGAAAAACCTGACGGAGGAATTCGTCCGCTCGGTATTCCCTCTATTTTGGATCGAGTCATTCAACAGGCAATAACTCAGGTCATAGAACCCCACTTTGATTACCATTTCTCAGAGTCGAGTTTTGGGTTTAGACCGAACAGATCGGCACATGGTGCAATTCGCCGTGTGCAATCATATATCCGGGAAGGGCGCAGAATTGCTGTAGACGCGGACCTGTCAAAGTTTTTCGACAAAGTTTCGCATGATGTCCTTATGGCAAGAGTTTCCCGCCGGATAGATGATAAACGAGTATTGAAGCTGATTGGCAAGTATCTACGGGCTGGGGTGGTTATAAACAACCGCCTTCAGGCAACGCCACTTGGCGTTCCGCAAGGTGGCCCACTTTCACCGCTGCTTGCCAACATAATGCTCGATGATCTGGACAAAGAGCTGGAGAAACGTGGGCACCGTTTCTGTCGTTATGCCGATGACTTCATCATATTAGTTCGAAGTCCTCGTGCAGGTAGACGGGTAATGAGGTCGATTCGTCACTTTCTGGAATCTAAACTGAAATTACTCGTGAACGAACAGAAAAGTAAGGTAGTGCATGTTGAGAAATGTTCCTTTCTCGGCTTTACCTTTAAAAACGGTAAAATCCGTTGGACCGATAAATCGTTTCTGAAGTTTAAGAGGCGCGTCCGGGAACTCACCGGTAGAAGCTGGAGAGTATCCATGGATTACAGGATGATGAAGCTCGGCCAGTATATTCGAGGGTGGATAAATTACTTTGGAATTGCAGAGTACTATCGTCCTATTCCTGGGATTGATGAGTGGATTCGCCGCAGGGTTCGTATGTGCTACTGGAAACAGTGGCGATACGCCAGAACCAAAGTGCGGAACCTCCTGAAACTCGGTACAAATAAACGGCATGCCATCCTATCCGCTCTGAGTCGTAAAAGTTATTGGCACATGTCAAGGACCCTGGCCACACAGTCAGGCATGACGAACCAATGGTTGGCTGACCAAGGGCTTATATCAATCAAGAAATTGTGGAGTGTGATTCACTACCCGGCTACGGCCCGGTAACTTCGTGAAACGCCTAGTGCGGACCCGCATGCTAGGTGTTGTGGGGGCTGGGGGAGAAAAACCCCCGGCTACCCGATTGAAAATGGGTAAAGTGCCCCCTCATATTTCACAGACGGACATCAACTCTTTACAATCGATTGTCCCATTGAAAATGAGTTGAATCCCTTCCTGCACAAGCAGCATCATGCCATTAATCATCGCTTCGTCAACAATTTCACGAGGAGAAGCAAAGTTCATGATTAACTCTCTGATGCTTTGATTTACTACCAGCAGTTCATACAAACCTATTTTACCGTCATATCCGCCACCATCGCATCTCGGACATCCATTGGCACGATGAAAGATGAGATCATCACTGTATATGATATTGATATGATCAAAGAAAGAAACCCCGTAACTTCCTAAGAGACGATCATATATAGCCTTTTCAGGATGATAGGGTTGTTTGCAGTATTTGCACAGAGTGCGCACCAGGCGCTGGGCCAGAACGCCGTGCAGTGCGGTAGATAGCAGCAAGGGATCAAGCCCCATACCCAGGCAGTGAATGATACCTTCCTCCACAGAATCGGCGGCTAGAGATGTGAGCAGCAGATGTCCGTTCAGGGCGACATCAACAACCATCAAAGCTGTCCGTAGATCCTGCATTTCACCGATCATGATCACATCGGGGTTTTCTTTGCGAAACTCTCCCAACGCATCGGTAAAGGAATAATTCTTGAAAGGATCAACCTCCACCTGACGAATCCCGTGTTGCCGGATTTCAACGGGATGCTCGGCTGCACAGATTATTTTTCCAGCAGTGTTTAAATGGTTTAATGCTGAATGCAA
The DNA here is from genome assembly GCA_963745765.1 of uncultured delta proteobacterium. Classification (GTDB taxonomy): domain Bacteria; phylum Desulfobacterota; class Desulfobulbia; order Desulfobulbales; family Desulfocapsaceae; genus Ww85. Next base: position 16,506 of record CAVUYQ010000032.1, on the reverse strand, counting down.
CGTGGTAGTCTTTCCCGATGCTTTGGGCCCAACAACCAGAACAATCCCCTGTTCCTGCTCGATCATTTCCTTAAACGGAGCGAGGAGCCGGGAAGGTAGAAGCTCGCCCAGCAGAGGAAGCGGCTTTTGATCAGGTAAAATGCTCAGTACAATCTCTTCATTGCCTTTTGCCGTAGGAGTTGTTGCCACGCGTAATTCAATTTCCTTGCCCTCAAGAGTGGTAAATTTGAATTTACCTTCCTGTGGTTTGGTACGTTCAGCCAGACTAAGGGATGCCAGTGATTTTACCCTGTCAACAATCAGATGCACATATTTTTGCTGTATTTTAAGCGCATTACTGAAGACACCATGAATTCTATACCGTATCTCACCCTTGTTCTCAAGACCGCAGGGGTCTATATGAATATCAGAAGCTTGGGAGGAATAGCCCTTTTGTAAAATGTCATGTACCAGGCGAACCACGGCGGGTTTATTAAGATAGTCATTAATTTCTAGATGTTTCTCGGTTCTGATTCTCCTTTCTCCAGCCGTGCCCTGTTTTTCCCTTACTTTGTCCTGCGGTTCAGTTTCTTCCGGCACGTCGGACAATGAGGTGTCGTATGATAGCTGCTCATCTTCCTGCGGTTCAGTTTCTTCCAGCAGATCGAACAATGAATTGTCGTAAAACAGCTGCTCGTCTCCCTGAGATTCATCATTTTGCAGTGCGTCGAACAATGAGGTGTCGTATGTTATCCGCTCTTTTCTCTGTGGTTTATAATCTTCCAGCGTGTCGAACGATGAGGTGTCCATTGATAGCTGCTGTCCTTCACTCACACCATCTGGCCTGCTGAAATATTTGGCTCTGGTACGCTTCCAGAACGAGCGAATATCCTCTTGAAAGGCAAACACCAACTCCACCTGAATCTTTCCGGAAACCTGCTCTTGTATGGTGCTGGTAAGGGCTTGATCCTCGAAACTCTTTACGGCGACAACAAGCTTTCCATTTTTCATGCTCAACGGAACCAGATCTTCTGCTTCAAAATAATCAATATGTATTCCTGGAAAGAGCTTCCGGGGATTATTATCGACTTTATCTAGATCCACAAACCTGGTGGAATAAAATTCTGCCAGCAATTTCCCCATCTTCAACCTCGGTATCTGGAAATTGTTCATTAAAACAGTTTCCGGATTTTCCCCTAGCTCGGTGGCTTTTGCCAGTCCCTGCTCCAGCTCTTTCAGTGAAAGAAGGTTTTGCGACAGCAGCGATTCATATTGGGGTGGAGTCTGTTTACCGAAAATGCCGTGGTTGGAGAATGCGGTGGCCAGAGCCATAGCTAATTGATTGGCGTTATACTCTTCTTCAGAGGTGAAGTCGGAGTCATCACAAGTGTTTATAAATTCGATAACCCCCATCAGGGTGTTGTTCTGAACAATGGGAATAGCAAGGACCTGTTTACTGCGAATATTGCCCTTTTCATCATACGTGTCGTAAAAATTCAGTTCAGAACCTACACGCCGCAGTTCCCTGGGATCATACGCATCCTTAAGGTTGATTCGTTGTTTTTTCTTAGCCGAATATCCGACAATGGAATTGGTATTGATCGGTATGACAATCTTTTCAGGGGAATTTCTCGGGATTAAAAGCCAGGAAACCAGTTTCTGCTTGCTGTTATCCGCAAGAAAAATTGCTGCTATCTTAGCTTTAAAGACTTCCAGAATCTGTTTCCTCAACGTGCCGTTGATACTCTTTATGTCCGGTGCCTCCTTGATATCCCCCAGCAGAGACTGCAAAGCAAGCGCAGAAGGTGATTTTTTGGAGGTAGCAGCAGGCTTAACGCTTTGATTACTCATGCCATTTGTATCATACAGATATCTTTTGAGAATTTTTTGTCAAAAAGGGCCTTGCATTCAGAAGCAGTTGTTCATTCAAAAAAATACGCCCAGAAAAGGACTACGTCAAGTTAACCGGCGCAAGGGGGAGACAATGCATTTGCAATCATCCCAAAACCCTGTGCCCCTTACGCCTGGTGAAGCGCCAGGTTATGAAAGGCGAAGTCAGATATATACCTTGTTATTTGTTTCCCGAAAACTTATCACAGTGGCTCTATTTTCCGAACGTCGAATTCTGCTCGATTCTTAGAGACACCATGAATTACCAATCCGATTTTTCCAAAGTGGTAATAATCGTTAGTAACGCTTATTGTGTCACGGTTAATAATACTAATATTAAAATCCGAACATTCCGCGGTAATTTTAATCGTATTCCAATTCTCACCTTTTTTCAGTGATGCCGACGAACCACCAGCTATTCTATGCCGTTGTTCGCCTACAATCCTTGAAAATTGATACTTGCCTTGCACAGGGGCCACAAAAGCAACATATACCCTTCATCGTCAATTTCGTTGTATCGAACCAATAATCCAAACGGACCATCGTTGTTTGAGGTTTTTCTTAGACGCACCTCGTATATGACATTGCTGAAATTACTACCTGAGCGATACGCTTTATTGAAGTCCTTCTCACCGGCAGCAAAAATTGGTTTGCTATCAAAGCTCCAAGTGCCACGTTTTGATCTCCAACTCGGGTTGCTTGATGGTGGCATGGTGGAAGTGTTGGTTGAAATAAGTTTATCCTCCAGATCGTTCCAAACCTGTAATCTACATTTTACTTCATCTTTTAGATCACTTACGAGATCTTTTTGTAAAAGTCCTCCGTATCCAGTATTTTGGTATTTAATGGCTCCGTCAAGACCTAAGTTAGCTAATCTCTATATAATTCCATTCAATTCTGCTTTAGCACTAGCAGTTAATTCCAAATTGTCTCCATGTTCTTGCAAAGGTATGTCCTTGCATAATCGATCTGCAAAATCAGCAATTTTTGTGAGAGCCTTCTCGTTTTCTTCGAGTGGAGCTGCAAAAGATTTCTTAGGATAAGAGGACAAACAGAAAAATACGATCTATGCTAATAATAGAAGTCTATTCATCGATATTCTTTCCATAATTTCCATATCTCCCCCTTCTTGTTTTGAAATATAACGGTAAGTTCACCGGTGCGCTTCAGCGTCCAGCGGAACGTAGTGGAGCGATGGTGAAACGCCTGGTTAGCTGTCATGTTTTAAGAAAGCTCTTATCATCATTTTAAAAAGTTCTTGGCTATATTGATATTTCTTTTCCTTTTCTTTAAATTTTTTATCAAATTCATTTGCCTCGTTTTGATCCAGGTTAAACACATCGCTTTGATTAATTTTCCACTTTTTATTCCCAAAGAATCCTGGCTGAAGTTCAAGAACGAGTAATCCTAACGGATATTCACCATCCGTATTACTTACTTGATAGTCAATTCCGTTTTTAAAGCCATGCTTACAATAATTGTGCGGATCTCCGTAAATAATAATTGCTGGTACTCCCATATTTGCTACTAATGATTTTGTCTTTTCAATTAATGCCGTGCCAATGCCTTTTCGTTGATAATCGGGATGAACACATAGAGGACCAAAAGATACAGTTTGGATTTTTTCTTCATCATTATTAATTAAATAAGAGTGTGTATACATAATGGAAGCAACTATTTTACCATCAAGTTCTACTACATAATCAAGTCCACTGATAAAATCTTTATGTCTACGAAGTATGTGACATAAATAGTGTTCATTACATCCAGGAAAATATAAATTCCAAAAGGCTTCTCTTGTAAGCTCTTCAACTTGGGTGTAATCGCCTTTTGTTTCTAATCGTATGTTCATATAGGGGTGTCTCCAACCTCTATTCAGCTAACGTTAAGCTAAGCGGATTGGTTACGCGAAGTGCACCAAGTCCGCTCAAATGCTTTGTTAACCGAATTATCTGTTTTTCGCTTTTTTATAAATCTTATTTTTTTCTCTTTTTCCAACAGCGATTACGAGAACTACTAAATCGTTATCTATCACCTCATAAACTAAACGATATCCACTCGCTCGTAGCTTAATTTTGTAATGATTTTCAAACCCGGATAGCTTCGAAGATCGAATGTGTGGTTCTTCTAATCTCTCAGCTAGTTTTTTCTTAAGTTGGTGCTGGATGGTTGAATCAAGTTTCTTCCACTCTTTTAAAGCACTAGGTAAAAACTTGAGATTATAGCTCTTCAAGGTTCACCGCAATAGCTGAGGACTTTTCACCTTGGCGTTCTTTTACTATTAGGCCCAGTTGATAGTCTTCAATTTGCTCTATCATCAATTCGTAGGTTTCTGCTGGGATGAGATAGGCTGTGGGTTTGTTATGGTTAAGTATTGCGATAGGCTCGCCATCTGATTGCTCAATAAGTGATGAAGGGTTTTTCTTTAATTCCGATATACTAGCCGAACATCTTGCGAAAACCGATTCCATTTTGTCCTCCTTTGTGGTCTTTATTATGATCTAAATATAGGTCACAGTATCGGTTATAGCAAGAATTTATATTTTACGGTTAACGCCCAGGATCAGGAGCGCGTATTATGCGTCTGGCTGAATCCTGTTGATGGCGAGTGCGTTCAGTTTTGTACTAAATTCATTTTGAAAGCGCGTGCCTGATCCTGGGCGATGGCTCCGGCTGTATGGGGCCATCGGTAAGCTCAGTTGCCGCTGCTTTTTGCGGTCAACTGAAGCGTTTGATTTTGTGTAGTATTTTTTTTATTCTGATTTTTTCTGTACGTATTCTCTTTTTAACAAATAGATAAATATTCCAACTGCAGCGGCTAGAACAAATAGTATCCATATGCCAATCTGAATTGGAGCTAGGGGAATTGCTAGCCACCTTGCATCAATATTCCCTGTCACCAGAATAGCAACTGTTAAAAGTAATGGAGGAAAAACGGATAAGAAAAAGAGTGCTAGTAACAAAATTTTATATTTTGTTATTTTCATCCTACCAACATTTTTCGATGACTTGGATTCTTTGTCAGTAATTCTTTATTAAAGTCACATCGCCGGCCACAGCGGCCCAAACGGCGGAGCCTATTTTTGTGCAAAATGAAGCGCAGCGTAATGCACAAAAAGAGACGGAGCTGTTCGAGTCCAATGCTGGCCATTGTTAGCCAGATTCTTTGCTTGACTCATCCATATTGCTTATTCGAATCACTACACTGCTCCCCATTATAATGTTAGGAACGATTATCTCATGCTTATCAGAATCACGCAGGACAGTATAGCCGAGAGATACAACTTCAACAGTGGCAGTCGTAAGGCCTTTTGGAGTGGTTAGCTGAATAATTTCACCAACTCGCACTGGCCTGTAGAGAACCAGCGCTAATCCCGCAATTAGATTACCAAGTGTGTTTTGCGCTGCAAGACCGATAACGACGGAAACAACGCCTACACCCGCGAGAAGCGTTGTACCGAAAGCCCGCAACTCGGGAATCAGACGTGCATACAAAATAAATGCAAGTAGGTACGTCAGAACATGAGCTAATGCACTGGCAAATCGAAGACCTGTCACATCTGATAGGCGAGACTCAATTCGTTTCGTGATCCTACTAATCCCTCCACTTACAAAAACCGCGATCACTAGAAATATCACACCGAAAACCAGAGCCCCTATCAAGGTTTTCGGGTCTAATGAATCTGTATAAATTTTACTGAGTAAATGATTCATACTGCTTCACTCGTATTCGGCTAATCGCGGTGCTGACCGGCGCCGTGCGCCGATCAGGCAAACGAAGTTTGAATGATCGGTGTGCGGTGTCCGGTCCAGTTCCTTGTTCTGGCGCCAAAGGCGACAGAGCAAGGGGCTGGACGAAGTCAGCACCGCGATTCTTCGGCGACGTAGTCGCCGAGAACGTTGCAAATAACCGGTGCATATGGAGTGCAGCGGAATTTGCATCCGAGTTAATTTGCCTTGTTAGAAAGTTTTTTGGCAATATATATAGTTCCTCCGAAATCCTTTTCGATATAATGATCTTCCAAAATCATACTATTTTCGTTTAGGTTCCTTTCGTAACTAGAACAGGACATTGAATACGTCATAAATCTCTCGCCCCCGTTACATTCTGGGGGAGTCATTTTCTCTCCGTCTTCATCACCAGAACTAAACAAAAAATATCCCTCGCACTTTAGGTGTTCAGATACCTTTTCTATCACTTTTGTTTGCTGTTCCTGCGGAAGATGAATTATAAATCCATACGCAATCACTGCATCAAAAAGAATTTTAAAAAAATCAGAATCCAGGACGTCTGAACATTGAACTGGCGCGTCTGGAAGATCCTCTTTGAATCTTGTCACCATTTTTATAGAGCTATCAATACCATAAGGTTTAAAACCAAGTTGATACAAAGTATTTGCTATTGGAAAGCCGTATCCACAGCCAATATCCAATATCTTTGCACCCGGCTGAAGATTTTGTGTGAATTTCCTTATTACTTCGACTCCAGCATTCGATGTCCTTGCGGAGACATACCAATCAAAAATTTTATCATATACTTTCATAATCGCCGTTTTCTAATCGCGGCGCTCACCAGCGGAGTGGGCGGCGAGCTGCAAGCTCGACGAACGAGCCGACTGGTGAAGTTCCTTGTGTACGCCCGGCATGGGCGTGATCTTATGGGGTGCAAGTCCCCTGTATTTAAACCCCGTTACTATCAAACGATAGTAGCGAAAGTACTAGCCGAAAGCAAGGGCGAATCCGCGAGGGTTGGTCTGAAGGACTCGGAGCGAAGCGGAGAGCACGAGCCATCGGCGAGAGCGACCGCAGGGAGCGGTAACCTGGAGTACAAAACTATGAGCCGACGAACAGAAATGGCATACAAGGCCGAGTCTCCGGGTAAGTCAGCACAACATGACGAAGCCCCGGGTTTAGGAGATACGGTAAATGGTGCGGTTGCGTAGTGAAAGATCACGTCCTTATCCGGGGAGACCTGTCCGGCCTGCAGTCCAATTACCATTGGAAAGCCTCTTACATGGTAACATGTCGGAGAACCGGGCAGGAGTCAGCAGAGGTCATAGTGTGCGCTGGGCAGCGCATAGGTCAGGAGGGTTAAAGTCCCTCCAGTGCTCGGGTAAGGAGCGCTGTATCCAAAAGCGGGAGTAATGTCTTGCTGGCCAGAGTCGGAGTTTTGGTTCTGGAGGACAGGGTGTCCACCGTGAGGTGGAATCCGAAGGGTTTGAGGAGAAACACCGGGCCGTAATCGAAGGGGCGACCCTACTGATGAACCGGTCGGCCAAAGATGGGGCAAGGTCGAGCCTGCACTATGGAGGCGAAGGCGTTCTTATCCACCCATCGAACCAAGGTGTGTGCGGATGGCACGGTGTGGAAGATCTATGCGTGACCCCAGGAGGGCTCATAGAATTTTCAGGTGGCACTGAGATAAGTGATCCTATAAGTGAAAGCGAAATGGAAAACGATGTTCTATGAGTCGTCGGACGACTGAATAGTACCTGAAGCCCTGCGAAAGCAAGGTGACCGCATTATGTGGCAGCAGAGTGAGCTGGGGAAGTCAGTCGGCAAGGTGGTTGGACAAAGACAGTTAACTAATGAGTAAGGTTTATGGCAAGGAAAAGTTCCCTAAGTGAAAAACCCCTAGGCGATAGACCGAGGAGATTGGCGCACTGGCTGAATCCGACAGGAGAGAAGAAGTTCCACTCGTTAGTGGATAAGGTGTACAAGCTGAAAAACTTGGAGTTAGCTTGGGAAAAGGTTAAGCGCAACCGAGGGGCCGGTGGAGTAGACGGGCAAAGCATCGACGACTTTGCGAGTGACCTGGAAGGGAATCTTACGCAGTTACATGATGAATTGCGTTCGCAGATCTACCGACCCCAACCGGTGAAGCGGCAATTAATTCCTAAGAGGGGACAGCCAGGAAAATTTCGTCCACTTGGCATACCAACAGTTTATGACAGGGTGTGTCAGCAAGCGCTTCTGAATCGGCTGGAACCTATCTTTGAACCGGTATTCGATGAAGCCAGCTTTGGATATCGGCGAGGAAGATCAGCAAAAGATGCATTGCGCAAGATCTGGTGCGAGGTTGAGCAAGGCCATGAGTGGGTAGTGGATGCGGATCTGAAAGATTTTTTCGGATCAGCGGACCATGAAAAATTGATGGTGCTGCTCAATCAACAGGTAGCTGACGGACGTGTATTGGCGTTACTTGAGTCGATCATGAAAGTTGGTTATTTGGAAGATGGCAAGGTCTGTCAAACGCAAAGAGGCGTTCCCCAAGGTGGGGTGATCTCGCCATTGATCAGCAATGTTCTTTTAACTCCGTTTGACCGTGAGATGCGTCGAAAGGGGTATCGATTGACTAGGTACGCAGACGATTGGCTGGTGACGTGTCGTACTAGGGCCGAAGCACAATCGGTACTGGCTTTCGCCACCAAGTTGCTGGAGAAGTTGGGTGTGGAGTTGAATGAGGATAAAACTCGAATAGTGCATGTGCGGCAAGGGTTTGAGTTTCTTGGCTATAAGATCAAGCGAGGGGCTCGGCCACTGAACTTGCCGTCGTATAAGATCAAAAGTGGTACCGTACAGGGATCGCTTTATGCTTATCCTCGGCAGAAATCCATTGACCACTTCAAAGAGCAAATCAGAAAGCGGACTAGTCGAAAAGCTCCTGTAACAACAGGGGAGCTGATCGAACAGATCAATCCGGTCATCCGAGGATGGGGAAACTATTACAAGAAATCCCATGTCAGAATGTTATTCAACCAGCTTGATCGTTGGATCATCAGGCGGCTTTGGTCGCACCGTCACAAACGATGGCGTAATACTGGCTGGAAGTTGAACCTGCCTATCGAAGTTGTATGGTGAGTTGGGGCTTGTAGGTCTTGTTAATTTAATACCATCTTTGAACCGGCGAAATAGTGCAGCCTTGTGAAAGCTGGATGCGGGAAAACTGCACGTCCAGTTTGAGCGGCGGACGGAGGCAAGCCTTTGAGTAGGCGCCTCCTCCGACCCGACACCGCTGGACACATGTTGTCCGAGAAGGTGGGGAACCAAGGCCCACGGGGCCCACTGTAGGGAAGGAGAAACCAGGCATAACACTTCTCTGAAGGGGAGGATGGAAGGTACACAGGGACCATAATTCAACGTAACTTCAGGAATTGCAAAGAGCAAGAGGGCAGCAATGTTATGCGCCAGATGGGGTGAGAGCTGGCTGGTAACCCGCTACGGTAGATTCACGTACATTGAATATGTGCGTTTCGCAGATGACCGCATAATTTTGGTTGAAGGTTACAGAAAGTGGGAGTGACTGTTAGAAGCTGCTCACAAGCGGCTTTTGGAAGAGTTTGAAAAGTTGGATGTTCAGATGAATAAAAAAAGAGACTCGGATAGTTGATCTTACCCGGGATGAATCGTTCAGCTTCCTGGGCTTTGATTTTCGGCGGGTTCCGAATTGGTAACTCCAGCCGATGCCTTGTGTTCTTTCGGTAAGGCTGTCTATCTCAACGGTGCAGGTTGATGTATAATCCAGGCGGGAGAATTTTTTTCTGCCAAGATCCTGCTCAACAAACGGGTGACGTGAAGTTTTCTTTATAATTCCAGGGTAGCCAGCGTGAGGAGTTGGCGAAAAGAGCTGAAGAGTTTTTCTGAAGAGCTTCCAGGTATTCGAAGGGATTGACATTTGAGAGTGCGCAGGTATGGATGATGCTCATGAACATGTCACCGATGTAAGCTCCATGCTCGGTCTTGTAGAAAAGTGAATTCTTCCGATGCAGGATAGCCATTTTGAGTGCCCTTTCACAGATATTATTGTCCAATGGGGCTTTTTCAACTCGGAGAAAAAGTGTCAGCTCCTGCCAATGATTGAGCATATAGTTGATCGCCTTGCCCAGGCTTGAATTCGGTTCGACTTTTTTGTCATCGAGTTGCTTTTTCATCCAACCATGCAGTTTTTCCAGCAGCGGACCACTGTTGGCTTGATGGTACTGCAATCTCCGGGCTGGCGTCATGGCCTGTTCTTTGACGATGGCCTCGTGGTGATAGACTTTTCCGAGCGCTTTCAGAACTTGCAGGCACTCATCGGGGAAATTATCGGCGACGTTGACAAAGTTTCTCCGCCCATGCACGAGGCAGTTGGCCAGTATAGACTGGAACTCATCTGAGGAATTTCGTGCCAGTGCGTCACACATCTGGATCGGCGGGTCCAGGCCGTTCTGTCGTGCAGCCAGTACTTTTGCCATATTCTCGCCGGCGTGGTTACGACCGGTGAAAAACAGTGCTATCTTCCGTCCATTGTGTATCGAGAGAATACCGGTGGTGAACACTCCTGTTCGAGATGTTTTCTGTGCTTCGTCTTTATTTTCCGTCATCAAGTTCAGGACTTTCATGTTGGTGTCATCATTATGAACAACATCCGCCTGGGCTGCCTGTCTGACGAGTTCGGGGAAAACCGGATGGATTTTGTCGGCTGATTTTTCAAGGACATCCCATGCGGTGGAGGCGGCAAGAGGTATTCCCATCGCGGCTTGCAATCTGGCAATGCGATGAAGAGGTAAACCGCTGCCATATCGCAGGACAGCAAGCATAGCCGAGGCGGTCTCGTCATATTTTTTCGCCCCGGCCTCAACCGGCACATCTGCGGTAAACACCTTGCCGCAGATGTTGCAGCGTAATTTTTCCAGTTCATAGACAATTGCCTGAAGGGGTGCTGCCCCATTGATGCGAACAATCACTCCTGGAACAGTTTGCCGGTAGAGTCTTCCGTCCTGACACAATGGGCAGGGATCGCAATGCTGAAGTGCGGTATGATCGACTTTTATGGTTTTTGCGCCCACGTAATCATTCGCACTGTTTTTGCCGTGCCCTTTAGGCTTTGTGTCCTTTTCAGTTTTCTCTTTTATTAAACTTTTGCAGATATTCCTGGTCTTTTCCGTCTTAGCACCGAAGATCATCTTCAGCAGTCGACTGATGGAACTCTTTTTTTCGCTCACAGCCTGTCCCAGGAGCAGATGAGTATCGACCAGGCCTTTGATAATCTGGTAATCCTCGTGAGCCATATTATCCTTTACCCGTTCAAGCAGCGCCTCAACCTCGCTGCCACTGATTTCTAACTTCTTGACCTTCATTATAAGGTCCCGGATAACCTGGTACGAAAATCTTTGCAGAGCGGATAGAGCCAGACAGTCTTTGTCGGCACCTCGCCCTCACTGTTGCCGAGTTTTCCCTTGCCGCAGGTTTCGCCAACTACAAGCCAGTTCGCTGCCTTGTAGCAGGTCCCCCGAAAACGCTGCTTTTCGACAAATGTCTCGAGCAATACCGGCCGATAGTTATACCGCTCCTGCCAATCATCGGAAATCTGTCTGCTGACCAGTGATAAAATCTTTGAGCCCAGATTCTTTGAGCGGACCCAGGGCAGAATCAAGAATCTGGCATTATTGACAATCAGGTGCAGGTTCTTTTTTCTCGTGGCCCTGTCCCAGCCGATATGATTATCACGGGGGGCCGTCTTCCAGGCTGCCGCCCCAAACCCAAGAAGGGCGAGTATCTGCCCTTCTGCTTTGACAAAATATCTCAACTGTGCACCTGGAAGGGTTTTGTAACCCAGGTAGTGGTAACGGTCTATAAACTCGTTCCATAATGCGCTGCCGGATTTATCGACCAGCTCCAGTTCGAGACTGAACTCACCTGCTTTTTTGTTGATCTCAGGCTGTTCTACAGTCCACAGGGTACGTATCTTTTTGTATGGTGCGGTGTGTTTCGTTTTGGGAGGAGGGAGAGTAAAATGACCATCCTTTTCCATTCTTAACATGGCAACCCGGCAGCTCATGTCTTTTGTGCCGCCATCGGGCTTTAACCAGTTAGAAGTCTGGCAAAAGAGAATCGAAAGGTCTTTCCGACTCAGCTCAGGATGATCAGTTATGATCTGCCGGATCCAGGCAATTTCTTCTTCAGTGAAATCTCGACCGCAATATCGCATACCACTCTCCTTATAAGGTTGTTCAGAGAGTGTTGTACACTATTGCGTTACGTGTGTCCCGTTAAAAATGGCGCAGGCGATATTTTTTTCCACATTACAGCCGGTGCTGCATCCGGATTACCGTTCCAGAGGAGTAACTGCACTTCATGGGCAGCAAGGAGCTGTGATTTTCGATCGAGCTTTTCCGGCCACCAACAAAAGCGCCCGCGGGAAAGCCGTTTTTGGCAGAGCCAAAACCCTTGCCCATCATAACTGATTATTTTTATTGCCGTTCCTCTCTTATTGCGGAAAAGAAACAGGGTCCCATCAAACGGATCTGATTGCAGGGATCGTTTGACAATCCCTGCCAAACCATCAATACCTTTTCTAAAGTCTGCCGGTTCCACGGCCAGCATTATGCGCATATGGGGAGTTATCTGGATCATACCTTCCCACCCCAGAAAGCCTCAGCGAAAGACTGGAGGTCAAGATCCGCTTTTCCTTTGAAGTGCATCCTCATCTTGTTGCCGTTGCGATGTTCCATCTCAACGATACATTCTGCTGGATGCGGCGGAGATATATCTAAGGGAATAAAATCCAGTGAAGGAGCTGGGCTTGAATGAAATTTTTCCACCCTTGCTTTGAGTTCGCTGTGGCTTCAACCGCAATGCTCGAGATATCCTATGGATAGAATACTCATTGCCCAACATCACTGCCGCAGTCCATAAATCTTCTGGAATACGGCCTTTACGTGGTCTGGTTTCACGCCAGTTGGTAAATCGGGTTTGAACATCTTTAAGTGAGGTAGTGAGAAGATGCAGGTCGGCTCATCGGTAATCCTCCATTGGTTATAAGAAAGATACCGATTGTAGCAAATCAGCTTCGTTGGGTCATGGCAGGCTTGCCGAAAGGACACGACCTATTACACCCTCTTTGGTCTGATGGCCGTTACCGGAATGCGGATCGGCGAGGTCATTCGCCTTGACCGTAGCGACGTTGATCTCGATCAGAAGGTTTTGACCGTTCGGTTGACGAAGTTCAGCAAGTCCCGCCTGATTCCTTTGCATCCTACTACTGTGCAAAATCTCGAGCAGTATCTTCGGCAACTCAATCAACTTCAGCCCCGATCCACCGCACCCAACTTCTTCCTGTCCAATCAGGGCATAGCGCTCACTGACTGTATGGTCAGATGGACTTTCGTCAAGCTCTCCCGCCAAATCGGTCTTAGCGAGAAGTGCCGGATTGGCAGGGAAGCTTATGTTGCTAAAGATACGGTTTGTTACTTTTTCTGCGGAGCAGAGCGGAGCGGTTCAGTTCTTCCTGATCATCTTCTATACACCCAATTCTCTCCTTGCTGCCTGACGACATAACCAACTTCCAAAAAAGCACAGATATTTTGACTTTGGAAGGGTGAAAATCGTCTGCTCATTCAGTGCATCTTTTCAGGCAGATACATTTTGTCTAATGCTTGAGTGTTTTGGCAGACTGCAAACCTGCATCAATTTATAAAATCAGTTTTGTCTAATGTATAAAGATAGACGGGTTCAACCTGGTATAAATTTCTTGATTCTCTTGGGGCAAACACTAAAATCAGAGGAGATCATCCGCTAGCCGCTGACAACTTGGTTATCCGATCGCAATGCCAAAACGCCAAGTGTAACAACACAGAAGATAGCCCCAGTATAAAACGTTACCGATGCTCCAAGTCTATCCCACAAGAAGCCCGCGACAGTGCTGGCCAAAAGCATTGCAATCCCGCTCACAAGATTGAAGAAGCCAAAAGCCATACCTCGCAGATCTGCAGGTGCCGTATCTGCAACCATCTTAGCGAGTAAGCCTTGGGTGATACCCATATGAATACCCCAAAGCGAAACGCCAGCCAACACAACGCTCCAATGATCGTTAAAGGCGAGTACTAAATCCGCTGCTACCAGTACGAGGAGTCCAAGCGTCAGTAATTTTGTCTGACTCGCGTGGTCAGAGAGTTTGCCAAATGGATAAGCTGACAGCGAGTAGATTACGTTCATTGCTACCATTACAAGTGGTACCAGCGCTACCGGCATACCACCCTGTTGTGCGCGTAGTACTAAGAATGCTTCGCTGAATCTGGCGAGAGTGAAAGTTGCGCCTATGCAGACCACCCACCAATATGAAGCGCCGAGGCGGTATAAATTTTCTCGACAAATTGGATTTGTACGTTTTTCTGCCTGAAGAGGTGCCGGTTCATACAAGCCAAAAATAAGTAGTACGACGGCTGCGATACCTGGAATAACAGCAACCCAAAACACGGCTCGAAAATCATTGGACCACAGCAACATCAAACCGACGGCCAGTAGCGGACCAAGACAAGCTCCAACGGTGTCGAGGGACTGCCGTAGACCAAAGGCCGCCCCGCGTAGGTGCGGCGGCGCGATGTCGGCCACCAGAGCATCGCGTGGTGCGCCACGGACGCCTTTTCCAACCCGATCAAACAGTCGGGCAGCCAGCACGACACCGACAGTCGGCGCGATGGCAAAAACAGGTTTGGTAAGAGCGCCCAATGCGTAGCCGAACACCACGATCCCCTTGCGCTTGCTCCAGTAGTCACTCAGCGAACCAGAGAATATTTTGACGATTAGCGCGGTGGACTCGCCGAGCCCTTCAATCAAACCGACTACGAAAGCGCTTGCTCCTAGAGTCGTGACCATGAACATTGGCAACAGGCTATGAACCATTTCCGAAGAGATGTCCATCAACATACTGACAATGCCGAGCACCCACACCCCAGATGGAATCTGATTCAAGACGGTGACGCCTTTTCCTTCGAACATGATAATGTTTCAGCTTTTCAAGTAGTAACGTACAATTTCCGTTTCGAAAGACAATAGACGAAATAATTCATTTTGTCTAATAGGATGACCGGCTTAAAAAGAGGGAACTTGGGTCAACTTATTCTCAGATTATCTTGGACGATTTATGAATCTTCAAGGGGGGCAGAGATGTTCATTGGCAAACCTCTGCTTGAAGGATCAGCTGTGATATTAACTTGTAATCAGGAGATGACTCTGAAAGTTTCACAGGCAGTCGATTTTCATCTGCAATACTGCCGTTATCAGATCAATCTGGCAGGTAGGAAAACTCACCAGCAAAGCGGCAATCTTTCGGGAATGGTCAATGTGATGACATGACTTACGTATCATCACCTTTAACCCTCTATGAAAGTTCTTCACGTTTTTGCGATGGCAGTTCACGATCGCTCTCATCTTCATCGACCGGCTCGGCGGACAGCACTTCGGATGTTTCCCACACCTGCGACTCAATATTACCGGCCTCAACCGAGCCCCGCGGCGGATAGTCGAGCGTATCTTTGAGCTGCGCAATTCTGTCGGGATCAAGTCTTGGAAACGGCAACTTGCCGGCTCTGCGCCAAGATGCGACTTCTTTTGCAGCTGTCTTGCCACGTTCAACGTCAAGCCCGTCGTCGCTTCCCATGTAGAGCGTCTGTGAAGGAAATGCAAAGCCACTTCCCGAATTTTTAACTATCTCGCTCATTCGCAGCAAGACGTCTTCGCGTATGGCGTAATATTCGTTGAAGTCTCGGGTCAGTGCGTATATTCGGACACCAATGTCGAGGGAAGATTGACCAAAGTCTGCGAAGCGCACGCGCACCGTTTCGGAGTCGATCTTAGGATGGGCATGGAGCATCTCGCGAAACTTCACAAGCACATGGCGTAATTGATCATTTTCGGTCTCGTAGCGTAAACCGATGTTGGCAGTGATCAGCATCCGATCGCATTTCGCCCAGTTGATCAGCTGCATATCTGCGAGAGCGGCGTTGGGAATCGAAATCAAAGTGCGATCGAGTGCCCGGATCTTGGTCGTGCGCAAGCCGATGGCTTCGACAGTGCCGGTTTTGTCACCGAAAGAGCAGAAATCCCCGATCCGCACAGGCTGGTCGACATAGAGCATGATGCCGCCGATCAGGTTTTCGAGAGTCGGACGAATGGCTAGCGCGACGGCCAAACCGCCAACGCCTAGTCCAGTCACAACGCTGTAGAGAGGCAGCCCCAGTTCCTGTGCTGCATAACCGATGATAACCACGCTGACTGCAGTGCCGATGGTACGAGCACCAAGACGCCAGAGATGCGCGTCGGGGCTCTCTTCCGGGATCTTCCTTGCCTGGACGATGTGCTCGAAAATAGCGAGAATGAGCAACCATAAAAGCCAAACTGCGCTGGCATTGGTCAAAATGGTTCCCATATCGACAACCAAGGTCAACAATGCGCCTAAAACAACGAGTTGGTGGTAGATAAAATTCTTTAGGCTCCAGAGCACTACGAGGATCGCGATTGGTGTCAGGGCACGATGCAGCAGGTCGCCGACCCGGTTTTCGATTTCGCGGCGGTTAATCGCATGGTGAAAGGCGAACAGCAGGAGCGCTGCGAGAGTACTAATGAGGAACGCCGCAATGACTTTCCACTTTGGTGTGTCCAGCCAGAGGTCTTGCAGACTCTGCGGAACTCTTCTGAGCACCATCGCTGGGATCATCGGTCCGGTAAACTGCGGAATGGCCCAATGCCAGCTAATGATGGGTAAAGACGTTTGCAGAGGCAGGTCTTTAATACCCTGGTAGAAACGCGGCGCCTCCATAATCGTGCTCTCGCCAAACAGAAACTCCCCCTCACGCTCTCCCTTATTGACTTGGACGA
>CAVUYQ010000031.1:0-160288 GCA_963745765.1 uncultured delta proteobacterium | reverse complement strand
CACATATCAGTCTGGTATTCATGATATAATACTCCTGTTATTAATGATGGTCGCCTAAGCCAACCGGCCCTTTATTCTCTAAGGCAGTAAAGATCCTTTCAATATGTCTTTTTCGTAATCCGCCACTTGCCGTCCGCGCAACATTGATATTCATCTATGAAATCAGCCACGAGAAAAGGTGTTGCCGGAGAAACGGGCGGAGGGCCATCGCAGGCAAACGTTAAACACACGCTTTTTCCCTTCGGCTTCTTTGGGGTTTCGCAGGGTGATTTTGAGGCCGGTCTGCATATGCCTGGAGGTGCGCACCCGATCCTTTACTCGAGCACTAAAAAGTTTACGAATTTCATCTCTGCCGGAACTGAGCCGAAGGCCGTGGCTATACTTCGCTTCTTCGGTAAAAAGCTCGACCAGCTCCTCAATCATATTACCATCAAGATAGTGACAAAAATCTACATTCGAGGTCTTCAATGGCCAGCCGGGCTTCAATATTTTCCAGCCGTACTAGACGAGTCTCCATTTACCTATTTCCCTCTGTTCAATACTGATTGGATTGCATTGAGTGCCGAGTTTTTCGATACTGATTTCCACAGGACCACCGGTCACCAGAAAATTTGCCTGATGAATGGATTTTCTGTTTTTGAGGGCTTAAACGCCGTCCCACAGGAAATAACGTCGCCAGGACTAAGAGTATGAAACTGACTGATAAAACTTACAATTTCCGCAACCTTATAATTATAAAACCGGGTATTGTCGTCGGCGACTATTTCCCCATTTACTTTGCAGATTACTGCCAAATTGTCTGGGTCTCCGACTTCATCCTTGGTAACCAACCAGGGACCGAGCACACCGAAACTATCTGTCCCTTTATATCGACCGGCATAGGAGAGATGCTGTTCCCTCTGCTCAATTTTATTTGGGTCATCCTTTTCGACGCATAGAGGGCTTGATAATGAAAAAGATCAGCAGCCCTCATTTCATTGCCGGTGATGTCATTAAAAATGGAATAACCATAAATGTAGTCGTGTGCCGCCACGGCATCCACATCGCGGGCGGTTTTGCCAATGATGAGAGCAAGTTCCGGCTCCGGATGCATACTGCCATAATAACTTCGCATAACCAGAGGCTGACCATGTCCCGCCAGACACGAAGCCGGTTTCAGGAAAAATGCAGGATGCTCCGGGGCTGAAATTTTCCGACTATTGCTGGCCGAATTATTAAGAGCAACGCCACAAATTTTTCCCGGCTGTGATTACGGGAGGCCGCCAGATAACTTCATCTTCAGGAATAATGTTCAGATCTGTCGATTTGCGGCCAAACCTCTGCCGCAAGTGCCAATCCTTCGCCCCCAATCTAATAAAGTCAATCATATTCAGAGGTGGATGTTTTTGCCCGCAGCAAGGCAAGACTCAAATCGACTAATTGCGATCTGACATTAATCATCCCGATCCGTTCCTGATCCAAGTGGCTGAAGCTGACCAATTTCATTTTTCAAGTCCTCCTCTATGTTGCACATTCCTTAACCATCGCACCAGTCTTTCCGCTCTGCCTCAGAAACAATGCCGAATAGACCATGACCACAGGGATACCGGCCAGTGCCCCGCTCAGCATAAGTACTTGACAGATAGTTCATCAAGACACATCATGCTCCCATTCGGCTTCAGGTCTCACACTTTCTAAATCACGAGATTGCTGTATGGAATATGATGTGGAAAGAGGCTTTCACGAGAAGATTTGTGGTGCAATTTCACAAGTTCTTTGGAACTGTTCCACATCTTTTAACCGGATCGCCTCGAAAATCCGATTATGTTCGTCCTTAATATCCTTGATGCGATTAAGACGTAAGTCTTCAGTCCGAAATCGCAAAAAGATTTTCTGGCAAATATCTCGATATTGAGCGGATAGAATATCATTTGCCGACCATATCGATTATTCCTCCATGAAATTCCGTATCTAAAATAAAGAATTTTCGGGTAACGTGCCCCGTGATGGCATTTTCGTAATCGGATTTACGCTTTTTCAAGGATTTGCAATCTCTTGTCGGTCATATTACGAATCGCCTTTCCGATGAAGCCAACCTCCAATATTTCACGAATTTCATAGAGGTTTCTGCTTCCTTCTGAGTCAATTTATGAACAGAATATCCCTGGTTGGGGACAAAATCCAAGTATCCTTGCTGGGCTAAAATGCTTAAGGCATTATTGACAGGTGTTCTGCTGACATTGAGCTGTTTTGCCAGATCGATAAAAACCAGTCTCTGACCTGGTACAATTTCATAATTGAGCATCAACTCTATTATACGTTGATACACTTTCAATGTTAGGTTGCTTTGTTTCTTCAAGAACGTTAACCCCATATAGTGTTAAAACACGGATCACCCAACAACGTAAAAATAAGGAACAAGTATTGTTACTATTTTGTAGCTATCTGCCGGAAAAGCAACCCTCACTTATTATTACATTACGAATACCATGTCAACATACTGAATTTTTGTCTTTTCTCAAATCAATATCCACTCATTTCACAAAAAGACACACTGTTTTTCTGAATTGTTTTTTTGGGGATCATCTTTACACAACACTACCAACGCCAACAAGAATTCCCTGCATGGAGACCTTGATTTAAGACCGTACTATATAAGCTTGACACTCAGTATATTGTATGTAATATATCATGTAAATATATTTTCTAATTCTTCAATTTAGATAGTAAGACAACGAAGCAGAAAGTTGCGTAAAAAGAACGGTTGAACAATTTGCTAGCTTGCAAATTGATAGTAATATGAAATTGTTTCTTGTTTTTGAAAAGAATTTCGTGAAAAATGGTTACTTATGTGCAGGCCAGGTCATCGGCGTTCGCATGGCTATGCTTGGTTGTCAGCGGAAGGTTAGAGAACCCCAAGGACGAGCAATTTCGCAAGAAAATCATGGTCTTTGTTGAGATCGATCGATGCGCTACTGACGCAATTGCCAGTGTAACAGGTTGCCAACTTGGAAAACGCACTATGAAGTTTAAAGATTTCGGAATCAATGCGGCAACTTTTCTTAACCTGGAAACACCCATATCGCCTTTCAGGTTGTTTCTACAGAAAGCTCCCGAGACCACGCTTAAAATATATCCAAGAAAAAATCCGTAAAACAACAGCAACTGGTTGGCTACCAAAATATTACATTACGATTTACTCTTTGATGTCCAACAAGTTCGTCGTTCCTCTTGCCGAAGAGATATGCCCGGTCCTCCCCGCCACCATGCCACCTGTGACCGTTGCGGGCAGATGGTGCGGGACGGAAAAGAATTGCACATCGGTCTTGAAGTTGTTTGCCGTCCCTGCAGTGATAAAAGCTATTTCAAGCTCAGCAACAAACTGTCTCAGATCAGCCAATTTTTATAATTAAACCGCAATAACCTGAAAACTTTTCCACTCGAAGAAGCGATAGCACCTATCCACCCACGATATCCTTGATAAACTTATCTCAAGAGTACTTTTCCAAAGGCCAACCCTGAAAGACGCTGGCTTGTACCATTTATGTAAATTGGGTAAAAATCATCTTTATGTTCTGAAATCAGAAGATGACGCAACGCAGGACGATGAAGCTGCTGAAGCACTCGCGAATGCTCTTTGTGGAAACGGCGTTTCCACGCAGGATGACAAAATAACAAAAAATTACATTAAAATCCACAATCGACGGTTTGTTCAAGGTGGATGTTGGCGCACTCCTGCAATTCAACATGCAGGGCGACGTGATGTGTGCAACTCGCCATACCAATACCATGGTAAAAAAGGGCGAAACAGTTGCTGCTACCCGGGCTATTCCACTTGTTGTTGCAAAAAAACAGGTTATGACCGCGGTTGATGCCGCACTCCTATCCTCTACTAAAGTTTTGCGGGTAATCCCAATTCAACAGCCCAGAGTTTCATTTTTAATTACCGGCAATGAGGTCTTTGACGGTCTTATTAAAGATAAATTTGAAGCAATAATTACCCAAAAGGTCAACGAACTGGGAGGCAAAATTCTCGAAGTGGTTTTCCTGCCGGACGATGATGACATGATCTCCGGGGCGGCAGTACGTCAACTGGAACAGGGAGCCGACCTGCTGATCACCACTGGAGGAATGAGTGTCGACCCAGATGACCGTACACGGCATGCCATGGAAAAAGCAGGAATACAAGATATTGTCTACGGTACACCCGTCCTCCCCGGCGCGATGTTTATGGTTGCATATCTAGGGAAAGTTCCGGTGCTTGGGATTCCTGCCTGCGGGATGTATGCCTCGCGAACAATTTTAGACCTTGTCTATCCGAGAGTTTTAACTGGTGAGAAGATCACTCGAAAGGAAATTGCAGCTCTCGGACATGGAGGTCTTTGCCTTCATTGCAAAACTTGTACATATCCAATTTGCCCGTTTGGAAAGTAGTATGCAACCACTTGAATCCAGCCCCGGTAAACGAGAAAGGAGAGAATCAGGATTCTTTTCAGTCGCCCCCGAGGGCGTTAGTACCTTACAGACTGATTTCTTGAATTTTATTTTGCAAAAAACTAGAAAGGCAGGGATATCATCATGATTGAAGTCACACCAAAAGCGTCCCTGGCAATAGCAGAATACTGCCAGGACAAAGAGAAGCTACCCATACGGATTTTCCTTAAAATCGGTGGCTGTGGTATGCATTCCTTCGGGCTGGCTCTTGAAGCTGCAAAACCGACAGACAAGTTGTTTGAAATTGACGGCTACAGCTACATAATTGAACGTAAGCTTTTGCGGCGATATGGCCCTATCAAGATAGACGGTGATCGCTTCGGCTTTCGTATAAGCGGTAGTGGTATTTACCCCCCGACGGGATGCGGAACCTGTGGATACGGCTGCGGTTCAAGAGGAGGAACCCGGTGCACAGGTGTTTGCTTCAAGTGCAAAACGCCCTGCCCTACCGGCCGACGCATCAAAGCCAGACGAAAGATTCGTAGCTAAGGTAAGATACCTGTGAGCAAGCAAAATTTTTTTAGATTTTTTTCCCCTAAATCATCATGTAATTTCATTCATTTACAATTAATCCCACTTGGATTTGGCCCAAAATCAGGATTACTTGCTTAAATGCCACCGTTATCTGGCAAAATTTTATTGACACACTATGAGTTTTTAGTATTATAAGTGGAATGTTGCATGTAATATTTCATACACAAGCCTTGCTGTTCCTGGCTTACATATCAACACGAACATATACAGTCTTTTCAATGCTTTTAAATATTTTCAAACAAGTGCACTGGCTATTTACAGACGTGGAAAATTTTCAACCTGAGGGGATAAGTATCGATGAAACCAATCAAAACAAAAGACAAAACAGTCTTGAGATCTCTCGGCCTCGGCGGATATTTCGGCGGTGGCGCCGAAGGCATGGTAGATGTCAAAGATGGCAAGATTGTCCGTGTTCGTCCGATGCGGTATGGCTGGAAATATGACAAAAAAGACGTACGCCAATGGAAGATGACTCGAGACGGCAAATCCATCGAACCGACCTGGAAATCCTTGCCCGGGCCCTTTTCACTGGCCTACAAAAAACGGGTCTATTCCCCAAACCGCGTGCCATTTCCCATGAAACGTGTCGACTGGGATCCCAACGGCGAAAGAAACACCCAAAATCGTGGCGTAAGCAAATTCGAGCGCATCTCATGGGATCACGGCCAGTAATCTGATTGCCGATGAAATCAGGAGATGCCATAAAGAGTATGGCGTAAATAGTATCTTAATGCAGGGAGATGGCCACGGCGAATGCAAAACCATCAATACCCCCCACGGCCATCCAGGCGTACTGCTTGACTATCTTGGGGGCTTTACCCTCCAGGTACGAAATCCCGACAGCTGGGAAGGCTGGTACTGGGGTGCCAAACATGTCTGGGGCCAGGGCGCCCAGGGCATCATGTATCCGGCGGCAAATATCGTCAAAGATACCATCGAACACGCCGACATGGTCCTTTTCTGGGGCTGCGATCCGGAAACCACCCCTTGGGGCTTTGTCGGCCAGTTCGCCAGCAGGCTCTGTTATTTTTTCACAGAAGTAGGGATTAAGCAAGTCTATATCTGTCCTGACTGCAACTACGGCACAGCCATGCATGCCGACAAATGGATTCCGGTATTACCCAACACCGATGCGGCCCTCCAGCTGGCCATCATCTATATGTGGGTCACTGAAGGCACCTACGACAAAGAGTATGTCAAGACCCACGCAGTCGGTATGGACAAGATAGAAGACTATGTTCTGGGTAAAGAAGACGACGTTCCCAAGACTCCTGAATGGGCATCCCCAAAATGCGGTGTTCCTGTCTGGACCATCAAGGCTCTGGCCCGTGAATTCGCCAACAAAACTACGTCCATCGCCCACTATTTCGGCGGCGGTTTCATCCGTGGACCCTTTTCCCACGAACCAGCCCGTCTGGAGTGTATTCTGCTCGGCATGCAGGGGCTTGGTGGGCCCGGTGTCCATCAGCACCAATTCACCTATTTCGGTCTGCCTCGCGCAGAAGGACTTGGCGGCACCTTCTTCTGGAATCCGGAAATTGAAGAACGCATCGCCCTGCCTGTTCTCAGTGCTGTCAGTGCCTGGCAGCAGCAGGTCATTCCCAAGACCCTGATTCAAAATGCCATCCTCTCCGACGAACCGATTACTTTCAGGGGCACCGGCGCCCAGAACGCTCTGACCCACGACCAGTTTGAACACTATATCTTCCCTATTTCCAAAGAAGAGAACGGTTCCAAAATCCATATGATCTGGACCGATTGCCCCTGCAGGATCACCTGCTGGAACTACGGTCACGAGACCGAGCTGGCCATGCAGAACCCACAGGTCGAATGCATCGTCGCCCAGCACCCATGGTTTGAAAACGATTGTGTCTATGCCGACATCGTTCTGCCGGCCAACACCTATATGGAAGTTGATGACATCGTCACCAACATCCGTCAGGGAACCATGCAGCCCAATATCATGATCACCGAAAAGGCCATCGAACCGATCGGCGAATCCAAGAGTGATGCGGAAATGCGTCCTGGAAGTCGCCAAACAGTTTGAGGGTATGGAACAGCAGATGACCGAGGGTAAAACCACCGCAGATCTGCAAAAACTCATCTGGGGCTATATGGGCGGCGAAAAACTTGTCTCCTGGGAACAGTTGAAAGAAAAACAATACTGGATCTACAACACCCATCCGGACTGGGAAGACGATCCTCCAGGTTTCCGTGAATTCTATGAAGATCCGGAAGGACATCCACTCAATACTCCGACAGGAAAGCTGGAGTTTTATTCCGAAGCCCTGGCCAAGGCGTATCCTCACGATAAAGAACGAGGACCGATCCCCAAATGGATTGAAAAAAGCCATAACCATGACGAACGAATGTCCAGCCATCGGTCGAAGATGTTTCCGCTGCTGCAGATGTCCAATCACGGTCGCTGGCGGGTGCATGCCCAGTGTGACGATATCACCTGGACACGTGAAACCCCGACCATGAAAGTAACAGGCGCTGACGGATATAAATATGAACCATGCTGGCTGAACCCTAAAGAAGCCGAAAAACGTGGCATTAAAAATGGCGATATCGTCAAGGTCTTCAACGAACGAGGGATCGTTCTGGCCGGCGCCTATGTGACTGAACGGCTGCGCGATGGTGTCGCCTATATGGATCATGGCGCCAGACACGATCCGATTAAAACCGGCGAGATCGAACGCGGCGGTGCCATCAACACCATCACGCCAGGTGCCGTTACTTCCGAGAACTGCGTCGGCCAGATTGGCGGCGGCTACCTGGTAGAGGTGCAGAAAGTGAGCGGCGAAGAGATGGACCGGTGGAGGCGCGATTTCCC
The DNA here is from genome assembly GCA_963745765.1 of uncultured delta proteobacterium. Taxonomy (GTDB): domain Bacteria; phylum Desulfobacterota; class Desulfobulbia; order Desulfobulbales; family Desulfocapsaceae; genus Ww85. The sequence continues at coordinate 152,445 of CAVUYQ010000031.1, read as the reverse complement.
CGAGCCTTTGACAGAAAGTATGATCCGGCAGCCGGCCTTCGCGTGGATGCCTGGATTGTTGACGGAGGAAAAAAATAATGAAAGTATTTACTGTAGATCTCTCAGTCTGTAACGGCTGCTACTGCTGCCAAATCGCCTGTAAAGACGAGCACGTAGCCAACGACTGGACTCCTTATGCAAAACCGCAGCCTGATACAGGACAATTCTGGATCGGCCTGACAGAAAAGGTTCGTGGCCATGTCCCCCACGTCAGGGTTACCTACGTCCCTTTTCTCTGCAATCATTGCGACGACGCACCATGCATTGCAGATTGTAAGGCAGATGCCATCTATAAACGGGACGACGGCATCGTGATCATCGATCCGGTAAAATGCACCGGCTGCAAACTTTGTGCTGATACCTGTCCGCACAACTCTATTTACTTTAATGAGCAGATAAATATTGCTCAAAAATGTACCGGCTGCAGCCATCTTCTCGACAATGATCGCCGAGTGGACAGTACCCCGCTGTGTTGATCAGTGTCCAACCGAGGCCCTGCAGTTTGGAGAAGAAGAGGATTTTGCTGATTTCATCAAAGATGCGGAACTGCTCAATCCCGGAAGCCGGTACCAAGTCAAGGGTATATTATAAGGGATTGCCGAAAAAATTTATTGCCGGCACCCTGTACGACCCGTCGCAAAAAGAGGTTATCATTGGTGCAACCTGTACCATGAAAGACGAGGAATCCGGGGAGAAATTTCACCGAGACAACCACCAATTTTGGTGACTTCTGGTTCAAGGAACTGCAAGGATGATCGAAGCTATTCTCTCACCTTTGAAAAAGATGGTGTTACATTAGACCATGGAGGGTATTAAAACAGATATTGATCGTGGACTTGGCGACATTGCCATGGATATGGCGGGGAAATAGATAGCACTGACCAACTTTCTGAAGCAGAAAAAATCGCGACAAAAAAAGGACCTGACCGAATTTGTTCTCCCGGTGGGGTCCTTCTTTTGTCGCGATTTTTACTCTAAAAGGATAATCTCCTTTTCAATCTTACAGATTATTTCCCTATTATTTCAGACCACTTCTAGAAGTTCAACTTATAGTTCAGGTTCAGTCCGGCCAGGGGATGGTTTCCATCTATTGTAACCGTTTTCTCATCTACGGCATTGACCACAAAATTGACCCTTTCCCCATCTCTGTTCTGATACTGCACTGTTCGACCAACAGCCACATTAATGTCATGGGGAAAAGTTTTTCGCTCGACCCTGAGCACCAGCTCTTTGTTGTACTGCCCATACCCATCCTCAGGAGAAATCTTATTTCTCTGATTTCTTTTTCAGCTCATTCCCACTAATCTTTGCTTCCAAGCGCAGGCAATATTTTACCATCACCAATTTTAAAATTCAGTTGGTCTTTCTTCGGGTATCCCAACAATACTGCCATCATCAAGTGTAATGGAAAATTGGATTTTTACGGAACTCCCCCATTCTGCAGTTTTCATAATTTTCTCACAAGAGCCAGAGCCTTAAGTTCATATGGCGATACCACCTTATCTCTGACATATTAATTAATAGTACTAGCCTTCTCAGATGACCTGATAGCAGAACACCAGGTATACTCAGAAAACTGTTTTTTCCGGCGGTCGTCGCTCTGGAACATACACCTGGGGTATTGACCCTTCATTCCATTCTCTTGGATACATACAGATTGCAGTAACAGCTTCCAAATTCTTCGATATCCGGCTGACAATACAAACACGGGCAGATTATATCCCGGTCATTTTCCAAGTCACCCGAGGCCAGTCTGCAGGGGCAGGACATATAACCATAACGTTTTCTGTTCACCAGAAGTCCCTCAAGGAGCTCCAGGGTTTTCAATCTGTCCTTATTAAAAATGAGGCCTTTCTTTTCCTGGATGGCCTTCAGTTTCTCATAAAGTTGCTCAGCATCCATCAGATCCCCAACGCCTCCTTAATTTCATTTTCCCTGTAACCAACAATGACCTGCTCTCCAATAATCATTGTCGGAAAGGAACAGCGTTTATTATTTTCTCACTTCTTCTAGCATATCCCTGCGTTGTTTACCTGCCAGAAGATCGACGTCGACACACTCAAAAGCGAAATTCTCGGTCTCAAGCATTTTCTTTAGTGTCTTGCAATGGGCACAAGTACTTACGGCATAGAGCTTTATCTTTTTTCATTCATGGAAAAGTCCCCGATAAACTGTTCCCATTTCCAAAGCTCTGGAGATATGCCATTGTTTTCTCAGTACCACACAAACACCCCAACCAGTAAGGCGGCACATTATTTGTCACCTGAAGGAACCACTGTTACCGCAATTTTACTCTTTTTCAGTACCCCTTTCGCCGTACTGCCAAGAGATGTTTTGGAGAACACGTTTCTATGGCCACCAAGCACAATCAAATCGCATTCATTTTTCTCGGCATTGCTCAGGATATCCTCTATAAGTTCACCATCAGTAATAATAATTTCACTGGATTTGAAATCACAGGAATCATCCTCCAGACCTTCCTGTTTACAGAAATTGCGCACAGCCTCTCTGATTCCGACGCTGGTAGATTGCTTACCGAGAAGGGATTTATGCGCACTCTCCTGGTGGGAATCAACCATATCTCCCACTGATGGGTACCAAGCAAACCTTTTAACCTTCCGCTGACATTATCAGGCAATTTCTCAATAACGTGTAACATATATATTGTAGCCTGAAAACGAGTAGCAATGGCTATTGTGAAGTCCAGAGCCGGCTGGCAATTTGGTGTTAAATCTGTGGCAAACAGAATCGATCGAATTGGTTTTAACATAATTTTTCCATCTCCTATTATATAAATAGACAACAATCTAGAGTACTGTAAAGGATTTAATCATGTCGAGCTTTCTCAAAATATGATAAAATACTACACTTTTTGATGAAAATATTACTAATCAGAGCAAAAACATTGATAACATGCTCAAGCTCATCCAATTCTATAAAGTAACAAAACGAAATCATATCCTGCCTCCACACGCCTCGTTTCAGGTAATTCGCGAGCCCTCAATCAACATCCAGCTTGATCATCATATTTTCCTAGTTTTACAAAAAAAACAAGGATCGGACCAGAATAATAAACATCCCGCAACAGTATACCGGTTGAAAATGTATATGATTCCGCGAAATAACCCAAAAACTGAGGCGTCAATCCGCCTCCTATAAGAAAGGCCAATGGGGGCCCAATTGCACTTGTAACACTCCTCAGGGAAGGTGGTGCAATTCGTCGACAATGCAGCAAACCCTGCAGGGAAAAAAGCAGTCAGCACAGCAGGCTGCAGAAACAGGACGAGAATCAACATCCATCCTCTGGTACAGGAAATAAGCACAGTCAAAATACCAGTCAATAGCATAGAAAGGGCAATTATCCTCTTTTGGCCAACCCTGTCGGTAATCCAGCCTGCGAAAAATATCATGACAATGCCCGATAGCTGGGACAAACCGATCAAAGTATTGGCCGTGCTCAAGATCAAACACCTCTTTCTGTCACAAAATAGAGGGGAAGCATGGCGAATATTCCGGCATTGCCACTCATTGCCAGCGTAAAAAGGACGACCATGAGCCAGAACGAGCCTTTAGAACCAACAATCTTAACATTTTGTATATTAACAGGTTGACCGGGAAATTCCCCTCCCTTTACCTAAAAACTATAAAGAAGAGCAGAAAAAAGTGCTAGTCCTAGCCCAGATAAGTACTATTTCCCGCCAGGAAAACCAGCGCAGCAAGAAGGCTGCGATTAGGGGAGCACGACAAAGCTCAGCGGTGGAGCACATTGATGCACACTCAATCCTTTTCCCCAGTCGGACTTCTGGATCTCTGCGGTAATTGTGGTGATAGCAGAGGGCATATGAAGGGAACCGGCAAAACCGACAACCATAAGCCAAAACCCCAAGCCCCACATACTCTTGCTGAAGCTGCAGGGAATCAGCGCAACCCCCACGAGCAGCGCAGATAATTTCAGAGTTCCCAGATGATTAATCCTCGATGAAATATACCCAGAACATATCGGAGCCAGCAAATAGCCCAAAGACAACATGAGAAACAGAGTTCCGGCCTCACTATGACCAATGCCCAAATCTTTTTCAATTTCCGGCATAAGAGGAGCAAACAAGACCCGGCTGACGAAACCAAGATAAAAAAGCCATGCCAAAAATACTGTCAGCCCATCTTGTCGCGAAATGATTCGGGCATGGGGCAATCATAGAGACCTACATCATCCATCGTTTTCCTTTGTTTGCTTTATGAAATATCGGAGAGCGGCATCACAAATGTTTTCAAAGTCGAGAGATATACTTCTGATATTATATAAAAGATATAAACCAATTTCGCCATATTATATTGCATGTAAAATACTCTTGACATGCTTGCTTGTCGATGTACAATGAGTTTCGCATGCTGGTTTTTTTGTTTTACTATATGAAACATTAGTGTTTTTTAAATGTATCATATTTATTTTTCACGTTATTTTTATGAAATATCGAATACCTGTCTTTCACACAATATTTTTTTAGAGAAAGGCTGGGGGATATATTAACGCGTCAGAGGGATGGTTTTTTGAATTTTTCAGAGCTGGCTGCTCAATGAGCGCAAATAAAATGGCCTGCGAAGACAACGCAAACCTTAGAAAAGAGGTACATTATGACACCAATTACCATTGACCCCTACAGTGGGTTGCAAACGATCGAACTGAGCCACCCACTGGGGGCACGGCGTACCCTCCTACCCAGGACAAGACGATGTTAAAATGTTCCGCGCTGTTAAATTCGCTCAACATGGGGTTCTCGCTCACCGGATCAATACCGTCATGCATACTGGCACACATATGAATGCTCCTCTTGCACATGATCCAGAAAGCAGCAGACCTGGCGAGCATCCCTGTTGATCGATTTTTCGGCAATGGCATTGTCCTTGACTCCCCAAAAAAAGTTATGAAGTTATAACCGCAGCAGATTTGGAAACAGCGGGTTCAAAAGTTCGGCAGGGTGATATCGTTGTTATCAACTCCGGATGGCATCATAAGTATTCAGATGCCATCGAATATTTCGGCGAATCTCCTGGCCTGTCTAAGGATGCTGCCGAATGGCTGGTGAAAAAAGATTGTAAACTGGTTGGCGTGGATATGCCGCAGGTGGATCATCCTCTGGCTACGTCCTTTGGTCCCCATCGAGGAGGCCCCACCATGAACCGCTTGGCCGAAGACTATAAGAGGCAACCGGTCTGGATCCAAAAAAGGAACATCCAGAATGGAATGTGGCCCATAAAGTTCTCCTTGCAGCCGGCATCCCTACGATTGAACAGGTTGGGGGTGACGTTGACATACTTTGCGGCAAGCGGGCAACCTTCGCCGCCACCCCATGGAAATTTGAATATGGTGATGCCTGTCCTGTTCGTTTTATGGCGATGATTGATCCTACCGGAAAATGCAGGATCGACTCCGGAAAATAGTTAATGTCTGACCATAAATGGCAATTTTGCCCTAACTCTTCGTTGCTCTCAAAATTTAATCCTCGGAGGTAAGCGCAGACTCCGATATCCTCTATATGCCTGTGGTTAAATTCATCGAGCGCCTCAATTTAGAACAAAATTTCTCATTTATGGACGAGCACTAGTTACCCTCAACACTAAAGGAAAAAAACTATGAGCCTTGAAATATATAATTTAAGTCATGCCTTTCATCAACATATGCCGGAATGGCCATCCACTCCCAGCGTCAATTTAATTGTGGATAAATTTCATGCCAAAGACGGAATCTATCAAATGAGATGGGATGGTATTATGCATCGCTGCACCCATATGGATGCCCCTCTCCATGTTACCGAAAATACCCCGCATCAACAGCTATCCGACCTGGCGTCTCTGCGGTACCGGTGTTGCTGTATCAATCCCCAAAGGAAAATGGGGGGTAATTACCCCAGAGGACCTGGAAAATGCCAGCCCTGACGATCAAGGAAGGCGACATTGTCATGATCAACACCGGCTTTCACCATAAGTGGGCGGACAGTGATGAATATTTCGCCTATGGCTGCGGCATCTCGGGAGCAGGTGCGCAATGGCTGGTGGATAAAAAAGTAAAATGTGTCGGCTATGGTCACCAGGCCAATGACCATCCAATTGCAACCAAGCTTGTTGATCATGGCCTCGGGCCCTCTCAGCCACATTTGATCCAGGAATACAAAGAGCCACTGGTCGGGACGCTAAAGAAGATTTTCCGGATTGGGAACCGGCACATAAAATTCTCATGGTCAAAGGTGGATATCCCCGGCATTGAAAATGTCGGTGGAGATCTGGACAAAGTGACAGGTAAACGCTGTTTTTTATGGCCTTCCCCTGGCGCTGGACAGGCGGTGACGGATGTGTCGTCCGAATCCTGGCGGTCGTTGACCCCGATCAGACTTTTCGCTTTGAAACCGGGCAGTGACCTCAGTAATTTCAAGTAATTACTCTAACACACAGGCAATTTTGCAAAATTTACAGCTGGAGGATCGTATGAAAAAACGAGTCATGGTTTTGCTGATCACATTCTTCATGGCAATGGCCTTTATGTGCACAGGCAAAAGAAAATCCATAGTTTTACGCTTTGCTCAACAAAATCCCGAAAACGGGCTGAGCACTGTTAATGCCGTTGAACCATGGTTGAAGCAAATTGAAGAAGCTACCGGGGGCAAAGTTAAAATACAGCCGTTTTATGGGCAGACCCTTGCCAAAGGCAAAGATATGTGGGATGCCACCAAAATGGGTATTACTGATATTGGCTGGTGTTTTCATGGCTATTGGCCTGGCATGACTCCTGTAACCGATGTCATCAGCCTTCCGGCCCTGCCGTTTACAAGCGCAGAAAGAGGCAGCCAAATTCTATGGCAACTCTATGAAAAATTTCCTGAAATCCAAAAGGAATTTACCGATGTAAAAGTCCTGCTTTTTTATACCAGCCCTCCATACACCTTGATAACCGTCAATAAGCCAGTGCATACCATGGAAGATCTGCAGGGGATGAAAATTCGGATGACCGGTGGTCCTCCTACCGATATGGTAAAGGCTCTTGGTGGAGTACCCATGCTGATCCCAATGCCCGACAGCTACATATCCCTGCAAAAAGGAGTTATTGACGGCATGGGAGCACCTTGGGAGGCGATCCATGTCTGGCGTTTTTATGAAGTGGCGAAGTATTTCACCGAAGTACCATTTCCTGCGGTTTACTTTTCTTTAGTGATGAATAAGAACAAATGGGACAGCCTTCCCAAAGATGTTCAGGATGGCATTATGAGTGTCAGCGGAGAAGCCGGCTCAAAATTCTGGGGTCGCCACTTCTTTGACGACATGCGGAAACTGGGGACTAGAAAAAGTCAAGGCAGCAGGTAATGGCGAAAACGTCTTTGCCTTGAGCCCGGAAGAACGTCAAAAATGGATTGATGTTGGTGGCAAACCAATATGGGCAAATTGGGTGAAGGATATGGAAGCAAAAGGTGTTAAAAACGCCCAATGATCCTGGACACGACACTTAAAATTGGTCAGGAATAAGCTATTCATCCAGTCCTTGTGTGTGCGGCGACAAAGTATGTTCAGCTCTGCACCGTACACCATAATACCATATTATGTTAGTGCCTGACGGGTGTTTCGAGGTCAAGTTTTACCTCTTGTTTGATAATAACGAAAATAATCCGTGAAAGGCACTTTAGAAAATAATTTATCGGGGTACAAAAGTCGTTCTATCAGCTTATCCAAGAGAGATAATCTATGAAACCAACTTGGCCGGATAAAGTGACTCACATTGTCACCGGATATTGATCAGCCATTGCAGCAGCGGCACTGATGATCATGATGTGTCCTGACTGCAGCCGATGTTGCTTGTCGATATTTCTTCAACAGTCCAATCTCAGGTGCAATGGAGTTAGTCGAATTCTTGATGGCTATTATCGTGCCTTTCAGTATCGCCTACTGTGCTCTTCAAAAATCCCATGTGGCGGTAGATTTGATTGTTGACCATTTCCCCAAATGTGTGCAAAGAGTCTGTCACTTTTTGATTACGATTCCCATCCATTGGCTTTATCCTGCTTATTAGCTGGCAAAATTATTTATCAGTATTTTTGATGTCTACGATTCAAAAGTAACTTCTGCGGTATTAAAGATCCCAGCATATCCGTTTGTCATTCCAGTTGCCATTGGTACCTTTGTCTTTGCTGTTATTCTGTTTGTTCAACTGTTGATGCAAAATCGAAGGAGGCATCTCATGGGGCCATCTGAAGCCGGTATTCTTGGCATATTTATTTTGCTCATTCTCTTGTTGTTGCGAATGCAGATTGGCATCGCCATGGGATTGGTTGGATTTTTAGGTTTCGCCTATATTGCCGGTTGGGGACCTGCTTTTGGAATTCTTAAAACGGTGCCTTATACCACCTTTGCCAACAATGATTTGAGTGTCATCCCACTGTTTATTCTTATGGGATCCTTTGCTTTTGCTGCCGGGATGAGTGAAGATCTTTACCGATCGGTCCGCACGCTCTTTGGTAGTCTTCGGGGTGGGTTGCAATAGCTACAGTTGCAGCTTGTGCATGTTTTGCCGCCATTAGCGGATCTAGCCTGGCAACAGCAGCAACTCTTGCAAAAGTAGCTATGCCGGAAATGAAAAAATATAAATACGATAAGCTCTTGCAACAGGCTCTATTGCCGCAGGCGGCTGTATCGGAATTCTGATTCCACCCAGTGTGATTCTGATCATCTATGGCATTATTACCGAGCAATCCATAGGCAAATTGTTTATGGCAGGATTCATCCCCGGGATTTTGGAAGCTGTCTTTTATATCATTACCATTATGATATTGTGCAAACGCAATCCTCTGTTGGGACCTCCCGGACCACGCACCACAGCGAGTGAAAAATTTTTATCATTTCTGAAGACATGGCAAGTCATTGTACTGTTTCTTATTGTCATTGGTGGACTCTATTCAGGTATCTTCACTCCTACCGAAGCCGCTGGAGTAGGTGCTTTCATCGCTTTTACTTTTATATTTTTCGGGGCAAATTGACCTGGTCAATTTGAAAACGACTTTGACCAGCACGGCATCGACAACAGGAATGCTGTTTCTGATTGTTCTCGGAGCTATGATTCTTGGCTATTTTTTCTCGGTAACCAGATTACCTTTTGAACTTGCCTCAATGGTCTCTGAGCTGCCCGTCAATCGCTATGTAATTCTAGTTTTGATTCTTCTCACATTGCTGGTTCTTGGCTGTTTGATGGATTCCATGGCAATTGTGCTGCTCACGGTTCCAGTCTTTTACCCACTCATTCTTCAACTCAATTTCGAGCCGATCTGGTTTGGAATTCTCGTCGTCAGGGTAACTGAAATGGGCTTAATTACTCCTCCGGTCGGATTAAATGTCTTTGTCATCCAGGGAATTACCCAGGTTCCAATGCATACAATTTTCCGTGGGGTCTACCCATTTTCTTATTGCCGATGTCGCCGAGATTATTCTGCTTATTGCTCTACCACAATTCACCATGTTTTTGCCAAATCTGATGGGTTAACATGTTACGATTGATTTTCCTAAAAGAGTACACGTAACAAAAAAATTAAGGAAAGATTATGGAAGATATTCCAGTATATATGATTGTCAATTTGATAGTTACAGATGCAGAGACGTATCGAAAATATGAGAAGGCTTTTTTTCCACTCTTGAAGAAGTATCAGGGCGAATTTGTTACCTATGATGACCAGCCAATTCATTTGGAAGGTCATGCCCCACGTAGTGGGCGGATGATTATCTTTCGATTCCCCTCGGATCGGGCCGCCAAAGACTGGTATGCTGATGCTGATTACCAGGCTATTTCAGAATTCCGACGAGCGGGAACAAGGATGGAGTTCCTCACTTTGGTACACGGTTTACCACCCCGATAATGATGATAGAGTGGATGAGTTGACAATTCCACAGTGAGAGCGAACGGCCCACAAGGTGACTGACAAGAAGTATGAACAGACTACGTATTATCAATTCGCTCAGCGATCATAGCCATTCCCATACCGCCACCAATGCACATACTGAAAAGTCCTCGATTTAAGCCATCTCTTTGCATCTGATGCATACCGGTGACCACTTGGCGAGCACCGGTGCAACCGATGGGATGGCCAAGTGAAATACCGCTACCCAATTGATTGGGAAGGTTTAACGGAATATCCAATTCTCTCATACAGGCTATAGCTTGTGCGGCGAATGCTTCGTTAAGCTCAATCATATCAATTTCGCCGATCGACAGGCTGGCTTTGTTGAGAGCAGCTCGAATCGCTGGTACCGGGCCAAGCCCCATGTACGCCGGATCAAGCCCACCAGAAGAAAAAGCTTTGATTTCAATAATAGGTTTAAGACCGAGCTCTTCTGCCTTAGAGGCGGACATCAGGAGTACTGCGGCGGCTGCATCATTTAACCCTGAGGCATTTCCAGCAGTAACGGAACCATCCTTTAAGAAGACTGGACGGAGCTTGGCCATTTTCTCCAGACTAGTCTCCATTGGCCGTTCATCGGTGTCAAATATGATATCACCTTTTCGGCTTTTAATGGTAATCGGAACAATTTCATCTTTGAAAATATTATTTTCTATAGCGTTACAGGCTCTTTGGTGACTCACAACACTGAGTTCATCTTGTTCCTGACGGCTGATATCGTATTTTGTGGCAATGTTTTCAGCGGTAATGCCCATATGATATCCGTAGAAAATTTCATACAGCCCATCAAAAACCATGAGATCAGTGACCTCACCCTTGCCCGTCACTTCCATCCTGTGTCCCCATCTGGCTTTAGGCAGGGCCATAGGCACCATGCTCATGTTTTCCATACCACCAGCAATGACCACCTCAGCCTGCCCTGCCATAATGGAAGTTGCGGCCAGAGTTATAGCCTTCAGACCGGAACCACACACTTTATTGATGGTAAAGGCTGGAGTCTCTTTTGGAATACCTGCATGGATCATAGCCTGGCGGGCCGGATTTTGTCCCTGGCCTGCCTGGAGCACATTGCCCATAATCACTTCATCGATGGCAAGTTGTGCGGCCTTCTCATTCCAGTCATCCGCCTTCGTTTCAAGGGGGATTTTCCTCTGGCCTTTAAGACTTTCGGGGGTCCCTGCCTTCATAAGCTGACTGACTTGAGGACGGACGCCTGCGCGCTTCATAACTTCTTTCATTACCGTCGCTCCCAACTGTATGGCAGGTACATCTTTTAAAGATCCCCCAAAACTTCCAACAGCCGTACGAACCCCGCTTACAATCACCACCCTTTCCATTATTGTCTCCTTAATTTCTTAGTGCCTTACAGATTATTTTCTGTTCACTCTTTTAGTACCCCCTTGTGGGGTGTTAGTAGTAAGAGGATTGAAATATATAATTTAGGTTTACAAGAAAGCAATATCTTATATAATAATCAAACACTTACGACAAAACAACCTCCCTTTTGGAGAAACAAGCCGCAAAACATCTAAAAAAATCCGATATTAAGAAGGAAAGATGTTTAGGAATAGTATTAAGTATCAGTACATAAGATTTGGCAGGAAAAGAATAATTTGTGGGAAGATTGCAAGAATGATAGTGCCTGTAAGTACTGCCGCCATGAAAGGTGCAATGCCTTTAAAAATTGACTCAAGAGCCATCCCTCCCCCCGGCAGAGCTCTGGCCACACCATAAACCACATACACGTTTATCCCAACCGGAGGAGTGATAACTCCCATCTCTGTAACCATCACGATGATAATTCCGAACCAGATCGGGTCAAACCCAAGGCCTAGAATCAAAGGGAAGAATATTGGCACCGTCAACATAACAAGAGCCAGGGAATCCATAAAACAACCACCAATGAAATACACCATCACTACCATGCCAAGAATTAATATTGGCGGCAGGTCAAAGCCACCAATCCAGGTAGCAATATCGTACGGTATTCTTGTTACGGCTAAAAATTTGCCGAAAACAGTTGCACCTGCGACAAGCATCATCACCATACAGGAGGTTTTAAGCGTTTCGTACAGGGCATCGACGAATCGTGACCAGGACAACTGCCTGCGTAGAACAGACACAAACAATACACCCATAACCCCAACTGCAGCAGCTTCTGTAGGGGTAAACAAGCCAAAGAAAAGTCCTCCCATAACCAGGGCAAAAACTGACAAGGTTTCCACCATCCCGCTCAACGACTTTAATTTTTCTTTCCAGGTAAAAGACTCCCCTCTGGGCCCTTGTTCGGGCATAAAATGACACCAGAGCATTATGGTAATGATAAATAGCACAGTCACCAGAAAAGCCGGCAGAATACCGGCCATAAACAACTTGCCAATAGATTGTTCCGTTAAAATACCATAAACTATCAGAACAACACTCGGAGGCATAATCATGCCTAATCCACCACCTGAGGCGACAGAACCTGCTGCCAGTTCATCAGCGTAGCCAAATTTCCTCATTTCAGGAAGTCCGACAGTAGCCATAGTTGCGGCAGTTGCCGCACTTGACCCACAGACAGCTCCAAAAGCTGTACATGCCGAAACCGTAGCAATTGCCAAGCCTCCTTTGGTATTTCCCATAAATTTATATGCCGACGCATAGAGCTTAGCGCTTATCCCTATGATATTTCCGAACGATCAACTTGTTAGCCTGGTCGGTGTGGTCATCATTCCCTTTATTGTTTCGTTTATGTTTTTAAAAAATGTAATGCATGCTCTTACATTGACCTGGCTTAATGAAATGTTTTTTGGCGTCGGCGGCGCATGGTTTAGTGTCGGGCCCATTTCAGGGCGCGCTGCACTCTTATTTATTGTTTTATTCATTTATGTGTTCGCAAAACCTAATGTCATTTATAATATTAACCGTCATACAAGAGATTCTTTGATAGTCTTTTATGGGACAATATTTCCCAGTATGCTACTTATGTACTCGGTGATCATCCGGGGCAATGCTTTTTCCGGTGCAGTTGCAGATGTACAACGGTTTTTAATAATCATGGTTTATTTTCCACTCCGGGATTTGCTGCATCGACACTTTAGTTTTATTTTGGGTTGGCTTGCTTGTACTATTGTTAATTTATCTCTCTTGTTGTTTTCTCTCTCTGTTGCCCCTGAAAGGTTTAAAATCATCCTGCTTAATAATTGGATTTTTAATTTTGGCGTTATGGATGCCTCTATGATGACAGCGATCCTGCAAACTGGACGAGCAGCCTTAACTCCTGTAATTCTTTGTATGATTGGTGTCTTTTTAGGTATCAGCTACACAATAGATTCAAAAGTGAAGGCTTTAGCGCGGTTAGGAGGTGTATTACTTCTATTTATATCCATTGCACCGTTTGTCGTTAATTTCCTACGCGGTCCAATTGTTTCAATGTTTATTATATTTGTGATGTTGAGCATAATGATATCCGGGTCCAAGGGGTCACGGATTCTCCGAACTTTCAATTTGATGATTGTTGTTATCACATTGATATCATTAGGTTACATCGCCACTATAGATTATATTCCCATCGCATTAGGTAAGTGGGATATCAGGGGGCTTGAATTTAGGGAGATGGTGGATCCGGTCCGCATTGAGCAGACGGAGATAATGTTAAAAGCCTGGCTTGAAGAGCCTACTTTTGGGTCAAGGTGTTGGGAGCCCACATTTACAACTATACGCGTGACGAATCCGGACTTGCTTTTGAAGTACAGTATCCAATGATTCTCTACCGTGTTGGGCTTATCGGTTTCGGCTTTATCATTGCACCTTTACTATGGGTTCTGGTGAGAACCCATAAAAGAATGAAGCAGAATCCAGAAGTGATCGGTACAAATGAAGGTAAGTTGCTATTGGCCATGGGGTGTTCTGTTGGCGCATTAATGATAACAAGTTGGGCGAACCCTTACCTGGCGTCATCAATGACTTTGTTATTTGTTCTGCTATTTATAGCGGTCGACTCAATATTGCAGGTAAGTACCTACAGGCAAGGCCGGTGGCAGTAAAACGGTGATTTGCTCAAAGCAGTATATTAAAAAAAATACTGGTGGATTGCCATTTTACCCCCGTAGCCTCGTTGCATCTGCACTATTAGGCCACCTTGCAAAATCGCCTTTTCGTCCGATCTCTGCGTTATGCTCGAAATTTTATCCTCGGAATATTAACCATATGCCTGCGGTAAAATTTCTCGTATGCCTTGATCTCGAACGAAAAACCTGATTATTCAAGGTACCCATTATTCATATAACAAACAGCCAACTAACTTTCTTACGCATCACTCTTTACGTCGAACTGAAATAATAATGATAAAATATATCTTCATAGCAGTAAATTATAATAATGCCACGTATACGTTAAAGTATATAGAAAGCATCAGGAAACTTTTATTTGATAGGGGATCGATAGAAATTATAATTGTTGATAACAATTCTTCTCTATCTGACTTCAAACTAATCGAGACCGCCGTCAAAGGTGATGTTGACATAAGTTTGATTAGAAATCAATACAATGTCGGCTACTTTGGTGCCCTCAATGTGGGACTTGATTCAGTCAAGGAAAAACAAAACAGAATTTTTATAGTGGGAAATAATGACCTAGAATTCGATAACATGTTTCTCGTACATCTTGAGAAGATTGAGTATGATCATAAAACACTGGCTATTGCTCCAAATATTATAACCCGAAATGGATTTCATCAAAATCCTCTTTGTATTAACAGGATTTCTGCGTTCCGTAAATTTTGTTATAAAATCTATTATACGAATTATTACCTGGGGCAGATCATATACTGGCTAATTAAAAGGCTTAAGCTGACACGATATAGCAATAAATTAAATATATGTAATAAGCAGTTAAATATCTATATGGGAATAGGAGCCTGCTATGTTCTAACAAAACATTTTTTTGATAGCTATACCAGACTTGATGACAGGGTGTTCCTTTGGGGGGAAGAAGCGCTGTTCGCTGGTCAGGTGTTAGCTGCAGAAGGCAAAATACTGTATGATCCTGATATAGTTGTTTATCATAATGAAAGTACAAGTGTGAGCAAGATTCCTTCAAAAAAATTATATGTAATTCAACGAAAGTCGTTTAAAATCTTTTCAAGATATCTATAAATCTGCGTTGCGACACTACGAGACATTTTTTTACAGACAAAATTTACGGGGGCGGCAAAGTTCAGCGTGCTTGTTCACCCGTCTCTATCAGCAATGATTTTATAGTTTTTAATAATCCTTGTTTTGAAGAAACAGGTAGCTGTTGTCCCAAATTTAGTAAAAGCTTTTTGTTTGAAACAACCATACTTTCGGTCAGCTTTCTAATAGTATTCCTATTGATTGGCGCTCCCACTAAGGACCCGACAGATGATATCACAAAAATCAGCATCCTTGGGACATTCCAGATAGGTGCTTTTTTCCCTATTCCTTGACCTATCAATTGCACCAGTTCATTGGTTGAAAGCGCTGGGTCATCAGCAAGGTGATAGGTGCCTTGTTGCAATTCACCATGCAGAATTTTTTCAACAATAAAACAAAAATTAGCAACGGACAGGAAAGACCTTTTATTGTCAAATGATCCAAGTGGATAAGGAATCCCTTTTTTAACGAATTTGTAAAGCATATTCAAATTTCCCTTGTTTCCAGGGCCGTGAATCATACAAGGTCTTAAAATATATAAATATTTATCGGGGATCTGGTGTTTCTGCAGGTGTTTTTCAGCCTGAAGTTTTGATTTTCCATAAGCTGATGAAGGTGACGGTACATAGTCTTCATCAATCATTAGGTCGGCATGGTCAGCAACAGCTTTTATTGAGCTTAGGAAAATAAATGTCCTCGAGCCAGAGACTAGAAAATGATCATAAAGTTTTTTAGTCTTTTCAAAATTCACGGATTTGTAATCATTTTCATTATATTTGCCTGACAAATCATGTACTATTCCCGCAAGATGAATAATAGTGTCTATGTCATTGTTATTCAGAATATCATTTGATATTTCAGGCAAAAACTGTACGCTATTGTCCCTGATTGCTGCTCTTGCATGATCAATATTCCTAGAATACCCAAAAATTTTAAATTGCGTATTCCCATGAAAATATTCAGTTAAATTTTTACCTAAAAACCCAGAAACCCCTGTAATCAGAATGTTTTTCATTTATGGTTAAATAGTTCAAATACTTTATTGAAGTATTTCAGGTAAATTTTTAGAGCATTGGTTTTAATGCCATGTTTTCTGCAAGCTCGAATTATTTCTCTATTCAAAACGAAATTACTTTTGATACCATTAGAACTGATACCACCTCTCCTCATTTTAACCATCGTTAGTGGTAGATATCTGTACCTAAGCCGATTGACATAAAGGAGCCTGATCATCATTTCATAGTCAGCGCCAATTTCGTAATCTGTTTCAAAAAGACCATGCTTCTCGTAAAATTTTTTCCGCACAAAAAATGTAGGATGGGCCGGCATAAATCCTCTTGCAAATCTGTCAGGATGCCATTTTGCCGATGAATAAGTGCGTACTGTCCGATTGAGATTTTGGGGATCCACAAAAATGAGATCCCCGAACACAGCATCTATTTCATGGTTTTTGAATGTTGTTACAACGGTTGGTATGATATTGTTATTATAATAAAAGTCATCGGAATTTAAAATGCCAATCACCTCTCCTGTGGCCAAACTGATACCTTTATTCATGGCATCATAGATACCCCCGTCCGGTTCGCTGATCGCAGGTGGAGATTTTATCCCTGTGTTTGTTCAGAATTTCCTGTGTGCCGTCCGACGAGGCACCATCAACTACAATATATTCAATATTTTCATAGTTCTGAGAGGCTATCGAAAGGATGGCATCTTCAATATAATTTGCGCTGTTATAGCAAACGGTAATGATGCTGATTTTCATCTGGTTTAAAGATATTCAGGAATTTCTGAATAATGGAAATTGAAGCCTACTGTTCAGAAGGAGTTAGTCAATAGCTCTATTTTTATATTTTGTAGCCGGGTTTCCCCGGTAAACACCAAAAGGTTCCAGACTGCTCGTTGCAATGGAATTTACGGATAAGATACTATGTTCATGACAGGTTACTCCGGGGCAGACAACAGCTTTTGCGCAAATCCAGACGCCATCTTCCAACAATATTTCGTCTACCATCAAATCGAAGGTACTTTTACTATAATTATGGTTCCCTGTGAGCAACATAGCCCCTTGAGATAATGAAACATTGGATCCTATCTGAATTTTTGCCAAATTATCAATCCACACATTTTCCCCGATCCATGTGTGATCCCCAATTTTCAAATTCCAGGGATATTTGATATTAACAGCGGGTTTGATGTTGACTCCTTTCCCTATAGTTGCCCCAAACATCCTTAGAAGAGCCACCTTTAATCCTGATACAGGTATTAATCCATGGGTGAAAATCAAATGATTAACATAATACCAAAAGAATCTTTTTATAGGTCCACCGCCTGGATGATACCAAGAATTGTCATATTTTGAGAGATAAGTTTTCACTCTATTTCACAACAGATTATATGTAGGCTACCTTGAGAAATTATCTTTTTGTCCAAACTCTGCATTGCGTGCGAATATTTTATCCTCGGAATATCAAACATATGCCTGCAGTAAAATTTTCACACGCGCCTTACTTTGGAAGCAAAATCCTGATTTTGCAAGGTAGTCTGTATAAGTAGAAAAATACAATATCCTTACGATGAATTGCTCATAACGGGTATGAGACAGAAATATTTCGCGTTAAAAACAGACCCAACAGTAATATTAAACTATGCAAGATATCAGACTTCATGTCTACAAGAAAACCATCACATATTGTATGATGGAGTGTTGCGGTAAACAGCCAGGGTAAGGTATTTTTTACATCGATTCGCAACTTGCGCACAGTTGGCTTGATAGAATTGAAGCTCTTTGGATCAGTGCATAGAGCAACCGTGTTTACTGGTTGGATTTACTGCGTAGCTCGGCTATAAAACCCCACCCCATAGGGTGTAAAATAATTTTGATACCCCGTCCGCTTGCGGCGGGGTATTTCATTTGGGGCTAAAGTTCCGATAAAGAAGTCAGTCTGCGGAATCAAGCTTTGATCCCGCAGACTGACTTTATTGATGTAATCCACATTATTGAGCAAATGAAACCAATTGTCTTTCGCCAATCTGTCTCATTTATGGCGCGTCCAATCATATTAATAGGAACCATCATGTCACGGGGGCCTGTGGAAATTCGGTCACTCCACGCGCCATCGTCACAGGATATATATACCATAACCGGAAAAATGGACGAATAGTTCCATAATTCCGTCTGAATCAATATCAGCCTCTGTCATGAGTCCTGGAGATGAAGTGTTTATATGAGTGAAGCCATCGGCTGTGTTGAAGGTGTACAGTCCGTATGCGGTCCCGAAATCTATGGCAATTCCATTGCCGAACTTGATCATAGCTTCGGGGAGCACTGGTGGTAATACGGCCGCTCCAGCTTCCATTGTCAAAGAAATAGATGCCATAACCCGGAAAATGGACGATTAGTTCCATAATTCCGTCTGAATCAATATCAGCCTCAGTCATGATTCCTGGAGATAAAGTGTTTATATGAGTGAAGCCATCAGCTGTGTTGAAGGTGTACAGCCCGTATGCGGTCCCGAAATCTATGGCAATTCCATTGCCGAACTTGATCATAGCTTCTGGGGAGCACTAGTTGAATACGGCCGCTCCAGCTTCCATTGTCAAAGAAATAGATGCCATAACCCGGAAAATGGACGATTAGTTCCATAATTCCGTCTGAATCAATATCAGCCTCAGTCATGAGTCCTGGAGATAAAGTGTTTATATGAGTGAAGCCATCGGCTGTGTTGAAGGTGTACAGCCCGTATGAGTCCCGAAATCTATGGCAATTCCATTGCCGAACTTGATCATAGCTTCGGGGGCACTAGTGGTAATAGGGCCACTCCAGCTTCCATTGTCAAAGAAATAGATGCCATAACCAGGAAAATACGATACAACCTCATCGATGCCGTCATTGTCAATGTCGGCGGCTACCGTTTGAGTGGGCTCAGTCGGATTAATACGAGAAAAGCCTGATATGGTATTATAGGTATACATACCATAACCAGGAAATCCGAGAATGAGACTGTCTGGCAGATTATTTACATACCCGGGACCACCTGGTGCATTAATAACTTTTGGATCATAGCTGGGATCTGTCAGCGAATTCTCGTACTCGACCTTGTCTGTATATCCATCATTGTCAAAGTCACTGGTGGCGTTGGCTGTTGTGAGATTGCCAAAATGGTCTATCTCCCACTGATCGTCAATGCCATCATGATCAGTGTCAACGATATCCGAGACGGTGATTGCCCCGGCAACGACCGAAACAGTGCGTTCCGGGTACGTATCCGGCGTTCCGGAGAGAATGCCGACAAGCATCGGAATGGCTGTCGGGGTGGTGTAGCCGGCGGCTGCATTTTCTATGACGGTCGCTTGAATGCCTACCGCTTTGGCACCGGCTAGTCGCGTCGCTGTTGACGGTGAAATTCAGTTCAAAAAGAACGTGGTCGCCCGTCTTGTTTTCAGCGTTCGCTGCGGCAACCGCGGCGCCATTGACCACTACTGCCTGGCTGTAGGTATCCGATCCCACGGTAACGGTGGCCGGCTCGATGCCCATGGTTGTAAAGGTATCAAAAAACGGTGTGCCTGGACTGGTAATGCTGTCCAGCGTCAGATCAGAATCGTAGGTAATGGTAAAGGCTGCACCGGCAATACCATCCGCGTTATCGCTAACGGAAAGCGTCAGCATAACCGTACCGTCAGGCGCACCTGAACCATTGCTTACGGTGAGCGTCTGAGCCTGCAGGCTCAGGCTTCCGAACAGCAGCAGGCTGCAGAAAGCAGTAATTAAAAAAGTTATTCGTTTCATGTTGTTTTCCTGATTGTAGTTTGCGCCGTGAGGCGCTTGAGCAGATACGGTTTTTCCGGGTTCCTCTTTATATTTTAAGGAGGACTTGGGAAAACCTATTTACACGTCCGCTAATCAGGAAAATATCGGAGGCCTGGTGTCAGGCGCTTGGGTGTGCGATTGATAGTGAGAGTAAAAGGCGAACGGTGCAAGTTCATGTTCGCCGCCAATGCTATGAATCATCGTGCTGTCGGGTAAAAGATAGGGGATCCTCACGCAGACGGTAATTTTCGGGGAATCGGAATCGGCAGCGTTGGTTTTGCCGGTGACCAGGGTGTTGATCCCGGCAGCCGCGCGAAGGGCGCTTATGGTCTTGACAAAATCAGGCCGGAGATCCGAAGCCGGGGACGCGGCTGTTTTTTGAAGGTTCTGAATTTCGAGAATGGCCGCACGCAGATCACCCGTTCCCGCCGGCTGGATGGATGTCCACGGCAGAAGAGAAACAACAAACAGTACCAGTATGGTAACGCTTGTCACGAGGGTTATCGGGTGCTTCATAGGTCTCCTGGCAATCAGGTATGGCTTGAAAATACATTGTCCACACTGTTACTATAGCACATTGCCGGGGATAAGGAAATAGAAAAAGGAGGGTATAGTTCTTCCAGGCAGAGGCGGGAAAACCAGCAAAAAAGGAACCGGTCAGAAGCGGTATTCCGGGTTGTTTCCCTTGATTTCCTTGAGATTCTCGTCCATCAGCTGGACCTGGTTTACACTAATGGTGCGCACCTTGTCCGGGAAGTTTTCGGTGCGGGTGAATTCCAGGTGCAGAAGGGGAAGATTGTCTCCGGTTATACCTTTGGCACTGGCCATGACTACGATGATTTTTCCCGGGCTTTTGTCATTGACGACATGCATGAAGGAGGACGTGGCTTTGGCTTTGGTCGCTTTGACAAACGACAGAAGGTTGCTGTCGTAGGTGAAGATGATCTTCAGGCCGGCGATTTTTTCGGCATGATCGATAACCAGGGCGATGTTTCCCGGATTTTCCGGGCTTTGCGGCACAAGGCTCAGCTGTGCGTCCGAGGCACGCAGCAGGCCGGGCTGAAAAAGAAAAATCATCGCGCAGAGCGCCATGATACAGGAACTGAGTTTTGGTTGAGTCACGTTCTTGCCGGTTTAGCCAGTTATTTAATCTGAACGGGTTGGAAATTCAATTCTGAAGATTCACGATATATTGAATAATTCCAGGTGTCAAGAGATTGTGTAAGGCACTGCTGACAGGACGATGGGAGGCCCTTTTTATTTGCATCAGCTGAATGAAGGCTCTTACTGTTGCTGCTGCAGGGAAAAGATCGCCTCCTCCAGGCCGATCCTGCCGTCGCCGTTGATGTCCTCGTATTTGTCGATTTCTCCCGCCGGCGTCCGGCCCGAGATGATAAGCAGGGATTTGACGGTATCTTCAAGGGTTACCGCGCCGCTGTTATCGATGTCTCCGCTGTATTGGGAGGCGGACGAAGGCGGCAATGTCGGCGGCAACATTGTTCAGGGACAGGCTGTTGTTGGCCGCGTTGGTCGGGTCATTCTCATCGATTCCGCAGGGGTATGTTGCAGAGTCGCTGCCGGTGCAGCTCAGGGCCGGGTTGGAAAAGACGTCCCGTTCAGGGGAGATATAGCTCATGATCGTACCGAAAAGTCCTTCTCCGTCATCATAGGAGCCGTTGTTGTTATTGTCGTTATAGCGTCCGTAACCGTAGGAGTAGGGATAGACCGGCGAGGTAGCGGGTCTGCATGGTGTTCCCGGTCGTGGGCGGAGCCCATGTTGTGGCCCAGTTCATGGGTCAGGGTGAGTTCCAGACAATAATAGGTGTAGGGACAGACGAATTCACTGCCGTCACTGACCACCGAATAGCCGTAGGCTGAATCATCCGCTATTGTTCCGTCACTGCCGTTAAGCCAGGC
Organism: uncultured delta proteobacterium; assembly: GCA_963745765.1. Classification (GTDB taxonomy): domain Bacteria; phylum Desulfobacterota; class Desulfobulbia; order Desulfobulbales; family Desulfocapsaceae; genus Ww85. Next base: position 130,594 of record CAVUYQ010000031.1, on the reverse strand, counting down.
AATACCGCAGCCTTCCTGGTTGGGTAATCATACGGCCTGACCAGGGTGACCAGGTCGGCGCCATGCAGCTGGCGCAGTGCCTCGACACCGGCAAAAGGAGTGGCACCATAGGTAAGGTTGGCAAGGGCAGTTGCGTTGGAATTGCTGTCGGTGTAAGTGATCTGCTCGGCATGCACCAGCCGCAGGTAGATGTCCACCCCGCTGGCGGCGTAGGCGGCGTTGGCATATCCGACCAGTGCGTTGAGCCGTGTTTCAAGATCGGTGCCGGGGTGGGCGGCGGCCATGCCGGGGGTGTAGAGGATCATCAGGTCGATGGTCGTTTTGCCGGTCACCAGCGGCGGGGACTCGGCGGCAAGCGGTTCTGCGGCAAGAGATGGCTGGCTGTTCTGTGCGGAATTCCTTGCAGGGGTTCCCGGAGGAATGAGGGCATCGTTTTTATCTTTTGGGACGATGATATTTCCCGGGCCGTTAAGATCTATCAGCACGGTTTTTCCGTTATTGACGGTAATCCGGTAGATGGTGGTCGGTGTCTCGATACGGCCGTAGGCCCCTGCCGCGCCGATGGTGGCGGTAAGACGATAGGGCCCGGAACTGCCCTGCCCGGACCCGGAAATGGTGACATTGCCGCCGCTCTCTTTGAAGCGATTGGTGATCTCCAGCAGAACGGGGGCTTTCCCCGGTTCCTGGAAGCTGAACGATTCGCCTTTTTCCAGGGTCAGAAGCTCATCGTTCAGCTCGATGATCTGGCCGGCGGATGCAACCGGCGCGACAGTTTCAGCACTTTCTTTGGCGGGCGGCACCGTTTGTTCCGGGCTCGTAAACATCGGCGGGACCGTCGCAGCGACCATGGTCTTCTCTGGTTCTGAACTGCATCCCGCGATAAATATGATAAAAAGCAGCAATATATAGTGCATAGCAATAACTTGATGTTTAAATGATATTTGTTTGGGGTGCTTACACTAGTAGTGTATGTTCTGGCAGAAAAATTGAAAAGGAAAAATTACGGTGCCAGTATACTTAATTCGAAAGCACGGAATTACGGTGACAGTATACTTAATTAGAAATGAGGCTGACCCATCTGCAAACATTTTGAAATTATTGAACTAAAATGACAAAAATAAGACCGCAGTCTTGCCTTGAGGGCCCCTTGAATAATTGCCTTTTCGCTCGATCTCGTCGTTATGCTCAAAATTTTATCCTCGGGATATTGACTATATACCTGCGGCAAAATTTCTCGCATGCCTTGATCTCGATCGAATAATCGAATGATTCAAGGTGCCCTTAATTTTCCCAATCTTCAATTCTGATGCCGACAATTCGACTAAATTCAGCAATGTTGTGTGTCACCAGGATAGCGTCATGTGCACGGGCAATAGCTGCAATCAGCATATCGTTTGGGCCGATTACCTTTCCCCGGGCAGTCAAATCTGTCCGGATTTGAGCATATTCTTCTGCACAACGGTCGTCAAAAGGTATACTCGTCAGCGGTGCAAAAAATTGTGCCAAGCGCTGCAGGTTAGCATTCACGCGCCGGCTGTGTCTTGCACCGAATAGCAACTCTGCTTTGACAATACTGCATAGGGCGATTTCAGAAGGAGAATGTGAACGAAAATTCTGCTCTATCCCGCTATGCCTTTCGTTGAGCAGATGGATGCAGACATTACTGTCGAGTAAGTACATTTACTTGAACTCCTGGCGTCGCTCATACTCACCCTGTTCAGGTCGTTCAAGAGGCGTTCCTTCCCACGAACCAAAAAGATCGAAATAATTATCGGGCCAGCCAGAATAAATCTCTTTTTTCACGAGACGAGCGAGATATTTAGATACAGACAGATGGGCGTGTTCAGCTTTCCGCTGGAGTCGTTCCGCTATTTCATCCGGGACATAACAATGCAGTTGAGCCATGTTTTCCTCCAAATATATTCTATGTATTTGCTTTACAGGATAACGTTATACTCCCGGTTTGTCAAGTTATCGAGAAGAGGAGCGAAGCGGCCGCTACTGTATAATTACGGGGGCAGTGATTAACTCGCGTCGAAGACAAGCGACTCAGGCTTTCTCAAAATACTTTACATCACTCATTCCAGCAAAATCTTCATCCTGGGTCCAAACGGTGGCCCTGTAAGCCCGAGCGGTTGCCAGAATTATGGCATCAGCCATGGGTATCTTCTGATCAAAACTGATTTTGGCTGCCTGGATAGCCAGATTGCTGTTCAAATCAATCTCCCGGAATAATTACGGTGCCAGAATACTTAATAAGTCTTTAGAAAGAGTATATCTTATTTTGTTCATTTTCTTTGCGTGCCCAAAGAAAAGAACCAAAAGAAAGGGCACCCCGTGACATTCGGCCCTGCGGGCAACCTGCGTGCCATGAAATCTGACGGGAGTTTGAAACTCGCTGCGCCCGGAAAGGTCAAACCCCTTTGTCGTCAGATTCCACGGTGCCCGGCTGCGAGTCAATGGGGAGAATTACGGCACAGTGGCTCATTCGAATTGATGCTGGAGGAACTGTCTTTCTTCAGTTACTTCAGGGTTCCCAACCGGACGCTGGTTGTAAAGTAGGTGCCGTTGCGGTAGAAGCCGAGTGTTACCAGTGTTCCCGGTTCAGCCAGGGATATCCTGTTTCTCAGGTCAGCTGCCCCGTCGATGGGTGAATCGTTCAGGCTGACGATGAGGTCCTGTTTGCCCAGGTCCGTCTTCGCGGCAGGGGAATTATCCTGGATTTCAATGACGCGGGCACCATGGGTGGCCGGCTCCAGTTTCTGCTTTTTCAGGTCATCATAGGTGGCGTCCTTCAGGGCGACCCCGAGCCAGCCCCGGGTGATTGTGCCGTTTTTCTGCAGCTGTTCCGAGACAGTTTTTGCCATGTCCACCGGTACCGCAAAACCAACCCCCATGTACCCCCCGGTCTGGGTGATATAGGCGGTATTGATGCCGATCACCTCACCGCGGATATTGACCAGCGGGCCGCCGGAGTTGCCGGGATTGATGGCGGCATCTGTCTGAATGTAATCTTCGTAGTCGCTGATGCCGAGGCTGTTTCTTCCGGTGGCACTGATAATGCCAGCGGTAACCGACTGGATGTATTCATAGGGAGAGCCGAAGGCAAGCACCCATTCGCCGGCTTTTAGCTTTTCCGATGAGCCCAGCGGGAGCGCGGTAAGGGATTCCGCCGCAATTTTAATGAGACCGATGTCCGAACGGGAATCGGCCCCGATAACCTTGGCAGGATATTGTCTTCGATCGGTCAGCGTGACCGTGACCTCGACCGCGTTCTTGATCACATGACTGTTGGTCAGGATGTAGCCGTCCTGACTGATGATGAAGCCGGACCCCCGGTTATAGGTTGTTTCCTGGTGCCAGGAGGAGGGCGTGTCGCTCTCTTTCTCGGTGTTGAAAAAACGCTTGATTTCGGGGTCGTTGAAAAACGATTTCTCCTGGCTTGTTTCCTTTTCTGCTGGCCGAACTCTGGCTTTTGACATCGATAAAGACGACACCCGGCCTGGTTTTTTCGATGATCGCGGTGAACAGGTCTGCACTCTGTATCGCCTGTTCACGTGATGGCGGCAGTGACGCCGCGTGGCTCATCATGGTCAGGAAGGACAGCGTGAGCAGGGTTGAAACAATGGGGCTAATCAGGTGTCTTGTCATAATCATCATGGAGGCTGGATATGTTATCTTGATTTCAGTCTGACCAGTCTTGACTTATGACCGCTTTGCATAATTGTCAGTCTGTCCATCAGCGTTTCAAGATAGGGTAAAAGTTCGTTTTTGTCATCACTTTCGGCACCTGTTGCAGAGAAGAACAGGTTCACGGCATGGGTGGACCCGGGAAAACCTTGTTGCTGCCACCTGCCTTGTCTAAACAGTATTCGGCCTTTACCGGTTGCATCTATTTGTGTTTTCCTGACAGGTGGAATAGTATTGTTGAAGAAAATAACTGGCATATACTGATGTATATGCATAAAGTTGCAGATCAGCATAAAAATAAAAAAACCAACGATGCATATGTATCATGGTCCTGCTTTGGTGTGAGAATCATGCGAATAGTGTATTCCCTTGTTATCCTGGCATTTAGCTGTATCCTGGCTGCCTGCGCGGACAAGAACAGCCAGGTAACCGTGCCGGCTGAGCCCGAAAGCGGAACGGTCCTGCCCTTTGCTCTGCCGGCAACCTTTATCGGGGAGATATCCTGTGCCGATTGCGAGCGGGTAGATATAGTCCTGAATCTGCGTGCTGATCATCTCTATCAGCTTCGCAAGCGGTCTGTAAACAGCAATGGCGCGGCCGGAGATACTATCGAGTCGCAGATGGGTAGATACCGCTACTCAGCCGAGGACAAGGTGCTCATCCTCGGCAAGCAGAAAGGGAGCTTGAAGAGCTACGAACTGCAGGATAATGAACACCTTTCCTTTCTGGAATGGCAGGGAAGCGACCAGCAGATACAGTACGGACTTGTACGCAGTCCTGAAGTCGATCCGTTCAATGATCTTGTAAAGCTCCGGGGCATGTTCCATGTCCAGAACAATAGAGGTTATTTCACTGAATGCGCTGCCGGTAATCGCTTTCCCGTCGAGAAGCAGGGAGATTACAAAAAGGTGTTGCAGGAATATTATAATACCCCGCACCTGCAGAACGAGCCGGTGCTCCTGTCTATTCTGGGCAGGCTTGAGAACGTCCGTGCCGTCGGCTCTGCCAAGGGAGAAGATGAGATTGTCATAGACCAGTTTCGGCGCTTTTACCCAAACGAGGACTGTGACGGTAACAAGATACGGAAAAGTCTGACCGATACCTATTGGCGGCTCGTTGAAATAGACGGCAGCGGGGCGGGACCGAACATGGACAACATCATCCCTTACCTGCAGTTTATGCCTGACAAGAAAGTCCAGGGATTTGGCGGCTGCAACAAAATAACGGGAACATATCTGATAAAAGGGGATGTCTTCCTGGTACGAAGAGACCCGTTAACCCGGACGGCCTGCCCCGAAGGAATGGAAACCGAGAATCGCCTCCTCGAGGCGATAGACAGTACCGAGACCTACCGGATCGAAGAAAACAGCCTGGAGTTTCTTGACCAGGATGATCAAGTCCGGGCCCGCTTTCAGGCCGGACAGTAATGACGATGACCGTATACCGGCTTAGGCTGAAGTCCGCTGCCGGGAGTCAATGGGGGAGGGCAACCCTCAGATTTAAATGGAACGAAGAACCTGGTTGCTGCGCCTGGTGATCAGCGATTCATCGGAGCAAAAGATATTAACTGAGAATATGTCTTGAAATATTAGTTGTTTCCCGTTAGATGCACCAGTATACTTCTAGACTGGATTCCGTGTGTGGTCAGGCGGGCAACGGCGGAAGTCAGATTCATTGCATGTTACAGAGGTACGATGGGCCGATTACAACAGCTTGCTATTATATTCTTCCTCACTGTTTTCCTGCTGCCGGCAGGCATTGTTGGGGAGTGTTTTGTCCCTTCTATCGCTCAGGCGGCTGAAAAAGGCCCGGAGGAGCGCTACATCACCATCGATTTCGACAACGTCGACATCAACCTGTTCATCAAGTATATCAGCGAATTAACAGGAAAAAACTTCATCGTCGATCCGGCGGTGAAAGGCAATGTGACGATCATTTCTCCGACGCGGATATCGGAAAACGATGCTTACCAGGTTTTTGAATCAGTCCTTGAGATCCAGGGGTTTACCACCGTTGCCTCCGGCTCGGTAATAAAGATAGTACCGTCAGTGGCGGCCCGCTCCCAGAATATTCAGACCGTACGGCCAGGCCAGAATCTGCGCCCGGAAGATCGGGTGGTCACCCAACTGGTGCCGTTGAAGTACACAACGCCGACGGAAATGCAGAAAATCCTGCAGCCGCTCGTTTCAAAAACATCCGTGCTCATTGCCCATACCCAATCCGGTATCCTGATTATAACCGATATTCTCTCGAACATTCAGCGACTGATGGGGATCATCGAGTCGCTTGACGTGGAGTATTCCAGAGAAGAGATAGAGGTCATTCCGCTGGAGTATGCCAACTCCAATAAAATCGCCACCCTTCTTAATACCATTTTCCAGAAGGCCGCCAGCGGCCAGAAGGGCGCTGCTGCTGTTTCCTCGCCGGTAAAGGTCGTGCCGTACGAGCGCATCAACACGCTGATTGTGCTGGCGGAACCGGCCGATGCCGCCCGGGTCAGGAAACTGGTCGAAAAGCTCGATACCGAGGCTGAACGCGGTGAGGGTAATATCCATGTGGTCTACCTGCAGAATGCCCGTGCGGCTGAACTGGCCAAGGTGCTCAATGCGTTGCCGCAGGAGCCGAAAACAGAAGAGAGTGACGGCAAGACCCCGGCCATATCAAAAAACGTCAATATCATGCCTGACGAGGAGACAAATTCGCTTATAATTACGGCCTCCCGGGACGAATTCCAGGTATTGGAAACGGTGATCGAGAAGCTCGATATCCCGCGTCGGATGGTCTTTCTCGAGGCGCTCATCATGGAAGTTGATACCGACCGGAATTTTGAGGTCGGGGTACAATGGCTGACCGGCGGTGTCTTTGACGATGGCACCGGCAAGCTGGTTACGGGCTTCAGCGGAGAACCCGCCTATGGAGAAATTTCTGGTATTTTTGATCCGGATACCCCTTCATTGAATGCCGGTTTTTCCCTTGGCGTGCTCAAAGAGGGCATCAAGATCGGCGGTATAACGTTTCCCAATATAGCGGCGGTGTTAAGGGCCTTTCAGAGTGATTCCGATATCAATATCATTTCTACCCCTCAGATACTGACAACGGATAACAAGAAGGCGGAGATACTCGTCGGACAGAATGTTCCCTATATCACCAGCCAGAATACCACCTCATCGCAGCAGGATTATACCCAGTACGAATACAAAGATGTTGCCACCAAACTGACCATTACCCCGCAAATCAGCCAGGCCGAGACCTTGCGCCTGGAGATTTCCACCGAGGTAAGCCGGATCAAACCGGGAGGGGAGGCGGATGCCTTTCGACCGACAACATTTAAGCGGACAGCTGAAACCACGGTACTGGTGCGGGATAAGGATACCATTGTGATCGGCGGCATTATCGGTCAGGATGCGACGCTCGCTGAGTACAAAGTTCCTCTGCTTGGAGATATCCCGTTGATTGGCTGGCTTTTTAAAACGCAAACAAACCACCAATACCAAGGTGAACATGTTTATCTTCATCACCCCCCATATCATCAAGAATCCTGCTGATATTGCCGGTGTTACGTTGGAAAAGGAAGACCGTCTCGGCGTGGCGCTGCCCCAGGTGAAAGAAGAGCTGCACCGGGAGGTAAACCTTGAGCACTCCGTCATTCTCGCCGACCGTGGTTACGAGAAGCTGCGCAAGGGCGAGGTCGTCTCCGCCAAGGAGTTCTTCATTAAAGCCCTGCAGATCAATCCCAATAATCCCTATGCCTTGATCAATCTCGGCGTGGCCTACGAACAGGAAGGCAACTACCCGCAGGCCATCCAGATGTACGAGCGCGTTATCGAGACCGATACCGACCTGGCAGCAAGTCCGCCGCAAGGCTATAGTGGCGAGAATCTTTCACTCGTCGAGATTGCCCGCCAGAATATCGAACACGTCAAGCAGAAGCAGCGGAATCAATAATTCAATAATTACGGGGTAATTACGGGGACAGTATACTTAATTCTCCTTCGACTGTTCTTTCCACACGAGGCTCCTTAATAGTCTCGTGTGGAAAGGATACGAATTCAGGACGAATTAAGTATACTGTCCCCGTAATTGTTGTTGCGTAATTCAATGATTGGATGAAGGGTGCAGGAATTCAAGGCTAATGTCTTTGTCTGACAATTTGTGAAGCAATTTTAAGATTATATCTATCCTCTGCAAGATAATTCTTTTCCTGTTTGAACATTTTTCCCCCTGTGATTTTATCATCGCGAATTTCTGATATTATTTTGATTTTTGTACAATATGTTGTAGTTTGTTGTTGAGGGCACCACAAATGTGGTGTATACCGTGATTGGAATTACGAAGAATAGCGCCCCTGCTGCAACGGGGCCGCTTTCATCGCTTCAATGTTGTAAATCATTTAAAATACCGGTGATGATATGCTCGAACCCTACACGCAAGGAGAAGTAGTAATGTCAGCTGATGGCGCCTTACAACCATTGACTGAAACAGCCGAAACGGTCCTCAAGAGGAGATACTACCTCAAGGACAAGGATGGCAATCCGGTGGAGACCTGGGAGAAATTAAGCCGCCGCGTGGCCGATGCCGTCGCCCTGGGCAAGAAAAAGCCGAAGAACTACAATGAGCTGCGGCAGCGCTTCTTTGACATGATATACTCCATGGACTTCCTGCCTAACTCGCCCTGCCTGATGAATGCGGGGACTGACCTGGGGCAGCTCTCGGCCTGTTTTGTCCTGCCGGTCGGTGATTCCATGGATGGCATTTTTACTGCGGTGCGTAACGGTGCGCTCGTGCATAAAACCGGCGGCGGAACCGGCTATGCTTTTTCCCGGCTGCGTGCCAAGAATTCCTCGGTGGCCTCAACCCAGGGTGTCGCTTCCGGTCCGCTGTCTTTTGCCGCTGTCTTTGATGCCGCAACCGAAACCATCAAACAGGGCGGCAAGCGACGGGGTGCCAATATGGGGGTGTTGCGGATAGATCATCCGGATATTCTTGATTTTATCTCCGCCAAGCAGAATCAGGAAAAATTCAACAATTTCAACTTCAGCGTTGCCGTTACCGACTGCTTCATGACGGCCCTTGAAGAGGACGGCGAGTATGATCTGGTGGAACCTTCCAACGGTGAAGTTGTAACTTCCCTGAAGGCACGTGAGGTTTTTGATCAGATTATTGATCTTGCCTGGCTCAATGGTGAACCGGGGGTACTATTCATTGATGCGGCCAACAAGGCCAATCCTACCCCGCAACTCGGGCTGTTCGAGGCGACCAATCCGTGTGGTGAGCAATGGCTGCTTCCGTATGAGAGCTGTAATCTCGGCTCGATCAACCTGGCCCGGTTTGTCAGGGATGGTGCTATTGATTATGAGCGTCTGGAAGGGGTCGTGCAGAGTTCGACCGTCTTTCTCGACAACGTTATCGACTGCAATCGCTTTCCGATCCCGGAAATCAAGGAAATGACGCTGAAAACCAGAAAGATCGGCCTCGGGATCATGGGGATGCATGATATGCTGATCCAGCTGGCTATTCCCTATGCGAGCGAGCAGGGCCGGCAGGTCGCTTCGGATGTGATGAATTTTATCCGTGACGCGGCCGAGGCCGAATCGATCCGGCTTGCTGAAAAAAAGGGTCCCTTTCCCGCCTACGACAGTGAGTTTAACCATTATGCGCCGCGCCGCAACGCGGCACTCACCTCGATTCAGCCGACCGGCACCGTCTCGATGATCGCCGACTGCGCCTCCGGCTGTGAGCCCTATTTTTCCATCGTCATGATCAAGCACGTCATGGACAATGATCGGCTTATCCTGGTTAACAAACATTTTGAGTCGATTGCCAAGACGGAGGGGTTTTACTCGGACGAGCTGATGGCCAAGGTGGCCGACAGCGGCACGGTTATCGGTCATCCCGAGATTCCCGGAAAATGGCAGGAGGTTTTTCGTACCGCCCAGGACATCCTTCCCGAGGATCATATCAAGATGCAGGGAATCCTGCAGCAGAGCGGGGTGGACAGTTCCATTTCAAAAACAATAAATCTTCCGTCAACGGCGACGAAACAGGATGTTAAAAACGCCTATCTACTCGGTTACAATCTCGGCTGTAAAGGGCTGACGGTCTACCGTGACGGTTCGCGCGACTCCCAGGTGCTGAACACCAAGGAACGTTCGGAAAATTCGCAGAAAAGTGCGGTGGTGAGTGAAAACGGCAAGCGCAACCTGCCCGATATGCTCAATGCCAAACGCTACCGGGTAAAGGACCAGGACCAGAAATCGGTCTATATTATTGTCTGCTTTGACGAGAACGAGAAGCCGATGGAGGTTTTTGCCAAATTCCCGTTCGATAACCGGGTTGATCTGAAGGACAAGTCGACCATGTGGACGACAACCTGTCGCCTGGTATCGCTCGCCCTGCGCTTCAATGTGCCGATGAACGAGATAATCAAGCAGCTTGATCGTTCAAGCGGGCATATGCTCGATCTGCCGGCCCAGCTCAGTAAATTGTTTAAATCATTCATGGCCGGCACCCAGCACGGGTTTGCCTCCACCTGTCCGGAATGTTCCGGCAAGCTGGTATTCGAGGAAGGGTGTGAAACTTGCAGGGCTTGCGGCTATTCCAAGTGCTCGTAGGACATTTTTTCAATATAGAGTACTATACAGGAATTACGGGAAAGAATGAATTACGGGGACAGTATACTTAATTCCCTGGCCCTTCGTTCCTTTACAAGATTTCACGGGATATTTTGTATTCCGAATGCGCAATTGAACAGTGAATTAAGTATACTGTCCCCGTAATTCCTCGTAATTCACCATAAAAATTACCCATACGAGTTATTGAGACATGGCAAAAATAGGAAGAAATGATCGGTGTCCCTGCGGCAGCGGCAAGAAGTACAAACAGTGCTGCGCCAGGAATCCGGTGGCACAGCATCGGCCGGCCAGCCAGGAGGAGCAGTTGAAGGTTTCCCTGATGGATGCGGTGCGGCGGGTTAACAAGGCGGCTGCGCAGAAGAAGCCGTCCATCACCGAACTCGGGGTCTTTGTCCTCTTTTCAACAGCAGCGGGCAACGGCTGGCTGTTCGAGGTTACCCAGTCCGACTGTGTGCAGCTGGCCAGTGACGGAGAAATCCTGCCGGCCCCTATCAATGAAAATCCGGAAACCATCGAGATCGAATGGTCCCATATCTACCGGGTGGTTGACAGGCAGATGGTGCTCACTTCCTACAAGGACCGCAGTGAGGAGGTGCTGGCAGACTGCCCGGTGAAGGAGGTATCCGCCTCCATCAGGAGAATAGCCAGGAAGATCCCTCCCGGGATGCTCGACAAAATCCATCTTGATACGGAGCCGGCCGCGTAACATTTCATGAGAACCATAATCAAGAATGGCCCCCATGCTGATCGTCATGGGGGCCATTTTCCTATTGTCGCATCAGTCGGGAGACACCTTTCATCTTCCCGGTTTTCCGGGAGAGGACAAGATCGCTCACATGATCCTCTACGGGATGCTGGCTGCTGCGATTATTTTTGCCTTTACCCCGGAAACCCGTAACCAGAGGCGCTGGCGGGTTGTTGTCATTGTCATTCTGGTTGCAACACTCTATGGTATTTCAGACGAATTCCATCAATCCTTTATTCCCGATCGCACTCCCGACATATTTGATGTGCTTGCCGACCTTGCCGGTGCCGCCACTGTAGCTCTCTTATGGAAATTACGGTGACGGAATTACGGGGACAGTATACTTAATTCCCTATTTGCTCTGATCGTTTCGTTACGAAGCTCGTAACCAGATGACTGAGCCGGAATTAAGTATACTGTCCCCGTAATTACCGTGGAATTAAGTATACTGTCCCCGTATCTTTTTGGCCATGTCCTTGGCGAAGTAGGTGATGATTATATCGGCGCCTGCCCGTTTGATGGAGAGCAGGGTTTCCTGCATGATGCGCTCGCCGTCTATCCAGCCCTTTTCGGCCGCTGCCTTGATCATGGCATATTCGCCGGAGACCTGGTAGGCCGCCACCGGCATATCGAATTCTTCCCGCAGTTTGGCAATGATGTCAAGATAGGCCAGTGCCGGTTTTACCATCAGCATATCAGCACCCTCGTCAACATCGAGGGTGGCTTCACGCAGGGCCTCCCGACTGTTGGCAGGATCCATCTGGTAGCCGCGCCGGTCGCCGAATTGCGGCGCGCATTCGGCTGCGTCCCTGAACGGACCGTAGAAGGCAGAGGCGTACTTGACGGCATAGGACATGATCGGAATCATCTCATGGTTGTTCTCGTCAAGCGCAGCCCTGATTTCCGCCACGCGGCCGTCCATCATGTCGGATGGCGCCACCACATCCGCTCCGGCCTGCACGTGGGACAGGGCCGTTTTAGCCAGGATCTCAAGGGTGGTGTCATTGTCGACCTCATTACCGATAAGAAAGCCGCAATGGCCGTGATCAGTGTATTCGCAAAGACAGACATCGGTGATGACGAGAAGTTCGGGCGCCTTGTTCTTCAGCTCCCTGATGGCTCGCTGGACGATGCCGTCTTTGGCGTGGGCGCCGGAACCGGCACCATCCTTCTTTTCCGGGATGCCGAAAAGGATCACGCAATTGATGCCGAGGCCAAGCAGTTCTTTTGCTTCACCACCAAGCTGGTCGACACTGAGGCGGAAGACACCCGGCATGGAGACGATCTGCTCACGGACGTTCTTGCCCGGCACGATGAACAGGGGGTAGATCAGCTGTGCAGGGATGAGGTGATTCTCCCTGACCAGGGAACGAAGTGCATTGTTGCGGCGCAGACGGCGCGGACGATATTCGGGGAAGACCATGATAATTTAAACTCCTTGTCTATCTGTGTTTTTCTTTAGCCAATTGACTTTAAATGTTTAAAAGAAACGATCAGTTTATTATTTCCAGGCTTTTCAGCTTTTTATGCAGATGGCTCCGCTCCAGGCCGACCTGTTCGGCGGTACGGGAGACGTTGCCGTCGTTTTCAGTTAACTTGTAGTGCAGGTATTCACGTTCGAAGCGGCGGCGCGCCTCCTTGAAGTCGTTAACCTGGTAGGGGGCCAGGGTGTTTTCCCGGGGTACTGGGGCGGCGATGCCGCCCTGGCCAAGGAAGAGGCTGACGTCCCGGGCGGTGATGATTTCCTCGGGACACATGATTGCCAGACGCTCGACGAGGTTTCGCAATTCCCGAACATTGCCCGGCCAGGAATGCTGCAGCATCTCCCGCAGGGCCTCTTCTGAAAAGATCTTTTTTTTCAGACCTCTTTCGACCATCATGTCCATCATGTCCTCTACCAGCAGCGGGATGTCTTCGACCCGCTCGCGCAGCTGGGGCAGGGTGATCGGTACGACATTGAGGCGGTAGAAAAGATCGGCCCTGAAATTACCCGCTTCAATCTCCTTTTCCAGGTTTTTGTTGGTGGCGGCAAGGACCCGGACGTTGACCTTTATTGTCTTGTTGCCGCCGACCCGTTCGAATTTCTGCTCCTGCAGAATCCGCAGGATTTTGGCCTGGGTCTTCATGCTCATATCACCGATTTCATCGAGAAAGAGGATGCCGCCGTTTGCCTGATCGAATTTACCGCGCTTGCTGCTCTGGGCTCCGGTAAATGATCCTTTTTCATGTCCGAAGAGTTCGGATTCGATCAACTCTTCCGGGATGGCGGCACAGTTCATCTCTATCATCGGCTGATGCGAGGTGGCGGAGAGAGAATGGATAGCCTGGGCCACCAGTTCTTTTCCGGTGCCATGATCCCCGCGGATCAGGACCCAGGCATCAGTGGGGGCGACCATCTTGATCTGCGACCTGAGCGAGGTGATAAGCGGGGATTTTCCGGTAATGCTCACCCGGCGGGACGAATGTTCCCGCAGCAGACGATTCTCGTTTTCCAGCTGGGCGTAGCGCAGGCCGTTGCTGACGGAGACAATAATCTTGTCATAGGAGAGCGGTTTTTCAATGAAGTCGTAGGCGCCGCTTTGCACGGCCTGCACGGCGGTTTCAATAGTGCCGTGACCGGAGATCATGATAACCGGAATAGTATTGTGCTGCTGCCTGATAACGGAAAGCGCCGTCAGCCCATCCATCCCTTCGCCAAGCCAGATATCAAGAAGGATGAGATCGATATTCTCCTCTTCGATGAGTGCCATACCTTCTTCCGCAGAAGAGGCGGTTACCGGGTTGAACTTCTCATCCTCAAGAACGCCGGCCAGTGATTCCCGGATGCCGGATTCGTCATCAATGACCAGGATGTTTTTTCTCATGATGTTCTCAAGCTGTCGGCCTGCCCGTTATGTTTCATCTTAAGGTACCCGTTAAAAGTCGCTGTGGCTGTGGTCATGGCTGAAAACAATGCCGGTCAGCGGCAGCTCAATGGTGAAGATAGAGCCATGAGGGGTGTTGTCCCTGACCCGGATATAGCCGCCGTGATCCGTTACAATGGTCGAGACGATGGCAAGACCGAGTCCGGTACCGCTCTTCTTGGTTGAGAAATAGGGTTCAAAAAGTTTGAGCTTGTTCTCTTTGCTGATGCCCGGTCCGTTATCATAGACCTCGAGCAGCACATTGCCGGATTCCTCAATTATGGTCAACTTCACATCAATCTTGCCGCCGCCGGGTAAAACCGCAACCGCATTATCCAATAGATTGATGAGACTGCGCTTGATTTGTTCGGCGTCAAAGTCAAAGATTGGAATAGCCGTTTGAGCGCTGCAGGTAAACTCAATGTCTTTATGGCCCTGCTGGTAGAGGACCAGCGTATCGCGGGCCAGTTCAAGCAGATCTCCCGGTGCCGGATTTATTTTCGGCATCCGGGCAAATTGTGAGAACTCGCTGACGAGGCGTTTGAGCGCCTCCACCTGGGTGATAATGGTTGCCGTGCAGAGATCGAAAACAGAATCTTCCGACTCCAGTATTTCAGGATAGCGTTTACGCAGCCGCTGGGCGGAGAGCTGGATAGGGGTGAGTGGATTTTTTATTTCATGGGCGATGCGTCTGGCGACCTCACGCCAGGCCGCCATCCGCTGCATTTTCTCAATCTTGGTGAGATTGTCGAAAACCAGGACGAAGCCGAGCGGCGTACCTTCGTCATCTTCGAGTCGGGTAAAGTTGATCAGCAAGGACAGGGCGACGCGGTTGATGGTTACTTTCAGATGCTGTTCTATCGAGGTTTTTCCCGTGGCGTAGAGCTCTTCGATGAAGCGGTCCAGAATGTGTGAATACTCGCGCGGCAGTGCCTCCCGATAGGTCATGGAAATGAAGCGGGAACTGTCTATCTTGAGAAGTTTTTCGGCGAAACGATTGATGGTGGTTATATGGCCGTGTACATCGAGCGAGACAACACCGGCGGAGACGTTCTGCAGGATGATCTCCATATAGCGGCGCCGCTGCTCCGCCTCCTGCGAACTTTTTTCCAGGGCTGAATAGGTGTCGGCCAGTTTCTTGTTGCCGCTGTTGATATTTGCCGTCATGGTGTTGAAGGAATGTACCAACTGCCCGATTTCATCGTTTGAAAGTTCCTGCATTTCAAAGTCGAAATCTCCCTCTGATACGCGCTTGGTGGCCTCGGCGAGGTTGTCGACGGGTTCGGTGATGCCGCGCGCGATACGCAATCCGAACCAGATGGCGGCAAAGACGATGAGCAGGGTGACGATGAGCAGGATCAGCAGCAGCCAGAACTTGAAGGGGCCTTTCAGGTATTTGAGCTGACGGTATCCTTCGATACCGCAGGAGATACCGGTCATTCGCTCAAGCTTGTCCCGACTGATCAGCAGGGAGGTGACCAGGACGGCCGGTACCGGTACATCGGGATTGAGTCGGATCTGGCGTATATTTCGGACAAGATCGCCAAGGCCGGTTTCCTGGATGATGGTTTCGCGACTGTTGTCAACGAGGATCCTCTGGAGGGTAGCAACCGGAATCTTGGGAAGCAGAATCGCCTCCAGGCCGCCGCTTGTGGCGGATTCCTCCAGGTTTTCCTTGGCAAGAACAATGGTCAGCGCTGTCGGGATGAGGGGCGGCGTCCGGGACAGCGTGCCTTTGAGAAACGCTGCGAGATTTTCTTTGTTCAGGTTTGTAAGCGGTTGTTCTGCAAGCTGTGAGGCAATGAAGTCGCCGGTTATCCCTGCCTGATCCCGGGTTTCCTGGAGCAGTGACTGGGCGAGACTGAGTGAATCCTGCAGTGAATCTTCTATACTTGAGTTGAACCAGTAATCGACACTTGAGGAGACAAATTGCAGTGCGACAAAAAACAGCAGGATTGTCGGTATCAGTGACAGCGACAGAAAGGATACGACCAGCTTGGTGCGGAGTCTGCTGCCAAGGATGTTTAATTTTCGTTCAAAGAGCAGTTCGGCCAGGTTGCGCAGGATGAGAAAGAGGATAATCAGGATCAGGATGACATTAACGTTGATCAGCGTAAATATGAGGATATTGCTGTTGACCGGCAGCTGAATGTCCTGTTCAAAGAGCCGGCCCTGCAGCCAGGTGAACAGCGGTATCAGGCAGACGCAGAAAATAATGATGCGCCGCACCAGCTTCTTTTTCTGGAGGCGCTGCTCACTGGTTACGGATTGCCGGGCAGGCAGAAATTCGCTGGGAAATGAAGCAGCGTCGTGTGTAGTTTCTTTACCGGTCATATTCCCTGCTATGTTAGTAGATGAACTCGACGGTATACCAATCGGTCTTCAAGATCCCACCAGGAGACAAACGGAATAATATTGTGCAGGCTCAGCGGCAGTGTTTTTTTGTTAAGTTCAGCTTTTATGCGCAAACGGTAGGTTCTATCCGGTTCAAGTCTACTCAACTTCACAATCTTCAGGCCATTAATCTCGTTGAGCAGTTTTTTGGCTTCATCAAGCGATGCGGTAGTGTTTTTCTTCTTACTGTTTTCTCCTGTTTCGACAATATAGTTCTGTTTTAGCGTATCATAAGTCAAGGTGTGAGTGAACCGTTTCGAGACGAGCTGTTCGTCCAACCAGTTTGGCACATCCTTATTCAACTCGACAAAAAAAGAGAATTTGATGGGAATACCGCTATGCAGACCATCAAGCATATCTTGCGTGATTGAGTTGCGGAGTTCACCAAAGAGAAGCAAATGCGTGTCTGAGGTGGTGACAATGATATCGGTAAAACTGGGAGCGGCGGATTCCGCTGCCAGTGAGATGGTGGCCCTTGCGCCATACAGGCTGAAAAAGCCGATAAAGAGCAGGAAGAGTAGCTTTCTTGCAGACATGGGGTCCGTCTATTATATCAGAGCCGTCGCGAGAATGGTTTCATCATGAAGCGGCTGTGGTTGGTTTAGTTGTCAGCAATATATAAATATCAGGACCGCAATGCCCTGATGGAGATGCCCCCTTAATGTACCTGATAACAGAAGACATGTCTATTTCTTGTTCCTTTTACCGATGACGATCCAGCTTTACCCCTATTGTGGGGACACTACTTAGTTTCCATCCTGAAACAGCGCTTTTCTCCTAACTCGTCGTTACTCTCAAAATTTAATCCTCGGAATATCAACGATGCCTGCGGTTAAATTTATCGAGCGCCTGGATTTAGGTAAAAATCGCTCATTTCCGGACGAAAACTACTTAACCCCGGTGAGCGGACAAAACACTTGACACCGGATGGGCGGAACACTATAGAAGTATATGCACAAAACAGGATGTTTTTTGTTCGTACCACTATTTTTTTTCAAAGGAGAATCATGCGCGTTGCAATACCAAGTAATAATCCAGGCGGCATAGATGCTGCCCGGTCGGAACATTTTGGCCACTGTGATGTTTTCACCGTTGTAGAGCTTGAAGATAAGCAGGCCGGGAGTGTTTCTATTGTTCAAAATGTTCCACACGGATCCGGCGGTTGCCTTGGACCCGTTACCGTCCTGCAGGACGCAGGGGTGGATGCAATCGTGGTATCCGGAATGGGTGCACGGCCGATGCAGGGCTTCAGCGAGGCCGGTATTACCGTGTATTACGCTGATAATAAACAGATCAAGGATGTAAAGAGTGCCGTTGAAAAACTATCAGGCAGCGGTCTGCCGGTGATGAATCCTGACCAGGCTTGCAAGGGATCCGGGAACTGTCATCATTGATTCCTTTGCCTCTTACATCACATTTCGATATATAATCAAGAGAACAAACTGACCAATTACCATAACCTGGCAACCAGCATCCTGATATCTCACGATTGAAATGTCGCCACGACCAAAAAAACTGAGGCATTGTGAAAGTTTCTTTTGCGGGAGAGCCTTTAAGCCAACCGGCTCTCCGCTTTCCGAGCTCATACAGGTCGATCTCCATCGTGACGAGCTGGAGGCACTGCGTCTCTGTGATTTCGAGGGACTGACCCAGGAAGAGGCCGGCTTGAAGATGGGAGTCTCGCGGGGTACCGTGCAGCGGATAATCACCGGTGCACGGAAAAAGACCGCCCAGGCTCTGACTGAGGGGCAGGCGTTGGTCTTTGTCGACTCAGAATCCTGATGGCGTCGTAAAAATTCGCCACCTGCTTCGTTGTTTCAATTTTTTTATCATTACGACGTACTGATGTACGCCGAAACAATAAAAAAATTTTACGCCTCGCATCTGTCGTTTTTTACTTAGCCATCATCCGGACGCGGATGAGCCTTCGAAAACCGCAGATGGCTTCGTAAAACTCCGCCATCTGCTTCGGACTTTTTACCCTGCAGCCCTCATCGTCCTGCCTGATTACGTTGATAAAAAAATCTCACGCCTCGCATCTGTCGTTTTTTACTTAGCCATCATCCGGACGCGGATGAGCCTTCGAAAACCGCATATGGCTTCGTAAAACTCCGCCATCTGCTTCGGACTTTTTACCCTGCAGCCCTCATCGTCCTGCCTGATTACGTTGATAAAAAAATCTCACGCCTCGGATGCGCCTTCCAAAGCCGCATATGGCTTCGTAAACTCCGCCATCTGCTCTGTTTTGGAGGGGTTAGACGTTCTCCCTGGTTTTTTTGAACTCGATGTCCGGCCACTTTTCCATGAAAAATTTCAGCATCCAGTCGCTTTCTGCCAGATAGGTTAGAAACCCTTCAGCATCCGTTGCCAGTGCCGACTGGTTTGATCGCTGGAATTCCACCAGTTTCTTTTTGTCGGCACAACTCACCCAGCGTGCAGTACTGTATCTGACCGGTTCATATATGGCATCAACCCCATATTCGGCTTTTAACCGGGCCATGGTCACCTCGAACTGAAGTACGCCGACTGCTCCCATCACATAATCGGATCCGATCAATGGACGAAAAACCTGAATGGCGCCTTCCTCGGCAAGCTGGACGAGCCCTTTCTGCAGCTGTTTCATCTTGAGCGGGTTTTTCAGCAGGACCCGTCTGAACAGTTCCGGCGCAAAGTTCGGGATGCCGGTAAATTTCAGCGGCTCCTTGAGTGCTGAAGGTATCGCCGATCTTGATTGTGCCATGGTTTGGCAGTCCGATGATATCTCCCGGCCAGGCCTCTTCGACGTTTTCCCGGTCCTGGGCCATGAAAATGATCGCCTTGGAGAGATTGATCTCCTTGTCAATGCGGTGGTGACGCACCTTCATGCCCTTTTTGAATTTACCTGAACAGATGCGAAGAAAGGCAATCCGGTCACGGTGGGCCGGGTCCATGTTGGCCTGGATCTTGAAAACAAAACCGGAAAAGGCTTCTTCAGCAGGATCAACGGATCGGCTTACCGCCTGACGTGCGGAAGGCGGAGGGGCCATCTCAACGAAGGTGTCCAGCATCTCCTGCACGCCGAAATTGTTGATGGCGCTTCCGAAAAATACCGGTGTTTGTATGGCAGACAGGTACTGCTGATACTGAAACGGGTTGGCAGCCCCTTCAAGCAGTTCGAGATCTTCCCTGAGATCATCGGCCTGTCTGCCGAGCAGTTCATCCAGGCGCGGGTCGTCAAGCGAGGTGAGGGTGATGACGTCCTTGGTGCGTGATTCCGAGCCGGGGGTGAACAGTCGAAGCTCCTGCCGGAATATATTGTATACCCCTTTGAATCGCTTGCCCATGCCGATCGGCCATGAGAGCGGCGAACATTCGATCTGCAGTTTGTCTTCGATTTCACCGAGCAGATCCAGCGGCGTAAGCCCCTCCCGGTCAAGTTTATTGATGAAGGTGATGAGCGGCGTGTTGCGCATCCGGCAGACTTCCATCAGCTTTTCAGTCTGTGTCTCAACGCCCTTGGCGCTGTCGATGACCATAACGGCCGAATCAACGGCGGTCAGAACCCGATAGGTATCTTCCGAGAAATCCTGGTGGCCCGGCGTGTCCAGCAGATTGATTTCAAAATCGCGATAGGTGAATTTCATCACCGAGGTGGTAACCGAGATACCGCGTTCCTGTTCGATGCTCATCCAGTCGCTGGTTGCATGCCGGTTCACCTTGCGCGATTTGACGGCGCCGGCCAGGTTGATGGCGCCGCCGAAGAGCAGGAGCTTCTCGGTGAGTGTTGTCTTGCCGGCATCGGGGTGGCTGATGATGCCGAAGGTTCGTCTTTTGGCAATCTCTTTTTCTATGGTACTGCTCATGATAGCTGAATTATCCTTTGCTCATTAACGGGATACCGGGTATAGATGGCGGCAATTATATCATCACGATGAACGGTAATGATCTGAAATAGTATAGTATTTAGACGCATCGCGCATAAAACAACAACGACAACCGCCGCAGCCTAGGCGTTTGTGCGGGATTATAGTATAAAGATGTGATGAAAAAGCGCTGAAGAATATGCTCTTTATACAGGAATGCAACAGAAATCAGAACAGATAATGGAAAAAAACAAAAACCTGCTCGTCACTGGCGGCTGCGGCTTCATCGGCAGCAATTTTATTCACCTGGTCCATACGGTATATCCCGACTGGCGCATTATCAACCTCGACAAGTTGACCTATGCCGGAAATCCTCAGAATCTGAAAGGGATTGAAGAGGGCGGCAGCTACCGGTTTGTCAGGGGCGATATCTGTGATGCTGATCTGCTCGAGACGCTTTTCAGCACTGAAAAGATCAACATTGTCGTGCATTTTGCAGCGGAGTCGCACGTGGACCGTTCCATCGTCGGACCCGGTGAATTTATCAGGACCAATATCAGCGGAACGTTCACTCTGCTTGAAGCGGCGCGGAAGGCCTGGCTCGGTGATGTCTCAGCGGTGAAAGATCCGCTCTTCCTCCATGTTTCCACCGATGAGGTTTACGGCTCACTTGGCGAAAGCGGCTATTTCAGCGAAACAACTCCCTATGACCCCCGCTCTCCCTACTCGGCTTCAAAGGCCTCATCTGATCACCTGGTATCCGCCTATTTTCACACCTACGGCCTGCCGGTACTGACCACTAATTGTTCAAATAATTATGGGCCCTACCAGTTTCCGGAGAAACTCATTCCGCTCATTTTCAGCAACAGCTTAAATGGCAGGGAGCTGCCGGTCTACGGAGACGGGAAAAACATCAGGGACTGGCTCTATGTGACCGATCATTGCCAGGCGATCATTGAAGTTCTGCTGAAGGGCCGGGTCGGGAGCTGTTACAATATCGGCGGCAATAATGAAAAGACCAATATCGATGTTGTCACCCTCATCTGCGATACCCTGGATCGTAAAATCGGACCACTTGCCGGAGGACAGCCGCGAAGCTCACTCATTGCCTATGTCACGGATCGTCTCGGTCATGATCGTCGCTACGCCATCGATGCAGCCAGGATAAAAAACGAGATCGGCTGGCAGCCGTCGATGACCTTTGAGACGGGAATTGACCGGACTATTGACTGGTATCTTGCCAACCAGCCCTGGCTGCAGGCGGTTATCGACGGTTCCTACCAGAAATAAACAAGGGCGGATTACATGAACGTGCTGACGACTGATATACCTGATGTCCTCATCATCGAGCCGCAACTCTTCGGCGATGAGCGGGGATTTTTTATGGAGAGTTACAACCGCAGGACACTGTTTGAAAAAACCGGCATTGATGCGGATTTTGTCCAGGATAATCACTCCCGCAGTCGTCGCGGCGTTCTCAGGGGACTGCATTACCAGATCAATCAGCCACAGGGAAAGCTTGTGCGGGTCATTTTCGGCGAAGTCTTTGATGTGGCAGTGGATCTGCGCCGGTCTTCAGCAACCTTCGGCCAATGGACCGGTGCGCAGCTGAGTGAGAAAAACAGGCGGATGTTCTGGGTGCCGCCCGGTTTTGCTCACGGGTTCCTGGTTTTGTCAGACAGTGCCGACTTTCTCTACAAGGCTACCGAATTCTATGCGCCGGAACACGAACGGGCGATCATCTGGAATGATCCGGATCTTGCCATCGCCTGGCCCCAAAACCTGCCGGTGGAGCTTTCCGCCAAAGACGCCGAAGCACCGCTCTTCCGGAATGCAGAAGTCTATGAATAATTACGCATTAATTACGGGTGACAGTATACTTAATTCATTGTTAATCGCTCCAACAATTGAAGAGCAATCCTTGCGCAGGCAAAGGACGGGGAGTGTCTAATTAAGTATACTGTCCCCGTAATTATGCGTAATTATGGTAGGCTGCAGACTGCCCGTATATGGTTCAGGCAGCCCATGTCCTGGGTCGCGGTATAGCCCATGTCAAGATTTACATACCAGCGTTCTATTTTACCGTGCAGATCAGCGCTCCAGAACCATTTATGCTCGGTGCTGAAGACTGATTCCATCGGCTGGAACGGATCTTCATCAAGCAGCGACAGCAGTTCGTTAACCGTCGGCAGCCGCCAACTGTCTTTACCTCCCAGACACCTTTTGTTGAGCTGCTCGATATAGCTGAAGGCGTCCTGCCAGGGCAGAGGATAGGGACTTGCCGCCTGCTGCCAGGCAAGCCCTGTCGCGTGGTCTATAACAATCTCTTCGAGTTCTTCGAAATAACTGTTGATATAATGCTGTGGCCGCTGCAGCTTTGTCAGGTCAAAGCGTTCGGGTGCTTTTGAGCTGCATTGGTTCTCGGGGATGCTCCGCACGCATACCCGCTCACCGGTCGGGCGTTCTTTAGCCTGAGGTTCAACCTGCCGTCGGCCGACGTGGAGATTAGCCAACGCCTGTTTCATGTCCCGGGCGGACTGGAAGCGTTTTGCCGGATCCCAATTGAGACCGACGCGGAAAAATTCATCCCAGCTGGAGTCGTAGACCGGATTAACCAGCGACAGTGGAAAACTCTGCATTCCGGGCAGGGTGCCGGTCAACATGCGGTAGAGCAGCACGGCGGTTGAGTAGCAGTCGGCCCGACCGTCAACCTGGTGGGGTGTTTTCTTCTGCTCAGGCGGGGTGTAGCAGGGGGAACCGATCTGCATGTTGTCCGGTCCCGAAAAGGAAATTCCATCGACCAACGCCATGCCGAAATCACAGATCTTCACCAGGTCGCTGTCGGTGACCAGGATGTTCTGCGGTTTGATGTCACGGTGGATAACATTGTTGTAATGCAGATAGATGAGGCCCTCGAGAACCTGGAGTCCATAATGGAGAACTTTTTCCGGGCGAATCGGTCTGGATGGCTTTTCCACCTCGAAACTCTCGCCGATCATCGCCCCGAGATTGTTGCAGTAGTATTCCATGATAAAGAATGGCCGGCCCTCTTCATCGCGATCAAAATCCCAGATGGAGGCCAGATTCTGATGATTGAGCCGGGCCAGGGTCCGGGCCTCGGTAAGGAAAATGTCCTCGAGTTGAGCATTTCCCATGGTGATTTCCATTGTTTCCGAAGGATTCAGCAGCTTGATGGCAACCACCTTGTCAATGACCGGTGCCAGCCCCTTGTAGACGATCCCCATGCCGCCTTTACCAAGACGTCTGATGATCTGGTATCTGCCGATGTGCTGTTTTTTTGTTACCATTGAAGTCTGAGACCATTTGAGGCCGGAAAGCCCCGCTCATTAATAAGCCTGACGGTTGTCGAGACGTCGTAGGGGACGGCGCGTATTTCAAGGGTGTTCTTATCCTGATCCCATATTGCATACTTGGCCCGGTTGCTGATACGATCCCGCGGCTGTCCGACACTGCCTGGAATAATGAGGTAGCGCCTGCTTGGGTCGAGGTTTCTTCTGCCTATTGTCAGCGAATGGTGCTCAACCGTATCATCGGGGTGATTGATGTACATATCCAGGGTGTGGGTGTGTCCGGCAAAGCAGATGGCTTCCGGATAGCTGGCAAAAATATGGCGCAGCCGCTCGTCATTCGGGTTGAGAAGATAGGTGGCTGTGGCGTCAGGGGGGCAGCCGTGCACGAAACGACACGTTTGGCCCGGTGCTCAGCAGAACCGGGTGACAGCTGCAGGGTGGGCTCCAGTTCGGCCAGCCAGTCCAGGCTCGTCTGGGTGAGCAGCCCACGGGTCAGGTCCAGTGACTGCCTTGTTGGCGGGTTGAGTTGTTTGTAATAAGCGGGGCTTATCAGGGCCAGTTCGTGATTGCCCTGTATCGAAGCGACACCATGTTTAGCAAGGGTGCTGACGACCTCGTCTGGTTCGGGACCATAGCCGATATTGTCTCCAAGGCTTACGATACGCGCAATATTCTGTTTGGCAATATCAGAAAGAACCGCCTGGAATGCCCGAAAGTTTCCGTGTATGTCCGTTATGACTGCCAGGCGCATAAAATCATTGAGCAGTTAAGGGGATACAGCCACCAGCCAGGTCTTTTCAGGCGGTATCCGCCCCTGCGGCCAGGCAATCGCTTCCTGTCGAACAGGCCGTAATCAGCCACCGTAAAGCAACTCGCCGCCGGAATATCCCAAGCCTCCGCAGATGGCAAAACTGAGCAGGTAGATAGCGAAAAGTTTGTTTTTCGAGGCACCCTGATGCTTCTGCTGGACGGCAAAGGTAAGAACGACTGCCAGTACGACACCAAGTGTCATTTTTATGACAATCCATTTGCTCCATTCACCGCCAAAAACATGCTGCCAGTCAAGCAGGCCGGCAATGTAGACCGGGATGATAGAAATCAGGGCCAGGAGGGTACAATGATAGGCAGACTGTTCAAAATGTTTGTTGGTCCACACATAGCTGGCCAGGATAAAAGAGACCGCACCGACCACCATTCCTATCGGGACGTGCACCAGCATTGGATGAATGGGATGGGTGAAGCCAAACATAGCCAAAAGGTTATAAAAACTTTCTACCATGGAGTTCCTCCTGGCGGTTCGTGTAATGATAAAGTGTCAGTGCCAGCAGAAACCTTCAGCCGGCGATAACCTCGCCTTCACACGCTTGTAAAGGTTATGATACGGTAAGGAGGCTATCCGAAAAATGATAGTACTGATACTACTAATCATTATCAGATGGAAGGAAAATCCTCTTACCGGCTTTTTATACAATATGGGCGCCTTGAAGAGTCGGGCTATTTTTCCTGCAGCCAGGCATAGATGTCGGCGACATCCTGATCTGCTAATTTTGATTCCGGAAATTTTGGCATGATAGGGGAATCGGCGTCTCTGACCGTGGAGATAAAGCTTCGGTAGCTGATATCGATTCCCCGGATCACCGGCGCTCTACCATCATTGCCGTTGAGTCCGTGGCAGGCGAAACAATTGTGCATCATGTACCAGCGCTTGCCATTTGTCGGGTTACCTTTCGGTGTGCTGCAGGCAACCATAAGAAAACCTCCCAAGACAAGGAAAAGAACGAGTTTCAGGTAGCTTACTCCATGCATTATTTTCATTTCTTCCTCCACAAGGATCGTACGTATGACTAATGGGCGGACTGTTCGGTCCGTACAATTGCCTGTCAAAAAACATACCACATGGCGAACAAATTATCGGATAGGTGAAAAATAAGCAACTCTTTGTTATTGCCGTTATTAGTTGTTCAATTACTGGGAACGAATACGAATTCGGGGACAGTATACCGAATTACGGGGACAGTATACTTAATTCTACTATCCTTGTTCTTTGCCTATGAGGAGATTGGACCGATATGGTTATGTAGATGAATGATGAATTAAGTATACTGTCCCCGTAATTCACTGTCCCCTATTCCCGTAATTAAACAGCGGCTTTATGGTTTTTTGGGGGGATCCGTGTCTTGACGATGGATTTGCCGGAGCAGAAAGAGTAGTTCTTTTCTGGTGTTGGCCGGCTGATTCAGGAAGATCACAAATGGATCGAGGCCGGCAGCACTCTTGAAATATCCCGCATAATTATTCACTCCGGACAAGGTTCCCGATTTTATCAGCACGCCGTCTTTTTCATCGAGCAGAGAGGCGTAAGGCCGGAAGGCTTCCAGCAGTTTTATCATCGCCCGGGGCGTGGCGCGGTTGTCCCGTGACAGTCCGGAACCTTCGACAAGATAAAGCATCCTCGAGTCACCACCGATTTTTTCCTGCAGAAACGATCTCATGGCGTCTCTGCCTTTGCTCCAGGTTGCCGGCGGGCCATAGCGTTTGGCGCCGCTCAGAAGAAAAAGCTGATTGGCGATGAAATTATTTGAATAGCGCAGACAGTTGCGCACAACCTCGCTGGTATCCTTCGGGCTCCGATGCGTATAGAGCAATACATCCGTCGCACTGACCGTGCCTCTCCGGTAGGAATCAGCCACCTTGATTCCGCCGGCGCGAAACAGGGTGATAAATAATTCGGCGGTATAACGCAGGATGTTGTTCACAGCGCTTCGCTGCGGAAAAGCGGAGATATTCAGCCGATACTCGCCGGGGGGAAGATGTTCGCCGATTTCCTGCATAAGTGGCAGCAGGGGCGTCTGTTCTTCAGCCGAAAGGATCGCACCGTCATCTGATTTCACCAGCGGCAGGGCATTGAAATTCACGGCAAGGGCGGCGTTTGGCGCATCGTAGGGGTTTTGGGAGTTTGTACTGCCTTGCGTTTCAGCCTCGAGCCGGAAAAACGAATCGTCAAGGATGATGCTGCTTATTGATGCAACACCACGCTGCCGCAGGGCCCGGGCGATGGCCGGCAGGTACTCCGAGGTCAGGAAGGGGTCGCCGTAGCCTTTTATGACCAGGATCGTCCTCTCGCGGAGATAGAATTCGGTTTTGAAAGGCTGCGACGCCCCGAGGGTCTCAAGGGCGGCAAATAGTGTGGCGATCTTGATGGTGGAGGCCGGAATAAAGGAGCGGGTACCCTGGTAGGCGACAATCTCCTGCCGGCCGGCCATGGCAACACAGCCGCCGGAGGTGATGAGCCGGGCGAGCTGGTCTGCAACAGGTGCAGCACCGGCCGGGTGAGAAATTAACAAAAAGACCCATAAAAAGAAGGTACTCTTCATTTTTATGAGTCTTTGTCCTGCCATCATGCCGGTGTTCCTGGCAGCGGTCGTTCTAGAGCTTTGGCAGATTGACCATGGAGGCGGCAATCTGCTCGGCCGGATAGTCAAAATCGTGCAATTCGCCGGCGAAATATTTGTCATAGGAGGCCATGTCAATCAAGCCATGACCCGAGAAGTTGAAGAGGATGGTTTTCGGTTCGTTCAGATCCCTGGTAGCCTCGATGATGGCACCCCTGATCGCGTGACAGGTTTCCGGGGCCGGGATGATGCCCTCGGTCCTGGCGAACAGCACACCTGCCTCAAAACATTCGAGCTGGTGCAGCCTGACCGGTTCGACAATTTTCTCGCGTACCATTGCCGAGACGATGGGCGCCATGCCGTGATAGCGCAGGCCGCCGGCGTGAATGCCCGGAGGAACGAAGTCGTGGCCGAGCGTATGCATATAGAGCAGCGGAGTGGTCTGGGCCGTATCGCCATAATCATAGGTGAGCAGTCCACCGGTCAGACTCGGACAGGAGGCAGGTTCGGTGCCGACAAAGCGGATCTTTTTGCCGTCCAGGTAGTCGGGGACATAGGGCACAGCCAGGCCGGCAAAGTTGGAGCCGCCTCCGCAGCAGCCGATGATCACATCCGGGCTTTCACCGGCAATTTCCATCTGTTTTTTCGCTTCCAGGCCGATGATGGACTGGTGCAGGATTACATGGTTTAAGACAGAACCCAGGGAATAGTTGGTATCATCCCTGGTAGCGGCATCCTCAATGGCTTCGGAAATGGCCATGCCAAGGGAGCCCGGCGTGTCCGGCATCTCTGCGAGAATGGCGCGGCCGGTGTTTGTTTCATTACTGGGGCTGGCGATCACCTGTGCCCCGTAGGTATGCATTACCGATTTGCGGTACGGTTTCTGATCAAAGGAGATACGCACCATATAGACCTTGCATTCAAGGCCGAACTTGTTGGCGGCAAAGGCCAGGGCACTGCCCCACTGGCCGGCGCCGGTCTCGGTAGCCAGCCGCTTTATCCCTTCCCGCTTGTTGTAATAGGCCTGGGCAACGGCGGTATTGGGCTTGTGGGAGCCGACCGGAGAGACGCCTTCGTACTTGAAGAAGATCTTCGCCCTGGTATTCAATGCCTTTTCAAGGTTGTTGGCCCTGACCAGCGGAGACGGACGCCAGATTTTCAGGATCTGCAGAACTTCATCGGGAATGTCGATAAAACGCTCGCTGGACATTTCCTGTTCAAGCAGTCCCATCGGGAAGATAGCCGACAGCTTCTCCGGCCCCATGGGCTCCATGGTTTCAGGATCAAGCGGCGGTTTGAGACCATTTGGCAGATCGGGCACGACGTTGTACCAGCTGGTCGGCATTTCATCATCACGCAAAACGATTTTCTTGATCATCTGTTCTCCTTTTCTTGGATCTCTCTTATGATGGGTTTCTCTAAGCCATTAGATAGTTCGTTTCTTCAGGGAAGAATAAAAGACGGCACCATGCTTTTCTAACACAGTCAGCGCTTATCAGGCAAGGCTGATTACTCCTGCAAAGGGGCCCAGCCGGTTTTCCGCACCCGGCTGTGCAGAAGTTCGGCCTCGGATCTTGCAAGAACATGGCTCAGTACTTCAAGCGGTCTGGTTCCGGGGAGGGCGCTTTTGCTGATAATATTGATATTGACGCGGTTGCCGGCCATGCCGGATATTCCGGTAATCAGCGGCCGCAGGTTTACCGTGACACGCTTTTTCTTGCGCAGCCGGGTGACTGTCAGCTCTTCCGATTGCATAAATTTCGTTAGTTTCTCCCGGTCTTCTTCCTGGAGCTCAAAGGGCAGTGTAATGTCGTAGCTGCAGATGATGTCCTGGGGCATTGCCTGCTGATGGTGCTCAATACCGGTGATTTTTATTCCCTGCGGCAGGGTTTTGTTGAGGCTGGCTATCTGCCGGTCGATATTTTCCAGCGGCAGGGGCAGATCCATCTGGAAAAATTCGGCCAGACTCTCAGTACCGACAGGCAGGGCAGGGCCGAATGATACCTTCGGCGTTGGATTGAATCCCTGGGAGAAGTGGGTCGTTATCCCGGCCCGCCGGAGGGCGCGCTGGATGACCTGTAAAAAATCGAGATGGCCAAGGTAGCTTATCAGGCCGACACGGGAATAGGATACCAGGTACTTGACGTGATTATCCCCGCTTGCCGGTTTTTCCCGCGGCGGCACAACCTGATCCGGGACAGGAGGAGCCGATCTTTTACGGTTTCTGACCACCGGCATGATCGTCTTGAAATCGCAGAGACCGCATTTCTGGCATTCATGATAACGGCAGTCGGGGGTGTATTCCTGCGCCGAAGCGCGGCTGAGTTCGAGGCTGAGAAAACCGTCGTCGACCCCGCAGTCCAGATGGGACCAGGGCAGTGTTTCTGCCGGGTCCCGACGGCGCAGGTAAAAGTCGAGGTCAAGACCACATTCTTCGGCGGCCTCCCGCCAGCGCTGAAGGTTGAAGTATTCACTCCAGCTGTCAAGTCGAGCCCCTTTTTCCCAGGCCTTGACCAGCAGGGCCGATAAGCGCCGGTCACCTCGTGAAAAAACGCCCTCCAGATAGCTCTGTTCCGGATCCTGGTATTTCAGGTTGATGCCGTTTCCGGCCAGTTTTTTCTTCAGCGAGGTGAGACGGTCACGGCTATCGGAAATGGACAGCTGCGGTTCCCACTGGAAGGGCGTATGTGGTTTTGGAACAAAGGTGCCGACACTGACGTTGACCCGGTTGCGATCACGGCCGGTAACCTTGCCGGCCTTTGCCGTCTTGGCGGCAAGATCGGCGATGGCCTCAATATCAGCCTCTGTTTCAGTTGGCAGGCCGATCATGAAATAGAGTTTCATCAGGTTCCAGCCCAGATGAAAGGCACTGGCGGCAAAGGACAGCAGATCTTCCTCGCTGATTCCCTTGTTGATCACCCGGCGCAGGCGTTCGCTGCCGGCCTCCGGGGCAAGGGTGAAACCTGTTTTTCTGACTTTGCGGATTTCCTCCATCAGTTCTTCGGACAGTGTGCCGACCCGCATGGACGGCATGGAAATTGAGACGCGTTCATCTAAAAAACGGCTCATCAGGCGCGGTAAGACCTCGCCAAGACAACTGTAATCGCCGGTAGATAAGGATAATAAGGTTATTTCATCAAAACCGGAATGGGCAATGCCGTCCTCGGCCAGCTCAAGGATCTGCTCAACACTTCGTTCCCGCACCGGGCGATAGGTGATCCCGGCCTGACAGAAACGGCAGCCGCGGGTGCAGCCCCGGGCAACTTCAATGCCGAGGCGGTCATGGACGATGCGTGTATTGGGAACGAGGGGATTTTTGAGATGATCGATCGTATCAAGATCGGCAAGAATCCTCCGTTTTACCCGCGACGATGATCCCGGGCCGGCGGACTTTGCCGGCATGCGGCCGGCAGCATCGTATTCAGGCTGGAAGCGATGGGGAAGATAGATGCCCTCGATACCCGCCAGCCGCTCAAGGGTTTCCCGTTTCTGTATGGGGTTTTCTTTCAGCTCCTGCAGCAGGCGGGCGATTTCAATAATGGCTTCTTCACCATCACCAATGAGAATGGCATCAAAGAAATCCGCTACCGGTTCCGGGTTAAAGGCGCAGGTGCCGCCACCGAGAATGAGCGGATAGGTCTCATCACGCTGCGCTGCGTAAAAGGGAATGTTTGCCCGATCAAGAATGGTCAGAATATTGGTATAGCAGAGCTCATGCGGCAGGGTAATGCCGATCAGGTCAAAGGCGGCAAGCTCCCGCCCGCTTTCCAGGGAGACCAGGGGCAAGCCCTGCTCCCGCAGTACGGCTTCACCATCCGGTGCCGGGCAGTAACAGCGTTCGGCCACGATCCTCTCCTGTGCGTTGAGGATGTGATAGAGGATCTGCAGACCCTGGTGGGACATGCCTATCTCGTATAAATCGGGAAAAACGAGCGCACAGTGCAGACTGGCAGCGTCACCCTGTTTGCAGGAAACATTGAATTCACCGCCGATATAGCGCCCGGGTTTTTTGACAAAGGGAAGAAATGATTGTGTAGCCATTGTTTGTATTAGAGGGTGCTCTGATGGATGATCCGACAGGCTCCTGATATGGTTTATGTTCCAGCCGGTAAGATACGTTGCTGACTGGAAACGCGAACCTTCACCTTTACCGAAAATAAGTTGACTTTTCAACAAGGTATGAGGTATTCAAAGAGTTAGAGTATTTGTTTTAACAAAAATAATGAGTTACGGGAAAGGTTTTTGTCCGATGAGACAACTTTTGCTATTAACGGCAGTTATTTTTCTATTCATGTCCTGGGGTGCCTGTTTTGCGGCGCAACCGAAAGGTGACGCCGTTCTTGAGTCGATCTCGTATGAAAAGGATGAAAACAACGTCGAGAAAATCATCTTCAAACTGAACGGTGCCCACATTCCCAAGGTTTTCCAGATAAAAGGCGAGCGCCCGAGAATTGTTTTCGATTTCATCGATACCCGATATTCCGACCTGATTAACCGTATTATTGATACCAAGGGCAACCTTGTTGCAGGAGTGCGCGTCGGTATTCACAATGATCCACCCAAAACCCGGGTGGTCGTTGATCTGAAACCGGAGGGCGATTTCCAGATTGAACAGGATTTCCTCGTTCAGGAAAATACCCTCAGCATCACCTTTAATCCCAATGGAACCCCGGCTGAAAATGAGCGGGAAGAGCCGAAAAAGAGTGATGATGCAGCTTCTTTCAGCACCCGCATCCAGCCAGCCCCAGGCTGCTCCGGCTGCTGTGACGCCTGATCCTTTTGCGCCACCCGTTGAATCGCTGTCGGTAAAGCCTGAACCGTTGGAGAAAAAGACGGCTGAAGCGGCACAACCCTCCGTCCCTGAAAAGACCGGCAGCGCCGCTGCAGCGCAGACGGCCGGAGCGCCGGCTGAACCCGGGCGCAAACCTGAGCCCGTCGCCTCTGCCGCCCCGGCCGAAACAGCTGCTCCGGTTCAGGAGCCTGCCGATAAAGCTGCCGCCCCCGTTGTTGCTCCTGCCATTCCCGCCGACCCGGCGTTGCTGAACGTGTCGTTTGAGACCACGGCCGATAAAAGTGAGATGGTCTTGTTTAAGCTTAATGATTTTTATCCCCCTATCGTCTTCGGTATCGAAAAGGGGAACCCGCGGGTTGTCTGTGATTTTCTTGATACAGCTCTGGACAAGGGCGTCAAGTCCTCCATTGAAACAAAAGGAAACTATATCAGTGGTATCAGGGTAGCCCGGCACAACAGCCCGAATAAGGTCCGGGTGGTACTGGACCTGGTTCCCAACCGGAATTATGACCTGCAGCAGGTCTTCTTTAAAGAGGACAATCTCTTTATCATCATCATCAATGAGTTCGAAGAAGAACCTGCTCCCGGGGTACCTTGAATTACGGCAGGAACTGCCGGCTATAGCCCTGTGGAAAAGGTAGATTGAAATCGCGCGGTTTCATCTCCGTCGCCCTGAGGTCGGTGAATACAAATGTTGCTGAAGCGCCGAAAGAGAGTCCGCTTACCGCGATATGCATCGGCTGTTCACCGGTTGACAGCGGTTGCCAGTTTCCATAGGCTATGGTCGCCTGAAGACTCCCGTCGTTCTCAACAATGATTCTCTCAGTGATCCTTGGTGTGGAAGGATCCAGCAGTACGTATTCAAGAGGTGCGCCGGATCCCGTACTGTCGCCGATTTCCAACCAGACGCCTTTGCCCTCAGGATCTTCCCTGACGGACCGTATCTTGTTTCCTTCCTGCAGCGGCCGTCCGGTGAGCCAGGCAAACCAATGTCCCCGCATGAAGGATTGCGGGATCCCGTTACGGAGACTGAAAGACCTGAGTGTGACGGTCTTGAGGATCCTGTCTGTGGTGTTCAATATCTGGAAGATACGGCCGTTGGACGCTATGGCCACAACCGGTTGGCCAAGGGGGTTGTTGATAACGAACTTCAGGTAGGAAGGGGCAAGCATCTGAAAAAAACCGCTATAGGCGATATTTTCCAGTTGTGAATGAAACTGCGCGGTGAGTTCTCCATCGAAGCCTGAACTCCAGGTCTTGCTCTGTTCAACGAGCCGCTCGTAAAGCTGCGCCGTTTGCCCGCTCTTCTGTTCATCGACTATTTCACCCCAAGGCGGTGAGGCGCAGCCGGAGAGGCCCAGAATAAAAAAAAGGAGCAACCATCTGCCGACAGGTATTCTATTAAAGTTTTTCAAGCGCGGCGATTTTTTTCCGTACGATTTCTTTTTTCTTTTCGTCATCGTATTTTTCCAAGGCAGACAGGTATGCAGCCCTGGCCTCGTTAACCTGGCCAAGAGCCCGGTACACATCACCGAGATGGTCCTGGATATTGGGGTCTTCAGGAACCAGTTCAACGGCGCCGAGCAGTTCTTTTCTGGCACGCTCGAACTTTCCGAGCTTGAAATAGGCCCAGCCGAGACTGTCCTGGATATAGCCGTTTCCCGGTTTTAAGGCCATGGCCCGGTTTATGTAGGACAGTGCCTCTTCCAGCCGCTGATCGGTATCGGCCCAGCTGTAGCCGACAAAATTCAGTGCCTCGGCGTGATCCGGGTTGATGGCAATGAGCTGCTGCATGATGGCTATGGCATCCTGCAGACGACCGCTGCGCTCAACCTGTATGCCGTACTCGAAAAGTATGCGTTCGTCCTTGGGGTAAAGAAGCCTCGCCTGTTCAAGAAGAGCGATGGCCCGCTCCGGCTCGCCTTTATCCTGGTACAGTGAGGCAGCCAGTATGTAGAAAAGAGGCAGCCGGCTTTTTTCATCGGCGAGGTCTTTTTCCAGTAGACGCAGGGCTTCATCGGTCTGCCCGGTTTGATGAAGGATTTTCGTTCTCAGGAATACCGCGTCCTCAAACTCTTGCTGCTGTGGTTTGATGCCGTCAAGCACCGCGAGGGCATCAGCGAATTTTCCGGCATCCGAATAGATAAGGCCGAGCAGATAGCGTGCCTGGGGATTATCGGTAACCTCGAGTATCGCCAGAAGATTGTCCTGCGCCTTCTGATTCTCGCCGTTTTTAAGATAGAGCCGGCTGAGGATCAGTGAGAGATTTTCGGGTGATTTGGAATAGTTTTTTGCCAGGCTCAGTTCGGCGATGGCCTCTTCCTCTTTATCCTGGGCGAGAAGAGCCTGCACGATACCAAGGCGGGCCTGCTCATCGGTCTCGTCATTTTCCAGTGCTGCACGAAGGATCTTTATACTGTCATCATAGCGGTGATTCCTGGCATAAAAGTCGGCAATCTCCTGCGAGAGTTCAGCTGACCAGTTCAGCGCCAAAGCCTCCAGGTAATAATATTCCGCTTTGTCCGTTTCATCCTGTTGATCTGCTATACGGGCAAGGTAGAGCTGCGCGTAATAGGCATTGGGGTCAATCTTAAGAACCTTTCTCAGGTAGTAGGCGGCTTGATCATAAGTGCCCGTCTGGCTGAGCAGGGCTCCAAGCCGGAATAGAATCTCTTCATTTTCCGGATCGTAATCGAGGATTGCCTCATATTGGCTGATCGCGCTGTTCGTGTCCCGCTGCTGAATAAACACCGTGGCCAGCAGGGCTCGTCTGGCCGTGTCTTGCGGCTCATGCTGCAGATCCTTTTCAAGGATATTAATCGCCTGATCGGTATCGCCGGTCTTGATGAGAAGCACGGGCAGTTTGCGTTTGATATAGTCGGCGGAAGGATCACACACCAGGGCTTTCTCATAGGAATCAAGGGCCTCTGAGTAGTGCTTTTCATATTCCGCGTGGGTCCCCCAGAGAAAATAAAAATAGGAGCAGGAAAAATCCCTGGTATCCTGCACAGATTCGCTGTTGGATGTGTTACCCGTTGACGAGGCACATCCCGCGAACAGGAGTGTCGCGCAGAAAAGAACAGAAAGGCAGTAAGAAGTAATGGTATTCAATGGATTCGTTTTATTATTCGCCATGCAGCAGCGTCCTGACATGATGTTGTACGAGCCGGCCGATGGCCTCCGCCGACCCCGAAGCGTCAATTCTCTTTATATAGGCCATTTGCATCCCTGTGAACACACTAGCTACTTTTTTCAAAGAGTCCAATTGTTCAAAGTCATTTAGTGTATCACCCCTTTTTTCGGTAATCCGGCGAATGGCAACAACTGGATCAAGATCGAAAACCAGGGCCAGATCCGGAACGGGGGCAAAATCATTGCGCGCAATGATCTCTTCCGGGTTAAGTCCGGCTGCTCCCTGGTAGGCGGCTGAAGAGAGGTAATAGCGGTCACAGAGCACGATTTTTCCGGCCGACAGGGCAGGCTTGATAAGTTCTTCGACGTGCTCTTTTCGATCGGCAAGAAACAAATCGAGCTCTTCTTCTAACGATACGGAACGGCGCTTTTTGTACAGGGACCGTATCCGCCTGCCGAACTTTCCATTGGTCGGCTCCCGTGTTTCAACGACCGCATGGCCATTCTCCCGGAGAAACGAGGCCAGCATCTGCAATTGGGTGCTTTTGCCGGTACCGTCGATCCCTTCGAAGACGATGAGAAATCCTTTTGTTAACTGTGTCATAAGGCTACCTTGAAAAATTGTCTTTTTGCCCCAACTCTGCGTTGCGTGTGAATATTTTATCCTCGGAATATCTAACATATGCCTGTGGTTAAATTTTCACACGCGCCTTGATTTTGAACCAAAATGCCTAATTTTGCAAGGTACCCATAAGCCTGGCGAAAGAATAGTCAGATGTGATGATGGCTTCATCCGCGGTTTTCTACGAACATGGTCGCCATTTCGATAGCCGCCCTGAGGCTCCGATAATCGGCAATGCCCTTGCCGGCGATATCGTAGGCGGTACCGTGATCAACCGAGGTCCTGATAATAGGAAGTCCAAGTGTTACATTTACCCCGTCACTGAAATGCAGAAGCTTGAAGGGGATAAGGCCCTGGTCATGGTACATGCAGACCACCGCATCAAAAGAGCCGGAAGCTGCCTGATAGAACACGGTATCAGGCGGATACGGTCCGCTTACCTGAATACCGGCGGTCCTGGCCTCGCTGATGGCGGGAGAAATGATGGTTTTCTCCTCATCGCCAAAAAGACCATCTTCTCCGGCATGGGGATTGAGGCCGGCTACTGCCAGGCGCACCTTTTTAAGAGCAAAATCCCGGCGCAGTGCTGTCTCGGTGAGCACAATGAGCTCAATCAGTCCCTGTTGTGTCAGGTGCTGCGGTACCCGGGCAAGAGAGAGGTGAATGGTGGCAAGCACGACACGCAGTCGGGAGCCTGCCATCATCATGGCCACACGGTCGGTTCCGGTGCGGTCGGCAAGCATCTCGGTATGGCCGGGAAAGGAGTATCCCGCCAGGTTGAGGGTTGTTTTGGATATCGGGCAGGTGACCATGCCGCTTAATGTTTTGCTGAGGCAGAGATCGATGGCTGTTTCTATATAGCGTGCCATGGCGATACCACTCTTTACATCGGGACAGCCGGGGGAGAAATTCAGCGGGGCAAGGTCCGCTATCTCGAGCACATTCAGGCAACCTTCTGCCGGTGACGAGCCGGGTGTCCAGGGCTGAATGGTCACCGGGCAGGCAAGAGCGGCAGCCGTCTCTGCCAGGATTTTGCTGTCGCCGATTATGACCGGGGGCAACTGCAGGTGGCGGCCGATCCGGTCATGATACCTGATGATTATTTCCGGTCCGATGGAGGCCGGGCATCCCATGGTAATACCGAGTGGAGCAGGGATTGTCGATAGTGGTTC
The DNA here is from genome assembly GCA_963745765.1 of uncultured delta proteobacterium. Taxonomy (GTDB): domain Bacteria; phylum Desulfobacterota; class Desulfobulbia; order Desulfobulbales; family Desulfocapsaceae; genus Ww85. The sequence continues at coordinate 93,967 of CAVUYQ010000031.1, read as the reverse complement.
GTTCATGGCTTTTTATACCGGTTTCAAGCACCGGCTGCATTTTCAAAGGCTGAAACAATATGGTTGATTTTCGTGTCACCGCCTTCGCTGAGAATAGTTATGACATCAAAACGGGCAGGCGCGTCAGTGAGATCATAAAGACTCAAGTAGACAAGAGCAGTCCTGCTGATCTGCCCCTGCTTCTGCCGGGTAACCGCTTCGGCAGGATCACCGAAACGACTGCTCCGCCGGGTTTTAACTTCAATAAAAACCAGCGTGTCACGGTCGCGGGCGATGATATCGATCTCTCCGGTCTTGCGCCGGAAATTCCTGGCCAGGATCCGGTAGTTTTTTCCCGTCAGGTAAGCGACGGCAGTTTCCTCACCGGCCCGTCCCAAATCAATCCGTTCGCGAGACAAACTCTTTCACTCCCTTAAAGCTCATGCGGTGGATGGGACAGGGACCATGGACAGCGATAGCTTTACGGTGTTCTTTGGTCGGGTAGCCTTTATTGGCAAGGAAATTATACTCGGGATAGCGCTCGTGCAGATCGAGCATCATCTCATCCCGGGTGATCTTCGCCACAATAGATGCCGCAGCAATCGATGCACTGCGGCTGTCCCCTCTTACCAGCGTTTCCTGGGGCAGAGCATGCGGGACCGCGAAGGTTCCGTCCACCAGGATGAAGTCCGGATGACAGCCCGCCCTGCCCAGTTCCAGGATGGATTCTCTCATGGCCAGAAGCGAGGCCTGCAGGATATTGATGCGATCAACCATTTCCGCAGAAACCGTGCCGATTCCAATGACAGCACCGCAATTAATCAGCATATCCCGAAGGCGATAACGCTGGTTTTTGGTTGTTTTCTTTGAATCGCAGAAGAGAGAATATTCACATTCCATGGGCAGAATGACCGCAGCCGCTACCACCGGACCGGCAAGCGGGCCGCGACCGACTTCATCGGTACCGGCAATCCGCATGAAACCGCGATTTGCCAGCAGCCTCTCGAACTGGAAGGTGTCGCCCCGTTCATGTGTTGTGGATAGAAGTGACTCCATCCGGCTGGATGACGAGCCGGGGTGCGGCCCTTGCAAGGCGCTGCACCCCGGTTCGGGAAATAGGTTTTGAAAGCCTTATCTAACGTATCCCGCGCTCTCGAATACGCGCAGCCTTGCCGCGAAGATCGCGCAGGTAATACAAGCGTGAACGTCGCACCCGGCCGCGTGTGACCAGCTCGATTTTTTCTATACGAGGATTATGCAGGGCGAATGTCTTCTCAACACCGACACCGTGTGATACCTTGCGAACGGTGTAGGAAGCATCCATCATGCCATTTTTACGTTTCGTGACGATGCCCTGGAAAATCTGGATACGCTCTTTGTTTCCCTCAATAATACGGATATGTACCTTGACCGAATCTCCCGGCCTGAATTCCGGGATATCCTGCCGCATTTGTTCCTGGTCAATTTTTTCGATGATAGTGGTCATGGTTTCTACTCTTTATCTGTTTATCTGTTTATCTGTCGATGGTAGAGCGCCAACGGTACTTTTTGTGGCCGTCGTTTGGTAGGCTCCCATTCCGGAATTTCCATCTGTTTCGCGTTTATTATTTATTCCAAGCCAAGCAGTCGATCAAGAATAATCGACACTGCCGAGCGTACTGAAAGGTGATTATAGGCCGATTTTCCCCTGATTGGCGGTAAAAAAGCATCAGCCCGGTCCATTATTTCCGGTGCCAGCCCGTGTGCGGTACCAAAAAGAAGCAATACCGGCAAGCCGTCTTTAACCATAAATTCCTGCAAATCACGAAAACTCAATTCATTCGGCTGTGATTTTGCACTTGTTCCGACAACAAACGGTTTCTGCCCCTGCCTGTCGCTCATGTCCTGTACAATATCTTCGAGGCCGTAAACCGGTTTGACGATAGACAGCGCCTCTTTTCGTGCCGGGTTGTAGCTCGCTCCGTGACCATGCTGCCAGTGGCCGACGATCTCACCGATCAGTTCATGCTGATCCCGGTACGGAGTGGCGACATAGTAACGCTCGACACCGTAGGTTCGGGCCGCCCGGGCAATATCATGCAGATCGAGATTAGTGACCGCCGAACCGATGGTCTCGCCCGCCTTGTTCAGGACCGGATGATGCATCAGGGCTATGTCCAGCCGGGCAGCTCTCCCGGTCATGATAACCTATCCTTGTTCAGCAGGGTCTTCAGCTTGTCGTCAAGACCATGTTTTCGCAGCAGCAGCATCTCTTCAGTACTGAAATGTTGTCCGGCGAGCAGATCCGGACGACGCTGCAAGGTGCGTCTGACCGATTCAACGAAGCGGTACTGCCTGATCATCTCGTGGTCGCCGCTTAACAACGCTGCCGGTACCGCCTGTTCCTCAAAGATCCGGGGACGGGTATACTGCGTGTGTTTCAACAGGTTTCGGCTGAAGGTGTCATTTTTAGCCGAGTCCGTGCAGCCGAGAACTCCCGGCAACAGCCTGGTTACCGCATCAATGATGATCAGCGCGCCAAGTTCGCCGCCGGTCAGGATAAAGTCACCAATCGAGATTTCATCGTCGATATAGCGTTCCCTGAAACGTTCATCGACTCCTTCGTACCTGCCGCAGACAAGTACCAGCTGGCTGTGCCCGCTTAACTCTTCGGCAACTGCCTGATTAAAGAGCCGCCCCTGGGGACTCAACAGGATGACCCTCCGACTTTCCTCATCGGTTCGACAGACATGCCTGACGGCACGGGCGAGTGGTTCCGGCTTCATTACCATCCCTTCACCGCCCCCGAAGGGCCGATCATCAGTCGTGGCATGCTTGTCACTCGTGAAATCACGAATGTTGCTCGCTTCAACGCTGATCAAGCCATCTGTTATCGCCCTGGAGATAATGCCTTCAGCCAGCGGCGAATCCAGCAGGGAAGGGAAGATGGTCAGTACCGAAAATAACATCAGTTTCCTGTGTTCGATTACTGCTCAGCGGCTAATTCAAGAAGTCCCGGAGGCGGGTCTATCAGGATTTCACGATCATTGTATGAAACGACAATTTCAGCGATCAACGGAATAAGATGTTCCTCACTATCGTTTCGTACCACCAGGATTTCATGGGCGCCGTTATGGAAAAAGGCGGTCACGGTACCGACGATTTCACCCCGGTCAATGGTTCTGACCATACAACCTATTAATTGATGCAGATCCAACCTTTGTTCCGTTTTCTCCGCCATATCCTCTTTGAGCAGCAGAACACCCATACCGACGGTCAAATCCGCTTCGTTTTTCGTGTCAATGGTAGCAAGTTTCAGGATGATCTTGTTTCCCTGCTTCCTGGCCTTCACCAGTTCCAGCAGGGCTGTCATCCGGCCGTCAGTCGCTACGAGGGCAACGCGGCTGTAATCACTAAAATCTTCGGCCTGGCCGGGGAAGAGGATAACCCTCAATTCTCCTTTCAGACCATGCGTCTTGGTAACTTTGCCAATCAGGATATACCTGTCGGCGGGAAAAGAGTACTGCTCAGCAATCATAGCCCCAGAGGCTACTCCAGTATGTCCAGTCTTGATTTCTTGTTATCACGGGCCGAGGCTGCAGCCAGCAGAGAACGCATGGCTCGGGCCGTCCGTCCCTGTTTGCCGATTACCTTGCCAAGGTCTTCGGGTGCTACCTTGAGTTCAATAGTGATGCTGTCATCCGTTTCTTCCGCCTTCACCGTGACATCTTCCGGTGCATCAACAAGAGACTGGGCGATGTAGGCAATCAATTCCTTCATCTCGGCTTACTCGGTTGCGGCTGCTGATTTCTTGAGCAGGCTTTTTACCGTGGTTGTCGGCAGAGCACCCTTGCCAAGCCAGTCCTGCAGTTTCTCATTGTTGATGGTGACTGCCGCCGGATCCTGCAGCGGATCGTAGGTACCGACGATATCAAGAAACTTGCCGTCACGCGGACTCTGGCTATCGGTAACAATAATACGGTAAAAAGGCCTCTTTTTTCTCCCAAGTCTGGTTAATCGGATTCGAACTGCCATTACTGGTCTAACCTCCTGTTGTATGAACCGCGGGCGTTTCCCGCATGGTCTCGATATCGCCGTGGCGATACGTTTTATCTTCGCATCCCCTTCGGGACTTTTCTTCGCTTCATTCCTGACATGACAGATGGTTTACCGCGCATTTTCTTGAGCATTTTCAGCATGGCGGAGTAACTTGCCAGGACCCGGTTGACCTCTGCGACAGAGGTGCCTGATCCCGCTGCGATACGCTGCCTGCGGCTGGAATCAATGATACGGTGATTTGCGCGCTCCTTCTTGGTCATGGAACGGATAATTGCTTCAGTTTTGCCCAGTTCCTTCTCGTCTGGTTTCGGTGTATCTTTGAGCTGTTTCAGCTTGTTGATACCGGGAACCATGCCGAGGATCTGCTCAAGTGATCCCATCTTCTTGATCTGCTGAATCTGCTCGAGGAAATCTTCGAGCGTAAACTCGTTTCTTTTCAGCTTTTGGGCCAGTTTTTCAGCTTCTTTCTTGTCAACGACAGCTTCGGCTTTTTCGATCAGGGTCAGGACATCGCCCATGCCAAGGATTCTCGAGGCGACACGATCCGGGTGAAAAAGCTCAAGTGCGTCGAGACCTTCACCAACGCCCACGAATTTGATGGGCTTGCCGGTTACGCGCTTGATGGACAGGGCGGCGCCGCCGCGGGCATCACCTTCCATCTTGGTCAGTATGACGCCGGAGATCTCAAGATCCTGATTGAATTTATCGGCAACCGTCACGGCGTCCTGGCCGGTCATGGCATCTGCCACGAAGAGGACTTCGGACAACACCACCGCCGCCTGGATATCCTTGAGTTCGGCCATCAAGGCCTCGTCTACATGGAGCCGGCCGGCAGTATCGATGATCAGTGTGTCGTAATCCCGTTCTTTGGCAATACTGAGTGCTTGTCTACAGAGGGCAACAGGCTTGAGTTCCGTGGTGGAGGGATGCACCGGAACATCAATCTGTTTTCCCAGTATCTGGAGTTGTTCGATGGCCGCCGGGCGATAAATGTCGGCCGGAACAAGATAGGGCTTGCGCCCTTTGCTCTTGAGAAGCGCAGCAAGTTTTCCGCAGGTTGTGGTTTTACCTGAACCCTGCAGGCCGGCCAGCATGATGGTTACCGGCTGGGTGCCATCAAGCCGGATCTGCTCCATGCTGCCGCCAAGCAGATCGACGAGTTCTTCATGAACAATCTTGATAACCTGCTGCCCGGGAGACAGTTTCTGCGAGACCTCACGGCCGACCGCCTTGGCGGTGACTGTGTCAACAAAATCTCCGGCTATCTTGTAATTGACATCCGCTTCAAGCAGTGCCATGCGCACCTCGCGCATAGCATCCTTGATATTATCTTCGGTGAGGACGCCATGGCCGCGGAGTTTTTTGAATACTCCCTCAAGCCGATCTGTCAGGTTTTCAAACATGCTTGCCTACTGGTTTCCTGTTGCCTTTGATTGTAATTTCAGCAAATTAAGTCATTGGATGATATCTCATCCTGCCTGGCCTGATAATTCTTGCAAGCCGGAAGCACCCTGTTTCGCTGAAATAAGGTGGAATGCCGGACTCAAAAGAGAAATAATTTACTTCGAACAATTGGAAAAGTCAAGAAAGGAACCTTGCTGCCCAAAAACTCCCTGAATTACGGGGACAGTATACTTAATTGGGTCCCCGTAATTCCTGTCCCCCGTAATTCACCAGGCGGCACCCTGAATTAAGTATACTGTCTGAATTAAGTATACTGTCCCCGTAATTCTCCCCGTAATTCGTCCGTAATTCCTGAACGCGGTACAGGACTCACCTCGTCTTGAATCCGTGCAGCGGCAGATAGGCAAGAATTGCCGGCGGGAAAAAGAATATCAGCAGAACCCATAGATAGCGCCTGCCCGGGGATGGAAACGGACGCGCGAAGATATCCTTGAAAACGACAAACAGCAACGTTGCGTTTGCTATAAAGACGACGATAGAGAGCGGCAGAAGGACCGGAAGAGCATGCAGCTTCGGCATAATGATCAGCAGTGCAGGTACACCTATCAGGACAAGAAGCGCCGCGACAGAGATAAGCTTTTCCCGTGAATCCATAAGCTGATGGCCTGTAATCCGTTATTTTCCGGGGGACGGCGCCCGTTCGCCTCATTCTTTTCTGCAGAGCAGCGCTTTTGCAAGCGTAAACAATTGTTTGCTGAAGGCGCAAATATAGTCCATCAGCGCCGGCCGTGCAATTTTTTTGCATGACCGGCGACCGGGATGGAGGAGATGAAGGCTCGCAAGCAGCTGCATCCCGCCTTGCATAAGCCGGTTCCTGTTTTATAGTTGCTGGAAATAATTATTACTAACAAGGAGTTAGTTGATGGCTTTTACACAGCAGTCTGTTGAGGAACATATCATCAGTCGTGAACCGTTTTATCTGCCGGTTGCCGGGGAAGTTGAAATCGGTCTGGCGGCGTATCAAAAGAGGCTGCCGTTACTTCTCAAAGGGCCGACCGGATGCGGAAAGACACGCTTTATGCAATACCTCGCCTGGCGCTTGAAGCGGCCGCTGATCACCGTCTCCTGCCATGATGATCTTTCCACTTCAGATCTGGTTGGCCGCTATCTTATTAAAGGTGATGAAACATTCTGGGTTGACGGACCCCTGACACGAGCCGTCAGGGCCGGAGGGATCTGTTATCTTGATGAAATCGTTGAGGCGCGCAAGGATACCACGGTTGTTATTCATCCCCTTGCTGACGACCGGCGGGAACTGCCGATCGAAAAGCGTGGAGAATTATTGACGGCGCCCGAAGAGTTCATGCTGGCCGTTTCCTATAATCCCGGTTACCAGAGTATTTTAAAGGACTTGAAACCTTCTACACGCCAGCGTTTTGTCTCTCTTGCTTTCAGCTATCCGGATGAAGAAGGTGAATCCCTGGTTGTTGCGGCCGAGGCGGGTATTGAGGCTGATCTTGCCTCGCGACTGGTCCGGCTTGGCAGGATGAGTCGCGGGCTGAAGGAATCAGGGCTCGCCGAAGGCGCCTCGACGAGGCTTCTGATCCAGGCGGGGATGCTCTTTCGTTCCGGCATCGATATCAAGCGTTCCTGCACGGTTGGCATCGTGCAAAGCCTGACCGACGACCCTGACATGCTGGCCGCCCTTGAAGAAATGGTGGAGGCCGTGTTTTAGGAGCCTGTCGGATTATGCCCTTTTTCCCCATTTCTGCGTTATTTTAAGAAAATCAATGCTCGCAATATTAAGTATATGGCTCCGCTTGATTTTCTTAAAATGTCTTGATCTGAGAAAAAATTGCTATAATCCGACAGGCTCCTACTAGGTAGATTATTTAAGGTACCCTTTAAAGAAGAGACATAACATGGCGCAGTCTCAGAGGAGGATGGATAGAAAGGGTTGTGCAGAGCTGTTCTATCAGCTGGTCTACCCCACTCATCCGAACGAATGGGAAGTTGATGACGTGATGGCGGAGATTGCCACGCTTGAGGCTTCCCGGCAGGAACTTCTTTTTGACCAGGTCAATGCTATCTGGCCGGTGAGTCACAGTCTCTGCCTGGCGTTTCTCGAGGAGGGCAGCCGTCTGCTGACAGCTGTTCCCGCGCACCTGGTGCCCGAATTGGTCCGGCATATTCTCGGCAGGTATGAAAGTGGCGGATTGGCTGGAGCCCGGGAGATTATCGGCAAGGTTGACGAACAATTCCTGCAGCCTCTGTATTCCAGCAGCAGCGTGTCATTTGGACAGATTTCGGCCAGAATGGTTTTTTATATCAGGGGCATTTCCGGGCAACAGCTGGAACTCCAGCCGAGTCCAATTTCTTATACCGATACGCGGATTTTGTATGTCCCGCACTCAGTTGATTTTTTTCCTGCCTACCAGCAGAATGTTCTGTTCTATAAATTTCTGGTCTCTCTGCATTGGGGATTCATACGCCAGAAAACCTTCTCCGTTAAACCGTCTGCTACAGATCTCTTATCGGCAAGAAAACATTACTCGATAATCCGGGAAGATGCGGCAGAACCGGTGATGCAACGATATTTTGCTCTCTTTCCCGATCCTCGCCTTGCTGCAGATCTGTTTTTCCTGCTTGAAATGAAACGGGTAATGACCTGGATGGACAGAGAACTTCCCGGTCTGACAAAACAGCTCAGGGAGCTTCAATACTGTCTGGAAAAGGAATGGAATACGCCTGGCAATCAGGTAAGCGATGCTGTCGCCGGCTATGCTGCTGCCATCCTGTGTTTTGTCGAGCAGCAGGGTGATCCGGCTAAAGCCCTGTGCGGCGATTGCCTGGACGGGGAAACAGGTCCACTGCACGCTTCCGCCCGTGCTCTTCCGGAGGTCTACGATCATTTTTCGCGATGCAGTGGGGCCTATCATCGGCCGCCGCTGCTTGATCTGCTGGGAATGCATGATTTTCGTCGGGCTGAAATGGAAATAGTAAAGAGACGGGATGAAGTGAAAGGCGCCTTTCTCATGCATCTTGCACTATTGCTGGAATCGGAGAAGGGGGAGCGCGGTTTTGCAGCGGGCAGCAGCAGTGCGAGTGACCAGTCGCTGATTATTATTTCAAAGGCTCTAAACGAGCATGGCCTGACGGAAACGGCGCTTACCATTAATAACGAAAAATGCGAACTTTCCGATGAGCTGCAGCGTCTTATCCGTGAAATTGAGAATGATCTTGGTCATGTGCCGGACAGTTATGTCGCTGCGGCAGTCGGTATGGCTGGAAGAGGGGTGAGCCGCGGAAATGCTGTTGACTCTTTGTCTGAGGGCGCAAGCCTTACCGGTGCTCTTCTTTTTGACGAGTGGGATTTCCGGCGCAACGGCTATCGCAGGGACTGGTGCCGGGTCTATGAAAAGGAAATCCCCCTGGTCCGATCCAGTTTTGTTTCGGCGACACTTGAGAAGCATAAAGGGCTGCTGGCCAGAATAAGGCGACAGTTCGAAATGATGCTGGTTACCGAGCAATTTGTCGGCCGGCAGCGGGATGGCGATGATTTTGATCTTGATGCGGTTGTCGAGGCATACGGCGATCACCGGGCCGGAACAATTGCCTCCGATCACCTGTTTTTCCGGTTGCTCAGGCGGGACCGGGACATTGTCACCCACTTTCTTGTCGATATGTCAAATTCAACTGAGGGGTGGGTCGGGTCAGTGATCAAGGAGTCCCTTGTTTTACTCTGCGAGGCCATGGAAATCATCGGAGATGCCTGCGGCATTTATGGGTTCTCGGGTATGCGGCGCTCACGTTGTGAGATATTTCCGATCAAGGAGGTCTCGGAACCGTTCAGCAAGGTAATCAGGCAGCGGATAGGTTCCATCGCGCCCCGTGAATATACCAGGCTTGGACCTGCCATCCGCTATAGTTCGCAGCGTTTGCTTCAGTACGATGCCCGGACCAGATTGCTGGTAACCATTACCGACGGCAAGCCGGAAGACTATGATGATTATAAGGGCGACTATGCTGTCGAGGATACCCGGAAGGCCCTGCTGGAGGCAAGGGGGAAGGGGGTGCAGACCTTTTGCATTACCGTTGACCGTCAGGCGCATGACTACCTTTCCCATATGTACGGGAGCGGGAACTATGTGTTTGTGGATGATATTCAGAAGCTGCCGTATCGAATGGTGGAGATGTACCGTATGTTGACCAGTTGACAGTCTCAACTCGTGAAATATCCGGGTTAGCCGGCTAATTGCCGGCTGTGCGGCGTGGTCTTATTGCTCAAAGGAGGGTGTTATGAATGAAGTAATCGTATCCTGCGGGGAATGCGGGACAAAAAACCGTATTCCGCAAACAAAGCAGCACTTGAAGCCCCGCTGCGGGAAGTGCGGCGGGATCGTCTCTGTGGGTACAGCTGCGGTTCCTGTCAGCCTCGGTGATCATGATTTTCAGCAGTTTCTGCGATCAGTGAAACTACCGGTGATGGTGGACTTTTTTTCGCCATCCTGCGGGCCCTGCCAGGCCTTGTCGCCACTCATCAAAGAACTGGCTGTCCGTTATCTCGGCAGGGTGATTATCGCCACGCTCGATACCAGCCGTCATGCGGGCACTTCCGCCCATTACCAGATCAGGGGAGTGCCGTCGTTACTGTTCTTCAAAAACGGCATGATCGTAGACCAGATTATCGGTGCGCCCCCTGAATCGACCCTGGTGGCAAAGCTCGACAGCTTTGCCTAGGCTTCAGGGCCGTTTTCGAAAGTACTCTTCCAGAAATTTTTTCCGCCAGCCGCTGGTGAGACGGCGGGGCAGGGGACTACCTGGATCATTGAGGTTTTTGGCGAGCTGTTTCAACTCCGATGTCGTTCCTATCAAGTGCGTATCAATACCCTGCATATCGCATTTAAGCTGGACAAAACTGTTGAGACGTTCGTACACTTTTTTTTCCTTGGCACTCAGGTGCACCTGTTTTTTCAAGCCGGCGCAGGCAAGATCCGGTGCAGACAGGCCCCGCTTCGTTCTGGTGATGATGGATGGCCCATAACGCTGCAGCTGTCTGGCTGACAACAGGCCGCTATCCTCAAGGGCGGCAAGTGAGCGGATTCTTGCACAGACGATTGAAAATAGTGCTTTATCGGTTACGATATGACCGCGCGGTCGATCAAGGTCCCGTGCCTCACGTTCACGCCAGGCGGCAAGCTCCTGCAGTACGGCAAGGCTTCCGCCCTCGAGGGATGCGGCTCCTTTAATCCGTTTAAAAGCGTCATAATCGTCTTTAGCGCTATAGGAAGCCGGTGCGTTAAGAAGGTCAAGTTCCTGCTGGAGCCACTGCTTGATTTCCGGAACGATAATCCGGGTCAGAAGAAGGACTCTGACCGCCCGCAGGTAGCGAACATCCTCAAGCGCGTATTCTAACTGTTTATTGTCAAGCGGTCGCTTCAGCCAGTTGGACCGGGTTTCTGTTTTTGACAGATGTATATCAAGCAGGACAGCGACAAGATCGACCAGGGAAATGGTTGACGGCAGACCGGAGAACCCTGCCGCCACACGTGTATCGAAGATAGTGGCGGGGATAGCCTTGGTAACCCTGCTGAGGATGGCAAGGTCCTGGGGAGCGTCATGCAGTATCTTGATGACGTTTTTATCCGCCAGTAATGCACCAAGCGGTGAAAGGTCCTCAATGGCCAGCGGATCGATCAGGTAACAGTCTTCATCGGAAAGGGCCAGCTGAATGAGCCCCAGCCGCGGGTAATAGGTCCTTTCCCAGATAAATTCCGTGTCGAGTGCAACACTGTCTGTTTGTCGGGCTCGAGAGACAAGCGCTTCGAGTTCCTGTGCGGTGCTGATCATAACACTTCCTTTTACATGCTAAAGAGTACCGAGTTGCAAAAGACCGAGATAAAGCTGTCAGCCCGGTTTTTTCAATTATCAGTTACTCTTAAGCTGTAATAAAAAATAAATATAAATTCAACGCTTTCTTTGCAAAAGCGAATAGTGTGCGTGATGATGTTACGGGCAGCGAGCGTGCTGTGTTTTTTGCCTGTTCAGGCTATTTTTGCACTAGCTGTTTTGCTCTTCCGCATACTATATATAGTGACAAATGTTTGTTCCCTGTTTTTTGAGATCTGCCGGCCGGGCAGTATGAAGCGGAGAAGTGATGTTCTACTATATCGTTAAGAGGATTTTGCTGATGATCCCAACCTTGTTCGGGATCATGCTGATAACCTTTGTTGTAACGCAGTTTGTGCCGGGCGGACCGGTCGATAGGCTCGTGGCGGAGCTTGAGGGGCACGGGCAGGCCGCCGGTGAGTCTTCCTCCGGTTCATCCTCCTATCGCGGGGGTGCCGGTCTCGATGAACAGCGTCTTGAAGAGCTCAAGCAACTATATGGTTTTGATAAACCACCGGTTCAGCGTTTTCTTGCCATGATGCAGAGTTACCTGCGATTTGATTTCGGCAATTCTTATTATTATCAGAAAAGCGTGGCGGAACTGGTGATTTCCCGCCTGCCTGTTTCCATGTCGCTGGGACTCTGGACCTTTCTCATTGTCTACGGGGTCTGTATTCCCCTCGGTATTGCCAAGGCGGTCAAAGACGGTACGAATTTTGATGTCATAACGAGCAGCGCTATCCTTATCGGCTATGCTATCCCGGGATTTGTGCTGGGTATTGCTCTTATCGTGCTGTTCGGCGGCGGCAGTTTCTGGAATATTTTTCCTCTGCGGGGACTGGTTTCAGATAACTGGTCCGACCTCAGCCTTTCCGGCAAGGTTCTCGATTACCTGTGGCACATGGTACTGCCGATTGTTTCCAGCGCTGTCGGCAGTCTCGCCGTGATGACCATGCTGACTAAAAACTCATTTCTCGAGGAGATAGGCAAACAATATGTCCTGACAGCCCGGGCCAAGGGGCTTGATGAGAAAACCGTTCTCTACAAGCATGTATTCAGAAATGCCATCATCCCCATTATTACCGGATTTCCCGGATACTTTATCGCCGCCTTTTTTACCGGCAGTCTGCTGATCGAAACGATTTTTTCCCTGGAGGGTATGGGGCTGCTGGCCTACCAGTCCGTTCTGAACCGGGATTACCCGGTCGTCCTCGGCACCCTCTACTTTTTTTCAATCATCGGTCTGGTCAGCAGATTGCTCTCCGATTTGAGCTATGTCGTTGTTGATCCGAGAATAAATTTCAGCCGTGTCGACTCATAAGAACAGGGACAGGGGGGCCGTCCTCCCCCCTACACCCGGCCGCAGGAGATGGCTGCGCTTTAAACACAACAAGCGTGGTTATTACAGCCTGCTTATCTTTTCCGTATTTTTCTTTCTCAGTCTCGGGGCGGAGTTTATCAGCAATGACAAACCCATTCTTGTCATCTACAAGAATCACTACTATTTCCCGCTCTTTCACGCCTATCCCGAAACAACCTTCGGTGGAACCTTCGCGACGGAAACGGACTATAGGGATCCCTATTTCCAGAAACTGATGCAGGCATCAGGAGGCCGGGCTTTTTTCCCGCTGAACAGGCATAGTTACGATACCATCAATTTTAATCTTGCTGTTCCTGTCCCTTCCGCTCCAACCCGGGAAAACCTTCTCGGCACCGATGACCGGGGGCGTGATGTTCTGGCCCGTTTGCTCTATGGCTTTCGCTTGAGTGTGCTCTTTGGCTTTGGTCTAACCATTGTCGGCACTCTGGCAGGCATCTTCTTCGGGGCGATCCAGGGGTATTTCGGCGGAAAGACAGACCTTTTCTTCCAGCGATTCATCGAGGTCTGGGGGGCGATGCCCGAGTTGTACCTGCTCATTATCTTTGCCTCTATTTTTAAACCGAGCCTGCTTCTGCTGCTGGTTCTGCTCTCTCTTTTCAGTTGGATGGGGCTCTCTGACTATGTCCGGGCGGAGTTTCTTAAGGGCAGAAATATGGACTATGTGAAAGCAGCGCGCGCTCTCGGCGTCAGCAATCCGGTCATCATGTTCCGGCACCTGCTTCCAAACGGCCTGACGCCGGTCATTACCTTTCTTCCTTTCCGTGTATCAGCGGCCATTCTGGCCCTTACCAGTCTCGATTTCCTCGGCCTTGGCGTGCCGCCTTCGACGCCGAGCCTTGGGGAATTGCTGGCGCAGGGCAAGGCCAATATCGAGGCCTGGTGGCTGTCCCTGTCCGTCTTTCTGGTGCTTGTCGGCACACTGATACTGCTGATCTTTATCGGTGAAGCGCTCCGCGAGGCTTTTGACCCCCGCAAACGCTGAGAGCGCTTTGTTGCTGTTGTTATATTCCCGGGCAATAAATTGTTGAGCTGAAAGCCATTTTTCAGCAATCCTGTCTCCTTGCGCAGACAGGTCCTATCGCGACCGACCAGTCGCAATAGTTACTCAGAGCGGTTGACTTTGGCAGGATTTATCGTATTATTACAGTCTCGTTTCTATGGTACGACCAACCCAGAGGATATGACGGGGTCCAGGTTGTGCGAATCGTTTTGCTCTCATTGCGTTATTTGCTGATAGATATGGAAAGGCTGTCCCTTACATTGAATCCGGTTGCCCGTCTTGGAGAAAAGGGGCTTGATATCCTTGCCGACCTTGGCCGGATGGCGTTGTATCTGCTCTATGCTCTTCGGGGACTTTTCCGTCGTCCTTTTCGTTTTGCGGAACTGATCAAGCAGATTCACTTTATCGGAGCGGGATCCTTTCTGGTTATCTTTTTCACGGCGATTTCGACCGGCATGGTACTCGGCCTGCAGGGCTATTACTCCTTGCACAAATTTGGCGCTGAGGGCATGCTCGGCTCAGCGGTTTCCCTGACGATTATCATGGAACTCGGACCTGTCCTGACTGCCCTGATGGTTGCCGGCAGGGCCGGTTCCGCCATGTGTGCCGAGTTGGGGATTATGCGGATTTCCGAGCAGATTGATGCGCTTGAATGTATGGCAATCGATCCCTTTCGTTTCCTTATTTCACCGAAATTCCTGGCGGCGATTATCTCGATACCCCTGCTCACCGCTCTCTTCGATGTGATCGGTATTACCGGCGGCTATATCTCGGGCGTGACCCTGATGGGTGTCAATCCCGGCAGTTATTTCGACGGCATGCAATCCAGCGTGACGAATCATGACATCAAGCTTGGCATTATCAAATCCTTTGTCTTTGCGCTGCTTGTTGTCTGGATCTGCAGCGGCAGGGGGTATTTCGTCAGGGAAATAAGAGGTGCTGGTTTTGGTGCGGAAAGCGTAAGTAAGGTTACCACCCAGGCCGTGGTTTTTTCCTCAATCTCGGTACTGATTTTCGATTATCTTTTAACGGCAATATTATTATGAGTAAAGCAGCCGTCGAATTCTGCGGAGTTTGCAAATCTTTTGTCTCCAGAGACGGACAGGTGCAAACGGTACTGGATAAGGTCGATTTTAGCATACCTGCCGGAAAGACGACGGTAATTGCAGGTGGAAGCGGACAGGGGAAAAGTGTTACACTAAAACTGATACTTCGGCTTCTGAGAGCGGATGGCGGGCGGATAATGGTCGCTGGAAAAGATATTACAACGCTGAGCGGCAGTGACCTTGAGGAATTGCGGACCCGTTTCGGCGTCCTTTTTCAGGGTTCGGCCCTGTTTGATTCCCTGTCCGTCTACGATAATGTCGCTCTGCCCCTGCGGGAGAGAACGAAGAGCAGCGAGGCGGCTATTCGCGGCCAGGTGCTTGATACGCTGGAGAAACTTGACCTGGACGGGCAGGAAAATAAATTCCCGGCCCAGTTGAGCGGCGGTATGCGCAAGCGGGTCGGCCTGGCCCGTGCCTTGCAGCTTGAACCTGAAATCATGCTTTTTGATGAACCTACTACCGGCCTTGATCCGGTCATGACCCAGGATATTTACGAGCTTTTTGGCACCATGCAGGAGAGGCTCGGCTATACGGCTATCATTGTCAGTCATGATGTCCCTCATGTTTTCAACCTGGCGGATCAGGTAATTATATTGAATGACGGCGCGGTGGAAGTATTTGCCAGTCCCGATGAAATACAATGGTCAAAGAAGGCGCATATACAGGAGTTTGTGCAGAAAACGATGGGTGAGATTTATCAGAGTCATCTTGTGGAATAGATTATGCAAAATAGAATGCTTGAAGTGATTGTTGGTTTGTTCATGGTAGCCGGATTTGCGGCAATCGTTTATCTGGCCCTCAACCTGGGAGAAGTCCCGCTGCTGACCAGCGGCTCGACCTATGCTGTTCAGGCTGAATTTAATAACGTGTCCGGCATCAAAAAAGGGGCATCCGTCCAGGTTGCCGGCGTTGATGTCGGTGAAGTGAGCGCTATCACGCTGAACAAGGATCATCTGGCGCAGTTGCAATTGCGGGTAGACAACTCCCTGAAAATTCCTTCTGATTCCATTGTCTCGGTAAAATCGCAGGGAATTATTGGAGATAAGTATATCCTGATAACACTTGGCGGAGATACGGAGTATTTTAAACCGGGCGGGCTGATAATAGATACAGAATCCTCCGTTGATATTGAATCACTGATTAGCAAGTTTGCTTTCGGCAGCGTTAAATGAATTTTCGGTTCCAAAAATACCCGGACATGAAGAAATTTTTGGTACTATTTTTTATCGGAATGTTCATCCCTGTTGCGGGGGATGGAGCCGATATTGATTTTAGTAAGGCACCCGGCTACGAGGCTGCAAAGAAGGATACTTCCAAAAACGGTAAGGATATCCCGGATCTGCTCACCGAAGACCCTTATATTATTGATCCTGTTCCATTGTCGAGTGATCCGGTGTTTGAAGACGATTTCTCCCTGAACAAGCCCCCGCTGCGCGTGAGCGACCCGCTGGAATCGTTAAACCGGGTGTTTTTTATCTTTAATGATAGACTTTATTTCTGGGTTCTCAAACCGGCAAGCACCGCCTATGCAGCGGTTCTTCCGGAAGATATCCGCTTGGTTGTCGGAAATTTTTTCAACAATCTGGCCGCCCCGATCCGTTTTATCAATAATATTCTGCAGGGCGAGATTGAGGAAGCCGGTGTTGTCCTTGGCCGTTTTCTGATCAACAGCACCATGGGCGTTTTCGGCTTGGGTGATGTTGCCTACCGGGAATTTTCCCTGGAACCGAGGGACGCCGATTTCGGCCAGACGCTTGGTAAATGGGGTATCGGTGGGGGAATATATCTGTGTGTGCCCTTCCTTGGTCCCCTGAATGTCAGGGATGGCGTCGGTTTTGTTGCTGATGCTTATATGCACCCGGTCCCCTATATTACCGATGATGCCACAGAAGACGCTGTCTATCTGATGGTAGGTCGTTTGAATGCACTTTCTGTGAGTCCTCCCGTGTATGAGGAACTCAAGAGGAGTGCTCTTGATCCCTACGTAGCAGCACGACAGGCCTACTATGAATATCGGAACTCGATAATTGAATCACACTGATGCATGAGCCTCTTCAAAATGGTCTTTTTACTCAAACTCCGCGTTATGCTCAAAATTTTATCCTCGGAATATCAATTGATATTCCTGCGGGTAAAATTTTTCGCATGCCTTGATTTTAAGCAAAAATCCTCATTTTGCATTAGGCTCGCATGATAAAAACATTGTTCATGGATACAAAATGATGAAATTAGTGACGGCAACATTCTGCCTGGCGGCATTTCTGCTGATGTCTTCTCCCGCGGTTTACACGGCAGAGACTGGACCAATCGAACAACTGAAGCCGGCTATTGACAAATTGATTGCCATACTGTCTGACGATACGTTGAAAGGTGCAGCCCATAAAACAGAGCGCCGCAAAAAAATCATGACCGAGATCAGCAGCATTTTTGATTTTCGGGAGATGTCCCGGCGGGTTCTCGGCAGTACCTGGAATACTATTTCTGCTGCAGATAAGGATTATTTTACCACCCAGATGACCAAACTTCTGGAAAATGTCTATGTAGGGAAGCTGGAGACCTATAATGGCGAGAAGGTCGATTTTGTTGGAGAGCGTATCAAGGGCAAGCGGGCCCAGGTGACAACCATGATAATCGAACACGAGGGTGCAGCGCTTCCGGTCCATTATATTATGCAGAAAGAGAACAGCACCTGGATGGTTTACGATATCAATATAGAGGGAGTGAGCCTGATAAGGAATTACATGGAACAGTTCAGCTCAATACTGCGGACGGAAAATTATGAAGGGCTGGTAAAAACCTTAGAAGAAAAAAACAAGTCTTTTTCAGAAGGTAATTGAAATGGTCGGATCCTCCCTCAGTGTGTCTGAAGAACCGTTCGCCCGTGCCTTTGCCTTTCTCGAGGAAGACACACGGGAGATGATACGCCCCTATTGCTCTGTGTATAAGGTGCAGAAGGGGAGTAACCTCTTTTCCGCCGGGGATGCCGGAGACGCTTTGTATATCGTGATTAAGGGGCTTCTTGCCGTGAAGAAGAAAGCTGATCTCGGGAGAAATTTCCAGGTCATCGCCCTGCTCTCTCCGGGTGCCCCTGTCGGCGAGGCTGCCCTTGTCTGCGAGGCGGAGCGCAGCACAACGGTGTATTGTGCCGAGGATGCGGAGCTCATCAGGCTTGACAGAGATGGTTTTGCTGAAATGAGATCACGGTATCCTGAAATTGCGCTTGATCTGCTTGCTCACCTGCTTTCCCTTGTATCCCTGAGGCTGGACAAGTGTTCAGCCCGACTGACACATATCCTGTAACTCGGCAACTTTCAGATTATTGTGAAAAGAGGAGCGGTTGCGGGGATACATTCCGTTAGCCGGATTTGTTTCGTTGTTTTTTTTCTGGATATAAGTTTTAAAATCGATTAGTCTCCTTCGGTTTACCCATCCGATAATCAGGGGACGGGTTTATGAAAATTGCTTTTCATGAAATAAATGCAGCGGAAGTCACGCGCCGGATAATTGATGACGGCTGGTTTCCGCATGGTGATATTGAGCTTGTAGAGCCTGTCGGCGGCCGTCTGTCAATCAGCAAAAAAGGCGACTCTCAGGTCCTGGTGAGTGGCCGGTTGCAGGCCCTGGTTGATCTGACCTGTGACAGATGCTGTCAGTCGGTGCGGACAGCGTTGTCCGCTGATTTCGAGTATGATTGTATTGTTGGTAAAGAAGCCCCTCACACCGGGACTGATGCCGAGTGTCGGGAAGAAGATTGTTACAGAATTTATATAAATGAACCAGTTATCGATTTGGGTGAGATCTTGAGAGAGCAGGTCTATCTAGCTCTTCCGGTCCAGGTATTGTGCCGGCAGTTCTGTAAAGGTTTGTGCCACCAGTGTGGAGCAGATCTGAACAATGAGCATTGTTCCTGTAGCTCGTCTGACTTGTCCTCGCCTTTTGCCGTTTTACGGCAGATAAAAGGCAAATGACCCGATACCGGTATTGTTTGGATAACGGAGGAAATTATGGCACTGCCGAAAAGAAGACATTCTCGCTCACGTACGCGTAAAAGACGTTCACATGATGGGCTTTCTCTGCCGTCTCTGTCGATTTGTCAGGATTGTGGAGAACCGAAAGAGCCGCATCGTTTGTGTGGAAATTGCGGAAAATATAATAAAAAGTCTGTATACGTTATCGATACGGAAATATAGAGGGAGCGCACGGTGCATATTGCCCTGGATGCCATGGGAGGAGACCATGGTCCGCAGGAATTAATTGCCGGGGCGCTTCTTGCCATAGATCAGACTGACCTGACGATACTGCTGGTCGGTGATGAACTTGTCCTGAACAAGCATCTGTCGGCTGTTTCGATCAGTCAGCAAGCCTTAGAGCGGCTCAAGGTTGTGCATGCACCGACGGCGGTCGGCATGGACGAAAATCCCGTTGATGCAATCCGCAAGAAGAAGGATTCATCAATCATGGTCGCTTTTGATCTCGTAAAAACCGGTAAAGCATCAGCAGCGGTGAGTGCCGGAAATTCCGGGGCAACACTGGCTGCGGCGGTGCGTAAACTGGGACGCTTGAAAAACGTTGCCCGTCCCGGGCTCGCCTCAATTTTTCCTACCATTAAAGCTCCGGTCGTCATCATGGATGTAGGGGCAAATGTTGACTGTCGTCCTGTGCACCTGTATCAGTTTGCGGTAATGGCTTCCGGGTTTTCACGACTGTATCACGTTGAAAAACCCCGCGTCGGGCTGCTGACGATCGGGGAGGAGTCTGGAAAAGGCAACAGCCTGGTCAAGGAAGCCCATGCCCTGCTGAAGGCCTCTCATCTCAATTTCATCGGAAACGTCGAGGGCCGTGATGTTTTTCAGGGAGATGTCGATGTTATCATCTGTGACGGTTTCGTCGGCAATATCGTTCTGAAAATCAGTGAAGGATTGGCCGAGGCGGCGATGAAAATGCTCAAGGATGAAATTGTCAAATCAACCATGGCAAAAATCGGATACCTGCTGGCCCAGCCAGCCTTCAAGATATTCAAAAAAAGGGTCGACTATGCCGAATACGGCGGTGCTCCGCTTCTCGGCATCAAGGGGACCGGCATCATCTGCCACGGTAAATCGAGCGCTTATGCGATAAAGAACGCAATAATCGAAGCGATGGAAATGGAGCGGCTCAACATTAACGACACCATTACCCGGGATCTCGAGAAGGGTATGTTCGGTTTAGCCAAGGGGGTGTGATGGGAACGGTAATTCTTGGCACTGGATCCTGTCTTCCCCGCAAGGCAATGACAAATTTCGATCTTGAGAAAATTGTCGATACGAGTGATGAGTGGATCAGAACGAGAACGGGTATCGAAAGCCGCAGAATTGGCGGAAAAGGTGAAAAGACCTACCAGATTGCCTCGGCTGCAGCACGGCAGGCACTCGATATGGCGGGTGTCGCGCCGGAAGAATTGGATCTGCTGATAGTGGGGACGATCAGTTCTCATATGCTGATGCCGTCCTGTGCCTGTTTTGTGCAGAAGGAGATAGGAGCGGTCAATGCCTTTTCCTACGACGTGAATGCTGCCTGTTCCGGCTTTCTCTACGGTATTGATATTGCCGATAAGCAGATCAGGGCGGATCATAATTTCAAAGTTCTCGTTATTGGAGCGGAAACACTGTCTTCCCGGCTGAACTGGAGTGACCGTAACACCTGCATCGTTTTCGGCGATGGAGCCGGGGCGGCTGTCCTCGGGCACAGCGATGATGACGGGCGCAGGGTTATAGGGACAAACCTTCACTCAGACGGCAGGCTCTGGCAGCTGCTTTACATGCACAATTCCCCGAGCAGCAATCCCGACCTGTTGGTCAAGGACAATCCCGGTGTCCATATTGTTATGGAAGGCAGGGAGGTTTTCAAATATGCGGTAAAGGCGATGGAAGATTCGATTATCGGACTTTTCGAAAAAACGGGATTGAGCATGGCGGATGTCGACCTGGTTATTCCCCATCAGGCCAACATGAGAATTTTAAAAAAGGTAGTCGAACGGCTTGAAATGCCGGAAGAAAAAGTTGTAATCAATGTAATGAACTATGGCAATACGTCCGCGGCAACGATTCCCATTGCACTCGATGAGACAAACCGTGCAGCCATGCTCCGGCCGGGAGATACGGTGTTATTCTGCACTTTCGGCGGAGGATTCACCTGGGGTGCGACCCTTGATCAGCTGGTAAACAGGAGAAGTGAAAATGGAACGTTTTCTGACAGAAGAACAACAGATGATCGTCGACATAGCACGGCAGATCACTGATGAACTGATTATTCCAAATCGCGCGGAGCTTGATGAAAAGCATGAATTTCCGCGTGAGATCCTCAATTCCATTGCCCAGGCTGATCTTTTTGGCATTCCCATCCCGGAGGAGTACGGCGGATTCGGCGGCAGCTGTCTGGATATCGTGCTGGCCCTGGAGGAATTCGGACGGGGCTGTATCGGTGTCGGTACGGCCTTTGCCGCAAGTGCCCTTGGCATCTATCCGATCATGATCAGCGGTTCGACTGAAATGAAAGAGAAGTATCTTCCCGCCATTGCGACGGGCAGCAAGTTTGCCGCATTCGGCCTGACCGAGGCAAACGCCGGTTCGGATGCCTCCGGTATTCAGACCACCGCCGTTCTTGACGGAGACGAATGGGTTCTGAACGGAACAAAACAGTGGATTACCAATGGCGGAGAAGCGCAGGTCTATACCATTGTTGCCATGACGGACAAACACAAGGGTGCCCGCGGCGCCTCTATGTTCGTAGTTGAGGAAGGCGATCCCGGTTTCTCCTGCGGGCCCAAAGAGGTGAAAATGGGTATCCGGGCCTCTTCGACGACAGAACTTATTTTCAAGGACTGCCGTATTCCCCAGGATCGCCTGATAGGGCGGCGGGGAACCGGATTTATAACCGTCATGAAGACCCTTGATTCAAGCCGTCCTGGCATCGCCGCGCTCGGCGTCGGTCTTGCCCAGGGAGCACTCGATATGGCCGTTACCTATGCCAAGCAGCGCGAGCAGTTCGGTAAGCCTATTATCGGCTTCCAGGCGGTGCAGCACATGCTTGCCGATATGGCAACAAAGCTCGAGGCCGCCCGTGCCCTGACTTACGCCGCTGCCCGTCATATAGATGCCAGGCCGAAGGACATGTCAAAAGTTTCTTCCATGTGCAAGGTGTTTGCCACGGATATGGCGATGGATGTTACCACCAATGCCGTACAG
The DNA here is from genome assembly GCA_963745765.1 of uncultured delta proteobacterium. Lineage (GTDB taxonomy): Bacteria > Desulfobacterota > Desulfobulbia > Desulfobulbales > Desulfocapsaceae > Ww85. The sequence continues at coordinate 71,947 of CAVUYQ010000031.1, read as the reverse complement.
GTGATGGGCGGGTACGGTTACATGTGTGACTATCCGGCTGAGAAAATGATGAGAGATGCCAAGATACTCCAGATCTATGAGGGCACGAACCAGGTCCAGAGGAATGTGATCGGGCAGGAACTCAACAAGGAATATAACAGATAACAGCTCTCCATTCCCGGGACAGGCTTTTTACGCGCCTGTAGAGGGAAATAACAGGTATTAGATGAAAATAATTGTGTGTGTCAAACAGGTACCGGACGCCAAGGACGTCCGGCTCGATCCGCTGACAAATACGCTCGCCCGTGAAGGGGTTGCCTCGATCATGAATCCGTATGACCAGCATGCCCTTGAGGCGGCTGTAGCCTTGAAGGAATCATGCGGGGGCGAGGTTGTTGTTCTGAGCATGGGGCCGCCCCAGGCGGAGGAAATCCTGCGGCTGGCACTTTCCTGCGGTGCAGACAAGGCGGTTCTGGTGTCTGATCGAAGTTTTGCCGGTGCGGATACCTGGGCCACTTCCTATACCTTGTCGAGAGCGGTTGAAAAAATAGGTGATTACGACCTCATCATTTGCGGCAAGCAGGCCATAGACGGGGATACCGCACAGGTTGGACCCGGCCTGGCAATAAGACTTGGTATTCCCTATGCGACCTGCATCCAGAAAATTCGCAGTGCCGATGATTCAGCCATCGTCGTCGAACGGATGATGGACGAGGGGTATGATGTCCTGCAGTCCGGCTATCCGGTACTGTTTACTGTGGTCAAGGATATCAATCATCCCCGGGTACCTTCCCTGAAAGGAAAGATGAAGGCCAAAAAAGCTGAAATAACGAGATTCTCCGCTGCAGATATCGAGGCCGATCCTGCCTGTATCGGCCTCTCCGGCTCTCCCACCCAGGTGGTCAAGGTGTTTCCGCCGGAACCTCGCGGGGAACGTGCCATTTTCAGCGGCACCGTTGATGAGCAGGTTAGGCTCCTGGTGGAAAAAATCAAGCCGTATCTTGTCTAGACCGGGGACGCATATGTTATTGATAGATGAAAAATTGTGTATCGGCTGCGGTATCTGTGAAAACCAGTGCCCCTTTGCTGCCATTGAGGTGGTTGACGGAATAGCGGTTGTCGGAGAAACCTGTACGCTGTGTGGCGCCTGTGTCGAAGAATGCGAGGTGGGAGCACTGGCCATCGAGGACAGTGGCCGCAAGGTTCAAGACGATCTGGACAGCTGGAAGGGCATCTGGGTATTCTGTGAATTCACTAACGGGACGCTTGCTCCGGTTGCCACGGAATTGCTCGGAATCGGGCGCACTCTTGCCGACTGCAGGGGAGTGAAGCTCTCTGCGGTGTTGCTCGGCCACATGACCGGGGATAGTGGTGAGAAACTGATCGGTCATGGTGCGGATATCGTCTACAAGGTCGATAATCCGGCACTTGAGATGTTCACCGATGACCGTTATGAGAAGATTCTCTCCGACCTGATAAGAAAGTATAAACCGGAGGTTGTCCTGGCTGGAGCGACAGCCGTAGGGCGGTCGTTTATTCCGGGAGTTGCAACGACGATTAATGCCGGACTGACAGCAGACTGCACCGGGCTTGAGATCAGGGAGGAGGACGGTATGCTCCTGCAGACAAGACCGGCATTCGGCGGCAACATCATGGCGACCATTGTCTGTCCCCATACCAGACCGCAGATGGCCACGGTTCGACCGAAAGTGATGAAGGAATTCCCTTTTGATGCAGCACGCAGCGGAGAGATTATCGACGTCACGCCGAGTGCTCGCCAGTTAACCAGCAGAATCAAGGTACTGGAATCGGTATCCGGCGGACCGAGCCATGTTAATATCCAGGAATCGGATATACTTGTTTCCGGCGGGCGCGGACTGGAAAACGAGAAAGGTTTTGAATTGATCGCCAAGCTTGCCAAGGCGCTCGGGGCACATGTGTCTGCTTCACGGGCTGTTGTCGATGCCGGTTGGATTCCCTATCCGCACCAGGTTGGCCAGACCGGAAAGACGGTTGCACCGAAGCTCTATATTGCCTGCGGTATTTCCGGCGCGATTCAGCATGTCGCCGGTATGCAGTCTTCGGAAGTTATTGTCGCGATTAACCGGGATCCTGACGCCCCTATTTTCAGGGTTGCGGATTTCGGTATTGTTGGAGACCTGTATGAGGTAATACCAAGACTGATTGCCACCATAGAGGAGAAACGGGGATCATGACATTGCACGGAAAAACGGCAGTTGTAACCGGCGGCAGCAGGGGGATTGGCAGAACTATCAGCCTCAAGCTGGCAGAGCAGGGGGCTTTCGTCTATATCAATTATGTCTCGCGACCTGATGCTGCAGAAGAAACCGTCGCCCGGATAAAGAAGGCCGGCGGAAACGGCGCGGTGATCCAGTTTGATGTGTCTGATTTTTCGGCAACCCAGGATGCTTTTAAGCAGATGATCGGCGAAGCCGGTTCGCTGGACATTCTGGTGAATAATGCCGGCATCACCAGGGACCAACTGGTTGCGCGCATGAAAGAAAGTGAATGGGATGAGGTTCTCGATACCAATCTCAAGGGTGCCTTCAGTTGTGCCAAAGCTGCCGTGAAGCCGATGATGAAGAATCGCTGGGGGCGAATCATAAATATCAGCTCAGTTGTCGGTTTTTGTGGAAACAGTGGCCAGGCTAACTATAGCGCTGCAAAAGCCGGCATGATCGGCCTGACCAAATCTCTGGCGCGTGAATTTGCCTCAAGGAAAATTACGGTGAATTGTGTTGCCCCGGGCTATATTATCACCGAGATGACAGAGCAGCTGCCTGGAGAAGGTGAAGGAGAAAATGCTCAGTGAGATCCCTGCCGGTATCTTGGGTTCTGCTGAGGATGTGGCCGGTGCGGTCGCCTACCTTGCCAGTGATGCTGCCGGTTATGTGACGGGACAGACTATTCATGTTAATGGTGGGATGTATATGTAGTAAAGATTGTTTTTAAGAATAGACAAAATTAAAGGTTGCAAATGATCAGGATATGTTAACAAATGGTTCACTCGGTATTACTCTGTAATATGCCGGTTTTGCGGCAGACGGAGGGAACCTTCATGAGAAAAGCTTTATGAGCGAAATTTAAGGAGAAAATACAATGGCTATAGATCAGGAAATGATTGACATCATCGTCGAGCAGTTGAGTGTTGAAAAAGACAAGGTTGTTCCGGGAGCATCCTTTGTTGATGATCTAGGTGCTGACTCTCTTGATCTGGTGGAATTGATCATGGCGATGGAAGAAAAGTTTGATATTGAGATTCCGGACGAGGATGCTGAGAAAATCACCACCGTCAAGGATGCCATCGATTACGTGAACAATCTCCAGTAAGGGCTGTGTTACTGGGACAGCCTGGCCTTATGCTTTTTGTTTTAATATGTACGGAAGGTGATTGAATGGGAAACCGCAGAGTGGTGGTAACAGGCACGGGTCTGGTAACCCCTGTAGGAACCGGCGTCGCAAAGGCCTGGGAAAATATCTGCAATGGTGTCGGCGGGGTCGATCGTATAACCCTTTTTGACGCCTCCGATTATACGGTGCAGATCGCCGCCGAGGTCAAGGATTTCGCGACTGAAGATCATTTCGAGAAGAAGGCGGAAAAACTTCTGAAACGGTTTGTCCAGTTTGCGGTTGTTGCGAGCAGGATGGCACTGCAGGAAAGCGGTTTTACGATTTCCGAGGAGAACTGCGGCAGGGTTGGCGTGATTACCGGCTGTGGCATGGGCGGCCTGCCGACGATTACCAAACAGCATGAAATAGCTTTGGAAAAAGGGTTCGGCCGGATCTCACCTTTTTTTATTCCTACGGCTATTCCGAATATGCCGTCCGGACATATTTCCATGGATGTTGGTTCCAAGGGGCCTAACCTTACCCTGACCACGGCTTGTGCCGCCGGAACGCATGCGGTCGGTGAGGCGTATCGATATATCAAGCATGACCTGAGCGATGTGATGATTGCCGGAGGGACTGAGGCGGTTATCTGTCCGCTTGGACTCAACGGTTTTGCGGCCATGAAGGCTCTTTCCAAAAGAAACGACAGCCCGGCGGAAGCCTCACGTCCCTTTGATCAGGATCGAGATGGATTCGTGATGTCCGAAGGTTCCGGTATCCTCATTCTTGAGGAATACGAACATGCCCGGGCCCGCGGAGCAGAGATCATAGCCGAAATTATCGGCTATGGTGCGAGCAGTGATGCCTACCATATCGCCGCACCTCCTGAGGATGGTGAAGGGGCCGTGCGCTGTATGCGCTTAGCCTTGGAAGATAGTGGTATTCTGCCCGGAGATGTCGATTATATCAATGCGCATGGCACCTCAACCCCGCTGAACGACCGTTGTGAGACGGTGGCCATAAAAACGGTTTTTGGTGATGATGCATATCGTCTGGCAGTCAGTTCGACAAAATCGATGACCGGCCATGCGCTTGGTGCTGCCGGCGGCATTGAGGCGGTATTTCTTGCCCTGAGCCTCAGGGACCAGATTGCTCCGCCGACAATAAACCATCATACACCCAGCCCTGAGTGTGATCTTGATTATGTTCCAAATACGGCGCGCGAAATGAAAATCAAAATAGCGTTATCAAATTCTTTTGGTTTTGGCGGAACGAACGGTGTCGTGGCGATGAAGCGATTTGACGGTTGAGTCGCAGCCGGGAGACTGAGATGATTGTGGCAATCGGTTCAGACCATGGCGGCTTCGAGCTTAAACAGCGTATCATAGAAAAATTTCAGGCCGAGGGGCATGTTTTTACAGACCTTGGCTGTTATTCCACTGCCTCCGTTGATTATCCTGATTTCGCTGAAAATGTTTGTGATTCGGTAATCGAGGGCAAGACGGATTGCGGCATTCTCATCTGTGGCACAGGCATCGGCATGTCGATGGCGGCAAACCGTTACAGAAGAATACGGGCTGCACTCTGCCATGATCATTTTACCGCGCGCATGAGCCGTGAGCACAATAATGCCAATATTCTCTGTCTTGGCGGTCGGGTTATCGGTGTCGCTGTGGCCGAAGATATCGTTCGCGTCTGGCTGAACACGCCGTTCAGCGGAGGCAGGCACCAGAATCGTATTGGAAAATTCAGCGATTAAAAGATTTATTTTCCTCTTGTCAATACAAGCCGATGATACGTTCAGGTATCCCCGGCTTTTTTTTTTTTAAATACCGTGAATTACGGTGACAGTATACTTAATTAGGATGAATGCACCTGCTCCGGCAGGCCGGCAGGAAAATAATTACAGACTGCCTTTCTCGTTTTTTAAAATGATTCCGGACAGCTGAAGCGAAAGAACTGATCATAATTAATGGGGCTTTCCAAGCCCGGGCGGCAGGAGAGCCTGCCAAACAGGCAAACAGTGGATGACGCACTGGTATTTTCGCGGAAACCACAGAGACGGCAGTGGTAACTGACTGATAAGTTCAATTAAATATGCTATGCTGTGCAGGGTTGTAAAAAATGGGCCACCTTGAATAATTGCCTTTTTGCCGGATCTCTTCGTTATGCTCGAAATTTTATCCATGGAATATCATTTATATACCTGCGGTAAAAATTCTCGCATGCCTTGATCTCGGACAAATACTCTAATTATTCAAGGTACCCTATGAGTTCAATATTCAGATGAGGAGAAAGTGATGAAATGTCCATATTGTGAGCATCTGGATAACAAGGTAATTGATTCCCGTTTGAACAAGGACTGTACGATCACAAGAAGAAGACGTTCCTGCCTGGCCTGCGACCAGCGCTTCACTACCTATGAAAGACTGGAGGTGATGATGCCGGTGCTGGTGAAAAAAGACGGCAGGCGCGAGCCCTGGGACAGGCAGAAGATCGTTGTCGGTCTTGAGAAGGCCTGCGAAAAAAGGCCCATAAGCCGTGATGCGATTGATCTGTTTGTGGACGAGATCGAACGCAAATTGCAGGATGTCGGTTCCAAGGAAGTACCATCTGCTGTTATCGGGGAGTGGGTCATGGAAAACCTCTCTGATCTCGATGAGGTCGCCTATGTCAGGTTTGCTTCTGTGTATCGGCAGTTCAAGGATGTCAACGAGTTCATGGACGAATTAAAGATGCTGCTTGAAGCCCGTGAGAAAGAATAAAACATGTGGTGGCCAAGGTGCTATGGCAGAGAGCCGCTAATGATGAGCAAAACTGATATTGACTATATGCGTGAGGCCCTGCGTCTTGCAGCTAAAGGGCGTGGCCGTACATCCCCTAATCCGTGCGTTGGCGCGGTCATCGTCAATGACAGCACTATTGTTGGCAGCGGATACCACCGCAAGGCCGGAACTGAGCACGCTGAGGTTCTCGCCTTGCACCAGGCAGGATCCCGGGCCAGGGGCGGTGTTATGTATGTGACGCTGGAGCCATGCAACCATAGCGGTCGTACCGGACCTTGCAGCCATGCCGTCGCCGCAAGCGGTATAAAAAAAGTAGTTATTGGTATGCTTGACCCTAACCCGCTGGTTGATGGCAGCGGTGCCGACTATCTGCGGGGCAGGGGGGTCGAGATTGTCTCCGGTCTGCTCGAGCAGAAATGCCGGGATTTAAACCGGGCATTCATTAAGTTCATCACAACATCACTGCCGCTGGTTGTAATGAAAGCGGGCCTTAGCCTTGACGGCAGGATAAACTACCGGCAGGGGTATGGCGGGGGGATTACCGGCCCTGAAGCCGGGAGGGAGGTGCACCGTTTGCGGGATAGATTGGATGGGATCCTGGTCGGTGCTTCAACGGTTGAAATTGATGACCCTGCCCTGACAACCCGTCTTGTAAAGAAGAAGGGGCAGGATCCGGTGCGGATTGTTCTCGATACGATGCTGCGGGTCAGAGAGGATGTGAAGCTATTCACACAGCATTCCGCGGCACCTACCTGGGTTTTTTGTTCCAAGAAGGCTGATGCCGGGAAAATGGCGCGACTCAAATCATCGGGTATTATCGTACACAGCGTTGAAACCGGAGCAGATGGGCGGGTGGATCTGCACGAGGTCCTTGCTGTGCTTGGACGCAATCAAATCACTTCACTGCTGGTTGAGGGTGGAGCGACAATCCATGGTGCCTTTCTCAACGCGCGGCTGGTAGATCGGGCGCATCTTTTTTATGCGCCGATCTTCGCCGGCGACGGAGGTCTTCCTGTCATCCAGGGGTATCAGGCGGAAGGAGGCAGAAATCAGGCAGTTCGGCTTGCAGGTGTAAAAATAAGAAAGTGCGGTGATGATCTGCTGATTAGCGGTGATGTGGTGTATCCCTAGCTCTTGCTCCATTGACGGACGAGTTGAGACAGTCTGCTTATCGGGATAGTCTCAGGCCTTGTCACTACTGAAATATATCTGTATTTCCTTCCACTTCAGCATAAACGTCTCGAAATTTCTGAAATCGATACTAAGGGTTACTCTATCCTGCTCAAAAGCTTTGCTGTGGGCCAATGAGCAATTCGGGGGGAGGTCCAGACCGGCGATCTGTTCACTGAATAATTTTTCAGCTTCAGTGCTCATTGGTGCGCTGCGTTTGCCAAGATCCTGCAGGAAATTGTGTATCATCTGGGGAGGTTGGCGATGGGCGTATTGTCGATATATTCAGGGTAACAGGTTGAAAAGAGTTCGGCAAAGGTGCACTCCTGCTGGGAGGCGACAATATGGCTCATTTCAATAATCCGCCGCTGCTTGTTATGATTCGGTGATAATTTCCGGAAGAGCTGATGCAGTGCCATGCGATCCGGAGCTTTGAGAGACAAGAGCTGGCGACCGGTATGAACGGAGATGAGACCGTTATGAATATCGTTGCGGATTGGCTGTTCAAGACCGAGCAATGGCACAAGTCTCTCAATACTGCCCTGGCTGCCCAGAGCCGATGATAAGAGGCGATGTAGGCTGCTGCTTGTCCAGCATCTGCCTGCAGAGCAAGCAATATCGAGCTTTTTCAATCGGTGACAACGGGCCGGAAAGTTTCTGGTCTTCGATTATCAGGAGCAGCAGGTCCGTGACTTCCAGCCCGGTGCCGAGCAACAGGCAGTTGATAGCAGGCTGATCGAGAATATCTCTGGCAGCGCTCAGCCGCTTAGCGCCGCAGATTACATCATAGCCGCCGTCTATCCGCTGTTGCACGAGAGGCGGACGGAGGATACCGAATTGTTTGACAGAATCGATAAAATCCGCTTCGGGTTCACCGTTCAGATCCTGGTGCAGGCTCAACCTGCTTTCATTACTGATCGTCTTTATCGGAATGTTTTTTATTCTGAAATAGTCCATAGGACCCCTGGATAATCGCCTTTTCTTCCGATATCTGCGTTATGTTCGAAAGTGTATCCTTGGCAAACCAGTTCTATGCCGGCCTTGATTTCGACCGATGCTTGATGATTGCAGGTGCCACATAGCGCTAAACAACAAAGCTGCCTCTTGCCATGGTGCGCAAAAGACAGCTCTATTCTGACAGGAGAAGAACGGCTCGAGTCTATGTTTTGATTGAAACGTGAACTACTTGTTGATTTTTTCTCTCAGAATGCCGGAAGGCTTGAAGGTTACCACGCGACGGGCATCAAGGGTCAATTCCTGGCCTGTTTGAGGGTTGCGCCCGCGCCGTGAATTTTTGTCTTTGACGTTAAATTTTCCAAATCCGCTGAGGAGCAGGTCCGCCCCGTCTATGAGTGAATCCTTTGATAGACGAAGAAACGCTTCTACCGATGCGGTAGCCTGGGCTTTGGTCAATCCTTCGTGATTTTTGTATACCTGCTGGACAAGGTCTGCTTTTGTCAGTGTCATATGCTCCTCCTGAAGTAGAAACTCCATTTTGTACCCCACCTTCGCCTAATGATATACTTCTTCTAAATAAAGTCAATAGTATCAAGATATTATTTTTTTGTCCGACGGAATAGACAGGTTTACTGTCTAAACATTTCCGGCCATCTGGAAAATGGGCAGATACATTGATACGACGAGCATACCGATCATGCCGCCGAGAAAGACCATCATAAACGGTTCAATCATCGAGGTCAGGTTGGAAACGGCCTGGTCAACCTCATCATCGTAAAAATCTGCAACTTTTTCCAGCATCGTATCCAGGGCACCGACCGTTTCTCCGACGTTAATCATCTGCACAACCATGTTCGGGAAAACGCCGCTTTCCTCTAGAGGTTCGGCAATGGGGCGACCTTCGGCAATTGAGTCTGATACCCTGAATACCGCGCGCTCTATGACCTTGTTGCCGGCCGTTTTTGCTACGACAGTGAGAGCCTCAAGGATCGGAACCCCGCTCTGCAGCATGGTACTCAGTGTCCGGGTAAATTTGGCTACGGCGACTTTCCTGATCAGCACACCGATAATCGGCAGCTGCAGAAAGATCTGGTCCATTTTCAGCCGGCCTTTTTCCGTATTGTATATTTTTTTATAAAGCCAGATAAGTGCTACCACCGGCAGAATGATCCAGATCAGATTTTCCTTGAACATGTTGCTGGCAAAGACCACCATCTGGGTAGGCAGAGGAAGCGCTGAATCCATCGAGGCAAACATTTCTTCAAAAACAGGTATAACGAAGACCAGTATGACAACCAGGATGAGAATCGAAATCGCCAGGCAGATGGTCGGATAAGTCATGGCACCCTTGACCTTCTTTTTTAACGCCATGGCCTTTTCCATAAAATTGGCCAATCGCCCGAGGATGGTATCGAGAATACCTCCCGTTTCGCCGGCTTCAATCATGTTGCTGTAGAGATTATCAAAAATCTTTGGATGTTTACGCATTGAGTCGGCAAAGGTTGTTCCTGCCTCCACGTCCTGCTGAATTGCCATGAGCGCCCGCTTAAAGGTGGGGTTTTCCTGCTGCTTGCTGAGAATTTCAAGACATTGAACAAGGGGAAGACCGGCGTCGATCATCGTGGCGAGCTGGCGTGTGAAGACAACGACATCCTTTCCTGTTACCCTGGGCTGGAAGATGGCGATGTTTGCGAAAATATCTTTCGGCTTTTCCTTGATAACCGGATTGGTGATGCGCAGACGCTTGACATGGCCCAGAGCTGCCGCTTGGTCAGGTGCTTCAACCTCACCCTTGCGTTTTTCTCCGTACTGGTTTTTACCTTTCCATAGATAAACAGGCATGACAATCTCCAAAACGAGTCAAGAAATTAGGCCACCTTGAATAATTGCCTTTTCGCCCGATCTCTTCGTTATGCTCGAAATTTTATCCTCGGAATATCATCTATATGCACCCCGATAGTACTTCCTGCGGGGCGCCTACGGTAAAATTTCTTGCATGCCTTGATCTCGATCGAATAATCGAATTATTCAAGGTACCCATAAGTATGCTTCTCAGCAGACGATAAATGAGCAAAAAACACACATTTATCACGAATCCTATTATATTCCATGAGGTTGGAGAATACAAGGAAGCGTGATAAAATAATTTATTTCTTTCGTCATATAGCCTAAATATATGAATATATGTAAGAAAAAAGAAAATTTAAATGACTGTGTCGACAGCGCTCCAGGATAGACCGCAAGAAGAGAAACTGATATGTTTTGCTTGCTGAACTCTGAAATATTTGTTAGAATTCTCTCTTTTCTTTTAATAAAAGACTCTCGCCAGCCAGCACGGTAATTTCTTCCTGATGGCATGTACGTATAGTCATTGAATAATGTGGAGGATAGCATGTCGGAGACAGCAGAAAAATATATTGAAGGATTCAAGCCGATAATCGACAAGTGTATAGGGTGTGAACGAGTGGTTGAGACAGATGGCGTAACTTACTGCAAAACCTATGCCAATCCGGAAGCAAAATGGCGACTGGGAATATGCAACTTCGCCACTCACCAGAAGCCGGAGATCGTGGTTGCAAAGGTACGCATCAACCCCCTGAAGGCATCAAAACGGGCTTCAAAGCGAAAAAGCTGATAACCTCGGCAAACGAATACGATTCAACAAGCGCCCCGGTACCCCTGGTATCGGGGCGCTTGTTATGCAGCATCAGGCTCTTCCGACACCACAGTAGCGGAAGCCTTTTTCTTTCAGGATTCCCGGTTCATAGACATTTCTCAGGTCAATAAAGACCTTCTCTTTCAAGACCGCTGACAGCCGATCAACATCCATTGCCCGATACTGGTTCCATTCCGTCATGAGAATCACTGCATCTGCGCCCGCACAGGCGTCGTAGGCGTTTTGACTATAATGGATACCGGCCGGGAGAAGGAGGCGGGCCTCATCCATACCCTGAGGATCGTGCGCACGTATTGAGGCACCCTTTTCCATCAGTGCAGGGATAATTGTTATGGCCGGGGAATCCCGCATATCGTCCGTTTCAGGCTTGAAGGTCAGGCCGAGGATGGCAAGAGTCTTACCTGCCTCCGACCCGCCGAGCATGTCTCTGATCTTTTTCACCATGAGCGCTTTCTGGGCGGCATTTGCCTCAACAGCAGCCTCAACGATGCGCATACTTCGGCCATTTTCCTGTGCTATCCTGAGCAGGGCCAGCGTATCCTTGGGAAAGCATGATCCACCGTAGCCCGGTCCCGGGTGAAGAAATTTTGATCCGATTCTGCCGTCCATGCCGATTCCCCTGGCAAGAGCGACGACATCGGCACCGATGGCGTCGCATAAGACTGCTATCTCGTTGATAAAGCTGATCTTTGTGGCTAGAAAGGCATTGGCCGCATATTTAGTCAGTTCCGCGGTTTCGATGGTGGTTTTGACAATGGGTGTTTCCTGGAGGAAAAGCGGCTTGTAGATCGCCCGCAAAACTGCTTCGGCACGATCAGATTCTACACCGATAATAATCCGGTCAGGTCGCATAAAATCAGATATTGCCGCACCCTCTCGAAGAAATTCAGGGTTGGAGGCAACATCAAAGTCGGCCCCGGGGTTTCCTTCCCTTACGATTCGTGCGACCTGCCGGGCTGTACCGACCGGAACGGTACTTTTATCAACAATTACCGTATATCCCTTGAGATGGCCGGCCATCTCCCTGGTGGCTTCGTAGATATAGCTGAGGTCGGCATAGCCGTCTCCCCGTCGACTGCTCGGGGTTCCGACCGCTATAAATACCGCCTCCGCTGAGGAAACGGCTTCAGCGATCTCGGTTGTAAATGACAGGCGGCCTTCACTCACATTTTTTTCAACAAGCACGTCAAGTCGCGGCTCATAGATCGGAATAATCCTCTGCTTGAGCTTGTCTATCTTGTCAGCCATCTTGTCAACACAGATGACGTGATGGCCGAACTCAGCGAAACAGGTCCCGGTTACCAGACCGACGTATCCTGTTCCAATCATGGTGATCTTCATGGTTTAATCCCTCTTTTATCGTTTTCAGGGGCGGTTGCCGAAGATGGCGGTGCCAACTCGAATGGATGTTGCTCCTTCTTCTATGGCAACCCGGTAATCATCCGACATTCCCATGGAAAGTTCAACCTTGCGGTTAGCGGGAAATAAGCCCCGTTCTTTCATTTTTTCAGATAATATTCGCAGTTTTTGGAACAATGGTCGGGCCTGCTCACTATTTTCGGTGACAGGCAGTATGGTCATCAGCCCTTTTACCTTGAGTGTCGACAGTTCCGAAATCCGGGTGAGAAGTTGTTCCGTATCGTCGGGGAGTACTCCCGATTTTTTCGGATCCAGGCCGATATTGACCTGGACAAGCACCTCAAGTGTGCGATCCATGGCGAGCAGATGGCGGTGTAAAACTGAAGCGATTTTAAACCGATCAATCGTTTCTATCATGTTAAAAACTTCGGCGGCGGTTTTTGCCTTGTTGCTCTGCAGATGACCGATAAAATGGAGGCGGACGTCATCGCCGAGCACTGCTCTTTTCTCCGCAGCTTCCTGAATAAAATTTTCGCCAAAAGTCCACTGCCCTGCAGCACAGGCCTGCAGCATCACCTCTGCGGGAAATCGTTTTGACACGGCGACCAGCTTGATATCAACAGGATCTCTGCCGCATCGAAGGGCGGTTTGTCTGATGTCTTCACGAATAGTGATAAGATTAGTTCGGATCATGCGGCCGGACCCCGGTGTGCGGAGATAAAATCATAGCCGAACAGGGCGCAGGCATTTGCGCTGGTCCGGCTGGCAATTTCAGTGATTGTTGTTTGTCTCAGTCTGGCGATGGCCTCCGCTGTATAAAGCGTGTATAGCGGTTCATTGCGTTTTCCTCGATACGGAACAGGCGCAAGAAACGGTCCATCTGTTTCAATAAGCATTTTATCAAGAGGAATGAATGAGGCGACTTGATGGAGATCCCGGGCATTCTTGAAAGTCACAATCCCCGGTATGGAGATATGAAAATTACAGTCGATAATTTTTTTGGCGAACTCCACATCGGCTGAAAAACAATGCATGATTCCTCCGCACTCAAAGGGGCCTTCCTTCCGGATGATGGCAAGGCAGTCATCATGCGCCTGCCTGTCATGAATAATAACCGGAAGGCCGAGTTCCCGTGCCAGGCCGAGCTGTTGCCTGAACAGAGAACGCTGGATCTCCGGTTTTGCATAATTCTTTACATAATCAAGGCCGATTTCGCCATACCCGACGATGGTTTCACGATTATCAGCCGCAAGGCAAGCAAGTATCTGCAGATCATCGGCAGAAGCTTTTTCAGCGTCATGAGGGTGGATGCCGATGGTTGCCCTGACGGTACTGAACCGCTTTGCCAAGGCAGTTGCAGCCCTGGAACTGGCCAGATCAATACCAATCGAGACAACTCCCGCCACACCATGATCGGAGCCGTGTTCAAGGACGGATTCTATGTCGTCCCGGTAGTCCTTCATGTCGAGGTGGCAGTGGGTATCAATCAGGTATGAGTCTTTTGGCAGTTCAGGTAAAGGGGGAATTGATCTTTTCACGCTCGGTGACCTCCAGGCAAGTTTCATAGCAGATAATGGGTTTGTCCGCAACGGCTATTTGGGTTCTATTGTGCGGGGAGGCCGGTCTCGGTATTGATCACTCGACTGCAGGCAAATAGTTGACAGAAAACGGGTATTTTGGAAAACCTGCACGTCACTTAATTCTCAGAACGAAATCGTTGTGAAAGCAAACCTGAACATCGGAAAGGCAAGGTAATGACAGGTTAACTGATTGAATATAAATGGAAATTAGTATTCTTCCGTGATGTTTTTCCGGAATGTAGCGGTTATATCTCTGATTTTTATTAAAAAAATGTAAAAAACAGCTTCAACTCATAAAAAAACTATCGTATAGTATTAATTATGATGCCTTGGTGTGCCTGCGTTATTAAATATGGAAATACGCAGAATATTTGGTATATAGATAGATTCCTGTACTATGGGGCAGCAGGCAAGGTAACGCCATGTGAAGGCATCGTTCGATGCTCGGTCAGTGTTGTGATAGGTTGCTCACGCAATTAACATTTAAGCCACGTGCTTGGCTCAAAACAACAAGAGGTACGCAGTATGAATTATGGAATTGTCAGTCAAGAGCAGCTTGAACAAATTGACGTTATTCTCACTGACAAGTTGATTAAATTGGGCGTTGACTGTGTCATCATCATTGATATGGCTGGTAACATAATAACAGCAAAAGACAATGGTGAGAGCAAATATGATGTGTATTCTTTTGCCGCACTGGCTGCCGGGAACTTTGCCACCGTTGATGCTATGGCAAAACTGGTTGGAGAGCAGGAATTTTCTCTGCTCTTTCATAAAGGTCAGGATTCGAACATCCATTTCAGCAAAATAGACGACGAGTTGCTGTTGATCTCAATGTTCGGAAAGGACATCTCTCTCGGTTTTCTTCGTTTAAACGTCGTTGATGTTATCGACAAGATCAGACTCGTCTGGGACAGGAAGTAGGCATGGTACGATACGAGTCATGTGCTTCGTTCAGCAACTGGTTTTCTGAAGTATTATTTCTGGGGGTGCCTCGTTGAGTTTCATCAACTTAAAAGATAAGATTGTTCAGGTTAAAATAGTTTATTACGGTCCCGGCCGATGCGGTAAGACGACAAACCTTGAATATATCAATAAGACCTACCGAAAGCAGATAGTCTCTGAAATGGTCAGTCTGAAAACCCATGGTGATCGGACATTGTTTTTTGATTTTCTGCCTTTCGACATGGGCAAGATTAAAGGGTATGACATCAAGATCCAGCTCTATACCGTTCCCGGACAGGTTAAATACAATGCCACCCGGAAGCTGGTATTACGGGGGGTTGACGGGATTGTATTTGTGGCTGATGCGATGGCGAAACAGCGCGAAAAAAATATTCGTTCCTTAAACCAGCTTCATGAGAACCTGGTGTCCTATAAAGAGAGTATTTTCAAGATTCCGCTGGTAATGCAATACAATAAGGTAGATCTTAAAGAGCATGGCATCCCGACATTACCCATTGAAGTACTGGAAAAAGATCTCAACAGCAGGCTTAAGGTGCCTTATTTTGAGGCAAGCGCTATTACCGGATATAATGTCGCGACAACATTGAAGAAAATCATCTCTTCTACGGTCATCTCTATCCAGAAAAAACTTCTATAAAGAGAACATACGGTGGAACAGCACACAGACAGCCAATACGACGATGACCTCACCATCGGAGTTGAAGACTTTGAAAGTGATGCTATCGACACTGATTATGTCGACCTGTTTGAATTTTCAGGGGGCGAGGAATCGCCTATATCACGACTCAAGACCATCATGCTTGAGATTGACTGGGAGATCACCGACGAGGTACTCATTCAGTTTAATGTGGAGTTGATCGACCTCAAGGATATCTGGAGTGATGAACCTATCAAGCTTGTCTATGTCCAGGCGCTTGAAAAAATAAGTAAATATATCTTCCAGAAAAAGTCTGATGCACATCCTTCCGCTATCAGGCTGTTGATGAGCTTTTACTACAATCTTGAAAAGATAGATATAGATACGGAACTGTCTGAAGATGAAAAGAAAACGCTCCTCAAAGGGGATATTCAGAAGTTTGAGAAACTCAAAAAACACATATCCCTGTCATCTGCATCCTCCTCGCCGGTAAAAGCCGTAAAACCTGAGGCTGCAGTTCTGTCCGCCGTGGCGGTGAATGAGCAGGAGTCGGTCGCCCCGAGCCTGTTTAACCTCAAGGCTTGTATTCTGGGAATGGACTGGGAGATCACTGATCGAGAACTCAGTGATTTAGGCCAGGAGGTGAGGAGACTGGAGCAAGAATTTTCCGGGAACAAAGTCCGCCTGCTGTTTCTCCAGGGAATATCCGCGTTGGGCGGTTACATCAAGCTGAAGAAAAGCGATTCACATGCTGATGCCTTTAAACTTTTGTATGGTTTTTTTGAGGGACTCGAGAAAATTGTCAGTAATGAGCTCAGTCCGGAAGAAGAAAAAGCGATACTTTTTGCCGAAGTAGCCAAGTTCAATCATTTCAAGCAAGTTATAGCTCCAACAATCACCCCGGAAGCCATCTCTGAGCAGAATCTCAATGAGGATGCCGCAGAATATTCTTCGTCGGTTGATAATGTCCCTCCGGCCTTTGCCGGTATGGGGGATGAGGATGCTCACGGATTCCAGGCAGAAGAGGAAATCGCCGGCCTCAAGGACGATTCACCCGATGATGTCCTGGATCGGCTTGAAAGCTTTTTTACCGGAAATGAGGAGGCGCCGGGAACTGAAGGTACTCCTTCGACGGGTTTGACGGAACCTGATTCTTTTGCTCATGCGGTGAGTACTAAAGAGGCATTGCGCGGAGTCGAGGTTGAGACAGATGCTGACGATGATTCTGACGAGGATGCATTGCCGACAGTGGCTGACGGGATATTGGCGCCCGCGCTCGCCGGGGCTGAAGACGAAGAGCATGGTTTCTCCGCCGAACTTACTGCTGAGACCATCAAAGCTGAATCAGACGGTGTGACAACGGATGAAATCGAAGACAGGCTGAGTGGTTTTTTTGAGGAAGAGCCTGTTCCTAACCGGCGGCAAACTGATACTGTTGCAGCGCTTGAAGGAGTTGCTGTCGAGACGGATGGTGATGATGATTCGGGTGAGGAGGATCTGCCGATAGAGGAAGAGGGGGGCTTCGCCCCGGCACTGTCAGACAGTGATGAGGAACACGGTTTCAACCTTGATGCTGAAGAGACCGCGGCCGTTGATATGGACGATCGACTGGACGGCTTTTTTGATGAGATACCGGCAGCAAGCGAGGTGACGGCGACCACCGGGCACGTTGATGCACTGGCCGGAGTGGATGTTGAAACCGAAGATGAGGATGATTCTGGTGAGAGTGCTGTCCCGGCAGGATCCGACGATCTATTTGCTCCGGCCCTGTCTGATTTTGCTGAAGAAGGCTCCGTGCCGGATGGTCATGATGGCAGTAAGCCGGTTGATGAGCTTGAGGGGCTGTCGGCGGAAGCTATTGAGGATCGCCTGAGCGGCTTTTTCGATGGCGAACCTGCTCCTGCATTGCAGGATGAACCTGGTTCAATGGTATCCCCGACAGAGTTTGATGAGAAAACTGCTCCAGTTTCTCCAGAAACAGATCAGAGCATTGCACCTGTTGTCGGTGTAGACGTTGAGACAGAGGCCGATGATGATTCTGATTTGGAAGCCTTGCCGACAGAAATGGATGGTGTGATTGCTCCTGCTCTTTCCGATACCGATGAAGAAGCGGAGCTTTCAGCCTTCGCCGATGCCGGATTCTTGACTGATGACGGGGGGTCCATCGCGGATTTAGAGGAGCGCCTCAGTCAGTTTTTTGATGCAGAACCTGGAACAGAATCCGGGGCTGAGATTGGGGAAGATGTAGAAAGCCCCATCACCGTGACTGAGGTTGAGGCAGATATTGAAAATCTATCCGCCGAGACTGACAGTGAGTTGGATGTGCCATTCTCGTTGGACAGCAGGGAAGATAAAGCGGACGAATTGACTGCTGCCGACGGATTTGACGATACTCCTGAAATTCCGGAGGTCTTCGGTGAACTCCTTCCAGACGAGGTGATCGCCGAACAATCGCCGGATGAGACTGCTTTCATTCCAGAATTAACCGGTGAAACTGACAGCGGGGATGATGATCAGCTTTTTGTTGATAGACAAGCAGGCGCGGACAAGGACAGCGTGGAAGACCTTTTTGGATTGAAAGAAGAGCCTGACAGGGAACCCGGTGAAGCAGACGAACGCCCGCCGGTCTCCTCTGGCATGTCTTCTGAGATGGAGGAAGATGTTGTTATCTTTGAAGCAGCAGACCATAGTGAGGAAGATCACATTTCTATCGAAAATCTGCTTGTTGCAACGATAATCCCTGAAGAGGAGCCTGATAACCTCAAAGGGAAGACATTCTATACCTTCGACAGCGAAGCAGACGAAAAGGATTTCTTCGCTGAGATCGATGATAAAGTTGATGAACCCGGTGAATTCAAACAGGAAATTCTTGAAGAGGTTGACGAGCTAGAACCTGAAAAACTGAAACTCCCTGGTGAAGCGGCAGCCGATGAAGCTTTCCTGTTTGATGAAGAGATGGATGAAATCCTGATAGATGGCGGGCAGGATACACCGGATCAGGATCAGGGTGAGACGGTCACCATTGATGATTCGTTTTTCTTTACCGGTGACGATCCTCTCTCCGATCTGCGTGCAGGCATTGCCTCTCTTGGTATAGAAATCAGTGAAGAAATTACCGGGGGGGTTCTTGCCGAGGTAAACAGCCTTCGCCATCGTTTCATGAGCCGGCCGGCTGAGAAGACCTTGCTGCAGCTGATATCCACCATTGTGCAGCATATTGGCCAATATGGCTACGAATCAAGCGCGGAATCTCATGGTCTGCTCCTTTCAGTCTTTAATAAACTTGAGCAGATACAGGTTCCCGAAACAGATAGTGTTCAGGCCCAGGAAATCGTTTTGGCAGAAACCTGCAAGGTTCTTCTCTGGCAGCAGAAAATGCTTGAGCGACAGGCAATCAGGAAAGGAGACCAGCTTACTTTTCTTGATCCTTTACGCTCCAAGGCTAAGAGCCAGGATTTTTCAGAACCTTCTGAAGGGGAGGATGGTGAGGTCAAGAGCGCGCCTGCGTCCGATGATTCTGTCGATTTTGATAATGAGTTCAGCGCAGAATTTGATCTGGTTGATAATGATTCGGCCTCTGATCAGGAAGAGATAGAGCTCGACCCGGTTGTTCCAGATGGAGCACTATCCCTTGACACTGGTGAAATTGAGCCGGCTGATGCCCTCCTTGAATCTGATAGCTCTCTTGACCCGGCTGCAGCCGATTTTATTAAAAAAGAGATAGCGTCGTTGAAGGAATCGCTGCGATCGGAAATAGCAGAGCTACGCAACAGGCTGCTGGATCGCCAATAAATTCTCTTTGTTTAAACGTCTTTCTCCATGCGCCGAAGGCCTCATCCGTAACGGATGAGGCCTTTTTTGTCACTTCTTTTCAGGATGAAAAAAAATAAAGTGAGTGTCGTCATTCCGCTCAACCGTGGGCAGAAAGAGCGAGAAAACTCAGCAGTGCATACCCTCCCAGCCAGAATAAAACGAACACCAGCAGCGGTTTAAAGTACCGATTCTGTTTGCGCAGCAATATGAGGGCGATGATCAGAGACGCGGGGAAGACAATTCCTGCGAGAAACGTTGGCAGATATCGTAACAGCTCCTGCAGGCCGAGGAAAAACCAGGGCCCGGTGATATAAAAAACCCCGAGTTCGTCAGGATCGATAGGAGCTGCGACGAGTAGACTGAAAAACAGTATGGAACCGAGAAGGAGAAGGTGACTGGCGAAGGTTACTTTATATCGGCGCAGATGCTCCCAGGCAAGGAGTAGAAAAAGCATATCAAAGGAAAAAACATGATGCAGGTATACCCTGTTAAGACCGTGTCCGCTGATGGAAAAGAGCAGGTTATTCAGTGTTGGTCCGATAAGCGGAATCGCCTCAAGAATGTGTTCTGCAATCATTCCGGCCGAAAACCCGGTGCTGTCACTGCGAAGCACATAACCGGTGAAAAGCAGCAGCAACGCAACCGGCAGGGTTAGAATAAGAAAGGCATAGGGTTTTGCTGTATAGCGATCTGCCTTGTTGAATACAGCGTAATAATGCAGAATTGCAGATAAAAAGAAAAACTGGCTGGAATAAAAATGCAGCGATCTGAAATAGCTGCCGTACGGAACGAGAATGTCTATCGCCGAGGTTGAGTAAAACGGTTCTGCCGGATCGTAGTGGATACCGACGATGACCCCGGAGACAAGAGACAAATATAAACATATCAGGCTCCAGTCGCCCCACCGGGTATCTTGGAGAAAGTCCTTTATTTTTTGCACGAGTATCATACCGTCACTGGATCGTCACATAGTATGTCGGCGGCGATCCTTTCTCTTCAACGGGATAACGTGTCAGTGGCTTTTTTGCCGGACCGTTCAGGAGCTCACCTCTCGTGGAAAATCTGCTCTGGTGACAGGGGCACTCAAGCAAATTGTCCTTCTCCTTATAGTTGAGTCGGCAGCCGAGATGGGTGCAACTTCGAGAGACAGCCCAGAGGCTTTCTTTGCTGGAGAAAAGAATAAAATCGTCTTTTGTCAGGTACCCTTTTATTTTGAGCGGGCCGTTTACCTCGACTATTTTCGGTTTACGGGGAACACGGTGATTGATAAAGCGGATGAACGGATAGAGCAACAGAAGGCTGCCGAGAAAAAGGATGGTTCTTCGCGCAAATAGTGCCGGCTGCTTTTGCTTGATAGCCTTCATCATCAATGCGGCGCAAGTGTTATCGGTTATTGAATTTCTTGCGAAGCATCTGGAAGACATGCGACGGCACGAGTCCCTCTACGTCTCCGCCATGACGGGCGGCATCCTTTATGATGGATGAGCTGATATAGATCCAGCGGAATCCGGGCATCAGAAACACTGATTCAACCGATCGTTCAAGTTTCCGGTTCATCAGGGCGAGCTGGAATTCATAATCAAAATCAGAGACGGCCCGTAAACCGCGGATGATGGCCCTGGCATGTATTCTGGCCGCATACTCAACCAATAAACCTGAGACCAGATCGACTTCCACACGAGGGTTATCTGCAAAAAGAGAATCAATCATTTCCCTGCGTTCTTCAAGACTGAAGAGCGGTGCCTTGCCAGGGTTTCGGGCAATGACAACAACGATCTTGTCAAACAGGTTCAGGCCGCGATTGATAATATCGATGTGACCGTTGGTGATCGGATCGAAGGTCCCGGGGTAGATGGCAAGAGACTTCGTTTGATGTAGCTTCGGCATGTTAGACTTCCTGGATTTACGGTTAACAGGCAGGTTTACGGCGGTAAAAAGCGAACGAGGTATCACCGTATTTCCTGACATCTTCCTGAACGAGAATTTTCAACTCAAGCGGTAATTCGATATTCTTTTTTTCTTCTATTATTATCAGTACGTTTGCAGAAAGGACAACACTATTGTCAAGAAAATGCAATATTTTCCCTGAGAGATCCGTTTGATAGGGCGGATCGGCAAAAATGAGATCAAAACAGAAATGGGATTGTTCAAGCAGGTTTTTAGGAACAACACCGTTGCTCAGATCGTAACGGATCACCGTCGCCCGCTCCGGACCCGACGGTATAAGGGCTATATTTTTGCTTATCAGTTCAATGGCGCTCCGGCTGTTATCGATGAAGACAACATGGCTTGCTCCCCGGCTCAGGGCCTCGCAGCCGAGGGCACCGGTCCCTGCAAAGAGATCAAGTACATGCGCCCTGTTCACAAAATCAGGCCCGATGATGGAAAACAGGGCCTCGCGGGCACGATCAGTGGTAGGTCTGATCTGTTTATCTCTCTCCGGCGGGGTGAAGAGCCGGCGGCCTCTCGCTGAGCCACTTATAATTCTCATTTGTCTGGCGTAATAGCTGGTTGAAATACGAGCAGCGTGAATGCGGTTATCCGAGCGGGAACTGGCGGGTGTCCCCGCCGGATAGTCTAGTGAGGGCACTCCGGGCTGTTGCGCTTAACCCTTGAAAAATTGCTCGGCAATCTGAATGGTATTCAGGGCTGCACCCTTGAGGATGTTGTCAGAAACAACCCACATATTGATGCCGTTGGCAATCGATTCATCCTCGCGGATTCTTCCGACGAATGTCTCAAACTGACCTTCGGCAGCTGTTGCCAGTGGATAGCGGTTTGCCGATGGATCGTCTTCAACTTTTACGCCCGGCGCGCTTTCCAGCAGTTTCCTGACCTCGGCCGCGCTGATTTTCCTCTCTGTTTCGATGTTGATTGATTCGGAGTGGCCGTAGAAAACAGGAACGCGGACCGCCGTGGCAGTGACGCCAATCCTGTCGTCCTCAAAGATTTTTCTGGTTTCATTAAGCATTTTCATCTCTTCCTTGGTATAGCCGTTATCAAGAAAGGAGTCGATATGCGGTAAACAGTTAAAAGCGATCTGGTGCGGGTAGACACGGTGTGTCACGGGGTTCCCGGCAGCATAGTCTTTGGCCTGCTTCTGCAGTTCCAGAATAGCCGAGGTTCCGGTACCGGAGACTGCCTGGTAGGTCGAAACAACGATTCGTTTGATGCCGACCTTGTCATAGATGGGCTTGAGGGCGACGAGCATCTGGATGGTGGAACAGTTCGGATTGGCAATAATTCCCCGTTTACTGTATCGGGCGATGGCATGGGGATTGACTTCCGGAACGACAAGGGGAATATCCGGATCCATCCTGAAGGCGCTGGAGTTGTCGACAACAACCGCACCCGCGGCAGCTGCAGCGGGTGCGAATTCAAGTGAGCGCGATGCTCCTGCCGAGAAAAGAGCAAAGTCTATACCTGCAAACGCATCCCTGGTGAGCAATTCAACGCTATATTCCCTGTCTTGAAAGACGATTTTTTTACCTACGGAACGTTCGGAGGCCAGAAGTCGCAATTCTTTGATCGGAAAGTTTCTTCTGTGCAGGGTCTCAAGCATCGCACCGCCAACTGCACCGGTGGCACCGGCAATGGCAACATTATAGGTTTCTTTCTTTGTAAACATCTCCTTCCTCTCAGACATTAGTGGTGATGGTTTGTATTGTTTTTGCGGTCGATGACTGCAGGGAGCGGAGATTACCAGATTCCGACGCACTATACAATAGCTATGGGATGCAACGGATCAAGCGGGGGCCTTAGTCGGGCAGATGCGCCAGGATGCTTTCTCCTGCCCGTACTGTCTGACCAAGCCTGGCCACCGGCACTGGCATCGGCGGGCAGGTAAAGGTCCAGCCGTGAGCCAAACCTGATTATGCCAAAGCGTTCTGCTCTTGCCACGCTGTCACCCGGTTCGACGCGGCAGACAATCCTCCTGGCAATCAGACCGGCGATCTGGACGACGGTGATTTTTCTGCCATGTTCCGTCGTCATGCTTACGGCGCAAAATTCATTTTTTAAATGGGCTTTCTGGTTATCCGCAGCCAGAAATGCGCCCGGAACATGGCGTACCCGATTGATGGTACCGCTGGCAGGAACCCGATTCACATGAACATTGAAGACATTCATGAATATCGATATCTTGAATACTTCCTCATCATGGAAACGCTTATCGTGAACCAGTTCGGCAACGATGATTCTGCCGTCGGCGGGTGAAACGATAGCATTACTGTCTTCAGGCGTAAACCGCTCCGGATCCCTGAAAAACATCAGGATAAAGGTGGTCAGCGCCAGAAGAATGAGCGTTACCAGCGGTAACCGAGAATGGCACTGATCAGTGTGAGAAAAGCCGGATAGGCGATAAAAGGGAATCCTTCCAGGGCGATTGATGTTCTTGGATCTTTCATGGTGATGACCATTTCCGTGAAGCGCTGCGATTAAGCTCAACAGCAACGTTTCACCTGAGATTTTTCTTGGGTTGTCAGGGGGCGGTACGCTACCGTTCAGGCACAATCGGAAATGCATCCGGCCGGAAGCGGTCAGCGGTCAGACAAGCAGCATTTCGGTTGTTGATTTGCCGGACGGCACCATCGGGTACACACCTTCCTCCCGGGAAATCCTGAAATCCATCAAAACGGTGTTGTCAACAGCAAGTGCTTTTTTGATAACAGCTTCCACTTCATCCTTTTTGGTGGCTCGCAGTCCGACTGCGCCATATGCTTCCGCAAGGGCGACAAAATCAGGCGCAACATCCATGTTGGTCGAGGCGTAATGCTTATCGTAGAATAGTTCCTGCCACTGGCGAACCATGCCGAGGAAATGGTTGTTGAGGATGGCAATTTTTATCGGACATTTATACTGCATGGCGGTGGCTAGTTCCTGGATATTCATCTGGATCGAGGCATCGCCGGCAATGTCGATGACTATCTTTTCCGGGAAGGCCAATTTGGCGCCGATGGCAGCCGGGAAGCCGTAACCCATGGTTCCGAGTCCGCCGGAGGTGAGCCAGTGGCGGGGATGGTCAAAACGATAGAACTGCGCGGCCCACATCTGATGCTGACCAACCTCGGTGGCGATGATGGCTTGGCCGTTGGTTAATTTATCCAGCATTTCGACGACATATTGCGGTTTTATGACGTCGTTTCCCTCGTCAGTATAGCTCAATGGATGATGTTCGTTCCATTCCCTGATCTGGGCAAACCACTTCTGGTGCTTGTCTTTCTCTTTGAGCAGTGAGATATCCTGCTCGTTGTTGAACCAGGTATTCATCGCCGTGAGCGCTTTCTTGCAGTCTGAGACGATCGGGACCTCGACCTTGACATTCTTGCTGATCGAGGTCGGATCAATGTCGATATGTATAATCTTGGCATTGGGAGCAAAGGTCTCAAGTGTTCCGGTAACGCGGTCGTCGAAGCGGGCTCCGACGGAAATGAGCAGGTCGCACTTGGCGACAGCCATATTTGCCGTATAAGTGCCGTGCATACCGAGCATTCCCATGGACAGTTCATGTGTGCCGGGAAAGGATCCAAGCGCCATCAGTGTCGGGGTAACCGGGATATCGAGTTTGGTGGCCAGCTCAAAAAGTTCTTTACTGGCATCGGAAAGGACGGCGCCCCCGCCAACGTAGAGTACCGGTTTTCTCGCCTCCATGATCAGGCGGCAGGCTTTTTCAACCTGGCCCATGTCCGGATCGTAGGTGGGCCGGTAGTTGCGCATCTTGATAGGTTGTTTCTCTTCATAGGGAATGAATTGTTTCATGAGGTCCTTGGGCAGATCTACCAGAACCGGACCCGGACGGCCGGTGCGGGCGATGTGAAATGCTTCACGCATGGTCTGCAAAAGATCTTCCTTGGCCTTGACCAGGTAGTTATGCTTGGTGCAGGGTCTGGTAATGCCGACGATGTCAACTTCCTGAAAGGCATCGTTGCCGATCATCGGAGTGGGCACCTGACCGGTGAGAATGACGACCGGTATTGAATCCATATAGGCCGTGGCAATACCGGTAACACCATTGGTCGCGCCCGGGCCTGAGGTCAGCAGGCAAACGCCGACTTCTCCGGTAACACGGGCGTGTCCGTCTGCTGCATGCACGGCTGCCTGCTCATGACGAACAAGAACATGCTCGATATCTTTACAGGCGATCAATTCGTCATACAAATCGATGACAGCACCGCCGGGATAGCCATATATTCTTTTTACACCTTCTTCCAACAGACATTTGACAATTACCTGGGCTCCGGATAGTTGTTTCATCGTATTTTTCCTCTGCTTCTTATGACCACCTTGAATAACCTGAGGCCACCTTGAATAATTGCCTTTTCGCCCGATCTCTTCGTTATGCTCGAAATTTTACCCTCGGAATATCAAAAATATGGACCCCAAGAGTACTTCCTGCGGGGCGCCAACGGTAAATTTTCTTGCATGTCTTGATCTCGATCGAATAATCTCATTATTCAAGTACCCATGATTATTCACGGTGGCCTCATTCCTTTCTGGAAAGGGATAATCCGGGAATACCCGGTTGCTTAGATCGAACCTTGGACTATAGAAATATCAGTCAATTATGTCAACCAACATTGAACGAGCATCAAGTTAGTATAAACGATTATCCGCCCCTTGGCGGTAAAGAGAATACCTTTGTCCGCAGCTTGATCTAAAAAATAGCCTTGACAACCCTTCATAGGCGGGATTACTGTGTGCCTAACCTTGTGAAGTTACTTGTCCTGTTAAGGGATGAGGAGTAAAAATCAAGATATTTAAAACGGGAAACACCATGATTTCAGGTTTGTCTCTGTCTCTACTACTGGAACTACGACAAAGCACCGCGGTGTGGGTCGGACCATTGTAGCGTCAGTCAGACCCCGATAGTCAGGCCGCGGTTTTTATGACCGCGGCCTTTTTTTTTGTACAATGGGTACCTTGTGAAATTAGGATTTTGGTTCAAAATCAAGGCGCGTGTGAAAATTTTGCCGATAGGCGCCCCGAAGGAAGTGCTCTTGGGGTGCATATGTTTTATTTTCAGAGGATAAAATATTCGCATGCAACGCAGAGTTGGGGCAAAAGGACAATTTTTCAAGGTAGCCTAATGTAATAATTCAGCAGGAACAACGGGAGATCCCAATGATACCGGAATCAGTAAGCAAATACCGCCCCTATCCACGTGTACAGCTGCCGGCCAGGACATGGCCTGACAAGATCATTGCCAGCGCGCCAGCATGGTGCAGTGTTGATCTTCGAGACGGCAACCAGGCCCTGATCCAGCCGATGAGCCTGAGCAGGAAGCTGGAGATGTGGCATTTGCTCCTTGACATCGGTTTCAAGGAGATCGAGGTCGGGTTTCCCTCGGCAGCCCAGGTGGAATTTGATTTTACCCGCACCCTTATTGAAGATGATCTTATTCCCGAAGGCGTCAGCCTCCAGGTGTTGACCCAGGCGCGGGAGCACCTGATTACCAGGACCTTTGAGTCTATCAAGGGGGCCAGGGATGTCATCCTGCATCTGTATAACTCCACCTCAACGCTGCAGCGTGATGTTGTTTTCCAGATGAGCCGGCAGGAAATCATTGAATTGGCTGTAACGGGTGCCCGGCAGATCCGGCAAGAGGCGAAAAATTATCCGGAAACGAACTTTCGCTACCAGTATTCACCGGAGAGTTTCACCGGGACCGAGCTTGATTTCGCCCTTGAAATATGCGAAGCAGTAATGGACGAGTGGCAGGCCGATGCGCGTTCATCCGGTCATAATAAATCTTCCGGCCACCGTTGAACTGGCCACGCCCAATATTTTTGCCGACCAGATCGAGTGGTTCTGCCGCAACATGAAGAACCGGGATGCGGCCATCATCAGTGTTCACACCCATAATGATCGGGGTTGTGCGGTTGCCGCCACAGAACTTGCCATGATGGCCGGTGCCGAGCGTGTGGAAGGAACGCTTGTTCGGCAACGGAGAGCGGACCGGAAATGTTGATCTTGTCACCCTTGCGCTGAACCTCTTTACCCAGGGGGTTGATCCGAAGCTTGACCTGCACGATATCAATCGGCTGATAGACGTCTATGAGCGGGTCAACCGCATCCCTGTCCACATCAGGCATCCCTATGCCGGCGAACTGGTCTATACCGCTTTTTCAGGTTCACACCAGGATGCCATCAACAAGGGCATGAACCGCTATGAAACGGCGAATAATGGTGAATGGGCGGTTCCCTATCTGCCGATTGATCCGAGCGATGTCGGCAGAACCTATGAATCGATCATCAGGATAAACTCCCAGTCCGGCAAGGGCGGCGTCGCCTGGGTGCTGGATCATGATTTCGGCGTGAAAATGCCAAAAGAGATGCACCCGGAATTTGGCGGCGTCATCCAGCAGTTGACCGATAGGGAAGGGCGTGAACTCAAACCCGAGGAAATCTATCAGTCGTTCAAGACAACCTATCTCAAAGCCCTTACCCCCTATGATATGCATTCATTTCAGGTGATGAAACGCCACTCGAATAAAGAAGAGGAATTATCTTTTGCCGAAGTCGAAGCAACCATCGCGGTTGATGGCGTCGAGAAGGCAATGAGCGCTTCCGGCAACGGACCGCTGGATGCCTTTTGCAATGCCTTCAGAACAGAAATCAGCAATAACTGGCAACTCTGCAGTTATCATGAACATGCCGTTAATACCGGCTCAGCCGCGAAGGCAATTGCCTATATCCAGATTACGCGGACCGATGGCAAGCGCTTCTGGGGGGCAGGTGTCGATACCGATATCATCATTGCTTCAGTCAAGGCGCTGCTCAGCGCACTGAACCGGGCTCAAAACTAGGATACGGCGGAATCGGCGGCCTGTCACCGGCACTAGCTGAGGCGAGAAGGAAAATCCATTTGCCATCGCAGCGTTAAGTATGGTAGGTGTCCAATCTGATTAATGTCTTACCAGTTATTCAGGAAAAAAATGGTTAACGCACTGGTTTTCTTTTCCGCCTGGGCTGTAACCGATCCAATCATTAAATGAGGCGTAACAATCTTATGACAAAGAAGGCACTGATCACCGGCGTGACCGGGCAGGATGGTTCATACCTGGCAGAGTTTCTGCTTGCCAAGGGGTATGAAGTGCATGGAATGAAGCGACGGACATCGCTGTTTAATACCGACAGGATTGATCACCTCTACCAGGGACCGCATGAAAAAAACCGGCGTTTTATTCTGCACCATGGAGACCTGACTGACTCATCGAGCCTGATACACATCATCGAGAAGGTTAAGCCGGAAGAAATCTACAATCTTGCCGCCCAGTCCCATGTTGCCGTGTCATTTGAAGAGCCTGAGTATACCGCTAATTCGGATGCGCTTGGCACGCTCAGGCTTCTCGAGGCGGTCAGGATTCTCGGCCTGACGGAACAGACACGTTTTTACCAGGCTTCGACTTCCGAGCTTTACGGCCTGGTGCGCGAGACACCCCAGACTGAGAAGACGCCTTTTTATCCGCGTTCGCCTTACGCCGCCGCCAAGCTTTATTCTTACTGGATGGTGGTGAATTACCGTGAGGCGTATGGCTTGTATGGGTGTAACGGCATTCTCTTCAACCATGAATCACCAAGGCGGGGCGAGACCTTTGTTACCAGGAAAATCACCCGGGCAATTGCCCGGATTACGCTTGGCCTGCAGGATTGCCTCTATCTCGGTAATCTTAATGCCAAACGCGACTGGGGTCATGCCCGGGACTACGTGGAAATGCAATGGCTGATGCTGCAGCAGGAAACACCCGAGGATTATGTTATTGCAACGGGCGAGCAGCATTCCGTCAGGTCCTTTGTCGATCATGCCGCTTCCGAACTTGGCATCACCCTGTCGTGGCAGGGAGAAGGTGTGGAAGAGACGGGAACTATCGAGAAAATCGACGGGGAAGATGGTGCCGGCAGGCTCGCTGTCGGACAGACGATTGTTCGTATCGATCCCCGTTATTTTCGGCCGACCGAGGTGGAATCGCTGCTTGGCGACCCGTCAAAGGCCAAAAACAATCTCGGCTGGATTCCCCGAACCTCGTTTCAGCAGCTTGTCACCGAAATGGTCCGTGTCGATCTCGATGAGGCCAGGCGCGACGCCCTGTGTCAGACCGAGGGATTCCAAACCTTCAATTATCACGAGTAGGCAGCCATGTCTCAAGCCCCTTCAATCAATTTCCCCCGGG
Source organism: uncultured delta proteobacterium (assembly GCA_963745765.1). Lineage (GTDB taxonomy): Bacteria > Desulfobacterota > Desulfobulbia > Desulfobulbales > Desulfocapsaceae > Ww85. Next base: position 42,503 of record CAVUYQ010000031.1, on the reverse strand, counting down.
AGCAGGATTTACGTTGCCGGGCATCGCGGTATGGTTGGTTCTGCCTTGCTTCGCCTGCTCGAGGCCAAAGGGTACGGATCTGTCGTCACCAGGACCTCCTCGGAGCTTGATCTGCGCAACCAGGCCGATGTTCTGGATTTTTTCAGAAAAGAGCACATTGAGTATGTGATTCTTGCCGCGGCAAAGGTTGGCGGTATTCACGCCAACAACACCTATCCTGCTGAATTTATACATGATAACCTGATGATCCAGGGAAACGTTATCGATAGTGCCCATAAAACGGGAGTAGGGCGCCTGCTCTTTCTCGGCAGTTCCTGTATCTATCCTAAATTTGCGGCGCAGCCGATGAAAGAGGAGTGTCTGCTTACCGGTCTGCTGGAACCAACCAACGAGCCGTACGCCGTTGCCAAGATTGCCGGCATCAAGATGTGCGAATCTTATAACCGACAGTATGGCACCGATTATCGTGCGGTCATGCCGACCAATCTGTACGGTCCCCAGGATAATTATCACCTGGAAAACAGCCATGTGATCCCTGCCATCATGCGCAAATATCATCTTGCCAGGCTGGCGGCTGAAAACAATAGTGATGCCATAGCTGCCGATGAAAGGGTTTTCGGCCCGATTCCCGATGATATCAAGCAATGCCTCGGTCTTTTTTCTCAGGATACGGCCGCCGGTTCCCGGAGGGCTGATGAAAATAGTGTCCCTTTTGTTCATTTGTGGGGGAGCGGAACAGCCATGCGTGAATTTCTTCACGTTGATGATATGGCAGACGCCTGTTATCACGTGATGTGTCTGGAGCGGAGTGTTTACCGGGGGATACTTTCCGATTATGACCAAGCCATCGCATCCTCTGCGCCCGAATTTATCAATATCGGCTCCGGGGAAGACTGCAAGATTCGCGAGGTCGCTGAAATAATAAGAGAAATCGTTGGATTTACGGGTGAAACCAGATACGATAGCGCTCAACCGGACGGTACCCCTCGGAAATTGCTTGATACCTCCCGCATCAGGTCCCTGGGCTGGTCCCCGCAGTTTTCCCTGCAGGACGGGCTGCGCGATGCCTATCGCTGGTATTGTGCCAAGATGTAACTGCGTGAGTCTTTGAGCAAAACAGCTGATTTCCCGGTAGGTCGGGGAAAGTGATTCCTTTTAAATAGAGTATATACCATGAAACACCATGACTATTCTGAATCGCTTGTTGTTCATTTCCAGCGGGCCGAGATGCTGCGCCGTCAGGCCGTTGACCTGGTTACCATTGATCTCAACGAGCGACAGCTTTTTGATCTCGAACTGCTGCTCAACCGCGGGTTTTATCCACTGACCGGATTCATGGACCATCAGACCTACCAGTCGGTGCTCCATGAGATGGCCCTGCCGGACGGTTCTGTCTGGCCCATTCCGGTTTGTCTTGATGTTAGTACTGAAACCGCCGCTACCCTGCATGCCGGCCAGCTCGTCGCCCTCAACGATCAGGAAGGATTTCTTCTGGCGATTCTGAGTGTTTCAGACATCTGGCAGCCTGACAAGCAGGAAGAAGCCGGGTGTGTATACGGAACAACGGATTCAGCCGACCATCCTGGCGTCAGGCAACTCTTCGACCATGTCAAGCCCTGGTATATCGGTGGCAGTGTCGAGGGTATTAACCTGCCGGTTCACTATGATTTCCTGCAAATCCGCCTGACGCCGTCGGAAACGGTACGCCGGTTTACCATGAACGGCTGGCGTAAGGTACTCGGCTTTCATACCGAGCAGTACCTGCATTGTGCGCATCGTGAAATGGTGCTTGACGCGGCACATCAAGTCAGCGCCTCTGTCTTCCTACAGCCGGTCGTCGGTCTCGATCATCCCGGGGATGTGAGTTTTTACACCCATATTCGCTGCTACCAGGTTTTCACCGAAAAATTTCCACCGAATATGATACTGCTCGGCCTGTCACCCTTTACCTCAAGGAAAGCCGGCCCGCGCGAGGCACTGCTGCAGGCCATCATGCGCAGGAATTTTGGCTGCACTCATTTCATGGTAGCAGATGACCATGCCGATCCTTTTGCCAACATTAACAGCGGTGTTGAACTTTTTTACGAGAAAGGGGCCGCCCAGCAGCTGGTGCACGACTGTGCCGAAAAGACCGGTATAGCCATGGTTGCCCAGAAGGAATATGGCTATGACGAAACATCGGCCCGCTATTTCCCGTTATCTGCTCAAGACGACACTTCGGGATACGAAAATCACCTCTGCTGAACTGCAGCGCAAGATGATCAACGGCGATGAAATGCCGGAGTGGTTTGTCTGGCCCGACATGATGCAGGAACTGCAGTGGTCTTTTCCGCCGAAAGCAAAACAGGGCTTCACCATTTTCCTGACCGGCCTCTCCGGTTCCGGCAAATCAACCATTGCCAAGGTACTGCTCGTCAAGTTCATGGAGATGCGCGACCGGCCCGTCACCCTGCTTGATGGTGATATCGTCCGTAAGAACCTTTCCTCCGAGCTGACTTTTTCGCGGGAGCATCGTGATCTCAACGTGACAAGAATTGGCTTTGTGGCTAGTGAGATAACCAAAAACGGCGGAATCGCACTATGTGCACCAATCGCCCCTTATGATGAACCACGACATGCCAACCGAACGCTCATCTCACGTTATGGCGGCTATATCGAAGTTTATGTATCAACCCCGCTGGAAATCTGTGAGCAGCGCGATCGCAAGGGCCTCTATGCCAAAGCCAGGTCCGGAAAAATCAAGGGTGTGACCGGTATCACCGATCCCTTCATTCCGCCGTCAAACCCCGATCTGGTTATCAATACCGCCGGTATTACCCCGCTTGAGGCCGTGCAGGAAATCATGCTGCTTCTGCAGGCGCAGGGGTATATATAAATTGATGGCCATCTTGAATACGTGCCTTTCCGCCCGATCTCTTCAGTTATGCTCGAAAATATATCTCGTAATATCAGCTATATAGATCTTCCCCGTTTCCTTGCAATGCCTTGATCTGAGAAAAAATTGCAATTCTCCGACAGACTCCGAGTCCCTGTTACAAACTATAAAATTAATCTTCCAGTAAGCATCCATCGCTACTGGAAAAATCCATTACGCCGGACCGCAGTCTTTAGAGGTATCCGACCTTTTCATGTCATTCTCGATCAGGCTCAGCAGGAAGAGAGACGGCGGAGATAAAAGGGTGTGGTTTATGGGCTTTGCCTTGTGTTTTCATCTTTCATGTATCGTGCGTGAATCTCTCACCTCCTGTCGATAATAGATCAAACCGCAACTGCGGTCTATCGTTTCAACTCCCCCAAGCGGATTGAGCACATTAGTTCACAATGTTTATTAAAGTGAACATCTATTGTTCCCTTTATAGTTTTGAATCTCGGTATTAATTTTTTAAATACAAGTAAATATTGGATATAATAAACATGTTAATATTTGTTTGCTATTGGCACGTGTTATGCAAATAAAACATCAAACCGGAGGGTTCCGGAGAATCGGGACTGGAAGCGCAGCAAGTTTAAACCTTGGAGGTGGAGCAATGAACAGTTATCAAAATACGGTTACCAGCATTATTGGAAAAGCAGTAAAATATTTTGGTCTGTTTTATCTTACCTTCCTGCTTGCTTCCTGTGCCTCATTACCGAAACAGAGTGATATGAATTACGCAATTGCTCCTGGACAGGCAAATATGCAGGAAAGTATTTCAGCGCACGATTTACATAAAATCCTGACCTCACGCTTCGGCTATGTGCGAATAAAATTGAGTGATGCAAAATATACCCTTCCCGAAGATGCCGAGGTTGTTCAATTATTACATCCTTCTTACGATCTTGCCAATACAGACGACACGAGAAGACAAGCCCATTGGGACAGTGATGATTTCGCCATCGCGGCAATGGTGCCTTTACGGAATTATGCCTTCGGAGCCATGTTTGTTACGGCCTCGAATGGAGATCGACATGTTATCAACCTGTTCGTAAATAACAGAAAAGAGATCGTGCTGTGGGATTCACAGCATTCCCAGTATTACCAGGGACAAATCAATAAACCGGAATTAATTCTTATTTGATTCTGCCCTTCATTTTTACCGCTTCCCAAAGAAAACAGGATAGTAACAGCAGGATACCTTGAAGAATCGCCTTTTCGCTCGAGCATAACGCAGGGAACGGGCGAAAAGGCGATTCTTCAAGGCGGCCTGTAGCTGAGCTTTAAAATGCACAAACTGGTTCACCTGTTGCCGTTCATGTTTACTATCGTGTACCTCGTTTTTTTCATTGGTTGTTTCCTGACAATACCGGCATGTTATCTCATCGATTCCATTGGATAAAAACAATATTTCTGAATTTATTTTTCTGGCATGCATAGTGCATATATAAAAGTAAATATAGTGGTTTATAAGGTTCCAGAAGTACTTCCAGCCGTGACAATTTGAGATTAGCGTAATGAAAGCATTTAAAAATACAGGTTGCCCTGCATCTGAATGCAGGCTGACTCGAGCATTGAAATGGGCGGCTATGATTATGGTTTGTTCCCTGCTTTCTTCCTGCTCCTCGGGCTATGATGCATCCCTGGATATGGACATGGCACTGGCATCAGGAGATATAGATAAACAGGAAAAAATTTCTGCCCGCGAGTTGCAGGAAATACTATTTTCCCACTTTGGACGTGTGAGCATCAGTCTCACTGATACTGAATATGTGCTTCCGGATAACGGCAAGGTGGCTCAACTGAGTCAGTCTGTGTTTTTGGATCCGATTGGCGGTAATAGCGGAAGGCATGCCGGCTGGGACTGTGATGACTATGCCATTGCGGCCCTGCTCCCCTTAAGAGGTTATGCGTTCGGAATTATGTTTGTAACTACCGCAAATGGCGATCGTCATGCCCTTAATGTGTTCGTAAATTACAAGAGAGAAATTATTTATTGGGAACCGCAAACCCGGCAGTATTACCAGGGGCAGTTCCACAAACCGGAGTTGATTATATTCTAGTGAAATCTAAAGGGTACCTCGAATAATAAGGGATACCTTGAATAATAAGATTATTCGTTTGAGATCAAGAATATTCGAGAACATTTGCTGCCTGGAGTCTGAAAGAAGTTCTCCCGGGGTGCATATAATTAATATTCCGGGGATAAAATTTCGAGTATAACGTAAGGATTGAGTAGAACGGTTATTCTGCAAAGTACCCCGGCGTTTCAAAAATATTTAAAATATCGGAGGAACCATGATGGCTGAAGTGGCGGAAAAACAGACGAAGATATTGGTTGTAGAAGATGACAAATTTTTACTCAATGCGATTAGCCGGTTTATTGAGCAACATGGATATACAACCCTGAAAGCTGAGAACGGGTTGGAAGCTATAAAAATAATAAAAAGAGAGCATCCTTCCTTAATTATAAGCGATCTCAACATGCCGGTTATGGACGGCTTTCACCTTCTTGATGAGCTTATCATTGAGGCACCGCAAACGCCTGTTATTATTCTTTCGGGTGTCGGCGATAAACCTGATATTATTCAAGCTTTTCGGGCAGGTGCCTGGGATTACGTAACAAAACCGATAGAGGACATTGATGCCTTTATTGAAAAGATTGAACACACCTTGATGCAGGCCGAAATGACCTACGGTTATAGCGACACCGGGGAGGGGAAAGCAGTAGAGGATGAGGCAGATGGGATTAAACAGGGGGAGTCCGTCAATGAAGCAGCAACACCCCCGGTTTCCGATGATAAACATGAATTGCAAAGAATTATTGACTCACTTAAACAGTCGGTTGCGTGGACAGATTTAAATTTTTCCCTGGTTCGGCTGAACAAGAACATGGCAGATAAATTGGTCGGCGAACCTGATGAACTGGTTGGTACCATAAGGTATTTATCTACCAATGGATTTAACAATAAAGAACAGGCAGGCACAGATTTCGCCTCGGTACTTTCGGGTCAAAAGCTGACCGGTACCTTTTTTGATGAGGATACGGCGTCGAGCTATGAAGTGGATATTTGTCCCTATTATGATGTTGATAATAAAACGGTTATCGGCTGTGTATACACGGCAAGAGAAGTAACCAAGAAGAATACAGAGGATTATTGTTAGGCGTTTTATTGCCTAGTTCGGGTCTACTACCCTGCTGCTTGCGGCGGGGTAGCTTCATTGTTTCAAGCGTCTCAATCGAACCTTTTGCATTATATTGTGAACATTTCCTGTTCACATGACTGGTGACACTTCCGGATTCCCCTCCCCAAAATACCTTTTTACCCATTATTGCGCTGCTGCTGAGTACAAAAGTTTAGCCGGTACCCTTTTGTGCACAAAAAAAATGACATGTTAAATCGAATTCATGCACTACTTGTCTGCTTTGTTTCATGTAAGTATATGGAATGTAGTGATATGTTGTTTAAAAATGTTTTGGCATGCTTAGTGCATAGTTTTAGGTAACCAACGCATACAAGGTAATAGAAACAAGGAAGTGAAATAATTAAATCAATAACAGGGTGAAGCTATGATAGCTGCAACGACGACGAAACAGACCAAGATCCTGGTTGTGGAAGACGACAAGTTTTTACTCAATGCAATCAGTCGTTTTATTGAGCAGCATGGCTATACAACCCTGAAAGCTGAGAACGGGCTGGAAGCTATGAAATTAATAAAAAAAGACCATCCCGCATTAATTATAAGCGATCTCAACATGCCGATTATGGATGGATTCGGTCTTCTCGATAAGCTCATTTTGGAGGCGCCGCAAACGCCTGTTATTATTCTTTCAGGTGTCGGGGATAAAATGGATATTATCCAGGCCTTTCGGGCGGGTGCCTGGGATTACGTGACAAAACCGATAGAGGACATTGATTCCTTTATTGATAAGATCGGTTACACCTTGATGCAGGCTGAAATGAACTATGATTATAGCAGCCCGGGGCATGAAAGCGCACGAGCAGACGAAATAGGTGAGATCAAGCAGGGATGGCCCGGCAATGAAGAACCGGAGCCCCGGATTTCTGCTGACAAGCTGGGATTGCAAAACATTATTGACTCGCTTAAACAGTCGGTTGCGTTGCTAGATGTAAATCATTCATTGCTGCGGGTTAACCGGAATATGGCGGACAGGTTCAACGGCGATCCTGATGAACTGGTAGGCACCATTAGGTATCTGTCTACGAACGGATTTAACAATAAAAAACAGGCAGTAAGAGATTTTGCTTCAGTACTTTCCGGTCAAAAGCTGACCGATATCTTTTTTGATGAGGATACAGCGTCAAGCTATGAAGTGGATCTTTGTCCCTATTATGATGTTGACAATAAAACGGTTGTCGGGTGTGTGTACACGGTAAGAGTTCTTAGCCAAAAAGAGACAGGACCATTCCATTAAACAGAGGTATCTCTATTAATCTATAAAGATGGCCTGAAATTTGCTCCTCCGAGGGAACGATGAATAATAATAATTTATATAAGGTAATAGATAGTTGCCGTCAATTTGAATTGACCCTTGCCCAATTATATCTTGCATATTCAACTCTATTCCCCTCAGAGCGTGAGAAATGGATGGAATTTGTAGAAGAGGAACTTATGCATGCTAAATGGCTTTCAATCATAAAAAGTTACGTAGAAGAGGAAACTATTTCGCTTAAGCTAACAAACATTTCTATTCAATCCACCGAGAGGGCCACCAGTTTTATTCAAGATAAAATACAGAATGCCGAAAACGGGAGCGTTTCTTTGCCTCATGCTCTCACATGTGCTCTTCAGATTGAAGGATCAATTATCGAAAAGTCCTTTTTGAAAATGTTTAATTTCTCTAATAAAAAAGCTGAAGATATCAGACGATATATTTTCAAAGAAACAGCAGAGCATCAACAAAAATTACAGCTTTGGTTCGACAGCCTCGATGCCGGCTGCGTCAAGGCTGCATGATTGAGGAATATGTATGGCCACCTTGAATAAGCGTATTGTTCAAGGTATCCGTATAAGTTTGTAAATAACAAAGGTACCATAACTTTGAGTCAGTCAACGGGAAAGAGAAAACAACAAGACCGTTTTCAAAGGTGGCCTAAATATTTAAGCCAATGGAGCTGTATTGTGAAGGAGGTCAACGATGGACGAAAAGTATGAGAGAGAAAAGAACCTGTGAACCCTTTTATATTCCGGGTACAACGGTTACGTATAAAGTTGAAGGGTTCATCTTTTCAGGTAAAGGTAATGATGAACGTTTTCCCGTTCTCGATATGAGCTGCGGTGGTTTGCGTTTTCTGCATGATGTTCCCCTGAAGACCAATGCCAGGGTGACACTGCAGATCATTGTTCCCGGAGAGGATACACCGCTCGTGTTGAGGGGGCGGGTATGTTCTGCGCATCTCGCACGCGGACAAAGCTATAACTACCAGATCGAAGTACTCTTCGACCCGTATAGTAAGGAAAAAGGGTATAATAACCCCTGTCTCCTCCTGAGTTTAATGACTTTAGAAGAAAAGTCCAGGTGGCTCGTTAATGGTAAGACGGATCAGTAGGAGTTTGCCTGGATATAGCAGTTTCCTTGAACAAAAATGGATATTATAAAAATCAAATATTGTTTTGATCTCGGAGACAATCGTTCCGAGAATATTCGAGTTGGAGATTGATCCTCACACACTTCTCCTGCTAAATAAACCCGATGAAGATATGCCGGACTGGACCCGGCTCGAATTCCACCAGTGTCCACATTGCCCTTTTACCAGTGAAACTTCTCCGTACTGCCCAGTTGCCGTCAACCTCATTTATGTAATCGGGAAATTTGAAAATGTCATTTCCCATAACGTAACAAATCTTAAAGTTATCACAGACGAACGTACGGTTACCCAGAAAACTACCGCACAACAGGGAATCAGTTCCCTGGTAGGGCTATTGTTTGCCGCGAGCGGTTGCCCGCATACCGGATATCTTAAACCTATGGCCCGTTATCATTTGCCCCTGGCCTCGGAAGAAGAAACGTTCTATCGGGCAACAGGCATGTATCTTCTGGCTCAATACTATCTGCGTCAAGATGGCCTGGAAAGTGAATTGGAACTGGAGGGACTAAAGAAAATATACAGGAACCTGCAACTGGTGAACAATAACATTGTCGAACGTATCAGAGATGCAAGCCACGCAGATTCTTCCGTCAATGCCGTGGTTATTCTTGAAATGCTCAGCAAGGTAATGCCCTTTATGTTGAATCACAGTCTTGATAAAATTCGGCAGTTGTTTGATTCCTACCTGACCAAACCGCCCCTGCAGGATTAATTGAAAAGGCCCGGGCGGTTCTGGGCGCCTGCAAAAAACAGTTCCACCGTGAAAGAGATGCCGGTAAAGGCAGGGCTTGCTAAAAGGTTGAAGGGCTGGCGTATGAGGAACCTTGAGATGATGAGCTTTGGGGCGCTGAGCTCATGACTATAGCAAGGCTTTCTTCCATCTTCTCGGCACAGGCGGCCAGGGCTAACTCATATCCTTTAGCCACTGTTTCTTCGGAAATGCTGTTTTCTTCGGCAGCAGTATAAATATCGGCGGGCAAAACAGCTGCACAGAAAAGAGCCTTGATGAGCAGCGGCTCATCTACGCCGTCAATCGGTAAGGCCGTTTTAACGATTTCGTCCGGCGATTTTGCTTCACCCAGCCCGAACAGAACGGCCTTATCAATGCCGTCTGCATAATATGTTTTATAAAAGGTGTCACTCCAGTGAGCCGAAACCTCCGCGGATGCTGCAGTGTTGCAAACAGAATCGCGATGAGTAATAAAAAGAGAATTTTCACTTTACCTACCTGATTTAAATAAAAATTAAAAAATATTCTGCTGCCATAAACTGCCATATCCTTCTGCTTAGGGGTATCGTGAATAATGAGGATATTCGTTCGAGCATAACGCCGAGATCGGATGAAAAGGCAATTATTCAAGATGGTCCTAAATTGATCCTATCATAATCATTCTCTTCAAACAAATAAATAGGACGCATAATTGCCGTTATAATAATAGCCGGGCAGGTTGGACCATCACTTCCTCCTTCTGTTCCGGAATGGTGAAATAAAAGGTCGCACCCTGTCCTTCAGCGCTTTCGGCCCATACTCGACCCTGGTGACGCTTAAGGATTTTATCGACGATACTCAGTCCTATGCCTGTACCTTCGAATTCCTCCACGCTGTGCAGACGCTGGAACGGATTAAAGAGTTTATTAACATATTGCATATCGAATCCAACGCCATTGTCTTTTATCCGGAATATTGTTTCTTTATCCACCGTTTCGCCGTCAAACTCCAGCATCGGTTCCTTTTTATTCCTGGTGAATTTGAAGGCATTGCCAATCAGATTCTCCAGCACGACCCTTATCAGATGGGGATCGCAAAATGCCTGCAGCCCCGGCTGTATGTTCACGGTAACTTTCTGATCGGAAAGAGTCTGGTTATAGGCGTCAACAATCTCCTTAAAGATGATGCTCAGGTCTACCGGCTCCGATTGCAGTTGAACCCGGGATACACGAGCCAGCTGCAGCAGGTCATCAATGAGTTGACTCATACGCATTGCAGCAGCACGCACTCTTTTCAGATAATGTTTGCCCCGGTCATCCAAGCGGTCGAAATATTCATCGAGCAGGGCCTTGCTGAACCCCTCGACCCACCTCAATGGTGCACGCAAGTCATGAGAGACGGTATAGGTGAAATCCTCGAGTTCCCTGTTGGATTCGATGAGACCCTTTGAAAGATTTTCGAGCTGTCGATTACTTTCCTGCAAGTCCTCAAGCAGGTTTATCATGGCTCGATTCAATTTTTCAGAATCTTCAACTCGTTGCTCCAATGCTTCTGTTCGCTCACGGATGGTTGACTCAAGTGAATGCTGAACAAAGTTCTTTTTCTTTTTCTGCTTCCTTACGAACGGAAATGTCGGTGATAATAAGAGCAACCTGGTTTGCAGCCGGGGAATAGGCGACTACGTCAAAGTGCTTGCCCAGGTGAGCTGCGTATTGCTCAAAATGAGTTGCCTCCCCGGTCAAGGCTACTTTGGCGCAACGTCGAGCCATATTTTTTCCAGATCCGGCATCAGCTCCAGAACCGTTTTACCAGTGATACCATCCGGCTGCAGCTCAGACAGTTCCTCAAAGGCCTTGTTAACCAAAAGAAAACGATAATCCTTCGGCTTTCCGGCCTGGTCATATATCAATTCGCACAATGCAAATCCGGAGGATATCCGGGTGATTAATGATCGGTATTGCTGTTCACTCGCAAGAAGATGGTTTTCTGCGTTCACCTTCTCGGTTATATCGACAAAAATACCGCCGATCGTGTCAATCTGGCCGGTTCCAGGGATGGTCAACCGGGAAATAGTTGGCAATGAAATGCTTGAGTCCTCCTGTTTCCCCCTCGATTGAAACAATTTTCGAAGATGCTTTTTGGGTTTCTCTTGCCAGTCGGATAGCATCATCGTGTATTTTTTTTGCTTGACCACCGCTGAGGGGATCTTCGTCTGACGGCGCCTTTTTCGTATCAATCAGACGACCCTCAATCGTCGCCATTTTTTCGTTCATTGCCAGGCATTCGATTGAATCGGCTGCCGTCCAGACAGCCATGGCCGATGTTGAATGATCGAAAAAGCCTTTCAGCATGGCTTCAGTCTGCTGGAGATGCGTTTCAACTTCCTTACTCGTTTTTCGATAACCTAAGTACATGCCAAGGATGACGGTTAGCAGAGGATATAACAGCATTGTCGGCAAAGTGATGACCTTGAGCACCGGAAAAGCAAGCCCATCCGGAAGCGATAGCATCCAGGCCAGCAGACAGAGGTGAACGACAATGCCGAAGGAGGTATAACTCCGGCATCTTTGGTGCATGGTCTTTACCCGACCGGTAACGGCTCCAGACTAGACCGATTGCGGCTGATGTAACAATGACTGCAGCACCGGTAACGCCCCCGGCTCCTCCTTGAAAAATCGAAATGCAACCATGATCGCTGAAGCGATAATAGTGGGAATGATCCCGAGAAAGAGACCGGAAATACTGATAAGCACAGAGCGGGTATCAATATTAATCCCGGGGGCAATTGTCCAGGGCGTAAGCAACAGCGCTACACCTATCGCCCCCACCAAAGTTCCTTTCAGTATCGACAAAAGATGTTGATTCGACCGGGTTGAGAGCGGCAGGGTGTCGTAAAGTAAAGCCAGAGCGCAAAGAAGCGCACCATTGTGAACGATGTCCATTACGTGACCATTCATCTCTTTTTCCCGGGGAGCGCTCGTATCGGTTTACACTCCCGCTTTGCATTGGAGCGTATCTTTCCAGTTTTACCTTTAAACCAGCGTAATTGAGCCGGCTGTGAAGCCCGTTAATCTCTTCTTTTAATTCTGCCATGCGAATTTCATGACCAGCCGTCATAGATAATACACTCTAGAGTTCGTTAGCGCGAGCACGAACCTTCTTTTTCCGTTGCTCCCTGTATTCGGATAGTTGCATTTCAGCCTGCTTGTCAAGGGACTTGCGATTAACCATGGGCGTAGGTGAATCGCAAAAGCGACGCGGGAAGCAGGCTCTATCGACTCGCCTCTGGTGATGGCCAGTCATTGAAACACTGGCAGTGAGGGTGCAAAGTGTCAGCTGAATGTGTTAAAATGAATCATATTTAGGATTTTGCTGTATTTATATGGAAATATTTGATCTCATAATAATACTAAAGGGTACCTTGAACAATCAGGATGTTCGTTCGAGATCAAGGCATGCGGGAATTTTTGCCGATAGGCGCCCCGCAAGAAGTGCCCTTGGGGTGCATATGTTTGATATTCCGAGGATAAAATTTCGCACGCAACGCAGAGTTAGGGCAAAAAGACAATTTTTCAAGGTAGCCATCATTATTCAAGGCGATTTGTAACGCTGGAGAAAACAAATGTACGATATCAAACCTATTTTGCTGGTTGACGACAGCAAGGAAGATGTAGAATTGACAAGGATGGGCTTGCTGGCTGACAGCAGGATAGCCAATCCCATTGAAGTTGTTTATGATGGAGAAGAGGCTCTGGATTACCTTTATCGCCGCGGTAAATTCAAGGATCGTAAAAGAGTAAATCCGGCAGTTATCCTGCTTGATTTGAAGATGCCGAAAGTCAGCGGTTTTGAGGTTTTGGAAACACTGAAGAAAGATGATGATTTACGTTGTATACCGGTCGTCATTTTTACCTCCTCCAAGGAGGAGCGGGATATCATCAAGAGCTATTCCAGCGGTACCAATGCTTTTGTTGTTAAACCGGTAGATGCCGGCGGTTTTATGGATGCGATTAAACAAATTGGTCTTTTCTGGGCAGTGGTCAATGTCCCTCCGGCGGATTAAGCAGAAAAACAACCATCTACAAGACTGGTGAAACTGTTGAATATACTGCACCTTGAAGATGATCCAACTGACGCGAAACTCATCCGGCTTATGCTGGAAGAAGAGGGTCTGGAAGTAGACATTACGGTAGTAGACTCCAGAGAAAAATTTGTCGCCGCGCTTCATGAGGGGCCTCCTGACGTTATTCTCGCTGACTATAGTCTTCCATCCTATGATGGTCTCAGTGCGCTTCGCCTGGTCAGGGAAGACTATCCTTTTCTGCCATTTATTCTCATAAGCGGTGCGTTGGGTGAAGAACTTGCCGTAGAATCGCTGAAGCACGGAGCAACGGATTATGTCCTGAAGCAGGGGCTGCATCGCCTGGTTCCCGCGCTAAAACGAGCGCTGGAAGAAGCGGAACTGCACAGAAGTAAGCAGAAGGCGGAAGAACTGGCACATCTGCTTACTACCGTCATTGAACAGATGAATGAAGCGGTTGTTATTACCGATGTTGAAGGCATTATCCAGTACGCAAATCCTTCTTTTGAACGAATAAGCGGGTATTCTCCATCTGATGTTATCGGAGAATCCCCTGACATTCTCAATAGCGGCAAACAGGATGCAAACTTTTATGATGAGATGTGGCAGACGATTCTCGGGGGAGATGTCTGGCGCGGGAGGTTTGTAAATAAACGTAAGGATGGAGAGTTGTATACAGAAGAAAGCTCTATCTCGCCGGTACGCGATCAGGCTGGAAAGATCACCAATTTTGTGGCTCTGAAAAATGATATAACGCGAACATTAAAACTTGAAGAGCAGCTCTTCCTGTCAGAGAAGATGACTACCATCGCCGGCCTGGCAGCAGGAGTCGCGCATGAGATCAATACCCCTTTAAGTGCCATCCTTCAATCAATACAGGTTATTCAAACAATATTTGCCCTAGATCGTGCCGATAACCGGAAGCTGGCTGAAGAATGCGGGGTGGATCTGGAAAAGATACGTCAGTATATGGAACGGCAGGAAGTTATCTTCTTTATGGATGCCATTAAGGAATCGGCCATAAATGCGTCCAGGATAATCAACAGTCTTCTTGATTTTAGTCGACCGCAGCAATCTGAAATGAAAATGGCCGATATAAACCAGCTTGTAACTAATTCATTGACGCTTGCCAGAGCTGATTATGATCTGAAAAGAAAATATGACATTATCAATGTAGAAATATGCTCAGAACTCGCCGATGACCTTCCTGTAATAGAATGCGTACCAATGGAAATTGAGCAGGTCTTCCTCAACCTTCTGAAAAATGCCATCCATGCGATTGCTGACAGTAAACATGGGGCCAAAGGAAAAATAGTCATAAAATCGATGCAGGATGGCGATTTTGTTCGCGTTGAGATCGAGGATAACGGTCCGGGCATTAGTCCTGAAATAAAGAAACGTATTTTTGATCCTTTTTTTACAACCAAGGATGTGGGGATTGGCACCGGACTCGGACTTTCCGTTTCCTATGCCATCATACGTGAAAAGCATGAGGGCAGAATATGGGCGGATTCTGAAGAAGGCAAAGGTGCCAAATTCAGTATCATGCTGCCGGTGCAACAGCAAGCGTAGCACCTTTTGATTTTTTTTTTTGCCTCTTATGGATTCATGGGGCAGGGATTTGATAGATCTCTGGCATATAGCAAAAAATGACCAAAGACAAAAACACTATATTAGTAGTTGAAGATGACATCTTTGCACGAAAAAGCCTGGTCTCGTTTCTAAAACAGTCAGGTTTTCTCACGTTTGAGGCGGTTAACGGCGAAGAGGGCTTGAGTCTCTTTAAAAGTGAAAGTCCGGACTTAATGCTGCTTGATCTCAGGATGCCCGTTATGGATGGCCACGAGGTGCTTGAAGCGCTATCAGATCAGTTGCCGGAATTCCCTGTTATTATTACGTCAGGTGTGGGGACGATGGACGATGTTATTAAAGCCCTTAAATTCGGTGCCTGGGATTATCTGACAAAACCGCTCATCAGTATGGAAGCCCTCCTGCACTCAATCAATAAGGCTCTTGAACGGCGCAACCTGATTATTGAGAACAGGCATTACCAGGCCCATCTGGAAGATGAGGTCAAGAAGAGAACCAACAAGCTCGTCTTGAGTGAACAGAGTTTAAAAAGTACACTCGTGGGTATCATAGAGGTTATTGCCAAGATAACTGAAATGCGTGACCCCTATACGGCCGGCCACCAGGAAAGGGTATGCTCCCTGGCAATTGAAATAGCTAAAAAACTTGCTATTGCTGATGAAATCAAAGAAGGACTGGCCCACGCCTCAAGTATTCATGATCTCGGCAAGGTGGCAATTCCCATCGAAATCCTTTCCAAGCCGGGAAAGCTCACTGACATTGAAGATAAACTCATCCAGACCCATGCTCAATTTGGCCATGATATGCTGAGCCAGGAGCATTGCGATTTTCCCTGGCCCTTAGCAAAAATTATTCAGCAGCATCATGAAAGAATAGATGGCTCAGGATACCCATTCGGCTTAACAGGGGAAGAGACACTTTGTGAGGCGAAGATCCTGGCGGTTGCTGATGTGGTTGCGGCCATGGCAATGCACCGCCCGTATAGAGTGGCCCTGGGGATTGACTCCGCGCTGGAAGAAATCCGCCAGAACCGGGGCAAACTCTATGATACGGAAGTTGTCGATGCCTGTTTAAGCCTTTTTCTTGAAGATAATTATGTCTTTAGCCAGTAACCCCGGTCCTTCGTTTCTTTTTTCATGTCGTCTTGCGTTCAGCATCAATTGTGCAATGAGAATGGTCAATGCCAGCTAATCACCTAACCCTCCCCGATAACAAAAACAGAATACTGGTTGTCGATGACGACCTCTTGATGCGTAAAAGTATGGCATCGATATTAATGAATTATGGCTACGATGTCATTACCGCTGAAAACGGCCAGGAAGCGCTTGCCGTATTTGACCGCGAGAATCCTGATGTGATGCTGCTTGATTTGCGCATGCCCAAGATGGATGGCCTCCAGGTACTTGCCGCCCTTGGAGATAAAATCAGGGAGCATCCGGTTATTATTGTGTCCGGGGCGGGCTCTCTTGATGATGCGATCAAAACCCTTAAATTCGGTGCCTGGGATTATATTGAAAAACCGGTAAAGGATGTTGTTGTGCTGGAGCATGCTATCAGCAAGGCCATAGAACGAGTGTCGCTGATCAGA
This sequence comes from uncultured delta proteobacterium, assembly GCA_963745765.1. Classification (GTDB taxonomy): domain Bacteria; phylum Desulfobacterota; class Desulfobulbia; order Desulfobulbales; family Desulfocapsaceae; genus Ww85. The sequence goes on along the minus strand of CAVUYQ010000031.1, from coordinate 26,009 downwards.
GAGAACAAGCGCTATCAATTATATCTTGAGGACGAGGTTAAAATAAGAACGGCGGAATTGCACCAGGCGCAGAAAATGGAGTCCATAGGCACACTTGCCGGAGGAATTGCCCACGATTTTAATAATTTGCTTGCCGTAATCATCGGCTATTGCGAGATGGCGATAGGCCAGCTTTCTGAAGACAGTTTAGTGCGAAAGGATCTTGAAAAAATTCTATTTGCCGGTAACAGGGCGAGTGAGCTGGTAAAACAGATTCTCACCTTCAGCAGGCAGACGGATGAGGAGCTGAAGCCTGTTCGTGTGCAGTTTATTATCAAGGAGATATTGAAATTCCTGGAGGCTTCTTTTCCCTCGACGATTGAAATCCACAAAACGATCGATAATGAATGCAGGCCTATTATCGCCGATCCCACGCGGGTGCATCAAGTTGTTATGAATCTTTGCACCAATGCGATGCATGCGATGTCTGAAACGGGAGGAATCCTCACGGTTGAACTGTCCCAGGTGGACGAACTGCCTTCAGGACTTTTCCTCGAAGACGAGAACAAGACTCACCACCACTATGTTAAATTGCTTGTTTCCGACACTGGCTACGGCATTGAAAAGGAGCATCTGCGCCGGATATTTGATCCTTTTTTTACGACTAAACGCGTTGGAGAAGGTACCGGTCTCGGATTGTCGGTGGTGCATGGGATTGTCAAGAAACTGAGAGGAAATATCCTCGTGCTGAGTGAAAGAGGGCGGGGGACGGAATTCCAGATTTTCTTTCCGGTGGCCGAAGAGGAAGAAACGGTGGACCCGGAGATTTCTCAACCTGTTGCCGGCGGCAATGAACGTGTGCTGGTAATTGATGATGACCCGGAGGTTGCGGAAATGATCTGCCGGATGCTTCAGGGTCTTGGCTACCGGGTGACATTTTTTACGGACAGTACTAGCGCTTTACAGGATTTTAGTGATCACCGTGATGATTATGACCTGGTGGTGACAGATATGACCATGCCCGGTTTGACCGGAAAAGATCTGGCCACACTGAATGTTGTCAAAACGCCCCGATATTCCCATTATCATGTGTACCGGTTTTAGCGAAATCATTAATGAGGAGGAGGCAAAAGCCCTCGGCATCAAGGAATTTATCATGAAGCCGGTGGTAAAAAAAGATCTCTCCCGCGTGGTGAGAAAGGTGCTGGATAATGGCTGATATTCTCGTCGTTGATGATGACAGGGCATTGTGCGAGATGCTTGTTGAATACATTAAACGCAGCGGCCATAAGGCTGACGGGGCTGGAACTCTGACGGAAGGTCTGCAGTTGTCGCAGTCGAAGGAATATGACGTTGTCTTTCTTGATGTCCGGATGCCTGACGGCAGCGGGTTGGATTATATTCCTCAGTTCAGGGCGCAGCCTTCCGGACCTGAAGTCATCATAATAACCGGAGAAGGAGATCCCGACGGCGCCGTACAGGCGATTTCAGGAGGTGCCTGGAGCTATATTAAAAAACCGCATGTTCTCCGGGAACTGTTGCTGCACCTGATGAGAGCACTGCAATATCGTGAAGAAAAAAAACGAATCAAAGTAGTCCCGATAGTTCTCAAAAGAGACAAAATAATTGGCAGCAGCCCCCAGATCACCGCATGTCTCAGCCAGGTTGCCCAGGCGGCAGGTTGTGATGCCAGCGTGTTGATTACCGGTGAAACGGGAACCGGCAAAGAAGTTTTCGCCCAGGCTATACATGAAAACAGTAATCGCTCAGCGGGTAATTTTGTTACCGTTGATTGCGCTTCTTTGCCTGAAAACCTAATTGAAAGCACTCTTTTCGGTCATGCCCGGGGGGCTTTTACCGGCGCTGACAAAGCAAGGGAGGGGTTGATCAGGTATGCCGACGGAGGCACCCTCTTCCTCGATGAGATCGGTGAACTGCCGCTTTCCCTTCAGAAAAAATTTCTCCGGGTTCTGCAGGAGCACAGATATCGTCCTGTCGGAGAGACAAAAGAAGTTAAAAGCGATTTCAGGGTTATTGCGGCAACAAACAGAGATCTTGAAGCATGTATGGATGAAGGTACGTTTCGAAACGACCTGCTCTTTCGTCTGCAGGCGATCAGGATTGAACTGCCGCCCCTTAGGGAAAGAATAAAAGATATAAGAGAGTTAACTTCTTTTTATATAGAAAAGCTCTGTAATCGGTACGGCCTTGAGGTGAAAGGGGTCGCGCCCGATTTTGTCGGGACTCTTTGCCTTTATGACTGGCCCGGAAACGTCAGGGAGTTATTTCAGACATTAGAAAATGTTATTGCTTACGCGACACAGCACCAAACCCTTTTCCTCAAGCATCTTCCAGAGCATTTGCGTATCTTGCAGGCTCAATCGGGTATGACCGTATCATCACCTGATTATTTAGCCTTCTCCCAGAATACAAGTGAGAACTTCTTGCCGGTATGGCAGGAATACAAGGATAACTTTGAGCAGCAATACGTTCAGAAATTGATGCTCCGCGCCAATGGGAAAATGAAGACCGCCTGCGAGTTGTCCGGTCTTTCCAGAACACGCCTCTACCAGTTGATTAAAAAATACGGTCCAACCCCCTAGGAGTCTGTCTGAGGGTGATTCATTCCTATTGAAGGCAGCCTGTATTATCAAATATTTGTCCGGATAGGCAGGCGATGTAAAACTCATGAACTATGGATGGCTTTGACAGCAATGATGCTTTTCTGAGAGGAAAGGAATAACTGAAGGGTACGTTTGATGGAGAACAGGAAGATAAAAATACTGGCTATTGATGATAACCAGGCTAGCCTCGGCACCATGAAAGTGCTGATCACCGAGGCTTTTCCGGAAGCTTTAGTATATACAGCCCTAAGCGGCACGAAAGGCATGGAACTGGCTGCAATTGAGGAACCGGATGTCATTCTGCTCGACATCGTTATGCCGGGCATGGACGGTTATGAAGTATGCGAAAAACTAAAAGCCGACCAAAAGCTGAGAAACATCCCGGTGGTCTTTGTTACCGGACTCAAGGGTGACAAAGAGGACAGGATCCGTGCCCTGGCAAGCGGAGCTGAAGCTTTTCTTGCCAAACCCATTGACTATAGCGAACTCACGGCCCTGATACAGGCAATGGTGAAGATCAGGACGGCTCATCTGAAACAGCAAACGGAAACTGAACGTCTTGAGGCATTGGTTAAAGAGCGTACACGCCTGTTGGAACAAGAGATTGAGGAACGTAAACGGACGGAAAAGAGATTATCAGAAAACGAAGAACTTTTTACAACTATTTTCAATTTGAGTCCCGTTCCACTGACGCTGCGTGATGCCGAATCCGGTATTTACCTGCAGGTGAATGAAGCATGGAGCCTGATAACCGGTTTGTCGGAAGGGGAGGCAGTAGGGAAAAACCTTTTACAACTGGGAATAAGGGATCCGAAAACATTTGAAAATATGGATCATGCCTTTATTGAAAATGACGGTATCTATTCCAAAACTGTTTCGATAACGACCGCCAATAATGAAGTGAAGGAACTCCTGTTGTTTGTGAATCTGATATGTATCGATGATAAAAAAATGCTCCTGAGCACGAGTATTGATATCACCGAACGTAATCAAGTCCTCGAATCTCTGAAGAAAAGCGAGGACCGTTTCCGTAAGATATTTGAGGAAGGGCCGCTCGGTATGGCCACGAGCACTTTTGACGACGGCACTATTATCAGTGCCAATAAAGCATTCTGCAGCATGCTTGGCTATACGGAACAGGAAATCAAGCGGTTAACTTTCGTTGACGTAACCCATCCGGATGACCGGAATGCCGATCTGGCAGCGATAAAAGCCCTGGTGGAAGGAAAAATTCAGACTCACTATACTGAAAAGCGCTATCTGAAGAAAAACGGCGAAACCATCTGGGCTCGGCGATCTTTAACCAGGATCGGCAACAGTGATGAAACGGCATGCTATGGGCTCTCCATGATCGATGACATTACCGACAGGAGATTGGCGGAACGGGAAGCGTCGGAAAACCGGTCGAGATTAAGGGCTGCCATGGACAGTATGACTGACGCCGTATTTATCTCAGGCACTGACGGGCAGCTTATCGATTTTAACGAGGCCTTTATGGTCTTCCATAGATCCAGGGATAAGGAATATCGCTACAAAACTTTAAGTGAACGTCGCGATGCTTTTGAACTTTTTATGTCCAATGGAGAAATAGCTCCGCTTGATATGTTTCCAATTACGCGCGCGCTCAGGGGAGAGTCCGCCACTAATGTAGAGTATACGCTGCGCCGCAAAGACACCGGCGAAACCTGGGTTGGCAGTTACAGTTTCAGCCCGGTTCGGGACCAGGATGGTGTTATCGTCGCATCGGTAGTTGTCGCCCGCGATATTACCAATAATAAACAGGCTGAAAATAAAATTCGGGAGCAATTGGATGAGCTTCGCCGCTGGTACGAAGTAACACTCGATCGAGAAGAAAGAGTACAGGAGCTTAAAACGGAAGTAAATGAACTGCTTGAGAAGGCAGGCGAGCCATTTCGTTATGCCAGTGTCATTGACAATATGGGCGAGGATGACGGTTTTATATAACTATAGCTGGTAAATCACTGCTAATCTACTTTGAATTAAACGGATTAATGCCTATGGCCAATACACTGGAAAAAATATTGGATACGGAGGAAATAAGCCTTCTGCTTGAAGGATTTACCAAGGCTACCGGCCTGGGATCGGCACTGCTTGATCTGCAAGGGAATACTATAACAAAATTGGGATGGAAAGATATATGTACAAATTTTCATAGGAAAAATCCGGAAACGGAAAAAAATTGCCGTAAAAGCGACACGATACTTGCCAAGAAATTAAGTGCGGTTGGCACGTTTAAAATCTACAAATGTCTGAATGGGCTTATTGACGTAGTCATGCCGATTATCGTGAATGGTGAACATATAGGCAATCTATTTACCGGGCAGTTTTTGCTGGAATCACCTGATGAACAGTTTTTTCAGCAACAGGCCCAAAGGTATGGTTTTGACCGGGTTGAATACCTGCAGGCACTTTCCGAGGTACCTGTATTTACGGAAGAAGAGATCCGGGGAAAACTGGAATTCCTGTTGCAGATGACGGAAGTAATTGCCGAGATGGGAGTTACGAGAATAAAGCTTACTGAAATGAATGTATCTTTAATAGAGAGCGAGAACTATTACCGGAATCTTTTTAACCATCTCTATGAAGGCTTTTCCTTGAACGAAATTATTCTTGATGATGCGGGAAAACCGTTCGATTATAAAATATTAGAAAATAATTCAAAATTTGCCCAGTATGTCGGTTTGCCAACAGAAGAAATACGGGGTCGTACGGCTCGTGAGATATTCCCCTCCATCGAGAACGATGCGGTGAATTGGATTGAAAAATATGGAGAGGTCGCATTAACCGGAAAAGGTTTTTCTTTTGAAACTTATAATGAAGAAGTCGATAAATTGTTTGAAATCAATGTGTTCAGTCCACTTTATGGACAATTTGCTACGACCTATCGTGATATTACCAAGCACAAAGTGGTCGAACAGAATATACTGGAATCGCAGGAAAAATTAAGTAAAGCGCTGGACATGTCAAACCGGTCGAGACTGACCCTCCTGAGTGTGCTTGAAGATCAGCGAAAAGCGGAAAATGAGATTAAAAAACTTAACGAGGAACTCGAGCAGCGGGTAACGGAACGAACCGCCCAGCTCGAAGCATCCAACAAGGAAATGGAAGCCTTCAGTTATTCCGTTTCCCATGATCTCCGGGCTCCGCTCAGGCACATTAATGGTTTTGCCGAGATACTCACAAAAAAGCATGCAGACCAGCTTTCTGAGGATGCCCGCAATTATTTAGATACCATTACCGGTTCTGCGAAAAAAATGGGTATCCTGATTGACGACCTGTTAAGTTTCTCAAGAGCCGGTCGTACCGAACTGAGAAGAGTATCAGTCAACATGAATAAGATTATTGAAGGTGCATTAACAGAGGTCAACGCTTCCCGGATGAACCGCAACGTAGAATGGGATATTGCTTCATTGCCTGCCGTTGATGGAGATTATAATTTGCTGCGTCAGGTGTGGGTCAATCTGCTTGATAATGCGTTGAAATATACATCTACCAGGGAAAAGGCCAGTATCAGCATCGGCTACAAAAATGGAAAAGATGAAGTGATTTTTTATATTCAGGATAATGGTGTTGGATTCGATATGAAATATGTTTCAAAACTTTTTGGTGTATTTCAGCGTTTGCATTCATCTGCGGAGTTTGACGGAACAGGCATAGGGCTGGCGAATATCAGGAGAATAATCTCACGGCATGGCGGAAGAACGTGGGCGGAAGGTGAACTCGATAAAGGTGCAACCTTTTATTTTTCAATTCCAGGAATTAAAACAATCTGACTATTCCTGTGTTCTTCGGGAATAAAGGTAACCTGAAGTCGCCGCTGTAGGGTACCTTGAATAATTAGGTTATTCGGTCGAGATCCAGGCATGCCGGAAATGTTATCTTCGGTATATCGACTATATGCCTGCAGCAAAATTTTCAAGGCAGGCTTATTTTATTCCCGGAAAACCATGGATAAGCATCTGTATGTATAATCTTACCAAGTTTGACGGAAGAACCATCATGCAGGTATTGCAAACGCATCCATATTCTATAAGTAAAAACGGAATGATACTAAATAACCCCTACTATATTCACCCCGATGTCTGGCTGGCCCAGAATGCTCCGGAATTTATTCAATGCAGCCATCAATAAAAAAGAGGGAGCAGAATACCAAGGCGCTTGATCTCTTTTTCCTGTTGTTTCATCTCTCTCAGATAACAATAAAATCGAAGTTCATTCCCCTTTTCCTCGATGCCCTGCGTGAAATCTGGCCGGAACATGGTTTTACCTATCAGCTCGTAAAACCGGATGATGAGGAAGACTGTCTTGCACTCAATGCTTCCGGCAGCAGCTATGGCTACATAGTGATTGAAAACAGGGCCGAACTTGGAAATGAAGACCATGCCCTGCTTCATAATGCAGTGGCAATGCTTTCGATTTTTTTGAAGAAAAACGAGCAGGATACGCTGCTGGCAGAGAAAAAAAACAGGTTACAAGAAAAGGTTAAGCGAAAACAATCCATTATCAATAAAAGCGAAATTTCCTATCGTTCTATCTTTGAGAATATTCACGATGTTTTCTATGAGACTTCAATTGATGGAACAATCCTTGAGCTGAGCCCCAGCGTAAGTATTATTTCTAAAGGTCAATATACCCGTGCTGATCTTATCGGGAGAACGTTCGTTGACCTTTATGAAAATCCTGAAGAGCGGCGGTTTTTTTTGTCGGCAATCAAGGAAAAAGGGTTCATTAACGATTTTGAAATCAGACTCAAAAACCGTGATTTTTCATCGATTCCATGTGCCATCACAGCAAAAATCGTTTCGGATATGTCCGGGCGGCCATCCAAAATAGTCGGCATTCTGCACGATATCACCGAGCGCAAGCAAAACGAAGAAAAGCTTAAAGAGAAAGAAGTCCAGTTCAGAAAGCTTTCTGTCAATATACCCGGTGTGTTTTTTCAATGTACGAAAAGCCCTGACGGCACCTATTCTTTCCCGATAGCCTCTGAGGGTATCAAGGACGTATTTGGTTGTTCACCGGAAGATGTACGTGAAACGTGTGCTCCGATTCAAAGAGTGATTTTACCTGAAGAATCACAACGGGTGATGAGTGATTTTGAATATTCAGCGAAACATCTCACTGCTCTGTCCTGTGAGTTTAGAGTGCAGATACCCGGTAAAGCGGTCAAGTGGATTTATTGCAAAGCAAAACCGGAGAAAATTGCTGACGGCACTATATCCTGGTATGGCTTTTATTCAGATATATCTAAACGGAAAGAGGCTGAAGATGCCCTGCTGAGAAGCAGGCAGGAATTGCAGGAAGCCCTCGACGTCTCAAACCGCTCACGAAAGACCTTGCTGAGTGTACTTGAAGATCAGCGAAAAGCCGAAAACGAGGTTAAAAAGTTTAACGAGGTTCTCGAGCAACGGGTAAAGGAGCGAACCTCCCAGCTCGAAGCATCAAACAAGGAACTGGAGGCATTCAGTTATTCTGTTTCCCACGACCTGCGTGCCCCGCTCAGGCACATTAATGGTTTTGCGGGGCTCCTTGCAAAAAAATACTCCGATCAACTTTCCGAGGATGGCCTCAATTATTTAGATACCATTACCGATGCTGCAACAAAAATGGGTGCCCTGATTGATGACCTGTTAAGTTTTTCAAGAGCCGGTCGTACCGAACTGAAAAAAACATCAGTCAACATGAATCAGGTTATTGAGGATGCATTAACAGAGATCAACGTTTCCGGTATGAACCGCACCGTAGACTGGGATATTTCTTCATTGCCTGATGTGCATGGAGATTATAACCTGCTGCTGCAGGTGTGGGTCAATCTCCTTGATAATGCGTTAAAATACACGTCTACCAGGGAAAAGGCCATTATCAGCATTGGATACAAAAATGGAAAAAATGAATTTATTTTTTATATTCAGGATAATGGTGTCGGCTTCGATATGAAATACGCGCCAAAACTTTTTGGTGTATTCCAGCGTCTGCATTCATCGGCAGAGTTTGACGGAACAGGAATAGGGCTGGCCAATGTCAGGAGAATCATCTTACGGCATGGAGGAAGAACCTGGACGGAAGCCGAACTTGATAAAGGCGCAACCTTTTATTTTTCAATGCCGAAACAGCCGGCATGACTAACCATTTAAGCAGCGCCCTATTTCTTCAATCGCTGCCTTAAAATCTGCAGCAAAAAGAGCGGGCTTGAAACAAAATTGCGCCGAAATAAACGTCGGGGTTCCTGGATCAGCCGGGGCAGCCATTCCAGTCCCATTCTCTGAAAAAAAGGGTGGGAACGTTTGATATTCCCGACGTAGAAATCAAATACCGCGCCAATCGCTCCGATGAATTTCACATCCAGCCGCGCCCTGTTTTGCCATATCCATTTCTCCTGCTTCGGCGCGGTCATCCCTACCCAAAGCACATCAGGCCTCGCTTTATTTACCTCCTCAATCATCAGCCGGCTGTCCTGCTCGGAAAATTCAGATTTGTAGGGGGGAGAATAGGAGCCGGAAAAGGTGATACGGGGATATTCCAGCGCCAGCTTTTCCTTGATCTTGGCAAGCGTCTCATCGGTTGAGCCAAGGAAGAAATAACTCCCACCACCCGTTTCCTGCAGCACCGCGCTCAACTCCCTGAAAATATCGCTGCCGGTAACCCGCTCCCGGATAGCCCCACCGAGGATCTTTGAGGCGAGAATGATTCCCGTTCCATCCGGCGTGACCAGGTCGGCAGCATGAATTGCCTCCCTGAACAGCGGGTCTTTCTCAGCCTCCATAAGTGAGTGCGGATTGGCGCAGACAAAAAATCGGCCCCTGTCATTCGCCTGAAGCCAGGTGCAGATCACCTTAATGCATTCACGTATCGACAGGCTTGTTACCTGGTATTGCAGAATCGTCTCGGTCGGCGATTTCTGCATGTTCTGGAGATCTATTATTGTTTTATCTCTGACATTGCTCTGTGAGATATAAATTGAATATCGTCACTTCTAAAGACAATCTGACTTGCAAATTTTCAAATCAACTATAGTTCATTTGGGGCCTAAAAGAGTACATGAAAATATCAAGATTTATTTATTATGCTACTGTAAGCTTTTTAAACTTTGCTGATCTGATATTCATGGCTGAATTATATATTTCCATAAGTGCTTGATAGTTGGCTTCAGCTGTATATTTAGTATTAAATTCAATCCTGGCATTTTCTGCCATAACAGCCAGTTTTCTCTGATCTTCCCACAGATGTTGAACTGATCGGTAAAGATCCTTTGCATCACCGGGCGAAAATAGTACGCCATCTTTACCTTCATTTACTATGCAGGGCATTGAGCCTATCGCGATGTTGCTACCGGCACGCCAAGCGAGAATGCTTCCCCGATTACCATAGGGAAACCCTCATAACAAAGAGACGGCAGCAAAAGGAGTTTTGATTGTGATAATCGTGACTGTGTCTCAGCAAACGGCAGTTGACCTACAAAAGATACCCTATCTGTAATACCGAGATGATGAGACATCTCCTCAAGTTCCTGCCGGAGAGGACCATCACCGATAATATCCAACCTCGGTGCCTGCCGTCCCCATTTCTGCCAAGCCTGTAACATGATTCTACACCCTTTTTCTTCGCCTAACCTGCCAATATAGACAATATTATCCTTTCTTTCCTGCCATGTGACCGGCAGCGGCGGATCATTATAAAAATGGGGTTTTATAACAACTTTATTCTCCGGCAATCCGGCACTAACCATTTTATCTTTCTGGAAATGAGTGAGGGCTATAAAAGTATCAACATGATTTTGCCAGGTTTTAAGCCTCCGGTGCAGCTCAATCATCATTGCCAGGGGAAGAGTCGCAATCCTGCTGTTGCGATAGCAGCCGTATTGCAGGGCGGGAATAATGGACCGACGATCGAGGCACTCAGTACATGGCTGATTGTTTCGAAGAGGAATGCCGGCCGCACAAAAGAGACGATAGTTGTGCAGGGTGAGGACTGTTGCTGTCTGCAGATTTTGCGTGGCAGAAAATACTGAAGGGGATATAAGGGGGAAAAAATTGTGAACATGGAGTATATCCGGCTTTTCCCGCTGCAAAATGTTTTGGAGTTGCGTTTTGCTTAAGGGATTCCATGGCACACTCAAGGCCCCTTGTACCGTGCCGATTATCCCTCTTCCTCTTATTTCATCGCTATGGCGGGTGAATGTATTGACAGCATGGCCATGGTTCCGGAGCAGTTTTTCTTCCGAGATAAAGACGCTGTTTTCGCCGCTTGGCGCAGAAGACCCGTAAAAGTTGTGGACCAGGAGGATTTTCATGCAATGGTGGAATGGTCGAGGGGAGAGACAACTTTTTCTCTTTGGCCTTGAGCCGCTGACACCAAGAAGCATACCCAGAAAGGCATAGGGGTATTGATGAGCGGCAAGAGCGTAGTTAAAAACGTTATCAAAACCCATCGCACAAAAAAGGGCAATAAAAGATGAAGCGACGACCATTCCCAAGATTTTCTCATTCTTATCCCGTCGAAATACGGCCTGCAAACCAAGAAAAAGTCCACTTATTCCCGTTAAGAGGTAAAGTACCAAACCAATAAGACCAGTGTCGCAAAGCAGGTAGACGTATTCACTATGGGCAGCTTTGAGTCCTCCGAAGGGACCTCTGCCTGATGCGGCCGAGACATATAAGAATTGTTGCGTCGTGCCAAGGCCGGCACCGGTCAGACGATGGGGACGGTAAAACCGTTTCAGCAGATAATCCCACATGGCAAACCTACCCGAGGAGTCAATTTCAGTAGAATCAATATCCTGAATATCCTGAATAGTGACATTCTTCCCTCGAAAAGTAGATTCTTTAAAAGAAGGCATATACACGACAATCCAGATACCGAGAAAAAAAATGGCCACGATAAAAGGAACAGCACGTACCTTGTAGCGGTACAAGAGAAAGGCAGAGATTGATCCGGAAGTAGCCAGCAGACCCGTACGATTGGCGACAGCCAGCGGCGAAGCGCATAACCATGCAATCGCTGCCGCATATTGCCAGCGTTGAAAGAATCGTTTTACCTTTTTTCGTGCGCCCCGCAAGTCGGGTTTCAGGATTTGCAGGTAAAGGGAACAGCGGCTTTCCCGCCAGACCGGCACTCCAGAGCGCCAGGCCAACGCCGACCATGATAGCAGCATGATCGGCAAAGGTTGCCCGAGGCCAGAAAATACCATTAAGCAAAGGGTTTGTTGCTAAATAAGGAATCTTCTCACTGATACCACTGGTGAAAATTGAAATAATGATTGTTGCGAAAAAGGTTATGTGCAAATAGATGGGTACCCTTTCTAATACCGTGATCTTTCGGGCTAACAATAAGACAAGAAACGGGTAAATGAGCTTCAGAAAAACCCTCGTGCCATAAACCAAAGAAGCGTCGGAAAAAACAAAACCAAGAAAGCACCAACTTAAAAAGAGAGAATAAAAAAGTATTGGCCAATCAAGAGTGTTTCTTTTAAGTTTCCGTTCCGAGCTTTTGAATGCGATGAGCGCGTAGCCGATGAGAAGAATCCAGATCATGAGTCTTAGGGCAGAAAGATCAATGCCACCAATGCTGGCTTCTCCTGTCCTGAACATGCCTGTTGTCAGGATAAAAAGAAAAAAATGCTCAGGTTTGGTGAAATACTTTGAGCGTCGCGAAAGACAGTTGACCGCCATCAGGGTAAGGATCGTCGCGACGATTATATTGATTAACGTGGTCATGGTTATACCGGACGATAACGTCCTTTCCAGCAGCGCATAATAACAGCGTCACTCAACAATGGATGAGAAGGAGGCTGGTTCAGGCTGTGGTTGATCGCGGCCCAGGCCCCTTGACTGAAACGATCAAGGGCCCATTCCTTGATCATCGATTGTGACTGCTTTCCTAATTTTTCCTTGCCATCTGCCGGTAGAGAATTGAATCGTGTCAGCTTTTGCACCAGCTCCTGCCGGTTTCCGGAATCGAAGGCATAGCCATTGATACCCTCATGGACCAGGGTCGCAGCGCAACCGCATTGACGACTAACGATCACGGGTAAACCGCAGGCCATTGCCTCGTTTACGACAAGTCCCCACGTTTCACCATAACTGCTGGCTAAAATCAAAGCCGCAGCAAGCGTGTAGTATTTACAGAGTGTTTCCTGGGAGACATAGGGGACAAAAATAACACCCTCTATTGGTTCATTATTGATGATTTTTATTAGGTTTTCTTTTTCAGGCCCGTCACCGATGAGTACCAGTGCAGGTATGTCCGTCCTCGCTGATTGTCTGATTTTTGCGTAGGCAAGAAGTACATCAACCCAGTTTTTTTTCTTTATCAACCTGCCGACACCCAGAAAAAAATGGTCTGGTACCGCAAGCTCTGACTGCAATGAATCTTTCTTTTCAGAACAAACCCTTGTTTGATTGGTGAACCATTCATTGTCAACGACATTCAGACCATAAAAGATTTTTTCCTGGGAGACGCCCCAGAAACCAAAAGCATCAGCGTGAGATGGGGCAGGAGCAAGAACAGCATCAACATTTCGGTAAATTCTTCGCTTTATACCATTTACAAGCGGTGAACGGGGAACATCCTCCAGTCGGGCGTTGTCAAAAATAACAACTTTTTTCCCCCTTGTTTTGCACCAGTGTACTGCTGTGGCTCCGGAAGGGAAAGCGATGGCTCCGGCCAGCACCACATCCGGTTGAATTTCTTCCAGCTTGTTCCAGAGAGCTGCAGATGCTTCCCGACCCGAGATCGATTCCATTTCTCTTTCAGGAAAAAGACATATCCAATTCGGTGCTAAGTTGCCTTGTGTTCTCCCGGCAAAGGCATAGGGGGATCCCTTACCAGCAATTTCAATAATATACAGGGTATGACCGGAAGAGGAAAGAAGGCCATTCAAGGCATTGATACGTGCGGGCCAGTAGAGGCGGAAGTCCGTATGTGTTATGACGACATCCATTTCAATTATCGATCTTCGGTCTTTTTTTATTTCGAAAAAAAATCAGTTTCTGAACAAGTGAGTGCGGTAACAGAAGACAGGAGCAGTAAACAAAAAAAATGATATTCAGATGATAGTATCCCATTTGCATGACTTCTGTTAAGCATTTAGATCTCTGACCTGAACGGAGGTACATGTTCGCTCTGCTCTTGTGCCACCAGCCAAGATAATGTTTTAAATCCTTCTGCTTTGAAGGGTGAACATCCTTCACTAATTCTTTCAGTGATATACCTACTTTGTCGGGAACCTCAGGTAACCGGGTGGGGGGGGTATGAGGTGACGCGCTTTGTTTGAATAATGACAGTGAGTTTGTATCATAGGCGATATGGCAGGTAACGGCAAGCTTCGCCCAGGTCAACAAATCTTCCCCACTCTTAACGCCGACAGGAAAGCCGCCTACCGCGTTTATTGCTCCTTTTCTGATAGCAACAGCTGATGAACAGAGGGGCGGATCAGAGATGGAGGCGATATAAAAATAATTTGATAGAATTCCAAACCATGGATGGGGGGGAATGCCGTTGATGACCGGCCTTGATTCAGTACCATCCTGATGGAGATAGGAGTAGCCGGTGGCAAATACTGAGCAATCCGGGAATTTTTTCTTCAACTTATCTATCGTTTCTAAAAAAGTGGGCTTCCATTCGTCATCCGCATCGAGGAAGGCTATTAGATCTGCATGGGATTCTTCTATACCTCTATTTCTGGCTGCTGAAACACCGCTGTTTTCCTGATCAATAACCCTGATTCTATCATCATTTATTAGGCCTACAATGTCAGGACTGTTGTCAGTCGAACCATCATTGACCACAATAAGTTCAAAATCATCGAATGTCTGGCGCAGCACCGAAGAAATGGCGCTCTTCACGTCATCCGCTTTGTTATAAAGCGGCATAACAATTGAGATCGGCGGTATGTTTTTTGTTGGTTTAGTCGAGCGATTAACCATCTTGTTTTATGAATGCCGTTCGTTTGAAATGGTGAAATTGTTAAATTCTCTGATATGTTTCCGGTTGATGAATATCCAGTCTTCATAACTCTCATATTCTAAAGAAAATGTGCGGTTGATATGATCAAATTTATAAGGACCAATAAAATCATTTTCTTTTAATAATAAGGTTATAATGTCAATGTCTTCGGTTTCAACGAGTATCATTTTAATAAACTTTAAGGTGGCCTCGAAACCATGAAGTACTCGTTCTTCATTTCCTTCTGTATCAATTTTCAACAAACTTGGTTTAACCGCATTATTTTTACAAAAATCATCCCCTTTTATCGTACTTACTGTAATGACATTATTTCCATTATTATTTTCTCTTATTATTTGATTTATTGTGCTTCCTGGAAGATCAGAAAAATGTATGAGTCCTTCTTTATTATCAAGTGCCTGCTGTATGGTATGAATGTTGACCCGGTTGTTCAGAACCACATTCTCGTTCAGAAGTGTGTAGGTGTAAGGGTGTGGCTCAAACGCGTAAACCTGGATTGATGATTCTGGAATTAATGAGTAAATACCGATGTTCGCTCCAATATCAAAAAAGCAGTTAACAACCCCTGTCCTGCATAATTCGTCAATCAGGCGCATATTATTTGGATCATATAACCCCATGCAGTTGATAAGGCCGCCGCACCCGTTTGCTATGATTTTATTTTTGATAATTATCTCAAAATGTTCAACTTCTAGAACACAGGGGAAAAGATTACATATCTTTCTGAATTGCCATAAGATATGTTTCAGTGTTGCTTTATAAAAATTCGCATAGGGATTGCGGCGAATTACAGAGATCGTGTTCCTGAATTGATTAAGTCCCATAATATGATTCTTCGCTTTCTTATTATCAAAATTACTTTTTATTCTAAAACAACGCGATAAGCAATAAGGATGGAATTTATGAAATAGTGCACAGAAAATCTATTATTGAAGTTTTCCCCCTCTCCACCCGGTTGTGTCATTCCCGGTCTCCTGTTCAGCATTTCTATAACACTGTCTGCCAACTCGAAATAATTTCCTGCTTCAACAAGAATGGTTGATTCAGAATCATCGAGAACCTCTTTTAAACCATCAACATTGGAGCCAACCACCGGCACGCCGGCAGCCAAAGCTTCGGCTGCTGTTAAACCGAAGCCCTCATATAAAGAAGGTATGGCGACCACGTCCATGAGACCATAGAGCTGATATACTTCCTGTTGGCTTTTTTTACCAAGCCAGATGATGTTTGTCTCAAGACTCAGCTTTTCCGCCTGTTGCTCTAGGGCCTGCCTGTCGGGCCCATCACCGACAACAAGCAGCACGGCTTCAGGGATTGTTCGAATTACCCTGGCAAAGGCGTCAATAAGAAATTTGGGGCCCTTTTCCGATCTCAGGCGACCTACGTAACCAACGACTTTCTTCTCCTCCAGGTGCAGGGCGTCCCGCAGTCTGTCAACATTTTCAGAACCGGCTTCCCTGGCAATCTTTTCGTTATCCACTGCGTTATAGATGGTAAAATGTTTGCGGCCTGCCCGGTAACATTCGGAATCAAAAAGGGCACTGTCACCAAACCAGGAAGTTTCAACAGATCTGGAGACACAGATAAAGAGGTCGCAGAGCCTGGATGCAAACCGCAGCAGAAAACGATTTTTCGATCCATGCGTTCGGCCCGGTTGATGAACGGTGGCAATAACTTTTTTTACACCGGCCAAGCGGGCGGCAATAATTGCTATAAGACCGGGGGCTATATACTGGACATGGACGATATCGGCGGAGTGTTTTTTAAATTCAACGATCAGTTTTTTCAGTAAACTGAAGAGGCCATCTTCACGTTTGAGTTTGAGTAATACGACTTCTGCGCCCGCTTTCTGCATATAATCAGTCATATCGTTTTCATAATCGTAATAGCAGAGAACCACTACACTATATCCTTCACCATGAAGTGCCTTGATGAGGTTAACCGTCTGCATTTCCGTCCCGCCTGTTAAGAGAACAGGAATGGCAATGGTAACTTTAACTTGTCTACCTGCTGGCATTAGGGATGTCGACGTGTGATTAATGGTTTAACTCTCTCGACCAAAAAAGATTTGATAGTGCTTACGGTTGTATGCTTTTTTACGGTAAATGTATTCAGTTTTTCCACCTGATTAGTCCATCCGGACTTATATGACTCCTCGCCGCGCAGGTGGTCAAAAACTGACAGCTTTAGATGAATTGCATCCTCTACACATTTAAGCAGATGCACTTTGCCGGGAGACAGCTTTGAGAAATGAGGATCAATAGCCGGAAGGTAATAATAGAATCTCTCACGGTATATAAAACCGAAATGCCAGCTCATGGGTTTTTCATCAAGCCTGAGTTCCGAAAAATGAACAATGCCCTCCTCGAGACCTCTCCGTAAAATGTTTTCATGAAGGGAGGATGCTTTATAAGCATGAGGCCAGCGTTCTGCATGAAGAGTAAGAAAGTCCGGCAGAACGGTTAAACCGCCATTCACGTCATTTGGAGCGTAGACGTGGTATGTCAAGTCCCCTTGTTCTGTTAACCGCCTGATCTGTCGACCCAGATCCCCCCTTAATCGGGCTTTAAGAGACGGCAAAAAATCTTCGGGAGCAAGAAATCCTGAGATATCGCAATAAGGGCACAGGTCCTCTTCATGCCAATTTTGCCCGCAAGCGGCTGTCCCCGACCTGATACCCGTAATGTTCACCGAATCGTAGTTCACATCCAGCCGTTCCAGTGCTGTTAACCAACTAGCCCAGAATCTGTTTTGTGCGAAGCCCTCTTCTGCTCCGACAATGAGTGGGTCATGGTAGTCAAAATCAGAATAACCAACCGGTACAACCTCATGAATGTAAGCATTCTTCCAATTTTTTTTCCATAAAACAAGAGGCAGAAATACCGTGGTATGGGCCTTTTTAGCAATAAAGAAGAGCGGACTGATATCCCGCAGGGGGATATATGTTTCTACCCAGGCTTTCACCAGCGCAGGATGGAAAAACACATGACTTGACCGACTTTTCTCAAGCCATGCCAGCCACTTTCCGGTGAAATGATCAGACCAGATTGTTTCCCAGTCCGTTATACATTCAAACGTCCAATTGTTCATACATTAGTTGTTTGTGTCGACTTTAAAGAATATTTCCTTGTCCCAGGTAAAAGCGTTCAGGAATTCCTCAGGCAGCATCCCAGACCAGGGCTTGCCGCAAGGGGCGCATGGCTGCATGTAGTAACTTATAGACTTTTGCTTTCGCGGATAGACATCTTTTATGTCGAGTGTCAGTTTATTCTTCCAATCACAGGAAAAAGCCTTTCTCAGGGACATGGAATACCAGAACCAGACACAATAATGATAAAGAGCCGGCTTTTTTTCCATTCCACTAATAATCTTTCTGGTCAACTTCTCTGCGGCTACATGATCAGGCCAGCCTTCAAACGGATGGGGGCAATAGAGTGCATCAGCCTGGAAAGACATTATGATTCGGTTCAATTGCCTCGCGCAATCGTTATCTCCAAGAATAGTGCTTTGAAGTTGTCCATCGGGCCAGTCGAGGAAGGTGAAATCGCCTTCAGAAAGACCGAGCACTGCTCCGGCAGAAACCGCAAGGTGACGTCGTATTCTGGAAATTTCCGCTGGACTCACCCTACAACAGTTGTCGTGTGCTTTTTCGCCGCCTGTCAACAAGACAACATGCACCTTTCCTTGATTTGCTTTAACTTGGGCGATAAGTCCGGCACAGCCAAGCACTTCATCGTCAGGGTGCGGAGCCACAACAACAAGATTAGCAGGTGGTGTCATTTTTCCGTTGCCAAGAAGCAGGCAAACAATCTGGAGCGCCTGTCGTCTGGTGCGACGCATATAGTTTTTAGGACCGATCATCTTCGTTTGCTGTCAACGCCCGCAGAGATCGAACTATAAACCGCTATTGTTTTCAATGCGCATTGTGACCAGGAGAATTTTTTTGCCTGGGTCAGACACCTGACACCTAATTCCTCTCGGTTGTATTTCCCTTGTGTAAAGGCTTCCATTTCGCCGAGCAGGGCCAAGTGATCACCGGGAGCAATGTAAATTGCGGCGTTGCCGCCAACTTCAGGAAGTGAGGAAGCATTGCAGGTGATCACCGGCGTCCCGCATGCCATTGCTTCAAGAACCGGAAGACCAAAACCTTCATACTCTGAAGGGAAAAGAAGTGCTGTCGCGCCGTTATACAGATGTCGCAGTTCTTCATCTGATATGTTGGAAAGAAAATGAACACGTTTACCTCTTCGATGAGCCGCAACCTGATCTTTTATCTCTTGCAATGGGTTTTTCCAGACCATGACGAGGTCATGACGGGTCTTGTCTTCCTTCATCATGAGAAAATTATTCACGATAGCAGGGCTGTTTTTGCGTCCGATATCACATGAAACACTTAGAAAATAAGGCGATACGATTTGAAACCTATTAGCCAGGAAAGCGTGATTAGCGGCAGGATCCGGTATTTTAAAAAAAAGTGTTTGATCATATCCCCAGTGGATGACATGTATTTTCCTTTCAGCAATACGGCCATAGTTGACAAGATCTTTTTTTGAGTTTTCCGAACAAGTGATAATGGCTCTACAGGCTTTGGCCAATGTAAGAATATCGGCTGACTCTTTTTCCCTATGAAGATGTTCTTCAGGATAACACAAAAACATGGCATCGTGTATGGTTACAACAGTTCTATGGGGGGCGAATACCGGTGCATGATTGCTAGTGACATGCAGCAGGTCTGATCTCGTCAAGAACTCAACTATAGGTAATTTTTCGCGCAGCCAGTTAAAGCATTTCCAACGGGGAAGCCTCAGGTAACGAACCGGTGAGGCAAACCCGTATCTTTGAAAACGATTATTGCTGAATCTTTGGCCAAACAAAACAAGCTCAAATGGCAAGTCTTCTATTTGCTCCAAAGCCTTTATTAACTCAAGAGTTGTACGCCCAATACCCGGTAAACATTGTTCACCAAATGTAAAAATAAGGCTTGCATCAATGACAACTCGTTTTTTCTTCATAGTATCATTTGATATTGTTTTTTCAGGTCTTTGACATGTTGTTCCAAGGAATTGACTTTTTTAGTATGGATAGACAATGTTCTAATGAGTTGAGGTGCTTTTTATTACTTTCATCATTTCATGTTTAAGGGCTTGTATGTCGTTTGGTTTCACCAGCAGGCCATTCACACCATCTTTAACCTGCATCTCTGCACCTCCGCAGCGAGTGGCAATGACCGGTTTTCCCATTACCAGGGATTCGGCAATATTTAACCCAAATACCTCCAAATAGATGCTGGGATGGATCATGATATCAAACTGAGTTATCAGGTCATTAACTCGGCTATGATCAATTTTCCCGTGCCAAATAATACGCGTATCAGCCTTATATCTTTTTATCAAGACATTCATGTAGCGGTTCTCAGGATTGTTGCCGGCTCCACCAATAACATGAAGCTCTGCGGAGCCATTGAGACGATGGAATGCTTCAAGCATGATATGGACTCCTTTAAAATGGCAGATACGGCCCACGAAAAAAGCGGACAGGCCTGTCTGCTTCTTGTTCAGGTTTGAATTTTCGCGGCATCTTAACTTCAGTTAGTGGAATCCCATGGGGGATAACGCAAATTTTATGTTTTGGGCAGCCGTTTAACGCCATGCTTTCAGCAATAGCATATGATGGGGCAATCAGCAATCGGACATTTTCACAGATATCACTCCATTCTTCTGCCTTGTTTTCAATATTTAACGAGGTTTGCATTACAGGTGTAATATATAGTAGGAAGGGAAGCTTTTTCAGCTGAACACCTAAATATAATCGGAGATTTAATGGTAGTATTCGTAGAATCGGCCACGCTGCAATGCCACCGCGAATATTTTTAAGCACGCAGGGCAGGCAATCGTGGGAATTCGCTTTGATTTTGCAGATCTGATCACGGTGGTTCAGTAGGGTCCCTGCCGGGCAGAGAAGTCCTCCGTGGTGTGCAGTAACAATGCACGGTAAACCAACAGCAACACAGGCTTTGGCAAAAGATGCCTTGTGGCCGTGTGCATGCACAACATCCGGTTGAATTTCGAGCAATAATTTCTTCAGTTCGGCCTGTCCGGCGGTTGGGTCGTAGGAGAATATTTTGCAGCCGCTATATTTCTGGATGAGCCTTCCAGGTTTCCCCGGTGTTGCGATGGATGGCTGAATTCCTTGTCGAATCAATTCGTCAACCAGGTTTTTTACGTAGACTTGTCCTCCTCCGTAGGTAGAAAAAAAGTCTCCAGAAGAGATAATTAATAGTTCCCTTTTTTTTTCAGGTGGCATGATTTTTAAAATAATTCTTCAGTTCTGTGAATAGGTTATGCAACTCTAACTTAACAGGACTTACCAGTTCCTGGTGTGACCTAACCTTTGATAAAAAGAAATCAATGGTTTCTGTTCCATCTACTTCGATTAAATCTAATTCAGTGTTGAATGCAGAATAATAATCTCGGTATTTATGATCGTGAATGGGAGGGATATTACTTCTAATTACATACATGATATTAGGAATACCAAATGAATCGGCAACAATCAGTCCATGTAGCGAAGAGGAAATTATATTATCACAACATTTGATATCATTAATTACTTCCAATGGGTCTCTTTGTACATCAATAATTTTAACCAAATTCCCGAAATTTTTCTTGTATTTTTCAATTATAACATCACCTTTGTCAAAAAAATGCGGTATGACACCCAACTTATAAGATTTGATTTTTATATCAGGAAAAATTGTTGATACTAGCAATCCAGGGTCCCCTAGAACTAGTTTTTTATTTTCCATTTTAAGGTTAAGTTGTGTTAATTTCCCTCGTACACCTAAAATTTCAGCCGATGGAAAAGATAAGGGTATATCTGTTGACCCTGAACCCAAAATAATCCCATCAAAATCTGACGGAGTACCCTGTAATAGGGTACCGACTGAAACTATTTTAGCTTTTCCAGAAAACCAATATTTAGGGTTGTAATGTGCAAAAACAGTTGTAAAACCATAATAGTCTAATATGACAGGCGTTAGCTGATCCCCGAAGTTTTTAAATTTTCCATGATATGCAAATATTAGATTTCCTTTGTACAATCCCTTGATTATTTTAGGTAACTTCCTATATAAAAAATAAATTATTTCTTCTGATTTTAGGTTCATTCAAAAGCTCCAATAAAATATTTATAAAAAAATAGTTATATATGACTTTTTAATGGTTTAATAATTTCTGTTAAAAACAGTTTTAGACCATGACATTTAGCAAAATATGATAATAGTATGAAAATTGTTATATAAAGAAAAGACAAAACAATTAAATATTGATACATGTTGTTCAAATGGATTATAGACTGTAAAACGAAAACAATAAGTACAGATAGACCATAAATTGATAAATATTCCATTGTATATTTGAATAACAATCCTCCGAGATTTAATATATTGCTAACGCATATCATTCCGATAAAAAACGTAATAAGTCTAATAAGGGTAAAAATTATCAGGTAAGCTTCTAACCCCCAAAGAGCTAATGTCGAGAAATTTAAAAACAACAGAAATTTATTGAGTGCGTTAATCTTTAAATAAGTATTTATATTTCCAGTACTCAATAAGGTGTTGTAAAATAGGCTGAATATTTGGGAAGCAAAAGCACCTGCAATAAGTATCTGGAACATGATTACGGAAGGTTCCCACTTAATTGAAAATAATAGGATTATGATTTCGCGACTGGATACCAGGAGTAATCCACATCCTATGAAAGAAATAAAAGAAAGTAGATGAAAAACTTTGATTACCGCATGCTTAAGTTTTTGCATGTCATGCTGCAGAGAACTGAGGCCTGGCAGCAAAACGCTTGAAATGGTTGATGAGGTATAGCGCATGCTAAAGTCTTCAAGAGACTTGGCTCTATAATAGAATCCGAGTGTAGATGTATTTAATATTTTACCAATGATTAATGAATCAGCGTTGTTAAAAAGCGTGTCTAGAAGGCTCGAAAAAAACATGCGTGAACTGAATAGCCACAAATCTTTTAAAGATTGGAAATTGAATCCGAGATTAATTTGCCTGGACGATAAGAAATACAAAATTATATTAGCTAAAACCTGATTGGTAACACTTTGTACCGCAAGACTCCATACTCCATATCCTGCCCAAGCCATATATACTGCTCCGGTGCCACTAATAAGTGCCGCACTTATGTTGGAACTGGCAATGGACTTGAAATTCATTTCGCGACGTAATCTTGCTCGCATCACATTACCGAAAGAATTAACTATAAAACTCAGTGACATGAAACGGATAAGGTTTTTAAGGGATGAATTATCATAAAAGCTGGCAATAAATGGTGCTATTGCATAAACAATTAAAGCAAAAATAAATCCCATGGCTACATTAATATAAAAAACGGAGGAATAATGTAAATCATTCACTTCACTTTGTTGTATTAAGGCGGTGCTAAAACCGAAATCGAGGAAAACAGAAGCTAGGTTTATAAGCACTGTGATAATTGCAAGTAGACCGAAATCTTCTGGTGCTAAAATACGGGCAAGAATGATGGAAACGAAAAAACCTACTCCCTGTAGGCCTATCCTTCCGATAAAATCCCATAGTAAACCTTTTAAACTTTTTTCCTTTAATGATTTCATTAGGCTTAAATTAAGAGAATTGCGTTCTATTAGAATAGGAATGACTGTTTGTAATTAAAAAGTCCTTTTAAATATCACAAAACGGAAAAAATGAAATTTAACAATCTCTACCCAATAACCGCCATTTGAAATACTTAATATACAAATTTAATATCATGATATTTGTGTAGTCATTGTATAACTCTCTAATTGCTTTTGGAGAGGGAAAAAACGTTTTTGTAAAGGAGAAAAAAATGTTTGATCGTTTATCAAGGGCAAAACGAAAGAGGAACTTATCTTTAATAGTTAAAAAAGAATCATTTTTTTCTAGATTTATAGTAAAGTAGTCAAGTAAAAAAACAGGGGCAATGCGTAACATAGTTAGCTTTCTATTCAGAATTTCTAAGCTTGTTAGCTTTTTGCTTTGTCTTTCCAATGACCGTCGAATCTGACTAATAGTAATATTGGTGCTTTTCAATAGCCCGATTTTGTGTAATTTACTTGCCAAATGCTGCCAGTCTATCAGGTTTTCATAAACATAAAATGCCCAATACAGATCGACAGTGCTTTTTAGCTGTTTGAATGCATGCATATGATGATGCATAAGTAACATAATAATGTTCATTTCAGGAGTCAGATGAAGACTGCCATCTTCATCACAAACTGTTTGATCCCAGATATCTTCGGAGGTCAGTTCAAAAAATCCGGGAATGGAAAAATTCCAATGGATCTCAACAAATGTTCGAGATTTCTTATGCTGATAGGTTGCATGGTGTAGGCGGTACTTTAAAAATCCTAAAGGCAGCGAGTCTATGCGAGAATAGCCGGTATTTGAAAGTATAGCATCAGCGTGCTCTATGTTCGAAAAATGTATTAATACATCAATATCGCAGGATGACCGGGAATTTTCGTTTTTGTATATATCGCGGGCTATTGCGTTTCCTTTTAATACAATGGCCGGGATTTTCTCTGCAGCAAGAACGGACAGCACATCCTTTTCCACCGCATATTGGGCAAGAGAATTGGCTATATTTTTAAAAAACAGCGTTTTGCGCTTAGCCAGAAAAGTTTGAATAACTTCGTTTTCATCCTTCTCTTTCTGGTATCGTTGAAGTTGAACATAAAACAGCATCCAGACATTGTGCTTTCTGGCCAGAGTCTCTGCGTAAAGCAATGTTTCTTGATCAAACTGAATGGGGGTCGTGAAAGGAAAGGGTTGCAGGAATTCCAGGAAGAAGTAATTCATCGACAATGTCTCACGACCAAATTGTGTAGTACACGATTACCCGGCTTACTTTTTTAGAAAAGATATCAATATTGTACTCATAGAGAACGAATTATGATAGTTTTCTTTGACGTGACTTGCTAAACTTTGAGCCCGGCATTCCAGCTTTCAGCGCAGAATACTGCCGAGGTAACCAAATAAATGGTCTTCCGTCAAAATATCAAATACTCTCTATTGGTCATATGATTCTTTCCTCTGAGTTTAGAATCTTACTGGCTTTCCTTGTGGCTTTGTTTTCAGCCCTGTTTGTTATTCCACGTCTTGCAAGTATTGCCCGTGCCATCGGACTTATTGACAGACCTGACAGCAGGAAGGTGCACCGGGTGCCCCGGCCTCTTGTCGGCGGTATCGGCATGGTGATTGCGGCGACATTCAGCAGCCTTCTTGTGATTCCTTTCCGGGGCTTTCGTGGATTTTTCCTTGGGTTGTCGGTCCTGCTCCTTATAGGCTTTCTGGATGATTTCAGGGAACTCGGCCCCCGTCGAAAATTTACACCCAGATTATTGCCTGTGTATTGATCATGTATCTGGGTGATGCCTATCTTTTGTCTTTCGGCGATTTATTTGGTGTGGGGCCACTAAAGTTGCCGGATATCGATATTATTATCTGGGCGGTAACTGTTTTTTGCGTTGTTGGTGTGATAAATTCTCTTAACCTCGTAGATGGGCTGGATGGTCTTGCCGGGAGTATTGCCTTTGTCGGTTTTTGCGCCTTTGCGCTTCATGCCGCATTTGGCGGCAACAGTATTCTGATGTTGCTGAATCTGGCATTTGCCGGAGCGGTACTTGGCTTTCTCCGTTTCAACTGGACTCCGTCAACTGTTTTTATGGGTGATGCCGGAAGCTTATGTCTTGGCTTCGCTCTCGCCTACATGGCAATCGTGATGACCCAGGGTGCTGAACCGATTACGCGTCCTGTCGTTCCGCTTCTGATCCTTGCGGTTCCAATAACCGATACCATTGTCGTGATGACCAGGAGGGTCCTGCAGGGATACAGCCCTTTCAAGGCCGATCAGCATCATCTGCATCATCTCCTTGTACGTTATGGCCTGGGGAAAGAACGGACGGTCAGGGTTATCGTCGGATTTTCTGTATTGTTAAGCGGTGTGACGTTGTTTGAACCGTTCTATGCCATTCCCGATTATGTTTTTTTTGCAATTTATATCCTCTATCTGCTGGGATATATCGTCTTGACCTTATACCTTGAACGAAAGGGATAGTATATAAAGAACGCAGATCAGTGAAAAGGAAACCCGAACGGGCAGCACTTGTCATGCGGTCTGTTCTGCATACGCTCGATTATTTGAGGATATTCAGAAAAGATGTCAGATATCCGGTACGATTGGAAATGTGCTGCACGGTGAACCCGGGCGGAGAAGTATTTAGCGGCACGATTATAGATTTCTCACGTAGAGGGTGTCGGGCGATTGTACCTGAACTGACGTCTCTCCAATTAGTGGTTCTTACCACTATTTCCTTCCCCCTGGGCGAAGAAACCTATGCAGCAAT
>CAVUYQ010000030.1:0-83280 GCA_963745765.1 uncultured delta proteobacterium | reverse complement strand
AGTTTTTTCTTCATGACAATCTCTCCTTTTTATTGTATGAATTTATGCACTTAACCTCTTGTCGATCCAGCATCCTGTTGAGGGCACTCCCCCTTTTGATTGTAAAACGAAAAAAACTGAGAAACAGCTGCGTGCGCATGCCGTTGGGTTATTCCGTGCCGGGCTGTGGTATGTATCTGCACGCTCTGCGGTTCAACCAGTAGACCACGGCCAGCATGATGAAGCCGATCAAGTCGGTATAAATTTCAGGCGTGGCCAACAACAAACACCCGCCCAGACAGACGATCCGGTAACCCCAGTGCAGCGGTCTAAGCAGCCAGCCCTGGATTGCTGCCGCCAAAGCAATGGTGGCAAAAAAATAGCTGGTCGTGATTTCGATTACACTGAAAAAGCTGTGCCCGATGATCAGGATCTGCGGTACATAGACAAAAGCAAAGGGCATCAGGTACATGAAGATGCCCAGCACAAATGCATGCAGGCCGGTCCGCATGGGGTCACCGCCGGAAACGCTTGCCGCGGCAAAGGCGGCGACACAGACCGGCGGAGTCAGATTGGATGTCATGGAAAGCCAGAAGCAGAGCAGATGCGCCTGAACCGGCGGAACTCCCAGCATGATCAGGGACGGCGCCGCCAGAATGGCCAGAATGATGTATGAGGCGGTAATGGTTAGTCCCATGCCGATAATCGTCGCGATGAGCATGACCAGGAGTATCATCAGGAACAGGTTGTTTCCTGAGAAGGATATGAGCATGGCGGAAAATTTCAGGCCCAGTCCCGATAGGGTCATGCCGCCCATCACCAGCCCAAGGGTGCCGGCAGTCGAACCGACTATCAGGGAACTGGTTCCGGCCGCTTCCAGGGTTTCAAAGAATTTGCGCAATGTGAAACGGTTCTCCTTTCGGAACATACCGCAAATGATAACAAAAACAGTGGCGCCGAATGCCGTAACCGGAGGTGAATACCCTTTCACGATTAATACCGCCACCACCAAAATGGTAAAGGCATAATACCATCCCCGTTTCAAGACGGCCTTGAGTCGGGCAGATCTTTACGCTCAAGCCCCTTCAAATCCCGGCGGCGCGCCCTGAAGTAAACCATGAAGCCGATGGAAAGATAGTAAAGAAGGGCAGGCAGCAGCGCCATGATCATGATCTGGCTGTAAGGCGTTTCTGTCAGGGTTGCCAGCAGGAAGGCGGCAGCACCCATGATAGGCGGTAAAAACGCGCCACCAGTGGAGGCGGCCGCTTCAACGGCCCCGGCAAATTCGGCCGTATACCCCACCCGTTTCATCATCGGAATAGTGAAAGCGCCGGTGGCCACCACGTTTGCCACGGGGCTTCCGGAAATGCTTCCAAAGACGGCGCTTCCCATGACGGCAATCAGGGCCGGACCGCCGGGTATGTGGCCGGCGATGGATGAAGCCAGGTCGATAAAGAAGTCGCCGCCGCCGGATCGCTGCAGAAACGCCCCGAAAATCAGGAACGGCATGACGTACGTCGCGTAGACGGTGACGATTGTACCGAACATACCGTCGATAAAGTAATTGAATTCTACGATGCGGGAAAGGCTGATGCCCTTGTGCAGGAAAATGCCGGGCAAATACGGCCCGAAATAAGTCTGCAGCAGCAGGACCAGACCCAGAATCATGAGGGTGTTGCCCATGGCCCGGCGAGTGATTTCCAAGGATATGACAATCAGGATCAGCCCGAAAGCAATGTCCCACTGGCTGGGCAGGCCAACCCTCTTGGCGGCGTACTCCGGGTATTGAGCGATCCAGTAGCAGATCGTAACAACAGAAAGGACAAGGATGATGCCATCGAGAAACAATAAAAATTTATTGTTTGGTCTTCCCTTGGCGGCCGGGTAGATGAGCAGGCAGAGGATATAGGTAAATAAAAGATATAAGCCCGAGTTGGTTTCGGATGAAATAATACCAAACCCGGAAGTATAAAAATAGAAAAGGGAAAATACGGCCGCAATGATTGAAACAGCGTATTTTATGAAACGTGACTCTGCTCTCAGGATGACCCCCTTTGAAGACTATAAAGAGAGGAAAGAGCCCGGAATAGGGCCCTTTCCTTATTGATTAATATCCAATGGTCTTGATAAATAGTGAATAACCGAGACCGAATCAGATCGTTTTAATGGGTTTTCCAGTATTCTTCAGCACCCGGGTGATACGGCACGCCAATCTGCTTCACGCCGGCCGCATCATTAGTCATTCCCTTGAACTGCGGATGAACGCTTGTCAGGTACTTCCTGCCTTCGGGACTGAAGGCAATTTCAACGATTTTATAGGCGACATCATCGGGCATGGTTTTGCTGGCAGCCAGGTAAACGCTGAAAAAGAAACACGGGACCGGTTTGATCCTGTCCTTTATAGACATTTGCCGGCATTTCGCCCTTGCTGAAAAATGGTGTTACCTGGACGATCTTATCCAAATCAGCCTGGCTGAAAGGGATGACATAAATATCCTTGGAAGCCGCCAGTTCAACAATGCCACTGGCGGGGTGTCCGCTCATGCCGAGGGCATCGACATGTCCGTCCTGGAGGGCCCGGGCTGCGTCTTTGAATGCCAGCTCGCTTTCATTCACTTCAATTCCCAAGGCGGCCAGCGACCTGCGGGAATTGTCGCTGGAGCCGGAGCCGGGCGAGCCCAGCACAACTTTCTTGCCGGCCAAGTCCTGCATGCTTCGGATGTTCTTGTCTTTCAATGTCACGAAGTAGTGGGAGCTATTGTATAACTGAAAAAGGATGCGCGGCAGATCGCTGGGCCGGCCTTCCAGTATCCCTTTTCCATTTTTTGCCTCCCACAGGTGGGAAGAATAGGTCAAGGTGATATCGGCTTCCCCGGTTGCCAGGCGCCGGGTATTTTCGACGGAACCGCCACTGGCAACAATGTCAAACCTATAATTCTCGGGCATTTTATCGTTTAACAATTGAACCAGGCCGCCTGCCATGGTATACCAGGTGCCGCCCGGGTTGCTGGCTGAAAAAGAGAATCGCTGGGCTTTTTCAGCGCCCTGCGCCTGCGGCGAGACGGCAAAGAGAGATAACGCAGTAAGACCGATTACAGACATGGCGAAGAAATTTTTCATTGTTGCCTCCTTTTTGGGGGATAGGAAAGCTCTTACGGATACGGCCCCTGATTATCATCATCGAGGATGTCATAAGGACCGGTCCGAGTCAAGGGGAACTCAACAGTTCCCGATTAACAGCTTAAATGTCCATTTTCGTCGACAAATACAAGACAGGTATATGGTTATGATGTTAGGCCTTTTTCAGATATCGGCACAGAGGTTTCTGCACCGCTCCTGATAATCCCTTTGCCGGTCGGCCAGAGTTTTTCCAGTACAACCGGTTATTCATCACAACCTCTCTCTATCGGCATTATCTTAGATATCTTCCACCAGACACGTCAATTGTTTGTCCGGTAATATATCCAGATTCATCTGATACAAGAATATACTACGACTCAAGCGATGTCTTCCATTGTTCCCAGACGCCCGAGAGGAATTGCTGCAATTACTTTCTGCCGCGCTGTCCTGATCTTTTGCGTGCCAAAGGTCTTCAATACGTTTACCGGTCATCGTAACTGTAGGCGCTATAGCATTGACTCGAATTCCTTTCCCCCCCAGTCATAGGCGAGTTGACGTGTAAGACCTTCGATACCTGCTTTTGCTGAAGTATATTGAACACCGGCCGAAGATGCTCGCCAGTGACCCGCGAGAGTAGACATATTGTGACTATTGCCCCTTTACCTTGTTTTGCCATGGATGGAATTACTGCCTGGCAAAGAAAAAGGCTCCCTTTAAATTCACATCAAGGACGAGGTCCCAATGTTTTTCTTCAATTTCATCCAATTTGTGGGGAGTATGAAGTGCACCTCCGGCGTTGTTCACCAAAATATCAATATGTCCCCAGAGATCCTCAGTTTCTTTTATAAAATCATTTACTTGTTCTTTTATGGATACATCAACCACGCGTCCTAAGACTCTTGATGTACCGCCATCAAGCCTTTTAGTTAGTAGCCCAAGAATCACAAGCCAAAGGAATGTGCGGACCATGCTATTCTTGACTTCCTATGGGAATCAAGGCGATATCCGTTGTCTTCAAAATCGCCTGGACATCAGGATAAGAAATTTCTTCCATAGCATAAGTCCAAAATTTTTAGCTTATCCCCAATCCCTCATTTTATAATATTATTATATCAGGTGTCATTTTGAACTACCCAGGAAAATATCGGATAATTCACTATAATTCTGCTCAGATGTGCAATTATGCACTTATGTGCACTTTGGTATGCGAATAAAAAACCACATTTTTGTCAATAATTATTTTTAACCTGTTATTAATCTGCCTTAACATTCAAAACTCCGTCGAAGCAGACTCGGTCTTGCTCTTTGATTCCGAGGTAATTGAATAGTCTAAGTGTTCAATGTTTCCAGTTCACTGCTATCGATTTGACATCCCCAAAACCTAATCGTTGCGAGGTAAGGCATGAGGTACAAAACGACAACAATGTCTCCATTGATGGAACTGTGCGGGACGGGCCCGATCCCGGTACAAAACAAAGTGCCAGAACAGTTCTCCTTCTTAACCACGCCTGAAATTAATCCGAAAGAAAAAAGAAAGGCCCGACTTAGGATGTACTCAGAAGTAGAACACGCCTCTTCAGGGGTATTTCACTATCTCTTTGACAAATTGGTTTTTTCGCCAGGGTCACGTAGGCATCCTCACCGATAATCGAAGCGGTGAAGGCAATCTGAATCACTCCGCCACACTGACAACCTCATTCATGAAATGTTTAGATGGGCAGCAGATAAATACGAGAACGAGAAAGAAAGGTTGCGTAATTAAGCAAGCGACAGACGGATCATCCGATACGAATCGGAAGCATAACCCCCACACACAGAGTGGATTTTGTTCGTTGACGATGAGGCACCCATTGACTGAGTGAGCGGTCGAATTTTTGAGCATTTGGAATGTTCTGTCACCACGAGAACAAAGATGGTTGAAGCGCTGGAACTGTTACGATTCAGAGTGGGATATTTCGATCTGATCATCACGGACCTGGCCAAGTCAAATATAACCGGCGACAAATGAGCGCCTCAAATGGTGTCAATCAGACTCGGATCAGGCATACTACGATAGCCGCGTATCGACTGCTCATTAACGCCGCAATTTCATGTGATAGCCAATGAAAATCAGCTGTTTCGAGCCTTACGTTCCGACATGAAACGATCCCGAATAACAACCGGATCCAGGTCAATAACCGGGACTTTCATATTACCGGGTCGGCACTTGCACACCACCACCGTCATTCTGTTCGAATCCAGTGCAGCCCGGACGGTGTCAGCCGCATCCTCTGCCTGGCATTCGACCACATTCTCGCAGCCGCAACCGCGTGCCACAGCAGCAAGCGACGTCTTTTTACCCGCATAACTGCACTGATCACCAGTTGAACCATAAGTGCCGTTATCGATAATCAGCAGTAAAAAATTATCAGCCACGTTATTTGCAATCGTCGACAGCGTTCCCAAATTGGTCAGGACCGAACCA
Organism: uncultured delta proteobacterium; assembly: GCA_963745765.1. Classification (GTDB taxonomy): domain Bacteria; phylum Desulfobacterota; class Desulfobulbia; order Desulfobulbales; family Desulfocapsaceae; genus Ww85. The sequence continues at coordinate 77,717 of CAVUYQ010000030.1, read as the reverse complement.
TCCCCATCGATAGCGATCACCTTTTCTTGCTGAACAAGCGCCACTCCCAGGCCGATCGAGGAAGCAAGCCCCATTGTGCCAAGCATATAAAAATTACTGGGTTGGTCATCAAGAGCGTACATTTCCTGACTCGGCAAACCGATATTACAGACCACCAATGTGTCAGAAATAACAGGAATGAGTGTTTTTAAAACTTCACCGCGAATCATATCAGGCCCCTTTCCAGAAAGTGGCATCGGTTAATACTGCAACGGGTTTTTTACACATAAAGCTGTGCTTGAGAATCGCATCAAATTCGTCAATGTCGCCGGCATGGTGAAAGTGATAGGTAGGGATGTGCAGTTGAGACAGAAGCGCCTTGGTGTGCAAGGCCATTTCGACCTGGCAGGCGACGGGCTCACCGACCTCACCCCGGTAACTGATCAGCATCGGAAGCGGTATATGGTAATACTGGATCAGGGCTGCCAGCGCATTAATAGTAACGCCGATTGCTGTATTTTGCATGATAATGGCAGAACGCTTGCCTCCCATCCAGGCTCCCGCACACAAGCCCATGCCTTCATCCTCCCTGGTGCAAGGTATGTGGTAGATTTCGCCGCATTGATTGATCTTTTCGATCACGCCCGCCAGTTGCTTACAGGGCACCGTGGTCACAAATTCGATCCGGTTGCCGACCAGGTCTGCGATAATTTTTTCGTTTACCGACACTGCAACTCCTCCTTGTATGGCTCCCGCACCACCTCATCTAAGGCTGGGATGATAGGAACATACCGCATCCTTCTCCCAGGCAGAATAGTCAGCCTAACGAGGCTCTCCGGGGAATTTAAAAAAGCTATTTAAAACAATCTCAGTCATTCAACCGCACTGCTCCGGTCCTGGCCGATCCACTACACATACTACCAGGCTATGCGCTCGAAGATTGCCATTTATTTCCATCCCCTGCATAGCTGCAATTTCCTTTACTGATGCTTCCCCAAATTAGTGGACACTCAGATAAGTCGTTTGTGGGAAAGACGACAGATATACGTGACCCGGTGGATTTGCACAAGCCGTTAAGTGAAAAATCCGCTACCTATTTTTCCCCATACCCCTCTTCACTTGCTACGATCATTTCACACGTTATTTTTTCTCGAACGAAGCCGGAATATAACCAACAAAAAAAGCACCTACAGAAAAAGCTGTAAGTGCTTAATTTTACTGGTCGGGGCGGCAGGATTCGAACCTGCGACCTCCTGCTCCCAAGGCAGGCGCGCTAACCAGGCTGCGCTACGCCCCGACTCGTACAGAAAGGAAAAAGCCCGATTTATAAAACCGGGCTTTTAAAAGCTTGGCTCCCCGGGACGGACTCGAACCGCCGACAAGGTGGTTAACAGCCACCTGCTCTACCAACTGAGCTACCGAGGAATATGAGACAAGATCATCTGTCTTTCTAACGCAGACATGGGGACTTTACAAGGATAATGAAAATGGATGCCCCATAAATCTTGTAGCGCGAGAATATAAACTGGTGCCCAGCCAGTGTCAACGTTTTTTTCTGCTCGTCCTCAAGTTCCGGGAGAGCCGTTAAACTGGCTTGCTGACCGGAGATTAATGCGCCGGGCAGATATCGATATAAAACCCCGAAGAACAGTAAAAATCATTGAAAAGTCTTTAGCCCGGAGGAAATCCTGCAAGTATTTTTCTGACTGCTCTTTTCACGTTTTCTGTCACCTCATTCTCCGGTCTGCCCGCGACAACTTCAGCAGAACCGGTACCACGCCAGAGCAACGTATGGGTCGCGGGATCGAGAAAATCAATGATGAGCGTCCCTTCCTCAAATTTCCTCGTATTCATGACGGCCGGCTGTGAGTTCCAATAGGGGTCCCGATATAAAGTTCCATAGCCATACGGCGCTATAAAAATGATCAATATTCTCCTTCCTGGATCTCCTGTTTAATAGCCCCGAACCAGGTAATCAGAAAATCAGCTTTATCCCGCTCCGTCATGACAAATCCTTTGGCATTAAGCGTTTCTTCAACTCCGCTCCGGACAGCACTTTTGACCAGGTTGTTATTAATCCTGACATTCTCACTTGGCTGATCCATATCGTTCAGCCAGCTATAGGTCTTCAGGCGTGAAAAATCAGTTTTCGGATTATAGCTGTGTTTTACCTGCATCGTTGTGCAGCTGGCCAAAACCAACAGGAATGAACTCAATAAAATCATCCTCAGCATAGCGTACCTCCGGTACAATAATATCATTTACCAAAGAGCCCTTTCAGGGCTTTCATGGCTTCTTCCATCTGCTTCTGGTCCTCTTCCGGAATATCCTGCAACTGCCCTGGCGGCATACCGATCATCCCGTTACTGTCTTTCCGGTAGGCCTCCGGGTCTTTCAACATCTCGATAGACTGCCGGGCGACCATCCTGGCAAGCTCGTCCGCTTCAGGATCAGGCTGCGGCTCTATGCCATCAGGGAAACTGAAGTTTTTGTCATCAACCGCCCCTTTGTCGATAGCTGTGGCAGCACTCCTGATAGTTACCCCCATCATGTTAGATTCCGTGAGCAAGGCAATGGGAGTCGCATGGATGGAATAGACAGTAGTGCCCATCATGGAGGCACGATCACAGGAATATCCGAGGATTTCCTGAACATTTTCCTCGACGGATCCCTGCATCCCTCCCATCATCGCAGCCCCCATTTTTTCTCCGTTTTCTCGAACCTTCTTCTTTTCGGCAGAGGAGAGCTTTTCGAACTCTTCCAGCATCAATTTCTGGGGATTGATGGATTTTGTCCCGGTTCCTTCCTGCAAGTCAAAGGAATAGATCCAGTCCGGCGTCGTGATCTCAACCGTTTCATTTTTCATCGACATTCCAAACATCGAGGCTGATGTCGAGTGATAGCGGGCAGTCTCTTCGCCACGTTTTCTTATGTAGAGGACATCCTGCCCGGACTCCATGCCGCTGATCTCGTAACGTATCGTTGCATCTTTAAACGGCAGCCTGACTTCCCATGGAGCTCTTTCGGCCCCGGCTACACCTGGTAACAGCAGAGCAGCAAGTATCACTACGAGAATGCTCCGTTTCATCATACGCCCCTCCCCTAATAATTCTTTATTTATTCTGGCCACCTTCTTTATTGAAACATCTGTCTTGAGGTGTGCTGGACTTTTTTGTCATTATCTCTGCCGTAAAAAAATCCTAAATAACCACCTCGTCCGGTAACCACAACCGTTTTCTTAGTCAGCGCTGTTGCCTGTCTAATCATCTCCCTTCCAGTGTCATATTCATGATACCTGATCGATATTTTTCATCAAACCGCAACGTCTGATATAAATCTTGAGCAAGAGCTGCTAGCCCCCTTCACCTGTCACCCAGAGCTTGTTATTCTGGCTTCCTGACTTCGTTGCGATATCTAAAACGTGACATGACACTAGGCGAACCCCTTGGCATAGTCAAACAGTCAATGTGGCCTCTTATAAAACAAGAGACCGTTCTGCCTTAAAATCATCTCCTCAGATGACCAATTCAGTCACAGTAAAACACAATTATTGCAAGACAATCACGTATTTTCTTGTTCGCATTGTACTGCCGGAGGCGATACTCGCCCCGGCAGCAGAGTCTAAACGCCCCGTCGACTGGAAAGAAAAGAAACGATGCTATTCTGCGCCCGTTCTGAACCAACGCCATAAATGATATTATGTTTTTCAGTTGAGAGGGTAACAAGTTCCTTTTCCCGTGAACCAAGCCGGCCAAACACTTCCTGCCCGCTCTCTGAACCAATGACCTGATCCCTGTCAGTAGAGATGATCAGTGCCGGGTGATGTATCCTTGGCAACTGCTCCCGGCATTTTTCCAGCAGTTTCCCAACCTCATTTACTCCTGCGACAGGGTTGCGAATATAATTAATAGCTCTGTTTTCAGGTTCAAAATCAACAAATTGATTATTTCCTCTATTACCTTTCAGGCGGGCCAGTAAACGGTTCCAGATGTCGCCTGAAGGCATGAATCTTCTAGAGTAGTCGTGCAGGGTAAACGGCGGACAGATCGCTACAACACCGGCCAGGGTTGGCAGGCGCGAGGCAAGCTCCAATGCAAGTGTTCCCCCGGCAGAAAAACCGGCCAGATAGACCTCCTTGCAAATGGCGTCCAGCAATGCATATCCACGCTCGACCGCTTCCTGCCAATCCTGCCACACTTTTTCTGACAGGAAATCAGGGGTGGTTCCATGCCCGGGCAGTCTGACGCCATATACCCAGAACCCCTGCTTCCTTATTCGCTCGGCCAGTGCCCGGACTTCCTGCGGGACGGAAAGATAACTGTGAACAAGGACAATACCTGAGCGAAACGAGCGATTGGCTAACAGAAACGGCCTGCCGAAAACCTCATCGATTTGGGCATCCAATCCAGCCCTTTCCCTCTCATTGCGGTAATTCTCACGATCCTGGTCGTACAATCGGCGTGCGATGACATACCGTTGCAACCGTTCGGGCATCCGATGTATCCGCCTGATGCAGTCCTGCACTTTGCTAAGCGGTTCAATCTCATTTGCCATGACCTCAATAGGATTGGCGATACGCGCCTGGTGAAAAAGAGAGGGATAGCGCCAGCATGGTTTATCTTTTCTTAATCCATCGCCAGTCCTGAGCAGAAAGCCCGTCTCAATCGCCAGTTCAATAAAATTGGCACGTTTTCCATAGCGATCATCAGACAGCAGATGTACCTGGCTCACCGTCATCGAATGGTGCAGATTACCCTCATACTTAGGAGCTTCCCGCAGGTATTCCAAGGCAAGGTACACAGACCGGGCCAGTTCTTCTTCCTGGAACTTTCGGAAGGATTTTCGGCGCAAAAAGGCAGCGAAAAGATGGTCATGATTAATGGTCGTGGCAGAGTAGATCCTCTCCATGTAAGTCCGCATCATGCTCCGGGCACTGGCTCTGAGATAACCTGTTAACTCAGGGTCCTCTTCAAAATCCTGGAGAAGCGGACCATCCAGCACCTTTTGTACCACCGGGTGCCGGATCTTTTCAGCCACATCAAGCGGCTGGCAGAAATGGATATCAATATCCACCCCCTCAAGCAGCATCGTGCCTTCGGTCATCAGTTCCTCAATCAACCGCTCAGAAGGATCCTTTATATAGCGCGCTGCCAGTTCGGAAAAAAGATTGTTATGTGCCCGTATCGGATAATACGTCAGATTGATTGGTACAATCGTAACCTCCCGGTCACTGATACTATCCTTCTCATTAAGACCGAGTTTCCTGCGCACGGCAGCACCCTCTTCCGATCCATCAACTCCTTTACGCAGCAGAAATCGTCGGAATATCTCGGCCCGCAGCGCCAGGGAAGCCGCCCCGGTATGCGGCGCATGTTGCTTATGGTCATCCCCGATAAAATAATCCTTGCCCTTCATGAGTTTTTTATTTTTTACCATGCGGCCTTCAGGAAAAATGATCCAGTGCGCCTCACCGGTGATCAGGGTTTTTACAATCAACTTGTCTCGCTGTGGATCTTTTGTCGAGACAACGCCGACCAGATCAAAATAGGACGTCAGGCCACCCTTGAATAAACTATCATCCGCCAGTGACCAGATTGCTTTTTTGGTCAGGTGGTGCAGATAATACGGCAGTAGCAGTGTTTCAATCCTGGTAAAATGATTGATGGCGAAGATGATGGGACCTTCAGGAATGGTGCGCAGACCATGAAAAAAAGTCTTCGCCTTGAGCAGCCGGGAAAGTGTTTTGATGGCAAGATCGGTGGTAAAATAGGCCGTTCGATTCATGTCCTGTTTTCAAGTGCCTGAAAATGACGCATAAATTTACGGTCTATATAGTCCTTGATGAAAAACGCCAGGCGGCCACCAAACAGTATCGACCATTTGTACAGGATGCCGGTACCATCCCCGAGGTTGAATATCAGCAGGTATTGTCCTCCGGGAGCAAAAGCCTGCATTTCAGTACCTTCCAGTGCAGCCATCAGGTTATGCACGAGAATCGGATTCTGACGTACGGCATATACACCGACTTTATCAAGCGGCAGATCAGCAAAACAGATACAATCCCCGCCGCCAAAAATAGTGCTGAAGGCGGTACTCTGCAGATAACGGTTGACCAGCATGCCGCCGTCCGGGCCGGTGGCAATACCCGATTGTTCAAAGACCCTGCTTGGTCTCACGCCAATCGCCACAAAAATAATATCAAAGGTATGAACCTTTCCTTTTGCATCTGTTACCTCGCCCGGCCGGATGCCGGTTATCCTGCTGTTATCAGCGACGCTGATACCACGGGAAACAAGGGACTTCAGGGCTCGCTGCCGAACACCTTTGGGATGATCGGGCATAAGTGTCCTGCCCGCGAAGATAGTCAGGCTCACGGGTTTCATTCCCGGCTCCCGGCCAATACGCCAGATATTACCGGTAATCTCGACCGCGGACGGTCCGCCGCCGACGATCCCGATGCGCAAGTCCTTATCCCTGCCAAGTTCAAGAATCCGCTTCCTTGCTGCAAGCAAACGTTCGATAGGCTTTACCAGGAACACATCATCAAGGGGACCACTGACCATCGTCTTCAGGAACCTGGCTGCCCAGATTGCAGGAAAGCACATCATAGTTCAGGCGTTCGCCATTGTCACAATGGACGCACTGGGCCAGAGGATCGATTTTCTCGACTTTGGCCGTCACAAAGCGACCGCCCGCCTTTTCTGTTACCTGACGGGTGGCAAAACGGATATCCTCCGGCCGATAGCTGCCACCCAGCATACCGGGCCCCATGCCGGAATAATAATGGTACTCGGATGGGCCGATCACGGTAACTTCATGACCTTTTCCAACAAAATTGCTCAACTCGGCAAGTGCCTGCATATGGGCATGCCCCCCGCCGGCAATAACAAGTTTCTTTTTCATAGGATAAACCTGACCAGTTGTAAAAATATCAACCCAGCAGCGTTCCCAATAGTTTCAAGTGTGAACGCTCCTCGTCAGCGATACGCAACATGGCATCCCTGTTTTCATTCGATGAGGCCCGATCAGCCACGCGCTGGTAGAGGTCAAGTGCCTGCGCCTCGATTGCCATGGCAAAGGAAACGACATCGGCCACGACCTCCAGATCCGGTGTGTACATCTCCAGGTATTCCTCGGTTGTCAGTCCGCCTTCCATGGCAGACAATACCAGATTTTCTTCAAATTCCTGCCTTTCTACCTTGTCACCGGTAACCCGCAAATATTCTTTAAAGATCATTTCCTGGTGTTTTGCTTCTATGGTAGACAGCTTTTTAAAGAGTTCCCGGACCTGTTCATTTTTTACTTTTCCCTGCATCGAGACGTAAACATCAAGCAGACCTTTTTCGAGCGAATAGGCAACAATCAGAATCTGGGGAAGTGTTTCGGATCCATCAAAAAGCTCAAGCCCGAGATCAACGGAACCAACCGCCTTGCCGCTGTCCCAGGCCTTGATGCCTCCAGCCATGTTGATAACGTTATCAATCCCTTTACCCGCCAGCATCTGGGCAGCAACACGGCTGCGCCCACCGGTGGCTCAGTAGAGTAGCGTCGGTTTTTCAGGATCAATCTCATCGATACGATCAGTGAGATCTCCAAGGGGTATCAGCCGGGCTCCCGGAATGTGACCGGCCTGGTATTCTCCCGGCTGGCGCACATCAATAAGATTATAGTCGGCTCCGGATAACCCGTCCATGAGCTTCCGGGCTTCCGGTGCATCAAGTGATGTGACCGGCGTAAAGAATTGTTTCCAGCGCATAGATCCTCCCCGTCAATTTTTCTTGAGTATGCATTTCTTAAGTGTGCCACATGCCTGACAGATCTGTCCAGCCTATCCGTTTCATGGATGTCGCGCAATCATTTTACACCATTTTCCAAACAGAACAATCTCGTCAGACTCTTGCTGCGTAACGTTACCGCCGGATACTGGTTGTACTTAGTTTCCATCCTGAAACTGCGCTTTTCCCTAACTCGTCGTTACTCTCAAAATTTAATCCTCGGAATATCAATTATATGCCTGCGGTTAAATTTATCGAGCGCCTAGATTTAGGTGAAAATCGCTCATTTCCGGACGAAAACTACCTAGTAAAATGCGCCGCCGGTGAAGAATGAAAATCCGAGAAACGGCATCATCTTGAACCTTGCTATTTCAACGCCTTATGGTTACAGAATTATGGTGTAACTTCATTTCAATTAAAGACTCGTTTCATACCATTTCATAGCAAATTATTGATACCGTCGGGGAGGTCTCCACCATGAGAGCACTATTTGCCAAGGCAATTACCTCAGCAGTGCTTTTATTCCTGCTGCTTTTTTTGCTGCCGGTTTCCGGTTACAGCATATCGCCGGGAAAAACGTTAGTTCAACCGCCGGCCACCGCCCAGACCCAAGCTGCTGATAATACTGGGACAAACGGGAGCACTGCACCTGCCGTAAACGTTTCCACGCTTAGAGACCGAACGGCCTTTCTCAGTCAATGGCTGCATATGCTCGACGAGGGATCGGAAATTTCCGATGTCGAAAACAGCAGTGTCATGGCTTTTGTCAAGCATGTCCCGGGCGATCTTGCCCGCGTGCTGAAATCGGTCGGTGGAGAAAGAGGTTTCGCCGGACTACTCGCGGCAATCGTAATCTCCCTTGTCTCAATCGTCCTGGGCTGGCTGACAACCAGTGCCGCCAAACGGCTGGCTGGGAAGATCTCAGCACATTTGGAACAGATAACACCTCCCGACGATACAAGAACGGCCCGTCTCTGGTGCGGCTTTATCAACCATCTTCCGAGTCTTACTCTCCTGATATTATTTGCAATTGTCACAACACTTATTTTCCTTCTGATCGGCAGCAGTGTTTCAGTCAATGGCCGGATGTTGTTCCAACTACTCCTGGGAATAGTGCTCATCACCAGATTCCTTTCACTCGTCGGTCGCATCATACTGGCACCGGTCAATAAAAATAACAGGCCGATCGAAATCAGTGATTCCGTGTCAAAAGCAGTTTATCGTGCCTTCACGGTTGCGACTTCATCCATCCTGTCCGGTTTGCTGTGTCTGAGATTCATCCGTGAACTTGGAGCCCTGAGTCAGACCATTACCTGGATGGAGATACTGCTTGGTACGATCATTATCGGTATATTTGTCTATCTGGTAATTCGCCTGCGGGAACCTGTTTCACGTATTCTGCAGAGCGAAAATGACCACCAACAGAAAGGCTGGATCCAGAAACTTCTGCCATTGTACTGGCATATACCGGTGCTGCTTTATCTCTTAGTCATCTGGTTTGTCTGGATGGGACAGGAGGTGACCGGAACATTGGCGAGAAACGGATCCTTCCTGGTCAGTCTCATCATCATCCCCCTCTATCTCGCCTTGAGCCATGCCGGGTACCTTGTTATCAGGGCCGTTATCGATTCCCTCGGCATAGGTCAACAAGCAAAAGTGGACATGATCACCAAAGAACTGATACCGATCAATGAGCAGGAGATAAAACAACAGATAGATGCGCTCGTTTCTAAAACTCATTTTGTCTTTAAGATCCTTCTTTTCGCCTCACTGGCCACCTGGCTGCTTTCCCTCTGGGGTTATGATATCCCCTTTGCCGCACAAGCCGTGCGAGCGATCTTTGAATCGCTGATAATCATCTCCCTGGCAATTATGCTCTGGCGCTATTCCTCAAGATATATTGCGCGGAAGATAGCAGAAGCGATGCCTGAAGTCGCCGAAAACGAAGAGGATGACGACAATGAGTTTGGCGGAGCTGCGCCGCGAGGCCGGAGCTCAACGCTTCTACCCATGATTCGCAAGGTGCTCGGAACCTTCCTGATCATCATGGTTACCCTGATAGTCCTGTCTTCACTTGGTGTCAATATCAGCCCGCTTCTGGCCGGTGCCGGTGTAGCCGGTCTCGCCATAGGTTTTGGGGCCCGCAAGCTGGTTTCTGATGTATTATCCGGCTTCTTTTTTCTTCTCGATGATGCCTTCCGGGTCGGTGAGTATATCCAGGCAGGCAGTATCCGCGGCACGGTCGAGGCCATCACCTTGAGAAATGTCATGCTGCGGCATCATCTCGGCATGCTCCAGATTGTTCCGCATAGCGATCTCGGAGCGGTAACGAACTTCATGCGCGGCGGCATGATAATCAAGTTCCCGCTGGAATTCCCCTATGACACCGATATTGACAAGGTCAGAAAAATCATAAAAAAAGTCGGCGAGGAAATGCTCCAGGATGAGGAGTTAGGTGATGATTTCCTGCAACCAATCAAGTCACAGGGAGTGTATAATATCTCCAACTCGGTCATGGTGATCCGGGTCAAGTTCACGGCAAAGCCCGGTAAGCAATTCGTTATAAAACGAGAGGCATTCCGGCGCCTGACTGAAGCATTTAATGCCAAGGGCATCCATTATGCGCACCGCAAGGTTATCGTTGATATTGCCGATGATACGCACCATAACCTGAATGATGCAGAAAAGACCAAATTACTTGAAGCAGGGGCTGCCGTAGCACTCATGCAGCAGCAGGAGGAAGAACTGAAGGCCCAGGAAGATGACAAGAAAAAGTAACAGACTTGTAACGTCACTCCCGCGGCCTTTCTCCCCGACATCGTGTGGAGAATCACTCGGAACCGTAAGCAGCTCAAGGTAAATCATACCGCTACCCGTGGATGAGGGAATTATAGCTCGTGACCGCTGACAAAAGTCCGGTAATTCGCACGTCTCCTCTACAAGCAGGTATCTCAACTCGTGAAATATCCTGACGGGCGGGACAACGAGTATAGAAATAAGTTATTTTGCTGTTGACATTGTTATAGTTCCGTTGCAGACTTGGATTCCCGTCTGAAATACCCGTTTTATCGATTAAATAGCTGGAGACTATGTTCAATGAAATATATTGTTTTATCTCTCTGCCTGTGCCTGACAATACTGCTCTCTCAGACAGCGCAAGCGGCACAGACGATCAAGCTCGGCGTGGTAACCAAACCGGGCTCGGCACAGAATATTGTTGCCGACAAATTCAAGGAACTTGTTGAAGCTCGCTCCGGTAGTGAACTGCAGGTAAAGATCTTTCATTCCGGTTCAATCGGTAACGAGACGGAAATCCTTCAACAGATACAGATGGGCACCATTCAACTCGGAGTTATTACCTCCGGTCCGTTTGACAGTTTTGATCCGATTGTCCGGGTCATAGACTATCCTTTTTTATTCAAGGACTCACAACAGGCGGATAGTATTCTCGACGGGCCACTGGGCTCAGAGATTCTGAAGAGCCTTGAAAGTTCCGGATTCAAGGGCTTGTGCTTTTCCGAAAACGGTTTTCGCAACCTGACCAATTCCCGGAAAGCGGTCGTCAGTCCGGCCGACATTAATGGACTGAAAATCAGAGTCATGTCCTCGGCTCTGCACCAGCAAATCTGGCGAACGCTGGGAGCCAACCCGACACCAATGCCATGGCCAATCTATACGGAACTTGAACAGGGAGTCATCGACGGTCAGGAAAACCCGCTCTGGGTTCTCGAGGTTTACAAATTCTATGAGATCCAGAAATATATGACCCTGACCCGTCATGTTTATTCCGCTCATATCGATGTCGCCTCTCTGGTCTGGTGGAAGACGCTTGATGCAAAGACACAGGAACTGATCCAGGCGGCCATGTACGAAGCGGCGCAATTCCAGCGGGCCGATAATCGCGCCAAGGACAGTGACCGTTTACAACTTCTGAAAGATAAGGGCATGCAGGTTGAAGAGCATCCGGATACCGCCGCCTTCAGGGATCAGGTGGCGGATTTAAAAAATATCGACCTGTTTAAAGACCCCAAGGTGCACAACCTTCTGCTCAGGGTAATCGAAGCGACCAGGTAGGATCACGGGTGCAGCCAAAGACTCGATTGTCGACTGTTGAACGACTCAGCACCTTCTGCAATCGTTATGCAGAGCGTACCGTGTTCGCCATCGGCCTGACGATGACCAGCATTGTCATTGTTCAGGTTTTCTGTCGCTATGTTCTGAATCACTCGCTCTTCTGGTCAGAGGAGATTGCCCGGTATCTTTTGGTGTGGCTCACCTTTCTTGGGGCCTCGGTCGCCTATTACCGCGGCATGCACCCGAGTATCAACCTTTTTCAACATCGCTTTTCCCATTACCTGAAAAGCCGCCTGCGCTTCATCGTGCATATTCTCTCTCTGGCCTTCTTCGCTGTGATGATCTGGTACGGCACGGAGTTTGCCTATTTCGTCAGGTCCCAGACCACGCCGGCCCTGTCCCTGCCGAAATGGTTTGTATTTGCTGTTATTCCCCTCAGCGGGACCCTGCTTGCATTACATGCCATCGGCTTTCTCCTCCGCGATCTCAGGTCCGGAGGTGACAGCACATGAATGCGACCCTGTTAATACTCCTCCTCCTGGCCCTGTTCCTGATAAACACTCCCATCGCCATTGCCATCGCGATTACGTCAATCAGTATCATTGTCATAAATGGTGATTTTTCCCTGATGATTGTTATCCAGAGAATGTTTGGCGGCGCCGATTCGTTTCACCTGATGGCGGTACCGCTTTTCATGTATGCCGGGCTGATCATGGAAAAAGGCGGCATCAGCCGAAGGCTTGTCGATTTTGCCAATGCGCTGGTAGGCTGGCTGCCGGGAGGGCTTGCTGCCGTCACTATTGTCTCTGCCATGTTTTTTGCCGGCATTTCCGGCTCTGCTGCGGCAGACACTGCGGCAGTGGGGGCGCTGCTTATCCCGGCCATGAAAAAATCCGGCTACGACGGAGATTTTGCCGCGGCAGTTCAGGCTTCCGGCGGTTCTATCGGGGTCATCATCCCGCCGTCAATTCCAATGATTATCTTTGGCTTCCTTACCGGTGCGTCCATTGGCCGCCTCTTTGCCGCCGGTATCCTGCCGGGCATCATGATCGGTCTCTCACTGATCGGTGTGGCAACGGCTTTATCCATCAAGGCCGGTTATCGGGCAGCCGCACCGTTTAGCTTGACATCACTGGGGAAGAGTTTCTTCCGGGCGCTCCTTGCTTTAGGAGCGCCGATAATCGTATTGGGGGGCATACTCGGAGGTATTTTTACCGCCACGGAATCTGCCGCCATAGCGGTCTTTTACGCGCTGATTGTGGGTTCTTTCGTCTATCGTCAGATAAAAATTGCTGATCTTGCCGCCATCTTCGTTGAAGGCTCACTGATTGCTGCAATCGTCATGTTTATCATTGCCACCGCTTCAATTTTCAGCTGGGTGGCAGCCATTGACGACATTCCGGCCCGACTGGCCGGCGGACTATTGATCTTGTCCGAAAACCCGGTTATCCTTCTGCTGCTCGTCAACCTGATTCTGCTTATTGCCGGCACCTTTGTCGAGACAACGGCGGCACTCATTCTCCTGGTACCGATGATCGTTGCCGTGGCGCCGTCACTGGGAATCGATCTGATTCAACTCGGAGTGATCGTGGTAACCAACCTTGCCATCGGTATGCTGACACCTCCGCTCGGTATCTGCCTGATTGTTTCGGGGGCTATCTCCGGTGAGCAGATTGGCGCAATCAGCCACAGGATTATTCCATTCCTGCTGATCCTGCTGGCGGACCTTCTCATTATCACCTTTTATCCGCCTCTGACCATGTGGCTGCCGCGCCTGATTATGGGCTGAGAGACTGTCCGAGCCCTCACATCCAGGCAGCAAATCCCACCTATTTAGACGATGAGATGGAGAAAAAGGGCTTTCTCCGACACGCTGCTAGAGACCGAATGACTTCAGGATATAAAGAGCAACTGAATAGGAAATAATGGACAGCATTGTTGAAAGCATGATGATAGATCCCGAGAGTTCGGCATCGGATTTCAGCTGTTGGGCCATGATATAGGCAGTGGTCGCCGTCGGAGTTCCGGCAAAAATCACACCGATTGCCAGTTCCTCTCCTTTTATTCCGAAGGACAGCAGGATCCCTGCCGTCAACAGCGGCATCCACATCAGCTTGATTCCCGTGGCAAGCAAGGCTTTTCCTATTTCCGCCTGCATTGCCTTTGGAGAAAAAGATGCCCCGATCGCGATAAGGGCGAGCGGCAGCGACATACCGGTCAGAATACTCAGTGCTTTGTCGAGCACGGGCGGCATAGGAATATTGAAAAAGCTCCAGATAACCCCGACAAAAGATGCAACGATGAGCGGATTGAAGACAAACTGATAGGCCCAGAATGATGCTCCAATTTTGTGCTCACGCTGCTGTTGGGGAAGCAACAGGGCCAGTACGGCGAAAAAGTTTAAAACCGGGACAAGAAAACCGAGCAGAATACCCGCAACAGCAAAACCACTCTCCCCATAGGCGTTGAAAACAATGGGCAGACCCATGTAGGCCATATTGCCACGGAATGATCCCTGGCTGAAGGCACCTCTCATTGCCGGCGGGTATCCTCTGAAGACGCTGTAGAGATAGCTGACGCCGAAAACAATGACAACGGAAATGATCATTCCTGCAAGCAGAACAGGATTGAAACTCGCCGAAAAATTGGCGGTGGAAATTTTATAGAAGAGCAGTGCCGGCAGGGCAACGTAATAAATAAGCCGGTTTAACTGAAAGAGAAAACTGCGGTCAACAAGCCCGGTATCCTTCAATGAAAAACCGAGACCGATAATAAAGAAAACAGGGAGAACGATGAGAACGATATCCAGAAAAAGTGTCATGCCGGTTGATTTCTCTCAGATGCTTTCCAGACCATCGTTCGGCCGGGAATTTCTGATCGTGAACTTATCGCTCTGATACATAACCCTCTCTCTTTTCTGCGACCAACACACTGATCTCAGGATACTATCACGTTTATTGTTATTACCAAACAGTAAACAAAGAAGGTTTTAAATCTGGGTTTTTATCCCACGACTTCCTGTTTGTATATTCATTCTATATATTTTATGATGGATCGGAAATAAACAAATACCAGTCAGGAGGCTATCATGAATCCTCTCATGCATTACCTGCCGCCGAAATTCAGGAACCAACCTCTTGTCCACAGTCCTTTTGCCAGACTGGAACCAGCTCCCGCGGATGGCATAGCACCTGATAAATTCCACGCCACCTCGAATTTCCCCGAGTACGTCAAGATCAAGGATCATGGCTGGGTCCTGGCCCGGGAAAGCAGAATGGATGCCGTACTGGTCGTGGAAGGTTCATACGTCAGTGTCGTGGAACCGCGCCGGCTGAAAAAAGGAGACCTTGTCGTCACCGGTAGAACAGAGAACGGCGAGGAAGGAATTTTTGTCCATCCTGACGGCTTCCTGCAACCGGAGACATCCAACGATAAATTCACCTTCAGATCCAGGGGCACCAGGGAGACACCCTTTTCACGCTCCTACGATGACCTTTACGACATCCTCCGACATGATCGGGAGCATGGCCATATCATCTGGGTTCTCGGGCCGGCCGTTTCCTTCGACAAGGACAGCAGGCAGGCGATGCAGGGCCTCATCGAGTCAGGCTACTGCCACGGTCTGATGGCGGGTAATGCCCTGGCAACCCATGATCTTGAAGCCTCGCGCTTCGGCACCGGGCTTGGTCAGGACATATACACCCAACAGCTGATTCCGCTCGGCCACTACCACCATCTCGATGTGATCGGAGAAGTTCGCGCAGCCGGATCTATTACGGTCTATATTGACCAGGCAGACATCAAGGAAGGCATCATGTACGCCTGTGTGAAGAGAAATATCCCGTATGTACTCGCCGGGTCAATCCGCGATGATGGTCCATTGCCGGGAGTCATCGCCAACGCTTATGAAGCACAGGATGCTATGCGGCAGCATGCGCGCCGGGCAACCACGGTCATCTGCATGGCCACCCAGTTGCACTCCATCGCGTTTGGCAACATGACGCCGAGTTACCGGGTACAAGAGGACGGCAGCGTCCGCCCGGTATTTTTCTTCATTGTTGACATGTCCGAATTCAGTGCAGACAAACTGGCCAACCGCGGGTCCGCTCAGGCCCAGGCGATTCTGACCAACGCCCAGGATTTTATCGTCAATCTCTGGAACAACCTGAAGGACGGAAGATGACAAAGACTATCAGGATTATCGGCATACCGATTGATCTCGGTCAGCAGCACCGAGGTGTCGATATGGGTCCATCGGCAATCAGGTATGCCGGCCTCAGCGCCACCCTGAAAAAACTGGGCTATCGTGCGGAGGACATCGGCAATATCAATGTCCCGGGACATTACACCCTTACTGACAGCGGCTTCTCTGAACGTTTACCATTGATCCGCTCTGCCTGCGGGAAGACCTACATCGAAGCGCAAAAGGCGATTGAAGACGAGGTATTTCCGATCTTTCTCGGCGGGGATCACTCTGCCTCCATCGGCAGCATCGGCGGCATAACCCACGACAGGAACTGCGGTATTCTCTGGATCGACGCGCACGGTGATTACAATACGCCGGAGACATCCGAGACCTGTAATATCCATGGCATGGCCCTGTCTATTCTCCTGGGCAGGGGACCACAGGAACTGGTTGATGTCGGCAGGAGAGGAGCCAAAATACAACCTGAGAATGTGGTGCTGATTGGTGTTCGCGACCTTGATCCGGTGGAAAAGAGCAACCTGAAGGAGTCGGGCTGTACTATTTTTACCATGCGCGATATCGATGAACTCGGCATGCACCGTGTGCTCAGAAAGGCGCTTGATCAACTTGCCCGATTTGAGCGTTTCCACCTCAGTCTTGATATGGACAGTATTGACCCCAATGAAGCCCCCGGCGTGGGTACGCCGGTTCCTGGCGGGCTCAGTTACCGTGAGGCACAGTTGCTCATGGAAACCATCTGTGACAGCGGCAAGCTGCTTTCGCTTGACATCATGGAAACCAATCCGATTCTTGACATCAGCAACCGAACAGCCCAGATGGCCGTATCCCTTACCGCCTCCCTCTTCGGCAAAAGCATCCTCTAGGAGCCTGTCGGATTATAGCGATTTTTTCTCAGGTCGAGGCATTTTAAGAAAATCAAGCGGAGTCATATACCTAATATTACGAGCATTGGTTTTCAGAAAATAACGAAGAGATGTGGAAAAAGAGCATAATCCGACAGGCTCTAGTAATTCGGGGACAGTACACTTATCTCTCTTTTCCAGGCATTGTGATGGTCATGCTTCAGGTAACAGGAGATGAATTAAGTATACTGTCACCTTAATTGCACCTTAATTCCCACTGCAGAAGAAGAACATCAGTCATGAACATAGAGTTCGTCGACCTCATCCCAGGCTTCAGGAACCTGCCTCCGCAACGTTGCCAACTCTTTGAAGTAGAAGACAAGTACTGAAATCTGTTCAAGCTTGATAGCCCATGGTCCAAGCTTTTCATTACTCCCCGGATGCGCCAATTCGGCGTCAGGCAGATCGACGATCCTGTCTATCTCACGCAGCAGCCCCGCCGTTGTATAGGTGAGAAAGGTATCCAGTCCAACAGAGACGGGTGGTGTATAATTGAGCCCTTTGAGCCGGTCTGCTGTTTCATTGACCATGTCCGGTTCATCGATATCCGTCATTGCCCGGATATCATCCCTGAGTGCGTCTATTTTTTTTAAACATTCCGCTTTACTTAACATAGATAAATTCCGACCGATGATTTTTGATCTAATCCCAACCTGTCTGCTGACAAACTGTATTAAGGAAGGGTACCTCGACTCATTCGGCTATTTGTTCGAGCATAATGCAAGAGATCGAACAAAAAACCGATTATTCAATACGCAGTTAAATCTAAGCACTTCAGCAAAGATATGCTTGCCCTCTCGACTTTTTCATGCGTGAGGCGCCCCTATCCACGTTGGGAAGCGGTTAAAATCCATAAAATCCGGGAAAAATCACTATCGAAGCAAGAACCAGAACCTGAATGGTAATAAAAGGGATGACACCCCGGTATATATCGATTGTCCGGACTTCCGGCGGACAGACCCCCTTGAGATAAAAAAGGGAAAAGCCAAAGGGCGGAGTCAAAAAAGAAGTCTGCAGGTTCATCGCTATCAGAATAGCGAACCAGAGCGGATTAAGACCGATGGTAGCCGCTATCGGCAGCAAAATGGGTACGACAATATAGGAAATCTCTATAAAATCGATGAAGAAGCCAAGCACCATGATTGCCAGCATGGAAAGCAGGAGAAAGGTCCATTTCTGCCCGGGCAGATTGGTCAGGACATCTTCAACCAGATAATCGGCGCCGCAATAGACAAAGACCATTGAAAAGGCCGTCGCACCGATCAAAATAGCAAAGACCATTGCCGTAATTTTCACGGTTTCAAGGGCTGCGGCCTCGACGATTTCCCAGCTCAGTCTCCGGTATAAACCAGCCAGCGATACAGCTCCGACACAGCCGACAGCTGCCGATTCAGTCGGGGTGGCAATACCCGCGAATATTGAACCGAGTACCATGACAATCAGGGTCAGGGGCGGGATAATGGCTAAAAGTGCCCTGCCGATATTCTGGCTGCGGGTAATGGTTGCATCAACCGGCACTGCCGGAGCTGACTTCTTGTCAAGAAAGGAAACAGCAAGGATATAGATGACGTAGCCTGCCACCAGGACAAGCCCCGGAGCGACGGCCGCCCTGAACAGATCACCGACCGGCTGCTGAAAAACATCTCCGAGAATAATGAGGACGATGGATGGCGGAATGATCTGCCCCAGGGTACCCGAAGCACAGATCGTTCCGGTTGCCAGTGACTTGGAATAACCGTATTTGAGCATGACCGGCAGGGAAATAACACCCATGGCAACAACCGAGGCACCAACAACGCCGGTTGATGCGGCCAGCAGCGTCCCGACAACAACCGTACTCACCGCCACCCCGCCCCGAATCCTGCCAAACATGACTCCCATTGCCTCAAGAAGACGTTCGGCAAGATTTGACTTTTGCAGAATAATACCCATGAAGATGAAGAGTGGAACGGCCATCAGGATGGTGTTGTTCATGATCGCATAAATGCGAAACGGCATCATCGAGAACATCTGGAAGAATTCCTGCGCGACCAGAACAAATGTGGCATCGCCCTGTAATTCAACAATGGCAGCAATCAGACCAAAAAGCATCGAGACCGAACCAAAGGTGAAAGCGACCGGATACCCCACCGTCAGCATCACCAGGGCAGCAAAAAACATGATGACGCCAATCACGTTCCCGCCTCCCCTTCCGGTTTAATTTTTGTGCTGATCCTCTCGCTTACACCGCCATTTTCTCCAGTCTCTCCGGTAGAGATTAACATTTTTGATGGTATAGCCGATAGAACAGAATATCAGGCCGGCAAAGGAGAGTGGAATGAGCCCTTTTATCAGCCAGCGATATGGCAGACCGCCCGGGTCTTCTGAGATTTCGTGCATGACATAGGCATCTTTGACGAACTCCAGTGAACCGAAGAAAATCAGAAGGGCCAGCGGCAGCAGAAAACAGACCGTGCCGATAATATTGATAACGGCTTTCGTTCGAACACTGAAGCGGTCATAGAGAAAATCAACCCGAACGTGACTCTCGTCCAGCAAAGCCACCGATATGCCGCAGAGAATGATGACGGAAAACAGGTGCCATTCCATCTCCTGCATACCGACTGAGCTGTTATGAAAAAAATAACGCAGGACAACGTCGCAGAAGACGTTAAGTATCATCAAGATAAGGACGAGAGACAGGATTTTCCCCGCCACGCGGTTTATCCTCATATAGAACTGTTCAAGTCGGTCCAGCATGTAGTTTTCCAGAATCATTCTTTTACCCGTCAGGACTGGCAGTTGTTACCGCCTCTGCAGGTGGAGGGAAGCATAGATAAACGTGTAGCAGGCAAAATTGCAAGCCAATAAAAAATCGCCCGGACTACCGGGGGTAGTCGGGCGATTTACAGAGACCTGTCGGATTAGCTAGCGGTTAGTTGGAAACGGCATCTGACGTTTCAAGATAGTACTGCTCGGAAATTTTGGTCCAGGGGCGGGCAATTTCAAAATACGCCTTGCGGGACTCGTATACTTCCTTGAATTCCGCATTTTCCGCCGCATAGCCCTCCAGTACCTCATCCGTGGCTTTTTTCATGGCCTTAAGAACCGGTTCGGGAAACTTCATAACCTTGATGTTCGGATATTCCGCCAGCATCTTATCCCAGGCCCTGGCATTGTCATCAAAAAGCGCAGCCGTCATTCTGGCCGCCACTGCCTGCATGGCTGTCTTCAGACACCGCCTGGTATTCGGGAGACAGTTCATCAAAGGCCTTCTTGTTGACCATGTAGTGCAGTTCCGAGGCAGGTTCATGCCAGCCGGCATAATAGAACGGGGCAATTTTATAAAAGCCCATCCGTATATCCATACCGGGGCCGACCCACTCGAGCGCATCAATGGTCCCGCGTTCAAGGGAGGTGGAGAGCTCTCCCGGAGGAATATTGGTGACACTGACACCGAGCTTGGCGAATACCTCACCGGCAAGCCCCGGAATACGCATTTTCAACCCTTTCAGATCGTCAAGCGTTTTGATCTCCTTACGGAACCAGCCGCCCATCTGGACGCCGGTGTTGCCGCCGGGAAAGGAATAAACACCGTGTTTACTGAAGACTTTTTGCATCAGCGCCAGGCCGCCGCCATTATAGTACCAGGCATATTGCTCGTTGACATCCATATCAAAAGGAGCCGTGGTGAAGAAGGTGGTGGTAACATCCTTGCCCTTCCAGTAATAAGCGGCACTATGTCCGATCTCGTACTGCCCGCCCTTGACCATATCAAGAATCCCCAACGGAGCCTTATGCTTGTCGGCCCCCTCCCAGCGAATCTCAAAATTACCGCCGGTCATGGTGCTGACCATCTCGGCAAGCCACGGTCCCGCTTCTGAAAGCGGAGTCAAGGTGCTTCCCCAGGTCATTGCCAATTTCCAGCGCACCTTTTTTTCGGCAAGCGCCGGCGCGGCAATCATCATCAGGGCGGCCACACACATGGCGATTCGTGCAAAATGTTTCATCTGCTCCTCCTCGTAATAATAGAATTTTGTACAACGTGGATCAGGGTATTTGGCGTAAAAGCGTCCATCTCCCAGCGCCGGATAAGACATAC
Organism: uncultured delta proteobacterium; assembly: GCA_963745765.1. Lineage (GTDB taxonomy): Bacteria > Desulfobacterota > Desulfobulbia > Desulfobulbales > Desulfocapsaceae > Ww85. The sequence continues at coordinate 56,699 of CAVUYQ010000030.1, read as the reverse complement.
AGAATTATGTAGTACCTGGGAATAGTAATCGCAAGGCATGAGTTGTCAATTTCCCGGGCACTCGAAGAAATAATGCTACATCAACCGCCTGAAAGCAACCGGTTCGTCAAACTGTTTGCATTTTGCAGGATATCTCTTAGTATACACAGCTCTTGTACCGATTCCGGGATTTTAATCATTTCCGGTACTATCCCGTTTACACGGAGGATTTACATTCACCATGGCACGAGCCATCGAGATTTACGATACCACCTTACGCGACGGCACCCAGGCAGAAAATTTCAACATTTCCGTCGACGACAAGATCCGGATTTCCATGGCACTGGATGAACTCGGTGTCGATTACATAGAGGGCGGCTGGCCGGGATCCAACCCGATGTCGGTTGATTATTTCAGAAAGATCAGAAAAAAAAACCTCACGTATGCAAGGATTGCCGCTTTCGGCTCAACCCGGCATATCAAAAACAGACCGGAAAAAGACCCTAACCTGCAGGCGCTGATTGCCGCCGAAACACCGGTTCTGACCATCTTCGGCAAAAGCTGGGATATTCACGTTACCGATGCCCTGAATATATCACTCAATGAAAATCTTGAAATTATAGAAGATACACTCGCGTTCCTGAAACCACAGGTGGATGAACTTATCTATGATGCCGAACACTTTTTCGACGGCTTTAAAAATAACCGGGACTACGCACTCAACACGCTCCAGCGAGCGGTCAAAGGCGGGGCCGAAATCCTTGTTCTCTGCGATACCAACGGCGGAACCCTGCCACATGAACTGCCCGCAATCCTGAAGGCGGTGCAAGCAAGCCTAAAAAGCAACGGGACACCAGTCAAACTTGGCATCCATTCCCACAATGATTCTGAAACCGGCGTCGCCAATGCCCTGATCGCCATCGATCTCGGCATCGATCACGTTCAGGGAACCATCAATGGCTTCGGTGAGCGCTGCGGCAATGCCAATCTTACCTCGATACTGCCGGCCCTTGTTTTTAAAATGGGACTCGACTGCCAGGTAAAGGACCATATTGAGAACCTCTACAAGACGTCACGACTGGTCAATGAAATGGCTAACCTTCCGCACAACAGGTATCAGCCGTACGTCGGTCAGTCAGCCTTTGCTCACAAGGGTGGAATCCATGTCAGTGCCGTCAAGAAAAACCCCCTTACCTACGAGCACCTGGCACCGGAAATGGTCGGCAACCATCGCCGCATCCTGATCTCTGACCAGTCAGGCCGTTCCAACATCCTCCATAAAGCTGAAAAATGGGGCCTCAAGCTGAGACAGAATGACCCTTTGCTCTCTTCGATCATCAATGAGCTTAAGGAAAAAGAGAATCAAGGTTATAAATATGAGGCGGCAGAGGCAAGTTTCGAACTGCTCATGCGCAATGCCCTTGGTCTGCAGCGTAAATTCTTCCGTATTGACGGTTTCCGGGTCATGAATAACAAATACCGGATGGATCACCCCCCCTTGACAGAAGCGACCATCAGGCTTTATGTCGGCGGTGACGAGGTACATACCGCTTCAATGGGTGATGGTCCGGTAAACGCACTCGATCGCGCCTTACGCAAGGCTCTCACCCGTTTTTACCCCTGCCTGGAAGAGATGAAACTCACCGATTACAAAGTTCGGGTCCTCTCGGGTGAACATGGCACCGAGGCCAAGGTCCGGGTACTCGTGGAAAGTACAGACGGCGAGTGTCAGTGGAGCACGGTTGGTGTTTCAATCAATATTATCGAGGCAAGCTGGCAGGCCCTCATCGACAGCGTTAATTATAAACTTTTCAAGGCTGAAGGAACGATCACCTGATTGTCATCCTGCCCCTACTCTATTTTCTGCTGTTATCTGACTTGCTGCCATAGCATGCAGTGCACAACAGGCAGAATCCCTACTGCACGACCACGCCATCTTCTATGGTGATAGAACGCTGGGCCAGTGAGGCATAGCCAGGTTCATGGGTAACCATGACAACGGTAAGGCCTTCCCTGTGCAATTCCATCAGCAAACCCATGATCTGCCTGCCGGTCTCCTTGTCCAGGCTGCCGGTTGGTTCATCGGCGAAGAGTACCCGCGATGACTTGACCAGGGCACGGGCAATCGCCACCCGCTGCTGCTCGCCACCGGAGAGATTTCCCGGCAGCCGGTCGGCTTTATCAGCCAGGCCCACCCGCTCAAGACCAGCCAGGGCCTCCTGCACTCGTTGCTTACTGACCGGCCGGAAGGAACTCATGAAAGGCAATAAGGTGTTTTCCAGTACACTCAGGTAGGGCAGCAGGTGATGAAACTGGAAAATAACGGCAAAATCGGACTGGCGGAGCCGGTTCAAGCGTTTTTCCGGAAACAAGGCGAGGTTGTCATCGTGATACCTCAACTCTCCGCTGTCCGGCCGTACCAGGGTCGAGAGGACGTTCAGCAGTGTTGTCTTGCCGGAACCTGACCGGCCCACAATTGAAACGAACTCCCCTTCGGAAATTGTTTACGGAGACATCTTTCAAAACCGGCACGACTCTGCCATCGGTTTGATAATTCTTGGTTATATTATATGCCGAAAGCATCTTCATCTCCTCTCTTTTCTATAGGGCAACAAGTGCCGTGGTGGGATCGACCGAAGCACCTTTCCAGGCGGGATAGACAGCGGCGACAATAGTAATGAGGGCGAATACCGCAGAGGCCAGCAACTAAATGGCCGACCGAAAAAACAGGAGACTGCCCCCTCTGCCAATGCCAGATAGTCAAGGGCCTTGAAGCTTGCCCCAAAACCGCCCACGTACCCGATAAAACCGGCAAGGGCGCCGATGAATCCGGCTTCCAGACAGAAAATCGGGAACACCTGGGATTTCCCGTAACCAAGCGAGCGGAGGATACCAATGTCTTTTTTCCTCTCATTTACCGCCGAGAGCATAGACAAACCGATCATCGCCGCAGCGGTGACCAGTATCACCAGACTGACGGACAACGCCAGCTTCTGGACGAAGTGTACTGAAGCCATGCGTTGATTTATCACGTTTTGCAGCGCTTTACCTCGGTATTCGGCAGCTTCGTACTGATCTGAGCTACGATATCCTCAATCGGGCACCCCGCACAAAGGGCCGCGACCTCAATGAAACTTGTAGCATCCGGGCGGTTGAGAAGGGTCTGCAGCATGCCCAGTTCCATCAGGATGACCGAATCATCGTCGCTGCCGGTCTCAAAGAGAATGCCCGAGACAGAGAATTCCTTCCCGTAAATGGATACAAGATCGCCAACCTTCATGCCAAGCTTGCTCGCTGCCTGACTGCCGACCAGGATTCCTCCGCGTTATCGGGAAAACGGCCGTTTGCCGCCCAGTAACTTTTAATCCCCCGTTCCTCGGGCCAACGAACCCCGACCAGGGCAACCGAAGTATCTCCAATCTTCGTCATGGATACCAGTTTTGGGGCAACGGCCGCGATCCGGTCCTGCAACTTAATCGAGCGAATCGCCTCGCTGGTTTTTCCTTCCGGCAGTTCCTGCACATCAAAAACCATGTCCCCCAGATGAAACCCACCGTAACTGACACTGAGTTTTTCTGTGGCTGGAGAGATGACAATATTTGCCCCGAAAGTCGTCAGCTTCTTCTCCAGGCTGTAGCCGACAACGAGTGATACCTGGTAGAGGGCCACGATAGATATGACCCCGAGGGAAAATACCAGCAGAAGGAGCAGCGTTTTCGAGGGTCGTCTCCTGATATTTCTCAGGGGAATAGTAAAGAGATTCATGTTCCCCCCTAGAAGAACCTGACACCGGAAGCGATGTCGGCAACCTTGATAACGAGGTCGTTTCCAGCCACGGTTCGATGCAGCGGTGCCGGATTACAGCCGCCCTCTTCGACATTGATCCTGCTGGTGTGAAAACGCCGTCCGCAATTATTACAGACCATCACATCACCATCCTGATCATAGCCCTTTTTGGCCGGGAAACAGACATCACAGGCATCAAACGCAGCCCGGATTACCTCATCATTACTTTTGATCACGAAAAAATTAACGGAGGTGCCACCGCTTTTGTAAGTGTAATAATGGGCCTTACCGTCATTTACGTTTTTCATCGGGATATGAATTTCATCCCCGCTGCTTTTCAAAGATTTGTGTTTGGCAAACAGGCTGAAACCGGCGTGTGAGCTTACAGGAAAAAGGGAAAAAGCAGCCACCCCGACAACGGACAGAGAAACAAAGGTTCTTCTATTCATGACAATCCTCAATTGTTTTAAAATAAAAAGTGAACAAAACAGCAACGGCGACCAATACATCGGTATCGGCAGTCAGGCGCAAAAGATGCTTTTCAAATCAGATAGGAGCAGTTGCGGGTGTAGAGCGGGGGAAATGCATCTTCTGGTGGTGGATGGGGAAGAAAAGCGGGTTGCAGGTAAGTAACAAGAGACCGTTCCAGCAAAGCGGGAGCGTTTGTAAGTAAAACACCATCGTCAAAAAGATTTGAGCTATTGATTCCAACATCAGTCGGGTAGTTCATCACTGCACATAATTCACCATGGGGACAATCGACAGCTGAAAATTTCTCTGCCGGTTTGACGGAGAGCATCTTTCCATGATCGACAGAAAGCCCATCAACACAGCAGGAGACTGCCGCGGCGGGAGCCTCACACAGGACGCGATCATTAGAACAAAGCCTGACGCCAGCCTGGGCGCTCCCCAGCCCGGCAAGGGTGACTATCAAAAACGTTATGAGTATATAGCGTAATCTGTTTCTCATTCCTTTATCCGAATGAACAATTTATTTCGGGAAACGTACTACATTGTGGTTATTCGTGTCAAATAAAAAAACAGCAATATCCTGCTGCCTCATCCGAAGAACAGGACCCTCGGTGCAGACGAACCGGATAGAACAACAGACGGGTCTTTGTGGATAAGTGTCGTCGGGAGACCTGGCGATCTCAGCGGTTGTTATATCAATGGCGCTGATGCGGTGTTGGTGATAACGCCGCAATGCATCAAGTCGATAACGGACTACCCGCATTCTCAAGGGGCAAACGCGCAATTACGGGGACAGTATACTTAATTAGTACTTTTGTCTCTGCTGGGGTTTCTCAGATCATGACTTTTCTCATCCGGACCATATCGTCTTTTTTGCCGATGGCAACGACCACATCTCCCGCCTCGATCACGGCCATCGGCCCCGGGTTATAGACCATCTCATTGGTTACCTTCTTGATGGCGACAATAATCGCCCCGAAATCCCGCCGTAGATTACTTTCAACAAGACTCTTGCCGACGAGACCGGAACCGGGTTGCACAAGAGCTTCCACCATGTTCAGGCCAAGGTCCCCGCTCATCATGGTGGCATCAAGAAAGTCTACCACCGTTGGTTTCCTCAAAATCTGCGCCATCCTGGAACCACCTATATTGTAGGGACAGACAACGCGTGAGGCACCAGCGCGCAGCAGTTTGCCCTCATTTTTTAAATCCGCCGCCCGGGAAAGCACAAAGATATCCGGTCTCAGACCCTTGGCAGTGAGGGTGATGAAAACATTGTCGGCATCGCTTGAGACGGCGGTTACCAGTCCTTTGGCCCGTTGCAGACCGGCCTGGAGAAGAGTCGTTTCGTTTGTCGCATCTCCGTCGATATAAAGATAGTGTCTGCTTTCCAGCTTTTCGACTCTCGTATGATCCTGTTCGAGGACAATGAAAGAGATGTCCTCATCCGCCAGTTCCTGGCAGATAACCGCTCCAATCCGGCCGAATCCGCAGACAATGAAATGGCCCGTCAACAAGGATATCTGTTTTTCCAATTTTCTCCTCCCAAAAATCTTTCGAATTTCGCCCTCAACAAAGATCCTGGCAACCTGCCCGAGGGAATAGGTGAGCAGGCTGATTCCTGAAATAATGATGAATACGGTAATAATCCTGCCGGTGTGGGTCAAAGGGACGATCTCGCCGAAACCAACCGTGCTGATGGTTATCAGGGTCATATAAAACGAATCAAACACCGTCATGCCCTCGGAAAGCGTATAACCGGCCGTACCGAAGACAATGATGAACAACAGCAGCAATAGTGAAATGCGCAATTTTGCGTATTCCATCGGATGTCCCTTAAAAAGATGACCAACCACGGTTAAAACCGCTTCCTGACCCAAAACCTGGTCCACGCGCTCAATCCTATCTGTTCAGTTCACCCGGTGCAACACTTTTAGCCTGAACATTTCATGAACATTTTCCAGAAACGCTCCTATATCTCTGAGACAAATACAGTTATTACGCTAATTTCAATGAATAGAGGATACTCTCACCGTCAGTGCTTCAGTGACTGGCAATGTTCAGCAGGGGCGAGTCGATAGAACCTGCTTTCCCGCGTCGCTTTTGCGATTCACCTACGCCCATGGTGAATCGCAAGTCTCCTTGACAAGCACGCTGTCTCAACTCGTGAAATATCCAGATAGCGTACTTGCCATACAAAAGGAAGCATGGCAAAATATGCATAAAATTATTATTGTTACGTCCGGTACACAACATGGTGAACTGAAACAAAATCAAGCCGGGATTGAGGAGGATTTATGAAGTGGTTACGGAGAAATGGTGTTGTCGTAGCGCTCTGCGCTCTGCTGCTTGCTGGCGGGTACACCACGGTCCAGGCCCAGAAGCCAACCGGCCAGACGATCTATGTTCCGGTCTATTCACATATCTACAGCGGCAACAGAGAACGACCCTTCAATCTGGCCGTTACCCTGAGCATCAGAAACACCGACCCAGCAGCCTCCGTCACCCTGGAGACTGTTGATTATTATGACTCGGCAGGAAAACTCGTGCGGCACTACCTGGAAAAAGCAATTGTTCTTGCGCCGATGGCCACCACCCGCTACGTTGTAAAAGAGTCTGACACAAGCGGGGGGTCCGGCGCCAATTTTCTTGTTCGCTGGAAATCGAGCGAACCGATAAATAGTCCGCTCATTGAATCAATTATGATCGGAACCCAGTCACAGCAAGGTATTTCGTTTACCTCCCGCGGGCAGGTTCTCTCTGAGTGAGTGCCATTTTGAGCGTTTCTTCTCATGAAGGTTCTCCATAACCACCACTTTCTTCGCTATCCGTTCTTGCAGGCAGCACGTGTTCAGGATTCTGTCTTCTTCGGCACTGGTGATGAAAACCGCACTGCGGCCCGGTAGCGGGCATTTCGTTTCACAGATGCCGCAGCCAATACAGAGTTCATCCACGACATAGGGCTGCTTCACCGCCACCGCAATTCCCCGGTCGTCAATTATCGTGGCCGATCTGAACTTGATCGCCTTGTCAGGCGTCGGGCAGTGTTCCTCGCAGACCATGCAGGGAAGTCCCTTCGCGTAGGGCAGGCAGATATTCCGGTCGAACCAGGCATGGCCGATCTTGGCAGTGTGCTTTTCAGCCAGGCTCAAGGTTCTGATTGCCCCGGTAGGACAGACCTGCCCGCACAGGGTGCAGTTAAATTCGCAATATCCTGTGCGGGCGACCAGGCGGGGGGTAAACACACCTTCGAGTCCGGCCTGCAGACCGGTCGGCTGAAGCGCGTTGCCGATACAAACCTGGATGCATTCCGCGCAGCGGACACAGCGTTGCAGGAACTCCTCCTCGCCCCGCGCACCGGGCGGACGAATGAGCCGTGGATCGGGCTCTGCGTTCAGCCTGCGTACACCAAGAAGCGGCGGGATTATCAGGCCGGCAGTCAGTGCGGCAAGAAAACGCCGGCGTGAAAGAGAGACGGAAGCACCGCGGCTCACCGGCGCCGTGGCACCAAAAGCGATGATCTGCCGCGGGCATTGCTCAAAACATTCCAGGCAGAGGCTGCACTGATTGACATGTATTTTCCTGCTGCTGTCTATCGCTCCCATTCGGCAGATGGAGATACAGTGGCGGCAGCGACCGCACTTGCTGTCACCGCCATGAAGATCGAGCACACCCAGGCGGCCGATCCAGCCAAGCAGGGCCCCGAGAGGGCAGATGTTCCTGCAGAAAAACCGGCGCTGCGCCAGTTCGGAAGCAAACACCAGGGCGAGCAGCAACAGACTGACCAGGGCAAGATCATAATAGCGCTGTTCAAAGGGCAGAATAGTGTCTTTCATGAACGAGTAAAGCGGTTCGGTAATGGCATTAACGGCTGCGGGAGCATTATCATAGGTGAATGAAAAAAATGACGCCGTGACACTATTAAGAGCCAGATCAATGCCTGTGAAAGGACCTGACCAGCAGGGAAAAAGGATCAAGATAGCCGGCTAACGGGAACCGCAACAAAGACGAGATCAACACAAAAACCAGCAGCACCTTGGCTAGATAAGGAAATTTCGTCGCCTCACTCCCGCTCCGGGGTTTCAGGGCAGGATGAGACAGGTCAATCAGGCTGCCCATCGGGCATATCCAGCCGCAGAACGACCTACCGCAAAGGAGCGTCAGGCCGATGACGATCAGCGATGGCAGCATCAGGGCAATGAAGGTACGCAAGGCCAGCATGGTAGAAAACGCCAGCAGCGGATCGATCCTAAACAGAATATTGACCGCATACTCGATCGTGTCTGAGCCGCTGTAGTCAGTCTTGATGAAAAGAAAGAGAAAGAGCAGGACAAACAGGGCCTGACTGGCGGTACGGATATAGCGAAGTAATCGGTACCGCTTTTTCCTCGGTTGACCGCTGCTGATAGAGCACGCTCCAGCAGGTGAACCTTGGTCAGGTCTATCTGTCCAAGCCCCATGTCATATGCTGCAACCGTTGAGGCAATAGCTTCGGGGCTGAGGCCAAACAGGGTGGTGGCAAAGGCGTCGGCTGCAACCGGATCAACTGATGCGATAACGGTATCACGCTGCTCCACATCTTTCAGCCTGCCACCCTGGGGACCATTGTTCACGAGTATTCTGGTTGCATCGACGACAGTCAGCGCAGGCCTGATAACCGTTGCAAGATCGGCAAGCTTCTGCCCGATATCATGATGCAGCCGACCCCTATTTCCGCCAATAACCCCCATGGAGTTTTTCAATCCCAGCGTCAGCCGGCTCAGGCCGTGATGTTTTGCCACCGGCACATTGATATAGGTGTCAGCCGTCAGGGCATCCTTGTATATCTCCCAGCGGGTCAGCGAGCGCCCGGCAGCAATGTCCACCGGGACAAATTTTCTCTCATCGATGTAGGTGAGTTTTGCCTTTCGTGTCTGCAGGGAATCGATAGCCTCGGTGATACCGCTGTTGATGTAACACCGGCGCTTTTCGTTACAGGTATGGTCGAATATCTGTACTTCCTTCGCCCCCGCCTCAAGCGCCAGTTCTACAATTGCCCTGACGACGAGCGGGTGCGTATTGGCACCCTGCTCTGGTGAACGGTCCCAGCCGATATTGGGTTTGACCACCACCCTGCTTCCCGGTTTCACAAAGCGCTGCATGGAGCCGAGCAGGTTGACGGCCTCCCTGACCAGTGCCCGGTAATCAAGTCCCGTTACTGAAACAAGATCAGATACCGGCAGCGGCGCTGCTTTTGCCTCTTCGAGAAAGAAACGGGGTACCGATAAACAATAGCCCGCGGAAAAATGTATCACCTGCCTGATAAAACGACGCCTGTCCATGCTGCACCTCTTCTGAAGATCGCTACCCCCACGTTCACAACAGTATCATACTCGTTACAGGGAGAGCAAGATGATCGCTTTTAAATTTTAGCCATGTTCCTCAACTCTCCTCCACAAGCAGGACCAATATACTGATCTGACTCCAAAAAAACAATTGTTCGCAACGCACTTTCATATCACGAAAATCCCGGTAATGCTCTGTAATACGGGTAACATCCTTGATCACCATATCAAAATGGTACCACAACAATAAAATCGAAACCGGTCGGTCCCTTTCCGATGGTAAAGCAGATCAGAGACCCCAGGGTAACCACAGCACATTCGCAGGGAACTCACCTGCCAGCAGGTCCGTCCGGCTTGAGCAGACCGTTTTCCTGACGAATCTTTGACTGCGCTTCCTAGAACAAATAATTACTATTAATAACAGTATATTATGAGCACCAGGAGTGTGCCTAATACCCGTTATAGCTGAAATCACACAGGAAATACGATTTTGTGGGAAATACCTGCGGAAAACCTTGCTTCAGAAAACTAATAAGATATTTTACTAACTATTCAGTTGAGCGGACGACCCTTAGTCAAAACCAGAAACATTTTCAGATCTGAAGGGATAGGAAAATGAAAAAAACCCTGATAAGAACCATCGCTCTCACGGCTTCCCTGGCATTTTTTTACTGCACACCCGGCCTTTTCCGGCGGCAGCATCGGACATGGAAATTTCACCGTCTTTAATGATGCCGGAACATTATCGAGTAAATTATCCGGCAGGAATCCTGTCGAGGATGGTGCCCTGCTTGTCTGCGATGGTAAATGTCTGCTCAAATCTCAAGGGATCTCCCTGATAGCCTCAAACAAATCCCACATTGCTGTCGCCAGCGAAAAAGAGACCTATAAAATCTACGTCAAAGAAGGCGAGGTAACGTTCTTTATCAACAACAATTCGAGAAAATTAGCCTTCTACACCCCGCAGGGCACCTATACCGTCGCCGAGGTGATTTTCAACGCCTCCGGTACTCCCGTCGCCAGCGGATCAGTCGTGGTTGACGCCCAGGGAAAAACAGAAATATCGGTTTTTGAGGGGCGGATGGTTTTTTCCACTGCTGACGGTATGAAAACGGTTGATGCCGCACAAAAGATCGTACTCGCCATGATGCCGGGTAATACCATTGATACGAGTAGCATTCTGAATTCCCTGACAGGAACGCATCTGGCCATTGCCGGGGCCGTCATTCTGGCCATTGCCGCGATAGCAAATAACTCTGGCGGCGATGGCGGCGATGGCGGTGGTGACGGCGATGGCGGTATTGGCGGTGATGGCGGTACTGGCGGTGATGGCGGTAATGGCGGTGGCGGCGGCGATGGCGATGGCGGTGGTGGTGGTGACAAACCACCTGGCCAGCCGCTACCGCCTATCATGGATGAGCCCGCTCCGCCTGCTTCGCCGATGGACGGTGGTGACTATAACGGCGACTTTCCACCACGACCACAATACTGATATTTCCAGGCCAGATGATTAACGGCTGGAAAGACTGCCGCGACTGCCCGAAGGATCAGCATCTCCTGAGCAGACAGTTTTGTTGCACTTTGTAAAAGCTGTTCTCTTCCTATTATCCAGCGGAGCGATCAAGCAGTGCTTCAAGACGATCGCCGATAGACGATACCGATTCATCCGCTCCGTCAGACAGGTATCTTTTAGCAACCAGTTGTGCCGCCCGGCGATAGGCAGGATCTAAAAGCAGCTCATCCAAGCGACTGTCGATACTCTTGCGGCCCGCCTGCCACGGGACCATCAGTCCCGCACCAAGCCGTTCAACCACAAGGGCACAATTGCGCTGCTCCAGCTGCCCCGGCAAAAGGAGCAGCGGTACCCCGCTTCTCAGACTCTGGCTCACCAGTTCCTTACCGGCATGACAAACGACAAGCTCGGCCTTTGGCAGCAGATGTGCCAGCGAGACCGGCTCAAGATAGATATCCAGACCGCAACTTCGATACTCGTCCGCAGATGCCCTGTCAAGTCCTGCACAATAACAGATAACCTCGATATCGCTGTCAGCCAGCACATCAAGCACAGCGGTGATTGTGCCAGGTGTGCCTTAAGGTAGACAAAAACCTTTACCTTGCCTTTCTCAGGCCACTGAGGTTCGGGAAAGGCGGCGGCAACCGGCCTGGAACTGTGATAGATGGTCCTGTCCGGGTCACGCCGGTATTCATCCAACTCGGGCAGACAGGACATCAAGCTGAAATCGCACTGATACAGGTCAAACAGATACCGGACCGGCTGGTAGTGGTAACAATCACACACATAATTTATTGACTTCACCACCATGGCTTCATGATATGCCAGCAATTCCTTGGCATTCTCGTGCCATGGGACAAGTTCGAGATCGGATTTTCCGGGGACAAGGGAACCAAACCCCGAGCTGGTTATCACCTTTGGTTTAGCCACTCCCCTGGCAGCCAGCATTGCGGTGGGGGCATAGTCAAAGAGGTACATGTCGGGCTCGGTCAGGCTGAACAACCCGTGCCAGCATCGAACCAGGCCTGTCAGTTGTCTGCTGTCGCCGTAGCCTCTTTTCAGCAGGATACTGGCGTTGCAAATTGCCGGTTCCCCCTCAAACCATTGCTTCTTTGCCGATGGCGCCGGCAAAATGGTAAGGTTTTGCGGAAAAAAAAGTTCCAGGCAGGTAGTGTCATTCAGTGCGAAAAACAGTTGATGACCGCGCGCCAGGAGTTCATGAATAATCGAGGATAACCGGGACAGATGTCCGAGGCTGTCCCCCATCTCCCAGGCTATAAAAATCCCTGCCTTGATCAGTCACTCATCCTTTCAAGACATTATTTCTATAAGAGGCCCGATACCCAAATACCAAGAGACACCGTTACGTGCATCGGAAAAGCTGTCCTATCGCGGCCAGGCCTCAGCATATCATTTTTCATTCCACAATCGTATGCAAAACTTTGCTGACACTATCATGCCCTGCAGCTGCGCATCAATCAAAACCCTGATTTCGCGAGCAGGCCTGATTGATCTGTACCTTTTTCAAGCATTGCAGTTTATAGTTACCCGTTAATCGTATCAGTTACGGTCCCGTTTAACGAGCAGGCAAGAGCAGACAATGAAAAGCGACTGGACATACCGTGATCTCATCGATCTCACCTTCTTCTGCAGCCTCGACAAAGAGGCGGATCAGGGTCAATTGCACAAACGGGACCGTTCGATATATCTTGCTGAAAACGTTGAACGTGAGGAGGAAGATACAAAGAGCCTGCTGCATCGATGGCTTCGCCAGAGAAGAAGTGACGTCTTCGCGGATAAAGGGGGGAAAAGCCCCGGCACCATCCTGCGTGACGCTCTGTCGCTTCTGACGGCGTTTCTGCTGTGCGTTGGACTGATTTCAGGCATGACTGCCGGAGTATCCTTTTTTTCCTATTCCGGCACCACTCCCGTTAACGTCTTCCACTTTCTCTTCATCTTTGTATTTTCGCAGCTTGCCCTCTATGGTTTCCTTCTCTTTTCGTTGCTTCTCCGACTCTTGGGAAGACAGCAACTCCCCTCTGTCATTGTCCTGCTGTATGGGACGCTGATGACCTTTTTTACCACACGTATTGCCCGTCCGGTGCTGGAAAAACTCTCCGCCGAACGCAGACACGCCTGCGAACAGACACTTGGAATAATCAAAAGAAACAGATCGTCATATGGTCTAATCTTCTACTGGCCGCTGTTTACCCTTTCCCAGATGGTCATGCTTACCTTCAATACCGGCCTGTTGGCCGCGACACTGTTTCGCATCCTCACCAGTGATATCGCTTTTGGCTGGCAATCAACAATCCAGTTCACCTCACCAGCTATATACAAAGGAGTTCAAATTCTTGCCACGCCATGGTCATGGCTGATCCCGGAGCACTATGGCTATCCGACTCTGACTGAAATCGAAGGAAGCCAGATTATTTTAAAAGATGGCATCTATCATCTGGCTACCCGGGACCTTATCTCCTGGTGGCCCTTTCTTATCCTCTGCCTCATCTCTTACACGCTATTCCCGAGAATCCTGCTCCTCCTTCTGAGCAAATACCGGCAACACCGTTCACTGCAGGATTTCAAAGCCAGGAGTCCTGAGTCACTGCGGATATTACAGCGGATGACGACCCCGCGTATGTCAACCCAGGCAGTCCCGGTCGAACCTCGAACTTCCGTGTCCGGGCTGTCAGACGATCATCAGGAACAGCATCCCTTTTCACCGACGCCAGATCACCTGCTGACCTTGCTGCTGCCCGTTGATATAAAACATTTGTGCACACCCGAAGAGCTCATAGCCCTGCTCAGGCGAGCAGGGATTTCCTCGTTGATCGCCATGAAATCATCTTCTCCGATTACGCATCGGATAAGGCCGTCCTGGAGAAACTGGGCAGGAGCCGCTGGCAGGGCAACAAAGGTCTGCTTATACTCTTTGAGGCATGGATGGTACCGATAAATGATTCACTTCATTTTTTGAAGGAGCTTCGCTTGGCGGTTGGCAGAGATACACCGATATATGTCGGATTGATCGGACGAAAGCAGGACGATCTCATCCTTACCCGTCCCACCCGACAGGAAAGTAAAATCTGGCGCCGGAAGCTGGATGGTCTCGGCGATGCCTTTCTGCTGATCCAGGAGTTTTAGCCCGCTGATGATACCTGAAATTGCCATAATCGGTCATCCGAATGAAGGAAAATCTTCGGTTGTGTCAACCCTGTCTGAGGATGATTCCGTCGCTATCAGTTCCTTTCCCGGAGAGACAATACAATGCCGAAGCTTCCCCGTCATCCTGGATGGCAAGGAAATTCTCAGGTTCACCGACACCCCGGGATTTCAAAACCCCAGCCGTCTGCTGGCGGAGCTTAAGAACAGCCAAGGGGCGAGCAATGAGCGGATAAGGCAACTCACCGCCTTCACCGCCAGCCGGCCCGAATTGCGCGACGATCATGAACTGCTGCAGCCTCTCAGCCGGGGCGCTTCTGTTATTTATGTCGTTGACGGCTCACGGCCAATCCGCAACGTCGACAAAATAGAGATGGAGATACTGCGACTGATCGGCAAACCGAGAATGGCCATCATCAACCCCAAGCAAAACCAGGAGCAATTCCTTGACGCATGGAAAGACGAGTTGGCGAAACATTTCAATTCGTGCAGGGTGTTTAATGCCCATCATGCCACCTATCGAGAGCGAATTGACTTGCTCGAAGCACTAAAATCCATTGACCAGGACTGGCAGCCCCTCATTGCCGAAGTTATTTACGCTATTGAAAAAGATTGGGCGGCGCGAAACCGGACCTGCGCCCAGATAATCTGTTCAATGCTGTCAGACAGTCTCTCCCTGCAACTGCAAAAACCCCTCTCCAACACTGAGCCCGAGAGCGACTTGAAAAACCAGCTCGTTGATCGCTATACCGCCCTGGTAGCCGACTATGAAAGAGAAGCACACCAGAAAATGAGAGGACTGTTCAGGCACAACCTGTTCAACTGCACGCTCCCGGTACATTCCATCCTGCACGAGGACCTCTTCAGTGAAAAGACCTGGCAGCTGCTTGGCCTGACGAAAAAACAGTTCCTGCTGTTGGGCAGTATAAGCGGGGTTGCCATCGGTGCCAGCGTTGATGTTGCCGCTCTGGGACATGGTTTCGGCCTCTTTACCGCGCTTGGCGGTGCAGTTGGCGGAGCGGTCGGCACCGTAGGGGCGCTGCTGGGCAGAAAGTACCTGAAAACCAGGGCATCACTCCTCGGGGTCCGTCTTGCCGGCCCGCAGCTCCAGATCGGACCGGCCGACACGATTTCCCTGCTTTTCATACTTATCAACCGGGCACTATTGTATTATGAACATATCAGCAACTGGGCCCACGGACGCCGCGATTACGAACGTGCGCCGCTCGCGCTCTCGCCTGCCGATTCACCCGTGTTTACGAAAAACTGGCCGCCCCAGTACCTGAAAACAGCCAGCACCTATTTCAAATCGTTGCAGCAGAATAATCAGGACAAACGTTTTTCGGCTGAAAGGCAATTACAGGAAATCCTTTTTGCCAGCCTGCTGAAAATATCGCGGGAAGAGGAAGGGTAAGGTTGACATGACATTCCATTAATACCATAGTCCCGGTGACCCTAACCCCCATCACCATGAATTTCATATGATAGTAACAGACGCCCATACCCACATATATCCTTGCTATGATCTGGACGCATTTTTTTCCGCAGCCTTTCGAAACTTTTCGCATGCGGCAGCCAGGGCAGGGGGTGGTAGCCGGGATGGCCTCATTTTCCTCACCGAGACCCGCGGAAATGACTATTTCAGCCTCCTCAAGGGACAAGGTTCACCCTCTCCGGTACCTTTGTCGGTCAATAGTACCTGGCAGGTCACAAGCACCGGAGAGACGTCCTCTCTGCTCATTACCCACCGTGATTTTCCGGGTCAAAGAGTGTTTATCCTTGCCGGCCGGCAGATGGTCACCCAGGAAAATCTCGAGGTGCTTGCGCTGGCATCTTCTGGAACTATCGATGAATATCAGCCGCTTGACAAGACAATTGCATCCATACTTGGTGACGGAGCAGTCGCCGTGCTGCCTTGGGGGGTCGGTAAATGGCTTGGCAAGCGGCAGCGGATCCTCACATCGTTTCTCCAGCAGACGCGATCCCCCCTGCTCTTTGTCGGCGACAATGGCTCACGTCCCCGTCTGTGGCCCAAACCGGCGATTTTAAGAGATTCAAGACAGACTGAACCGTTATCACCACTGCGGCTGCTCTCCGGCAGTGACCCTCTGCCGCTGGCCGGGGAGGAACACCGGGTCGGCAGTTTCGGCAGCATCATTCACACCGCTATTGATCCGGCACGACCAGCCGTCTCAATAATAGCCGCTCTCGCTGATCCCCGGACCGTGATACGTGGATTTGGCTCCCCGCAGTCGACGTTTCGTTTCGTCAGGCAGCAGCTCGCTCTCAGGCTGAGTTGATGCTGCTGGCATCAGTTCACACAACATGGTACATTGACTGCCTTATTCCTTTTTTTTTTATAGTAAGAAGAATGATCGCTGAAGAACGCATCCCCGTTATCGGGGTTTTATTTTTACCGATTTACCTGAACACCTGACGAGAATGAACCGCGATTATACAAAGCTTGAAAATGAAAAATTTGATCTGGCTATTGTCGGGTCTGGAATACATGGTGCCATTCTTGCCCATCGTGCAGCACGTGCGGGCTACCGGGTTGCCCTGGTGGAAAAAGGTGATTTTGGCGGTTCAACCTCGGCCAACAGCTTGAAAATCGTCCACGGCGGCATTCGGTATCTGCAGCACCTGAACCTTAAACGCATGCGTGAGTCGATTGCCTCAAGAAGGTCGATGATGCACTTTGCCCCCCATATCGTCAAGCCTTTGGCCTGCCTGATGCCCACTTATGGCCACGGCCTGAAAGGCAAAGAGATGATGCGCATTGCCTTTGGCCTTTACGACCTCATCGCCTGCGATAGAAACCAGGGCCTTCCCGAAAACAGCCGACTGCCATGCGGGAGCGCACTCTCTCTTGAAAGGTGCAAGGCTGCCATTCCGGGTATTGAGGGAAACGGTTTGAACGGTGCCGCCCTCTGGTATGACGCGGTTGCCGTCAATACCGAGCGGCTGCTGCTGGAATATCTGCTCGATGCCGCCCGCTACGGCGCTGTTCTGGCAAACTACCATGAAGCCACAGAGCTGACTATATCCAACAATAGAGTGACAGGTATCGCCTCGGTCGATCAGTTGAGCGGGAAACGTTGCGACATCAGGGCAACAACCGTTATCAATACGGCCGGGCCCTGGGTAGAGCGACTGCTCAGTTCGAGCCCTTCACTACCTCCGGTCACCTCCGGCAAGTGGGCGCAGGCCATGAATATTGTCGTGAAGAAACGTTTTTTCGGCGAGTATGCGGTTGGTCTTGAAGGATGGAGTGACTTTATCGACAAGGATGCCTTCATCAAGAGAGGCAAGAGGCTCTTCTTCTTTGTTCCCTGGCGCAACAAGTACACGATGATCGGCACCAGTTACAAGCCATACGGAGGGAGCCCGGATTCATTTGCCCTGTCAAACGGCGATATCGAGGAAATGCTTCAGGACATCAACAGGATATACCCTCGCGCGCAGCTGAGCATGCGGGATGTAAGTTTTTGCCATGGCGGACTGCTGCCCCGTAAAAAGGGTGAGGACGAGAACCTGCCGGGTGACACCGTCCAGCTGGAAAAATCAACCCGTATCATCAACCACCTGAAAACAGATAAGATGGCAGGGCTTATTTCCATAAGCGGTGTAAAATACACCACGGCACCGGATATCGCCGACAAAGTCATCCGTCTTCTGAAAAAACAGGGACAGCAACCGGCCGGCCCAGGACCATCATACAGCGGCCCCAGAACAGGAGCAATCCGCCTGGACCATGGCCAGTACAGCAAAATGCTCGGGCAGCAGTACGACACCATCAGGCAGCACCTGCTGCAAACTTACGGCTCGTTTTGGCGTGTTGTTTTTGACTTTGTTGCACAATCGATTAATGGAGGCGCCGACCCGGCCGACTGCTGGATATCTCTTGATCCGCCTCTTCTGGCGGCAGAGGTCTCCTATTTCATTAGAGAAGGAGTGTGCAAAAAAACTGACTGACATCGTCTTCAGACGCTCTTCGCTGGGAACAGCAGAATGTCCCGAACCCGAAGTCCTGAGAAAAATCTGCACCATCATGGCGGAGAAACTTGATTGGAACGAAGAAAGAAGGGCCAGGGAAATCCTGGCAGTTCATCTGCCCTTTACCCCTTTGCATTCATAAACGTGAATTATGTATCTTGAAACTGCCGATAGAGAGACAGCCAGCGATGATTATGCAACACGCTTCAGCGGGGTTGTCGGAGAATACTTCCTCAAGGTTCAGCTTGATATAACCAGAGGCTGTCTGCCCCCCACGGCGGAAGACACTATTCTTGATGTAGGCGGGGGCCATGGGCAGCTTGCCGTGCCCCTGGCTCAAGAGGGTTTCAGGGTGACCGTTACCGGCAGTGATGAATCCTGCCGCCACCGTCTTGATCGACAGCTTCAGCCGGGATCTTTTACTTTTGAACTCTGCGATATGCTGGCCCTCCCCTACGATGACGATTCCTTCGACTTCGTTCTTGCCTTCAGATTGCTGCCCCATGTTGAGCGCTGGCCGCAATTGCTCGGGGAAATGTGCCGCGTGGCACGAAAAGCGGTCATTTTTGATTATCCCGACAGCAGGAGCTCAAATATTCTCTATGATTCACTGTTTGCAATGAAGAAAAAGTGGGAAAAAAACACACGGACTTTCACGCTGTTCAACCGCTCTCAGATTGGCCGGGAGATGGTTAGAAATGGTTTTTCCAAACCTGTTTTCATTCCCCAGTTCTTCCTGCCGATGGTGGTTCATCGAAAACTCAGGCATGTCGGTCTGAGTCGGGTTACCGAAGCTTTTTTCAGGCTGACCCTTCTTACCAGGATGTTTGGTTCTCCTATAATAACCAAGAGCGTCCCCGCTCGGGACCGCGAAGCGTGAAATGGGATTACCGCTACTGCTTGGTCTTGCACATGAGCCGACCGCAACCATGAAGAGTAACCGGCCACAGCGGCTTCATATCCTGGTGATCGCACCGCAACCGTTTTATCAGGACCGCGGTACGCCGATTGCCGTACGTCTGCTGGCCGGCGAGCTGGCAGCGCTTGGTCATCGGGTTGACCTGCTCGTCTATCACGAGGGGGAAGAAATAGCAATTCCCGGAGTCACCCTGCACCGATCTTCCGCGGCCGAATACCTGAACAATATACCGCCGGGCTTTTCCTTGAAGAAGATTCTAAGCGACTTTCGCGTATATGCAAAAGCCCGGAATCTGATCAGGGAGAATGACTATGACCTGCTGCACACGGTAGAGGAAGCTGTCTTCATGGCCATGCGTTTTAAGAAAACACATGGTATTCCCTACGTCTACGATATGGACTCCTCGCTTTCCATTCAACTTGTCGACAAAATCCCGGTGCTCGCGGTTTTCAAACCACTTCTTGAATTGTTCGAAAAGCGTGCTGTCAAAAACAGCATCGGCGTTGTTGCCGTTTGCCAGGCACTTGTTGACCAGGCACTAAGATTCTGCCCGTCAGCCAATATCGTGCGCCTGGAAGACATTAATCTGCAGGAAGAAATCCCTGACGGTGAGGAAGACCTCCGCTTGACCTTTCCGATTGACGGGCCTCTTCTTCTTTATGTCGGCAATCTTGAGAACTACCAGGGGATTGATCTCCTGTTTGAGAGCATAGCTGTCCTTAAAGAGAGGGATGTCCCCTCGCACCTGGCACTCATTGGCGGCAGCGAGAAAAGCATCAACCATTATCAGGCCTCTGCTGAAAGGATGAACATCACCTCGAAGGTGTCTTTCTGCGGACCGCGGGATATTGATTTGCTCGGCTTTTATCTGGCCCAGGCCGATATTCTCGTTTCCCCGAGAATAAAGGGCAACAATACGCCCATGAAGATCTACTCCTATCTCGGTTCTGGTAAACCCGTCCTGGCGACCAACCTGCCCACGCACACCCAGGTTCTCACCCCTGATGTCGCCTATCTGAGCGAAGCGGATGCCACCAGTATGGCAGACGGTCTGCAGTATTTGCTTGAACATCAGCAAGAGTGTGAACGCCTTGGCCGTAATGGTAAAGAGCTGGTTGCTCAGCACTATTCTCTCGAATCATACCGGAAGAAACTGGACGGATTTTATGCGACACTGGCAAACAACATGAGACGCTGAACGGGGGCAGGGAAACGGATTATAAAACAGATATTTTTTTCTGTGAGACCGCGCTATATCTCACTCCTGCTCGGCAACTCTTTGCAATCAACAGATAAACGGACATAACCCGTAACAAATCGGGATCGGTTTCGATGAAGTATCCTCTCTCTTTCTGGCTAAAAATAGTTCTTTTCGTCTGTGTCTTTATCGGAATGAAACTTCTCATCTCCTACGTCGCCCTGCCGAGCTTTAAAGCGATTAAAATCGATGCGGAATTCGACCATAATGATGTCATTGATGTCTATTATTCGAGCGGCATAAACGGCAACCGTTTCAGGGCCGAATATTCGAAACGTTCACAAGAATATGCCCAGGGTACCAGGGCGGTCAAAACAATATTTCTGAATAATCATATTGCCAGAAAGATCAGGATTGATACCGGCATTAAGCCGGGGAAAATCAAACTATTCGCCTTCACTCTTATCAGTTATTACGGTCCGGACATCACCTTTGATTATCGACAGATATTTAATAATTTCAAGCCCAACGATCAGATTGACTCCTTCGCGCTTGAAGGGGACCATGTACTCATTAAAACCACGTCGACCGATCCGTTTATTGTTTTTACCGGTGAGCTGATTGAAGAAAATTATTTTCTTTCAACCATTATGCCGCTCATTATCACCTTACTGGTATTTATTTTTTTCTCCCGCCAGTCCATGAAAACCTTCCCTGCCTTTGCCGATATCAATTCGAAGGTATCCTCCTCCGGCGTCAACATCGGCGCCCTTGACGGCATTCGGGGTATGGCTGCCCTGTTGGTACTCGGTCAGCATACCGGCGTCATGAAAGGCAGTGGTATATTCGGGGTATGGCTGTTTTTCTGTCTGAGCGGCTTCCTGCTGGCTACCCCGTTCATCAAACAACCCGGGCGGGCACTTTCCTCCTCCTATATGAGCCACTATATCACCCGAAGGATCAAACGGATATTACCAATGTACTATACCATGATCACGGTGACCATTCTCTTCCTGGGCCAGTTTGCTGTTGCCATCAGGCATTACCTCTTTCTCGAGGCCGACGGCCATTACTGGACAGTTGCCCAGGAAATGTTCTTCTACCTGCTCCTGCCACTCGTTATGGCCGCTGATCGCCGTATTTTTTAAAAACAAGCGGGGTCTCGCCATTATTTTCCTCGGATTAACTGCCTACCTGGCGCACCGTTTCATCAACATTGATGTCGTGCCGCTCTATGGCGACAACGTTACCCTCAGACCGTTCATCGGCATTTTCCTGATCGGCGTCCTGATGGCTTATAGCTACACCTGGACCCTCGATACTTTTCCCAACCTCATTGAACACGCCGGGTTCAGACGTTTTTTTTCCATCTCGGGACTGTTGCTTTTGCTGATCTCTGTAATCATCTCAGCACGTATCATTCCGGAAATTGAGCATATTGATGCCTCAACGCGACCGGGCTGGTTTGGTCTTGCCGCAGGTCTTTTGTACTTTTTACGCTCTTCGCCAGGGACACCAGCCTTGATCGGCTGATGAATCTTTTTCCTCTCCGGGCAGTGGGCCTGGTCGGCTTCAGTTTCTATCTCCTGCATCCGATGATGATCAGCTGTGTTCGCGGCACCACCATGTATTTTGCCAATTATTATCCGGTCGGAATCCCGCTTTTTATTCTGGCAGGACTGGTGAGTTACGGAATTTCGGCCTTTACCTATTCCTATATCGAACGACCATTCATTAAATCCCCAGACCAGCAAGCGCTCAGGTCGCGGTCGCAGACGGAAACCCTTCAGCCAAACGCCTGAAAGGCCATGCTGCCTGTCGTCGGGGCAGCAACTTCCACAGTCGCTGCTGTTTATCTCTTATTTCGTCGCATAGATTGCCGTATAATCTCTGAATAATGCCATAATCCGTCGCGTCATTATTCCCGGTTTACCGTTCCCGATAATCTCACCATCAACCTGGACGACCGGCATGATCTCCTTGTTTGATGACGACAGGAATACCTCATCGGCCCGGTAAAGTTCCTCTCTGCTCAGCGGACGCAATTGAGGCGTCGTAATCGGCGTGACAATAGCAAGTGTCACATCACGGGTGACACCGGGCAGAATATCGTCGGGCGGTGTTACCAGTTGTCCGCCGATTACCGCGAAAATATTGGAGGTTGTCCCTTCAAGTACCTATCCCCGGTTATCAACGTAGATCGATTCAATGGCCTGGATAAGATGCGCCTTGTTCAATGCGAGAATTCCCCGGATATAGTCTATACTCTTGGATCCCGGAATAAACCGTGTGACATCTGTCGTACTGATCTTCACGCCCGTTTCATACCACTCTTCCGGAAAGGTCTTGAGGGCGGTGACCATTACCAGAAGCCTGGGCTTCTCACCCGGGGTTATCGAATCGGCACTGTCGCCTCCGGTTATCATCAGACGTACATTTGATTCAGGAAAATCATTTTTGGCCATGGTCTCGGTGACGACATCTTTTATTTCCTGAAAACTCCACGGACATGAAAGGCCGATTAGCTGAGCCGAGTTACGCAGCCGCCTGATATGGGCATCTAGGTGAAATGGCCTGCCGCCGTAGGTTCTGAGAAAGTCAAAAACCCCATAGCCCCGCAGGATAATCAAATCAGAAACCGGCAGTGTCGCTTCCGCTTCCGGCACAAACTTCCCGTCCATATAATAAATTGCCATGATAGTTCCTTAATCGATGAAAGATCCTTTATCCTTAC
This sequence comes from uncultured delta proteobacterium, assembly GCA_963745765.1. Lineage (GTDB taxonomy): Bacteria > Desulfobacterota > Desulfobulbia > Desulfobulbales > Desulfocapsaceae > Ww85. The sequence goes on along the minus strand of CAVUYQ010000030.1, from coordinate 33,617 downwards.
CGCTCCCACATGAGTTGCGGCTGTCAGTGTATACGTATCATACCCATGCACCTTTTTACCATCATTTTAGCAGCAGGGCTCCCATTGAAAAGCATGGATATCTCAACGCTCCGCCCCGAAATGAACCCGGTGAACTTGTCGGAAAGCCGCTGCTAAATATCACGCCGATCCCGGGACCAACTGGAAAAGAACGCAATAATCATTCATCCGGCTAACCGGAGAGGATCGATGTCTTCTCCGGTTAGCCGGACTGGAAAGGGACAGTGTCCAGACGCCGAGCTGAAGAAAGCTTTTATTGATTATGATATCAGCATGGTTAATGTCGAAGTTGTGCGGGAAGACATTGTCTATGCTGAAGAGAATCGTCGTATTCCCGAGTTAAAATATAAGGAAGGGCTGCAGGCTGGATGCGGTGTCAAACCTGACACGGGCCCAGTCAAGCGACGTTGCCGTGGTGCGGTATTTTAAAATTATTCCCGGATCATCCGCATGATAAAGGGATTCCCCGGCAAAAAACCACTGGTTGAATAATCTTCTGATAGAGGAGGGTAGCAAGATGGCAGATAAAAAAGTGGTGAGCAAGCATTATCATTTCCTCAAGGATCGTTTCCCGGAAGTCATGACAGCCGTTGAAAACCTCGGTTCGACGGTACGGGACGCAGGACCCCTGGATAAAAAAACGACCGAATTGATCCAACTGGCGGTAGCCGCTTCCGCCCAGTCCACCGGTTCTGTTCATTCACATACCAGAAGGGCCCTGGCAGAAGGAGCGAGTAAAGAAGAAATTGAACATGCCCTGGTGGTCCTCATCTCAACCATCGGCTTTCCAAAGGTTGCGGCCGCACTGTCCTGGGTTCGGGAAGTAACTGAATAACAGCATCGTTCCCACATCTCCCGGACTGCGCCGGTCCCATAAAGCGGAAGTCCCGTTGCAGACGAAGCAGCGGGACTATGAACCAAGGTAGATTTTTCTGATCTCCTTACTATTACAGCTTGCCGTCCTGAATGCCGGATTTGCCTGCTCTTTGACGGGCAGGAAGTAATTCCTTCAGGGCGGCCTTCAGTTTTATTCACAATCCGCGCAGCTTCTTAATAACCGTCGGGGCAACACGCCCAATGAAGGTTCATCTATCATCCTTTCTTTCTTGAGCAGTTTTATGACATGAGTCCTGATCAGTTTAGTTGCGTAAATCCCGGCAATCAGCTAGCATAGTCATTTCTAGAGAAAGAAGGGGGAAACCTGTTGGTTATTCCCAACAGGTTTCGATTTAGGTATACTCCGTTCTTTCAATTTTCCGTTACACAATTACGACAGATGAGGTAAGAAAGGGATACCATTTCACCGTATGGTTATGGGAGCTTCTTGAAGCAGTGTACCATGACGAATGGAATGGTGTGCAAAGTGCAGGGAGATCACTCTCAATTCAAAGGAGGAAAAAGTATGTCAAAAAAAAGATTTTCTGCTTTTTCAATGATGGTTGCCGCAAGTATGACACTTGCACTGTGCAGCACGGCAGGGGCTGCAGACAAATCAATCAAGATTGCCACCCAGTCGCCATTGTCTGGAGATCAGTCGGTTGTCGGTGTTGACATCAAGCGCGGAGCTGAATTGGCCCTTGAACAGCTTGGCGGGCCTCTGGAAGCTATGGGGTTCAAAGTCGAGCTCGCTCCTTTTGATGATCAGGCCAATCCCGATACCGGTGTGGCAAACGCCAAACGTATTGTTTCCGACCCCGCAATTCTGGCAATAGTCGGGCACTATAACTCCGGCGTCCAGATTCCGTCCTCTGAAGTGTATCACACCTCAGGTCTGGCAAACATCTCACCGGCCAACACCAACCCTAAAGTGACAACCCGCGGTTATCTTGAAGTAAACCGAATAGTTGGACGTGATGACGTGCAGGGTGTTGTTGGTGCGGATTTTGCGAAATCTCAAGATGCCAAAAGAGTTTTTGTTGTCCATGATAAAACCGCATACGGGCAGGGAATTGCTGAATTTTTCAGGAAAAGAGCGGAAGAGAACGGGATAAAGGTTTTAGGTTTTGAAGGAACCGAAGAAAAAGCCAATTTTGATGCCCTGCTCTCACCGGTAGTCGCGGGTAACCCCGATCTGGTTTATTTTGGCGGCATGGCCTTCCAAGCAGCCGTGCTCTTCAAGCAGGCGCGAGAAAGAGGGTATGAGGGTATATTCCTGAGTGACGATGGATTCGATTCATCTGATGCTGCAAAAATTGGCGGTGACACCCTCATCGAAGGCGACGGCACGTTCTACTCAACCGTTTCCGGTCCTGCTAACGTATATCCGGGAACCAAGAAATTCATTAAGGATTTCAAGGCTAAATATAACAATGCTGATCCTCAGCCTTTTGCTGCCCAGTCTTATGACTCCATGGCCATCGCTCTCAAAGCCATTGAAAATGCAGCTAAAGCCAACAATAACGAAATCCCGAGCCGTGAAGCGGTTGCCAAGGCAGTGCGCGCGTTGAAAGAATTCAAAGGCATTACCGGTACCTTTACCTTCAACAGTATTGGCGACCCTGAGAAAGCTCAGTATTTTGTTATTCAGGTAAAATCAAAAGATCCTAAGAAATGGAGTGAAAACGAGATTGTCAAAACTCTCGAAATTGCCCCGCCTCAATAAGACTTCCTAATTTTTTTTACCCGGCCTTTTATATCATATAAAAGGCCGGACGAGATTCTCTTTAGGGAGTATTTATGAAACGATTCCTCGGGTACATTAATTTTTACGAATTAGTGCGGCCAATCGGTCAATTGCTCGCTTTTTCTTTCGGCAGTGCAGCTTTCATGTCCTCCATTGCCCTCGCTCTGGCACTGGCGCTTGATAATACGGTTGTCGGTGCCAGCCTGATGGACAAATATGGTGTAACGCTCTACACCTACACCCTTCTTAACCTGCCCCAAGTGGTGATAGACGGTCTGACCATAGGCTTTGTCTACGCAGCCATTGCCCTCGGCTACACCATGGTTTATGGCGTTCTGGAGTTCATCAACTTCGCCCATAGTGAGATTTTTGCGGTAGGTGCCTTTGTTGGGGTTGAGTTGCTCATTGCCCTCGACTCAACCGGAATCCTGGCCAGCGCGACACTCGGCATGGCATACGCTTATCTGACACTGGCAATTATCCTCGGCATGCTCGCTGCCGGATTTCTCGCCATGAGCGTTGAGAGGATCGCCTATCGCCCCCTGCGCGGTGCTTCACGCCTCGTCCCGCTTATATCTGCAATCGGTGTTTCGTTCCTGCTGCAGGATGTCATCCGTTTCATTGAAAGTCTGACAACCGGGCAGTTTAACCGGATTATGCCGACTTTTGGAAATTTCGATTCCCGCATAATCTTTGGAAAATTTGCTATGGGTTCCTCAAAGCTCATCCTGGGAATTTCAATCAAGTCGATTATCGTCATCGTGTCAGCAGTTCTCATGCTGGTCGGACTGAATTACCTGGTGAACGCCACCCGGGTCGGAAAAGCAATGCGGGCCGTAGCCCAGGATCGTGCCACTGCCGGCCTGATGGGTATCAATGTCAACCGAATCATTTCCACGGTATTTTTAGTTGGAGGCCTGCTTGGTGGTGCCGCCGGTGTTCTTTATGCCCTGAAGTTTACCAGGATTGATCCTTTCGTCGGTTTTTTCCCGGGATTGAAGGCGTTCACAGCCGCAGTGCTCGGTGGTATCGGGAATTTGACCGGGGCACTTCTTGGCGGCATTGTCCTCGGCATGCTCGAAACATTCGCCGGTTCCTATATGGGCGTGTTCACCATGGGAGCTGCAGGGTCTGAATACAAGGATATCTTTGCCTTCAGTATCCTCATACTTGTGCTCATATTTCGTCCACAAGGGCTGATGGGCAAACATGTTGGCCAGAAAGCTTAGGAGAGTCGCATGCTTTCTTTCTATCTTAAGAAATTGTTTAACCGATTGAACCAGGGGCGATTGCCCTATTTTGTCGTTATCGCGCATATTGTCGCGGGCAGTCTTTTGGTCTTTACCCAACAGCGATCAAATCTCGCCTTCCTGGTTCTCGTTACTTCATTTTTATCACTCTATTTTTTTAAAACCAACCTGCGCTTCAAGTTCTTCGCAGGCGCAATGCTTGCGTTGATTATTTTTCCGATCGTTGGTGTCAGGAACATCTTTTACCTTGAGGTTATTTTCCAGATCTCGGTGTTTGCGGCCCTGGCTCTTGGCCTCAATATCGTGGTGGGCTTTGCCGGTCTGCTGGATCTTGGCTATGTGGCCTTCTATGCGGTTGGTGCCTACCTGTGGGCCTTCTTTGGCTCGCAACAATATTATGTACTCCACTATGCCCCGGGAACCCAACCGTCCGGTCTTCCTTTTCTGCTGCCCGGAGACGCCTTTTATCTGTTTCTTATTCTAGGTATCATTGTCGCAGCGCTGGTGGGCATTCTTCTCGGCCTCCCTGTGTTGCGGGTAAGAGGGGATTATCTTGCCATCGTTACCCTGGGTTTTGGCGAAGTTATCAGGGTTATGGCCAATAACCTCGATAAGCCGCTCAATTTCACCAACGGCCCGCAGGGAATTACTCCCATCCAGAGGCCGACGATGCCGGATTTTGTGGTCGATTGGTTCAATTCTCTTTTCGGTCCGATAATCGGTCACAAGGCAAGTGTTGCCGACATGTATAACCTGATGTTCTACATCCTCGCCCTCATGATAATAATTGTCATTATCTTTGTAACACGTCGTCTCGACGATTCAAAAATGGGCCGGGCGTGGACCGCGGTGCGGGAAGATGAAACGGCAGCTATCGCCATGGGCATACCGCTGGTGAAGACAAAACTTTCGGCCTTTGCCGTTGGCGCGTCTTTTGCAGGAATTATGGGAGTGCTGCTCGCCGCAAACCGGACATTTATCAGTCCTGAATCTTTCTCCTTCATGCAGTCAATCGGCGTCCTTGCCATGGTTATCCTTGGCGGCGCAGGCAGTATTCCGGGAGTTATCCTGGGAGCCGCGACGATTACCATTCTCAACCTTCAGGTTCTCCAGGGATTCTCTCTCTATCTCAATGAATTACGCCAGAGCGATGCCATTATACCGATCATAAATTTTGCCTGGAAAGACTTGTCAACGCAGCTTGACCCCGCAAAATACCAGCGTATGCTGTTTGGTCTCATCCTTATCATTATGATGATCTTCCGGCCGGGGGGATTAATTCCCGCCACCCGGCGTAAACGAAAACTCGATAAGGAAGAGTCAAAATAACGAGAGGGGAAGACCATGCCATTGCTTGAAATTACGAATATGACCAAGACGTTTGGCGGCCTGAAAGCAATCAGCGACATCACCTTTTCTCTTGACAAGGGGCGCATCGTTTCAATCATAGGACCCAATGGGGCCGGGAAAACAACCTTTTTCAATACCTTGACAGGAATTTACAAACCCGATTCCGGATCAATAAAATTCAATAACAAATCCCTTGTCGGTCTTTCCACGGACAGGATCGCAGCACAGGGCATTGCCCGGACATTCCAGAATATCCGTTTGTTTCAGGAAATGACGGTGATTGAAAACATTCTTGTCGGCATGCATGTCACCCTGAAGCAAACCAGCCTCCAGGCACTCTTCCGGCGACCGGTCTACCGTCGGGAGGAAGCAGACGGTGAGCAAAAAGCTCTTCGACTCATGACGTATGTGGGTCTTAAAAATGTGGGCAATGAACTGGCCAAGAACCTGCCCTATGGAGCCCAGCGAAGGCTTGAAATTGCCCGGGCTCTGGCTGCAGATCCACTGCTTTTGCTTCTTGATGAACCGGCAGCCGGCATGAATCCGCAGGAAACCGACCAGATTACCCAGCTCTTCCGCGAGATTAGAGATGATATGGGCATCACGATCCTGCTGATAGAGCATGACATGCGCGTCGTGATGAAAATCTCCGAGGATATCTGCGTAATGGATTACGGAGAAAAAATTGCTGAAGGCACACCTGCCGAAATCCGTTCCAACACGCGTGTCATTGAGGCTTATCTCGGGCGCGGAGCAGTCGCGGACCAGCACGAGGAGACAAGCCAATGAGCCTGCTTAAACTTGAGAATATTCATAGTTATTATGGGCATATTCATGCGATAAAAGGAATCTCTGTAGAAGTGAACGAAGGAGAAATCGTAACACTTATCGGTTCAAACGGTGCCGGGAAAAGCACGGTTCTGCGAACCGTCTCCGGAATGATCCATCCTAAAACAGGGAGAATTGTTTTTGAGGGCAAGGATATATCAAAAAAAGAACCCCATGAGATAGTCTACTCAGGCATGGTCCATGTTCCGGAGGGACGCGGCATTTTCCCGACACTGACCGTTAAAGAAAACCTTGAGATGGGAGCCTACACCGTCAAGGATTCAGCCGTTATTGAAGAGAGAATGGAGAATGGCTTTTCACTCTTTCCACGCCTGAAAGAGCGTATCGACCAATTTGGAGGGACCCTCTCCGGTGGTGAGCAGCAGATGCTTGCCATCGCCCGGGGGCTGATGATGGACCCGCTTTTACTGATGCTCGATGAACCATCAATGGGGTTGGCCCCTATTCTTGTTGAGCTTATCTTTGATATTATCAAGGAATTAAACGACCGGGGAACAACGATCCTTCTCGTCGAACAGAACGCCCTGATGGCCTTGTCCATTGCCCATCGAGGCTATGTTCTGCAGACGGGAGAAATCACCATCAGCGATACAGCGGCCAATCTGCAAGACAACGAGGAATTGCAGAAAGCCTATCTCGGTATTTCCTGATCTGAGTGCAGACACCCGTTAGAAGCCCTCCTGCTTTTTCTTTTCCAGTTCGTTCCAGCGTTCATAGAGATGATCGACGAGGGTGCGGACCTGTTCAAGTTCATCCCAGGTTTTCTGGAGCAATTCGGGATCTGCGGCAAGGGTCCGGTCGTTTATCCGTATCTCAAGACTATCCCGGAGTTTTTCCGCCTCCATTATTTTTTCGTCCATCAGATCGTACTCGCGCTGATCCAGATAGGAGAGACGCCCGCTCTTTTTCTGTTTGACCGCAACCACTTCCTTCTTCAGCGCCGGCGGATCGTTTTCGCCTTGTCCAGCGACTCTTTTTTCAAGATCCGTAAGCCACTGGTGATAATCACCATAATAAAACACTTCGCCGTCGCCAAGAAAACCAAGGACACAGTCACACACCCGATCGAGCAGATAGCGGTCATGGCTCACCAGCACAACGGCTCCGCCAAACTCATGCAAACTTTCCTCAAGAACGTCACGGGAGGCGATATCAAGATCATTAGTAGGCTCATCAAGCAGCAGAATATCCGCCGGCTGCCGCATTAATTCGGCGATAAGTATCCGGGCCTGCTCCCCTCCGGATAGGCGTTCAACGGGAGTTTCCAGCTGGTCAGGTCGAAAAAGAAAACGTTTCGCCCACGTTACGACATGGACGGATCTATCCCTGAAGGTAATGGCATCTCCCTCCGGGGCCAGCGCCCGTCGCAGTGAAGATTTCTGATCAAGGCTTGATCGATCCTGCTTAAAATCGATAATCAGGACTCCGTCGGCAACAGAAACACTGCCGCTATCCGGCAGAAATGATCCGCTAACAGCCGAGGCAAGGATGTTCATCAGGGTAGATTTACCGCAGCCGTTTCTTCCCACCAGGCCGATGCGGCTGCCGGGGGAGAGTATCATATCCAGCCCGGAAAAAAGAGGCCCCTTATCGTAACTTTTGCTGATTTTCGATGCTTCAAGGAGTTTTTTTGTTTTTCTTCCGGTTGCGGCAAAATCTATCGAAACCCTGCCGTCAGCCCGGTTATGCATCCTCACGCGATCCAGCTCATCCTGCAGACGATAGGCCTCGTCAATTCGATAACGGGCCTTGGTGGTTCTCGCTTTCGGTCCCCGGCGAAGCCACTCCGTTTCCCTTCTTGCTTTATTGGCCAGTCGCTCCTCCAGCATATTCTGCTGGGCCAGATACTCCTGCCTTTTTTCCAGAAACTTTGAGTAGGTTCCAGCCACCTGGAAGGTGCCACTGGGATATGTTGCCGATAACTCCACCACCCGGTTAACGCTGTTTTCCAGGAATCGACGGTCGTGGCTGACCAAGATAAAAGCTGAAGGGCTTGAGGCAAATGAACCGGCAAGCAACTTTTCCAGCCAGACAATACCCTCGATATCGAGATGGTTTGTCGGCTCGTCCATTACCAGGAGATCCGGCTGGATGACGAGCGACCGGCAAATTGACACCCGTTTGCGCCATCCCCCAGACAGTTCTGCTACCGGAGCCTCCTGATCCTCCAGTTCAGCACGGCTCAGAATCGTCTGTACCCGACTGAGCTTCTCCGCCTGCTCGAGCGGTGTATGGCTCAATGCGGCCAGAAGATTATCAATCGGGCTCAGATGCTCAGAAAAGCTATCCTCCTGCGCCAGGTAACTGACCACCATGTTTTTTGTCCGAACCACTGAGCCCTGATCTTTTTCCTCAACTCCGCAGATAATTTTCAGAAGTGTCGACTTGCCGGAGCCGTTCGGCCCGATCAGCCCCACCCTGTCGCCCGCATTGATAACAAGACTAAGATTCGTGAAAAGCATCTGGGCGCCAAATGCCTTGCTGATGGATTGACAGGAAAATAGATATGGCATAAAAATGACGGTAGTTCGTTTCCGGGGGCAACCCTTTCGACTGAAGCCCCTTTTTTGTTGAATGTTTGCCCCTGTATGGGTATAAGCATTACAATATTTCAGCCAGATGGCGCATCTGAGTCACAGCAGAGTCATCCCGGCCTGGCCATCATACAGAGAGAAATTACTTTTAACAACTCCAACCCACTCCTTGCCATGAATGAACGATTCCATATCATCATAACCGGGGAAGATGGTCAATCATCTGCTTTTCAATTATCCAAAAAAAAATGCGCTGTCGGCCTGATAACAGCCGTTGTCCTCCTGGTGTGTATCTGCGTTTTCGGATATATGACCACGGGATCCTATTTCAGCAACAAGCTGTTAACCCGCAAGGCCGATGAGTTGCAGGCCCAGCTGATCAAGAGTGAGGCCGCCGGATGCGATTACGCTGAGCAACTCAAAAAATTACAGCAAAAACACGCCGAGATACTTGCTTCTACAGAAAAAGAACATGCCGATAGTGTTGCCTCTCTTCAGCAAGAGAATGAAAACCGACTGGCAGATCAACAGGCGAAACTTGCTTCTATAGAAAAAAAACATGCCGATACTATTGCCTCTCTTCAGCAAGAGAATGAAAACCGGCTGGCAGATCAACAGGCGAAGTTTGATCTGGAAAATACCACCCTTCAGCTGGAAAACGTCAAATTGATGACTACTGCTGTCAGCGAGCTGCATGAACGCAGTGAACTCATCGAGACAGTCATGGATAACATTGGCGTTGAACTCAAGAAAAGCAAAAAGAAATCAGCATCTTCAAATAGCGGTGGACCGTTCATCCCGGATGGACAACAATCCTATGATAATCTGCTGAAAAAGACGGAAAAATACCTGAACACCATTCGCAGGATTCCGCTTGGCAAACCGCTTACAGGAAATATTACCTCCGAATTCGGAAAACGCTCCGACCCGCTGAACAACAAGAAGGCCATTCACGAGGGTGTGGATATCCGCGGTGAAAAAGGCGATAGAATCCGCGCCACAGCGGGCGGGAAAGTTCTCACGGCCTTCAAGAACGGCAGCTATGGCAACTACGTTAAGATAGATCACGGAAACGGCTACCAGACCATCTACGCCCATATGCAGAATTATCTTGTAAAGAAGGGAGAGACCGTAAAACAGGGCCAGGTCATCGGTCAGGTCGGTACTTCCGGACGATCCACCGGTCCTCATCTTCATTACGAAATACTCCTGAATCAAAAACCGGTCAACCCGGTCAAATTCATGAAAGTCGCCGATCTGTCTTACACATTCAATACCTATCAGGAGTAAGCTCCACTATGTTCAATAAAAAAGACAGCCTTGAGTCGGAACTGCAAAAGGCCGAGAGCGAAACCATATCATCAATAATAGATAAGACCATGTCTGTCAGCGGTGAAATTATTTTCAAGGGAAAGACCCGTGTTGACGGTAACATCAACGGAAATATCTCTGGAGAGCACCTCGTTCTCAGTGAATCCGGCACCATAACCGGAGATGTCAATGTCTCATCCTTTATCTGCCATGGCTCGATAAACGGTAACATTATTGCCAGGTTGGTAAACGCCCGCAAAGGATGTTTTATTCATGGAAGCCTGGAGGCCGGCAGCCTTTCCGTAGAACCCGGGTGCAGCAATCGATGGTGAAGTCCGGGCGGCTGCCGCACAAGAATCAGCAATAACCAATGCCAAGGATTATGACAGCACCACGACGCAAGACTCCTGATAACCATTTGACCCGCATTTCCCCTACTATGCCCTCCACTGGAATACCTGGTATTGCAAACAGACTTGTCTGCCCGACATGCGGCAATGACGAGGATTTTTTTGAACTGGCCAACGATGTTATTCAGACATCCCATTATACCCAGAACAGCGACGGCAGTTTCACCTACGAAAGCGAGACCTGCCAGATTAACGGTGAAGTACAGCTGTTCTGCGGAGCCTGCCAGGAAGATCTGAGCTATTACCATCAACGCTTCAAAGAGATGATCTTTTGAAACGGTATCCCCGTATCATCAGAGATAATCAAACGCTTTTTGAACAATACGACACCCTGAAGGCCGGTGATATCATCTGCTGCCGGCTGCGGCTTAAACCGGGAGAAGAGCATCTCATGCTTGATCTCGCTGAACGCGGGATAAAAGCTGTCCCTTCCTTCACCTCCCAGCTTTGCAGCAGATCAAAAACACTTCAAACAAGAATTTTCGGGCAGCTGATGGTCCCCGGTACGACAATTGTCTACAACATACACGACCTGCTGCGGGTTGCCGGATATTACGGACAGAAAGGAATTGAAAGAGTTGTTGTTAAACAGGATGGAAAAAACGGCGGCCTGGGAGTATTTCTTTTTAAATCGATTGAAGACGTTTATACCCAGTCTGCACTGGGTGTGATCCCGTACCCGTATGTGCTGCAGCCTTTCATAGCAGACTGTCGGGATTTCCGCGTGATCATCCTGGGCAAGTATACGGAGTCCTATGAACGAACAAACCCACATAATTTCAGAAAAAATCTGCATTACGGAGGAAAACCGACATCGGCAGTACTCAGTAACAGGCAGAAGACGCTCTGCCGAACGGTCATGCAGCGTGGCAGCTTTCCCTACGCACATCTTGACTTGATGGTAACCGATGACGGAACCACCTATTTGATCGAGGTGAATCTTCGCGGCGGGTTACGGGGAGCACAGATCAGCAGTGGCGAATACGAGCAGCGGATAAAGGATATTCATTGCAGTCTCTGCGACGGGGTCAACAATAAATAAAAAAGGAGAAACCCGTGTACGGGTTTCTCCTTTTTTATCGGATAACCGAAAAAACTACTTATACACAACCGGTCGGCTTAGGAAGGCCAGCCATTTTACAGGCTCCTTTCCCTGGTCCGGACGGGAACAGTTCGTAAATTCTCTTCAACGGAAACCCGGTTGTTTTGGAAAGAATACGTACCATCGGAGCAATTCCGTTTTTCTTGTAGTACTCCTGCAGAGCGTCTATAACCTTATTGTGCTCATCGGTCAAATCTGAAATACCTTCAGAACCCTTGACATAATCAACCCATTCGTCATTCCACTCTTCCATTCCTTTAAGCAGGAAACCGTCTTCATCGACTGTGAAGGATTTTCCATTGTGTTCTACTGTGGGCATTGTATACCTCCTTAATATAGTGATTCTTTTAGACCTCGTAGCATTACTGTATAGTAATATACTCTTGGGACAAGATATAGTAAATGGCCTTAATACTATAGGGGAAACAGTTTGTCAAGTGAATGAGGCGTCATTTGGGCTGGCAACAAAAAAAAGTTGTATAGTAGCTGTAATGATTTAATAAGTACGATTTTCTCAGAAAAGTCGGGGCGGGGCTTAACCGATAAAGTCACATGATTTTCCGTGATTAGTCCTTCCTCCTGCGCTTCCACACCAGCCGCCCAAGGGTTCTTATATTGCGATTTTTCTTGCAGGAAGCACATATCCGAGGTAAATCCAACCCGGATCAGGTTACGTTTCCGTCATCATTTTGTCCGTCATAGATGAATGCAGAGTCATCTGCGGGGGGCACTAAAACTCTAACACAGATATATTTCTATGCTTCAGTTTCTCAGAAAAAGAGCTCAGTCATTCGTCATTCAGGCCATTGTCGTCATCATCGCCCTCGTTTTTATTTTCTGGGGCGTCGGTGCCAAGCTGATGAACAATCATGAAGCGGCGATTGTGGTTAATGGCGAAGAAATCAGTTTTCAGGACTTTCAGAAGGCATACGACCAGGCCTATGCCCGGCTCGCCCAGCAATTTGGTGGAACCCTGCCAAAAGGACTGGCAGACAGCCTCAATATCAAGCAACAGGTCATCAACCAGTTAGTTCAGGGGGCATTGCTGAGGCAGGGTGGCATAAAGATGGGACTCAGGGTAAGCGGTGAGGAAATCCAGAGAACCATTGAGGGGATGGTACAATTCCAGGAAAATGGCAGCTTTAATCTCGAGCGCTACAAGCTGATCCTTGCATCAAACCGTCTGTCCCCGACAAAATACGAAGATTCTCTGCGCTACGAGCTGCTCGCCAATAAAACCATCAACAGTATCTCGGATTTTGTGCTTCCTGCCAGCGATTATGAAATAGAAGACCTTTACAAACTCGAGAATGAAAAGGTCTCGGTTTTTTATACCATTATCTCCCCTGCCAGCTATCTTGCCGATATCGAAGTGCAGGAAAGCGATCTTGAAGCCTGGTATAAACAGAACGGAGAACGCTATCAAACCGCTAAGATGGTTCAGTTGACCTATCTGCCGTTCACCTATGAGGAAAATGCCAAAAAGATCACTATTGATGAAGCGGAGGTTAAGGCTTATTACGACCAGCACCTTACTGACTACCAGATCCCTGAAAAAAGACAGGCCCGCCATATCCTGTTTAAAGCAACACCAAACGATTCTGACGAAGTTCATCAGAAACAGCTCCGCAAGGCTGAAGAAATTCGTGCTCTTGCCCAAAAAGGGGAAAATTTTGCCGAACTTGCGAAAAAGTATTCCGAGGGGCCAAGCGCATCTGCCGGCGGAGAACTTGGTCTTTTTGAGCGGGGCCGGATGGTGAAGCCCATTGATGACGCGGTGTTCGCAATGACAAAGGGAGAAGTGAGCGATGTGGTGAAAACCGATTTCGGCTACCACATCATTAAACTTGAAGATATTCAGCTCCCGCGAGTACGTTCTCTTGATGAAGCCCGTCCGGAAATTGTCAAGAAACTGCAGCTCGAACGGGCAAAACCTCTTACCCTGGAACTGGCAAATATTGCCTACGAGAGTATCATCAGTTCAGGGAGCCTGTCCGCCTTCCTCAAATCCCATCCGGACGCAGACGTTGTTGAAACAGCATTTTTCAGCCGCTCAACTCCGCCTCCGGGCATCACTGCGGATCCGGCATTTCTAGACAAAGCCTTTTCTCTCAAACAAGGTGAACTGAGTTCGTTAGTTGAAACAGCAGACGGCTATGTCATTATTTCCGCCACCGCAGTCCAGGAACCACATATCCCTAAGCTCGACAGCGTCAGAGCCAAGGCTGAAGCCGATTACAAGTATGAAAAAGCGGCAGAAAAAGCAGCCACCATTGCCAACCAGCTTCTCGATGATTTCAAAAAGGAAGGCGCCTCCTATAAAGATATCGTCGAAGGAAAAGGCCTCAGTGTGCAGACCTCAGGTCCTTTGTCCAAAAATCCCGAAGCCCAGCAGTCTGCTTTTCCGCAAGCACTCGTCCAATCGGCATTCAGACTCTCGCCCGCAGATCCGGTGGCATCAGAACCGGGCCGTTCCGGGCAGGATTATTATGTCTACTGGTTCAATGATCGAACCGCTCCCAAAACCGCGATGACTGAAGAAGAGAAGGAACGTTACAAAAACATGCTGCAGCAGTTCAAACAACAGCAAATCCTTGATGCCTGGCTGGCAAACCAGAAGTCCAAGGCCAAGATAGCCATCCACAGCAGTCTGGAAAATTTCTAGTCAGGATTTTACACCAGGCTCTTCACGCAACCTTCGCTGAAGGCGGTGGATAAATACGTCTTGTGCCTCCGTACTCCTTTTTCTTGAGCGCCTTCGTTGAGCGTTGTGGTTGAGGCTGTCCGCATTCTTTATAAAAGGCACACTCTTTTTCGTTTATATCATGTGTTAACAATGATATAATTCCTCTCTGGCCCTGAGCACTTTTCGCCCCTCCCGATAAGCACTTATTCCCGGCCACTTAAGGCTTATCGAACTCTTTCACACACAGGCTATGCCCAGCGTAAACGAAATTCTTGACCGTTACGACCAGCTCAACCCCTTTGAACAATCCCTGTTGCAGGTTCTTTCCATCATGTATGAACCTGCCCATACAACACTCATCGTCAGCTGCCTGCGCAAGCTTGGAATAAAGGGACCCCGGGGAAACCAGGCGAACACTGCCAATATCAATCATACCATCGCCAAGCTGCAGGGTTCCGGGTTGCTGACCGAAGCTCGCCAATGTCACATTGATATTGTTGAAATCATTAGCAGAAAATCCGTCACCGAGGGAACATTCGAAGAATTTTCCAGAATTATCCGTAAGGAAGCGCCGGCAACCTATTATTACGGGAAATGGACGACCCGCTGCTGGCGAGCCATGCGGGAGATGCGCATCGGCATTTATACCCAGGACTTTGACATCATCGGCCAGGCACTCGATTTTCTGGACAACCAATGCCAGGATGTCCTGACACCTTTGCCCCCGGCAGTACAGGTGGTAACCGAACCTTTTGAGCGCCAATGGTTCCGGGGACTCCCTCCTTCCTTCCAGTTTTTTCTTCTCAACCACGTACTCAGGTATGCCCGGCGCCAGCTTGTATCCTTCCCGGAACTGCTCTCCTACCTTGAGGACGAATCTGAATTCGATCATCTCAGCGAGGACGAGCGGCTTCCGTTTCAGCGTCTTCTCCTCAACCATTACCTCTTCCAAGGCAACCTGGATGCAGCCGAGAAGATCCTGGGGCGCCATGATGACCTTTTCCTTGCTACCGGAGCGAGTGGCACTACCGCCTTTTTGCAGGGAAACTATACCCGTGCCAACCAGCTATACCATGAGGACATGCAACACCTCCGACGTATCAATGACTCTGAAACGGCGGCTTTCTTCGGTTTTCACGGTCTCTTCTATATCCTTTCAGAAATCAGGCAGAGTGCCCGTGCTGAGCTTTACAAGGTATCCGGACAGATCAGTGTTGCCTTGAGCCTGTTTGAGGACAGTGATGAAACAATATCTTATACCTACCTGGCCACACTGGTTGATAACCTCTCCAACCAGCGCGATGCCAACAGCCAGACACTCTTGCCGGAAGGCCGGGGGCTGCACAGTCTGACGGTTTTATTCGCCGGTCTCAGCCAATTCTGGCTGAACGCCTCAGTGGAACAGGATCTTGAAAGAGAGATCCGTACCTTCTGCAGTCGTGCCGAAAAACACGGCTATCATCTGTTCAGTATCTGTTTTGCTGATCTGCTTGCGCATGTTCTCCCGGAAACGGGACGATACAAAGAAATCTCTGCAGAACTTTCCGCTCAAACGGGCCTGCAGCCCTTTCTTGCTATCATCGAATCGGAAGAGACATGGAAGAGAAGTCTTCAGGCCTTGATAAATATATCAAACACTTCCGTCCAGGATCAGGTTAATCGGGACAGCAGGCTTATCTGGCTAGTTGAATATGTCTCCGATAACATCTCTGCCAGACCCCGGGAGCAAAAATGCTCTGAGACAGGATCCTGGAGCAAGGGTCGACCGGTCTCACTGGCACGGCTGCATGGTTCAGCACAATTACCGTACCTGACCCTCCATGATCGAAAAATATGTCTGGCCATACGAAAAGAAGAGAGCGGGGAAGGACAGGCACATTACGATTTTGACCGGGAGAAACTCCTGCTGGCCCTTGTCGGGCATCCACTCCTGTTTCTTGATGAATCACCTACCACACCTGTTGAGTTCGTACTTGGTGAACCGGAACTTCTCGTTCAAGAGCAGGAGGGGAATCTTCATATTCATTTTTCCATCCCGATCAGCAGTGACAGTATCGCCCTGTTGAAAGAAACACCTACCCGCTTCAAGGTCATCCGGATAAACGATAACCATCGGCGCATCGCTCAGATTACCGGCAGAAACGGCCTGACCGTGCCTATTGAGGCAAGCGAGCAGGTGCTCACGGCAATCGGCAATATCTCTTCCTTTATGACCGTTCACTCTGCCATTGCCGCCGATGCTTCAGCTCATCAATCCCGCGACATTACGCTGGTCGAGGCCGACTCGACCATTTATATGCATATGCTGCCGTACGGCAAAGGATTCCGTCTTGAGATGTTTGTCAAGCCATTTACCGAAGGAACTCACTATCTCAAGCCGGGGCAAGGGGTAGAAAACATCATGGCCGAAGTCGGAGGAAGACGCCTGCAGACGCGGCGAAATCTTGCCGAAGAGGAACGCAAAGCCCGGGAAATTGAAGAACTCTGCCCGATCCTGGATCTTGCCATCGACCTTGAAGAGGGCAATGACAGGGAATGGCATCTGCATGATCCCGATGACTGCCTCCAGGCCCTGCTGGAATTACAGGAAATCAACGATCGTGTGACTATCGAATGGCCGGAAGGAGAGAAACTTAACGTGACCCATCAGGCCTCGTTCAGCAATCTCAATTTGAAGATTCGAACAAACCGGCAGAACTGGTTCAGTATCAGTGGCGAACTGGTCCTGGATCAGGAAAAGGTTATCGATCTCAAGGATTTGTTGAGCCGTGTCAGCAAGGCTTCCGGCCGCTTTGTCGAAGTGAGCCCGGGCCAGTTCATCGCCCTTACCCAGGAATTCAGGAAACGCCTCGATGATTTGGGTACCTTTGCCAGCGATCGAGAAGGGGAGCAGGAAAATGAAATCATGATTCATCCGCTGGCCGCCCTGCCTCTTGAAGAATTCATCGAGCAAACGCATACCCTGACAGATCAGAAATGGCGGAACCAGCTCGCCATGATACAGCAGTCGCAGTCCTTCACGCCGGAACTGCCTTCAACCCTGCAAGCGGAACTCAGAGATTATCAGGTTGAGGGTTACCGCTGGCTCTCCCGCCTGGCTCGCTGGGGAGTGGGCGGCTGCCTGGCTGATGACATGGGCCTTGGCAAGACCCTGCAGTCCCTGGCAGTCATCCTGCAGCGGGCAACGAACGGCCCATCCCTGGTAGTTGCCCCGACATCCGTCTCGACCAATTGGCTATCCGAAGTCAGTCGCTTCACACCAACCCTTACTATCAAACAGCTCACCGGGAAAGACCGGGATACGACCATCAGCGGACTGGGCAAGTTCGACCTGCTGATCACCACCTACACCCTGCTGCAGCAGGAAATCGAACAGCTGTCGCAGGTAGAATGGCAGACCGTCGTTTTGGATGAAGCCCAGGCTATAAAGAATGCCGCGACGAAGAGATCTCAGGCAGCCATGTCACTTAAGAGCCGTTTTCGCCTGATCACGACAGGAACGCCGATTGAAAATCACCTCGGTGAACTCTGGAATCTGTTTCATTTCATCAATCCGGGGCTGCTCGGATCTCACAAACAGTTCAATGAACGATTTGCCATTCCGATTGAGCGGTTCAATGATCGTGATGCCCGTTTAAAATTAAAAAAGCTTATCCGCCCCTTTCTCCTCAGAAGAATCAAGGCGCATGTTCTTGAAGAATTGCCGCCGCGGACGGAAATCACCCTTGAAGTTGCCATGAGTCCCGAAGAAATGCATTTTTACGAGGCTCTCAGGCAGAATGCCCTCGACATTCTTGAGCGTTCCTCCGACAACAAGGGCAGGCATCTCCAAATCCTGACCGAGATCATGAAGCTGCGACAGGCCTGCTGTAATCCTCGTCTGATCGCAGGAAACACCAGGATAGCAAGTTCAAAACTCAGCCTTTTCTCCTCACTGGTTGAAGAACTCATAGCCGGCAGGCACAAGGTCTTGGTATTCAGCCAGTTTATCGGTCATCTCGACATTATCCGGGAATATCTTGATACGCAGGATGTCACCTACCAGTATCTTGACGGCAGCACCAGCAGCAAACTCCGGAAAGAGCGGGTTGATGCCTTTCAGGCCGGCGAAGGGGATCTTTTTTTGATCAGTCTCAAAGCAGGTGGACTGGGGTTGAACCTGACAGCAGCAGATTATGTTATCCACATGGACCCCTGGTGGAATCCCGCCATCGAAGATCAGGCCTCTGACCGGGCTCATCGCATCGGACAAACCCGGCCGGTGACCATTTATCGGCTCGTCTGTAAAAATACTATCGAAGAAAAAATCGTAAGACTTCACCAGGACAAACGAGACTTGGCTGACAGTCTGCTTGAGGGAACGGATACGAGTGCCCGGCTCAATGCCGCTGAACTGATCAGCCTGATCAAAAACAGCTGACGCCAGCCGGCGGCAGCTATCCCTCCCTCAGGCAGTTAATGCGCAGCCCGAAAAAACCGCTTTCAGTGCCGGAAAAATACCAGCCGAGATGCTCCAGACATTTGTTACAGTAAGCAACCTGCCAGCTATAGCCCTTGAACCAGGTGAATTCCCGGCTCGGAGAGCCAGATAACAGGCAGCCGGGCGCATCTGAGAAACAACCGATCTCATAGACAACACCGGCAGGGTTGAAAAAGGTATGCTGATGTTTTCCGTCCCGACTGCATCGTTTTTTCGGGCTTGTTATGGCAAGATCACAGGCACGGCAGCGCAGAACCTTCTCCAGCCCCTGTTTAACATGATCTTCCTCCTGGGCTAGGATATCCGCCCCGCCGCCTGCTTTTTCAGAATCCCCCCTGAGACAAGTTCCGCCAATCGAATGGTTCAAGACCGGCAGGGGATCGGTACAGAGATTCTCCATTTTACATCGTACTACTGCTTCTTATAATAATCGATGATTGCCTGAATCATTGCCGGAATGGTAAATTTTTCCGGTTGAATATCGACATCCAAGCCACTGTCTGTCACCGTTTTAGACGTTATCGGTCCAATGGCGGCAATTTTTACGCCCTGCATCAATTTTTCAAGCTCTTCCTGGTTTTCAGGAGCGACCATGGCAAGGAAATTAGTTACCGTTGACGAGCTGGTAAAGGTTACCAGATCGACCTTGCCGCTTTCCAGTTCTGCCCGCAATTCATCCCGGCAACCCTGTGGCGGCACATTTTTATATACGGGAGCAATGGTCACCTGTGCGCCGGCACCCCGCAGGGTCTCAGGCATCATCTCACGACCCTCGCGAGCGCGGGCAATGAGGATATTGCGCCCTTCAACACCCTGGTCAAGCAGACTCTCAGCCAGACCGTCACTGGTAAAAAGCGGCGGTATAAGATCAGCGTTGATACCATATTCCGACAGCAGATCAGCAGTACTCTTACCCACGACGCCAATATCAGGTCCCTTGAGATCCCGTGTATCCATCCCTTTACCGTGCAGCCGCTTGAAGAAATACCTGACACCATTGAGGGAGGTAAACAATATCCAGTGATATTCATTGATGCGTTCAAGGGCATCATCCAGGATAGCATAATCTTCCAACGGTTCGATATTGATGGTGGAACACTCATAGCAGCTTGCCCCGGCTTCCTCGAGCCCGGCCACCAGTTCACTGGCCTGCTCACGTGTCCGGGTCACGATGGCACGTTTCCCAAACAATGGCCGTTTTTCAAACCAGTCGATGCTGTTTCGAAGATTGACGACTTCACCGATGACGATCAGTGCCGGAGGCTTTATACCTGCTTCTCTCACAATATCAGTTATCGTTTCCAGTGTTCCGACAACCGATTGCTGCTCGGGAGTAGATGCCCATCGTACCACCGCCACCGGTGTCTGGGGATTCCGGCCGTTATCTATCAGGCTTTTAACGATTGACGGCAGGTTCTTGATTCCCATGTACACGACAATGGTGCCGATACCGGTGGCAATTTTTGACCAGTCAATGTTTGAGTTTGCCTTGGTAGGGTCTTCATGCCCGGTGACAAAGGCTACGGTGGCCGTATAGTCGCGATGTGTGATCGGTATTCCGGCATAGGTGGCCGCGGCAGTAGCTGAAGTTACCCCGGGTACGACTTCAAATTCCACATTGTTCTGTGCCAGGATTTCCAGCTCTTCGCCTCCCCTGCCGAAAATGAAAGGATCCCCGCCCTTGAGTCGGACCACCGTTTTGCCGGCACGGGCGAAATCAAGAAGCATCTGGTTGATTTCATCCTGGGTATGGGTATGTTTTGTTCCACCGCGTTTACCTGCATAAACCAACTGGGCGTCCTTCGGAACAAATTTCAGCAGCTGCTTGCTGGCGAGATAGTCGTAGACTATTACTTCAGCACGCTCCAGCAGATATCGGCCCCGTACGGTTATCAGACCCGGATCTCCCGGGCCGGCGCCAACGAGATAGACCTTGCCCTGTTTCTTGTTTTCGATTTGTTCTTCCATAAGTAAAAAAGGGCCGCCCTGTTATCCCGGACTGGCCGCTCCCCATTTCAATTTTCCCTGTCTGTATCGACGGGCTGCTTCATTGTATCTGTTGTTTTAAGCGTTTCAGCGTACCGATCACTTTCAGCATCATGAGTACTGTAACGAAAATGGCAAAAAAAAGCAAAAGGGGGCACTCGTTGAGCACCCCCCTTATATAGTGTGTTCTTCTGAGCTTCTTGTTTAAAGCTCAGCCATTATTGCGTCTGTTACCGCCTTGATGGACTTGGAGCCATCAACGGAGATCACCTTCGGGCCGCCTGCCTTCTTGAAATAGTTTACCGCAGCCATGGTGCCGGTTTTTTCGTCATAGTAGATATTGTGACGCTTATCAATGGCATCCTCATCCTGGTCATCGGCGCGGGCAGTCAGAGCACCGCCGCAAACGCGGCAGACGAGTTTCCCGTCCTTTTCGACCGGTTTGATAGCATCAAAAGCGATATGGTTGGGATGATTATTGTCGTTTACGCAAAGGCGGCGTCCCATGATACGTTCCTTGGCAATCTCACGATCAAGGACAATCTCGATCACATAATCAAGCTCGATTCCGGCATCCTTGAGGTTCTTGGCGAGAGTAACGGCCTGGTCCTTAGAGCGGGGGAAACCATCGAGAAGCCATCCGTCTTTACAATCGGGCTTCTGCAGACGCTCGATCATCATCGGGATGGTAATGTCGTCGGGAACAAGATCGCCGCGATCAATATACGCCTTTGCTTTTTTACCAAGTTCGGTACCGCCGCCGATGTGTTCTCTGAAAATGGCGCCGGATTCGATATGCGCAATACCGTATTTATCCTTGACGATAGCTCCCTGGGTACCTTTTCCGCTGCCGTTCGGCCCAAATGCCAGAATATTCATGCCCATTGCCTCTCTCCTCTGTTCAATTGAATATGATGATTTTATTTACGTACATTATCAAGGACAGGGACGGGTCTGCACATCGTCTTGAATTCCCCTGCCAACGCACAAGCAGATTGCGATTATAGCCTAAATGGGCACGGTGAGCCAGGAAAATATCTTGGCTAATATTTTGACTTTCATCCTGAAAATGGGTACTTTTCGCGGGTTACCCATACAGGTGTTCCGTGGCAATGGAGGTGCTCCGGACATCCTGACCTTAATCCTCCGGACACCTTCTACCCTTATGAAAGAAATACGCGTTGGTCTTATCGGCTTCGGTACCGTAGGCAGCGGCCTTGCCCGAACCCTCCTTACCCAGGAGAAACGGCTCCGCCAGAAAGTTGGCGTGCCGATAATCCTGAGCCGTGTTGCAGACATCAATGTCGATGCCCTGCCGGCGGAGTTCAGCAGCATCGCCCTGAGCAGGGACGCAGGGGATATCTTCAATGACCCTGCTATCGATATCGTCGTCGAGCTCATCGGCGGCATGGAGCCGGCCAGGTCATTTATGCTGGAGGCCATCAGCAGAGGCAAACATGTAGTCACGGCCAACAAGGCGCTTCTTTCCGTGCACGGGAAAGAAATTTTTGAGGCGGCGGTTGCCGGCAACGTCGAGGTTGGCTTTGAGGCCAGCGTCGGCGGTGGAATACCGGTTATCAAGGCCTTGAAGGAGGGACTGGTAGCAAACCGTATTGATGTTATCAGGGGCATCATGAACGGCACGGCAAACTACATCCTGTCGCAGATGACCGAACACGGCACCCCTTTTGATGTAGTGCTCAAAGACGCCCAGGAGAAGGGTTTTGCAGAGGCGGATCCGACCTATGATATTGAAGGTATCGATACTGCCCATAAGCTGGCCATCCTGATGTCTATCGCTTACGGTCAGTATGTTCACCTTGATGATATCTCCGTGGAGGGCATCAGCAGCATCAAGTCCGTCGATATCGATTTTGCCAAGGGGTTCGGCTACCATATCAAGCTGCTCGCTATCAGCAGGAACCATGGTGAGCATATGGAAGGGCGCGTTCATCCGACAATGGTGCCCGTATCCAATATGCTTGCCCACATCAACGGATCATTCAATGCCATTCAATTCACCGGAGACACGGTCGGCGAGGTCCTTTTCTACGGTCACGGTGCCGGAATGATGCCTACCGGCAGTGCCGTGGCGGCGGATGTGGTCGATATCAGCAGGAACATCATCTCCCGTTCAATTAACCGTGTGCCGGCCCTCTCCTATCTGCCGAACCAATTCAGCAAACCGTCAATCACGCCGATGAGTGCACTGGAATGCCCGTTCTATTTCAGGGTCACCGTCCTGGACCATCCGGGTGTCCTTTCAGCAATTTCAGGAATTCTCGGCAGGCACAACATTTCCATCAAGTCAGTGATCCAGAAAGGCCAGAAGCCGGGACAACCGGTTCATGTGGTACTGATGGCTCATCGGGCATCCGAGGCTGCGGTGCAGAAGGCGGTGGAGGAAATAGACGCACTCGAATCCTGCACCGAACCGACGGTGAAGATCCGCATTCTGATTGAAGAAGACTGACTCATCCGCCTCGGGACAATCCCATGAAATATGTAATGCTTGTCGGTGACGGCATGGGGGATCACCCCATCGCCGGACTAGGCAATCGGACACCGCTCGCAGGCAGCCCATACCCCGGCTATTGACCGGTTATGCAGAAAAGCGATCCTGTTTGATGTTGCCACCGTTCCGGCAGGGTTTCATCCGGGCAGCGATGTCGCCAACATGTCACTGCTCGGCTATGACCCGGGAAAATATTATACCGGCAGGGCTCCTCTTGAAGCTGCCAGCATGGGTATAACGCTTGCCCCGGACGAGACCGCCTTCCGTTGCAACCTCGTTACCCTGGATCATCATGAAGATGGCCGAACCACCATGGTTGATTTTTCAGCTGGCCATATCAGCAACGGAGAAGCCGCCGAACTCATCGCCGCCGTTCAAAAAGAATGCGGCAACGAAACGTTTCGCTTCCATGCAGGCATCAGTTATCGCCATCTCCTCGTTGTCCGGGACCCGGTTCCGCAAATAGCTCCCGTTCCCCCGCATGACTACATCGGCAGGGATGTCAGCAATGCCTGGCAGGCCTATCTGGACATGCCGGCCTGGAACAAAATGGTGACAGCGGCCGGCAGGATCCTGGCAGAACACCCGGTCAACCTGCGGCGGCGACAAAACAATATGAACGAGGCATCAGGGATATGGCCGTGGGGTCACGGAAAAATGCCGGACATGCCCCTGCTTTCCACCCGTTTCGGCATCAGCGGCACGATGATTTCAGCCGTCGACCTGCTTAACGGTCTCGGTGTCTGTTCCGGCCTGAGTATTGCCGAAGTGACGGGAGCAACCGGCTATATCGACACCAACTACGAGGGTAAGGCCGAGGCGGCACTTGACTGCCCTTGAGACACAGGATTTCGCCTTTGTTCATCTCGAAGCGCCGGACGAAGCGGGGCACCAGGGGCGTCTCGATCACAAGATACAGGCAATCGAGGACTTTGATGCGAGAATTGTCGCCCCGATCAGCGAAGCACTGCGCCGGCGGCAGGAGCCTTTCAGACTTATCGTTACCATGGATCACTTCACCCCGCTCCATCTGCAGACCCACACCGCCGAACCGGTACCGGCGCTACTTTATGACTCCCGCGAAAGCGTGCCGGGTTCCCGCCTCCCTTTTGATGAGACCGTACTGCAGGCAGCGGATACCCCGCCGCGAAAAATCCCCGGACACACTTTAATCAATAACCTCTTCCAATATCAGCAGGATTTTTAATGGGCAGCAAAAGCATCCCGGTTTTCAAGACCACATACCGCGTTCTCTATGGAGACACCGATGCCGGAGGTGTTGTCTACAACGCCAATTATCTGCGCTATTTTGAAAGAGGCCGGACCGAGTTGATGCGTGAGTGGGTCTGCAGCTACCGTGAGATCGAAGCCCTCGGTCTACATCCTCCCGGTCGCTGAATGCTGGGTCCGCTACAAGGCACCAGCCTTCTACGATGACATGCTGAGTATTGAAACGACCATAGCCGAGTTGACGCGTTTCACCTGTACCTTCAATTACCGCGTCACCAGGCAGGATGTTGGACGCTCAAGACCGACACTACTGGCGAAAGGATACACCGTTCACGCGGCCGTCACCCGGGAAGGCAAGCTGACCCGCCTTCCAGCCGAAATCATGGAAAGGCTCCGGACGTTTGCTCCCTGATCTTCGCTTCTACGGAAGAAGAAATCGATTGACATTAATTTCCAAAATGCTATAGTGGCACTTCGCGTCGCGGGGTGGAGCAGTCTGGTAGCTCGTCGGGCTCATAACCCGAAGGTCACAGGTTCAAATCCTGTCCCCGCTACCATGAAAATTCAAGCGGTTAGGTCATGAGATCTAACCGCTTTTTTTATTCCACTATCTGATTTTCCAGTAAATTTTCCACTGTTTGGCGGGATTCCTTTGTATTGGTGGGAATCGTGTACGCAATATTGCAAAGAGGAACCACGGAAAAGGCAACCAGCTGGACTTCTCGTTCAAAGTGATCGAGGTATTCAGTATATGCCAGCGCTGATTTCCGCAATCTGTTGAGGAAAAATCAATTTTTCAAAGCATGAGTCGCAAAGGGGTTGCTGGGACAACACAGTGGCGGAATCGTTTTTCCATACACTGAAAGCACAATTCCTTTACCACAGCCGATTCCATCGCAAAGAAGATGCTGAACAAGCTTTATTCAACTACATTGAAGTTTACTATAATCGCAGGCGAAGGCACTCTACAAACCGGTACAAATCTCCCATTGAATATGAAAGGGAATTTGTGAAAATGAAAAATGCAGCTTAACTGGCTGTCCTCCTCAGAGGGGAAAGATCAACCCTTAAAGTGTATAAATCCAGACTCCATCTGACAGTTTTATTGATCATGTTCTGATTAAATCTGACAACACACTTCAGATATGATTAGCGAGAAGGCGTTCAGGAACCTGCGGATTATTGATGTACAGGAATAGTGTCAATTTGCAGATTTGCTTAAACGGTTAATATTGCCAACACGGGTCTCAGTCATTGCGGTTTAGCGTGGGCCAGTAGACTTAGGCACCTAAAGTTAGATAGTTCTCGAAGAAACAAAATCTTTGATGTGGCAATATTAGCGTTTGTATTCACTGGCGATATACAGCGTCAGGTTGAATGATGGGTTAGGCTGGCCGCAATATGATGAGCCAGTTTTCAATTTTTAAAAAACGGAAGGATCGTCAATGAATACGTTTGTCCAAAATTGGCTGGAATGGAATCGGTTCGACAGTTTTAGCCCCTAAACCTGTTGGGTTGCAGATTGCGTCGACTAAAATATCTTATGAAAACGGCAAAAGAAGGTAGGTTGCCGGTTATTGACTGATGAAGGAAGAAATTAGCAGGAAAATAAGGACAAACTTACTAAACGATGACCTATCACCAAATTTCACCAATATCCGGAACATTATACACTTCCTTCTGCACTTTATAACAGCAAACGGCCAGTACCTGCCATTTTTTTGATGAAAAACGAACACAAATAAATCGTTATTCTATTTTACTGAAAACACAATTCAATTCGCAGGGACAACGGTTCATGGATTATTGGTGCAGGAGGATCCTGTACGCAGCTGGTTGCCATGATCAGCGTGCAGTCAGGGTCTGATTTCTTAAATCATATGGCCCCAGCATCTGCTCACTCTTCCTAATCCACTATAATCTGCAGCGAATCAAATTTGCTTGACAGCTGACAACCATAATGTGATAAATTCAATTGTAATTTGTATTACAACACACATATAACTTTGCCGTTTGTTCAGCAGGAATGTTTCCGCTGGCTGACAACAAAAGTATTTATTTGCCAGACTGGTGCAACGGGAAACAAGAGTCTGGTAAAACTACTATGGAGTAAGATCAATGGTAGAGAAACAGCGGGGAAGCATTCTGCGTTCAGTCGAAAAATAATTGGAACGCATATTGGGAGGATTCATTGGTTTGCTTCCTGGTCTGATGGTGATCATCGTTTTCTCAAATGTAGTTGCCAGATATTTTCTCAACTCCTCTCTTGCCTGGTCGGAAGAGATTTCAAGATTCATGCTCATCTGGCTCGCCTTTCTCGGTTCTTATCTCGCATTTGTCAGAAACGAACATCTGGGCCTTGATCTCCTGGTCTTCTTACCACCAAATCCGGCAATCATGGAAGGTGATGAACAGAAGACAAAGGAATCGCTCAGTAAGCATTTCCAGAATACTATAGAAAATATCGAGCGGGCCGAGGCCTAGAGACAGAAAAGGGAAAGACAACAGGAGAAAACCGGGCGGAAACACAGTATGGCCAACTCAACAAACAGCAAATTAGACCGGCATCTTCGGTATTGGAACAGGGAAGATACCGGCGGTCCCCTTGTCTCGGTTACGGTTGCCGCAGATTTTTTCTTCAGCAGACACTATCAGGGTGCGCAGACCCTGCTTCAACCCGGAAAAGTCATCACGCCGGATATGATTGATGTGGCGTCATTCATGACCGACTACGAGCAGATGTATCAGACATCGTTACTGGTTGAACAGGATGGTTTCTGGGTTGGTACTCCGTTTACTGGAATACCGTGGATGGAAGCCATGCTCGGCTGCAAAATAATTGCCATGGAATATAGTTTCATATCCGAGCCCACCGGTGCGACCATTGAGGATCAAACAGACCTTGCGGTGGACAAGGACAATCCATGGCTCCTCAAATATCTGGAATTTACCCAGGCGCTGATCGATTTATCCGCCGGTAGGTTCCCGGTTGGTCAGCCGATCATGCGGGGGCCCTCGGACATGCTGGGAAGTATTCTGGGGCAGGAAGCCATGGTCTATGCACTGATGCTGTTTCCCGACAAATCCCAACGGGCATTAGAACAGGTGACCAGATCGTTCGTTCAGGTGATAAAAGCCCAGGAGGCACTGATTGAAGACTTTCATAGCGGTCGTTCGATGGGATTCTACAGCGTCTGGACCCCGGGAAAATGTATCTGGTACCAGGAGGATCTATCCGCACTGCTGTCCCCTGCCCTGTTCAAGCAGATGTTGCGTCCCTGTGGAGCGATTATCTGCAAAGATTATGATTACACGGCCATTCATATACACCCGTCGTCGTTCTTCATCGTCGAAGAATTGCTGGAGATGGATGAACTCAAAATCATCCAGGTCAACAAGGATATCGGCGGCCCATCGATTGCCGAGATGATGGGTTTATTGAAGAAGATCGTGGAGAAAAAAAATCTGATCATCTGGGGAGATCTAAGCGAGGATGATCTCGAATGTATCCAGAGGCAGCTGCCTTCGAAGGGGGTCTTCCTCCATATCGTATCTGAGAGTATTGAGAAAGCAAATCACTTGACTCGCTTACTCACCTGAATGATTTCTCAACAACAGTCTCCCGTAGCCCATCTCCGAAAGATCAATTTGGCAGTGATTTAAAAAGCTTATGATGAACATACAATACCTTGCGAATTAGCAAGACCTTGTGAAGGTCGCATCCCAGATCGCGCGATCTGATCGGCCAAAGAAAATGGCATTTAATGGAGACATATAATGGCAATGACCAGTAGAGAA
The DNA here is from genome assembly GCA_963745765.1 of uncultured delta proteobacterium. Taxonomy (GTDB): domain Bacteria; phylum Desulfobacterota; class Desulfobulbia; order Desulfobulbales; family Desulfocapsaceae; genus Ww85. The sequence continues at coordinate 5,454 of CAVUYQ010000030.1, read as the reverse complement.
AGGGTGTTGAAAGCACTTAACCATGAACAGCCCGACAGGGTTCCGTTGGACCTGGGAGCTACTCGAAACTCAGGGATTCTTATTCCGACATATGAAAAACTCGTTGAGTATTTGAATTTAGGCAATGATGAAGCACGTGCTCCCGATCACGGCCATTCGAAGTTGCTCGGATTGGCAAACCCGAGTGAAGAGGTATTAAAAAGACTGAATATCGATCTGCGGGGCATCACCCTTGGAAAAGCTGACAAATCTAAAGAGACATTACTTCCTGATGGAACCCACAGAGATGAGTTAGGTGTTATCCGGCGGCAGCCTGATAGTGTTCCCTATTGGGAGTTATTGACATCCCCTTTCAGCGGAGAAACAACCCTGGAAGACCTTAAAAAATGGGATTGGCCTGATCCAACTGATCCCGGCTATACCAGGGGGTTAAGAGAAAAAGCATTGGCCTTGCGCGAACAATCTGAGTACGCAGTAGTACTTCACCTGCAGGACATTATCATTCACCCTTCGCAATTTCTCCTTGGCTTTGAGAAGTGGTATCTGAGCTTCCTCATGGACCCCGACATGATATCGAGTTTGATGGATATTATGCTGGAGCTACGTATTGAGGTTACCAGAAGGGCTCTTGAAGAGGTTGGAGATTTAGTAGATGTTGTGAGTTGCTCAGACGATATTTGTGACGCTCGGCGCTGCATGCTCTCACCCGACATGTACAATACATTCATAAAACCCCGCCATAGCCGCTATTTTGATCTTATCCATTCCCTGACAGATGCGAAGCTTCTGTATCACTCCTGTGGTGCTGTGTCGACGCTGATTCCTTCATTTATCGATATGGGGATAGATTTTATCAACCCCGTACAGGTGAGTGCCGAAGGTATGGACACAAGACAACTAAAATTGGAATATGGCGATGAAATAGGATTCTGGGGGGGGATTGATACAACCCGTGTCCTGCCGTTTGGCACTTCTGAAGATGTTGTTGAAGAGGTCAAGAAACGTATCAGCGACCTGGCAGAAAACGGAGGGTACATACTTTCCGCGGTTCACAATATCCAGCCGGATGTACCGGCCGAAAATATTGTAACCATGTATGACACCGCTCGATCAATTGAGCCGGTAGGATGAGAAACGATTGTTCACGTTGTGGGTTCTTGGGAAGAATACGATTGATTTTGAGGTAACAACGATTCACTGATTACTCGGTATGAATACGATCATTTTCTTGGAATAACGATAGAATGGAGAATTCAAAGATGGCAACTCAGGATATATTCAATGCCGTGGTGGCTCTTGATAAAACCGCAGTAGAGTCCCAGACTCAGGCTGCACTTGATGAAGGTATAGAAATTTCATCAATACTTAATGATGGATTGATAAGTGCTATGGAGCACATTGGCGAAAAATTCAGTGCCGGTGATATCTACATCCCTGAGATGCTCATGGCGGCTCTGGCGATGAAAGGTGGCCTGGCGATTCTTAAACCGCACTTGGCCGGAAAGAAAAGTCAGAGCAGGGGCACGGTCATAATAGGTACCGTCAAAGGCGATATGCACGATATCGGCAAGAATCTGGTAGCCATGATGCTGGAAGGTGCCGGATACGAGGTTAGGGACCTGGGTGTAGATGTTGACAGCACTACATTTGTGAAATCGGCAACCCAACATGCTGCCGATGTGATCGCCTTATCTGCCCTGTTGACCACCACCATGCCGGCCATGGAGAATACGGTTAAAGCCCTGAAGGATGCAGGTATTTCAACACCGATAATAATTGGCGGGGCTCCGGTGACACAAGATTTCGCAGAACGTATAGGAGCCGAAGGGTACAGTATTGACGCCCCGGGTGCGGTCAAACTGGCCAGACAGTTGTTGGCCTGAAAGGAAGATAGAGAGAAAACTGAGGACCGCACGCCAGGAGAAATAATCCATGATAATTATTGGAGAGTTGATAAACGCCAGCAGAAAAACCATCAGTACGGCCATTGAAAAACGGGATGCGAAAACAATCCAAAGCATAGCAGTCGAGCAGGCTGCTGCCGGAGCCGATTATATCGATGTAAACGCTGGAACCTTTGTAGGTAGCGAACCTGAGCACCTTGAATGGCTCATTACAACCGTTCAGGAAGTAACGGATAAACCGTGTGCCATAGACAGCCCCGACCCTGTTGCTATTAAAACCGCTCTTGCCGTGCATAATGGTATCCCGCTGATTAACTCCATATCACTGGAACGCGATCGCTACGAAGCTCTGTTGCCACTGGTCTCCGGGACCGATTTTAAAATCATAGCACTTTGCATGAGTGATGACGGTATGCCCGAAACCATGGATGATCGTCTCAAAATTGCTGAACGACTGGTAACCGGACTGACAAAAAACAATGTAGCACTTGAAAATATATTTGTTGATCCCCTGGTTCAGCCAATAAGTATCACGAAAACCTTTGGCATGGAATTTCTGGATGCAATTGAACAGATTATGAAAAGATATCCGGGTATTCATACCGCCTGCGGACTCTCCAACATTTCCTATGGGTTGCCCGAGCGCAAATATCTCAATCAGACCTTTATGGCCATGGCGATCAGCAAGGGGCTTGACGGAGCAATTGTAAATCCTCTCGATACAAAGATGATGGCAACTATTGTGGCGGCCGAGGCACTGGCAGGTCGAGATGATTTCTGCATGAATTACCTGAAGAGCTACAGAGCGGAGGTTTTTAAAAACCTGTGAGTGAAACCGTTTTTTTGGATCCTGCCGGTATCGTGGTCTCAAGCAGTGAAGTTTCCAGACTTGCAGGTGGGCAGAAATATCGACCGAATGAAGAAAGCCTGCGTCTCGTGGCCTTGGTCTCTGAACAGGCAAAAAAACTCGCGATACCCGCGTTCACCTATTCAGTGTATGAGGCTGATTCGGTCAAAAGTCTTCTGCAGAGCATTTTCCACTCCAGCAAATCGCCATGCCACCAATTCAGTTCATTTACAGACGTTAGAAACGTTGCGTTCGCACTCTGTTCCATAGGGGCTGACCTGGAAAAAGAGATTCAGCTGTTACATTCCCGAATGCTGAACCTGGAAGCGCTATTTCTCAATTCCGCAGGCCTTGTTGTTCTTGACGCGGTCGTGCACCAGCTATTCGAAAGATTATCTGTTGTATTTCAACCACAGCATTTATATACCGGGGCGAGGCTGGAACCTGGTTGCGAGAATATACCGCTCGAGTTTCAGGCTGAGATCTTCAGTCGGCTGGACACAGGCAGTTTGGGTGTTGAACTGAGCAATGAATATGTCATGAAACCCTATAAATCACTCTCATTCATTGTTCCGATTTCCTCTACAAAACCAATGTTCGACACCGAGACGGGATGTTCAACATGCAGCCTCAAAGCATGCCTGTACCGACAAAGATCGTCTCCCTGAGCCAGGTTGCCAATGAGTGATTCAGATACGTACAAAATCCATATCTTACCGGAAGATATCACCATCCGCGTCGACAGCGAAGCTAACCTTCTCGAAACACTCCAGACCGAAGGAATTTTTCTCAGGGCTGATTGCAGTGGCATCGGTCGATGCGGTAAATGCCAGGTCTTTGTATCTCGGACCACCGGGGAAGTCGAACAGGAGCATACAAAGCTGTCCTGCAGGGAGAAAATCACTACAGATCTGACCATTACAATACCCGACAGATCCCGTTATAAATTTGAATTGTTTGAAAAGAGTATTGATGATCTGCGACTTCAACAAAATCTGGCAAAGAACACTCTGTCCGCCAGACACATAGAAACTGGCTATGCCATTGCCGTTGATCTCGGAACAACGACTATTGGCGTGTATCTCTGTGATCTTTCGACAAACAGGGTCTGCCTTTCTTCAGCTATCAGGAATCCGCAGGTCATCCTTGGTCTTGATGTTATCAGTCGGATCAGCGCGATAAATTGTGATCCTGATAAGCTGTCGATATTGCAGCGTATGGTTGTCAGGGCCGTCGAGCAGATCACTCAATCCCTGTTTCATTCTGCTCGGATTTCCATCCGCCAACTCAATGCCATGGTCGTTGTGGGCAATCCGACGATGATCCATATTTTGCAGGGCGTAAATCCTTCAAGCATCGGTTATGCACCCTATTCACCATCATTCACCGAAGCCAGAGATATCCCTGCCCGGCAGCTCGGCTTCACTTTTCCCGAATCCGTAAAGGTACAGAGTCCTCCGCTTCTTTCCGGTTTTCTCGGTTCAGATATTCTCGCTGCAGCCTTAGCCGTAGATTTCGTAGAACAGGCAGAGGGAACATTGCTGATCGATATGGGCACAAATGGCGAAGTAATGTTGAAAACAAAAGACGGTGCCATCGCCACTTCATGCGCCACTGGTCCGGCTTTTGAAGGATCAAACATTACCTGTGGAATGCCGGCAATGTCAGGTGCCATCTGTGATGTTCGACTGCGAAATAATGGCACAAAACTGGAAACAAAGGTTATCAGCCGGAACGGGAATCAGGTAGCTCCGGAAGGGATTTGCGGGTCCGGCCTGGTGAGTGCAATAGCAGAATTTCTCAGAACCGGGATTATAGTTCCAAGCGGGGCATTTAACCCGTCTTGTGAACTCGCTTCATTAAGACGTGACAAAGTGCCCGCTGAATTTGTAATTGCCGATAAAACCCAGACTCAGACTGATATAGCTCTTACAATTACCCAAAAAGACATTCGTTCAGTGCAACTTGCCAAAGGAGCGCTCTCTGCCGGGATCACCATGCTCTGTCAACATGCGGGGTTTGACCGACCTCACAGAATATATCTGGCTGGTGCCTTTGGCAATTTTCTCAACATAAGTGATTGCCTGGCAATTGGCCTGTTTGGTGATTTCGATAATGAAAACAAGATAGATATCGTCGGCAACTCTGCCGGGACAGGTGCCGTGCAACTTCTCCTCGATAATAATGCAAGACAAACGGTTGAACAATTATTCCAACTGACGGACGTCATTACCGCAGCTGACTGGAGCAATTTTCAGACCTGTTTTGTCGACAGCATTAACTTTCCTGATTGTTGAAGCTGAAGCCCCAATCGTTCCAGGAGAAAATATTTGACCGTCCAGGCGCCGGACCATCAGGCAATACATGCTATGGTGTCAGGATTACCTTCATCAGCCCTTTCTCCTGGTTGTAGAGACGCTCAAACCAGCCGGCACCATCGGCTAGCGGTGCAACCTTGCTGATCATCGCGTCAACATTGATCACCCCACGGGCAATCGGATCAAGACATGCGGGGTATTCACCGCATGACGAACAGGATAGGTGGTCCCGTATTATTGGACAAGATCAGTTCATGGCTAAGATGGGCACTGGCAATATCAAACTTTCACCAGGGCAGCTTGGTGAATATTCCCGATGCTCTTAATGGTGAAGGAGACAGAAAATCGACTGCCGAACCGAGAACTCAAATTCGGCGATGTACAG
>CAVUYQ010000029.1:5000-48716 GCA_963745765.1 uncultured delta proteobacterium | reverse complement strand
TTGATACCGACCAGACGTTACGGGACAGACATTAAAGCATCGGCCGTTCCATGTCGCGTGTTCTGTCTATCAACTGTTTTTGCTGTTGGGGCATTGCATCCGTTGCATGAGAAAAATGTTTAATTATTGCAAGTCAATACATGAGATCACCTTGAATAATTACCTTTTCAACCGATCTCTGCTTATGCTCGAAAGAATATCCTCATTGTTCATGGTACTCACTATTCTGTCAGAACATTGTATCGGAATCGGTTTGAACTTTTTATGAAAATGAATAGTCTTATCCATTAGCCTGTTATTGAATCGACAGCAGGCTCTTTCATTTCCACACACCGGAAACTTAAAAAAAGGAGTCAATCATGCGAAAGTTATTAGCTGTAGCGATGGTTCTGTTCTTTGCCCTCCCCGGGCTTGTTTATGGCGCCTATCCTTCCAAACCTATCACCATCATTGTTCCATCAAAAGCCGGAGGCTCAACTGATACCTCCGCCAGAATTTTTGTCGAATCGGCAAAAAAATATTTACCGGAGGCAGACTTTGTCATAAAAGACGTTCCAGGTTCAGGCGGTCAGAAGGGCTTTGAGGAGATCGCCAGGGCAAAGCCTGACGGTTATACCATCGGTATGATTTTCACCACCCAGATAGTTGCACATATCGTTTCCGGCAGAGCCAAATATACGCTCGACAGTTTCCACATTATCGCCAATATGATGCAGGATCCTCTGATCATCGCAGTCCCGAAGGACAGTCCATTCAAGAACATGAAAGACTTTGCTGAAGCGGCCAAGGCGAAAAGCCTTACTGTCGCCGTAAACGGCATTGGGTCTGATGATTTTATTGCTGCCAAGAAATTTGAAAATCTTACCGGCGTCACCTTCAATCTTTTGCCGACCAAAGGTTCCACCGAGCAAAAATCGCTCGTTCTCGGCGGACATGTTGATGCTTCGTTCATGAATGTTACCCAGATGCATGGCCAGCATAAATCAGGAGATGCGCGCATTATTGCCATTCTGGATAACAAACGCTCTGAAATCGTTCCGGACGTACCGACTGGCATAGAGCAGGGATTTCCCATCAGCATGACAGCCACCAGGGGGTTTGCCGCACCTGCCGGAATCAGCAAGGAAATTGCCGATACGCTCGACAAGCTGGTCGCCGAGGTCATGAAAGATCCGGATTTTATAGCTGCCTGTAAAAAGGACGTGATGCTCCTCCTGCCCATGACAGGACCTGACTACCTGGCCTATCTGAAGGAACTTCAGGCAGAGACCCAAAAATTCTTCGACAAAACGCCCTGGTAAACATAATGACAAAACGAATAGCAGAGTTACTGCTACTCAGCATCTTCCTGGTAATGGCCGTTCTGCTGCACAAAAGTACAGCCGGCTTTCCTGACTTCCGTGCAGAACTCAACGGCAGCGTATGTGCGGTTCCTGGGTATAAGTCTTGGTCTCTTGTGCCTGGTCGAGTTGGTTTTATGGGGAAGAAAGCGGGCTGACGGCGAGAAGAAAATGCTCAATATGACGACAGCTCCCGGTAAATTCTGGGGTCTGTTGATTTTGATGTTCGTCTTTGCCATGCTTCTGGAACCTCTGGGGTTTTATCTCGCTTCAGCCCTCTTTTTGCCTGTCACCATGGTTGTCATGGGATCGAGGAAAAAGCTCCAGATCATTCTTACCTCGGCAGGAGTGCTGCTGTTTGTCTATCTTGTTTTTGAAAAGGTGCTCAGTGTGCCTTTGCCGGAGAGTTCACTGTTTTAGATGATGCGGTGGGTACCCCCGCATCATCAGTATAATGGCGACTTTGGCCCGTTGGCGCTATTCTTCGCATCTATTAATGGGGAAGTGAAAGTGATTATAGAATCATTACAGGCACTCATGTCTCCGGTACCGTTGTTTGCCGTCTTTATCGGGACGCTTTCCGGCATCCTGGTGGGAGGAATGCCCGGGCTCACTGCCACCATGGCTGTTGCGCTGCTTATCCCGGTAACCTTTGTCCTTGAGCCCCTCACCGGTCTTATCCTGATGGGAGGGGTATATTGCGGTGCCATGTACGGCGGCTCTATTCCGGCAATCCTTTTGAGAACACCGGGAACACCGGCTGCTGTTGCCACAGCGATTGAAGGCTATCCCATGAGTCAAAAGGGCCATGGGGGACTGGCTCTGAAGGTTTCGGTGATTGCCAGCTTTTGCGGTGGAACCTTTTCAACGCTGGTCCTTCTGCTGGTTGCACCGATGCTCGCGATCTTTGCCCTTACCTTTGGCCCACCTGAATATTTTCTTCTGGCGATCCTCGGTCTCGTCGGTATCGTTTCCATGGCTGATGACGAGAACAAGCTGGTCAAGGCTCTTATTTCCGGTCTTCTGGGACTTATCCTTGCAGTAATCGGTACCGACCCCATGTCAGGGCAGTTACGCTATACCATGGGGCTGACCGATCTTTTTGACGGGGTCTCTTTTATGCCGGCTCTCATTGGCATGTTCTCCATCTCTCAGATGCTTGAGCTCACCAGCGTAAAATCCATTGTCACGGATACTTCCATTTTAAAGAAAATAAAACGGGAACCATTCCCGAAAGGACTTAAAAAATTCATAGGACTTGGCTCCCTTACCGGAACTATTGTTGGTATCCTGCCTGGCGAAGGGGCAACCATCGCGGCATTTTTATCCTATAATTTTGCCCGCCAGCGTTCCAGGAATCCTCACCTGTTTGGTAAAGGAAACCCGGAGGGAATTGCCGCCGCCGAGGCAGGCAATAACGGCTGTGTCGGCGGTTCGCTGGTTCCGACACTCACCCTTGGTATCCCGGGGAACAGTGTGGCCGCAGCTCTCATGGGGGGACTCATCGTCCATGGACTGATCCCGGGCCCGGAACTGTTCAGCAAGTATGGTGTAATGACTTACGCCTTTATTTTATCCCTCTTCATCTCAAATATTGTGCTCCTCGCTTTCGGTCTGTATATGGCACCTTATTTTGCCAGGATATCGTTAACGCCAACGGGCATTCTCATTCCCATCGTCTGCCTTTTTTCCATCCTTGGCTCCTATGCGATGAACAACAGTATCCTTGATATCTTTGTCGCCTTGATATGCGGAATTAGTGCAGTGATCCTTCATAAGACCGGGTTCTCTCTTGGGGCACTGATTCTTGGACTGATTCTCGGTCCTATTGCGGAAACGGGATTTGCGCAGGCTCTGATCATGGGCCATGGCAGTTATGCAATTTTCTTTGACCATCCCCAGGCTATTGCCCTGTGGGTAATAATTATTTTGTTGCTCATTCCCCCGATTGTTCAGATTTTTAAGCATTCTCGCCGGACCCCGGACCCGGACCATAAAAGCGTTGACCCTCAGTGATGGTATTGCAGATACCTGGAACAATGACGCTATGTTAAATGATCAGAAAGATGGCGAAGCAAATGAGAAAGGCCCAACTGCCGCCGAACGTTGCGATTTTGTCTGCCATCCGTTCGCCGATGACCAGTTCTGCTGAAACTCGACTACGGTGTTGGAGGAAAGAATTTCGTGCTCTTGAAGGCTGCGCAAGACATCGTCTCTCCAGGGAAGACAGCTCGCCCCTTTCTGATTCGAGTAGTGAGTGAACGTATTTCGATCGCATTTTGGAAAGATCTGCTCTGCAAATAAACAGTTTCGGCGACCAGCTTGGAACATTCTTCAGGATTTCCCCCGCTATCTCTTTTCGGACTATTTCTCCGGAGACAATGTTCCGTGAGGGAAAGGACTTGCCGCAAATGGCGCAGGATCTAAAAGTATTGTTTTTGGATGTCATTTAATCACCATTTTCTTCTGTAGCGCCTAAGGGTACCATTTCCTGACAGCGCAACGAATAGGGAGCACCGGCAATGAGGGCCAGACCCTTTAATCAATATGCCAATTGTACCTGTAGAACCGTTAATCAAGCAAATAGAAAGGGAGATTCTTCCGGGGCATCTTCTTCCTACCAATTCTCACAATCTGAGGTAAAGTGTGGCTGCAAATGTATATTGTCCTGATTATTCAAGGTAACCTTAAATCCTACCATGGATGGAGAAACCGGGGATTTTCGGGTTCCGACTCAAATCACTCCTGCTGAAAGATAGGTATGAGAACAAGATTGCAGAAGAATGGTATAGCCAACAGATGCAGCCATGCTTAAATCGATAATCACTATCCTGCTCCTGCTTCACATGGTTCTGGGATTTTTTGTCTGGATGGAGGATCATGACAATACCCGGTTGAGAGTAATCAGGCTCGGTATTGTCGTCATGTCCGCTGTCATATTGCTGTTTATCCTTTCCCAGGTCGACAGCCTGAAGCCGTGACAGATCTATCCGGGAGTCTTCACCGGAAGGCTACACCTGTCCGCACAAAAGAGGGATGTATGGCCAGCGCCAAGAGAATAAATGCTGCCGATCTCAGCGACTTTGCCGCCGCAGTCTATGCCGATGCCGGCATGCCCGATGGAGATTCAAGGCTGGTAGCCGATACGCTCGTTCAGGCGGATTTGTGGGGGCATCAGTCTCACGGGGTCCTGCGGCTCGGCTGGTATCTTGATCGTATTCGAAACGGCGTGATGAACCCTGTCACCATTCCTGAGTTTGAAGTTGATGCGGGTGCGGTAGCGGTGATAAACGGTCACCATGGCGTTGGGCAGGTATTGGCCGATCTTGCACGCAAGGAGGCGGTGCGGCGTGCAAAAGAACACGGCATTGCCGTCGTGGGGGTGAATACATCCAACCATTTCGGGACCTGCATGTACTACACGCGCCTTGGTGCGCTCGATGGCTGCGTGATGCTGCTCACCAGCAACGGTGGGCCGGCCATGGCGCCATGGGGGGGCAGCAGGAAAATCATCGGTACCAATCCTTGGTCGGTCGCGGCACCCGCCGGACGTTTTGCCCCGCTTCTGGTCGATATGGCGAATACCGGCGTTGCGCGCGGGAAAATCTATCTGGCGCGCAATAAACATCTGCCGATTCCGCTCGGCTGGGCGCTCACCAGTACGGGCGAGCCTACCACCGACCCCGAGGAGGCCATCGACGGCATCATTCTGCCGATGGCTGAGCACAAAGGATATGCGATCGCGTTAATGGTGGATATGCTCTCCGGGGTGTTGACCGGAAGCGGTTTTCTTTCCGCTGTGCATAGTCCATACAGGACAGCGGAAAAAAGCAATTGCGGTCACCTGATGGTAGCCATGAACATAGAGGCCTTTCAACCGCTTGAGCAATTTGCTGCACGAATGGAGGCCTTTCTGGGCGAGATAAAATCAGTCCCGCTTGCAAAAGGGTACGATGAAGTGTTTTACCCAGGTGAAATCGAGGCTAATAAGGATGTACGCTGCCGCAGGGAAGGTCTCCTTCTTGCGGAAGACACGCTCGTATCTCTGGTGAGAATTGCCGACGAGACGGGGTTGCGGTCAAAGTTGCCTTTTTGAAGAAATGAGCATGGCCGGTGCAACCTCGAAAGAGAGATAAGCGCGCGGGAGACGCAGCCAAAACCAGGAATACGGGATTGCCATGCATTGATATAAATGCACTACTGGAGCAATAAGGGGCTCTGGTAAGCGATACTAACGCCTGGTGAAATCGAATTTCTGTCCGCCAATACTGGCTTCATACATCAATCCACCCTTGGTAACGGCAAAGGTGGCCATACCCTTATAGTAGCCGCTGCTGCCGATTGCCGCATTATTCATGCCGCCGCTTGCGGTGGCGGAACTGCCGGAAGTGTTTGCCGAAGCACCGGCAGCAGCCGTCAACACCGTAGCCTGCGCTTCAGCTCCGAATTCGAAACTGCCATCGGTGAAATTGTCGAGCGCACGTTTATCCTGGAAAAAAACAACCTGACTATAGCCGGCGGCGCCAAGCTGGAAACCGAGGGTTGCCTGGGCCATCGAGGTGTCACCAATATAGACACCCTGTTCGTAAACCCGCCCTTCACCGTAGGCTCCGCCAATGACAAACCCGGCTTTGCCGATAGTTGGAAACAAAGCGTAGCCATAGGCCGTTTTAAACATTTCAGAAATGCCGGCATCCATGAATATCTTCTTGGTTTTTTCAAAGTCATCAGCCGATGCAGGGGAGCAGAAGAGAATAACCAACAGAACGAGTAAAACAGCTTTTGAGAATAGGTTCATGTATGTTCTCCTTGATGCTGCTATTTTAAAAGATACAAAGGCTACGGTATGTGAGATATTGCGTTACTAAAAAGGAAAAGGCCGGAAGGGAGTCCGGCCCTTTCCAAGCTAAAAGAACAGGGGTTGATATGGCAGTCTTCTTCTTGTTTTTCCAGCTATCTTGTTTTTGTGTGTTGTTTCGCATCTAAAGAACCGAGTCCCCATGATATAGGTAACGAAGGGTTTAGTCGGCTCAATTCAAATCACATTGATTATTAAGTATTAAAGGTAATACTGTCAATTCTGTTTAAAACAAGAAACACGATTCTCCAGTCTTTTCCAGGTTGAACAATGATGATAATCCTGGCTTTACGTAATGCAGGGAGCGGTCATGAAAGAACCGGCTGGTTGGCTCAGATCATCCGGTTAATTCCGCTAAAGAGAAAATAAAAAGAGAAAACGATGAGAAAAGCGGCACAACCGCCGATGAGTTTCCGGTAGGAGGAGTCGGTAAAAAACCTTCGTCCTTTGGCAATGCCGAAAGAAATGAGGCTGTACCAGGCCAGGTCGGCGAGAATGTGGCCAAGATAGAAAGCGATAATACCGGGTATGCCGAACTGCACGGAGTACATGATGTAGCCGATACCGATTGTCGCCCACCAGATCAGCCAGTAAGGATTGGCAAGACTGAGCATGATGCCGGCCAGTATCAGGCTGCGCTCTTTATCATCTTCGCTGCTCAGTTGCAGGTGCATGGTCGGCAGCCCTTTGAACATGGTGCAGGCCATCCAGAAAAGAATTGCTCCGCCAAGAAGCGATATAAAGATAAAGACACCGTCGCGTGAGAGAAACGGTGCCAATCCTGCCAAAAGAGCAATGACCAGCAGCAGTTCGAGGATGGAATGCCCGAAAATCATCAGCGGTCCGGCTATTGCTCCCCGGCGCGCACTTTCACTGACGGTAACCGTGAGCACCGGCCCCGGCATCAGGGCTCCGGAGAGTGCAATCACAAAAGATGAAGCAAAGATGGTGAGTATTGTAATCATAATAAAAAACAGTCGGCTGCAGGTTTTATTTCAAGAGAGTTATGAGAATACCAGCTTTACCCTGTGAAAAGCAATCTTTACCGACTCCGATTGCATATTACAGCCGGTTGAATTCCCTTGTCTTTGTACCCCGCTGTCTGGCCTGACAGGGGTTTTGCGCCTGCAGGGTAACGGGCCTGCAGACCGGTCTCGTTTCATCATCAGCCTTGTCAGAAATTGAAGCAACTGGTTGATTTCAAATTGATTCGAAACTATAACTTAACGGAAATAGCACCCAGGGATACATAAAAATTAATCGACATTGAACATTCCACTGATGGTGGCAGGTAGTTATTATGCACAAGATGAAAATAATGCTGACCGGATTTGTCTGTTCTCTTCTCTTCGCTGGCCCTGTTTTTGCCAGTGATGACGGAGAAACATTCGATGCTGAAAAAATGAAAACTGAACTTGAGAAGCAGCTTGAGCTGTCCCGTGAGCAATGGGAAAAACTCAAGCCGGTTCTTGATGAGAAGAGCAAAGAACTCCAGCAAAGCATGCATGAATCGATTGATAAAGGGTATATGGCACTTGAGGAGTTTTCAAAAAAGCTCGATACCATGTCAAAAGATGTTGAAGCGAAGGCAAAGGAGATACTTTCAAGTGAAGAAGCACAGCAGCTTCGGGATTACCTGAGCAAGATAGATAAAGATGCCATTAAAGAGGCCAGGGACCGGATGGTTGCGGAACTGACGGCGCAGCTTGAATTAACCGCGGAACAGGCTGCAAAAATTAAACCGGAACTGGAAAAAAGCATGAGCAGATTGAGCACGATGTTCAACGAATTGTTGCAGCAAGGCTCCAGGAGTTGGGACACGTTCAGTAAAGAGTTTGAACAACTGACTAAAGACCTCAGGGATTCGCTGCAGGAAACACTGGACAACGAGCAGATGAAACGGCTTGAAAAGTATAATAAAGAGCAAAAGGAAAAAATACAGAAGGCCGTTTTTACGGCCTGATATCATAGATTTTGATGTTGGATCGTGGGGATATAGCGGCAGAACGGGCTTCATACAGAATTACAGCATTTATGCTGGGCAGGGACCGGGGAGTTGGATTACATGGACCATAATACTATTGATGACAGAAATTTTCTTGCCTGGCTGACCCTTATCCTGGTCTGTGCGTCCTTATTCATTTTTCGATCCTATCTGCACTATCTGCTTGTCGGAGCGGTTCTGGCAATGGCTACCAGTCACGTTTTTTCAGCGCTTACCGCTTTGTTTTCCCGGGCCAGGGAAAAATCCATCTTTTATAAAAGCAGGGATGGTATTGCGGCTCTTCTGCTTACCCTTTTTTTCCTGGTTATGATTTTTGCGCCACTGGTCTACTTTGTTTCGATGACTGTGGAGCAGATGAGCAATCTTGATCTTGATTCTCTCAAGCAGACCTTGTCCGAGATAATTAACAAAACGGTGGTGTTTCTCGGTAGAATCCCTTTTCTTGAGGCACCGCTTGCCAGGCTCAAAGTGGAAGGCCTGTCATTTATCAAGGGACCTGGTCTTGAGGTGCTTTATAACGGGGGAAAGGGACTGCTTGTCGGTGCCGGGGGATTGTTGGGACAGATTGTCTGGATTCTTCTTTTTTACTTTCTTTTTAATCTCTACGGCAAGAAAATCCTTCTTTTCCTGGCAGACCTGATTCCGATGAGTTACCGGCATGAAAAATATCTCTACCGTGAGTGTACAGGAACGGTTGCGGTTGTTTTTTATGGAACCCTGTTCAACATGATAGCCCAGGGTATTGCCTTCGGCATCCTGATGCTGTTTATCGGCGGCTATGATTCCTGGTATCTTGGGGTCCTGGCAGGATTCTGCTCTGCTATCCCGCTTGTCGGTACAGCCCTTGTCTATGTGCCGGTACTGGCGCTTGAGCTATTGGCCGGTCATTATATAAATGCGGTCATTATCCTGTTCTTTGTCTGGGTGGTCATGGGCTTTCTGATTGACAATATCCTGCGCCTGGTATTTATCGGTTCTCTCAAGAAGATGTTTGGTTTTGAATACACGATGAATGAAATCCTTATTTTACTGGCAATATTGGCGGGAATTTCCGGCTTTGGATTATGGGGACTCATTATCGGGCCATCGGTGCTGGCTCTGACGCTGGCGGCGGCTAATCTCTACAGTACCGGAATTGACCAGGAGGCGGCTGATTCCTGATGAAATAAATTGACCTTATTTTTGAACAATGCGGAGCGGTTTCAGGCTGTCCTTTGCAGCCTTTGGAAACGAGGAGATAACAGCAGGGAAAAACGGTCCGACAGGGTATAAACCACCTCTCTGCCGGACCGAGGAGGATAGATCAGGCCTTGCCGAACTCTTTCTCGATTGCCTCTAAAACCTCGTCAGACATCTTGTAGCTGTGTTTTTCACCGGGGAATACGCCGGTCACCACCTCTTCCTTATACTGTTTGAAGGTATCGATCATTAGTTCACCGAAATGCTGATATTGTTTGGCAAAGGAAGGAGTGAAGTTGTCATAGAGGCCGAGCAGGTCCGGAGTGACAAGAAGTTGTCCCGAGCAGCCGGGGCCACCGCCAATACTGATGGTCGGGACATCGAGTTTTTTCGTGATATAGGCAGATAATTTTGCCGGTACAGCTTCAATAATAATACCGAAGACGCCTGCATCCTGCAATGCCAGGGACTCTCTCACGACCTTGCGGGCGGAATCCATATCCTTGCCCTGGACCTTCAGTCCGCCAAGAGCGCCGACGGCCTGCGGGTGCAGTCCGACATGGCCCATGACCGGAATACCCATTTCGACGATGGCTTTCGTTTTTTCAATATGGTATGGGGTCGCTTCGAATTTGACGCCGTCAACCTTTGCCTCAGTGACAAAGCGTGCGGCGTTGCGCATGGTCTCCTCGATACCGTACTGGAACGAACCGAACGGCATATCGGCAATGACCATGGTACGATCGCAGGCACGGGCAACAGCGGCACAATGCAGGACCATCATGTCCATAGTGGCGGTCAGGGTGGTGGGATGACCGTGCACGACCATGGCACATGAGTCTCCGACAAGGATCATGTCTATCCCCGCGTCATTTACTTTTTTAGCTGTCGGAAAATCATATGCGGTGAGCATCGTGATGGTCTCGCCCTTTTTACTCATTTCCTTGATAGTTGTAACGGTATGTTTCATCGGTAAATCTCCTTGTTATTCGTTACTATTTGGCTCTGTCAACAAAACAGAACAATTTGATTTTTGTGGTGTAGAAGCTCTTTCTTGGCCTTGTTGGAGGTTTTTGCCAGCATATGTTCGATCAGGTGTGCCTGACATCATTTGCCGCATGATTGGTCTGTTGAGCTCTGCCGCTGCCTGAAGAACGGTCAGTGAGCCTCCAAACAGCTTTTTGGTTTCTGCGCATGTGTTCCGGACGAAAACTAACTAGTGTCTGTCCATAAATGGCCCTTTTTCCCTAACTCTTCGTTGCTTTCAGAATTTAATCCTCCGAATATTGACCATATGCCTGCGGTTAAATTCATCAAGCGCCTCGATTTAGAACAAAATGACTCATTCCTGGGCAGACACTAACTAAGGTTTCGCTGGATCTGCACGAGGGCATCAGCATCACCGACATTTCCGGGAAAGATGATATAGGTCATGCCGGGATAACGGGTTTCATTGCCAAGCTTCCAGGCAGGAACACCGGGAAGTGCCTGGCCGATAACCATCGCTCTTCGCACGCCAAGTGCCTTGGTTGCAACGTCACTTGAGGTTATACCGCCCTTGGCCACAAGATAGCGCGGCTGAACCATGATATTACGGACTATTTCTATGAGACTATCGGAAACGGTCTGCCCGATCTCAAGACTTGACACGGCATCATTTCCGCTTACCAGTTCCCGGCTGGTATAGATTGCAGCATCCCTGCCTGATTCAAGAATTTTCGAAGTGGTGTCGGTAACGCGGCTGATCTCGCTCTGCCGACGGCCTGCATCAAGAAGCTGCCTGACATTTACCTCGATCGGTGTGATATCCGTCTCTTCGAACAGGGTGTTTACCTGGCTGGTAGTTTTTGCTACATAGGAGCCAATGACAAAAAGACCACCGTTTTTACTTCCACTGGTTAACTCTTCTTTAGACAGGATACCCCCTGTTTCAGCAAGACCGGTTCTTGTACGGACAAATGACGCTGCTGTACGGTACAGAAATTCCTTGCCCTGTTTTTCAACTTTTATAAGCGCTGCAACGAGAACCTCCATGTCACGGTAGGATGCCGCATTAACGCAGCAGGCCTTTGCAGGTGATACCTGGGAAAGGAGTTCGGCAACACGATCAGGGCCTCCTCTGCGGATGTCCTCGATACTGATGGATTTGACATCCTCCGAATGAATAGCGCCGGCTGTTTTTTCTTCAATGTACTTTTTCAGATTCGAATTACTGAACCCAAACGCCGCATCCTTTGCAAACGGTGTCAGGGCCGCCGGAACCAGTCGTGTCCCTTCGCGTACGTAATGAATATCATTGATGGTGTAGCGGCCGCCTTCCAGGAAAAACGGGATAACCAGGTAGGGAAGATCCTGCTTGCCCATGGTCCTTGCCGTCTCATCCACCTCGGCAGGAAAATGTCCCCGCAGGGTGGAATCGCTTCTGCTTATAATCACCGTCCGGACACCGGTTGCCTGTGTTGCTGTATTGATCGCATTGCCTATCTCGCGGGCGAGTTCGCAAGCCTCGTCACGGGGAAGGCTTCTGCTGTTAGTCAGGATGAAGAATGCCGGATACGAGCCGGTAAGTTCCTTTTTGAGGGCATCAGCCGTCCAGGTAGTCAGAACCGGCAGGTCGCGTGCTGTCTGTGTGCCCGTCGGATCATCATCCAGAACAATGATCTTGTAATCGGATTTGCCGATCTCCCGTCTGATTTCGGGTAGGAGGTCGGTTGGCCAGTCAGGGGAAGGGTCTTGAGGTAATCGGTATTAATCACGTTATTTTCATTCATAATAAGACACTCTATTTAAGGCAGAAGATATTCTGCTCGATGAATTTCCAGGTTTTAATATAATCCCCTTGCGTCATCAGTGACTCAAGACGGTCGGTATCAATATTGTCGAACAGCTTCCAGATTTTTGCCGTCATGCGGCTGTTTGCCTCAAAGGTACCTTTGATGTCCCAGCGCGTAGGAGAGGTATCCGATGTGAAATAATCGTTATAATTATATTTTTTCAGATAGTAGAGAAATTCCACATAATCAAGATAGTGCTTAGTACCGCAGAAATAATCCCAGTCCCACTTACCATCGTTATCATTGATGTGGATGTAGTATTTAAAGGGACTTGCCTCAAGCAGCGAGACCGCTTCAGCCGGATTTTCATTTCCATACATGGAATGACCGAAATCGAGCGTTATACCCATTGCATCAATTTTGATATCGTTCAGCAGGCACAGTGCCTTGGCTGCAGTATCAACAAAACAGCGGCCACGGGTTTCGCTTGGCTTGTATTCTATATAAAGAGGAATTTCTCTCCGGTAATCACCCGCCTCGGAAAACGTTTCGATAAGATGTCTCCAGGCAGTAGCATAATCGTTTTGAAAGGCAAATTCATAGCCATCGCCGAGAGGGCAGCAGGTAACTTTGTCAGCCCCGATGTCTGCCGCAAAATCTTTGGCATTTTTGATAAACTGTACCGCTTTCTCCCTGGTAGACTTTTCAAGTGAGGTCAGGCCGCCATTGCGAAATTCGGGCTCGGCCTTGACATTTACATTCACGGCAGACACTTCGAGATGATACTTTTTCAGGGCCGCTTTTGTTTCCTGCACTTCATTGACCTCGTAGGGATGGACGATCTCAACGCCGGTGTAGCCGTCTATGGTAGAAAGCAGCTTGAACTTTTCGTCAAGATTCAGCGGTTTATTGTACTCGTGGAAACGATCCTTCGTTTTTGACAGGAAACTGGTGATAATTGCTAATTTCAGCATGATGAAGCTCCAAGTGTTGTTTTACGGTTGTCGGTGACAGCGATTAGTTATTCTTTTTGTGGTTGAATAGTTTCCCTTTAACGCTTGCGAGTGATCGCTTGTACCAGCCAAACTGACTGAAAAGGGTCCAGACGATGATAATGAAAAGAATCAGAGATACCGGTCGGGTGAATACAGGCATGAAACTGCCCTGGGAAACCATCAACGCCCGGCGCAGGTTGGTATCCGCCATTGGGCCGAGGATGACGCCAATGACAAGCGGGGCAATGGGATACCCCATGTTTGTGAGAAAGTAGCAGATAATGCCGACCGGCAGCATCAGGAAAAGATTGAAAATATTGAGGCCGAGCGAGTAAGAGCCGATAATACAGAGCACGCCGATAATCGGCATGAAGAGTGGGGTAGGAATGTTAAGTACTTTTACTACCTGCTTTGCCAGAATCATCCCGGTGATCCACATAGCAACCGAGGCAAGCAGCAGGATAGCCGCTACTTCAATGATAAATGTCGGATGCTCGAAGGTAATCATCGGCCCGGGGGTAACCCCGTGCAGCATCAGGGCACCAAGCAGCATGGCAGCCGGCGGACTGCCGGGTATGCCGAGAGTGAGCAGTGGGATCATCGCACCGCCGACACAGGCGTTGTTGGCCGTTTCACTGGCAATAACACCCTGGAGTTCACCGGTACCGAAGGTTTCAGGATGTTTTGAGGTGTTTTTCGCGGTTCCGTATGAAACCCAGCCGGCAATATCTTCTCCGATACCGGGAACCGCACCAATACCGACGCCGATAAGAGAGGAGCGGATAATTGCCGGAATATTGCGCAGGACCGTGCCAATTTCAGGCATGATGCGCTGCAGTTTCTTGGCCTTGGGCATTTGGGATTGATCTCGAAGAACGCCGATGATCTGGGGAATGCCGAATGCACCGATAAGGACTGGAACAACCTCTATACCACTTTCAAGATCGGAAAAACCGAAGGTAAAACGTGGGAAAAACTGGAGCTGGTCACGACCGACACAGGCCAGGAAGAGTCCAAGAAATCCCATTATCCAGCCTTTAATGACCAGGTCGGGAGCCGTCAGAGTACCGCTTATCAGAATTCCGAAGAAGGCCAGGAGGAAAAATTCGAACGACGTAAACTGAAGAGCAAAATTTGAGATGATTGGCGAGATACTGACAACAAAGAGCATACTGATCATAGTGCCTATTGAAGACGCTGTAGTGGTGAGGCCGATTGCCCGGCCACCCTGGCCTTTACAGGCGAGCGGATAACCGTCAAGAGCGGTCGCAGCAGCGGCGGCGGTTCCCGGTATATTGATCAGGATCGATGCATAGGATCCGCCATAGGTGCCGCCGACGTATATTGACAGCAGGCAGATCATCGCCATCGCCGTATCCATGCTGTAGGTGAGGGCGGTGAGGAGAGCGACTCCCAGTGTGGATGTCAATCCCGGCATGGCCCCAAAAAGGATACCGAGCAAAACAGAACCGAAGAGTATGGCAAGCGAAACCGGGTCGCTGACCATGCTGCCGGCGATCTCGAAAAAGGTCTTGATCTGTTCTAAAATTACCATGAAAAGTAACTCCTTTATGACCAGAAATCGGCATACCAGACAGCGTCCAGCAGGCTGACAACAAGTCCCTCAAAAGGCATGGGAACAAGAAGAAAGTATTTGAAAATAATGCCAATGGTGAACGGGGCCACAAAGGCGACAATGAGACTGCGCCTGAATTTTATTTTGAGTTCCGGAATGTGCGCAACCTGATGACGTGTGGTGAGGATAAAGCCGGCAATAAACAGGATGACGAGGCAATCGGCGGGATAGAAAATAACGCTGCTGACTTTGCCTGACAGGCTGGTGAACATGAAGGTGCAGAGGAGAAGCGTTGCGCCCAGCATGAGCCAGATCAGCCGAACCAGCAGTTCCGACGGAGTGCAGTAAAACATAAAAAAGAAAACGAGCAGGAAAAAGACTGATGCTACAAAAAAGTCGATCCGCGGGATCAGGATAAAGACGAATACAATGAGATTAAGGATAATGCCGTAGAACCGTATCGTATCGTCCCGTTTGAGAAAGGTGATAAAAACGGGTCCACAAAGGTAGTTGAGGGTACTCTTTATCCCCTGCAGACCAACTGCTTTAAAGGCTGTTCTCATGAGGCTCAAACCGAGTAACGCCAGTATGGCACCAATAAAGAGGGGTAACAGGGCGGGAGACACATACCAGACATTCTGCACGCCGGCATACGAATCTTTCATCGGCATCTGCATCCCCTGGCTGATAATGAACAGGCCGAGCAGGAGAATGGCTGCACCTGAGAAAATGTCTGCCTTGCGAAGTTCCTCTGTTTGCATCATGGCTTAGTTCCTGAATTTATAAAAAATGAGGCCGGGCTGTTGAGCGTGTTGCTGCTGTGCAGTGTCCGGCCTCAAGTTCGATATCAATTGATATCCCAACTAGGTTGAAAGCTTGTTTTTAAGGTTTAGGTATTCCAAGTGTTTCAGGACTTATCTTGGCTGCGCCGAGTTCAAACAGTGTCCAGGTGAAGTTGGATTGAAGCGCTGCAAAGATCGCGCGTGACTCCTCGCCGGTTGCACCGGAAAGAAGGTAGTAATTATCTTTTGCCCATGTTTTCACTTTGTCGCTGGCGATCGCTTTTTTGAAAGCATCGACGAGAACCGCTTTTGCCTCTTCCGGCACGTCATGGGGGACGGCAAAACCGATAGCCTGGGAAATCGGCAGGTATTTTGACATCTCAGGATAAGAATCGAAGCCTGACGGAATGGCGCCAAGTCCTTCAACTTCAAAAGAAGTGGGTATCAGCATGGCAAGCGGACGAAGTTTTCCGCCGCGCAGGAGTTGCTGCTGCTCGGCAAGGGACGTGACAACAACGGTCACTTCACCCGACATCGCGGCATTCTGGGCCGGAGCTGATCCTGTGTAGGGAATAAAATTGAATTTTGCACCGGAACCTTTCTCGAGAGCGAGAAGATTGAGGTGATGGATGGATCCTGCCGCACTGGCTCCCGCTTTGATGGAGTTCGGATCTTTTTTTGCTGCTTCGATCAGATCTTTAATGTTTGTAAGGTGCGTCAGCATTTACTGAAATCAGATCAGGTGAACCGCCGACGATGAAGGGGTCCCATACGTCAAAGTTCTTATCCCAACCGCCCTGGACGCCTGCAGTTACATTTGATTCGGAAAGACCGGTCAGGGTATAGCCATCATGAGGCTGGCTGAAACCGTAGGTCATACCGACTGATCCGCCGACGCCGCCGGTTTTATTGATAACATTGATGTTTACACCGAGGAAGGGAGCCATCTCGGCAGAAATGATGCGGTTACAGGTATCGGTTCCTCCGCCTGCACCCCATACCACAACGTTGGTAATGTTTCTTGACGGGAATTTTTGTGCCGCCTGGGTACCACATGCCATTGCTAAGAATACTGCCGCACTGATGAGTAAGATTCTTTTCATTTTAATCTCCATTGGCTATGGTTTTCTGGTGTTGTTTATCGAGATAGCATCTCCCGTTACCTTGAGAGCGGCTTGCTGATGCTGACTGGATGTTTTCCTGTTTTTTCCACCTCCTTTCTGATGTGATTTATTCGATTGTATATCCTTGATGAGTTTGGCGACGGTGGTTTGCAGGTGAAAACGCATACACCGTTCCGCCGCTTCCGGATCGTGGCTGCAAATTGCATTGACAATGGCTAAGTGTTCTTTGATTGTCTCGTTCGGTGATCGTATCAAACCTTCTCGTGTCGGGAACTGATAGGCAAGGGATACAATATTGAAGGTCTGCAATATGCTGCTCAGAAATTCCCCGGAACTGATTTCGGCCAAATAGTTGTGAAACCTTCTGTCTGCCCTGGAGTAGGCCTGATAATCAAGAATGTCTCCTTTTTCCATGAATGGCTTGAAAATTTTTTTCAGTTGTTCTTCCTGGCTAAAGGTGATTGACTGAGCAGCGCGTCGTGCTGATAAGCCTTCCAGCACTTCACGAATTTCAAATATGGAGATCATCTCTTCCATGGTGAAGAGTCTGACAAAAAAACCTCGTCGCGGCTTGGTTTCGATGAGCTTTTCCTGCTCAAGAAATTTGAGCGCACTGATCAGGGGAGTGCGGCTGATACCAAGTTCCGCTGCGAGTTTCTCCTGGGCAATTTTCTGGCCTGGCAGCAGTTGCCGGTGTTCAATCATATCCTTGATGATCTGGTAGGCTTTCTGATCAAGATTCTCTGATTGAATAACCTTCTGGTTCATCTCTTTTCCAAGTCACACCGTTAAATTGCTGGCCTGTTATTGAATTTTGTATACAAAAACTCAATATTCAAAAAAACCTCGTCTGTCAATATTTATTTGTGTCTTCGAGAAAAAATATATGTCATTTATTAATTAATTTTTGAGAATATCTTATAAAAAACAATAGATAAAAAATAAAAAATTTGAGATAAATAAAATAATTCTCCCATGATTTTTAAACTCATTGTGTGTCGGATATTTAATGGAAATGATGAGTCTGGAATGCCATCGAATTCTTGATGATACCTTCAGTGGGTTAGGGGACTTCCCGACATTTTGGAAAAGGGGTGCAGGAAAACAAGAATTTCAGGTTGCAGGGGCGGAAAAGTGATTTATGATTTGCTCAGGCTAACCCTTGGGTGTTTTCCTGTTTGCATCTTGAGCTGGCTGTAATGATTTCACAAAGGATACGCTACGATCATGATAACGAAAAACCAAAAAAAGGATGCACAGAATCGTGCCGCCCGGATGATGCGGGGTGCTGGAATTCAGATTTCAGATGGAGAAATTGAGAAAATTGAAGTTGTCGATTTCGGCTTGAGTCATCTTGATGTTGAGGGGGTCCAGGTTTTTACGATGGTTAATACTGACCGTCTTGCCGCAAAGGTTCTTGTCTTATTCCCGAACCAGACAGAACCGGAACATTGGCATCCCCGCATCGGCAATGATCCCGGCAAACAGGAGACTATTCGCCATATCTCTGGTGACCTGCGCTTTTATGTTGCTGGAGACGATACGATGAAGGAAGGATTTCTTGTCCCCGGAAAAGAAAATGTCTATTTGCTTCGCCATGAACTGGTTTTGAAGCCGGGGGATCAGCTAACGTTTGAGCCCTATGAGAAGCATTGGTTCCAGGCCGGTCCGGGGGGAGCGGTATTGTATAGTTTTTCCTCAACCGTTCGGGACGGCCTGGATGGTTTCACCGATCCGGCGATTGAACGGATCACCATCGTCACAGAAGATGAGGACGAGTCATAATAGTAGGTCGGTGCTGATTGTCATGCTTCGCTTTGGCAAGGCACGGAAGTGCAGCACTAGCCGCATTGCTCCCGGTAAAACGCCTAAAATAGCCTAAATCATCACCAGAATGCATGGAAATGATGCACCGGGCCGTGACCCTTTCCGATGTGATAGGCAGAGCCGGCTTTGATCGCCCCGGCGACATAATCGATGGCATCTGCACTCGCTTGGACCAATCCAGTTCCCTTGGCAAGAGAAGCGGCCAGGGCCGATGATAAGGTGCAGCCGGTACCGTGCGTGTTGGCTGTAATGATTTTTTTATTCTTGAAATGTGTTAAAGAACCCCCTTCATGATCGTAGAGAACATCCTGGAGATTATTACCCCGCAGGTGACCGGCCTTGGCGAGCACGGAGAGATTGAAGCGCTCTCCAAGTCGTACGGCGGCAGCCTCAATATCATCTGCTCTGCTGATGGCCGAATCGAGAAGAATTTCCGCCTCCGGAATATTGGGGGTAATGATTCTGACCAGCGGGAAAAGTAGTTCCTGCATCGTTCGTACAGCCTCGTCCTTGATGAGCCTATCACCGCTTGTGGCCACCATTACCGGATCAAGCACAATGTTTGAAACACGGTATTCGGCAAGAAGACGTGCCACGCATTCGATCACTTCGGAAGAATGCAGCATGCCTATCTTTACGGCATCAGCACCAATATCATCCAGTACGGCACGTATCTGTGCTTCCAGAGTTATGATTGGTACTGCATGAATATCGGTGACACCGACAGTATTCTGGGCGGTAATGGCGGTAATGGCTGTCATGCCGAAGCAACCGCAGGCCGAAATTGTCTTGAGATCGGCCTGGATTCCTGCTCCGCCGCCCGAGTCAGATCCGGCAATGCTTAAAACAGTATGGTAGTGTTGCACAAAGACTCGCCTCTGTTGCAGGTTTGAAAGATATTGGTATGGTTTGAGATACCTAATATATTCCATGGTCGTATGTCGAGTATTTTATCTCGAAGCCTCATTGATTTTTCTGCCAGGTATGGATATATCCTTGAATGAAATAGACAGTTTTTCAGGAGGCCGAAGAGAATGATGGACAAGGACAGATTGGAACAGAAGTCAACAGTGAGTGAAATTGAAAAGCGATTTGATAAGGATGTCGATCGCTTCTCCGATCTTGAGACCGGCCAGACGGCGACCATCGACGCACCGCTGGCGATGGAACTCATAACTGAAGCTGCTGTAGCCGCATCAAGTCCTATTAGACGGATTCTTGATATTGGCTGCGGTGC
Source organism: uncultured delta proteobacterium (assembly GCA_963745765.1). GTDB lineage: Bacteria > Desulfobacterota > Desulfobulbia > Desulfobulbales > Desulfocapsaceae > Ww85. Next base: position 29,019 of record CAVUYQ010000029.1, on the reverse strand, counting down.
CGGCAATAACAGCATGAAGCTGCTGCAGTATGAGTCCACCCTTGAGTGCGATCTCCTCGACTTGAGTAAAAACATGCTTGATCGAGCCTATGAGCGGGTAACACTCATAAACCGTGGAACGACAAGGGTCTTTCAAGGTGACTTCAGAAGCATAGAACTGCAGGAAGATTACTATGATGTCATTCTGGCAGGGGCGGTGCTGCATCATCTTCGGGATGACGCCGATTGGAAAGATATGTTCAGCAAGTTTTATCGTCTTCTTGTGAAAGGCGGCAGCATCTGGATCACTGATCTGGTCAGTCATGAGTCAGATCAGGTTCAGGAGATGATGAAAGCCCGCTATGGTGAATATCTCGTTGGGCTGGGCGGAGAAGAATATCGCAAGCTGGTATTTGAATACATCGAGAAAGAGGATTCTCCTCGTGCCGTGATGTATCAGCTGGAACTGCTCAGGGAGGTGGGCTTTTCCCAGGTTGAACTGCTCCATAAAAATTCCTGCTTTGCCGCTTTTGGGGCGATTAAATAAGGATGTAAACGACCTTCATGGTGTATAGAGAAGATCAGCACGCTTTGACCGGGCGACTCCCCGCTCACTATCCGTTTCTTTGAATCTTGCTTTCCTACAATGTGGCACTATTGTATGCCTATCCTGTTCTGACACGGCGATAGCTCGGTTCCGGGCTTATCTTTGCCGTGGCTGAATAAGCGGTAAACTCGAAGTACTTTTCCGAAACTATCCAGGAGGGTGATATGAAAATAGCTGTCATGGTGTTATCGTTGTTATCGGCTGCACTTCCCGCACTCGGTGCTGGAAAGGCCGTCACCTATAGTGTCGACGGCCTGGAGTACGAAGGATATTATGCTAGCGGTGGCACTGACGCGCCGCTGCTGCTCCTCGTTCATGACTGGGACGGTTTGACCGATTATGAAGTAAAGCGGGCCAATATGCTTGCAGATCTCGGCTACAGTGTGTTCGCTGTGGACCTGTTCGGCAAGGGTATCAGGCCGACGGAAGTGGATGATAAGAAAAAGCTTACCGGAGAGCTATACGCCGACCGCGGAAAAATGCGCAAGCTACTCAAGGCATCCTTTGCTGAAGGTGTAAAACAGGGTGGAAACGGTTCAAAGGCGATTGTCTTCGGTTATTGCTTCGGTGGAGCGGCGGTTCTCGAGATGGCCCGGGCCGGTGAACCGGCACTCGCTTTCGTCACCTTTCACGGTGGTCTGGCAACGCCTGAAGGTCAGGATTATTCCAAGACAAAAGGCGCCATACTGGTATTTCATGGCAGCGCCGATACGGCAGTTACTATTGCGGATTTTGCCAGCCTTGTCTCCCAGCTTGAAAAAGCCGGGATTGAGCACGAGATGACTACCTACAGCGGTGCGCCTCATGCCTTTACTGTTTTCGGAGCCAAAAGCTACCAGGAAGAGGCCGATAAAAAGTCCTGGCGGCGTTTTACTGAATATCTTGCGGATACGCTGAATTGATCCAAAAAGCTGGCGTCCTTGCCTGAAAACCTGCATGACTCTCTGTTCCTGATCAATGGGACCCAGGCGTGCAGGTTTACGCTTGTCCCGATGGTTTAGACCTTCAGGAGGCCTTCTATTTGAGAAGGAAACCTTTTGACTGCAGGTAGGAGAGCATATGGGGACGCGCCTCCTTGACCAGCATCTCGGAGATCTGCTCGCTCCATGAATCGTTCTTGACTCCACGGGTGCGTGTGCGATAATAGGTTCTGACCGCTTCGTCATAGGCCGTAATTCGCTCCAGGTCGCCGCTGTCATCATAGCGTTCCTGTTTGAGCACCACATCAACGGGCAGCCGGGGTTTTGTTTCGGGGTTCTGGGCCGGGTAGCCAAGACACATGCCAAAGAGCGGATAGACAAGATCCGGCAGGCCGAGCAGTTTATCCACTTCAGCTATCCGGTTCCGGATAGCCCCGATATAACATCCCCCAAGCCCCAGTGATTCAGCCCCGATCAAAACATTCTGGGCAAAAAGGGCGCAGTCGACAGAGGCGGTTATAAACTGCTCGGTGAAACCACTGAGCATGGGCGCATCGTGCATGCCGCACGCTAACCGGTGCCGCTGCATATCGGCGCAGAACACCAGGAATACCGGCGCTTCTTTAACATAGAGCTGAGCTGCCGCATACTCGCTGAGCCTGGTTCTCGTCTCTTTCTCATTCACCTGTATGACGGTGCACGCCTGGATAAAGCTGGAAGTGGCTGCGCACTGGCCGCCCCTGATCAATTCCCTGATCAGATCCTGACTTACCGGTTTATCGGAGAATTTTCGAATTGAGCGGTGCGCTTTGAGAAGATCTATTGTTTCGTTCATCAGCCAGCTCCATGATTTTCAAGGTGCCCTGAAGTTCCCGGTCTGCCTGGCGCTTGAAAAGATGATCAGGAGACAACCGACCAGTTAATGGTCTTACCAGCATAAAACGATCTGACTGCACCATGATTTTCAGCAACCTGCCACGGATTTCTGCTCAGAACGATCTGTTTTTCAGGGGGGGCAATATTATAGCGTTTCCTGGCGTTGTTACTGATAAAGTCCTGCAGATTTTCAAGACAACCTGCGTCGTCAAACAATTGCACCAGCAGCTCAAGGGCGACAGGTGCAGTAAACACGCCGGCTGCACAGCCGACGCATTCTTTCTTGTGGCGTGGATGAGGTGCCGAATCGGACCCGAACATGATCTTCCGGTGGCCGCTGAAGACAGCCTGTCGCAGTGCCTCGCGATCCCGCGGTGTTTTGGCAACCGGTTTGCAGAAGAGATGGGGCTGCATCAGATCACCAATGACATTGTCAAGGGTGATCATCAGGTGATGCAGGGTGACGGTTGCCGAAACATTATCAAATTCATCAAGGAATTCAACAGCATCAGCTGTCGTGATATGTTCCATGATGATATGCAGCGAGGGAAAGTTTTCAGCAATGTGCCGATAGGTGACAAGGAACTCGCGTTCGCGGTCGAGCACAAACCCGTTGCTTTCTCCGTGTACAAGCAGGGGAATCTCCAATTGCTGCATGAGTGAGAGCGTTTCCTCTATTGAATCGAAATTCCTGACGCCATTTTCACTCTGGGTGGTGATCCCTGCCGGGTAGAGTTTGATACCGATAATATGCTCTTTCAGGAGCTCGAGTTCTTCCCGTCTGTAGGTACGGAAAAAGAGTGTCATGTAGGGTTCGAAGCAGTAATCGCGGCAGGCAGCAAGGATTTCTGACCGGTATTGAAACAGTTTTTCAAAAGTGTCAACGGCGTCAACCAGATTTGGCATGATAACAGCGCCCGCCCAATGGTTGGCGGAAAATGGTGCGACAAGACGGAGCATCTCTCCTTCTCTCAGGTGCAGATGCATATCAAGCGGGGCGTCTATGGTTATCGTCATCGTTTCTACTCTATGAAATGAGATCGCGAAATGGAAGCAAAAAATCGCAATATTGTCTATAGTAGCATGATGTTGGAACTTTTAACATCATCTTCGCGTAAATAACTATTGGATAACATCTGCTGCATTACCCCGATCAGTGATTATCGTTACAGGAGATTAACCTGAACTGGGGAAAACCTGAAACCGGGAGGATGGCTGTGCTGCCGCACACCAGGAAGGTCATGGTCAACAAGCGTCTTACAATAATTGTCTATTTGCTTTTTTCGCTGGCTGCCGCCGGTCTGTTTTCATCCTGCGGCACTACTTCGAGCTCATCGTACCGTCATCAGGCTCGACAGAACCTCTATGACCAGTATATGGCCATGCCCGGGCAGGAAGCGGCTGCCTTTGCTTCTCCGGTGGTATTTATTCCGGGAGATGCCTCTGATTTTTAGTTGTTTTGCTGGTAATCACGATATGCAATTTCCCACGCGTTATTGCCTGCTCTTCAACAATTTCTCCTGATTTCTTTTCTGGCCTTATTCCTTTTATTCAGGCTGCTCCGTCCGTGAATTAAAACAGATGTAACGGCTTCAATAATTATTCTTGATTTCCTCTGCATAGAGGTTATCCTTTAATATTAGGTTATTTCTCTGGTTACAAAATCAAGGCGCCTTGAAAATTGTATCGATAGGCGCCGAAAGAAATGCCTTGGGGTGCATATGTTTGATATTCCGAGGATAAAATATTCGCACGCAACGCAGAGTTGGGGCAAAAAGATAATTTCCAAGGCAGCCTAGATAATTTACCCAAGGGAACTATGATTGAACATAAAAATATTCTTGGCTCTCCTTTGGAAATCTGCAGTATCGAACCTCTCACCGGTTTTACCCGTGAAGGCAACTGCAAGGTGACTGAAGAAGATATCGGCGTTCATGCCGTCTGCGTCGTTGTTTCCGAGGAATTTCTTGAGTTTTCCAAGCGTGTTGGAAACGATCTCAGCACGCCGATGCCCATGTATGGGTTTGACGGCCTCAAACCAGGTGATCGCTGGTGTCTCTGTGCCCCGCGCTGGCGGGAGGCTTTGCAGCAGGAAATGGCGCCACCCGTCGACCTTAAGGCGACGCATGAATCCGCCCTTGAGCACGCTACCCTGGCCGATTATTTATTGCATTCTATCGGCAGTGATAGCTGAGCGGTTGCGATGGTTGAGAGAGTGAGCCGTCTTATGCAACCAGCCGTGAATCGCTACACCACCCGAGAGTTGGGCGACGATTAAAAACTGCCTCCGCCATTCGCATCGCATTTTTTCTACCTTACAGCCGTTATTCACCGACAAGGGAGCGGTTAGTCTCCCCTGTCGGTGAAGCAAGCGGCCCCTCCAACCTACTGAGGACCGCTCTGGACGTGATTCAGCGGTTTGCCGTCGAGGGCGGTTGCTTCGGCGTTCTCGAGTTTTTTGATATCTTCAGGCGTCATTTTCGGCCGGTCTACCTTGATCGTCAGTTTGTTGAGCTTGGCGGTCAGAGGAAACGGCGGCAGGTAGTCGGCGTCGTTGACACCGGTCAGGGTGTCGGAGCCGATGTCGAAGCTCTCGTCCCATTGCAGGATCATCGGCAGTGAGTGCTCCATCTTGATAGTCTTACCTCTTTGCCGTCCACCTTGAGCGTGCCGATGCCGGAGCGGCCAAGTCCGCTCATGTTGTTATAGAGGAGCGTTCCGACGCCGAGGCCGTCATATTTGAAATCGAACTCAACAATATGTTTACCGGGAGCAGAGCACTTCGGGTCCTTCCCATCTGATGCGTTTCAGGTCGAGCAGGTTCCAGAGGAACACCGGTTTCCCCTTCAGCAGGTAAAAACCGTAACCGGCGAATCGTCCACCCGACGTGAGGATCATGCCCTCGGCGCCCCCTTCAGGAACGTCAATGTCTGCGCTGATGGTGTATGAACTGTTGAGCAGGAATGGGGAATCGCCCTGCGGCAAACCGACCATGGCTTTGGTATACACGAATTCGGTGCGGCCGGCAGTGATGTTCGGTCGCGGTGCGACTACTCCGGCCGGCCACCGAGGCGTCCAGCGGGAATACCTGATACTTCTTGGCTTCCTCGATGAACATTGCTTTCATCTCTTTTACCTTGTCGGGATATTTGTCGGCAAGGTTCTGGGACTGACTGAAGTCGGTGTTCAGGTCGTAGAGTTCGAGCACCTGGTTGTTCAGCGGGTCCGGATTGGCGGCACCGAAGGCCTCCCATGGCGCTCGATTTACCTTGGTGCTGAGCAGCCAGCCTTCGTGATAGAGAGCCCATTGACCCATCATCTCGAAATACTGGGTTTTGTGTCGAGACGGTACCGTGGCGTTTGCCTTGTCAAAGGTGTAGGCGAAACTGGTGCCCTCGATCGGCGCCTGTTTGATGCCGTCAACCACTTCCGGTGCGGAAATGCCGGTTACTTCAAGAATGGTGGGTACCACGTCGATGATGTGCATGAACTGTTCACGCAGGCCGCCCTTGTCCTTGATGCGGTTGGGCCAGGAGATCGCCATGTTCTGCCGGATACCCCCAAGCTTCGAGGCGTTTTGTTTAAACCAGGTGAAGGGTGAATCAAAGGCCCATGACCAGCCCGCCGACATGTGATTGTAGGTCTGCTCGGTGCCCCAGACGTCGTACCACTTCATCTGGACATCGACAGGAACGGCGACGCCGTTGAAAAAGGCTACTTCGTTGGGTGTGCCTAACGGGCCGCCTTCGGCGCTGGTGCCGTTATCCCCGTTGATGTAGATGATCAGCGTGTTGTCGAGCTTGCCAATGTCTTCGACAGCCTGGATGACGCGCCCGATTTCGTGATCGTTATAGGCCGCATAGGCGGCAAACACCTCCACCTGGCGGATGTAGAGTTTTTTCTCCTCGGGGGTAAGATCATCCCAGTTCTTCAGGACTTCCTTCGGCCAGGGTGACAGCTTGGTATCGGCCGGAATCATCCCGAGGCGTTTCTGGTTCTCAAAAATCCTCTCCTGAAGTTTATTCCAGCCATCATCGAAGAGGTGCATGTTGTGGATCTTCTCTACCCACTCCTTTGTCGGGTGATGCGGCGCATGGGTGGCACCGGGGGCGTACTTGATGAAAAACGGCTTGTCCGGCTGTATCTGGTTGAGCCGATTCAGGTAATCAATGGCATCATCGGCCATGCCGGTAACGAGATTCCAACCGGGCTTGCCATCGAAAGGATAGATCTGGGTTGTGTTGCGGAACAGGTTCGGTTGCCACTGGTTGGCATCACCGCCGACGAAGCCGTAGAAATATTCGAAGCCCAGGCCGGTCGGCCACTGGTCGAAAGGCCCTGCCTGGCTCGCTTCGAAGGCCGGCGTGTTGTGATCCTTGCCGAACCAGGAAGTGGCATAACCGTTATCGAGCAGAATCCGGCCAATGGTGGCCTTGTCCTTGTCGATGATGCTGTTATAGCCGGGAAAGCCGGTTGCCTGCTCGGAGATAACACCAAAACTGGCCGAGTGGTGGTTACGCCCGGTGATCAGGGCGGCTCGTGTGGGTGAGCACAAGGAAGTGGAGTGGATGTTGTTATAGCGCAGACCGTTTTCTGCGACGCGATCCATAGCAGGTGTCGGGATGACACCGCCGAAAGTACCTGGAACGCCAAAACCGGAGTCATCGGTAATGATGAGCAGCACGTTGGGGGCACCTTTGGGCGGTACAATGCGGGGAGCCCACCATGGTTTTGAGTTTAGGGCATCTTCTTTGATTACGCCGCCAAACGGTGGTTGAGGCGCAGGGAGTTGTTTCCCGTCAATGACCGTGGTAGCGCTGGGAGAACCCGGTTCGCCAGCGGCCGTTGCTTTCCCGGTGAATGGGAAGATCAGCCCCGCAGTTGCTGCCAACAGGGCAATCGCTCGTATTTTCCAATAATTTTTCATACGTCCGGTCCTCCTGATTTTTTCATTATTCTGTCCAGGTAAATTCCTCTTTCCTGATCTTTGAGCGTTCATTTCATTTTGTCGTCGGTGATATTGGATCAAAAAGTCATTGTATCAATAGACTGCATTGGCAACATGAATGCATGCTGTCCGCCGTGCAGACGAGGCAACCCCTTCCTGTTCGTATTTCCCTCCTAACCGGTAAGTGTTTTCAGGCCATTCCCGATAGAATAAGTGCTGTGCCAAGGGGGTTGACGACCGGGAACAGTGCCATATAAAAGCTCGTTACTATTTTAATCAGGGTAAGAACCGTTGTCACCACAGGTGAAAATCCTCCACGTGATTTTTATTAAGGAGGGGCCGGAATGCTCTGGGTTGCCTCGCGGAACCAGAACCTTTAACGCAACGGTCCCCGATAACATCATCCTCACCCCGTTCATGCACTTTCAGCAGATGTATTGTCCTTTACTTTCTTTTCTCAGTTCTTTACATTCAGCTTAAAATGTTTCGTCTGAAAGAGCGGTTTTCACAGGCGAGCTGTCATAATGGTAAAAAGACGTTCGAGGCTGTCTCTGCAATCCTGACAAAAATCAATTACGAATGATAACCATTTCCATTGAGATTTTTTATATATTGTTAGGGGGAAAATCAACTCGTAAAATTACTAGGAAGGAAACGTGGTGAAAAAAGTTTGATACACATTAACACTAACGTGTTTCCCTGTTCACCGTACGATATCGGCAACTGTTTTCAGGTCAGGCCATTGAGCATCTGGTCTTTACGGTAATTGACAGTTCCGGCCTATTTCTTTACTCGATAGAATCAAATCCCATTTTTTAATTGGTTATCGTCAGGGCGTGCAGATCATCAATTTATAAGATTTTACACACAAGAAAAAAGTTTAGACGTTTGCTTGGATTCGGACCTATCGAGTTTTATAGGGGATGCATTAAAAAAATTGTTAAGTTCAGCATAAATGATTAATCTGCCATAAATCAGGTTGAAGAATACTACTCATCTAATCAAGGAGATAATAAGGCTGTGCGAATTGATAAACGTTTCATCCATCTTCTCTGTTGTATCCTGCTTGCCGTTCTGGGTCAGGCATGCGCCCAGAACACACTCACCTCTTCATGGGTTGACCAATCTTTCAAGGGGCCGATCCATGGCCGGATAGTGGTCATTGGCATCTTCAAGGATCCAACTGCCTATAACATTTTTGAGAACAGCTTCGTTGCAAGTTTAATCAAAGCCGGGGCAGATGCTGTTCCAAGCCATAACTATGGTCAGGGATATCAACGGAACAGTAAAGAGTGGCTACACCAGATTGTAAAAGAATCAGGGGCCACTGCCATTCTTATGACACATTTGAGCAAAGAGAAAAAAGAAACAGAAAATATTGCACCGCACGGGCTGATAACGGGCGGGGCCATGGAAGGAGATGCCGATTGAGGGATATCAAAGCTATATGGTAGAGGTAACCCTGGAGCAGGGGTATACCTTGAACAAAACTGAGGATTTCATTGATGTAACTCTTTTTGACTGTCAGACCAATAAGCCCATCTGGTCTGCACGTTCGAAAAGTGTAAACCTCAATCATCTCCTGCGAAAGGATGATGAGCAGCTCGATAACCTTTATATTGCTGACATGAAACGCGACCATATGTTGTAAACTGAAAGAGCGGAGATATACACCGAACAACTTTCTTGAGATGTAGATTCCCCGTATATCTTCTGCTTTTATTGTCTACCCGGCCGGATCGGCAAACTATGGTTGGATTTAAAACAGTGTATTAAACACGCCGTTGTCACGGAGAATATTCAGGCCTATCAGCCAGAGGAACAGACCGCCGACAATCTCGGCCCAGGTTGATAACCAGGTAAGACTTGCAACCCGCTTGCCAAGGTGCAGACCGACAATGGTAAAAGCGCCTGCAACAAGGCCGATAATAAGCGCCGGGTAAACGATTGCCACGTTGAGCATTGACATCGACAGGCCGACCGCAAGGGCGTCTATGCTGGTGGCAATCGACAATACCACCATGGTCATCCCCTTGGTGGCGTCCTTGACCGGACGGTCACGGTCATCTTCTTCGCCTTTGCGTATAGCCTCCCTCAACATATTGGAACCAACAAGGGCCAGAAGAATAAAAGCAACCCAATGGGCATAGGTCTTAACGTAGGACTCGATCCACGTTCCCAGGCCCCAGCCGATTATCGGCATCAGTGCCTGGAAAAGACCGAAATGCCAGGATAACCGAAACGTCTGGCGAGGGCTCACCTGTTTGAGATTCACCCCGGTTGCAATGGCCACGGCAAAGGCGTCCATGGCGAGCGCCACAGCGATTCCGAAAACGGTAATTGTCTGCATGAGTGGTTTATGATGAAGTGTATTGTAAGTGTTCTCTGTAACAATAAACCAGTCAGTTCAGCAAGGGGAATTACATCCTTGTTCTGCTGCCACTCGTTGATAAAGGTACTCAATAAGCAGGGAAGCTAAGGTTCATTTCCTTTCCTTTGTGCGCCTTGAGGACGGTGACAACTTGCCGGGTGGTTGTGTTTTAGTCAATTTTTACCGTTGAATTGAGTGACCAGCAGCCAAACCTTGATGAAGCGGTGAATGACGGATTTTATCGCTTTAAGGAGATGCTCAGGCGGCTGCTGGATGAAGCCGCAGGCGAAGGAAGTCTTAAGAAAGCTGTGGATACCCGAAAAGCTGCCGCGGTTATTTTTTCCGGACTTCTTGAAGCCTGTGTTATGTATACCGCCGGCAAATCCTGTGAGCATCTCGACTTCACCGGTAATACCCTTTTGGGATATCTGGAATGGATCAGTAATGAACCTTAAAACCATGAAGGTAGGAGTCATTCAGGCGAGAAATAGAACATTTCTGGAGGAAAAACATGGAGAATAAAACGTTTAAGGCACTTGTTATAACTGAAACAGAAGATAAACAATTTACGCGTGAAGTTTGTGATAAACACATTGATGAATTACCTCCGGGAGATGTGCTGGTTCAGGTGCGCTATTCCTCGTTAAATTATAAAGATGCTCTTTCAGCCAGCGGTAATAAAGGCGTCACCAGGAAATATCCTCACACGCCCGGCATTGACGCTGCCGGAGTGGTGGTGGAAAGCTCGGACGGCGGCTACCGGGCGGGTGATGAGGTGATTGTTACAAGCTATGACCTCGGCATGAATACAGCGGGAGGGTTCGGACAATACATCCGTGTACCCTCAGATTGGGTGGTACCGCGTCCTAAGGGCATGACCCTGAAGGAGGCAATGTGCTACGGCACGGCGGGTTTTACCGCTGCGTTATCGGTATACCAGCTTACCACGCACGGTATCAAACCGGAACATGGCGACATCCTGGTATCCGGGGCGACCGGCGGAGTAGGGGGTATTGCGGTGGCTATTCTGGCAAAGATCGGCTATTCGGTGGTAGCCGTTAACGGTGTGGTGGATGAATCGGACTATCTCCAGACTATTGGTGCCCGGCGTATTATCACTATCGACGAGGCCACCGATACAAGTGGACGGCCACTGCTGAAAAGTCTTTATGCTGGCAGTATTGACACGGTGGGCGGCGATATACTCGCAACCACACTTAAATCGGTTCATGCCCAGGGGGTTGTAACCAGTTGCGGTAATGTTGCATCGCCTGATTTACCGATTACCGTTTTCCCTTTCATCCTGCGCGGAGTTACCCTGGTCGGGATCGATTCACAGAATTGTCCGATGGTGCATCGACTGAAGACCTGGCAGTTGCTTGGCGGTGACTGGAAGATTCCGAGCATGGAAAAAGTCGTGCAGGAAATAGCTCTGGAGGATCTGGATCAGCAGATAGATCGTATGTTGCAGAGGAAGCATAAGGGACGTGCCATTGTCAATATGGCCTGAAACAGCAACAGTTTCAAATAGCGTGGCAGCTGTTTTTCTGAGGATTTTAAAAGAGTAGTTTTGCATGTACAGACGTGCTGATGGGCGGTTTTAACCATCACTAACTTAAGGGATAGAAGAAAATGAGGGGTGCCTGTCGTGATGCAAAGAGCCCTCACCTCACCGGAAATTCAGGTGTTGCATCAGGGGGTGCAAGCATCGGTACGACCCGCTCACGAGCGACTAAAATGCCGGCAGCAACAATCAGGATTGTCCCGGCAACGGTCCATTGGGCTGGCTCTTCATGCCAGAAATAGAATCCGATCAAGCCGGCGAATATCAGTCCGCTGTAGCCCAAAGGTGATACCTGGGAAGCGGGGGCCAGTGCGTATGCACGTGTTAAACCTAACTGCCCAAGAGTTCCGAACACCCCCACGGCCAGCAGCCAGAGCCACATCCTGCCTGTTGGCAGCACGAATTCCAGCAGCATCGGAACGGCAGAAAAAATACTGGAAAAAAAACCAAACAGGAGCACGATAAGCAGGCCGGATTCAGTATGGGAAAGCTTCTTGACCGATGTTTGAGCCAAACCGGCCATCAATCCGGATGTAAGACCGATGAAACCGGCAAAAGAGGCACTTGCTGAAGAAGGATGGAAGAGACAAAAGACACCAATTAACCCGAGAATGCCGGCAAATTTCCGTTTTATGGTCATTGTTTCCTTGAGCCAGATGACGGCAAAGAAGGAAACGAACAGGGGAGACGTGTAATTCAGGAGCACGGCGTCTGCCAGCGGTAATCGGGAAACCGCATAAAAATAGAGATACATTGCGAAAAGCCCCAAAACTGCCCTGAATACATGCAGTCCGAGATGACGCGTGCGCAGGGAAATCTTTCGCCGAATGGCGAAAGGCACCAACAGAAGCAGAGCAAAAAAATTACGGAAAAAGACAACTTCACTCTGTGGCAATTCTGTGCTGGCAATACGCACGCAGGTAGCCATTGAGGCAATGCTTGCGGCGGAAAAAAGAGCAAACATTACCCAGCTGTACCGACTTTCTTTCATAAGATTTTTATTCGTGTTGTTAATGTTGTTTCAGAGCCAACGCGGCGGCTGAGTGTCCTTTTATATTGGACGTGGGTGAAGAGCAATAGATGAGTAAAAAAGACCTTCAGTTGGAAATGAATCCTGACGAATAAACCAACTATAAAAAGAGCAGAGGTGAGAAACCGGCTGGCTGAGGCCGGCAATGGATCGATCCATACCTCAACCTCAGCAGACGGTATCAAAGAATCACCACAACGGTCTATCTGATGAGGGTGCCGATCATCGACAGGCTGAGTACACCGTCATAATCCGGAAGCGTACCCCGTGACAATTGTCCGCGCTCTCCTTCAGTGTCACCCAGGCTGCTTACGACGATGGATGCCTCGGTAAAATCTTCGCCGCTGGTATAGATGCTTGTGGTTACAACGACCTTGATCCCGGCAGCGCATCCGGCCAGCATACCGTTACGCGAGTCCTCCACCACGATACATTTTTTCGGGTCGGCAGCGGTTTTTTCAAGTGCCAGCAGGTAGATATCCGGCGCAGGCTTTTTCCTGGCAACAACATCGCCGGCAAAGATATGGGCAAAATGCACATCTGCCAGCGAGTGCTCGACAACGGCCTGTGCCGCTTTCTGGTTAGCGGTGGTACAGATGCAGATCGGCACATTGTTGTCATTGGCCTCTTTCATCAGGCGGTGAATGCCCGGCCGCAAGGCAAGGCTGCCACTCTGGATGAGATCAACGAAGATCTCTGTCTTATGTTTATGGAGTGCACGGATGATCTCATCAACCGCATCGGGGGCAATCTCCTGACCAAAACCTGTGGTGGCGAGATAATGTTTCATCCGCTCTTTTCCACCGGATATCCTGATGAGCTTCCCGTATTCCTCTACATCCCAGGTAACATCATAGCCAAAATCTTTGAAAGCCTTGTTGAAGGCTACACGATGCCCGTCTTTCTCGGTGTCAATGATGACACCATCCATGTCAAAGAAAAGAGCCTGTGGTAAAGTCATAATAAATTCCAGTTATTAAATGTTGTTAGCATCAGGTCGGCCTGTCCCGTCCCTGCCTGATTTTCTTGGAAACCTGCTAGAAAACGTTAGAGATATTACCGTTTTCATCAAACCCCAGGGGGGACGGTTTTCCGATAATTTCGAGATTACCGTTGGCCTGGGCTTCGCCAAGCATGGTTTCCGATATATAAAGCGTTTCCAGATGCAGGGTATTCTGGATATGGACGATCCTGGCCTCGCTCTTCCGCTCAACAGGCAGGGTGGTAAAACACGCCTCCAGCACCTCGCGATCCTGATCATAATAGGGTGGTATGCGTATGATCTCGGGACATGATGAGGTAAAAGTGTTCATATAGGTTACCTGCCGGTTTATCTTTCCGACAAGACGGCTGGTGGTGAAATCACCATTGCCGACCCCGAGCGCATTGCCGCCTGATTCTTCGGCCAGGTCTCTGATGAAGATACGGGTGATGACCGGTGTTTTCGGGACAACGTGATAGGGGATCACCGTCCTGGCGATTACATTCTGATCCATGCCGGTGCCGCTGAACATCTTTCCCATCTCGTCAACGATCAGAATGTCAATTTGCTGGAACGGAATTCTCGGTAGATACGCCTTTGATTTGACCAGCAGTTCCCGCTCCTCCTCTTCCAGGCGGTCACGCGGGATCATCCGGATTATTGCGGTATCGTCACGCTCATCTTCGACTATGCCGATGCCGAAGGTGATAGGGCATTTCTCGATGATTAAACGTGCTGCGCTCATTAAGACCGGGTAATGTCCGCGTTTGATAAAGAGATTATGGTATCTGTCGGCTGCTTTCTGTTTTCCAAGCCCGATGGCCAGCATCTTCATGATGCCGCTTTCGTTGACGGCATCAAAATCAGTATGGGGTTTTACCCGGTTGATGACAATAACGTGGTCGGCCCCGTATCCATTTTTATCAATATAGACAGGGACATCGTCTTTGGTTGTGCCAAGAGGAACCACCTCCATGCTGGATCTGACCGGCACACCCATGGCTGCTTCCGTGATACCGAAGTGGGCAAGGATAGCAGCCTGCCCCTCGGCGGTCGCACCGCCGTGACTGCCCATGGCCGGCACGATAAACGGCTCGGCCCCGAGTTTCATCAGTTCAGTGATGACAGCCTTGGTTATTACCGCAATATTGCTGATGCCCCTGCTGCCTGCGGTTACGGCGACACTCTGGCCCGGCTTGATTTTCCTGTCAGCTTTGCAGCGAGAGAATTCTGCCGAGATGGTGCCGGGAAGATCGGTGAGTGGATTGGTTTTAAACCGTTGTCTGATTTTAACCATGGGCGGAAAGTTCATACGAGGTGTTCTCCCTATATTCCAAGTGTTTCAAGAGCCAGCTTTGCAGCGCCGGTCAGCGTTGTTTCGCCTTGCATTTCAAGTTTGTAGTTCGGCAGCATCTTTTGCTTGAAAGCGGTATACCCGGATTTGGCACCACCGCCGACATGGTGAATGATGCTGCTGAGTTTAACGTCCTTTTTCCACCTGTCAAGTGCCTCAAACTGGAATGAAACGATTCCGTGCAGCAGAGCCAGGAGCATTTCTTCACGCGTGGTATTCAGGGTCAATCCTTCAAATGACGCCGTACGGTGCCCGACCTGGTGCCTGTTTCCGCTAAGAAAGGGCAGAAATGTGGCCGCCGGTCGTGGACCATTTTCCAGGAGATTGTTCAGGTAATCCGAGTAGAAATCTTCTTTGCTGATATCCCGATAGAAATTTTTCCGGTACCATTCGAGTGAGCCGCCCCCGGCCCCGACAGTCCTCATGGCCAGCCATTTTCCGGGATAGGCATGGGTGCGCAGGAGATGTTCGCGTGATACGAGCGGCTTTTCCAGGCAGAGAACGAGTATGTCAACGGTACCTGATGTGTTGAGCAGATCTCCGCTTTTTGTTACCCCGGCGCCCACTGCGGCACAGGTTGTGTCATTTGCCCCGATGACAACAGGCACACCCGGTTTCAGGCCGAGTGTGCCGGCTGCATCCTTGAGCAGTTCTCCGGCGACACTGTTGGAATTCTGCACGTTCGGAAGTTTGGTTTGGTCAATACCGAGCGGATCACACAGGCGGGAATCCCAATCCAAATAGCCAACCGTATCGTAAAGGCCGGTAAAGGAGGCATTTGAGGGATCGATAAGAAAATGTCCCGTCAGTCGTTTCAGGATAAAGGTTGTTGCATGTCCAAAGCGGACACCATTGCTGTTGTAGATGTCAGGGAAGTGCTCTTTGATCCATAGCAGCGAGGTGAGGCTGATCCCGCCGGGTACCGGAAGATTGCCGGAAATATTGAGAAATGTCTCTTCACCAACGCGATCGAGCGCCCATTGCGCCTGTTTGCCGCTGCGTCGATCGAGATGGAGAATAATAGGATGAAGCGGATTCCCTTGCTGATCCAGGGGCAGAAGGGAAGGGCAGAGTGTTGATAGCACCACTGCCCCGATCCGATCTTTCAGGGCAAGACCGCCGCATGCTTTGATGAGGGCCGACCAGATGTCTTCGGCCTGCATCTCAACGTGATTGGTATGCAGAACCTGGATGGCTACCGGCACCTGCTGGCGTTCGAGAATGTTCAGATTCCTGTCAACAATGCCAGCCCTTATCGATTGCGTACCGATATCCAGTGCGAGAATACAATCCATTGTTTTTCCGGGGTTAGTGATCCGCTGTGCTTGTTTTATTGTTTTGTCTGTTTTTTCTATAGGTATGCGCTCAGATCAACAGCCGCAATTCCGTCCCTGATTGATTGTTTGTCGCTCTCTTTCAGAGGAAGAAGTGGCAGGCGCGGGTCTCCGCCGTAAAAACCGGCAACCTCTGACGCGTACTTGACGCCTGCAACACCGTAACTGCCTGAACAGGCGCCGTTCAATTGACCAAGAAGAAGATGAAGAGCCTGGGCCCCTTTGATATCGCCGGCTACACATTTTTCATAGAGAGCTACGCAGACATCCGGGTAGGCATTGGCTAGAGAGACAATGCCGCCTGTCGCGCCCATCATCATGGCCGGGAAGAGGGTGTTGGCTGTGCCGGAGAGCACATCAAAATCCAGATCAAGCGTGGCCCTGAGATAGCTGCCGATCATACCCGGCGAGGTATCCTTGACACCGATGATGTTGTCATGGGCTGCCATCGCTTTTAATACAGCTACAGAAATGGTGACACCGGTAAATCCGGGGGCATTATAGCCGACAACCGGTATCGGGGAACCATCGGCAACATCGAGGAAATATTTACTCATGGCCGCGTCGTTGAGCTTGCTCTTGAAGTAGGAGGGTGTCAGGATAGAGGCAAAATCAGCCCCGATATCGGCGACTTTTTTGCAAAGCTCTATGGTCAGTTTGGTTGATTCGACACTGGATCCCGCCATGACCTTCTGATGGGAGGCCTTGTTGGCGACAATGATCTCAAGCGCCTTTAATTTTTCCGTCTCGGACAGGTTGACGCATTCTCCATTGCTGCCAATGGCAAGATAGCCGGTGAGTTTGGACTGGGCATATTTTTTTACGTTGCTTTCGAGCTGGTCGTAGGCAACTTCCTCGTTAACAAACGGGGTGCCTATCGGGGCATAAACCCCTTTGAGAACATTAGTCATGATTATCTCCATACATAAATAAGGTTATTGATTATATAACGGGGTTACACAAGATTGTGCCAACGGTCTGTATGCAATACCTCGGGGTTGGCAACATTGAGCGGGACTTTGCCGCCCAGCACTTCCAGTACGCGTTCTGCCGCGTCCGTTGCCATCCTGATGACACACTCATTGGTAAGGGCTGCAGAGTGTGGTGTCATGATGACATTTGACAGCTTTAATAACGGATTGTCGGCTGGTACGGGTTCTTCCGCGAAGACATCAAGCCCGGCAGCTCCTATTTGCTTCTGCTGCAGCGCCGCTATGAGGGCCCTTTCGTCTATTACCGCTCCCCGTGAAGTGTTAATGACGATTGCTTCGGTTTTCATCCATCCGAATTCCGTGGTGGAAAGGGCGTGTCTGGTCTCGTCCGTGAGCGGAACATGGATGGAGATAACATCGGATTGACGGCAGAGTTGCTCCTTGTCAACGAAACTGACCAACTCCTTGTAGTTTGATTTGATATCGTCAGGCAGGAATGGATCACAGGCGAATACCTGCATATTGAACAACGTTTTACAGGCGGTTGCCACGAGAAAACCAATGCGGCCGAATCCAAGCAGGCCGAGCGTTTTTCCATGAAGGTCCCGGGACAGGTTCTGATATCGAATCGAGAAATCACCATCCCTTACCGCTTTGTCAAGTATCGGGAGTTTCTTTGCCAGCCCGAGCATCATGGCAAGCACATGCTCACAGACGCTGATACTGTTTACTCCGAGATTAGAGGTAACAATAACACCATTGTCGGTTGCGGCTTTTACATCAACATTGTCGAATCCGCCTCCGGTCCGGGCTATTACCTGAAGATCTTCTGCCGCTTCAATTAATTCGCGGGTCATATCGATGCCGGTCCTGAGAATAACAGCGTGGGCATCTTTCATCAGGGGCAAAACGGTTTGGGGACTGGCATCAGGAGAGGTGACGACGGTGTGTCCTGCCTGCTCCAGGATGGCAATGGCCTCAACCTCAATGGGCTGTGGGAGTAAAACGTTCATTGTAAGATTCCTTTTAAAAAAAGTTGCAGCTTCTATACATAAAATCCGGAAATTTTAATTTTCCGGACCATAAAAGTTATCGAGGGCTTCTTTGACGAAAAAGTATTTTACTGCTCATCGAAAATCTTTGCTGGCTCATTCCTCTCGGTGGCATCAGAAAAATCTGGACGAGATATTCCGGCCCGGCCGTTAATCAGTTATGAGTGGAAGAAAGAAGTGAGATGATTTTCAGGCTTTGCCATCGCTTCCCAGCAGGGTTATCCAACCTTTTATTCTTTCGCGGATAGCATCTTTGGCAGCGACATCAAGCTTGCCGGTATCAAATTTCCCTTTGTTCTCTTCCAGAAATTTAGATACGGCGTTTATCCAGGTATGCTTTAGATCGGTGGATACATTAAATTTTGCTCCGCCAAGCGAAACGAGCCTGCGAACGACATCGGGGGCAAGTCCGGTGCCGCCGTGAACCACGAGCGGCATCGTGACACCGTTCCCATTCAGCAGCTGGTTTATCTCATCGAGCCGGTCAAAATCGACAAACGGGTTGGCTGTTTTGTATAAGCCGTGTGCCGTTCCTATGGCGGGCGCAAAGATATCTATCTTGCTTCTTTCCACATATTCCCGTGCCTGGGATGCGCTGCAGAGGGATTCTTTGCCGTCTGCAACCACCACTTCATCCTCCACTCCTGCGACGGTGCCCAGTTCACCCTCCACTGAAATATTCCCGAGAGCGTGGCAATAATCGCTGATTTCTGCGGTGATTTTGATATTGGTTTCAAAATCGTGAGTGCTGCCATCCATCATGATGTTGGTGTAGCCGGCATCTGCACAGGTTTTGCAGTAATCAGGATCTTTGCAGTGATCAAGATGGAGGCAAATGGGAATCGGAGCTGATTCTGCCAATAATCGATAGGCATTGCTTATTATGAGTGGTTTAAGAAATTTTGAGGGGCCGACAGATGTTTGAATAATGAGGGGTGCGTGAAGCTCAATGGCCGCCTCAATAACTCCTTGCATCATGATAATATTGGTAATATTGAAGGCTCCAACAGAATATTTGCCTTCAGCAGCGGGTATTAAAATTTCTCTTGCATTGACGATTGACACCGGTTTGCTCCTTATGGCTGAAAATGTGTGGTATTTGTATAACGGTAAACAAGGTTTCTAATAATTAATATACCGGAACAATGATACGCTCTCAATCTGCTTTGCATTCAATTCCGGTATGGATGAACTCCCGGCGGGGCGTTTGCCCCATCCGTTCAGACAATAGGCTACCTTGAAAAACTGTCTATTTACTCCAACCCTGCATTGCGTGCGAATATTTCATCCTCGGAATATCAAACATATGCACCCCAAGGGCACTTCTTTCAGGGCGCCTATCGGCAAAATTTTCACACGCGCCTTAATTTTGAAACAAAATCCTAATTTTGCAAGGTATCCAATAGTCCGGTATATTCTACAACTTTGGAAGTGATAGTCAACATCTCCTGACAGCCGTGGCGTTCGGTCAGAGTAATAACGCCGAGTGCCGCACAAACCTTACCTGATATAGCTTTTTTGCTTTGGTCACAGGCTGACAATCATTCCGCGTGGGGGAAGAGTTCACAAGAGGGTTGTTATAAATACGAAAAAATTTTCTATGAGGAAAACATCCTTCGAATTTACCCTTAATATTAAGTCTCTAAATTCCACTGATGCGCGGTACAACAGCAGGAAATGGTCATGTCAACAAGAAGACGCCTCGTTAAGTTCGCTCTGATTTCCGGTGCTGCGGCACTTCTTTTTTATAGCAGCCTTGGGCTTGGGCTTAAGAGGGTGCTGGCCCCGGTGAAACGGCGAATTGTGGATAAAGGGACACCTTTGTCGGAACTGATGGTAGCCAACCCCGCAAATCTTGATACGACCAACCTTGAGACCACCCCTATGGAGGCGTTTGACGTCATGGGGCAGACCGTTTATCCGGTCAATCTTGAAAGCTGGCGGCTTGAGGTGGGAGGCAGCGTGCGGCGTCCGGTCAGTTTCACCTATGATGAACTGATTGCCCGACCGGTTCTTGAACGTAATGTACTGCTTATCTGTTATGGATTCTTTGCCTATAATGGCTTGTGGAAAGGTTTCTCAGTATCTGATCTGCTCAAGGAAGTCGGGCCTCTTCCCGACGTATCTCATGTCAAATTCAGCGGACCGGAAGGTTTGAGAAGGAAAACCAGGAAGTTCACCATTGCTGAGGTGATGAGTGATAAAATCTTCATAGCCTATGGTGTTAACGACCAACAGCTTCCTGAAAGGCATGGTTTTCCGATGCGGCTCGTTGCTGAGCATCACAAAGGAGAGCGGTGGGTGAAATATGTGAATCGTCTAACGCTGGTTGCCGGGTAGGATCAGGCTGGAGCAAGGCATCGAATTATGGGCTATCCAATACGCGCATCAACGCAGATACGGTAAGTATCCGGGCCGCTATGGCCGCAGATAATGATCTCGTTTTCGAGTACCTGGCGCTGCCGGAAAGAGCAGTAATTCCTTACCTTTTCAAGTGACTTATCAAAGCAGGCGGAAGATTGAAAATCATAAAAATGCAGCCAGCCGTCCCGCTTGAGACTTTGCATGGCAAGCGTTAGGAAATCATGGGCTGTTTTGGGCAGGGGCATGATAATCCTGTCGAATTCAAGACCGAGTCGAGGAACAATTTCCAGCACATCACCGTGCAGAAAACGAACCTTTTTTTCAGCCTTGTTGACTTTAAGATTTAACAGGGCGAATTCATGTGCGTCTTTGTTAAGCTCAATACCGTAAATGCTGCAGGATTTGTTATAGCGGTTAATGATGAGCGGGTAGGGGCCAACTCCTGAGAACATCACGAGAACGGTTTCCTTTGGCCTGGTAAGACTGGCAATACGTTTGCGTTCGTTACTGCTTCTTACCGAGAAATAGACCTTTTCCGGGTTGAGATGGAGTTTTACGCCGAATTCGCTATGTATTGTTTGTTTGCGGTTTTCCCCGGCAATAATCTTGAGCTTTATGGTGCGATATTGACCGCCATAATTACCATCTCTCATGGCCACAACCCTGACATTTTTATTGATGGCAAGTATCGTCTGCCCGATCAAAGATTCCCGATGCTGCAGTTCGGGCGGTATGATGGTAATGGCTATGTCACCGACAACATCGTAGCCGCGAATGAGGAAGTCCAACTCATCGCTTGAGAGATAGGGTTTAAGGGCCTCTTTCAGTTTCATCGTCTAACCCTGATAGTACGCGAGTTGAGAAAGTGGGCTGTACCGACTCGCCTCCGGTGAACTTTCTCGGTACTGAAGTTATGGAAGTGAGAGTAGAAAACAACACTTGTAGTCATTTGAGTTGCCACGATAAATCAATTTATTTTGATTACCTAACTGCATGAGGCTGGAATGCTCATGAAAAGCTGGGGTAAGGGGAAAAAAAGCAGCATGTCAAGGAGATTCATCAAAATATACCGATTTTATACCCTAATTGGAAACGATAATGAATTCAGGTGGACAATCAGCAGAGGAATTTGGATAATAAGGTTGATGGTCGGGTCATGGATGAGGGGATTGGCATTACAGAAAGGATACAAAAGTGAGAGTACTTGTTGCAGAAGATGAATATACCACTCGACTGATGATACAGGTCTGCCTGGAGAGGTGGGGATATCGGGTGGACAGTGCATCTGATGGAAAAGAGGCGTGGGATCTGCTGAACAAAGAAAATGGTCCTGAAGTAGCCATACTCGATTGGGAGATGCCGGAGATTAATGGTGTTGCGTTATGCCGGCGTATCAAGGACCTGGACAGGGAAAGTCCGATACACGTTATCATGCTCACAGCCCGAGACACGAAGAGTGACATTCTGCAGGGATTTGATGCCGGAGCGGATGATTACATAACAAAGCCTTTCAACGATGATGAATTGAGAGCACGTATTCGTGTGGCAGAACGCATTGTCAGGATCCAGTCATCACTGTATGAATCTCTTCAGGAACTGAGGCAGGCCCTGGATCTTGTGGAATCCCTGCAGACTACCGTTATGGTCTGTGGAAACTGCCAACGGGTGGAAGGGGATGATGGACAGTGGCGGTCGTTGAAGCAGATAGCGGATGAGAACATGGATTATCGTTTCAGCAAAAAAACATGTCCGGAATGCCGGGGACAGAAAGCCTAGGCCAAACCGCAAAGGACGAAACTCGATATCCCGGAGAAGCAAGCCGGGTGTAAAGACTCAGTAAACAGGAAGAATGGTTTACGGGGTCTTTTTTGTTAGAAGATCAGCGGTGATTCAAGCCGCTTTGCCAGCAGGCAGGGATATAAGCACCATTGACGTTCATCGCTTTTCATACGTGGAGGTTAGGCTCTTCTGGGCGTTTGAAAAAGAACTGGAAAAGATGACGTTCACGAGATAGGCTGTGCTGATAGTCTATTGCGTCCACAGGGTTTGGAACATTGTCTTGATCTGTTGTTTATAAAGCAGTGTTGAAATTGATGATCATTCCGGAGAGATGATAATGGCATTGATAGACCTGAGTATGACGATTCAGCCTATGTGGCGCTGGCCGGTGGAGATCGGATTGGTGAAAAGCTTCAGTTGCGGTGATCCCTATCAGGTTACTGCCATCAAGACGACTATGCATTCCTTCACCCATATAGATACACCACTCCATATCGAACGCGGGCGTGAGAGCATCGACGAGGTTGACCTTGAACGCCTGTGCGGTCAGGCGGCAGTCATAGACCTGAGGCCGGTAACGGAGAATCAGGAGATAGGTCGGGACTTGCTTGTCGAGCGTTCGGCCCATGTGCGGCCGGACGATATAGTACTGCTGAAAACAGGCTGGGACCTTCTCAGGGATTACACGACAAAAGACTACTGGCTGGAAGCGCCCTATCTTAGCCGTGATGCTGCTCAATGGTTATCTGAACGATCGATCAAAGCGGTCGGTTTTGATTTTCCGCAGGATTATGTTATCAGGGAAATTCCTGACAGACACCCTGCTGCCGAAGAGATGCCGACACACGACCTCCTCTTGCGCCGGGGCATTCTGCTGATTGAGTATTTGTGCAATGTGCATCGTATCGAAGGCGAGCGTGTCCTTGTTTACGCCTTGCCATTAAAAATCGCCGGGGGAGAAGGAGCGTGCGCGAGGGTTGTTGCGGTGGAAAATTGACATGGTCATTTAGTAAATGACTCGGTTATTGAGAATTGTCCTCTAGGAGATGGAGAAGCATATGGGTTCGACTGAAACACTGCTGGCTTCGCCTGAACTGAAAAATTCTGTTTTCCTGAGCTTGCTGAGGCTTGAATTTGATGAGACAGGTTCACACCTTCTGGAAACAAAGGAGCAGGAGCATGTCATCAATGTGCTGAGTGGCACCTGTGACCTGCATCTGCAAGCTTGCTGATGGCGGGCAGATGTCAATCGCTGCAGTCGGGAGCAGGGAGGACATCTTCAGCGGGAAGCCGGAAATGGTCTATATTCCGATTCATAGCCGATACGAAATCGTTTGTCACAAGTTCCCATTTGATGCGGTGATCTATATGGCACCGACAGACCAGTCAGCGCCTGTTGCGCATGTGAAACCGGAACAGGTCAGGACAGTGAGCAGTGGTCGGTCGGATTGGCAGCGCAATGTTTTTATAGGCATGGGAGAAAACGGCCCGGCAACGCGGATGATTCTTGGCGAGACCGAAAGTCCACCCGGAAACTGGTCGGGATTTCCGCCGCACCGGCATACCATGCATGATCCTCCTCACGAAGCAAAGCTTGAAGAATTATACTATTTTAATTTCAAACCACGTTCAGGCTTCATTATCGGTGGCATATACGATGCGCCAAATGCAAAAGAAAACGCTTGTTTAAAGGTTTTTCTGCATGGTCAGGCATTCGATGTTCCTGGCGGTTATCATTTTCTGGCACCTTGTCCGGGTTACCGGGTTCGCTATACCTGGGCGCTTGGTGGAAATCCAAAAAAATTTGGTGCCTGGTGCGACGATTCTGAGCTGGCCTGGCTGCATAATAGTTAATCCTGAAGGAGGACAATAACGATGTCAGTATTGGTAACCGGAGGTTTCGGGCACATCGGGTCCTGGGTGTGTC
>CAVUYQ010000028.1:0-27045 GCA_963745765.1 uncultured delta proteobacterium | reverse complement strand
ATATCGCTGGACCTGATCATTGCTGATATTCACCTCGGCACGATCAGCGGCCTCGATATCCTGAAAACCGTCAGGGAGCGGGCCTTGATTTGCCCGGTTATCATGGTGACAGGATACCCCCATATCGAAACGGCTGCCGAGGCTCTCCGGGCCGGCGCCTTCGACTATCTTGTCAAGCCCATCAATTGTTCAGCGTTGCTTCGCTCGACTCGCAACGGTCTGCGGCACAAGGATATACTGGCGGAAAAATCCCAGCTCGAAACCGAGAACGAGCGTTACCGCCGCCACCTCGAGGCGATTTTTTCAAGCCTTCAGGATGCAGTAATTACGGTGAATACGGAAATGGAAGTAATCGAGGTCAACGACGCGACACGAAGCATCTGTGATTTTTCCTCCGGGGACATTCTGCACAAAGGTTTTGGAGAAATGCAGACAGACTGCAAAAAAGCCTGCGTCAAGGTCCTGAAGAAAACCTTGGAAACGAAAAGCACTATCAAGGAATTCCGTGTTGAATGTCAGCGCGCGGATCGGGCTAGCCAGGTGGTGCTGCTCACCGGTTCTCCCCTCCTGGATGCCAATGGGAAGTTTAGCGGTGCTGTTCTGGTGGTCCGGGATGTCACGCGGTTGAGCAACCTGGAACGGGAACTGGAAGAGCGGCATCAATTCCACCGAATTGTCGGAAAAAATCCCTTTATGCAAGGGATTTATCGCACGATCGAGGACCTTTCCGAAACCGAGACATCGGTTTTGATAACGGGGGAAAGCGGAACAGGAAAGGAGCTGGTGGCCGATGCGCTTCATTATAACAGCATCCGGGCGGGGAAGCCCTTTATAAAAGTCAACTGCGGCGCCCTGGCCGAAAACCTCCTCGAAAGCGAATTGTTCGGCCATGTCAAGGGCGCTTTCACCGGAGCTGTTAAGGATCGGAAGGGACGATTCCAGATAGCGGATGACGGCACCATTTTTCTTGATGAGATCGGGGACATCTCTCCGATAATCCAGCTTAAGCTGCTCCGGTTTCTTCAAGAAAGAGAGTTTGAGCGTGTTGGTGATTCGATTTCGGTTAAAGTGAATGTGCGTGTAGTGGCGGCCACCAATCGGAACCTGACAGAAAAGGAGCAATTAGGTGAGTTTCGGGAAGACCTCTACCTAGTGTCATGTCAAGCTTGATATGACGCAAGAAATGTGATATATTTCTTCATAAACTACCAAAGGAGGTGGATATGAAGAAATACACGGTGACTTTAACCAAAGAAGAGCGAGGCTTCTTAAAAGAAATTTCTTCCAAGGGTAAGCATAAATCGCAGAAAGTCATAAACGCCTTAATTTTACTTGGTTGTGACGAAGGGAAATATCAAGGGAAGCGATCAACAAACGAAGAAATTGCCCGTGTGCTTAAAATAGGTATGAGAAAAATAGATCGCATAAAAAAGCGGTTTGTCGAATTAGGCATGGACATTACCTTGAATGGCCAGAAAGGTAGTCGTATTTATGCCAAAAAAGCTGACGGTGATTTTGAAGCCCATCTTATTGCTCTGAGTTGCAGTGACCCTCCTGATGGTTTTGCAAAATGGTCATTGCGATTGTTGGCTGATCAGGTTGTTGAACTTGAATATATTGATAAGGTTTCTCACGAAACAATTCGTCAAGTGTTAAAAAAAACGAACTTAAACCTTGGCGCCACCAAGGATGGGTGATTCCACCAGGTCAGAATGGCAATTTTGTGGCCTGTATGGAAAAGGTTTTGGAGGTCTATAAGCGTCCTTATGATCCAAGGTTTCCGGTGGTTTGCATGGATGAATCCCCCAAACAGCTTATTGGGGAAACTAAAAATCGAATAGTTTCAGCTCCAGGTAGAATTGCCAAGTATGATTATGAATATAAACGTCACGGAGTATGTAATATTTTTATGGCCAATGAGCCATTGGCCGGGAAGCGACTTGTCAAAATAACAGAGAGGAAAACCAAATTAGACTGGGCAAGCTTTCTTGAAGACATAGCCACGCTTTACAGTGATGCTGAAAAAATAACATTAGTGATGGATAATCTTAATACTCATACGCCAGGATCGCTTTACGAAGCTTTCCGGCCAGTCCAAGCAAAACAGCTCTGGGACAGATTTGATTTCGTGTTTACTCCGAAACATGGGAGTTGGTTGAATATGGCAGAGATAGAATTGAATGTACTGACGGGTCAGTGCCTGAACAGAAGGATTGACAACATAGAAGATGTCCGAAGGGAAGCGACCGCCTGGCAGAACTATCGTAACAATAAAAAGTCGATTGTGAATTGGCAGTTTACTGCAGATGATGCCAGAATAAAATTAGCACGGCTATATCCGTCAATTCACACTTGACAGGACACTAGCTTTGCCATTACCTATGGTTTTGACATACAACAACACGAGTGTGACAATACTTAATTCATTTCCTGTTTCTTGAAACAAGATCACTAATTAAAGACGGAATACGAGGAGCCTGTCGCATTATCGCAATTTTTTCTCAAATCAAACCATTTTCAGAAAATCAAGCACAGCCATATAACTGATATTGCGAGCATTGATTTTTAGAAAATAACGCAGAAATATGGAAAAAAGGCATAATCTGACAGGCTCTTAGAGATAAGTATACTGTTTGAATGCATAAGTAGTCAGGGTTGCAGGAAACCTCCAAGTGGTTCAAAATGTTTGTAACAAGCAAACAGCTGGGACACATCCTGCAAAGGATACGCCCAGAAAAACCAACAAGGAGGTTTCCATGAGAACACTTTACTACATTGGCCTGGATATTCACAAGAAGGTGATCGCTTATTGCATCAAAACGTATGATGGACGCCTCGTCGGCGAGGGGAGCATTGAAGCCAGCTGCAAAGCGTTGGATGAATGGCTTTCAGAAATACCGGGGCCCTGGATCGGGGCAATGGAAGCCACTATATTTACCGGTTGGATCTATGACTACCTGGCCCCGTATGCCGAAGGGTTGAAGGTGGCGCATCCCGAGATGCTCAAGGCGATCACCGTCGCCAAGAAGAAAAACGACCGTGCCGATGCCGAAAAGATCGCCGATCTTCTCAGGGTAAATCTGTTGCCTGAATGCTACATGCTGCCGACAGAGATCCGGGAATTGAGGCGGGTTCTGCGCTATCGCAATCATATCGTGCGAACAGCAGTCAAGATGCAAAACAAAATGTCCGGCCTGCTGATGGAAGTTGGAGCCGGCTACAGCAAGAAGCGGTTGCGGGGGAAGAATACTTCAACAGGCTGTTGGAGACGGTTGACGAGATCCCGCAATCGGTCAAAGAACTCCTCAAGTTGAGTCGTGCCGGTTTCGAGATGTTTCATGGAGTACAAAAGCATCTGGTAAAGGCCTTACGCAGCAATAGTCTCATTAAGGACCGAGTTGCACGGCTCATGACGATCAGGGGAATTGGCGAAGTAACCGCCTTGACATGGGTACTCGAAATTGGTGAACCCTCTAGATTTAATTCAACACGGCAGGCAATCAGCTACTGTGGTCTTTGCAGCGCCCAGCATGAATCAGCAGGCAAAGCACAACGGGGACCGATCTCAAAGAAGCGCAACAAACATCTGCAAACCATGCTCATTGAGGCCGCCAAGATTGCCCCGTACTGGAATCCGCAGCTGAGTGCCATACATGAGCGGGAATTGAAAAAAGGAAACAGGAACAGAGCGACCCTTGCCGTTGCCAGAAAGCTGGTTGCCTACATGATGGCGGTAGATAAAGCCGGAACAGATTTCATGACTGACGAGGAACAGAAGGCGGCCTGAAAAAAAGATATATTACCTGCTGAAATGACGATCTTCCCGTCAGTCCTCGCCGTAGAGGGGACTATGCATGCCGAGCTTGCAATGCAACGAAATACTGTTTCGAGGCTGGCGGGTTGACCCAAACTCAATCTTCTGCGGAAGTCGCACCATGTGCGGAAAATAACAACCGTACAGACTTCAAAGTGCAGCAAATGGATGTCTGGTCGCATGATCGATGCTGGCCCTTGAAGAGAATAAAAAGATCCGATCACAGCAGGTTGGAAAGAGAAGTCAAAGGAATTCAGACGGCGTACAATCCGCTCCACCGGGCGGGACCGTCTTCCGACGAGCTTGTTTGGAAGGGCCCATCTCGACCGATCCGCCCGGCTCCGCTTCGTCACGGGTGGATCCGGGAATATGTTCGGAAGAGCAGTTTGAATGTTCTTGGAGGCTATGTGGAGGGCTTCGTTTTCCACTTGACAATACTTATCATGGATGTCCCCCGAATTTCTCCTGCGAACAGCCCGTTAAAGGGTATCAATTGGGTGGCAAGACATCTTCCCTGAGTCGCCGATCGTAACCTATATGCCAGCTTGCAAAGAAAGCGGAGGAGTCTGAAGATAGCAATCAAGGTTAAAAGAAGATTATCGGACCTGGAATTTTATCCCGTGTTCCAAAACACCATTATTGCCATAGCCCAATTTGTTCCAGGACGCCTCCATCGGCTGTTTGTTACCTTTACTGTCGATGGCTCGCGATACAATCGAGTAGCTACCCGGTTGCGAAACTTCCAACACATATTGCCATATTCGCCAGGCAAAACGTTCCGTCGGCCCGACAAATGCCGCCGATTGCCATGTGCTTCCGCCATCCATCGAAATTTCCACGCTATCGACGTTCTCCTCTCCCGCAAATGCCGCACCAAGAACGGTGATCCTGCCCATCGGTAAAATTGCCCCGGCTTCCGGCTGGGTGATGATCGATTTTAATTTTATTTTTGTAACCGTGCTGCCTGTTTTCGACTCCTGCCCCTTGTCATATACCCGGTACACATTATCCATGTAAAAGCCTTTATATGGTTCTTTCATGAGGGTAATCTTACTTAACCATTTAACGCAGTTGGCTCCGGTCCAGCCAAGTGCCAGGGCTGAAGAGGAAAACCGTGTTTCAGAGGCAGGGGTTCTCCATTCATTTCATAGGCCAGCAATGTGGTAGACAGAGCCTTTTCCAATGGAATGCTCCGGATAAACTTGATTTGCGCTTTACCGATCGGCCTGTCAAACCCCTCAAAAGTGACATCATGTGCATCGGCAGATACGCCAGCTTCATCTAAAAGACTTTTAAGCCAAACTCCACCCCAAACAGCGTTTCCCACACCGCCTACCGTCCACGGATTCCCGGAAGCCTGCTCCGTGAGCAGTGAGCGACTGTTCCCGGAACATTCAAGAGTATTTGCCACAATTGTTTTCGGCATGGTCAACAGCGTTTCTAAACCGATACTCAGCGGTTTTTTAACAAGGCCGTCAATGGTTAGCCGCCATTCGGCAAGTTCAATCGGCTTTTCTGGTATCTCCCCTTGGTTTCGATCGAAAAAGACCTTATTTGCGGTTATCCATGATCTTAAAAATTGTTTTGGCGTCTCAGCATTTAGCGGCTTTTCGCTCATAATCCGCATGGACTCGCTCATCCTTAAACCTCCATCTATTTCTCCGGGAGCATGAGGATTCCCCATACAGGCAACGTCCCGGGAACGTATCCTGGTGGAGTCGTAATCAGCCATTGCAGTGTTATAGTGAAACAGCAGTTCATCCAACCTGAAGATCAGAATTGTTTTCCTTCAATATTCAGCTTTAGCTGAGAGATCTCAAGCCCCAGGGCAACACATTGATCACCCTCCACGCATCGGATTGCATCCTTTAACTCAAGAAAGTGCTTCAAGCTGTGACTGTCCTTCTTCAAGTGGACAACCCATGCATCTTCTGAATAATTCCGTCTAACTTCAATGTCCAGTCCACAAATTCCTATTTCCGGATAGAGGGCTGTGATCTTTTCACACAACTGTTCTGCATTAAACATACTCATCGCCTCCAGACAGATATTCGGGAGAACAGGCATCGCCAAAGCGAAGTAACCATGTTGTTTCTCCTCACGTCTATGAGAAAGAGTTCTTCCCCGGGCAATCCCAGATGGATCTGAAAAGATAGACAGATCGTCCATCGATAGCCTGACGGTAAAATGATCGTGGTCGCGAGGGCTTACTCCTGACACATCCACCTGCTGCCCCGTGCGGTGTGCCGAATCACTCTCATCTTCAAGGCCGGGCATCCCTGCAACTCATAATAGGGCAAACCTCCTCCTGCGTGGCGCTCACGCAGTGGTTATGCAGGTAAGTCAGTAAAATGGATTCGGAATATATTTTTTCTTATCAAAACTGGTAAAAAAGATGTTGGGTGGCTTGGGAAGTCCGGCAATCTTCCATGCTTTCATCGGGTCAATAAATTCCCGGGCAACGCAGTCCTTGTAACGTGCACCAGTTTTCCTGCAGACATTCCCCAATATGGGGAAATTATGATGTTTTTCATAATATTGTCGCAAGAATCTGATTATCTTCATTTTATCTCCGTCAAGAGAGCTAATACCCTCATGATCCGCAATTACTCGCGCTATTTCCTCATCCCATTTCAAATGATCTTTAAGGAAGCCATCTTTATCAACGCTTATTTCCGTATTTCCTGATTGAATAGTAGCCATGCTTAGCCTCCATGCTCCCCAAAGGACTATCGCCTCTTGGAACGTTTCCGGCGACGACCGGCAACATTTTGCCGCGGAGGTTTTCCCGTTTGACGAAACGTTCCTGGAGAGACACGTCCCCGATAGCGGCATCGGTGATTGTTGCTGTCACTCCTTTATGCTCCGTTGATTTGATTCCCTTTGTAAAGCAAAGCGTCAGGTATATATTTTTTGTGGCTGGCATACATTTTCGGCCTTTACTGCGCTGCGTCCGCACCCCTGACAGTAGTGAGTTGCAGGTTGTACGAGTTTAAAATAGAGGCCTTGGGATCTTTTATCTGAAGTTCCGCTTCAACATAAGCGCAGAGCGTTTTGGAGCCATCATCACTCATGGCGCACCTCCATTTCTTTCAATAAAAGGCTGCTTGATCTGAAGGCTGCTCCGCCGTATAGGCCGTCTGGCGGCAAAGCCCTCATTACTGAAAAATTAGACACACAGCAATACATGTCAAGTATCCGGGCCAGCCTCTTGTGCGAATTGTACACTCATGAGCGTATCTAAAAATATGCAGAAGGAAAATCTCGACGTCCTCAACGCCCTGAGGGATTCGCGGATAAAAATCATTCCTGCAAGGGATGAGCAGGCTGCCGTTTTCATGGCAGCAACAGATTGGCAGACTGACCGGTAAAACCGGTGTCTGTATGGCTACCCTGGTTCCCGGCGCCAACAACATTTCAAGCCGCATCAGAGAAGCGTATCGATTTGCCGAGGACAAGTCAATCAACAAGGCAGTGGATATTATTATCCAGATGGGCAAGGGAGTCATCAACGAACGTCATCCCCGCTTTCAACGCAGCTCTTTCCGCCAATGATTTTCTCCATCAGGGCAACTCAAATAACGTGACAGTAGTTAATTCATTTCCTATTTCGTCAAACATCATCATTAATGAAAGACAGCATAATAGAGATAAGTATCCCCGAATGTATAGGCTGGCATGGAAGGATTCTGAACAACTTATCGGTAAGCAATGCTTCACGGGCCTTGCACTTATCAGGGAATTAGTCAATAATCTCTTGATCAGACAGACTATTTCCTCTTCACTGCCGGGTGTCGTCTTATGCGCAGAGCAGAACCTATTGCAGCAGACTTTTTCCTCGACAAACGATTACGGGCTTTCATCCTGGCGCTGATGCTGACAGCCTTTCTTTTCGGTTTTGCCGATCTAGTCTGGGACAAGAATTTCGAGCGACTGCACATCTTTCTTTTCAATCTCTGTGCCGGTGGTTTCATAATCCTTTATCACACGGAAAACCAAGGCAGACCATCGCTGAGCTGTTTTTCCTTTCTCTTTCTCAGCCTCTGCTACGCCCTGCTGGCCTTTTTCGAGTACTACAGCGCGGCGGCCGGGCTGTCCTTCGCGCTTGGCCTGCTCGTCGAATCAATTCGTATCCGCCACTTCTCCCTTCTGCCGAAGGATCTCTTCTCGGCCCGGGTTTCCGTTGTCGACAAATTCCACCATGCCGCCATACTCTGCCTCTCCCTTTCCCTTTTTATCGACACCTTTGTCCTGCTTAACAGTATTAACCTGCATTGGCTCCCTTATAGGAATCTGACCCTGAACGTTTTTTTTCTCGGTTTCTCCTTTCCAGTATCTTTGATCACCATGTCAGTAATGTTCTCTTTCATACGCCGGGATATCAACCGGGTCCTGAGGGTACAGAAACAGGGATTTTTCTGGACGGTCAATCTTGGTGTCATTATCTTCTTTCTTTTTATTGTCTTCGACTTGGCCATCGCAAAATTTGTGATAGCCACCTTTCTTTTTTTTACCGTGGTAATGATATTTTCCTTTTTCCTGCTGCTTGGAGTTAATGACCAGCAGAAGCTTTTTCTGCTTTCCGGCATTACATTCCTCGTATTTACCGGCATCACCGGCATTTTTTATATCGTCCTTGCCGATTTTCCTGCCGCTTATGAAAGGTGGGGCCGCCTGCTGCTTACCTGTCATGCCTACCTGTCCCTCTACGGCTGGGGGCTGAGCGGTCTTCTGATCCTGATACGCTGGAATGATTTTCCCCTCAAACTTAATTCCTGGCAAATTATCGGCATGCACTGGCTGGTGATCGGCATTCTTGCACCGCTGGGAAAAACGAGCATCATCCTGGCCGTCACCTCAATCATTGCCTTTTGCCTGTTTCTCCACCTGTTCTTCGAAGAAAAAGAGGCGGCACCATTGTTGGAAGAGGCATGAACACCATCGCAGGCAAAGTTATTTTAATTTGCAAACGTATTGGGGTGTCTCATATTTTGACAGTATTTCTCTCTTTTCCTCACCCTGCTGTCTAAATATTGTACAGAAGCTTCTGTGCATATAACTTTCTTTTTTCTGCAAGCCAGCAACCAATTGAAATCAAGATATTTATCATATCCATAAAAACCTGGCATATATCCTGCTTGTAAAGAGACAAAAGATAACACAAGGAGGCTACGTTGATGTACGGACAGGGTATGGGGTTTTCAAATTGGCTCGGTGGTTACGGTGGATTTATACATGGATCTTTTGGAATGATACTGACAATTCTCTTCTGGGTTCTCTTGATTGGCCTGGCAGTGAAAATCTTTCAATATGTTGTCACATCAAAAAAAGAGGAGACACCTCCCGGCGCCATGACGATCCTGAAGAATCGTTACGCTGCCGGAGATATCACCAAAGAAGAATTTGATCAGATGAAAAAAGACATTGCCTAGAGGGCCGAAATGAATAGGAGAACGATCTTAAAAAGCGGCGCTGCAATGCTTGGTATCTCAGCCCTTGGCGGCTATACTTTTCTTCGCGGTAGCGGTTTAAGTTATGCCGGACCCGCTGAAAGTTTCAGAACCGCCTTGCCGATTCCACCACTTCTCGAGAGTAGTAAACCGGTTAGCGGAACGGGAACAGTTCAATTACGGATCGAGACGGGTGAGAAATCATTTTTCCCCGGCTACACCACCCCGACATACGGCTATAACGGTCCCTACCTTGGTCCAACGATCAGGGTAAGAAATGGAGAAAAGGTAAGATTTTCAGTTGACAACAGACTTCGTCAAAGGACGACGGTTCACTGGCATGGCCTGCACGTTCCTGCACAATGGGATGGAGGACCTCGTCAGGAAATTGAAGCGGGAACAACCTGGAGTCCGGAATTTACCATTGATCAGCCGGCAGCGACCCTCTGGTATCATCCACATGCCATGGGGCTTACCGGTGAACAAACCTACATGGGACTGGCCGGACTTTTCGTCATCGAGGATGATGTGTCGGACAGCCTTGATATCCCGAACGAATATGGCGTCAATGATTTCCCCCTCGTATTGCAGGATCGACGATTTTACGATAATGGCAGGTTTGCCTACGCGCAGAACATGATGGATGTGATGCAAGGTGTAATCGGCAATTACCTGCTGGTAAACGGCAGTATCCTGCCAAATCTCGATGTACCGAAAGGATTGGTTCGCCTGCGCGTCCTGAACGGATCAAATTCATCAAT
This sequence comes from uncultured delta proteobacterium, assembly GCA_963745765.1. Classification (GTDB taxonomy): domain Bacteria; phylum Desulfobacterota; class Desulfobulbia; order Desulfobulbales; family Desulfocapsaceae; genus Ww85. The sequence continues at coordinate 17,020 of CAVUYQ010000028.1, read as the reverse complement.
TTACCGGATATCATTTCGTGACGGCCGCTCATTTTTCCAGATTGCAACGGATGGCGGTTTCCAGGAAAAGCCGGTTGCGTTAAAGCAACTCGTGCTATCGGCGGGAGAACGCTCCGAGATACTGGTCGGTTTTGCCGGCGAGGCTCCCGGGTCCACAAATTCATTGCTGGTCGATCAATTACCTGGCAACAAATTTGAGGCAATGCAGTTCACGGTTCGCTCTGAACCGGGGCGAACATTCAATATCCCGGAGAAACTGGTCTCAATAGACTGGCTGAAAGAAGAGGATGTCTCAAAAATCCGCACATTCAGAATGGAAACCATGTCACGGGGCATGGGGATGATGGGACGGGGTGGGCAATTGACTATCAATGGCAGGAATATGGATCTGAATTACGTGAATGAACGTGTTAGACTGGGGGCGACGGAAATCTGGGAGATAGAAAATGCTTCCGCTATGATGATGAGGTTACCGCACTCAATGCACCTGCATGATGTTCAATTTCAGATTCTTGATCGAAACGGGAGAAAACCGGCGTTGCATGAGCGGGGGCGTAAGGATACCATACTGGTACCTCCGGGAGAAAGAGTTCGTATCATTTCCAGATTTGATGATTATACAGGTATATATATGTATCATTGTCATCTTCTTGAGCATGAGGACAACGGGATGATGGGACAATTTGAAGTAGTGACCTAAAAAAAACCAGACAGCAAAACTCACGCTTTTAAAAATATGGACGATTCTTCGCTCCTGTGATTGTGATGGAAGCTACTGATGGATAAGGGCACCGTGGCCCGCAAGACCGGCATGTTCTCCTCACGCCTGCCGTTCAAGGCCTCGAGAACCGCTTTGGGGCTCATCCTCGCAACACTCTTCCTGGCTGCATTACTCATCTTTTCGACACTTCAGAACATCCATCGTGCGCAGGATATGATGGAGCGGGTTATGCTGCAGAAAGGAGAAACAACCATCAGGGCTATCAAGGCAGCGATTACAACTTCACTTATGCATCATATGACAGAGGGAGACCAACTTCATACACTGCTCACCGAAAGCAGCAGGGCAAACGATATTATATTCATCATCATCATGGACAGGAAGGGGAAGGTTTTAAGTCAAACCGATAATGCTCCGGATGTTCGTCTTCTCGGTACTGCCCCGGCTCAGGTTCTGAATTCCGACGGCCCCGTGACCGTGATGGACCGGAAAACCGGGATATTCGTCATAACCAGACAGCTCAGGCTGCAAACCCACCTCACCGGCATGTCGATGATGAGAGGACGTCCACCGGCTATGACAGCCAATACCCGGGCTCTCGCCAATGCCGTTATCTCGATCGGCCTCTATACCGAAGAGTTTGATGAAGCGAGGAAACAGGATGTCCAACATGCCTTATTTATGGGGGCAATTCTGTTTCTCGTGGGAAGTGCCGGTTTGTACGTACTTTTCCTCTATCAAGGGATGCGGGTTGCCAAATCGACCCTTGCCAACATGCAGCTCTACACGGAGAACGTGATTGAGAGTATTCCGGTTGGTCTTGTTACGCTCGACATCGAGGGCAAGGTGGTATCCTGCAACAGAAAAACGGAGGACATCCTGGGAAAATCGCTGGAGACAGTCAGGGGAAAAAAGATGAACGAGGCTTTTCCCGGATGCCAGGTTAATTCGTCGGAAATCTGTGACGCTATCCTTGATTACTCCATGGATTGTCAAGCTGCCGACGGGAAAACGATCCCGGTGAAGATTGGCGGGTCGTCTCTGGTAAACAACGAAGGGGAAAAAATCGGTACGGTCCTGGTTATTCGGGACATGAGCCTGATCAGAGAAATGGAGCAGCAGCTCGAACGGACACGCCGGATGGCTGCCTTGGGGAAGATGGCCGCAGGTATTGCCCATGAAATCAGAAACCCGCTCGGCACACTCAGAGGTTTCGCTCACTACTTCGGCAATCTGGATGGGGCAACTGCCGAGAGCAAGGATTATGCCGAACTCATGAAAAGCGAGATCGACCGACTTAATCGTCATGTTTCCGGACTGCTTCAGTTTGCCAGGCCGCGGGAACCACAAGTCGTCAGTGTTGATCTTGACGGACTGATTTCAAAAACAGTGGCCCTGATGGAAGCTGATTTTTCCAAGCACGCATTGAATTTTCACTACCGCTGCAACACGGATATCACCCTGGAAGCAGATCCGGATATGCTTCTCCAGGTGCTGATGAACCTGCTGCAAAACAGTGTTAATGCAACCCCGACAGGAGGTGAGGTTTCTCTCAGTGCTTTTGCAGATCGGCATCATATCCGCATCATGATATCAGATAACGGCAGCGGAATGACTGCGCAGGAACGTGAAAAAATGTTTGATCCATTCTTCACCACCCGGAAAACGGGGACCGGACTGGGGCTTTCGGTGAGCCACCAGATCATCGAGCAACATAACGGCACATTCGAGGTCAGTTCTGCTCCGGGCAAGGGAACAACAGTGACCATTGTCCTGCCGAAAACACAGGGAGCCAGATGATGGCCGAAAGGAAAGAACAGGGTTCTATCCTGCTCGTCGACGATGACGCAGCCCACCGCACCATGCTGAAAGTCAACCTTCAGGCGGAGGGCTATCAAGTCGAAGAGCTGGCAGATGGCGATGAGGTTCTGGCCTACCTGAAACAGCGGGAAGTTGATCTCATCCTGCTTGATATGAAGATGGAGAGAATGGATGGCCTCACGACATTATCGTTGCTGCTGCAGGCCGGATACGCTATTCCGGTCATTGTTCTTACCGCTTTTTCATCTATAGAGAGCGCTGTCGAGGCGATGAAAAAAGGCGCCTTTGATTATATCTCCAAACCGGTAGATATTGAAGAGCTTAAACTGCTCATTGACCGGGCCTTGAGCTTCAGGTCCATGAGTGAAGAGAACAAACAACTTAAAATCAGACTGGCAGAGCAGTTTTCTTATCACAATATTATCGGCAAGAGTGCTGCCATGCAGGAGATGTATGCTACCTTGTCGATGGTTGCCCCGACCGATGCGACGGTCCTTATCACGGGAGAGTCGGGAACAGGGAAAGAGCTCGTTGCCAACGCTTTACACGAAAACAGCCACCGCCGCGATCACCCGTTTATCAAGCTCAACTGTGCGGCACTTAATGAGAATCTTCTGGAGAGCGAACTCTTCGGCCATGAGTCAGGGGCTTTCACCGGGGCTGCCGGCCGTCGCAAAGGACGGTTTGAACTGGCCAACAAAGGCACGATGTTTCTTGATGAAATCGGCGACATGAGCCTGCAGACACAAGCCAAAATCTTGAGGGTTCTGCAGGAAGGCGAGTTTGAAAGGCTGGGGGGAGCAGAAACAATCAAGGTTGATGTCAGGATTCTGGCGGCGACCCATAAGGATCTTCAAGCCATGATAGCGGACGGTACCTTTCGCCAGGACCTCTATTTTCGCCTCTCCGTTGTGCCGGTTCACCTTCCCGCGCTTCGTGAGAGGAACATGGATATCTCCGCACTGGCAAATCATTTCCTCCATCGTTTTGCTGAAAAGAACCGGAAGGATATTAAAGATTTCCATCCGGAAGCACTGAATCTTCTGATGCACCATGACTGGCCGGGAAATATTCGGGAACTCGAAAACACGGTGGAACGAGCGGTAATACTTTGCCTAGGTGAACAGGTGACGCCGCACGATCTCCCGCCGCACCTCTTGTCTGATGATGTCAGGGCAATGCAAAGAACAGCGGTTGAAGACAGTTTCACCCTGCGGGACATGGAGCGTGAAGTTATCCGGTCGACACTCGAAAAGACGGGAAATAATAAGAGCCAGGCTGCAAAAAAACTTGGTGTGGCACGACAGACGCTCTTAAATAAAATAAAGGAGTACGGGCTCTGATGTTCAAGCAACGGGAATTTAAACGACTACAGGCCCGTTCCCTCTTCCTCCGCGAGGAAGAGCTCACCACCCACTCATCTGCATGAATAAACGGCAATTGTTCATGAATGTTCAGGCTAACCGGCCCGCCCCCCCGATGACCAGTCAGCGTCCGTTCTCCCAACAGCGATAGATCTTTCTTCACTGTAAAAATATCATACATTCATACAAGGCGCCGACGTCGTCTCTGTCTAAAAACTGGACAGTAATTTTCAAGCCATTCACTGACCTCGGAAATGATATCCATATAAGTTCATAACTATCAGCATGTTGTGATTCAATTCATTATTTTCATCATACTGGCACACTCCCTGCAATATTTCTAATCAAAGGGAATAGATAAGTTTGATCATAATGGGTCATGGAAAAACCATGTCGCAGAGAAAAAACAACATGAAAAACAAAAGCAATACAAAGGAGATCAGCATGAAAAAAGTACTTATCGCATCTGTTCTGGCAGTGGGGCTTGCCTCAGGAGTTGCCTTCGCCCATAACAACGGTTACGGTTCGGGGGGAGGATATGGCGGTCACATGATGGGCGGCTACGGCGGCTATGGCATGATGGGCCCGGGAATGATGAACGGTTACGGTTACGGCGGCGATTATGATGATTGTCCCGGTGCTGCCGCATTGGGCAATAATGGATGGAACAGCCAATCACAACAGAAATTTCTGGATGAAACCGTGGGTCTGCGCAAAGAACTGAATGACAAAAGCTTTGATTATGCCGAGGCCATGAGAAATCCCAACACGACCAGAGAACAGCTTGCCACGCTGCAAAAGGAAATGATCGATATTCGTACCAAGTTGCAGGATAAAGCAGAGCAGTATCGCTAAATTACCCTCTACAAGGAAAGCTGCCGGCCGGCAATGCCTCATACTCCTCTCCCTACCGTATGGCAGGTGGATTCTGAGCTGGCCGGCAGTGAAACGACATATCAGAAATCCACCTGCTCTTTACCTGTAAATCGAATCGACCGGTATTTCTATGTAATGAAATACTGGTCTTTTTTGTAAAGAGATATAGCTTTTGCCTAATGCGTTATATTTCAAGAAACTAATGGAGGAAATGAAATGCCATATTATTTCAATAAGACAGTAGATATGTCCTTTGATGAGACTATAAACAAAGTAACAGCAGAACTTAAGAAGGAAGGTTTCGGGGTACTGACAGAAATTGACGTAAAAGCAGCCTTAAAAAAGAAAATAAATGTAGACTTCAGAAAATATCGAATACTTGGGGCCTGCAATCCTTCATACGCACATAAAGCCCTTCTCGTCGAAGATAAAATAGGCACAATGTTGCCCTGCAACGTAGTCGTACAAGAACTGGCCAATGGAAAAATTGAAGTTGCAGCCGTTGACCCTGTTGCGTCAATGCAGTCAATTCAGAATGAAAGCCTTGGAGAGATAGCGGCCAAGATACAGTCAAAACTGAAGCAAGTAATAGAAAATATATGACACTTTCATCCAAACAGACGGCGAGAAACGCGGTAGCGCTGACGCGGTAAGTTTGGATGGGCCAGTGGTGATGCAGGACGTTAAGTCCCGTGGCTAGCCATTGGCTGCAAGATCGAGATGAATTCAACAGATATTTCCATTATAACATGAAGATCATCCTCATACCGTTATACCCCTTGACCCATAACCTCCGAACAAAATGGTCTCCTGTATACATAAGATACTGTTCTTAAGGGCCAACGGTTTTCTCCCTGTCCGTATTGCTGTCAGAAGCCCCCAATTTCACGAGTATTGATGCCACGGACGGCCGGTCCGCCGGCCCCTTTCCAACGTGATGGAGTTGTATAACGCCTTTATCATCAATCAGGACATCGCCGCCACGCTGATGGATATCTCCTGAAGATTGTTGAGGCAGGTTACCCTTCAGCAATTGTTTCACATATGCCCACCAGGTCGCTGGTCCCCAGATATCCCAGAAACCTGCCCGATACATTTTGTACCGGTTGTAAAGGTATCGTTGTTCATCGATAATCATTGGCCAGGCTATCCCTGCTTCCAGTGCATAGGTGGAAGCCGCTTCTCTTGACTCAAAGGTGACAACGAGCACCGAAACCCCCAGACGTTTCAATGTTTCTTTCTGCTCCCACAACTGTAAGAGATGATCCCGACAGGGCAGTCAGCCTAAATGGCGATGAAAAACCAGTAACTGCCATTCACCGGTATAAGAGGAGTCGGTTATCACCTGACCTTCATGAGTCAGCAGAGAAAAGCTTTCCTGCTGTTTTCCTTCTAGATTTATCGGTTTTGATGATGCAAGCATTACTCCTGTTCTCCTTTATCAGCCCTATGATTCCCGTGCCCGCCATGACCCCTGTGCATGAAGACGTGCATCAGAGGGCAGAGCAGGAGAAAGAGATACGGTAAAAAATTGTAGGTTTTCATTGTATGACCTCGATACTATACTGGTTAGGCAATCGATGGTTTTTTGAAACGCCGAAGGCGCAGGGCATTGGTGACTGCGGCAACCGACGACAAACCCATGGCCGCTGCCGCCAGCATCGGATTAAGAAGGATACCGAAGAATGGGAAAAGGATCTTTACACCGTAGCGACACTATAAGTGCCAGGGTCCCTGCGTTCCACCTCATTCAATCAAGGGCCAGTGAGGTGCCATTTTTAACAATGATACCTTCATCACAGAGTGCGCTGAGTAGACGTGCCACCCGCCCGGCTGGTTCGCTGAGCAGGTTGGTTATCTCCTCTTCGTCTGCCAGGTGCCGGTCCAGCAGCAGCTGCAGTATTCGTCCGCGAAGCTGGCGATCGGATCCCTCAAACGGCGACTGCCGGCTGTAATGTTTGCTCCTGCGGTTCAGGTTTCCCACGCTTTTCTTGAGCATGACGCCGTAATCCATCAGCCCGTAATACCATTCCCGCGGATGCTCATGATCCAGTGTTTTCTCCACCAATTGCATGATATCACGGTCATCAACTTTCGTTTTCCCCTGGAAAAAGAAGTGGATAAACACCGTCCTGACATTGGTTTCTATAAAGGAGAGCGGAGCATTAAAGGCAAACACGCAGATTGATGCGGCCGTTGCCGGGCCAATGCCGGGAAACGTCAGCAGAATGTTCGGATCATCCGGCAGTACCTTTTTGTACTCGTCTGCGACAATGGTCGCGATATCATGGAGATATTTGGCCCGTCGATTGTATCCGAGCCCTTTCCAGAATTTCAGGACCTCGGCAAACGGGGCCTGGGCAAGATGCTGAAAGTCAGGAAACCGTTCGATAAACGGATCAAATTTTTCTGCAACACGGCTGGTCTGGGTCTGCTGCAGCATCAGCTCCGAAACCAGGACCCGGTAAGGAGTGATCTCGCTGCGCCAGCTGAAATCCCGGTTATGCTGCAGATAATAATGAAAGACGATGGACCGGAAGCGTCCATAGGTTTCACGGCCCAGGCCGTTTGCGGCAAAAAAATCCGACCAGGATTCCTTGAAGAATGGCGGGGACGTCATAGGAGAATCTTTGGCCGACTAGAGAACGGGCTCAAGCGTACCCTGATAAAGATGACCCGCGCGATACGAGCTGCGTACATGGGGTCCTGCCGCAACCCCTTTAAAACCGAGTTCAAAAGCTATAGCTCGCAGCTCTGCAAACTCTTCCGGAGGAACAAACCGTTTCACGGCCAGATGCGCGGTTGTGGGCTGCAGATATTGACCAAGCGTCAGCAGATCACACGCGGCTTTCCTGATATCAGTCAATGTTTCGACCAGTTCTTCCCGCGTCTCCCCCAGGCCAACCATCAATCCGGATTTGGTGACAATAGCCGGATTCATTGATTTGGCAGCACCAAGGAGCTGCAGGGAACGATGGTATCGAGCCTGCGGCCGAACAGTCGAATAGAGTCGTGGAACCGTTTCGATGTTATGGTTCAATACAGCCGGCTGCTCATGGCAGAGCAGCGCCAGGGCAGCCTCATCTCCCTGGAGATCCGGTATAAGAATTTCAATAAGGGTTCCCGGCCGTCGCGCTTTGATTGCCTGCATCGTCCTGACAAAATGGGAGGCTCCTCCATCGGGCAGGTCATCGCGGGTTACCGAGGTCAGGACCACATAATCAAGGCCCATGTCGGCTGCTGCACCGGCAATCCTGCCCGGCTCTTCAGGATCAAGGGGTTCAACCGCAGCATGGCTGACAGCACAGAAACGGCAGTTTCTCGTACAGTTTTCCCCCATGATCATAAAGGTTGCTGTTCCCTTGCCGTAGCACTCAAACTGGTTCGGGCAGCGGGCCGCCTGGCAGACAGTAACGAGGCGGCTCGTGCTGACCAGCTGCCTCGTCTTCTCAAAGGCGGATCCCGAGGGTAGCCGTTTTTTTAACCATTTCGGCTTTGCTGTACGAACGTTTTTATCACTACCACCTTTATGCGCGTCAGCTGCAGATGTTCCAGGCCCTGCCTCTGCTGAAACCAGTGTGGTCGTGCAACCGAACACACGAGCGATTTCACCTGCCATTTCCTCCTTGATCGATTTAATAGCAAGTGATTTACCAAGCTCGCGCTCCATTGACGTCATCGACACGCCCGACAGACCACAGGGATTTATCCAGCTGAACGGCTCCAGGTCAGGGTTGACATTTAAAGCCAGCCCGTGATAGGTAATGCCATGCCTGATTGCGATGCCGATACTGCCAAGCTTGCGGTTTTCCACCCAGATACCATGATTACGTGGATCGCGCCCGGCGGGGATAGCATGTGAGCGCACAAGATTGAGCATAATCTCTTCGAGGTTATGGACAAACTCGGAGACACTCAGGCCGACACGACGCAAACTGACAATGGGATAGCAAACGATCTGCCCGGGACCATGGTAGGTAACCTCCCCGCCGCGCTCAACCCGGACCAGTTCTATCCCCCGTTCCTTCAGGTGGGATTTTTCAACGCCGACATGTCTGGCCGAGCCGTTTCTGCCGAGGGTGAAGACAGAGGGATGTTCCAGAATCAAACAGCAGGGATCACGTCTTTCATCGCGGTGCAACTGCTCGACCAGCTCCATCTGCCGGTCATGCGCCTGTCGGTATGGTATGGTACCGCAATCTTCAATAATCATATTCATCGTCATTGAGGAACTCAGCCGGTAAGACAAGGTTTCCGCGCTGCCCGGGTTTCGTCAAGACGACGGACCAGGGTCCGTGTCGGCGCCTGCCGCAAAAGCTCACCGTCCGTTTCAGCCTCACGGACAATGTCCTTGAAAACGGCAACGAACTGATCAAGATCATCCTTGCATTCGGTTTCTGTCGGTTCAATCATAATCGCTCCGTGCACCACCAGCGGAAAATAGATGGTCGGCGGATGAAACCCATGATCGATCAGACGTTTTGCCATATCAAGCGTCGTCACCTTCCATTTGTGCTGTTTTTTGTCGGAGAACACACATTCGTGCATGCAGGGCTTTTCATAGGCAAGCTCGAGTGTATCACGAAGGCACTCCCTGACGTAAACAGCATTCAGGACGGCGAGCTGACTTGCTTTTTTGAGGTTTTCCGGCCCCATGCTCATGATGTAGCTGTAGGCTCTGACCAGGACACTGAAATTGCCGAAAAAAGCATGAACACGGCCAATCGAGTCGGCAGATCCGAAACTCAGTCCATACCCCTTTCCATTTTTTACCGCTCGGGGTGCCGGCAGGAATGGTTCGAGTTTGGCAACGACACATACCGGTCCGGCTCCTGGTCCTCCTCCTCCATGCGGGGTTGAAAAGGTTTTGTGCAGATTGAGGTGCATGGCATCAATGCCGCAGCGCTTGAAGTCAACCATCCCCATGACCGCATTCATATTGGCACCGTCGCCGTAGACCAGCCCGCCTTTTGCATGGACGATATCGGTGATGGCACGGATATTCTCTTCAAAGAGTCCGAGCGTATTGGGATTGGTGAGCATGATACCCGCCGTGTTCTCATCCATCTTTTCTGTCACGCTGGCAATACTCAGGACCCCATCTTCGCCGGATGCCAGCGGCACCGGGCTGAATCCGCACAAAGCCGCACTTGCCGGGTTTGTGCCATGAGCTGTATCCGGGATGAGAATTTTGTCGCGTTTTTCACCCCGTTTTCGGAAATAAGCGGCAAACATCAACATAGCCGTCAACTCGCCCTGTGCGCCTGCAGCCGGCTGCAGAGAGACAGTATCCATGCCGGTTATCGAGGCCAGGAACTCCTGCAGTTCAAAGAGCAACTGCAATACTCCCTGGCTAAGTGTATCATCAAGCATCGGATGGGCTGAGGCTATGGCTGGTGTAGCGGCCATTTTTTCATTGATCTTGGGGTTATATTTCATGGTGCATGATCCGAGCGGGTACATACCGGTATCAATACCAAAGTTCCACTGTGACAGACGGGTGTAATGCCTGACCACATCAAGCTCGCCAAGATCGGGAAAAGCAAGGGCTCCGCCCGCCAGCCCCGCGCCAAGTTCAACCTCGGGCACATCCTGGTCCGGCATACTGAAGGCACTCCTGCCCTGCTTTCCCTTTTCCCATAATAGCGGTTCGTTAAGAATAAGGCCGCTGGTTCCCGGTCCCTGTATCATCGTTGCACCTCATCAAGCACTTCGTCCATGATTTCTCTTGAAATCGTTTCAGTCACACAGAACAACCAGGCCCCCGGCAATTGGGGATAAAAGCGTTCAATGTCAATACCTGCAACAATACCCCGTGCCAGCAGGCGATCTCTTGCCGGCCTGAAATCATTTGGAAACGTAACACAAAACTCGTTGAAGGTCGGACCGGCAAACAACAGGCTGGCACCGGCCTTTTGCAGCCCCTGCTTGAGATAGGCAGCCTTGTCGTAATTCAGTTTGGCAACCTTCTGCAGTCCCGTGCTTCCGAGGCTTGCCATGTAAGCCGCTGCGGTCATGGCACAGATCCCCTGGTTTGAACAGATGTTCGAGGTCGCCTTCTCCCGCCGGATATGCTGTTCACGGGTGGAAAGGGTCAGAACAAAACCACGTTTTCCCTCGAGGTCACATGTCTCGCCGACTACCCGGCCGGGCATGCTGCGCACATGATCCCTGCGGCAGGCAAACATGCCAAGTCCCGCACCCCCGTAGGAAGGAGCCATTCCAAAACTTTGCCCCTCTCCGCAAACGATATCGGCGCCGCAGGAACCGGGCGTGCGGAGAATCCCGTAGGCAAAAGGTTCCGTGAACGCGGTAACAAAGAGTGCGTCCCGGGCATGAATGGCCGCCTTATAAGCAGGCAGATCTTCAATAACACCAAAAAAATTGGGGGACTGAACGGCAACAGCGGCAAGATCTTCAATCCCGGCCAACGCCGACACATCGGTACGCCCGTCTTTAGTGAATGCAAGCTCGACTACCTCAAAGGGCCCCGGTGCCAGGTAGGTTCTCACCACCTCACGATAATGCGGATGAATGGCTGAGGAGAGCGCAACCGTCTTCTTTTTTGACAGGCGCAAGGCCATGAGCAGCCCCTCGGCCAGCGCAGAGGCCCCATCGTACATGGAGGCATTTGCAACATCCATACCGAGCAGGCGTGCTGTCAGGGTCTGGTACTCAAAGATTCCCTGCAGGGTGCCCTGGGCCACTTCCGGCTGGTAGGGCGTGTAAGCGGTCAGAAATTCGGAGCGGCCGATAAGGCTTTTGACTATTTCAGGAATATGGTGAAAATAACTGCCGGCCCCGACCAGAACAGCCCGCGCCGCCGCGGTGCCCATGTCCTGTCCGAGAGCCTGCAAACGCCGGGTCAAAGCCCACTCTGACAGGGGGGCAGGCAGATCCATTTCTCCCTGGAAGCGGCAGGCCTGCGGGATATGAGCAAACAGATCAGTCAGCCGGTCATGACCGGTCACCTTCAGCATGTCTGAAATTTCTTCCGGCGTGTGGGGTAGATAGCGCATCGCTTATCCTCTTATCATCTCCAGATAATCATCTCTGTTCAACAACTCGTCATACTGATTTTCATCAGAGGGCCGAATCTCGATGATCCAGTTACTGTAAGGTGCCTCGTTGAGCAGTTCCGGCGAGTTTTCAAGCTCGCTGTTTACCGCAATAATTTCGCCGCTCAGCGGAGCATAGACCTCGGAAACCGCCTTAACCGACTCAAGTGTACCGAACTCATCTCCCTTCATGAATGCACTGCCGATTTCAGGTAATTCAACAAAAACGATATCTCCCATCTGGTCCTGAGCATAATCACTGATACCGATTTTCACCGTTTCCCCTTCTTTTCTGGCCCACTCATGATCTTTCGTGTAGTAAACGTCTCCGGGTAAATCCAACTCTTCAATTTCTTTCATGATCATCCCTCCTCAGTATGCGTTCTCGCCTGCTCTATCGATCGACGCGCTGTCCGATCGGGCCTGATATCGTCCCTGATTTCAACCGTGATAGTCCTTCTGCCAGCTGACAACTGCACTTTATCTCCTCTGCGGCACGGTCTGTCAACCTTAATAAAACCGCAACTGAGACCCCGGGCCTGAAAATCAACCGGCCTGCCATCCGCCTCGGGAGTTGCCAGACTGATAATGCGCTCTCCTATTCGCCCGATCGCCATATCGGTTGTACAGGTAAGAACACGACCTATCTCCTCCCCGGTTTCACTCATTACCACGGCATCATCCTCAACCGGAATTTTTCGTGGATCATACCCGGCAAAACCATAGGTATAGCTTGATTTACGACCGCTTAAAACGGCTTCTGCTCCAATAAATGATTTACTGAAACCGCTCTGTCTCTCATTCCATGGCAGCACAAATGACCAGGGGGTGGCAGCAAATAGCCAATTGCCGATATCCTGATGCGAGAGTGGCAACAGTGCCCCGGTCCTGAGCGAGTCACGGGAAGCAAGACCACAGGCACTGATATGATAAGCTTCGCCGGCGCGCAGTAACTGCTGCCACAAGGAGAGGGTATCTGCAGTCCGGACATAAAGCTCAAAACCAAATTCGCCGGTATAGCCGGTCCGGGAAACGATAACAGGTGTACCATCCTTCAGGTATATGGAATCGGATGTACTGGAAAACAGCGTTCCTTTGAAAGAAAAATAGACCATATCCTGCAGGATAGCCTCAGGATTTTCCAGCAGAGAGGCAAGAATAGGATAGGAGGACGGTCCCTGCAGGTCGATCTTGCCTATCCGGTCGGTATGATCAATAACCGTAACCCCCGGTCCTGCCGACTGCTTCAGGTGAGCGGACACCTTCGCGCCCATACCGCTGTTAACGACAACCATGTACCTTTCCGGTCCGTTTTGGGAAACAATCGCGTCATCAAGAACGGTTCCGTCTTCCAGAAGAAAAAGACCATAGGTACTGCGCCCTGACACCAGCGGACCAGGCTGTCTGCCGATACATCGGTCAAGATCCCTGCTGAAGCAGTGCTGTAAAAGAGAGAGACTGCCTTTGCCTGAAACGGTGAGGACAGCCATATGGGAGGTGTCGAAAATGCCGGCAGCCGTGATGACGCTGCAGTGTTCATGTTTGACACCCGTTTTGTACCAGAGCGGCATGTGATATCCGCCAAACGCCGCCATGGTGGCATGGTGGCTTAGGTGCCAGTCATGCAGGGGCGTTCGCTGCAGGTCATGAGATTCAGTCATTGCGCTCCTCATGCGGGCTGATGATTATTGGACACCTTGGATTCTCTACCGAATAATCTAATTATTCAAGGTGTCCTGTTTTTATAAAGACTGCAGGGGAACCTTCATATTAAAGCTTTTGTAAATCACAAACGTCTCAACTGACTGAACATTTGCAACTTTGGAGGCTTCCTCGATGTAGAACTCGAGAATGCCGAAATCCTTATTCAGCATGACGGTAATGATAAGATCGAAGCGGCCGGTAACGACACAGACTGAAATAACGCCACGCAGGGTACTGAATTCCTCAGCCTTTTTTACCAGGTCCATATCCTTCAGACGAACACCGATCATCACCACGGAATGATCAGTCAGTGCTTCCGGATCAACCAGGCCTCTAATGTCAAGCAGCCCCTGTTCCCGAAGCTTGCGAACCCTGCTTCGCACTGTTCCCTCGGCAAGAGCAAGTTGATCTGCAATTTTCTTAAACGAGACACGCCCATCCCTCAGTGCGTCAATAATGGCAATATCAGTATTATCCATAACACTCCTGCGTGATAATGGTCATGGTCATGGTCATGGTCATGGTCATGGTCACATGGTCATGGTCAAACGTAAATCGGATTATTCATATTGTCAAATAGTACCACGACAGATGCTCGTTTTGTTTATAATTTTTTAGAAAATTAACGAAATCGTCACAATTACCAACAATACAAAAGGGATGCATCAATTGAGCCGGAAGATATCGGCCACCACCAACCTGAGAACGAGCATCAAAAACCGGGCAGTAATGAAGAGAGTAGTAAACGTAACAAAACGAAGCTAGACGCCTGCAAGTTCTCTCGATATGGCCCCGGCCAGATTTATTACCGTATAAGGCTTTTTGATATAGACCCCGGCACCAAGATCCTGGGCCTTTTTCACGGACTCGGTATCAGAATACCCACTGGCTATCACAGCCTTCTGGCCCGGGTTGAACCGGCATATTTAGTGGTAGGTGGCAAGACCGTCAACCCCGCCGGGCATGATCATATCAAGAACCAGCAGGTCGTATTTTGTTTTTCGGCATTTCTCAACGGCCTCTTCACCGGACTCGGTCACACCAACAGTGTATTGCAATAATTTCAAAATCCGTGAAGCAATGTCGCGCTGCTCGGCCATATCATCAACAACAAGAATTCTTTGGCCTCTCCCGCTCAGCGCCTTGATATCCATCAGCTCTGGCTGATAAGCAGACTCTCTGGTCGGCGGGAATTAGAGAGGATTCAACGACTTATAGTAGATTGAATTCTCGTCTTTTTTAAATGCTGTAAGGTACGAGTCTATCTTGGCCAGGATTTCACCATGTTTACCCTCTGCAACCCCATAGCGCATCTCAATCGGGTTAAAGATGACAGGTGTTGCCTTTATCTTATAATCATGCTTTTTTCTCGTGCCGAACAACCGGTTGACCGCACCCACATCGGCGTATTCATGATCAAGCATTTCAAAGATGGTCTCGTATTCATCGGTCTCCAGGAAACGGCATTTCAGATTGAAGTTTTCGGTCATGCTCTTTAGCGCTTTAAAATGGAGATCCCCCTGCTTGACGGCAATCTTCTTCCCGTTTAGTTCAAGCAACGATTTGAGCTGCGAGCTGCTCGGCACATAGAGTTCAGCCCAGTTGGCCATGACCGTCTCATAGGTAGTTTCCATCCTGAAACAGCGCTTTTCCTCTAACTCGTCGTTACTCTCAAAATTTAATCCTCGGAATATCAACGATGCCTGCGGTTAAATTTATCGAGCGCCTAGATTTAGGTAAAAATCGCTCATTTCCGGATGGAAACTAGGTATAATCGATAAACTTATCCCGTTGTTCAGATATAGGCCAAACCGCAATTGAGGTCAAACGATTATGTGGAGGGAGGCGGCGTCTCCGAAGGAAGATACGGTGCAGGCCCGACCCGGCAGGGAACCGGCGGGGAATTGAAAGAAAAAAACACCGGAGGCCGGTCGAAGACGGCCCCCGGTGTTTTCAGGTTATAACTACATTCCAGTGAAGATAGCGGTTACCCGGCGATTTTCCGCCCTGCCCG
Source organism: uncultured delta proteobacterium (assembly GCA_963745765.1). Taxonomy (GTDB): domain Bacteria; phylum Desulfobacterota; class Desulfobulbia; order Desulfobulbales; family Desulfocapsaceae; genus Ww85. The sequence continues at coordinate 1,462 of CAVUYQ010000028.1, read as the reverse complement.
CTTCGGTATCATTGCTCGCTACCGGATCACTCTCACCGAACCAGCTGAGGGTAATGCGGTCCGGCTTAATTCCCATCTCATCAACCAGGTAGGCCCTGGCGCTTTCTGCGCGACGCTTGGACAGCTTTATGTTGTAAGCATCGGTGCCGGTGCTGTCGGTGAAACCGGCCAAGACCACTCTTTTGTCCGGATTTTCCTTCAGGTAGATACTGATATTGATAAGCACATCTTTACTTGCATCCTTGATAGCAGACTTATCGAAATCGAAAAGCACCTTGCCCGCGACATAACCGACAACCTCCTTCTTGACGACGGGTTTTTCAGCTACTCTTTCTACTCTGAACAGGACATCTGTCAACTTCTCGGGATGGCCCGGCAAACTGGAGAAGTCCACGAACGCTGAACACTCGTTGACAGAGGATATGTCCTTGACCGCCTGGTAATTTCCCTTTTCGCCTCCGATGCCGATCACCTGAAAGCAGACATCGTACTTTTCGGCAAGGCTCTTCGCCAGCTTACCGGGAGAGGGGAAACCGTCCTGAATTGAGTATTGACCGTCGGTAAAAAGAAATACTACTGTTTTACCAGAGAGCGTGCCCAGTAGTTCCCCCAATCCAACAAGCCCGCCCTGCAGCGGTGTATAGCCTGCCGGGTCGTCCGGCAGGGAATCAACCGCGCCGGAAAACTCTTTTTTGTTATAGGTCCGCATGCTGAGTAACGGCTTGAAGTAGCTCATCGACCAGCCAGGGGTAAAGCTGTAGATGCCCGCCTTCCAGTCCAGTTCCGGGAGCGTTGAAAACATCTCCTTGAGAATCTGTTTTTCAGCCGCGATCTTCATCATGTCCGTTGCACCGTAGGAATCACCCGTGGAACTCGATGAGTCATACATGATAATGAAATTGTCGGCCGTTTTACGAAAAATAACCTTTTCGCCAACTGCCATATCTGCCGCGGAGGCCATGACAGCCAAACCTGACAGGAGTAACACCGTAAAGCCTGACAAAAATACTAGCTTTGCCCATTTCATAACACCCACCTCATTAGTTTGATTTTTCAGTATAGATCACAAGTGACACGATACCCGGTTAGGCCCAGGAAAACTGGTCCCACCATTCTCTACTAAGCAAGCATCATGCCAGGTTTGGGACTCCCGGCACACCGTCGTCATCATTCTGCTATTTAAGTAAAAATTATTAAAAACACAGAACGGGATTGCACTAATATCTCTGCAACGAAGGTCATATTTGACCAAACGGTCAAATATGACCCCCGGCTGCACCGCGGTGTTTGGACCACCGCAACGCTTCGTACTTTATGCTGCAAATTATGAAATAATTTCCTGTTAAAATAAGTATCCTTGTTTCAAAAACAAGGGCGTAAATATTGGTGGGTACCATGAATAATGAGGTTATTCGGCCGAGATCAAAACATGCTGGAATACCTGGTGCTAAAAAGGTATAAC
>CAVUYQ010000027.1:0-12077 GCA_963745765.1 uncultured delta proteobacterium | reverse complement strand
CGGAATTATCGGAATTTTTGCAACGGTTTGCCGCTTGACTACCGTGTGGACTTTAGTCGAAGCTATTGAAGAAGGACACCCCGCCTTCCCCCTCTTCTCTTCTTGCAAAAAGCAGGGCAATCTGGCCAAATGGCTTCCCAATCGGACATCCATCAAACATGATAACTGTCCGCTACTTTCCTGGTCAAGAGAATGGACGCTTTCAATTTCAAGAAACACCTGGTCTACGCCCTGAGGATCATCAGAGCCAACACTATTGTCCTCTGGTGTCTCGGTCTCATCGGATTGTGCGGCTCGGCAGCACTGCTGCTTAAAGATACCGCACTGTACGGGCCTCTCAATACCCTGACCATGGCTCTTTCCATCATCGCCACGCCTGTATTCTATGGCATCTATTTCGAATTGATCGAAGACACCTATTCCTCCATCCCCCAGATTGCCAGAACCTACCTTCTCAATTACATCTGGCTTCTTGTCCGCATGTATCTGCCGGTTATACTGGTGGCGACCATTCCCCTTTTTCTATTACCCGGCGGCGGAGGCAGCGGTTTTTTTGAAATAACACTCATTGTCTCCAGTCTCATCTATATCTATGTGATTCCCGCCTACTACATCTCCGGTCAACAGCGCGGTGCCATCTCCGGCGGGGTGAGCTTCCTTTTAAAAAATCTCTCTAAATCAACCCCTATCATCTTCACGGTACTCGTCCTGGAAACACTCATGCTCCTTATGCAGCTGGGCAAAAACAATTTTCCCGGACAGGGTACAATCTCCTTTGCAATCCTTGATCTTCTTATCTATGTGATCGCATCAATCGTTGACCTGGCCGTCTTCATCATTCTGATTTATGTGCTGAAAAGCAGCCGGGGAGATGATGATAAGGAGGGTGTCTGATGAGCGCACGGGCAGATTCCAGACTTCTTCATTGAAATTCTCAATAATTTTGCTACTAGTACCAAGATATTGCAGGATAATGAAAATTTAATTATTCCTTCCACACATCATGTTATCATCCATAAAAATAATGGATAACAACATGATTTTACAATCATATTCTCCTGAAAGCGGAACCCTCCCCCCGAGTTGTTTTATAATAAAGGGTTGCCCTTCCCTATTGTCGATAGGCTGAGTATTGGATTTTACTTGATTTATGCGTTATTAACATGCTAGTCTTTTAACAGTGCGGGAATAAAGACAATCTTCTACCCAACCGAGAATGCTCATGAAGGGTGGCTGATTTCTAGTAAAGAATCTTAAAGATGAGGCATTGTATGAAAACGATTCTTTCAGTTTTGTGTTTGATAGGCGTAGTGGCTCTTATAACCTCCTGCGACAACGGCGATAGTGGCGGTTCGTCGGGCGGCGGCGGTGATTATCCACAGGCTACCTACAAAATCACTGCTACCGGTACTACCGGAGGCAGTGTCACCTGTTATGATGTCGACAGCAATGTTAAAACCTCTAGCACGAGATCTGACTGCACCTGGAATTGTGCCTACTATCTTGGAGTCGGCCCCCGCAAGGTTGTGCTGACATTTTCCGTTGTGACTCCCACCTGTCCCGAATATGTAAAAGATGCGGACGGGAACGATACCGCTGAATGCGTGACCGAGGTCGATCCGGCGGAATTCACGCTTTCAAATACAAGTTTTAACGTCTGTGCACAGTAACAATGGGTTCCTGAAGTGAGAGATGTATTTTTTTCAAGTCTTATTGTTTCTCGCTATCGATGTTGATAACAGCACGAAAATAGCAGGGGAGTATCAGCCCCTGCTATTTTTTTCTTTCAGAAAGATGCCTGATCATCGATGGTAAAGTTATTTTCCGCAATTTTGCTGTTGTTCAGGTAGGTTTCAACCACCCACTCCCCGAAATTTTCCTCATGGAAGTCCTTATTGGTAATCGTACTTGAAAAAGGCCCCCTTTTCGTCAGGTTGAACCAGAAAAAGACAACCCGCTCTCCCCTGATATCCATCTTGAATGTGTGTTTATCCGAACGAACCATGCCCCGTTTCTTGTGCAGCCAGTTGGCATGCATTGCATATTCTCCAGCTTCCAATGCGCCGCAGCGGATTTTCACGTAGACTTTTTCATAGGGGGAAAAAACCGTCCGCACCTCTTTGAACTCACGACTGTTGTAGGTTGCGGCCTCACACTCAAAGCCAAATACAGACGAGGCATGACCTGCCACTGACATTATCAGCAGCAGGACGGCACCAAGTCGGACCGTATAGGTGCCAAGAGCCGACATACGAATATCAGCGCTCCTTCCAGACGGGTTTTCGTTTTTCAAAAAAAGCCTGAACACCTTCCTTGGCATCATCAGAGCTGCATAGTCGCGCAAAGGCTTCGTTCATCAGGTCAAACTGCCTGAAGTAATCCATATCCTCGGAGGAATAAAAGGCGGTTTTGGCAATCTGCACGGCAACAGGACTCCTTCCGGCTAAATCTTCTGCCCAAGCCAAGGCCTCTGCCTCAAGATCATCCTTTGGCACAATCCGGTTAATCAATCCAAGTTCTTTTGCCTCCGCAGCCTTGATCAATGTCCCGTACAAGAGCAGTTCCAGTGCTTTCTTGCGGCCAACGCAACGGGCCACCGGAATGACCGGTCCCACACAATTAAGTCCGACATTGATCGCCGTCAGTCCCATCTTGGTGTTTTCTGCCGCTATGGCCAGATCGGCTGCGGCCACGAGACCCATGCCATTTGCCGCAGCAACCCCCTGGACCTGTGCTATCACCGGTTTTTTCATTCTGGCGATAGTAATCAGGGGATGCTCCATATGTTCAATCCAGGCCCGATACTCAAGGGTGGTTTTGCCCGCAAGTTCATTTACATCAATCCCTGCACAGAAAGCCTTACCCGCACCTCTAAGCAATATGACACGTACCCTGGCATCAATGTCCATGCCTTCAAGTGCCCCGGTTAACTCCTCGGCAAGAAGGCTGTTAAAAGTGTTGAGCTGATCCGGGCGATTCAAGGTGATGATCCCGACAAAACGCTCATTTACCGCTGTTTCAAGATGGGTATAAGACATACATTTCTCCTTCTTTTCAACATCTGCCGGTTGTTGTTGATGGTTGACCGCCACGATTTACCCTTCTTTTGTAAGCCAAAAACAAGACTTCATGCAACACCTTTTCGTCTCACGGAAGCAAGTGGTTATGGATTGTGCATGCGAAGGTACCGGTAGTTGCATGTTACTCATGCGACACCGATTGACAGGGGGACAGGCAGGGGAAATAGCTTCACCTTCATTCTTCCTGACAAAAAAACCGCGTCAGGCTGTCGCAAACGAGGCAGCGTGACGCGGGTTCATTACAAGGTCCGCGGATGAGAGGCTGTCAGCTGTTGTTCCGGACTGACGATATCCTGACAGCGGCGTTCCGAACGACAGCAAAACACGCGGGCAGGCCATTATTGACAGCTTCCCCCTGCGGTTCAAAAATTAAAAGGATGGTCAAGAAAGCATCATCCTATCACCGTTTTCATTCAGTTCAATGGCATCATCCCGCCATCTTCAGACCGCCGGCAGCATCGCGTGCCACGATTTCACGCCCTTCGTAATGCCTGAAGATATCACGTGGACATTTGCTCACGCAGATTTCCTCACAACTACTTCCATAGGCAATGCAGGCCTTGTGATCAATCTTGACCAGGCCGTTCTCGTAGGTTACCGCATCAGCCGGACAGACCTTGACGCACATCTTGCAGCCGATACAGCCGACCTTGCAGACACCGGTGACAGCCTTGCCAAGATCCTTGGTTGAACACGGTACCCATACCCTGGCCTTGATGGTCTGGATCTCCATGACGGACTTCGGGCAGGTCTTCACACAAACACCGCAGCTCACGCATTTATCAGCATTGACAACCGGAAAACTCTCTACCATCTCAATGGCGTCAAACGGACATGCCTCGGCACATTCGCCAAGACCGATACAAGCATACTGGCAGGAGGAAGGTCCTCCATAACCAAGATTGGCAGCGGTGCAGGAAGAAAAGCCGATATAGCGGTGTTTGTGACTGACTCTTCCCTCGATGCGCGAACAACGTACAACAGCGATGGTGTCCTCGACCGCCGTCATTTTCTTGCCGGTCAGCGAGGCCACCCGCTCGGCTACGGCTTCCTTGCCGGGGAAACAGAGATTGGGCGGAACATCCGGGTTTGTCACAACCTCGATTGCATAGCCTTCACAGCCGGGGTACCCGCAGCCGCCACAGTTAGCGAGCGGCAGCGACTCGAGCACTTCTTCTATGAGCGGGTTGGTCTCGACAGCGAATTTCTGGGCCGCTATGGCCAGGCCGATGCCAAAAAAAAGTCCGATACAGCCAAGCAGCACGAGACCGCCGATCGCCAATTTTACTAATTCAGGATCCATAATGTTTTCACTTCTCCTGTTACAGACAAAAATTTACATGAACCGATCAGAACAGCTTTAGACCGGAAAAACCCAAAAATGCCATGGCAAACTGCCCGGCAACGATAAAGGCAATGGGAAGCCCTTTAAACGAAGGCGGTACTTTTGCCAGTTCAACCCGTTCACTGACGGAACTCATCAGGTAGAGCGCCAGCAAAAATCCGCCGCCGGCACCAAGGCTGAGCATGAACGTCTCAAAATAGTTATACTCGTTACTGGCCATCAACAGGGGAACGGCGATGATGACGCAGTTGGCGATAACCAGCACCAGGTAAACGCCAAACGATTTAAAGAGAATCGGATTGACCTTTCGCAGTACCGTATCGACAGCCTGGACCGTCAGAGACGTGAGCCCGATGAAAACCACGATCTGCAAATAGTCAAGGTGAAACGGTTTAAGTACATACTGGAAAAGCAGCCAGCTCATGCTGACCGAAACAACGATGACGATGGTGAAGACAACCCCCATGCCCTTGGCGGTCTGTTTTCGTTTTGAGGTGCCGAAAAAGACGCAGAGCCCAAGATACTTGGTAAAGACGAAGTTATTGATAAGCAGGGCCGATATAAGAACCGACACCAGGTAACCGAAATATGACTTGCTCACCGCAGATGAGGCCGTTGTAATACCGTCGAGACCTTTAATCGTGACGATATGGGTCTTGGAGGTATTGAGCGGTTCGGCAAAATTCAGGGTCGCCTGCCGGCCATCGGCCGACACAGCCACGGAGCTAACCGTCAAACGGATGTCCGGATCAGACTGCTCATAGACGATGTAACGGGCGGCATCTCCCGCCTCAGCCTTATCAACGGCGGTACTAAAGGACACGACAATCTGATTTTCGCCCGCAAAATCAGTAGCGCTGATCAAGTCGGCGGCATGGCCCGCGGCTGCAAGTCCGAGTACAAGAAAAGCGAGGACGAAAAAGCGTACATAGTTTGGCTGGTTCATGCTTCACCTCTTTTACGCCTGGCATAATAAATTTCTATCCAGTTGAAAAAAGCCATCATGAGGCCAACTACAAAGAAACCGGCACTGGGCAGTATGAAAAACAACAGCGGTTTAAAACCGAGTACGTCATAACCGAGAATCGCCCCGGAACCGAGCAGCTCACGGACAAACCCGATGGTAACCATACCCACCAGAAAACCAAGCCCCATACCGACCGCATCCCAGAATGACGCCGTAACCGGCTCCTTGCTGGCAAACATCTCAAGGCGCATGGTAATGATGGCAAAAGCCACGATGATCTTCACAAAAATACCCATCTGCGCATAGGCGGCAGGGAAATATGCAGCCAGGCTCAGGTCGATAACGGTAACCCAGGTTGCAATCGTCAGGGTGTAGGTTGGAATCCGAATGCGGGGATGAATGAAATTCTTGAGTAGCGAGATAGTCACGCTGGAAAACACCTGCACGAACAAAACGGCAATACCGAGCAGGACACCATTCATCACGGTTGTCGAAATACCGACAGCCGGGCACATGGAGAGCGCCAATTTGAAAATCGGGTTCTCCTTGAGAATACCGTTGCTGACAAGTTGGTAATTTGACTTTTGATTGGCCACGTCTCTTTCCTCACTAATAGTTAAAAAGGTACCGCTATCTTTTGTTCCTGCAGCACCTTGTCCAGGATATCCAGACGATAGGCGAATTTCCTGGACATCCCTTTGATACCGGAACTGACGGCCATAGAAGATATCGTCGCCCCGGTCAGTGCGTAGATATCCTTCTCACGATACTCCTTCATCAGAGCGATGGCCTCAGCCTTATCAATTCTGCCTTCCAGGGCATCAAAATAATCGCCGGGCAAAGGCGCCTTGACCACTTTCAGCGTCTTGGTCTTTTCAAACGTTTTATATTTGAACTGATTTTTGAAATAATCCTGTTCAATCTCAGCTCCCAGACCCGGGTCCTCCTCATGCTCCATGACTTCAAAACCGATAATAGAATAATCCGGATTGAGTGCCAGGATGATGGCGATATGTGTTTTGAAACCGGGGAATTTCCCCGACAACAGGTAGGCCGTGCGCTTCCCGTTATTGGTGACAACAATGGTCTGGTCGGTAAAGCGTATGTCTTTACCGGGACCAATCGCGCCTGCTATCGCCGCAGCTCTGTCACTGGGATTCCTGACCTTCTCTTCAGAAAGGGAAACCGGTGTGCTGTCAATATAGGCGCCGTCCAGATTAATCCTGATAAAAGCAAATCCGGCTTTGTGCCCCTGGGCGTCAACCGGCAGCAGATAACCAATAGATTGTGATTTTCCATCGCTGACCACGTAACGAAAAATTTCATGCAGCCCCATAGACTTAGGGATAGGATTTGCCTTCGAATATCCGAGCAGCGCATAAACAACCTTCTCCTCGCGGGCAAATTCGTTGGCCTTTTTTGCCTTGTTGGTGAGAACAAAGGTTGTTCCCATTATCGTACCGGCAATCAGGCAGGAAACAGTGAGACGAAATATGATGGTAAAAATCATTTTCATTTCTCACCTCCTATCGGCGGAGCAAATCGTTTAGGTTTGAACCAACCGTCGAGCACCGAGCTCAGGGGATTCATCAACAGGATCGCATAACAGATACCCTCCGGGTACCCACCCTTCAGCCGTATCAGAACGGTCAGGGCACCGATGCCGGCACCATAGATCAGCTGGGCTGTTCTTCCACTCGGCGAGGTTACATAATCGGTGGCCATGTAGAAGGCCCCCAGCAACGCACCACCCGTTAAAACGGCGAGCAGCGGATCACCGCCAAAGAGCGACTCTCCACCGAAGACCCAACTCAGCAGGGCAAGCGTTGAAAGCAGCGACACCGGGATATGCCAGGTGATATAACGGCGATACATCAGGTAAAAGCCACCCAGTACAATCAGCAGACCAGACGTTTCGCCAATGCAGCCGGGCCGCAGGCCAAGGAAAAAAGAGCCGTAGATCTCTGAGGGTGCGCCAAACATCTGCCGGAAAGCTTCCATACCCTGCTCTTTTATGACCGCAAGCGGCGTTGCCGTTGAAACAGCATCGACACCGGCGGTAAAATAGGAGAAAAGAGCCCCATCCGTCATCGGTGGCAGCCAGGCTGAAGTCATTGCTACCGGAAAGGTGGCGAGCAGGAATGACCGGCCAAGCAGTGCCGGGTTGAAGATGTTATAGCCGAGCCCTCCAAGCAGGTGTTTACCGATATAAATTGCCATAACCGCACCAAGCGCCGGGATCAGAAACGATACGCCAGGCGGTATAACAAAGGCAAGCAATATTCCGGTAAGCGCAGCGCTTCCATCCATGACTGATATCGGCCTCCCCAAAGCCTTCTGACTGACCGCCTCGACGGCCATGCAGCTGACAACAGATACGGCAGTGATCAGCAGGACCTGTATGCCGAAAACAAATATCGACAGGAGAAGCGGCGGTACCAGACAGGCCACCACTGTCCACATAATCTTTTCAACCGACTCGGAACTACGGACATGTGGAGAAACTGAGACACTCCACATCGCCGCTGAAGCCGCCGCCTGGTTTTCAGTTACTTTCGGTTCCGATAGACGATACTCCTTGCAACCTTGGTTAATAGTCACCCTTCCAGCCTTACGTTCGCGTTTCGTCTTTCATTTTCGCCAGACGGATAAACTGTACAAGCGGACGCTTTGCCGGACAGACGTAGGCACAGCTGCCGCACTCAAAACATTCAAACACGCCGAACGGGCCCGTGTCTTCAGCCCGGTTGGCCTCGACATAGATACCGATCTCCTTGGGCTCAAGTCCCATCGGGCAGGCCTCGAGACACCAGCCACAGCGTATGCAGGCTGACAGCGGCCTGGTATCCAGTTCATCCTCGGTCAGAAACAGGATCGAGGAGGTGGTTTTTGTTACCGGTATAGCAAGTGACGAGACGGCAAAACCCATCATCGGCCCGCCCATGACGACCCGGGCAAGCTCCGGCCTGGTTCCGCCGCAATGGTCGACGATGTCACTGACCTTTGTGCCCACTTTGACGAGCAGGTTGGCCGGCCGGTTGATACCCTTCCCTGATACGGTCACCACCTTCTCGATCAGGGGCTTGTCGAGAACCACCGCGTCACGGACTGCCTTGGTTGTCGATACATTTTGCACGACAACGCCAACGGAGGACGGCAGCGCCATGGCAGGAACCCTCCTGCCGGTTATGGCCTCGATGAGCTGTTTCTCCGATCCCTGCGGATACTTGACTTCAAGCGTGACTACCGTGATCCGGCAAGCACCGCCTGACACCGCCTGTGCAGCCTCAGTCATGCTGCGTATGGCATCCGGCTTATTTTTCTCAATACCGATATAACACTCGGTAATGTCTAAAATCTTGAGCAGGATTCTGGCTCCCTCAACCACTTCAGCCGCATGTTCGAGCATGACCCGGTGATCGGCGGTGATATAGGGTTCGCATTCGGCTCCGTTAAGAAGCAGCGTGTCAACCGGATTATCAGCTGGCGGCTTGAGCTTGACATGGGTTGGGAACCCGGCACCGCCGACGCCGACAAGGCCTGCATCCTGCACCTTTTTAAGCAGGACCTGACCATCAAGATTTTCCCAGTCGCCAACCTTCCATTCACGCGGATGGGCTTCCCGGTTCACGGTCAGGGTAATTGAAGGGGCACTGACCCTGATTGGATGTGCCGATTTGCCAATTGCCTTGACTGAACCGGCGACCGGAGCATGCAGGGGTACACCCAGTCCTTTTTTTACCTCGCCGACAAGATCGCCTTCTCCAACCTCGGCGCGCTTGGCTACCGTCGGACTGCAGGGAGCACCGATATGCTGCCCGAGAATAATTTCCAGTTCCGCCGGCAGAGGCATAATCTCAATGGGCAGTTTCTCGGTCAATTTTTTCGATTCAAGCGGATGAACCCCGCCTTTTGGAAATGTTAGAGTAGGTGCCATGTCACTTTCTGTTCAAGCTCTTTAGTTTAATGTCCTCATTAAAAATGTCAGCCGCATATCTCTTGCCAGACATTTTCACGCAATAAGCCTCCCGGTGCCTGCATTTTTCACCTTCAGTCAGCATATGTATTACGGCCACTTACGAAATACCGGCGTAATACTTCATGAACTGAATGCGTTCAAAAGCTGACTGATCACCGTCGAATTTATAACTGAGACGTCCCCTGAACTCATCGAGGCTGCTGAAGGAGTTCTTTTCCATCCAGGTTTCAATACCTGAGATAATTTCTGTGGCATGTGTAACGCCCCCTTTATAAAGAGACGAGACAACCTGAACCGCAGCCGCTCCGGCCAGAAGCATCTTAATCGCACCTTCGCTGTCATGAACACCGGTAGATCCCGCCAGATCACAATCAACCATACCGGAAAGCAAGGCTATCCAGCGCAGCGGGGTGCTGATTTCACTGGGATCACTATAAATACCGGCTGAGGTGAGCGCCATCCTGTTGATATCGATATCAGGCCGGAAGTAACGGTTAAACAGCACGAATCCGTTTACTTTGCCGGTCCAGCATAAACGTGAGACCAGATTTGCCAGCGAAGAAGAGTAGCTGCTCATTTTCAGGGATACGGGAATAGAAAGGCCGTCTGACACCTTGTCCAGCACATCGAAATAGATATTTTCATAGTCACTGCAGGACTTGCGGGGATCACTCGGCAGCAGGCTGATGTTAATTTCAAGGGCATCGGCACCTGCCTTCTCAATTCGCCTGGCGAAGGTCGTCCATTCCGCTGATGTAACGCAGTTGAGACTTGCAATCACCGGTATATCGGTGGTCTTCTTGACTTCGCCGATCATCTCCAGATATTCGGAAACCGCAGAATTCCGGGTGTATTGTTTGATGTAATCGTAAGCATCGGGATAATCGGTCTGGTATTCGTCCAGATTCTGCCGCAGTTCCGCCTCAATCTGTTCTTCATACAAAGATTTCAGGACAACAGCTCCGACCTGTGCTTCAGCAAGTTCCCGAATGGTTTTAGCCGAGCCTGTCAGTCCGCTGCTTCCGACAATGATCGGGTTTTTCAACGTAAGCCCAAGATATTTTGTCGTAAGATCTGTCATATTTTTCCATCCGATGAGGTTTTTAAAACCGGGAGTGCGTGCGCAATACCTCTGTCGCGAGCCAGAGCTTACCCGTCCAGATAACGATGAAAACAGCGCATCCCTGACCAATCACTATTTTTTAATCAGGCACCACAAAAGAACTCTCTTGCCGCACATTACGCCCAACCAACTGGCACAATTCGCCTTCCCCAAGGAGTCAAAGCATAATAATCATGTTTCGGTACCAAATAGTTACTGAAAAATCAAGTCAGTTTTCATGACAAAAAAATCTATCTCCTTGAGTTTTAATAAATTTTACTATTTTATTCTGCCCTTAGCACACATTCACCTCAGTCGTTTGGCGGTAATTAAAACAACTGTCGGGCCATTTGATAGATTCAGCACAATTTCCACACTTTTCCGTTGCAGTACCGGCTGAGGCTGCTAATATCGATTTTTTATTCAACAGGATTTCGAACCAATGACCACTGATCGGCGCAGAATCCACTTATTCATATCCTGCTTGGTGCAATCATCATCAGTTTCTCCGGAGTGTGGGTCACCTGGGCAGGCGTTGCCCCGCTGGTATCTGCCTTTTATCGCGTGTTTTTCGGAACCATTTTCCTGGCGATTGCCTGTTTCGTCAAAGGAGAATTTCAACCGATCTCGGCCAGGACAGCGGTTCTCACCGTATTGTGCGGATTGTGCTTTTCCGCCGATCTGCTTCTCTGGCATATCAGCATCTTGTATATCGGCCCCGGTCTCGCGACCATTATCGCCAATTTTCAGGTCTTTATCCTCACCGGGGCTTCTTTCCTCTTCTTCAGCCAGCGGTTACGGCCTGTTTTTCTCGTCTCAATACCGCTCGCCTTCCTCGGCCTTTTTCTTGTTATCGGCTTTGACTGGAAAACACTGCCGTCTCATTATCGAACGGGAATTTACCTTGGACTGACTGCCGCATTCTTTTACGCCGCTTTTCTTCTGTCCCTGAGGAAAATACAGGAAATACAGGCCGGGATCTCTTTTTTTTACGGCCTGATGCTCGTCTCACTGGCAAGCACCTGTTTTCTTGGCCTTCAGGTTATGTTCTCTGAGCCCAGCTTCAGACTACCAAACTACCTATCGCTTGGTTCACTGTTCTGCCTGGCCCTGTTTTCTCAGACCATCGGCTGGGCGGTGATTTCCAACAGTCTACCCAAGGTCGTTCCCTCCTTTGCCGGTCTCGTTCTGCTGCTGCAGCCGGCCCTGGCATTCGTTTGGGACGTCTTGTTCTTTCACCGGCCGACCTCTTTCCTACAATGGTTCGGGTTCTCGTCACCCTTACGGCCATTTACCTGGGCATGTCTTCATCACAAAAAAACAGGCAATAAGGAAGCTGACGCAGCAAAGTTTTATGGGATTGAGCTCATGTATGGTAAAAGCATTGGGATAGCTACTGCCGAAGGTAAAGCAGAAGGGATATATTTTCCAGTCAGTAAATCATGACATACTCGTAAAAAGTCTATTGCACTCCAAAAGATGGCTAAGTAAAAACACAGATAAACAAGGAGTGGTATTTTTTCAGGTGCGAAGGCATACAGGTAGTATGCCGAGTGCCGGAAAAAGTTCCACGACGCAGTAGATCGAAGTTTTTACGACGCCAT
>CAVUYQ010000026.1:0-296485 GCA_963745765.1 uncultured delta proteobacterium | reverse complement strand
TAGCCGGAAACCTGATCCCGCACCCGACCCCAGACCGTATCAACGGAGAGTTCATTCAGCCTCGGCGCCTCGATCCAGCTGAAGCGGGAATGCTGGATGCCGGTGCTGACAGGCGGGGTGTGAGGTCCATACAATGCCAGACCGGGACAGCGCAGATGTGCGGCAATATGGGTCGGACCGGTATCGTTGCCGACGACAAATCCAGCCTGGCGCACAATGCCTGCCAGTCTGAAAAAATCATGATAGCCGCCTGGTTCAACAAGCATCGTACCTGGAATGGTTCGGCAGAGGTCAAGTTCGTCCGGTCCCGGTATGGTGACAACCTGCCTGTCATGCTCCAGCAGACGTTCGGCAAGATCGGCGAAATAGGGCCAGCGCTTTGCCTGATGCAGACGCTGAAGCACCGGGGAAAAGGACAACAAATCCCGGTTTCAGGTCTGCCGCTGTCATGATATCATCAACATCATCGGCCATCCAGGACACATCGTTCTGCAGGGTGTGCTGAACGCTGACGCCTGCCATCGGCAGATGACGGGCAAAATGATCCGCCGCACAGCTTCCATCGGGCCGTCTCAGATAATGGCTGCAGCCCTTGGCATCACCAAGCCAGTCAACCTTTCGAAACAGCCAGCGATAGTAAAAACGGGTTCGCCCGACCTGCTGCAGATCGTAGACCCTGTCAAAATGAAGACTTCGCAGTTTCCTGCCCAGAGCGAACATACGGGGAAGATGAAATCGGGAAGCACGTGGATCCAGGATCAGATCATCAACCCACGGGCAGCGTTCACCATAACGACGGTAGGAAGGCGTTGTCATGAGACTGATCCGGTCGTCGGGGTGATGCCCGCGGATATCCCGAATGGCGCCGTCCGCTTGAACCAGGTCCCCAAGCGCCCCAAGTTTAATGATGAGAACGGAGGCCATCAGTATGCTTCGTAGGATTTCTCTTCGACCATCTCAGAGTCAAGCAGCATGTTAATCCGGTACTTCAGCTCCGCCCGCTGATCGTTGGTTTTATAGACCGAACGGGCCAACTCCACAAAACGGCTGCCAAAATCACGACTTCTCTCGCAGGCCCTGATATCATCCTCAATTTGCCACAAGACTGCATTTACGTCACGTAATGCGTCAACCAGTCCTGGCAGTTGCTGATTGTTGATGAGATGAGCATCCCGGACATGGCAAAGCTCTTTAAGCTCCTTTTTGATATTCTTCAGCTTGCCATCGTCTCTGACACGCTCCTGCTTGATCTGAAGAATTGTCATCTTATCGAAAAACTCGCCCCACGAGACTGGAATCTGCAAAGACATTTGCTCCCTCATTTTACAAAAATAACCGACTCTCCTGCTGCAAAACAGCATGAATAGACATATAATTACCATTGCTGACCATTAAAACCTGCATCGCTGCAGGTTTTAACATATTAACAAATTTCTATCTGCAGGGTGCATAGAATAATAAAGGGCGGCCTGCATGGTAAAAGAGCAGGGAGTCCTCTCATATCACATGTATCTTGCCGTCATAACCAGGGCTGGGAGCAGGCGCTACGAAATCCGCCAATCGCTTCCGGACAAAAAACACGGAAGCTATCACTACCGGGTGCTATTTGACCTCGGCCACGATCCCGGCCGCTATATCAACCATCCGACGGACGACATCTGCTATTTCTCGGCAAAACTTGAAGATTCCCTGGCCGCATATAGCAAAAGGGACCCCACCTCACTCCTTGAAGAACTGCTCTGGGACTTTCTGCCGCGGGAGGAGA
Organism: uncultured delta proteobacterium; assembly: GCA_963745765.1. Lineage (GTDB taxonomy): Bacteria > Desulfobacterota > Desulfobulbia > Desulfobulbales > Desulfocapsaceae > Ww85. Next base: position 294,720 of record CAVUYQ010000026.1, on the reverse strand, counting down.
AGCATCGGCTTGAGCGCTTCCGTTACCGGGGGAGGGCGCGAGTGTCCCCGTTATCCGGGCAAGAGCGGGCGGCCATTGAAGACGAAGTACATCTTTTTGATCGCAGGCGCCTCTACTATCTCAGGTACGGTGCCGTTGACCAGAGTAGGATTTTCGGCCTCAATGTAAAACTATATCGTCCCTTGCTGAACAAATGCCGCGATGAACGTGAATATTATTTCATGGACATGGAGAAAGTACTCCATTACAACGAACTGAAGACCTATGTATTTGCGATTTTTGATCTGCAGCGTCATTTCGGGGAATCGATATCTGCCACCATGCCCGAGGCATTGAATCAAAACGATATCGCAGACTATTTCATAGAAGATATCTGCAGACTCAACGGCGACCCGCTGTTCTGGTCAAAACAGCCTGGCGAGACATCGCTGCACCATCATCTGATCCGTTATGTTATCATGTTTTTTGATCACGGCTATGGCCGGCGCTCGCTCTTCGACGATTTCGTCCGTGAATTCATGGGCAGACACCGTGCTTTCCAGTGGCCGCAGAAGAAACCAGACATCAGCAGCAGCGATGCGGCCAGAATTTTTGACACGGACTGGCAGGCACTGAGCCAGATGAACAAAAAAGAATTAACGCGGCTCTACCGGCAGCGAGCCAAAGAGCTGCACCCGGACGGTGGCGGAGAGCACGAACAATTTGTTGAGCTCAATACCGCCTATGTATCGCTGATGATCAGGAAGAAATAGAGAGCGTGCAAAACTGTTTTGAAATATGCTGCAATCACTGCAATAATTTTTTTTATTTCAGTATATTGTATGAATCTACGGATAATGCTCAGAACGGTGGGGTTAACCCGGCGTTCACGAGTTGAGACAGTCTGCTCGTCAAGGAAACCGGCGATTCACTAGACTTTAGTAGGTGAATCGCAAAAGCGACGGGGAGAGCGGGCTATATCGGCTCGTGAACATCGGCTTAGGAGGGGCAGACACATGGTAATCAGGGCACTGGCAATAGAACTCTACCGTGCACAGCAGATCGTCCATAAACTGCAGGATCAGTTTGACAAAGCACCGCTGGCAGAGCGGGATCGTCTGCGGCAGGAGTTGAAAAACGCTCAGGTTGAATGTGACCAGCTCCGTCGCCTCGTTGAAGCCCGAAAGGAACCTCCCCCGTTTCGCCGAACCTATTGAAGAGACAAGACGAACAAGCATCCGGTGCTATTGCCAGTTCCACTTCCTGGCAGACCTGAACCGGCTTATCGGTAAAGCGTTTGACAGCCATTACGACCGCCAGTTCCACCCCGATATCAACTACAATGCGAACCGAGCCGTTCAGCAGAGCAATCGACCTCACCGTGCCGCTGATCCTGGAGCCGCTTTTATCCGCAATACTGCAGCGGACTCAGACTGACCAGTTCCGGGACAATATGGGCACGGGCTGAACCATGCGGAATAGCTTCCAATGGCCTGGCAGCTATGGGCAGATCAAACCGGTCAGCGAGTCGAAAAACCGCAATGCCGGACTGATCTCTGAAAACCAGTCCGGAAAACAGGTTATCCTCAAGATGTATCGAAAGCCTGCCATCCTGCAACAGGATAGTCTGATGAGCAAGCCGTCTGCACTGCGACAGGTAATGGGTGGAAAAAATGACCGAGGTATTCCTGACGCTGTTGGCATGTTCTAGGATCTTCATTATGATTTCCTGGTGCTGCTGATCGACATTAGCTGTCGGCTCATCGCAAAGCAGCACATCAGGATCGACGGCCAAAGCGCGGGCAAGGGCTACCCGCTTGACCTCCCCGCCGGACAGCCCATAGACATCGGATCGGGAAAACGCACCCATGCCAACCTGTTCAAGTGCGCCGGAAATTCTGGTCTGCCGCTCTTTAGGCCCCACTCCCCGAACTTTCAGACCAAACTCGACATTGCTCCAGACCGTACCGGAAAACAGAATGGGTGTCTGATCGACAAGGACTACGCACCGGCGGAGCCGGGTCAGCGCACCGCTATCATAAAGGACCGGCTGATCATGAAAAAAAAGAGCACCGGAGTCCGGCTGATCAAGAAAGGCAAGATGATTGAGCAGTGTTGTTTTGCCGGCGCCATTGGGTCCGATCAGGGCGTAAATCTTTCGCGCCTCAAGACACAGATGATCAATATCGAGCACCGTGCGGGAACCGTACTGCCGCACCAGCTTCCGCATCTCATAGAGCATCTGATTTCAGCCGCCCCTGCAGGAAATGAAACATCATGTTAATAGCAAAAGCAAAACCCATCAGGATCAGACCGAGTGCCACCGCCAGTACAAACTCTCCTTTGTCATATTCCAGGGCCATGGCGGTGGTCATGGTCCGCGTAAAACCTTTGGCGTTGCCGCCGAGCATCATGGAAATACCAACTTCGGCGATTACCCTGCCAAAGGCGGCAATAATCGCGGCAGAGATACCAAAACGAGCCTCACGAAAAATAACCCAGGCCATCTGCCGTTGATCCGCCCCGAGGGTAAGCGCCGTATTCCTGTAACGCTGGTCGATTTTGCTGATAGCGGCAATGGTCAGCGTTGTTATCACCGGAATTATCAGGATTATCTGGCCGATGATGATCGCCTTCTGGGTATAAAGCAATTCCAGCGGACCCAGCAGTCCACGACGGGAGATAAAAGAATAGACAACCAGACCGATGACAACCGTGGGCAGTGCCAGCAGGGTGTTAAGGCAGGTGATGAGCAAACGCTTTCCCCGGAACCTGTTGAAAGCGATGGAAAAACCAAGCGGCAATCCAACCACTGCGGCAATCAGCGTCGAAAAGAAGCTGACATTGAGGGAAACCCCGACAATCTCAAAAAGCTCGGGATCAAGAGAAAGCAGCAGCAGGATCGCCGAAAGCAGACTGTCAAGAAGCAAATCCAAAAGACGACACCGTTAGCAAGAGAAAACCGGGTTACAAAAACGACCCCTCATTTCTGTAACCCGGCGGAGATGCAAAAAATAGAACGATTGAGCCTTATGCAAAATGAGGATTTTTGTTTAAAATCAAGGCATGCGAAAAATTTTACCGCAGGCATATAATTGATATTCCGAGGATAAAATTTTGAGCATAACGCGGAGTTTGGGTAAAAAGACCATTTTGCAAGAGGCTCGATTATCTATTTATTGCGGTATAGCATCAGGATAAAACAACTGCTTGCCGATCAGCTTATAATCGCCAATCAGTTTCTGTCCCCGGGCCGAAATGAGCCAATCGGCGAACTGCTGCGCATATTCAGCTTTGACATGGGGAAATTTTGCCGGATTGACCGGAATCACCCCGTAAGGATTGGCAAGCGGGCCCGACCCTTCGCTGAGAATTTCCAGTTCAATGGGCGGTTTCTTACCAAATTTATATTTGATGTAGGTACCCCGGTCGGTCAAGGCATACCCGCCCTTTTCATCGGCGAAGGTAAGTGTCTTGCCCATACCCTGGCCGATTGAAAGATACCAGTCTCCGGCCTGCGCCGGTTCGATGAAGGCCACCTCGGTCTTTTTGCCGCCCTTGACAATTGCTTTCGCGACCTTCTCAACGGCAACGCCTGATTGTTTCCAGAGTTCCTGCTCTTTGGTATGGGTCCCGGAATCATCGCCGCGGGAGACGAAAAGGGCCTTGGCCGCCGCGATTGCCTTCAAGGCCGCGTAGACGTCAGCGGTATCGCCAACGCCGGCAGGATCCACTTTCGGACCGACGATAACGAAATCATTATGCATTACCGCATAGCGCTTGGTGCCGTAGCCCTCGGCGACAAAGGCTTCCTCGCGGGCTTTAGCGTGGACGAAGATGACATCGACGTTGCCGTCCATACCATCCCGGATTGCAGCACCGGTTCCCTTGGCGATCACCTTGACATCTATCCCGGTATCCGCCTTGAATGCCGGCAGCAGAATATCAAGCAGACCGGAAGACTCGGTTGAGGTTGTGGTCGACATCTTCAAGATTTTTTCCTCGCCAAAGGCCAGCGTGCTGATGCTCAAAACCAGGGTCGCGATAACGGTCAATACAGCCGTACGTCTAAACATGTCCGTTCTCCTTTCTACTCATCTATAATTGTACATTATCCGGATATATCATTTTCCCGGAGACCGTCAAGTCATAACCGACAAATTCGTTTGCCATCTCCTTGAAAGCCGGCTCATGCAGCAGGCTGACAAAACGCTGCACGGCCGGGTCGAAAAACCGGTCACGATTTATCAACAGATCAAAACGTTCCCAGCGCAGCGGCAGGAAATCCAGGCCGAGGAGTTCTGCTACCGGGCGAATTGCCGGTGCAGCGTCGGCCTTGCCGCTGAGCACGGCAAGACCGGCATCAAGGTGCCTGCCGACCTCAATATGGTAGCCGTCAACATCTTTCGGGCTGATATCAGTCCGACTGATCTCATAGTCCAGCAGCAACCGGGTGCCGGTACTCAGCGGCCGGTTAACAATTTTGACCCCAGCCATGCCAAGATCGGCTACCTTCATAATCTTTTTGGGATTCCCCGGCGCGAGCAGCAGGCCCTGCTGCCGCTTGCTGAAGTTTATAAAAACCGGCGCACGTTCCATCTCCTGGTCGGCAAAACGGAAATTATATTCTTCGTTGTCATCCTGCAGCAGGTGGCAAACGGCTATATGACAACTGTTCTGACGCAGGGCCTGCAGGCCTCCCATACTGCCGACATTGGCGAAAAAGGCGACATTCTCCCGATTTGAGCTGTTGTACAGTCCCAGGGTTCGCTGAAACAGAAGATCGTCGCTGCCGGCGATGAAAAGACGCCCACTTTCAAGATAATGCCCCCGGGCAGCGGGTAGATTGGCAATAGAACTATCAAGCCATTCCTCAACAAAATGACGCGGAAACAGCCATTTGCCTGTTACCTTTGTTGCCGGCAATCCCTTTTCACTGACAAGCAGGTAGACAGCTTTCTCATTAACTTGCAGTAATTGTGCGACATCTTTAGTCGTCAGGTACTTTTTTACAATTGACATCGTCTCTTTCTTTTCTCCTCAATCATCAGCACTCTTGTTATATCTTCAGCTTATATTGTCAACATAAGTCGTCTTGAAAGAACAAAATAACCGATAATGACCAAAAACAACATATGAACCGCCCTGTTGCCATCGACCTGTGGCGGGATGCTAAATAACTTTGACCCCACTGGCTGCCAAACAAAGCTCCTTCTTGTTACTTTGCCATTATTCTGTTAAAAAATCGGAACAGGAATAACGCACCATTTCCCGATGAAAACCTGTCAACCTGCTTTCGCAGAGCGACACTTTCACCGTTCATCTTTCGGGTCGGATTCAGAATCAGCAACAGGTAGAACCACTCAATGCCACGTTTAGAACAGGACGTCCAAAGCATTATTCGAGCAAAACCGGAAGAATACGGCGTGGTTTTCTGTGATGCCCAGGATTTGATTCTCTCCTGGGATACGCAGGCGGAAAAGCTGTTCGGCTGGAAATATACTGAGGTACTCGGGGAAAACCTGTTCAAACTTATCCTGCCGGGCGAACCGGGTTCCTATCAGTCCCCGCGACTTCGTTCACTGCACCGGCAGCAACCGAATGAATCTCCAGTCACCCTGCAGATCCATGAACGAGCCGTCCATCGCAACGGGCACATATTTCCGGTCCAATTTATTATTTCGGCGCTGCCGGGCGGCTCCATTTTTACCATTTTCATTCGCAACCACGAGGCCATCCGGCAGAACACCATGGCCCTTGTCGGCCGCGCCTTTCAGTTCGAGGTCATCAGTGCGATTCTGAAAATGTCCCTCGGTACTGCCCTGCTCAAGGACCGGCTCAAAGAAATACTGGCCTACACCGTATCCCTGGAAGAACTTGACCTGCTCCCCATGGCAGCGCTCTTTCTTGTTGAACAGGACTCACAAACCCTGAAACTAAACGTTCACTATGGACTGGCCAAAGAGCACACCCATGCCTGTGAAGAAATAGCTTTTGGGCAGTGCTATTGCGGCAGGGCCGCTTCGAACAACAGACTGCTGCATATCCACGACATTCCGGTCAAACAATGTTTGCAGAACAAATTGGGATTTCCGCACGGTCACTATTGTGTGCCTTTTTCCAGTGATGGCTCTGTGTCCGGGGTTCTCTGCCTGTATATCCCGGCAGATCACCAGCAAAGCACTCAGACAGAAGAACTGCTGCTGTCAATTGCCGACATCATCGGCAAAATCATTGATACCCACAAGATGGATCTGCAATTGATCGATATCGTTAACGATCTGCGCGCCTCCATCATTGCTCTGCGCGAGGAAAAGGAGTTTTCCAGCTCCGTTATCGAAGGACTTCAGCATGGACTTATCACCCTCAATGCAAACGGAGTTATCCTGAAAAGCAATGGCTTTGCCAGAAAGATTCTGCAGCCCTTCTCGGATGGGCTGGAAGGGCGCCGACTGGAATCCATCATCGGCAGAGAAAACAGCGAGCACCTTCTTGCCATTGACCGCAACAAAGGTCATAACAAGGAAAAAGAAATCACGCTGATAAACAGGAATGAAGAAAAATTAATCCTGCGCTGTTCAGTGCTCACGAGAAGGGATACTGAAAGCCAGGATCCCGACTTTATCATCCTGCTCGCCGACATTTCCGAGTGGTATTACGTGCAGCGGGAAATGGAGAAGATGAACCGTCTCTCGACCGTTGCAGAAATTGCTTCTGCCGTCGCCCACGAGGTACGAAACCCGCTGGCCGGGATCAAGATCATGGCCCAGTCGATCGAAGAAGGAGCCGGTTCGGAAGAAGAGCGACTGGAATGCTCCCAGAGAATCATCCGCCAGGTTGACCGTCTGAATGAACTGCTGACGGACTTTTTTTCCTATGCCCGCCCGGTGATGCCAAAGAAGCAGCGTTCTTCGCTTGCAAGTATTCTCGCGGAAACAAAGCCGCTGATCAGCAATAAACTTGAAAAACTGAGAATTCTCCTCGTTGAGAATTTCGAAGAGGCGCTACCGCCGATAAACGCCGACCCCAACCAGATCCAGCAGGTGTTCCTGAATCTTTTTCTCAATGCCATTGATGCCATCAATCAGGAAGGCACCATCACTATCCGTGCCGAGTCACTGAAGCAGCAGGAATTGTCCAGGTATATAAAACTGAACCACCTTCTGCCCCAGGGATCAGACTTCGTTAAAATCACTTTTGAAGATAACGGATCAGGTATGCCAAAAGCCGCTGTCGAGAAAGTTTTCGAGCCGTTTTTTACCACTAAAACAAACGGATCGGGTCTGGGCATGTCGATCGTCTATCGTACCCTGAAAGAAAATGATGCGACCATCAGTGTTGAAAGCACCGAAGGAAAAGGCACAACATTCACCATGTTTCTCAAGACAGGCTGACCATGGGGTTCGTTCTTATTGTCGATGATAACGACGACCTTCGTTTCTCTCTTTCTTCGGTTGTGCGAAAGGAGGGGTACAGCATCGAAACCGCCGCCACCGGCAGGCAAGCCCTGGAGATAATCCATTCCTCAGTCATTGACCTGGTCTTTCTTGATATCGGCCTGCCCGATACTGACGGAATCTCACTTATTCCAGAGATCAAAGTCATCTCTCCTGATATCGGTATTGTCATGCTGACGGGCATTAATGATGCCAAGACAGCGGTGGAATCGCTCAAGGCCGGCGCCCTTGACTATATCGTCAAGCCCTTCGACATCATTGAGTTCCGCTCAGTTCTGCATCGTCTCATGCAGTCTCGACTCATGGAAAAACAGGCCCTTCTGAAAAATAAGCAGAGTAGTTCGGAATCCCTTATCTGCGCCTGTGAACCAATGCGGTTGGTAAAAGCGGCAATTATGACCGCGGCAGAAGTAGAATCCCCCGTGCTGATCACCGGCGAGACCGGTACCGGCAAGGAAGTTGTCGCCCAAGCTATTCACCGCAGCAGGAGCATACAGAGCGGGGTCTTTGTGAAAGTGGATTGCGGCACACTTTCTGCCAACCTGATCGAGTCCGAGCTCTTCGGTTACGACCAGGGTGCCTTCACCGATGCCCGCAACGACAAAAAAGGGCTGGTGGAAGTAGCCAGCGGCGGAACCCTTTTTCTTGATGAAATCGGCAATCTGCCTATCGCCCTGCAGCCCAAGCTCCTGCGTCTCATCGAGGAATCGACCTTTCGCCGGGTAGGCGGACTAAAAGACATAAAAGTTCATCTCAGGATCATTGCCGCCACAAACAGCAACCTTGAAAAGGAAATACAGCGGGGCCGGTTCCGGGAAGACCTGTTTTACCGGCTCAATGTCATTCCGGTGGCCATGCCTCCCCTCAGGGACAGAAAGGACGATATTCTCCTTCTTGCCGATTATTTCCTGCATCGCCTGAACGAGGAGATGAAAAAAAATATCAAAGGTTTTACCGATTCTGCGCACGATGCCCTTCGCGCCCATAACTGGCCGGGCAATATCAGGGAGCTCAGAAACCTGCTGGAGCGTGAAGTTATTTTCAGCCAGTCGGAGTGGCTGACGCTTTCCGGACTTATCCGCCAGTTAAAAGACCGTAACAACCGGGTCAACTCCCCCCTGCGGACGCTTTCGGAGATGGAACAACAACACATTCGCCAGGTTCTCAACCGTTGCGGTAACAACAAATCCGAAGCAGCCAGGATTCTTGGCATCTCCCGGACAACCCTGAGAAACAAACTCTCCCGCGACTCGGGCAAGAACAGTGGTTAATTTTTGACCACGTGGCCATTTTCCGGCCACTGCTCCGAGCCGTTTCCCATCCGAGCGATCTCTCTTTCTTTTTTTTTATGTCTATTTACAGCACCTTGCCCCAGAATAACGGTGTGCGGTTTTCTGGTATGATCCCTGCAGTACCGGATACAGGCCGCAGAATCCAGGGAAGATACAGCCTCCCGATTCTGCGGATGCGTTAACCATGCCCGAACAATCCGCTGCAAGGGGAAAAAAATGAAGAGAGTTCTTGTTGTTGATGATGAAGAAGATATGCTCTGGATGCTCCAGAGAAATCTTAACAAAGGCATGCCTGACGTAGAAATTCTTTCTGCCGGGTCCGGTGAGGAAGCACTCGCCGTGCTCAGTGACAAATCAGTCGCACTGGTCATTACGGACATTAACATGCCCGGGATGAGCGGTCTCGATCTGCTGATTGAAATAAACAATCGTTATCCTGAAACAGGCGTTATTATCATGACAGCCTATCCATCAAGCGCTTACGAACGGGAAGCGATGATGAGCGGGAGTCTGCGCTTTATTGAAAAGCCTTTTGACATCAAGGATATGCGTGCAGTCATCAAGGATGTTTTGAAACACAACGAAGGGTTTCAGGGCACGATCAGCGGCGTAGATCTGATGGACATTATCCAGCTCAACGGCCTTGCCCATGCCACTTCTGCACTCAAAATCACCACAACCCATGAGGAAGGCATGATTTTCTTCCTGGACGGTGAAGTTGTCCATGCGATATGTGGTCAAATCACCGGTGAGGAAGCCTTTTTCAAGGTACTCGAGTTTCATGATGGCTCGCTCCAGAATATTCGCGGCGCTGAGCCGCCCATCGTAAGTATCAACAAAAGCCTGGAGTCGCTTCTCTTTGAAGCGGCCATGAGAAATGACGAGGTAGCTGCGAAACTCAACGATGAGGGAGATCAGCCGAATACCGTACCGGATGACCTGGCCCCGGGTGATCTTTCCGTTTTGCTGCAGGACAAGCTGAATGATATGCTCCCCGGCACGTTTTCAGATAGAGAAGCAGATGCGCCGGCAGGATCTGACGCCGAGGAAAAGAAGGCAGAAATCAGAGCAACACTAACCCCTCCGGTTTCTGCCCCCAATACAAAAGAGTTAACCCCAAAAGAGGATATTGAAATGACTGACATCCAAAAAGTTCTTGCCGAGTTCACCAATATCGAAGGCGTCCATACCGCATGCCTGGTTGGCCGTGACGGCTTTCTGCTCGACAGTATTGCCAGAAGCGGAATCGATGCGGAAATGATCGGCGCCATCGCCTCCTCAGGTTTCGGTTCGGCCGAATCCATGGGTTCTCAGCTCGGCCAGGGTGAGTTGAACATGACGATGCTCGAATATGCCGATGGTCCGGTTATGTTTGCTCCTGTCGGCAGCGAGGCCTTTCTTGTGATCGTTGCCGATAAAAACACCAATCTGGGCTGGATTCGTCTTTCAATCAAGAAAAATGCCAAAATCATCGCACAGGCAGCAAATCTTTAGACAACCAGGCACCTTGGCTAATCAGATTATTCAAGATTCCCAAATAAAAAAAGGAGGGAGCAGCCGAAGCGCTCCCTCCTTTTAAAATTTTCCCGCCTTCCGGGTGGATTCTATACCCCCGCCTGACGAAACTGATCGACGAGCTCATCGGAAAAAGCTGAGAGTTCCGCTTCAAACTTCTTCATCATCATGCGTGCTTTGCCAAGCCACTCGTCCTTGGTTGTCATGACAAAAATAAAGAACGGCTGATCAGGAGTATGCCTGATAATGAAATGGTATTTGGTTGTGGTGATCAGGATGTCATCAGTGACTTCATTATCCGCAAGCAAGCCGATGGCCTTGCCGTTCGATTTGACAATTGATGCCAGATAAGCAGATGCAGCAGCCGTCTCGAGTCCATCGACCCTGCTCACCTCGGCAATGGAGAGACCGTCCTCAACGGTCACGACTGCGGCCGACAGCACACCGGGAAGTTCCCGTGACATTGCCTCTATCAACCTGTTGACTTTATTAATCATGCTTCACCCCGGTAAAACCGTCGTTATCAGTTACGAGTAATGAGTATTCTTATATCTTCAAACATGATAATATTCAAGTTCATTGTTCGGCTCTGCAAGGTGACCGTTTCCTCTTTAGATGCATCCTTTCTTTATTTTTCCAATAGCTTGATTATCAGCGGTATCGCCGGGGGGACACGCCCGCTGTCCGTTGTAATATTGCGAATCATTGACAGATGCGTCCCGGGGACGGTGATAAAAGGGACCGTATCAAGACGGGCCGATTCAAGAGTAACCAGACCGTCACCCAACCCGTTGGCCATGGATTTCATTATTGTGCCTATCGTTTCAAGTTCTTCAGCTCGCTCTCCCCCCAGATTTTCATTAATCGTGCCGAGCCAATCATTAACATCACGCTCACTCCATGGCGCTGTAATGCCGGCAATAATGAACATTTCCACGCCGTCGGGCAGTGGCCGGCTGTTCAACCCGGTCAAAAAAGAACTCCCCGGAAGCAGATCAATTTTTGCCTCTCCGGCACCGTCGAGGAGGAACCCAAGCCCGTGGGCCTGTCCTTTGAACAACCGGTCCAGATGATCACGAACCTCTGAAAGGATTCTGAATCGTGCCATTTGTGAGCCATGGTTCGGGGTGCCGACCATAATTAGTTTTTCAACCTGCGGCACTTGTTGCTGCTGCAGGAAACGGCGGTAATCAATTCCATCACTTGTCAGCAGTTCACGGGAGACAAGCCCCCCCATGGAATGGGCAACAATGGCGATACGCTGAACACCACGGGATCGAAGTTTTCTCAGTTCTGCAAAAAACAGAAGTGCCGACTCGACTATCGGTTGATCGTTCGGATATTCCAGGTGCCAGACGGCAAAATCTTCATTTACCAGTGCCGGTGCCAGATTCTGCCACACCTTGCCGGGATCATCCAGGCCGTGTACGAGAACCACCGCAGATTGACGCTTCTTATCTTCTTTCAGTCCCGCCTGCTTTCCGGCGTAAGGAAAAAGCCCGATAGTTTTCGAGTAGTTCTCTGACTGCTCTGGAAATGTCTGCTTTACCGTATCACGCACCTGGCTGAGCAGTGCTTTCTCCTGTTCGCTATACACTGGTATCAATAACTGATAGAGACCAAGCAGCAGCAGAAGGCATCCGCCGAACCAGAGCCATCTTTTTTTCGTTCGCTTCTTAATTGCTGTATCCTCCGCAGGTAAATCTCATCACACCGCCAGCATTACTTACCTTTCCGGGAATCCGGTATGGTCATTGTCGGGATCGACCATAAAACGTGCGGTTTGGCAGCAAAGTGGCATACCAGGCCTTTTCAAACCTCTTTAGGGTACCTTGAATAATTAGATTATTCGATCGAGGTCAAGGCATGCAAGAAATTTTGCCTCTAGGCGGCCTGAGGTCTTGACGATACTTTTAAAAGAAGTTGTGCTGTGCAATTCTTTTAGAGCAATGATAACGTTATGGCACAGATAAAATGTTTGCTTCGCCGGTGTGGAAAGGATAATCTGCAACATTATTTGAAGAAATCGGGGATGAAGATGCCGATTCCTCAGGATCATCGTAAAAAGTAACTTCTAATCACCGCTCAGGAGTGATTATGAAAACAAGAAGCGAACGAATCGAGAAATTAAGGAATGCGATTCTCGAAAGCATCCCAACCGTGGGCGTCGAACGCGGCTTGCTGGTTACTGAAAGCTACAGGAAATTTGAAGAATATCCAATTCTTATAAAACGTGCTAAAACCCTGGAAAAAATTCTTTCCAGGATGACGATTTATATAAATGAGGGCGATCTGCTGGCTGGAAACCAATCACATCGCCTGAGGTGCCCTCCCATCTATCCGGAAAATTTCGTCGGCTGGATGGCAGATGATAGTGAGATGGACACGATGCAGGTACGATCTGTCAATCCTCTAAATATTCCGCACTCGATCCGTCCGGATTTGAAGAAATTGGCGAAGTACTGGAAGGGAAAGACCCTGGTCGAACGCTGTTACGCAACCTTCCCTGAAAATATCTTAAAGGCGAGAAACGCTCTTCTGTTTTCGGTATCTCTTGAAAAAAATGCGATGGGACATTGTGTACTTGATTACGAACTGCTGCTGCGGAAAGGTTATTCAGGTATCAAGGAAGATATCCGGAAGGAGTCGGAACACTTAAACCTGACGGTGCCGGAGGACCTCGATAAAAGGGAATTTCTCCTTGCGGCAGATCTCGTCTGCGACGCTATCATGGCTTTCTCCGAGCGATATAGTGTATTGGCGGAAAACCTGGCGGCAGCCGAAGCGGGGGGCGAACGGAAAAAGGAACTCGAGAAAATTGCTGAAATGTGTCGCCGGGTCCCTGCTCAACCGGCACGTTCCTATTATGAGGCGGTGCAGGCAGTCTATTTCGCTCATACGGTCAACATGATAGAGACCAATGCGTATTCCATGAGCTATGGCCGTTTCGATCAATACATCTATCCGTATTTGAAGAAAGACCTCGAAAACAAGGTGCTAACCGAAGAACAGGCACAGGAAATATTGAATTGTTTCTGGTGCAAAACAAACGAGGTCATGCATGTCGACGATTCGGAAATGGTTTACTTCCATGGCGGGCATCCATTCGGGCAGCATCTAACCGTCGGCGGCGTCAACCGCAACGGAGAAGACGCCACGAACGATCTTTCCTATATGTGTCTGGATGCTCACGAAAACGTGGCCCTTTATCAGCCTGATTTCAGTGTCCGCTTCCACAGCGGTTCGCCGACACGATTCAGGCAGCGCACCGCCAAGGCAATTCGCCTGGGCCTGGGACTTCCCCAGATTTTCAACGATGACATAATCATCCAGGCTCTTCAGAACGACGGACTTCCTCTCGAAGAAGCCCGGGATTACACCCCCACCGGTTGTGTGGAGTATTCCACGCCGAAATGCTGGGTGCGTGCTCCGGGCGGATGGCTCAACCTTCCCAAAATTCTGGAAGTTACGATGAACCGGGGAAGATGCGCCCTATCGAAACAACAAATCAGCCTTCCCGGCAAAGCTCCGGAGGAAATAAAAACGTTCAAAGAGTTTTTTAGCCTGTTTAAGGAACATTTCAGACATGCGGTTAAAATGCATGTTGTCTGGAGCAACCTGATCGACGAGGTACATAAATGTACCATGCCGCAGCCGTCCGTATCGGTTCTGACGCATGACTGCATTCGAAACGGGCAAAGACGCCGTGCAGGGTGGTGCCAGATATAATTTTACGAGTCCCCTGCTCGTCGGTATCGCCACTATTGCCGATTCTCTCGCCATCATAAAGAAAATGGTGTTTGAAGAAAAGACCCTCTCCATGCACGATCTCTGCCGCGCTCTTGAGGCTGATTTCAATGGTTTTGAGATCATTCGGAGCCGTCTGCAGAACTTTCCTCTTCGCTACGGCAACGACATCGACTACGTCGACGAAATCGCCCGGGAAATCAGTATCTTATTTTGTGACGAGTTTGCGAAATACAAAAATACCCGGGGCGGCACGTTCCGCGCAGGGTTCTGGTCGGTAACCGTCAATTTCAACCTGGGTTCGAATACGGCCGCCACCCCCGATGGCCGATTGGCCGGGGAACCCCTTTCCGACTCCATAGCTCCCAATAACGGCAAGGATCTCAATGGGCTGACAGCGTCCATGAGATCAGCGGCGAAGCTCGATCAGCTCAGGGCCTCGACCGGAACGGTTTTCAATCGACATATCTCGCCTAAAGAAATGGAAGGGGATGACAAAATCAAGAAGTTCATTGACCTGGTGGATGGTTATTTTGAGCTCGGGGGAACGAACCTGGGCTTCAACATTATTACCACCAATACCTTGCGGCAGGCCCAGGAGAGACCCGAAGAATATTCCGACCTGATGGTGAAAGTCGCCGGCTATGCCGCTTTCTTCACTGAACTCGGAAAGCCCTGCCAGGACGCTTTAATCTCGAGAACCGAGCATCAACTTTAAGGTATGAGTGCACGCGGCATCGTCTTTAAAATACAACGTCATAGTTTACATGATGGACCGGGGATCAGGACGCTTGTATTTTTGAAGGGCTGCCCGCTCCATTGCTGGTGGTGCTTCAACCCAGAGTCGCAAAAGAGTGAAATTGAGATTCTGCACTACGGGGAGAAGTGCATTCATTGCGGATCCTGCCTGGACGTCTGTACCGTTCCGAAGGCCCTTTCCCTTGTGTCCGGCCGGATTATCCATGCACCGGCTGTCTGCAGCGGCTGCGGTGTCTGCGTGGACGTCTGTCCGGCATCCTCGTTCATTGCAGCAGGAAAAGTCATGTCCTCCGCTGAGGTTGTCGATCTTGTCAAGCGTGACAAGATCTTCTACGATAAATCCGGTGGCGGGGTAACCCTTTCGGGTGGAGAGATCTCGCTGCAGGCAGATTTTTCCGGAGAAGTTTTGAGACGGTGCAAGGCGGAGGGAATTCACACAGCGATTGAAACCTGCGGTTATTGTTTGTTTCCCGATCTGGAGAAAATACTGAAACACACCGATCTCGTTCTCTATGACCTCAAATTCGTTGATCCCGAAAAACATCGCAAATATACCGGTGTCGATAACCGGATCATTCTTGAGAACCTCAGGCGAATAGCAGAATCCGGATTATCCCATATCGTTCGCATACCAATCATTCCCGGCTGCAATGACGGTGAAGAGGATATCCGCCTCGCCGTTGACTTTTTATCCGGCTCTGAAGGGTCTCACACATATTCACCTCCTGCCCTACGAGATGTTTGGGCTGCCAAAATATGAACGGCTGGGACGGCCGTATCAACTGCAGACTCTCCTGGCCCCCGAGGACCACCGAATGAAAGAAATCCAGGAGACCTTCCTTTCCGGCGGGTGGCAGGTGCAGATTGGAGGCTGATCCCCCTCCCGTTCCCCCTTAATTTCGGTGACAGTATACCTTAATTGTTCTTTCAATCACGGAGCATCGGAAAAGATGACAGCACACCTTCCCAAGAACTAACTGGAGGATCTATCGCCTTTCTTGCAGGTGGAAATGCCTAACATGGCATACGGTGGACACCAGCCGATGATTCCGGTCATAACAGGGACAATACCCAGGTAGGCCCATGGGCTCTGCGGTCCCACAAATGCCAGGGACAGGACAACCAGTCCAGCGACGATCCTGATAACACGTTCAATATTTCCAATATTAGGTTGCATGGTAAACTCCCGATGATAGGTTATTCCGCTTCCCGTCTCGGCCGTTTCCGGCAGGCGACTTTAAGCAGTTGCCTATATACTATAAGGCTTTCTTGTTTGCATGTGTGCGACAAATTCATCTTTTATCGGTGATTTTTTTCACAACTCAAGAAGGTAGAGAATGACGACTCGGAACTCCTTCTCTTTCGGATAAGCCTGATCATCTGTCCTTCATTATTTTGGTCGTACGACCAAAATAATTCTTGCCAAGTCTTCCCTCCAGCCTTATGTTATGGGTAAATACTCATAACTGGAGCGGTGCATGCCAAGACAAAAAAAAATGCGGTTCGTGACCGGATATCCTTTAATGTCAGGCTTCCTGCCTGAAAACATGGAACCAACCGGCACGGTAGATTTATCCGTGGAAGGCATGGAAGCAATACGCCTGAGCGACTTCGAAGGTCTCGCCCATGAAGCAGCTTCGGAACAAATGGGCATATCGAGGCAGACCTATGGAAGAGTATTGGCTGAGGCTCGCAGGATTATTGCCGAGGCGCTCGTTACCGGAAAAAGAATCTGCCTTGGCGGAGGCATGTACACACTGCATGACGGACATCGACGACAGCGGCAAAGCGGTCGTTGCCAGGCGATCGATCAGGATATTCCTGGAGGGTTACATGGAAGAAATTCAAATGGAGGTACCATTATGACACAGCGAATCGACGGCGAACAGGATAACGCTCTCCCCAAAAACAACGAAAAAGATAACCAGAACAGTAAGAATCCCGTCAGAGAGAGCAACCCCGGCAGGGGATTGGGCCGGGGCGGCGGACAGGGCCGCCGGGACGGGAGCGGTGGAGGTCGTGGCCGCGGCGGTGGTGGAAAGGGCGGCCGACGTAATCAAAGTTAGACCAGGTGCAAAACAGGAGGTAACATTATGCCAGGATTTGACAGAAGCGGACCAATGGGTACCGGAGCAATGACCGGTGGCGGGAGAGGATTCTGCACCTCATCCGATAGAGCAGACACAAGTGCTTATGGGCAGACAAACGGGCGTGGCCGGGGATGTGGCAGAGGCCGGTTTTCTGCCGGTGGATTTGGCCGGAGTTTTGCCGGACAAGGTCGTGCAATGTCCGGCCCCATGCGCCGCATATCGCCGCCGGATGAGTTGGAATATCTCAACCGGGAAGCACAAAATCTGGAAAACAACCTGCAGACGGTGAAAAACCGAATCAACGATTTGCAGAAGAAATCAGAATAAAATTATTTTCCCCGCAATATCCGATAACCTGCAAACGCCATCACATTTCCGGACGACTGTCCGGAAATGTGATGGCGCAAGCGGGTATTGGAATAACTCAAGACCAGGCCCCCACAACCACCGGGAGTAAGGCTCGACTGATTACCCGGCAACGTCATATCACCTCTCTCCCTATCATTCCCGATAGTGCTTCGGCTGAAGCTGATCTTCCGTCCGGTTTCTGCTTTTTCCCTGGCATATCGGATAAGCAAAGCAAGCTGATGTTCCTTGTCACCCCCGCCCCTTGGCTGATTTGCCCGGAAAACTCAGCCCCTTTGGCAACAGGGTGAGAGCCTCCTTGAGCACAGGCCGGTCTTCAAGAAGCATTTCATTTATCGACGCAAGGCCCTGCCTCTCACCCTAAATGATACACGGCCTGGTACCGACATCTTCTCTGGAAAACATGGACAGATTCGTTATTTTGTAGTCCATTATATCAGCATTCTGCTCGATGGACCCATAACAGCATTAGGCTACCCATTAGTTAAAAAACATTTCCACACTGACCTTTTCTACTATGAAACTGCTCTTATACGGTGCAACCGAAATTGGCTACATGATCGCCTCTCACCTGCATCAGCAACATGATATCACTCTCATTCACGACCCCGGTGAACTTCCTGACAAATTCACCAACCTCGATATTATTTTCTGCCCTGGAAGTGGCGCGGATATCGGTATTCTTGAAAAGGTTAATGTTTCCAAAGCAAATCTGTTCATTGCCTGTTCAAAGCTTGATGAGACAAATATCATCGCCTGCTGGACAGTCAAAAAGGTTGCCGACATAGAAACAATCTGTTTCATCAGAAAGGTTGAATTGTACCGAAATCTTTCACCTTCAAACCATCTTCAGTACAACAACCAGTATGACATCGACAGTGTAATCTGGCCGGAGCAACTCCTCACTCAGGATATTTTCAGGATTATTTCTGTACCGGAGGCCATTGATGTAGAGATCTTTGCCCAAGGCAAGGCCAAGCTGCTGGAGTACCGGATCAAGGATGAAACGTCCATCCGCAACAAACGCGTAATGGACTGCAAATTCCCCAAAAATGTTCTCATTGTCGGCATTACAAGGAATCAGCAATTATTTATTCCAAACGGCTCAAGTGAAATCAAGATCGACGACAAGGTAATTTTTATCGGTATAGGATCGGCACTCGACACGCTTGCTGCCAGTTTTTTTCAACAGGGAAGCAAAATCAAGACAGCTTCAATTATAGGAGGAGGCAGTGTCGGTTTTATGCTGGCACAGATGTTGGAAGAAGCTGGTATTCGGGTTAAATTGATTGAGCAGGACAGCAGCAGGTGCGAATTCCTTGCCAACTCACTCGAAAAGACCCTCATCCTGCATGGCAACGGAACCGATATTGAGCTGCTCCAGAATGAAACCATTGCCGACGTTGATGTGGTCGTCTGCATTACAGATAACGACGAAAAAAACCTGCTCTGCTCTCTGCTGATCAAGCAGCTCGGTTCCGAGAGGATTGTTACCAGAGTGGGTAACATGCAGAATTATGAACTTTTTCAACGTGTCGGCATCGATGTGGTGGTCTCTCCGCGTGCATCCGCTCTGACAGAAGTACTCAACCGTATAAAAGCACATGACATAGACATCGTGGCCGTCATTGAAGGTGGTAAAGGTGAAGTTCTCGGGTTGACACTTCCGGAAACCTTCAAAAAAACAATGATCAAGGATATTCACTTTCCCGCCAATGCTATTATCGGCATCATCAGCCGTGGCCGCCGGGTGATCATTCCCGATGGTACCACCTTAATCCAGGCCCTTGACCGCCTCACGATCTTTACCATGGCGGAAAATGTCGAAACCATCAAATCACTGTTCTTCTCATGAAACTCACTGCAGTACTCAGCGCCCTGGGAATTATCCTTATTGCTTTTGGCTTTGTGGTATTGCTGCCCATCATTTTTGCCGTGGCAGACCAGGAATTCCATTTCATCCTGCCTTTTGTTGCCACCTCTCTCTTTTCCATCAGTATCGGTTTGATTTGCCGATGGTATGGCGGTTTCTCCCGTAATTTCGACACGCTGAGACAAGCAGAAGGCCTCCTGATCGTTGCTTCCACCTGGATAGCCTGCGGTGTAATCGGAGCTGTCCCCTATCTTTTCTTCGGACTGCATCCGCTCGATGCCCTCTTCGAGTCGGTTTCAGGTATCACCACCACCGGGGCTACTATCCTTGTTGATTTTACCCTTTATCCCAAGGTTTTCTTTTTCTGGAGAAGCCTCAGCCAATGGCTGGGAGGTATGGGAATCATCGTGCTCTTTGTCGCGATACTGCCGCAACTCGGGGTGGCAGGCCGAAAAATCTTCTTTGCCGAAGCACCGGGTCCGACGGAAGATAAAATCACACCACGGCTCGCTCATACGGCTAAAGCGCTCTGGTTGGTCTACCTCATTCTGACGATTGCCGAAATCGGCCTGCTCTATCTGGCCGGGATGCCGTTTTTCGATGCAATCTGCAATGCCTTCTCAACCATGGCCGCCGGTGGTTTCTCCCCGAACTCCTCGTCAATCCTCGGCTACCAGAATAACAGCATCACCTGGATTGTCACCTTGTTCATGTTTTTTGCCGGAGGCAACTTTGCCCTGCAATACCGCTTGTTCATACAAGGAAAACCACGGCCCCTTCTGCAAAACGAGGAATTTCGATTCTACTTCGGAATAGTCGCTCTCAGCGCAATTTTCCTTACGATAATATTGTTTCTGGGCAACAAGTATTCCATTGCCAATGGTTTCAGGGACAGTACCTTTCAGATCATATCCATCATTACTACAACCGGCTTTTCGTCTGCCGACTTCGCCCTGTGGACAGTACCTGCGCAGGTAATGCTTTTTTCAATGATGCTCTTTGGAGGCTGTGCCGGTTCGGCAGGAGGCGGGATAAAAATTGTCCGAATCCTTTTCGGCGTCAAATATCTCAAGCGTGAAATCAGCCAGATCATTCACCCGAATGCGGTAATCCCGGTAAAGATAGATCACTCCACCGTGCCAAATGATATCCAGCGCCAGATGATCGGATTCATGATGTTCTATATAATCCTCCTGATCCTGTCCAGCCTGGTGGTAACCATGATTGAGGGTGATGTTGTGATAGGTATTGTCGGAACAGCAGCCACCCTTGGCAATGTGGGACCCGGCTTTGGGGAAATTGGCCCGATGGGGAGTTTCGCCGGACTTTCATGGCTCACCAAGGTTCTTTTTATTTTTGATATGATTGTCGGCAGACTGGAACTTATACCGTTCTTGGCGATGCTCAATCCCGATTTCTGGTCTTTGTCTCGGCGTAAAAGCAAGCTGGACAACCTTTCTAGCCCTCTTCGCGTAAAACCGGGGGATAAACGTTGATTCTTTTTCAAGAAAAAAGGGAACAGGTCTTATATTAATGCAAATCCGCTCAATGGCGGCGATAAAGCAGCTGCTGGGAAAAATCTATTCTCCGGCAGGGCCTGTGTCTTGAATTGGCGGACCCGGCATCAAAATAGAAAGAGCGGGGAATCCTGCAACAAGGATTTCCCGCTCTTTTTTTTAAAATCGCTGCCTTTATTAATGGTCATTGATCCTGATGGTTCTTGGTTTGGCGGCTTCTGATTTCGGTAAATGAAGTCTCAGCACGCCTTCCTTCAGTTCTGCCTTGACCTTACCGACATCTATCGACTGAGGAACTGAAAAGACTCTCCGGTATTCAACATCGCCGAATTCTTCCCAATTGCTTGCTCCCTTTTTCTCGACCTTGCGAGTTCCGGAAATTTCCAGTTTGCCATTGTCGACATGCACGGTCACCTGCTCCTTTATCACACCCGGCATATCAGCATGCAGCAGGATCTCATCCTCGTTTTCATAGATATCCACGACAGGTGCAATTTTGGGCAAATCCTGACGCTTCTCCAGCGTCTCTGTTTTTCTTGTGGTAAGTTCGGTATTCTCATTCATAACTCAACCTCCAACAGTCATATATTGCGTTAACTGGTAAAAATACTTTTTAGTTGATGCTGATCTGCTTGGGTTTGGCTGCCTCGGCTTTCGGCAGGACCAGACTCAGCAGGCCATCTTTCAAGACCGCTTTTATTTTGTCCACATCAACTTCACCCGGCAAGGTGAAACTACGTGTGAATGAGTTAACACTCCGCTCGACACGCTGCGCCTGATAATCTTTCGGTGCGTCTGATTTGCGATTACCAGTCAACTCCAGGTAATTCCCCTGGATTTTGATATTGATATCATCCTTGGACATGCCCGGTACTTCGGCAACCAACTCAAAGGCATCCCCTATATCGTAAAAATTTGTCCGCGGAGAGCCGTTTACCAATCTCCAACCAAAATCCTCGCCATGCGATCCGTCGTAATCAATGAACATCCTGTTCAACCTGGAACGAAACAGATCCATAGCATCGAAAATCCGATCAAAATCATTTGCTCCAGTCCACATAGCCGTTACCTCCTGTGCATTTTTTCTGGTATCCGACGATTATCCGGAGAAAAATCGTCGCTTACATCTCTTCAAATACTCGTCATTATACCTTCCAATTTCCGTACCTCCCGCCAGGCTGAAGACCTTGGAAGAAAGCACCTGCCTTTCATGTTCGAAACGATATATCCGCAATAAAATATGTCAATATAGTAAATATATTTTTTATGTTATTATGCGCATATTACTTTTTAAGTATTATTGACATAATAACCAGAATGGCCTATTTTATTGTTGAGTAGTTGTTCGCAAATAACCGGAAATGCAGTCCGGACAGGTTTCAATAACGCGGCAAGCTCCCTTGACGGGCCGGGGAAAAGCAGGCGAGTCATACCCGGATAAAGAGACGGGCCGTCTTATTGAAAAGGAGATGTCAACAACGGAGTAGTAACGACCTGAGAGACCTGCTTTCAAGCCAAGGAACACGGATTGTTCTGAAGATTCTTTCAACTCTGGAATACATTCAGGAGGATCTGACATGCCAAAAAATTATTACCTTATCCTGGGAATACCTTCTTCCTCCAGCCAAGAAGATATCAAGGCAGCCTACCGCAGACTCGCCAAGGAGTTTCATCCTGATTACTACGGGAAAAACCAGGCGCCGTTTCAGGTTCTGCAGGAGGCCTATTCTGTCCTCAGTGACCCGCGGAGCCGCAGCTCGTATGACGAAACGCTGCTCGACTCGGAAAGCAGACAGCAGTCTCGCCACGCAGAGCCGTTTCGCCGCCACTTTCAGGAGACCGTGGAGCCTCTTGTTCCCGACGGCGGCGCCCGGCACACTCTGTTCAGAAATACACCGGAGAAGTCATTTCATCATTACGGTTCTAACCTGGATAGTATGTTCGACGAAATTCTTGGCAGGTTCAGTGAACGACCCCTTCAGGAAAACAGGCAGTATGATCATAATCAAATTGACATAGAACTGTCCCCCGAGCAGGCGCGCCGTGGTGGTAATGTCCGCCTCCTAGTGCCCTTCCAAATGCATTGTCCTTCCTGCCACCGGTATGGGAACTTCAGGTATCAGCTCTGCCGGCGTTGCCATGGGAGAGGCTTTCTTTCCGGCGGAAAAAACCGTCTTGCTCAGCTACCCTCCAGGCATCAGGGAAAATCATACAAGCCAGCTCTTTCTGTATTCATCCACCTCAGAAAGAATCTCACTGACGGTTGTCTTCAGGGTAATTTGAATAATTGCCCTCGGAGTGGCGATGATATGACCGCATGGGGCCTTTTTTCCGGGCACCCGGCGGCAAAATGTTCGGCGTTCGTTGGAATCGAATGGATTATCTAATTTTTCAAGGCACCCTCAAGTGTTATGGAAATTTCTACATCCGGCCACCGTTTATCAACAGGTTGAAACGAAGGCGGGGCGATTATTTTGCAAAGAAGGCTGCTGTCGCTCGAAATGGAGTTCAGATAGATGGGTGTGGTTGAAACAGTGAGCGATTTTTTCGGCTGTCGGTTCGGTGGGGCAAACACCTGCAGTAATTCCGGACTAACGGTTACTTTCTTGATTTTAAGGCCATTTGGCAACTGACCTATAAGCTGCGGAGTTATTGGCACGCTTTGCTGTATGAGCCCGGCCAGGGTCACTTCCAGATCGGCAGGTGAGATGTCAAGCAGGCTTACATCTCCGGGATAGTCGATATTTTGACCGGTTATCGGAATTATGTGAGTCCCTTCCGTCAGTTTCGACAGGTCAATCATGACTTTGGGCTCTGAGATGGCAAAATCATTCATTGCTGATTTAGGTCCGGCAGCGTGGATAACAACATCCTGTACCTTGCTTCCCGTGATTACCAGGCCTTCACCGGGCGGTGTGTATTCGAGTGGAATCGTCATGGTCCGCTCAATAATCTGTTTCTGCGCCAGTATCAATGTTGACCAGAATATAGCGGCAATGGCAAGGCTTGAAACAATCTGCAATAATGTCCTAGGCTTAAGAGGCCCTGCCTGGGCAAAGGGGATCATACCAAATCGGGAGAAATGTTTCTCAATCACCTCTACGATCTCCTTCTGAGAATGCAATCTGGTCATCCTGCCATTTTCGAAAGAAGATATGTGTCCCCGCTCTTCGGAGACGAGCAGCACCAGTGCATCCGTTTCTTCGGCCATCCCCATGGCAGCATGGTGCCTCGTGCCGAACTCTTCGGACAGCCGGGAACTTCCGGACATGGGCAGACGGACACCAAAGTGGCTGAGAAGGTTATCGGTAATAATAACAGCCCCGTCATGTCCCGGAGAATTTGGATCAAAAATGCTCATTATCAATGGTATGCTGGGAAGGGCCTTGAGGGGGTAACCTCCTGAAATTTTACCCTGGATCAGCTCTTTACCGGGGAAGACAAGTATCGCACCACGTTTCTGATCCGCAAGTGCCCAGAGGCTTTGTGCAACCATCTCGGAGATATCGCTATCATTGCTACTCTTCTTGTTAACGGCGACGGAAACAACCTTCTCGAACAGCTTACGAATCTCCGGCTGGAAAAGGATAATCAGGCCGAGCAGGGCGACATGACTCACATTCTTGAAAATCCACTCAACACCTTCCAGTTGCAGAACACTGGCGACGATATATACAAGAAATGCCGCCAGTATGCCGATCAGGATTTTCCAGGTTCCCAGCCGCAGAAGTGTTCGATAGAGATAAAAAATACCGGCAGCTATAATGAT
Organism: uncultured delta proteobacterium; assembly: GCA_963745765.1. Classification (GTDB taxonomy): domain Bacteria; phylum Desulfobacterota; class Desulfobulbia; order Desulfobulbales; family Desulfocapsaceae; genus Ww85. The sequence goes on along the minus strand of CAVUYQ010000026.1, from coordinate 270,356 downwards.
AATATCAAGCATTGTCTGCCAGTTAAGAAAAATGTCAGTGTATATATGTATTGCTTTCATGGGTTATCCTGATCCGGCTCTTTCCTGTTGTGGTTCAGTTACCGGGGTCATCTGCTCCGATGTTTCAAAGCTACCTTTCCAAGATAACTTTCGCAATTGATTCTCTCGTCACCTTGCAAACGGGGTCGACGTGTTTTTGCCTCGATTAAGTGAGCGATGCCGCCAAAGAGGAGAAACTTTTTTTCACCATAGAAGAGCCCCGTAAAAATCGAAAAACCCGCAGCTATAGCAAGCAGCCAACCAGAACCGCCTTCCGGCCCAGCTCCTGGTTCATCCTACAAAACACTCAAGGATCCGCAATTCGGCTTTTCATTCGAGCTGCCACCGTCCTGGCAATTCCAGGTTACTCCCAACAGTGGAGATTATGTTTTTGTCGGTCCTGAGGGGACGGAAGAATCGGAAATGACGGTTATTGTACAGATCATAGACCCCCGAAAAGGGGTGCTGTCCGGTCTTAAGACACAGATGGCTGATCTCGCCAACCAGATATCGAAGGTACCGCAGGCAGAAATTGTAAAAAAAGATCAGGCCACCGTATCAGGAAATGAGGCTCCCTTCTTCCTTGCCACCTATCCGGCGCAGGACAGCAGGAACCAAACGGTAGCATTCGGTCACACGCAATTAGGGATAGAGCACGCGCCATATCAGCTGCTCATCAGTTATTTTGTTCCGTGGGATATCTACCAGAAGAAAGCTGATATACTCAAGCATATGATTGATACTACACAACTCTTTCAAGCAGAACCCTGATCATACTATTCGGCAAATTCTTCCTCGGGCAAGGGAGGATGAGATTTCTTTTTCTGCTGCCTGGCAACCGGCTGTGCTGAAAGGTATTTATCTTCAACCCAGCCCTGTGCATCACTATGATCTATCAGCATTTTCACCCAACCCGATTCTTCACCAAGCACCAGTCCGCTGTCCCCCTGTTCCAGCACCCGTAGGATCCGGCACTCTGCCCCCGGGCATTCCCGGAGATTCAGGACTGTAACATCTACATATTTTCTTATTTCTACGGGCCTCATAGGCCTGTTAACCTCCTGTCTGCTAACCTGTTGATTACAACCGGTTGCCAGGAGCAGGACAACGGCAAGGAAATAAACCAATTGGAAAAGTCTTTTCATGAATGCCTCAAAGCCCGCTTATTGCGCAAGCCATTCCAGGCGTTTCAGAACGGCTGCCGCATCCGGGGCCTCGGGAGCAAGCCTGACATACGCCCTGTAGGCATCTATCGCGCCTTTGCCGTCATGCATCTCCTCGAGAAGAATGCCAATATTCTTGTAAGTAAGCGGGTATGATCCATCTGTCTTGATCGCGAATCGGTATGCTTGCAGGGCATCTTCGTTTCTACCGAGTTTTTTCAGGATCAGCCCGAGATTATTCATGGCCTTGACATTTGCTGGATCAATCTGCAGCAGGTGTGAGTACATGTTGCCTGCTTCTTCATAGCGCCCCTGTCTGGCAGCTGCCGTTGCTTCCCTGAAGAGTTCTTCAGGTTGGGGTTGTAATTCAATAGGAGCCGGTTCAATCGCCGCAGGCGATTTTTTGGTTGTTCCCGGCAGGGCGGCAGAGGGTGATTCCTTCTGATTTTCCTGAGCCTGGACAAAAAGCACCCCTCCAGCAAAAAGATAGAGACCGGCAAGCAATACTACACGAGCGATCCTGATTGTACGTTTATAATTCATCATCGATTGGCTCCACTCCTACTGCTTTATTATTGCCCCGTTGAATAAACAGATAAACAATTTACTGTGATTCAACAGCAAACCCAATAACAACAAAGGTTTTCCTGGCCCCACTGCTATCAGGCTCAGATATTTAGTCACCGGGTCAATAAAACGACAGGAAATGATTAAAAGCCCATAATTGAAGGTACCCTTGATGCAACCTCCTCTAAAAGACCCGATAGACGTAAGGATCGTTGCCAGATCAATGGAAGTTCCATCCTCCTTCATCGAATCACGGCTCTTATCCAGCAGAGAGTCCTGCTCTTCTCCCGGATACGAATCGATGGGCTGCAGGTCCTGAAGGTATAGCGAAACGTGAAACCCTCCCCTGTCGACATTTTAACAGGTACAATATAATCACTTTGAAATGATAGTCTTGGCAGGAGGAAGTCAAAAAGGCTAAGGAAACGGGAAAGGGAAAAAAGGGCATGGATAAAGAGGCCTGTCTTACCAAGGTAGAGATGGAGCAGAGGCTCCCGCAGGATATTCGTTCACGTTCAAGGTCGGCCCCGATTGACCGAAAATAATACAGCCCTCTTTTCTTTTTTCTCCTCTTCTCTTAAAGCAAATCGTTGCCAGTTACTGTTTGACATTATCTCCGGTGGCCACCACCTTGTACTATACCTGCATAGTAAATAGAGGAGAACAACTCATGAATTGGCTTGCACTGCTTGGTCCGGCAATAATTCTTTTGCCGATCGCCGCTTCGGCCGCAGCCGTAAGCGGGAAAAATTCGATCCAACAGCAGATAGAGAATCGGCTTGCTGCAGGAGAACACCCCAACCGGCTGATCAATGAACAAAGTCCCTATCTGTTGCAGCACGCCTTCAACCCGGTGCAATGGTATCCCTGGGGTGAAGAAGCCTTTACGGTTGCACGGCGTGAAAACAAACCGATATTCCTCTCCATCGGCTACTCCACCTGTCACTGGTGTCATGTTATGGCCCATGAATCGTTTGAAAATCCGGAGGTCGCTGCCATACTGAACCGTTTTTTTATCAGTATCAAGGTAGATAGAGAGGAGAGGCCGGACATTGACCAGATGTATATGGCTGCAACTCAGGCGATGACGGGGGGAGGTGGATGGCCCATGTCTGTCTTCCTTCTGGCCGATGGAAGTCCGTTCTATACCGGAACCTACTTCCCGCCGGATTCATCATATCAGCGCCCCGGATTCAAGGATCTCCTGACCGGAATTCATAAGGCCTGGCTGGATAAGAATGAAGATATTCAAAAAACGGCGGACCAGATGATTGCTGTTCTTGAAGCAGGGAGCAACGCTTCCGGCACACCCGTTAAAGCGGATGTGCTTGAGCGCGGATATGATTTTCTGGCAAAAAGTTATGATGCGAGAACAGGAGGTTTTGGCACATCACCCAAGTTTCCCCGGCCGGCCGTCCTCTCCTTTCTGTTTTCCCACTATCTGGCAACGGACAATGATAATGCCAAAAATATGGCATTGTTCACCCTCGATAACATGACGGCCGGAGGCATGAACGACCAGATAGGAGGCGGATTTCATCGCTATTCTGTCGATGCGGACTGGTTTGTACCTCACTTCGAAAAAATGCTCTACGATCAAGCCCAGTTGGTAAACTCTTATCTTGATGCCTACCAGATCACACGGGATGAAACATACGCCGCTGTTGCCAAAGACATTATAACCTATACCCTGCGGGATTTGCGGGATCATGGCGGTGGCTTCTACTCTGCCGAGGATGCAGACAGCGAAAACCCCTATATTCCCGGCGAACATGGGGAAGGCGCCTATTACCTGTGGACAAAGGGGGAAATCGTCGAGAAACTCGGGTTGCAGAATGGTGCTATTTTCAGCTTCCATTACGGGGTGAAGCAAGACGGAAACGTCGAACAGGATCCCGGAGCAGAGTTTGTCGGCAGAAATATCCTGCACCGGGTCAATGATATCGACCAGACCGCTGCCGGCTTAAACCTGAACCGGGACCTGGTGGCAAACAGCCTTGCCGACTCGAGAGAAAAACTATCAAGCGTGCGGCAGCAGAGGAAACACCCACACCTCGATGATAAGGTTATTACCGCCTGGAACGGCATGATGATCGGTGCACTGGCACGGGCAGGCAGAATTCTGCAAGACCCGGCGCTCCTGGAAAAAGCGAAACAAACAGCTGTATTTATCAAGGAGAATCTGTATGATCAGCAATCTCACACCCTGAAGCGCAGGTTCAGAAAAGGCGAGGCAGGTCTGGCAGGCCAGCTTGACGATTACACCTTTCTGGTTGCCGGCCTTCTAGATTTGTACCAGGCTGACCACGATCCGCAGTGGCTCAAATGGTCCGTTGAACTGACCGGAAAACAGGTGGATATTTTCTGGAACAACGACGGCGGATTCTTTTTCGACAGTGTAACGGATCCCACCCTCAGGGTAAGGATGAGAGAAGGGTATGACGGTGCTGAACCTGCAGGAAATTCCGTGGCGGCTCTTAATCTCATACTCCTTGGACGACTGCAGGATAACGATCAGTGGCTCAGAATGGCTCGCCGGGTCATTGAGTCTTTCAGCGAAACAATCAATCGCTACCCGCCGGCATTGCCTCTGATGCTCACCGCCTGGCAGCAGATAAACAGTCACCCGGGCCAGATAGTGATTGCGGGAGAACGAGGCGCAGAAGACACCATGGCCCTTCTCGATGTTGCGGCAAAATATTTCAACCCGGGATGTCTTGTCTTGCTGGCCGACGGTAAAGAGAATCAGGTCTATCTTACCCGGAACCTGCCGTTTCTGGAAACGGCTGCACCTATCAATGGCAAAGCAGTGGCTTATGTTTGTACTGATTCCACCTGTAAACTCCCGATAACCGACCCACGTGCCTTGCAGCAGCAGCTGACAGCTAAGAAATGATCTTTTTGCTATGAAGGGTGGCCTAAAGACATTTCTTACCACCACTATAGGCTCAATTGTAACGAGAGGAGAAGATCTATGCCGCTAAGAAACAAGAATTCACTATTCCCGAAGCAGGACGATGAACTCTATTCCTCCAGTGATCTATCGGGAAGCATGCCCAGGCGCAAATTTCCAATGTCGGAGCGTGATCCACGGCACGCATACCAAGCCGTCCACGATGAGTTGATGCTCGACGGTAACTCCCGGCAGAACCTGGCGACGTTTTGTCAGACGTGGACGGAGCCGGAAGTAAACAAACTGATGGATGAGTGCATCGACAAGAACATGGTCGACAAGGACGAGTATCCACAGACAGCCGAAATCGAGGCACGTTGCGTCAACATGCTGGCAGATCTCTGGAACTCACCGGCGGCAGCCAACGCAGTCGGCTGCTCGACCACTGGCTCCAGCGAAGCCGCCATGCTCGGCGGCATGGCGCTGAAACGTCGTTGGGAGGCAAAGCGCAAGGCGGCAGGACAGCCAATCGGCAAGCCCAACCTCATTACGGGACCGGTACAGATCTGCTGGCACAAATTCACCCGTTACTGGGATATTGAGCATCGAGAGATTCCGATGGACCGGGGAAGATTTTTGATGACGCCGGAAGAAGTGCTCAAACGGTGCGATGAAAATACTATCGGCGTAGTGCCAACCCTGGGCGTTACCTTTACCGGCCAATTTGAGCCGGTCCAGGCGGTGTCCGAACTATTGGACCAGCATCAGGAAGATACCGGTCTGGATATCCCTATACACGTCGACGGAGCAAGCGGCGGCTTTCTTGCCCCCTTTTGTTCTCCAGATCTCATCTGGGACTTTCGACTTCCGCGTGTCAAGTCGATCAATGCGTCGGGACATAAGTTCGGGTTGTCCCCCTTGGGGGTCGGCTGGGTAATTTGGCGTGAAGAGCAGGATCTTCCCGAAGAGTTGATCTTCTGGGTGAACTACCTCGGAGGCAACATGCGCGATATAGCCCTGAACTTCTCGCGACCGGGTGGCCAGATTGTCTGTCAGTATTACAACTTCCTCCGTCTCGGCATGGAAGGATATCGAAAAATCCACACCGCCTGCTACAAGACGGCACAATACCTCGCCGGTAAGATTGAAAAGCTTGGTCCCTTTGAAATTATCTATGGAGGCCACATGAGCAGCGGTATTCCGGCGCTGTGCTGGAAAATCAAGGAGGACGCCGATCCCGGTTATAGTCTGTATGATGTGGCAGACAGGCTGCGGGCGCGCGGATGGCAGGTTCCTGCTTACGCCCTGCCGGCCAATTGCCGGGATCTTGTCGTTCAGCGCATTCTTGTCCGCCATGGTGTCAGCCGGGATTTGGCGTCACTGCTGGTCAGAGATATCAAGTGGGCAATGGATCATCTCATCAAGCACCCGGTCCACACCCCGCTGAACGAGGTCGACGGGGGAGGTTTTCATCATTAACCGGTAGCTGGACTTTTTTGTGAAGGTGACACCAGGATATGTGTCAGATGAGCACAAACCTGCATCAATGGGAGATTATCGAGAGCAAAGGTCCGTTCCATTTTACTACCTGGCGGATCTACCGACACCCTGATGGCACCACCCGGATATGGTCGTCGCGCCACCATCGCAAATGTCTATCTCTTGACAGCCGGCCTGAAGGATCTGGTTTTTGGGCTACCGTATGGCGAAGTTTGTGGATGGTGCAAACATTGAATTGGTGGATCGGCATGGTCTTTGCCCTTGGATCGTCCCTCTTCATGTTGGCCAGTGTATTGATCCTCTGGCCGGATATCGCCCGAAAATGGTTGTTGAGCTCCGCAGAAGTCAACACCATTTTCTTTATTGGATCCATTCCGTTTACGACGGCAGCGTATCTGCAGTTGTACCAGGCGGTCCAGTCTGAAAAGACGGCAATCCACCAGGGACAGAGAAAACTCAAAGCACGATGGATTGGCTGGTATCCCTCTTCTGTCGGGTGGTTGAGTGCTGTTACCCAGTTTCTGGGTACCCTGTTATTTAATGTCAGCACCCTTGCTGCGTTATTGCCGCACCTTGATTGGCTGCAACAGGATGGGATCATCTGGGCACCTGATTTTGCCGGGTCGGTATTGTTCCTGGTTTCCGGCTATCTCGCCTATATCGAGTTTGGTCACACCCTTTGGGTATGGAATCCGGCACGAATTTCATGGTGGGTGGTGACCAGCAACTTGTTCGGTTGTATCGCCTTCATGATTTCAGCATTTTTCGCCTTTGTACCCCCGGCTACATCACCATTTAATGAAGTAACAATTTCAGTGAGCTGTACACTGGTCGGTGCTTTGTTCTTTTTTTGTGGATCGCTGCTTATGTTGCCCGAATCGGCCGCTTGATCCGGCCGCTCGCCGTCTCTTTCTCTCCCTCGATTTATACCCCCTTTGCAGCCAGAGTTTTCCTTCAGTAAAAGAAACTATTGCTTCTCCGGCAACAATTTATTATGTTCGACTTTAATGTAATTTACTAACAAATTTATAAACATTTTTGTAATATTTTAATTGCTGGACAGTTACTCATGGAGGATTTCAGGATGAAGCCAATCAGCTATGTAATCGTTGCGTTTTCTCTACTTTTCCCATTCAACGCGGCTTTTGCCGCCGATGGATTGAATTCCGGGGATACCGCCTGGATGATTGTTGCCACCGCACTCGTCATGGTAATGACCCCCGCTGGCCTGGCCCTTTTTTACGGCGGCATGTCAAGGTACAAAAATCTTCTGAATACCGTCGCCATGACCTTCGTTGCTTACTGTCTCGGCAGCGTTATCTGGATGATGTGGGGATATTCCCTTGCCTTCGGACCTGACAAGGGGGGCATCATCGGCGGGCTGGACTTCGTGTTCCTGAATGGCATTGGTGTAGACAGCTTATCCGGAACCATACCAACCTATGTGTTTATCGTATTCCAGATGACATTTGCCGCCATTACCGTAGCCCTGGTACTCGGATCAATTGTTGACCGAATGAGATTTTCTTCCTGGATAGTTTTTGCTGTGTTATGGCTGACCTTTATTTATTCTCCTCTTGCACACTGGGTTTGGGGCGGAGGCTGGATGGCGAAAATGGGGGCGCTTGATTTCGCCGGCGGTACGGTAGTTCATATTAATGCCGGTGTTGCCGGTCTTGTGTTATCCCTGGTCCTCGGAAAACGAATCGGCTACGGCAAACAACCGATGTTTCCATCCAGCGTTTCCCTGACCGCACTGGGAGCCGCCCTGCTGTGGTTCGGGTGGTTCGGGTTTAATGCAGGCAGCGAGTTGGCTGCCGATGGTGTCGCTGCTTCGGCCTTTTTAGTGACCAATACATCTGCTTCGATGGGGGCTTTAGGGTGGATGTTTGCCGAGTGGTATTTCAATAAAAGACCGACACTGCTCGGCATCGCCTCCGGCGTTGTCGCGGGCCTGGTCGCCATTACCCCGGCAGCCGGATTTGTGAGCATGTCGTCCTCCCTGTTCATCGGCCTGGTAGCCGGGATCATGGGATTTTTCAGTGTTGCCGTACTCAAAAGGAAGATCGGTTATGACGACTCACTGGATGCCTTTGGCGTGCATGGCATGTGCGGAATATGGGGCGCCCTGGCAACCGGTCTCTTCGCCAATCCGGCCATAACCGAGGGTGCGAGAGGATTGTTCTTCGGCAATCCCGGGCAGCTTTTGATCCAGGCAATCTCAATTGCCGGTACGATTATTTATACGGCGTTAGGAACACTGGTTATTATCTATATAACGAAATTGATTACCGGCAGTCTCAGGGTAACAGAGGAAGATGAAGCCGCAGGACTCGACAACGCAATTCATGGTGAAAGGGCCTTCGAAATCGACTGATTTCCAATTCCCGTGAAGGCCTGGGACGACGACCGCAAAAAAGGGCCGGGTCCTGTTTTAAATCAAAACAGGACCCGGCCCTTTTTCTTTTCTGCACAACCCAGGACACCGCGACACACGCTGATGTCCTGCCTATCAGTTAAAAGTAAATCGCAACGCTCTCCGGGTGGGTTCCGCGTTTGGCATAAACTTCCATCGTCGGAATATCGGGATTGTTGTGACTGTAGCTTCCGCCCGGCTGATACTTTCTGAAATCGCGTTGATCTCCCGACATAGCCATTCTGGAGGAATCCGATACAGCGAGTTCGTTACCGTCGGACCAGACAATCAGAAGACGCGGTCCATACTCGGGTCCAAGCTTTGGAAAGACAAACTTGTCTTGCCAGATGCTGTCACAGGACATTTTCTCCCCGGTATTAGCAATAATCACCTTGTTTTTATAACCATACAGCGCAGCAGCTTCACCACTTGTCGTTGCATGCGCAGGAAGCGCACCGAACTCCACAAGCGGCGTGGTCCATTTGGCAGGTAAAACACTGCATCCTGCAAGCGCCACCGTTCCTACCGCAAGTTTTCGTATTACCGATCTCCTGCTAGTGACTGACGGGGCTGTTGAACATGATTGCTCATGCATTTTGGGGGAATGATCTTTCGAAACATTTTCCTGGCCATGATGAATGGTCATTGATTTCCTCCGGTATAATTTATACAACATTGGTCCTTCCCACACATACTACGATTGCCCTTCCCACAAACTAACAACTTGTTTTTTAAGCTAAATTACCTGCTTATTAAAAATAATCAAGAAATATCGAGCATTTAAACTAAAATAAACATCTTTACGGGCATAATTTCTCAAGAAAAAGGCCCCCGATTGAAGACGTATTTATAATATTATCAATATGTTAACCGGTAACTATTTCTATTTCATACTATTGACTTATAGCGTGAAATTATTCGCGAGAAATCAAGAAATACGGGGTGTTTTTTATGTCAGGAATAAAAAAAAACACTTGATTTGGGAATAGATAATCGATATTCAGAGGATAAAATTTTGATTACAGGGCAGAAATCGGACAAGAAAATTATGCTGCAAGGCTGGCTCTGCTGGAAACTTATTTGCCTTTTAAAAGGGTAAACTGCTTATCAAGGCAAGGTATGTTTTATTTTTAAAATTTATCTTTATAACCCGGACGCCTTCGACAACTTCCCATTCTTCTTCTTTTTTCTACTTCAATTCACCTGCTAACCAGCCTTGTTATGAGCATCAACGGCCTTTTCCCCGACTAACAGAAAATGCTTTGCTAATTCACTAAAAATGTTCACATTTTCAAATCCGGCATTCACCAGTTGTTCCTTGACTTGCTCAGGTCGACATCTGATCCGGGCTGGAGGTCCCTCATCCATATCTTCCTTTTTCCAGTCAACAATGAAAATGTTTCCGCCCGGTTTCAATATCCTATACGCTTCTTTAACTGTCAGCGCCGGATTAGCCAATTCATGATGAAGGTTGATCATAAACACCAGGTCTGCGATTGCATCGTCAAGTGGAATAGAATGTTCTTCAGTTTTTACCGGAGTTATGGCGGGGAACTTCGGAACAACATTTTCCTTTACCCAGTTGATCATTACTTCTGACACATCACAGGCATAGATTTTCGAAGACTTGGCGCGCTGGAGAAAAGCAATAGTGAAAAATGCTGTCCCGGCACCTATTTCAACAAGGACATCTGCTTTTTCCCTGTGCAGCTTATCCCAGACATAATCAGGAGGTATATCTTTCAATCTCTGGGGATTATTCAACTTCTGTAATTTCTTGGGATCAAACTTCTTTTCGTTCATGGTAAGTCTCTGCTGGATTCAGCACATAACGCTCGATTACCCGGCTAACTTCAACGAGTCAAAGCCCGCTCGGCTGGTTAAAACGTAGCTTGTTTATTTACTCCCTTGAAAAATTGTCTTTTTGCCCCAAATCTGCGTTGCGTGCGAATATTTTATCCCCGGAACATCAAAAATATGCGCCCCAAGGGCACTTCTTTCAGGGCGCCTTGATTTTGAACCGAAATCCTAATTTTGCAAGGTACCCTTTATCTTCTCGAACACATCAGTGACAATATAATCATCACTGATCCCCTTTTTTAGAAACCCCTTTGTTTTTCGCGCTTGTCCAGCCTTAGCGCTCTGATCGTTTGATCCGTATGTTTCTCCTGCCGCATTGGGCTGCTGATTTCCTGCTTTTGGAAGTCCGTACATGGACTCAATCGTGCGCAAAATAGTGACATGCGTAATACCCTCGACTTCGTAATAGCTCCCCTGTTTTATCTGGGCGCCGGCAAAAACAGTGATGGTCCGGTTTTTGATGTCCTCATACAGTTCCGGGTCAAGAATCCTCTTGATTTCTCCGTCCTTTTTATAAAATTCGGCAAACCATGGATTAGTCAATCCTTGATACATCCTTGTGTCATCATTCTCGTCGAAGGTGATAATCAGGAGGCTGTTATTTGTTTTTGCCCATTCATAGTAGGGACCGATGTTGTCTTGCAGCCACTTATCGCCAATCTTAACGGCATCTCCAAGTGTCCCGTCTTTAGGGATGTTGTGCATGTCATGGTTGAGATTCGGGATGACAAAAGAAACAGTAGGCAGCTTCTTAAACCCGTCAGCATCCCGGGGAAACTCATCAAAATCAGCAGTGCATGATTTCGGGACATTATCAAAGCTGACCCACGGCACATGCTTACGCGCATACAGTTTTGTCTCGTCAGATGGATCGAGGTAATTGCTTGGGAGATTTTCTGCATATCCCCCGAATGTCAGCTTTTTCTTTATCAGCTGAGATGCCAGGTTGGGTGATGAGAAAGGGATGCCCTCCGGCGGCGTATCGGCAAAGCCGACGTTATGGTTGTCCCCGGAAAAGAGCCAGAAATAATTTCCCTGACTGAAATGCTCCTCGCCGTACATCTGCACAAAATCGGCACCTTCCGCCTTCAGGGTTTTGTTAATGTAGGGGGCGTATTCTTTCCCGATAACTTCCTCGTAATCTTTATTTTCTTCCACGACGATGACGATATGATCGTAGACGGGCAGATCCGGGGGCCAGGCAATGATTTCCTGTTCCCGGGCAGAGGAGGAACTACTGGTTAGAAATAGTGCCGTCAGCAGGGCTGCGGCAAAGATGAGGTTCTTCATTGCAAGGCTCCTTTGTTTTGATTCCTGCGTGATTTCGTCAAGAAACAACGTGTGCCTTCACCGTCCGGAGTGAAGTTCGCGTCCGCCTGCATACCATTGTTCCGGGTACTCTCGGTCCAGGCCGACTCGACTTCGGTTTCCCGCTTTTCTCACAGAGACTGAACGTATACTCGCGCGCGGCAACACCCGCTAATATTCCCCGGGGAACCTGACCGAATCGATCAATTCCGTTTCCAGAAAGGCCGCTTCATGTCGGGAATGGTACTCTCCTACCAGTTTGGATATTTCGCGGTTGGACTGACTTTTAAGCGAGTTATCTTTGCAGAAATGAACCCGGCAGTCGATCGGCCTGACAGCATAAATCCTGCACTTCCCGTTCTTGTCCAGGAACTTACAGGAATATCTGCCGGCTTCATAGAACCTGAACCCGCTGTGCTTTGCCAAAAAACTACAGATCAAGTCGATCTCCGGACGGGTGACACCTGGTTCGCCCCCTATGACGGGCGGACGGCAGCACGCAGCATTGCACCCGTCAGACCGTCCGCATTCCATTCCGGTCCTGGTTTCAATATCTGCCAATCTGTCCCAGAGGACTTCCAGAGTCATTTTTCCTCTCTCATAACAACGTACTTCACTCCCATGAGAATGTGCTTATAGGATTTTCTGTCCTCTTCCTGCTTAACCATAATTTCAAAGCACGTCTTTTTCTAGAAGAGCATGATGAAATCGGAACCGCCGAACAGGAAAGTCCCCAGCATGTCTCCTTTACGATGGGTAGTTCCCACTTTGACATTTCCCTGAAAATTGACGGAAGATACCTGGGCCATCCCCATGGGTATCAAAGCTACCAGGCCAAACGCGCCTGTATCGACAATGACGTAACCCCCCGCATCTGGGTAAACTGCCAGCCTTCCGAATCAATTGGCATATATTTTTTCTCGTCCTCACTCCAGGTCACCGCGGTCATCTGGTCAAAAATGATAAATGCAATCTTCATAAAGATCCGTATAATTCCGGGGTATCAGCAACATGCCTTACAGATATAATCCATGGTTCCAGACGATTACCATACGCCAACTCTACTTCGAAACAAGGATGTCTGGGGTCATTTTTGTTTGACTTTCCCTTGGCGAGAATGGAATCAAATATCTGTCGATGTCTGAGCGGTACGTTAATACTTGCCACGCTCAGTCGATATATATACCCAAACACTTCTTTCCTGTTTTTATTGCGATTAATCATTGGTTTGACCAAACCCTTTGTAATGATAAAACGTGTTCGGTCTACATATCTCTCTCTTAATTCGCCGAGGTCAAGACCGGCGTCAATTGCATAAAGTCTGGTTTCTTCAGAACGTTCACGCTTTAATCGTTTTTCTGCTCTTTCAAAATTATCGCGCAACATTTTGTCGCTGGGGTTTAATTTAAATAAATTTTCTTCTCTCTCCAGCGTGAATTCTGCTCTCTTTACAGCTTCTCTGTAAGGCTCACCATTATTTTCAAGAACAATAAATACTTCCTTTGGAATTGGTTCCTTGTAATACGTTGTATTGCTGTTTGAGCTGAAAACGTCAAACTTTGATGAGCGAGTTTTGATGAGATTTTCATGGTACTCGGCAAGAACAGTACGTTGGATATCAGAGCGGGATAAAACAGTTTCCTGCTCAATTATTTCTAATTCAGCCCGGAAACAACCAATTTGGTCAGCTCTTCGTTGAGCATCAGCTTTTGGATTTAGCTCCATTCTTTTGGGTACCTTGCAAAATGAGGATTTTGGTTCAAAATCAAGGCGCAAGAGAAAATTTTACCTCAGCCATATATCTGATATTCCAATGATAAAATATACACATGCAACGCAGCGTTGAGGCAAAAAGACAATTTTTCAAGGTAGACTTTATCCTTCCTGTCTCTGATGTTTCAGAGACAACGACTAGTTCACCGGCGCAGATCACTGCGTCGGGTGAAACGGCTTGTTAACTGATCTTTTTATATATATCCCGCCTGCGGCCAACTCTGACGACCCATACAGTTAACTCACAGTCTTGGATAGAGTAAACTATACGATAATTTCCTTGCCGTATTCGATATCTCTCTTGGCCTGTCAACTTTTCACTTCCGACAGGACGAGGATCTAAATGAAGTAATTCTATCTTTTCAAGAATCTTGGATAGATCTCGTTTGGGAATGAGTTCGAGGTCTTTCTCAACCGATTTCTTAAAGAAAACTTTATATTGAGCCATTTTTCTTTAGCTTTTTAATCATTTGCTCGTAGCTCACTAATGGCTCATTCAGTCTTTGATCAAAAGCTGCGAGATCTTCTGCATCTTCTGAGAGAGCTTCCCTAACTGCCTCATTGACCAATTCAGTAATGGACCGTGACGTCTCCACAGACTTCAATTTAAGGGCTTTATGGAGATCTGGGTCGAAATAGATTGTTGCTCGTTTTGCTTGTGTGGCCATAATATCACCTCCTAGTAGCAACAGAATAGCGTCATAACGTCATTATGTCAATTTCCACAGCTAAACTAAGTTATTATCCGGTTTCCTGATATCATTCCGAGTAGTCACCATTTGATAGAGACTTTTCACTCGTGATGCTTCTTTTCTAACTGGATATCATGCAATAACGAGTGATAACCGGAAACAGGATATCACCGCTTAATTCCAATATTAGCAATAAATAAAAAACTCCATCAAATAGTTTGGTTACCAGAATAACATCTCTAAATCAAGCACCCCTAGCTTCAGCTCTTATTCAGTCCGCTTCCGACATCCTCAATATTCGCCTCTCTTAGGTTTCCAGGTGAGTTGCCTGAGAGGATTGACAGACGTCGTTCTTTGGGATTATCTACTTCCGGCAGATAACCCACAAACCTTCTTTTTATAGAGAACCAACAATGCGTGCAGTCATACAACGGGTGTCCCGTGCCTCGGTGCAGGTGGACGGGAGTGAAATCGGGACGATCGGCCGCGGGCTTGTCGTCTTTCTCGGTATCCATCGGGATGACGGTGTGGATACCATCGGCTGGATGGCGGAAAAGATTACCAATTTACGGGTCTTTGCTGATGATCAGGGGAAAATGAACCGCTCTTTGGCTGATATTCAGGCAGAGATGCTTATAGTGTCGCAATTCACGCTTTACGGCGACTGCAGGAAAGGCCGTCGACCCGGATATTCGGACGCGGCTCCGCCTGAAATCGCCGAATGGATGTACAATGATTTTATTAGCGCAATCAAGCGACGGGGAGTAACGACAGCAGCGGGAAAGTTTCAAGCCATGATGCAGGTATCATTGATAAATGATGGTCCGGTGACCCTGCTCATCGATTCCGCCAAAACATTTTAAACGTGATCTTCCCCACCCTTCCAGACAACCTAGAACGTAGAACGGGAAAAAACGAATGATACAAAAGCCAGGCAGTTCCTTTGCGGGGTTTACCCTGCAGAGGTATGAGCGAATCGAGGAAATTTCATCAGATGTCTACCTGTTTGAGCATGAACTGCTCGGATGTCCTCTCATAGCCATAAAAAATAAAGACAGCAACAAGACCTTCTCCATTGCCTTTAATACCATTCCCACCGACTCGACAGGGGTGGCCCATATACTAGAGCATTCGGTGCTGATGGGTTCCTCCAAGTACCCGGTGAAGGATGTCTTTGGCGAGATGAACAAAGGGGGGTTGATGACCTTCCTCAATGCCATGACCGGCTCGGATGTCACCTATTACCCGTTTGCCACCAGAAACAAAAAGGAATATTTCAACCTGATGGATGTCTATTGCGACGTCGTCTTTCACCCGCTCCTGCAGCCTGAAACCTTCGAGCAGGAAGGCTGGCACTATCACCAGGAAGGGCCGGGGACGCCCCTGCAGTTGCAGGGAGTAGTCTTTAACGAGATGAAGGGGGCCTTCTCCGATCCGATCCGCGCGCTGTTCCAGGACCTGTTCGGCGCACTGATGCCCGGCTCCACGTATGCGCACGAATCGGGAGGGGATCCGAAGGATATCCCGGACCTGAGCTTTGAGGAGTTCTGTGCATTTCACCGGAAATACTATCATCCGAGCAATGGCTCTATTTTCCTCTACGGTGATGCGCCGCTTGAGGACGAGCTGACGTTCCTGCAGGACCGCTTCCTGAAAAAATTCACCTCCCGGGGGGAGCGGGCGGAGGCCGATCAGGGCTCCCTGATAAACACTCCCGTGCAGGTGACCGACCATTACGGGATCGACTCATCCGACACGACGGACCGGACCTACCTGGCCGTCGGGACCCATGTTGGAACCGTCGCCGACCTTGAAAAAAACGCTTCATTCCAGATTATTGCCAATATCCTCTATAATTCCGACGGCTCACCACTGAAGAACAGGATTGTTTCAAGCGGCATCTGCAAGGATTTCGGCGGACTCTACCTCTCGTCTTCCTGCTTCAATACCGTGATGATAACCTACCTCGTCGGCAGCGAGGCCAAACACTGCGACACCTTCGCGGCGCTTTATGAAAAAGCGCTCAGGGAGATGGTGGCAGACGGGTTGGACCGGGAACTGGTGCTTGCCGAACTGAACAAATACGAGTTTGCAGTGCGTGAAGAGGCCAGCAAGGCGCAGCGCGGCCTGAATTTGCACAGCAAGGTCATGGCCGCCTTCAGGTACGGTACCGATCCGTTTGCCGCCCTGCAGACGGAAGACCTCCTGCGCACCATACGGCAGAAGGCATTGGATGAAGGCTATTTCGAGGAGCTCATCAAGCATTCACTGCTCGAAAACCGGGCAACGGTGACCGTGGTGCTGGAACCCGACCCGCAGAAAATAAAAGAAACGGCAGCAGACGAACAGGCCCGGCTCAAAAAGTTCGAGAGCACACTCGATGCTGAGAAGCGGCAACAGATGATTGATCGTACCCTGGAGCTTATCGACCGGCAGCAAATCGCCAACGACGAGCAGACACTCGCACTGCTACCCCGGTTATCGCGAAGGGATCTGCCTGTAAACGTTGATTTTCACAGCACCGGCGAGGAGATCATGTTCGGCCGGCAGGTACTGGTCAATGAACTGCCCACCAAGCGTATTTCCTACCTGGACATCGGCCTCGACCTTAACTGCCTGCCGCATCGTTACCTGCCCCTGCTCGATCTTTTCGGCGCTGTCATTACCGAGATCGGTACGGAGAAACTGAACTACGTTGCCTTTGCCAAGGAGGTAGCCACCTGTACCGGCGGCCTGAACCATGCAATCAATACCTTCTCCAGGCAGGGAGACAGCGACTATGTCAGGCGCATCTTCTGGCTGAGCCTGAAAGTGCTGCCGGAATATCTTGATCGCGCCCTTGACCTGCTGACAGAAATATTTACCGGCCTCCGCCTCAACGACCGCACCAGGATAAAAGAAATCATCCGGCGAGAATTCGCCTGGGCCGAACATGATGCCCAGAGCGAGGGTTACGGCCTGCCATCGGCACGCGTTTTTTCTCACCTCAGTCCGGCCGGGAGATACCAGGAACAGTTCAACGGTATCACTGCCTACCGTGCCGCCAGGGATCTCGTCAGCCAGTACGATGCACGGGAAGAGGCGTTGCTGCAGGATCTTCAGGAAATGGCAGCCATCATGTTAAACCGCAACAACCTTATCATCAGCCTGACGGCAGAAAGAGAGGATATCGAGCGGTTCAGGGACATCGGCCGGAGGATTCCCGACGCCCTCTCCGACCGGGAACTTGCTCCGGTACCCCCGCTGGACGCTCCTGATTTCCCCCGGCATGAGGCCTTTATCACCGCCGCGGAAATTGTTTTTGCCGTCCAGGGAGGCTCATTGTTTCCCGCCGGCGAGCACTATCACGGCTCCTTTGAGGTCCTGAAAACCTATTTGACTCGTGATTACCTGTGGAACACCGTGCGGCAGGTGGGCGGGGCCTACGGCTGTTTCATCCAGTTCAGCCATGTCAGCGGAAACCTGGCCATCGTCAGCTACCGTGATCCACAGGTTCGAAAGACCTTTGACGTGTACCGGCAGCTGCCCGGCATCATTGCCGATATCACCCTTTCCGCGCAGGCTCTGGAACAGCTTATCATCGGCACCTACGGGGCCTTCGATCCGCACCAGAGTGCCGCATCACGGGGAGCAACGGCCCGAAACGAATTTTTGAGCGGAATAACCAGAGAACAGAAGCAGCAGCGTCTGAGGGAAATCACCGCAACCAGGCTGGAGGATCTTCGCTCATTCAGTGACCGTTTCGCCGGGATGACCGCAGACGCCCACCGGGCAATCATCGGCAATCGGGCTAAAATCGAGGCTGATCGCGACCTCTTTGATGCAGTTAGCGAATTATAGCGAACTGAGGCAGCACAGAACGGAGATTGCCCCCGCCGACATGATCCAGTCAGGCGCAGTTGCGGATTCCAGACGACACTGTGCCTGCAGCGCTATGGAACCGGACCGGGAAGAGCATCGTCACTGCTTCTGAGCAGCCAGCTGCAGGTGATCGAGCAGACCCGCCAGTATCTTTTTTCTTTTACTTGCATCGCCGGTCCCGCCGAGCAGGTCGCCTTCGCCCTGGATCCATCTGCCTTCAATCAGCTCGTGACGGCAGTTTTCGATCAACCCTGCCAGATCCTGCCTCGACATCTCCAGGTGAAACTGCAGGCCAATGATACGATCGCCGATGATGAACCCCTGGTTTACGCAGGCGGCGCTGGAACAGAAACGGGTCCCTCCGGCAGGGATATCGAAGGTGTCGCCATGCCAGTGTAATACCTCCGTCTCACCGGCAAACAACGTGAGCAGCCAGGCGGGCCCCGAGTCGGCGCAGGCAAGCGAGTACCAGCCGATCTCCTTTTCTTTGTTTTTAAACACCTTCGCCCCGAAAACCTCAGCCAGCAGTTGGGCGCCCAGGCAAACACCGAGGATTGCGGCGCCAGTGTCAGCGACAGCCCGGATAAAGGCTTTCTCATCCCTGAGCCAGGGATAGTCAGCCTCATCATAGACGCCCATGGGGCCGCCCATAATTACCAGCAGCTGAACATCATCCGGATAGGGGAGCCTGTCCCCGGCCCAGAAGCGGGTGGATGTAAGCAGATGCCCTCGTTCTTCAGCCCAGGCGGCAATGCTGCCCAGCCCCTCGAACGGTACATGCTGTAACCAGTGAATGTGCATACAACCCCATGAGCACCTTCGATTCTTCAAGGTACCCTGACATTAAATGTTTCTTTCGGTGTTGGCCGCTGGCTGCCGAAAAGTACCTCAGTTCATCGGAGGTGCATACAGGATACCTCCTTTGTTCCACAGTGCATTCAGCCCGCGATCCATTTTCAGCGGTGATCCGGTACCGATATTTCGCTCAAAGATTTCGCCGTAGTTGCCAACCTGTCTGATTACCTGATAGACCCAGTCATCGGCAACCCCCAGACCTTTTCCCTTGATGCCCTCGAGACCGAGCAGCCTTCTGACATTCGGCTCAGAACTGAGCTTGGCTGCTTCAACGGTTACGGAACTGACCCCATATGCCTCCGCATTTATCATGGCAAAGAGTGTCCACCGGACAAGATTAAACCAGCCATCATCACCCTGGCGAACAACCGGCCCCACGGGTTCCCGGGAAATGACCTCAGGCAGGACCATCAACTCCTCGGGCTTTTCAATTTTCCGGAGCAGGCCATACAGTCTGGATCGCCTGCCGGTCATCACATCACAACGCCCGGCGGCAATCTCCTCGAGATCCTGGGCGGTATCTCCGGTGGCAAGCACTTTATAGACGATATTGTGCTCCTTTAAATAGTCCTGGAGCCTGGCTCCATAAGCACTGCCTCCCTGGAGGCAGAGAATTACGCCACTCAGTTCAAGAGCACTCGTAACATTAAGTATCCTGCGCACCAGCAAGGACTGGCCGTCGTACAGGGAGATACCGGTAAAATGCAGACCAAGGGCGGTATCCCCTGTCATGGTCCAGGCAATGCTCTTTGACAGCAGATCAACCTCGCCGGATTGCAGTGCGGTCATCTGGGTCTTCTCAGTCAACGGCACAAACTTGACCCTGCCGGCATCCCCAAGCACCGCGGCAGCCACCGCTCGACAGATATCAACATCCAGCCCCGACCACTTCCCTTCCGAATCCGGGTTTGAGAACCCTGGCAGCCCGGTGGATACACCGCAGTTCAGTTCACCCCGCTCTTTAACCTCCTCAAGAGTGATGGCCCCCGATGGAGCGGTGAAGCCGGCCATAACGATCAGCATTGCGGTCACAGACCACAAAAATCGTACCATTATGTTCTCCTTTTGGTCGTGCTATCGGTTTACAATTCAGGTTTCCCTGAATCGTAACAACAGGCGAACCTGCTGTCGAGCCGATTAAACTATTTTTAATAAAATTTTTCCCTCTCTGCTGAATAATCCATCTCAAGACAGGCAAGCCGACTCCCCATGAATAGTTTACAAACAGCACACGCTCAGGTAGAGAGAAGGAAAGAAAGCTGCGTTATGCTCAATATTAAAAGTATCTGTCATTCATTCCATAAAAAGTGTTCTGCAATTATATGATGAAAAAAAATGCACGATTTGCGGCTATCGAGACCTTAAAACGTCTGCAGCGCACCAGAAAGCCGGTCACCACTATACTCGACACCGTTTCCAGGGAATGTGAGCTGGACAGCAGCGACCACCACCTGGCCATGAAAATCTCTTATGGCGTTCTGAGACAGAGGGATTACCTCGACAGACTCCTCGAAGCACTCTGCCGCCGACCGATCAGCCAGCTGAAACCTTTTGTCTACCAGGCCCTGTCAAGCGGATTGTTCCAGTTATTCTTTCTTGATCGCATCCCCCCTTCGGCCGCTGTCAACGAGACGGTAAAGGCTGTAAAGATCGGCGGTTATCCTCAGCAGATACAAGGCTTTGTCAACGGCGTTCTCAGGCAGAGCCTGCGCAGTAAACACGAGCTGCCGGAACCTGACGAGCCTGGAGCTGCCGACCATCCGCCCCTCAATCATCCCGATTGGCTGACCCGCCGCTGGGAGGCTCATTACGGCCGTGAGGCCATGCTGCAGATATGCTCGCACAACAACAGGGAACCGGACCTCTGCCTGCACATCACCCCCCGGACAAACAGGACAGCCTACCTGCAGCTCCTCGAGGAAAACACCATAAGCGCCAAACCGGGAAAGTATTCGGCCGAAGCGGTAATCCTTCCCGATTTTCACGGTCCGATAACAAACCTGCCCGGTTTCGCCGACGGCCTTTTCCAGGTCCAGGATCAGGCTGCCCAGCTCGCGACCCTGCTGCTCGCCCCATTCAGCCCCGGTCATCGCTACCTGGATTGCTGTGCCGGTCTTGGCGGGAAAACCGCGCACCTCGCCTTTTTATCCGCAGCAGCAGGCGGTTTTCTGACCGCGCTTGAACCGGAGTCCGGTCGCTACCTGCTGCTTGGAAAAAACCTCACCCGGCTCTGTCCGGATATCAAGGTCACAACACATCAGACAACAATAGAACTGTTCGCCGGAAGTAATCCGGGCCTGTTTGACACTATTCTGCTCGATGCCCCCTGCAGCGGCACAGGAATTATCGGCAGACAGCCTGACATACGCTGGAACAGGCAAGAACCGGAACTGGCCGCCTATCGGGAACGCCAGATGATGCTCCTGGACAAGGCGGCGGAACTCCTGGCACCGGGCGGAGTCCTGGTATATGCCACTTGCTCCATAGAACCTGAAGAAAACGAAGAAATAATTACCACATTTCTTTCGCACAACAGTGATATCTCCCTGACCGATGCCAACCCTTATCTACCTGAAAACGCAGAAAAGTTAATACAAGGCAAGTATTTTTCTCCCCTGCCCGCAGTGGGTATCGACGGTTTTTTCGCTGCCCGTCTGAGCAGGGACCGCAAAAGTGACTAGGAGCGTACCGGAGAAAGCCCTTTTTCCCCATCTCGTCGTTATTGTAAGAAAATCAATACTCACAATATTGCGTATATTGCTCCGCTTAATTTTCTTACAATGCCTCAATCTGAGCAAAAATTGCATTTCTCCGGTACGCTCCTAGATTTTCTTTGCGACCGATCATAGCGTAGAGTAGATTTGATGATGTTTTAATCCAGCACCCTTAGTTTAATCAACCAGTAACAACGGACGAAAAATGGCCGAAATCAGAAGCACACTTGACATGGTTATGGAACGTGCAGCCCGCATGGCTGCTGAGACCGAGGATAGTCGGGTAAGCGAGGATACGCTTCGCAAGGGCATGCGCCTGGCTGCCTCTTTCCTCAATAATGAAGAGAAAGATCTTCAGCAACTCCTGCAAAAGCAGCCGCCCGAAGAACAGATGGAAATTCGCGGCGGTATGGCCAGGACCCTGCTCAGGAATATCACGCTGCCGCGGGAAGAAACCCTCTCGGAGGCCACGCTGCTCAGCCTGCAGACGCTGCAGCAACTGAGCGGCAACTCTGCCGATGTCTCCGCCATCTGTGCCGAGCTGCACCAGATTCTCGAACAGTATGGCCGACACCTGGCCCAGGTAAAAGAGCAGTTTGACGAGTCGATCCTTGCTCAGATCAAGAATAAGCTGCAGCAGCAGGGTGTTCCTGTCGATGAGACAACGGCCTTGAACCCGACCATGCACCCCAAATACCAGGAAGAGTGGTCTCGCGTGAGCGCCAGCCTGAACGACCAGTATAACGAAGCTCTCAATCAGCGAAAGGAGCAGATCGGGCAGCGGTTTAACATCTAGCCCCATGCTCACAAGATGCCATTATGGACTACCGCCATCGCCTTGAGAAACTGCAGGCAAGACTGAAGCGCAATAAACTTGACGCCCTGCTGGTCAGCCAGCCGGATAATCGCCGTTATCTAAGCGGATACACGCCGGCTGACCACGGTATCGGTGAAAGTTCGGGGCACCTTTTTGTACCGGCCTGCGGCACGGTACGATTGCTCACCGACTCTCGCTACCAGACAATTGGTGAGCGGGAAACCGGCCTGCCGGTTTCCCGCTACAACAAGGGACTTATCTCGCTGCTGGAGAGCCTGATCTCCGAAACCTCCATCCGCCGCCTGGCCTTTGAGAGCCATTACACATTGCACAGTTCCAGTATCAAGCTAGCGGAATTGGGTGAGCGGACAAAAATCGAGATGGTGCCTGTCAGTGGCCTTGTAGAAAAGATGCGCCTGATAAAAAGTGCGGAAGAACAGGATCTTATTCGGCAATCCGTCAGGCTGAATGAAACGGTGTTCAGACAGGTGTACCGGGAACTCTCCCCGGAGATGTCCGAGATCGAAGCGGCCCTTGCCATTGAAACGGCCATGCGCAAGGCCGGCGCAGAAAAGCCCAGTTTCGACACCATCGTTGCCGCCGGGAAAAACAGTGCGCTGCCGCATGCCACTCCCACCGCACAGCCCATTGGAAAAAACCAGCCGGTCACCATTGACATGGGTCTGGTACTCGCCGGTTATTGTTCCGACATGACCCGCAGCTTTGTCCTTGGCCGGACGGATGCGGAGTATCGCAGCAGACACCGGTTGGTCAGAGAGGCCCAGAAAGCCGGAATTGCTGCCGTTCGACCGGGTGTGAGTATGAAAGACGTTGACCACTGCGCCAGAAAAGTTATCGCCGAGGCCGGCTACGGCAAAGCGTTCGGACACTCCCTGGGACACGGTGTCGGCCTTGGTGTTCATGAAGCACCGCGGGTATCGTCAAGGAGCAGCCAGAAACTTAAAACGGGCATGGTTATTACCATCGAGCCGGGTATTTACATCCCCGGATGGGGGGGCATCAGGCTGGAGAACATGGTTATCGTCACTGAAGATGGCGGTGAGGTCCTGAACCAGGACACCACCTCGCTTGATCTATGAAAACAGGACGCTACCGGTAATTATTTAAGGTGTCCATCTGTCACAGGCTCACCGGCGCAGACGCAAGACAGTAGGAACATGCTGCATCAACGGATCGTTATCAACCTTATCGTATCAGACCGGAAATCATGAGACAATTTGTCATAGATGAATTGACACCGCTGGAACGCGACAACCTCGATTCTTACCTGAAAAGAACGCTGAAAACGGGGCCGATGACCGGAATTTTCTGGCTTTCCCTGCCGGATGACCTGCTCTCCGAGGCCCAGCGGGGGCATGAGGAATGCGGCCCCTTCTATTTTGCCGTCGACCTGGAGACAAACCGGCTCTGTTTTGAATTGCTCGTCCGCAGCAGTGCAAATCTGCATTGTACATGCATCGCCTATGCCACCGCAGTTCAGCGGCAATTTGTTCTCGACTTTATCGACCGGATGCTCCAGGAGGAGCAGATAAAAGGATAGGATTATTGTTTCTAATCCTATCCTTTCCATTGCGGGGAAAAAGCGTTTTTAGCTGATCAGATTCAATGCCGATCCCGCCTTGAACCAGCCGACCTGCGCCTCGTTGTAGGTGTGGTTCAACTGCAGGGTGTCTTTTGTTCCATCGCTGTGATTGATGATGCAGGTAACCGGCTGGCCCGGTTTCAGATCGGCCAGGTTCACCAGGTCGACTCTGTCATCCTCGCGCAGCAGGTCATACTCCGCAGGATCATTGAAGGTGAGTGCAAGAAGCCCCTGTTTTTTCAGGTTGGATTCATGGATGCGGGCAAAACTGCGAACAATGACCGCGGCCCCGCCGAGAAGCCGGGGAGACAGGGCGGCGTGCTCGCGGCTGCTGCCCTCGCCATAGTTCCAGTCCCCGATGACGACCCATTTAATACCCTTGGCTTTATAGTCCCGGGCAATATCCGAAAAGGACTGGCCGCGTTCCCCCGTCAGCACGTTCAGGCCTGATCCGGCGATATCGTCATAGGCGTTGATCGCACCCATAAACATGTTGTCGCTGAACTTGTCCAGATGCCCGCGCAGCCTCAGCCAGGGCCCGGCCGGAGAAATAGCATCCGTGGTGGTTTTCCCCTTCGCCTTGAGCAGGATCGGGGCATCGGTGACATCTTTGCCGTCCCAGGCAGGCCATGGCTCGAGGAGCTGCAGCCGCTGACTGTTCGGATCAACCTTCAATTCGATGTCGCTTCCATCCTCGGGTGGCGGGAAGTACAGGTCTTCTCTTCCCTTGATGAACCCTTTGTCAGGTACATCAGGTGCCTTCTTCGGCGGATCAAGCTTGAAGGGCCGGCCATTTCCGTCGGTAAGCGTATCCGTCAGCGGATTGAACGACAGTCGTCCCGCCAGTGCGAGGGCAACGGTAATTTCCGGGCTGGCGATAAAGTTCATGGTGGTGGGCTGACCATCGTTCCGCCGGGGAAAATTGCGATTATAAGAGGTAACGATGGTATTGGGTTTGCCGGCTATTCCGGTATCCCGTTTCCACTGCCCAATGCAGGGCCCGCAGGCGTTTGCCAGGACCGTTCCGCCGATGTCTTTAAGAGAGGCCATCTGGCCGTCCCGTTCGATGGTTGCCCGGACCTGCTCCGAACCCGGTGTCACCATCAACGGCACCGCACACTTGATGCCATGCGCCTTGGCCTGCTCGGCAAGATCGGCTGCCCGGCTCATGTCCTCATAGGACGAATTGGTGCAGCTGCCGATAAGACAGGTCGAAATCGTGTCTATAAACGCACCGTTGCTCCCGGCAACCTCAGCGGCAAGCTTAGAAATGGGTCGCGCACGATCGGGCGAGTGGGGTCCGACGACATGGGGTTCCAGGGAGGAGAGATCAATTTCGACGACACGATCATAATAGTTCCCCGGGTTGTTCAAGACATCTTCATCAAGAGACAGCAGCTCCTTGTGCTGTTCGGCGAGATCGGCAAGTGCGCCGCGCCCGGTTGCTTTCAGGTATCTCGCTATGCTCGCGTCGTACTCGAAAATGGAAGTGGTTGCTCCGAGTTCGGCACCCATATTGGTAATCGTCGCCTTGGCAGTGCAGCTGATGGTTTTTGCCCCGGGACCGAAGTATTCGATAATAGCGTTGGTCCCGCCTGACACCGTCAACTCTCCGGCCAGGTATAAAATGATATCCTTCGGCGCGGTCCAGCCGCTCAAGGTTCCGGTGAGTTTGACGCCGATATGCTTAGGATGGAGCACCTCCCAGGTCAGGCCGGCCATCGCATCAATGGCATCCGCGCCTCCGACGCCGACAGCACAGGCACCGATACCGCCGGCATTCGGCGTATGTGAATCGGTACCGAGGATCACCGCGCCCGGAAAGGCATAGTTCTCGAGGTTTACCTGGTGAATGATGCCGGCACCGGGGGCCCAGAAGCCCGCACCGTATTTTGCCGCCGCAGACTTCAGGAAGTCATAGACTTCATTATTTTCGGCGTTAGACGCCTTCAGATCAAGGTCGCCAGCCACCCGTGCCTCGATGAGATGGTCACAGTGAATCGTTGTTGGAACGGCAACTTTCTTACGGCTGGTCTGCATAAACTGGAGCATGGCCGATTGCCCCAGCACATCCTGGAGAACAACGCGGTCAGGACGCACCTGGAGATAACTCTTGCCGGCAATCATTTCCTGTTCTGCGGGATTATCCAAATGGGAAAGGAGAATTTTGTCGGCCAGGGTTAAAGGGCGCCCTAGTTTCTCCCGGACAACCTTCAGGTTCCGGCTCATGGTTTCGTATACCTTCGAGACAAACTCTGGGGTGGAATCAAGACTTGTCATAAATGATACCTCTTATGGGATTGAGATTAGTTTCCGGCTTATAGTTGCTATACTAGTAAGTCTGTCTCAAACCTTTTCAATCTTTTTCTTACCCGCTTTTTCTCATTTATGCCGGCGGGATCTCTTTGCTAAACGCTCTTGTCTGTCAATCTCCGCTGAATTTCGGCAAATGCAGTGTCGGCAATCGGGCACAGGGCCTTAGAGATTTGCACCCGACTCCGATCTGCATGCATCCCACTGCTGCGGTTTAACGCTACTATCGTCAGGCTAGGTTTGGCCCCTCTTCCGAAAGGATTCACGCTACAAAGTATTATCTCGTTTCCATCCTGAAACAGCGCTTTTCCCCTAACTCGTCGTTACTCTCAAAATTTAATCCTCGGAATATCAATTATATGCCTGCGGTTAAATTTATCGAGCGCCTAGATTTAGGTAAAAATCGCTCATTTCCGGACGAAAACTATCTCGCAGTGCATTGGTCAAAATATTATTTTTTATTTTAGGTTTACAGAATTTTGATCTCTGCTTACGATAATCTTTTACCTCTATTTTACGTATGACAAGGCTGTTCAACTGATCTTCCGCAGGATTTCCCAGCAATTTTAATTATGGAGTTCTCCCATGAGCAACGGAACAGCGCTAATAGTCAGTGCGCATGCGGCTGATTTTGTCTGGCGGGCCGGCGGGGCATGACGCTCGACCGCGTCAAGGAGGCCCGGGCAGCGGTGGAGGTTTTGGGCGTCGCCGAGCTCAAATCAACTGCAACCCCTTTAAAAAGGTATCGTTATGACACAGACCCCCATTCCCTTCCTCTTCCTGCGCGGGGGGACCTCCCGCGGACCATTCTTTAAACGTTCTGACCTTCCGGAAGATCAGGCTCAACTCAGTAAGGTCTTGATATCCCTGCTCGGTTCCGGCCATCCCCTCAACATCGACGGAATCGGCGGCGGGGCTGCGGTAACCACAAAGGTCGCCATGCTTTCAAAGTCAGATGATGACTGGGCGGATATCGACTATTTTTTTGCTCAGGTGAGCGTTGAGGATCGGCTGGTAGACTACAGGCCCACCTGCGGAAACATGTTATCGGGTGTCGGCCCGGCCGCACTCGAAATGGGACTGGTCGAACCTGACGGAGACGAGACACTCATCCGGATACAAGCCGTCAACACCGGAGCCCGCATAATCGCCAGGATCCTGACCCCGGACGGACGCGTCACCTATGATGGCGAGACCGTAATCGACGGTGTACCCGGCAGCGGCGCCCCCATCGAACTGCAGTTCCTTGATGTAACGGGCGGGGTAACCGGCGCCTTCCTGCCCACCGACAGCCTGATCGATATCATCGACGGTATCCCGGTGACCTGTATGGATGTAGCCATGCCGGTGGTTATCGCCAGGGCTGAAGATTTCGGATTAAGCGGGTACGAGAGTCGTCTTGAACTGGATGACAACCGCGCCTTCTTTGAGCGGATGGAACCGATCCGGGTCGAAGCCGGACGCCGGATGGGCATGGGTGATGTGGTGAAATCGGTAACGCCCAAGTTTGCTCTGCTGGCACCGCCGCAGGCGGGGGGTACAATCTGCGCCCGCTATTTCATGCCCTGGAAATGCCATCCGACCATGGCCGTGACCGGTTCCCAGTGCCTGGCCACCTGCCTGCTAACCCCGGGAACGGTCGCCGAGGGTCTGGTGCAGCGGACGGAGGCGATCCCGGCACACGTTATCCTCGAACACGCCTCGGGGCAGATCGAGGTGATCATCGACTACGAGATCGGCTCGGCCGGGTTCAAACTGAAATCCGCCGGTCTGCTCCGGACCGCGCGCAAACTGGCGGAAGGCAGGGTATTTGTGCCTTCCGCCGTCTGGGCCGGCCGGCAGTTGCCTCCCGCATGATCACCAGGTCCATTTTCTTTCCTTCTTTCATGTTGGAAGGCAGAAACGGACGGGTTCGGGCCGGCCTGATGTTCGCATAGAGATCGAGATCAACGCGGAAATGTGCCGATATATTGTGCCCTCCCTTTTCCGGAGCCGGATAATCGGCATGTGACTGCGTCCCGAGGATTATCCCGTCATAGCTCCTGGCACTTTCCAGCACTTCGTCACGAAGCGTGGTCCCGTATTTTTCCAGGCTCACAAAGCCCACTTCGGCAAAATCAAACTGGAGCTGCAGGTCAAACTTCCGGTTCGCCGCCTGCAGCACCTGCATGGCGGATGCCACAATTTCCGGCCCGATGCCGTCACCCGGTAAAACGAGAATGCGCATTACTCTCCCCTGATAAATGGTCCCTTCCTCCTGTTCCTGAAACGAGATAAATGACAAGGGGTTAATCAATCCCAATAGTCTCCGGCAAAACAGCATGGCGCTATTTGATGACCGGTATCGCTGTCTCCCTGCCGCCGTCGGCAGCAGAACAATAGGCACTGTAGACGGTCAGGATGGTGTCTGCCGCGAGCGTGCTGTTGGACTGAGGTACCGACCCGGTTGAGGCACAATGATAAAAATCCTGAATCTCACTCTGATAGCCGGTATACCAGTCCTCATCAGGGGAAATGTTTGACCAGCCCTCTTTTGTTTCTATCTTCTCGACAACGTAGATATCCTTAAACTGGTCTCCCCGGGGGTTGAAGGATTTCATCGAGTCATTCGGGTTGATATTAACGACGGTCCGATGGTTGTTCGCGGTGATCTCGATCCAGTTGTGCACGCCGCCCAGGACCAGCTCCGAGGCAAAAACATCGGCAAACATGCCGTCCTCAAAGACGATGTGCATTGAGCCGAAATCCTCAATGTCGGTATAACCGGACTTGATAAAACCCAGGTCGCGGAACCCTTCGGAACGAGTAACTGCGTGCACCCGGGCTGAGACCGTCGCCGGACGGATCGGCCTGCCCTGCGAGGCCATGCCCTCAACCTGTTTCAGGTAGAGTACCGCGCCGAGCGGGTGAACCGCCTTGCCCATGATCGAACCACCGCCCGAGAATGACCAGATACCGTAGAACGGTGAATGTGAACCGGAGTGTGATTCCTCGCCATGCATCCAGAGGATCTGTGCGCCGCTTTTTTCGATTATCTCCTTTTCTTTCTGTATGCCAGGGGCATATACCCAGTTCTCGGCATAGCAGATCTGTCCTGCGCTTTCGGCCTCAGCCCTGAGCAGGTTCTGCACACTATGAGTAGCCTGCTCAAGCCCGTTCGGCCGGTTGAAACGGTCTCCTGAAAAATCTTTTTCGCCGCCTCCGAAATACCCGGTAAACGGTTTTTCGATAACAGCGTATTTATCCTGCCTGAGGATTTCAGCAGCAATACCTTCGTGACTGGAGGGCGGCGTGCAGACATGGACAACATCGCTCTGCTCAACCAGGGAGCCCAGGGATGAGTATGCTTTAAGACCCGTCTCCAATGCAAATTTCCGGCAATTATCAGTGGTTGGCGAATAAACCCCGGAAATCTCCACCTGGATGCCATATACCTTGCGCAGCGCCTCTACATGAAAACGGGCCGCAAATCCGGATCCGACAATTCCCGCACGAACGGAGCTTCTTGTGTTGCTCATTTTATGACCTCCAGAATAAACAGGATGTAAATAGTGTTTTCAACAGTACCCTGAGCCGACTCATTGCCGCAGCAAACCACCGCGCTTTGCTGATGAGCGTCAGGATGATCAGCAAGATGAGAACCATGCAGATCGGCCGGGAGATAAACTGCAGGATATCACCCTCGGAAATCACCAGGGCCCGCCTGAGGTTGGTATCAAGCATGGTTCCGAGGATCAGACCGAGAATCATCGGGGCCACCGGATATTCCATCTCGGTCATGATAAAGCCCAACACGCCGAAAAAGAGCATGACCCGTACGTCAAAGATGCGGCTCTGGATGGCGAATGAGCCGATCACACAGAGGGTGAAAATGATGGGCATCAGCCTGGTGCGGGGAACCTGCAGGACCTTGACGACATACTTCACCATCGACAGGCCGAGGATGAACATGGCGCAGGTCGCCAGAAGGACCATGGCCACGACCTTGTAGACGAATTCGGGCGACTCGATCATGATGAGGGGTCCGGGACGCACCCCGTGGATAAACATTGCCGCCAGCAAAACGGCAGCAGGGGCTGAGCCGGGAATACCAAGGGACAGGACGGGGATGACCGCGCCGGCGACAGCGGCGTTGTTGCCGGTTTCAGCGGCGATTAATCCTTCAATACTGCCCTGACCGAATTCCTCCGGGTTTTTGCTGCCGCGCTTGGCGAAATCGTAGCTCACCCAGGCGGCAATATCCTCGCCGACCCCCGGTATCGCACCGATGAGCGTGCCGATCAGTCCCGAGCGGATAATGGTTTTTCTCACCTTGAAGATCTCTTTCAAGCGCGGGAGAATCCTTTCAATTTTTGACTTGACGACATTGACCTGCCGGTACTTCATCATCGACAGGATTTCAGCAAAGCCAAAGGCCCCGACCATGGCCGGGATCAGGTTAATGCCGCCGGAGAGATTGGAATTGCCAAAGGAGAACCTGACAAAACCGTGAATACTCTCCATGCCGATCAGCGCGATGAACAGGCCGAGAAAACCTGAAATCCATCCTTTGACAGGGTCCTTCGGCGCGGTCAGGTTCCCGGAAATCACCACGCCGAAGACCGCCAGCCAGAAGAATTCAAATGATTGGAAATTAAGGGCAAAATTGCCAAGTAGCGGTGTAAAGAAGGCGAGCAGCACCATACCGATCAGAGAACCCAGGAAACTACCGGTCGTGCTGATGCCGATCGCCCTGCCGGCCTCGCCCTTCAGGGCCAGCGGGTGGCCGTCCATGGCCGTGGCGGCGTTGGCCGGCGTACCCGGGATATTGAGAAGTATGGCACTGCGGCCGCCGCCGTAGATCGCCCCGATATACATGCAGATGAGGATCAGTATGGCATTGTCAGGCGGCAGGCTGAAGGTCAGCGTGGTCATCAGGGCCACACCCATGGTCGCGGTGAGCCCGGGGAGCATGCCGACGATGATGCCGAGCTGCGTGCTCCAGAGCACGTCAAACAGGGTCCGTGCGTTTAGAAAACCGAGCAACCCGTCAATAAAATAGTTCAGACCTTCAAGCATAACAGCCTCATGGCAGATCGACCAGGAACAGTTTCTGGAAAACAAGGGTGATCAGCACCGATGCCAGCACGGCCTGGATGAGGGCGGCAATAAACACCCTGCGCTGCTGCCACAGCCCCTGTCCGGGTTGGTATTCGAAAAGACAGATAAAAGCGAGAATATAGAGCACGGTTGCGACCGAATAGTTCAACCGGCCGAGAAAACCGACCGCATAGACCAGGGACAGACCAAGGGTCAGCAAAACCCGCAGGTGGGCCCCTGTCCGGGCCGTTCCGTCCGAGGCGGCGGCCCCGCTTTCAAAGAGTCTGTAACCGCCCCGCCGGACGGAACGGACAAAAAGAACCAGGGCCAGGCAGAGCAGGACCAGGCCGATCATCCCCGGCACCACGCCGGGAGCCGAGAACGGATCGATGCCGCGCCGCTCAAGGCGCGGCATGGTATAGGAAAGAACCACGATGGAAAGGCTGAAGGCAATAAGGACGATAGAGGTAATAAAGTCCTTCTTGACCATCTTTGGATCGGTCATCGGGCAGACGTTATCGTTATAAGAATGTAAGTGAGCACCCGGAGACAGGCCGGGTGCTCAGGAGGCTGTTGCTTTTATGGTCGCGGGATGCCGATCGTTGACGGATCGACAACAGCATCACCCTTGTCAAACTTCATCCAGGCATCAAGCTGAACCATCGGGAAAGACTTCTTCATGGCCGCATCCCCTGTTGCCGGATCAAATATCATCGCATTCTGGGCGGCGTAGGTCTGCAGGCTCATATCGCCGGCCAGCTTGTCCTTCCAGAGCATATCCAGGGTATCCGTCACTTCCTGCGGGACGCCCTTTGGCACGAAGATACCGAAATAGATCGGCGCAGTGACAAATTCGGGGATCCATTTTTTCACCGACGGAATCTCCTCGGCATACCCGTCGATTTTGAGCGGCCCGTCGGCGAGCACGGCAAGTGCTCTCAGCTTGCCGGCCTTGAGCATATCGACCTCTTCTTTTGACAACTGCGGGACCACGTCACACTCGCCGGCAACCGTGGCGATAACGGCCTGGTTACCGCCTTCGTAGGATACATGTTTATAGTCGATGCCGGTATAGGTCTTGATCATCTCGATGGCCGTATGCCCGGCGGAATTAACTCCTGCCGTGGCAACCTTGATTTTGCCGGGATTCGCCTTGAAGGCGGCAATCAGTTCGCCGAAATCCTTGTAGGGTGAAGAGGCATTGACAGCAACGACATTGGGAATGGCGAAGTTCAGGTAGATATTCCAGTCGTCCAGGGTTGTATCGAGCAGTCCCTGGACCTTGTAGACACCGAGGTCCTTTACCGCACCCGCCGTCCAGTACATTCCGTCCCTCGGTTTATCCAGGACACTTTTCGTCCCGACAGACCCGGAGGCACCGGGCTGGTTGACCACGACTATTTTCTGGCCGAGGCCTTTTTCAAGAACCATGGCCGTCTGCCTGGACACACCGTCGGTTGCCCCGCCGGCGCCCCATGGCACAATAAGATTAACCGGCTTGTTGGGTTTCCAGGCGTTCTCCGCCGAAACATCCTGTACAGACAACAGGCCAGCCACCAATCCGAAAGCCACACCCAGAAAGACCAGACATCTCATCAGGCTTCTCATTTTCTACCTCCTCTGACGCGGTTAATATGATCATCTTCTGCTGAAAGTGATTCCAGCCGCTTCTGATATTCTAACAAGCTGAGTTCCGTAGTCTATAAAATTTTTCCAGCGTTCCGCGGGCGACGTCTTTATTGCCGGATCATGGAAAACGACCGCCACATGCGGTTCAATGGAAATAGGTATATCCATCTTCTCTTCAACCAGCATACGCAATATAGCCGCCACATTACCCAGCCCTTCACCGGGAAAGGTATAGTGCAGCCTGTTCTCGACCCATTTCGCATCTTTTACATGAAGATAAGCCACATGTTCACGAACCTCCCGGAAGAATTCCAGGGAGTCCTGGTAAGCATAGGGTGGATCTCCGGAAACATAGCGCATGGAGACCGGGTTGCCGGTATCAAAGACCAGCTTAAGCGCCGGCGAGTCTATCCTTTCCAGCAAACGCAGTGAATGGCGGCAACTCTGCCCTCCCCAGGTTTCACAATTCTCATGCAGGCAGACTACGTCGTTTTCCTCGGCCAGCTCAACGATCTTCTTCAGATTCTCGATGACGAGTGTTTCATGGCCGCTATCGAGCCTTGTCGGGGAATCGATCCTGTAGCTCATGATCCTGATGAAACGGACTCCGGCCTTTTTCATGTGAACGATCGAGTTTTTCATCTCCGACAGATCCAGTTCAAGAGCATCCCGGACATCCCGGCCCCAGTTGGCAATGGTACTGCCGAAGCAGGCTATTTGAATATCATTTTCAGCGAGCTGCCGATGCACCCGGTCAAACTCGGCGACGCTCAGGCTGCTGACGTTCTTTCCGCCGACCGTTCTCAGATCGATATAGTTCCAGCCCAGCTCTTTTAAGGCCTTTATCTGCAGTGTCAGATCATCGGACACTTCATCGGCAAATCCACTTAGTATCATGCGCTCATCCCTGGCAGTTTCCCGTTGCAAGGCCTGGTCGTTGCCTGTTCAGGCAGCTGTCATCTTCAGTAAGGTGTTATGGCTATGAATTCGTTCATCATAGCCGAAAACCACCTGGCAATCAATCGGTACATTCCGCCAGAAAAAACATCAACTCCAAGCCTAACCAAATTCTCTTGCAAAGCCCGACATTCAAGTCTACAATATCAATAATAAACGAGATTTCTGTTACATAGCAGAAATCAACTACCACTCCATTGCAGCTATTTATACCGATCTGGAAATGATCAAAAAACGACTGATGTCTAATAGAGATGAGGCAATATGCGGATAACAAAGATAATCAATTCCATCGACCAGAAACTGGGACGGATAGTTTCAAGATTGTGCGCGTTGCTTGCATTTGCAGGGGCATTGGGAA
Organism: uncultured delta proteobacterium; assembly: GCA_963745765.1. Taxonomy (GTDB): domain Bacteria; phylum Desulfobacterota; class Desulfobulbia; order Desulfobulbales; family Desulfocapsaceae; genus Ww85. The sequence continues at coordinate 235,956 of CAVUYQ010000026.1, read as the reverse complement.
GTACCGTATTCGGGACTATCGTCTTGCTCAAAGGGCATATTGTTCCAGGAACAATAGCTTTACTTCTTGGGGGATTCTTTTCATGGCTTGGTCTCCACGCCTGGCGGGATCGTGCTGCATTCGGAGAACTTCTAAACCGTGACTACAGCCCAGTAGCTGGTGTCGGGGTAAAAAGTGATGGTAAAGAAAATCGAAACATATCTTGAGGGACTAATTTCCAGGCGCTCCTTCTTAGCTGCGGCAGGTGGCGCGATTATCAGTATAGGGTTACCCGGTATTTTCATTAGACTCTCTGAAGCAAGGCAACAAGACCTGGCCGCCGAAACCAGACCAGACGGCAGGCCGCGTCTTCCTCCCGGGCAATTTGCAGTTGAAAAGATTCTTGATATGGGGGGGACACCTGGAAACGCAACAAGTGAGAACTGGAGTCTTCATATCCACGGTGAGGTGAAAAACCCGGTTGTTCTGACCTACCAAGAACTGCTTACGCTAGACCAGGTAAATATCACCTGCGATATTCACTGTGTCACCGGCTGGACTCTTCTTGATTCCGAATGGAGTGGCGTTCGTCTGACGACAATCATGGATATGGTCAGGCCGCAGGGAAATGGAGGCTTTATCATTTTTGAGGCCTCTCATGGCTATACGAGCAATTTACCCATAAGCGCGACCCAAAAGGAGAACGTGATCCTGGCCCACAGTTTTTTTGCGGAAAAATTACCGCAGAAACACGGCGCCCCGGTGCGTGTTGTTATTCCTGATCGGTACTTTTATAAAAGTGCCAAGTGGCTGGAGGGCATAAAGATCAGCTCCCGTGATGAACCAGGATTTTGGGAGACGCTCGGTTACAGCGACTCCGCAGACCCATGGAAGGAAGAACGCCATCAGATGTAAAAGTTAAGCCGATGTCATGGCCGGGTCGATTTTTATAAGTTTCTGACATCTGGCTGCCAACAAATTGCTCGACAAGGCCAATTGAGTAGGACTGCTTTTTCAGTGGCTGCGCAATGGACTCGCAAAAGCTCACCATTCAACCAAACGCTGGATTGCAGTTACACTTTTACGAGGCCATCACTTCTACTCACACAAGGAGAACTCGTTGAAATTAGGATTGAAAGGTAAACACGTATTGATCACCGGTGGCTCAAAGGGCATCGGCCTTGCCTGCGCCAAAGCCTTTACAGCCGAAGGCTCTCACCTGCACCTGGCCGCGCGAAATATGGAGCAACTGGAAGCCGCGAAAGCAGAGCTTCTCAAGATCGAGCCGGTAAGGGTGACACTGCATCAGGCAGACTTGAGCGATGGCGAATCAGTAAAGACGGTGGCTGATTCTTGTGGTATAATTGACGTACTGGTCAACAATGCCGGAGCAATTCCCGGTGGTTCGATCGAATCAATAGACGAGGTTCTTTGGCGTAAATCCTGGGATCTAAAGGTCTTTGGATACATCAATATGACGCGTGAAGTTCTTCCGCATATGATCAAGCGCAGAAGCGGCGTTATCGTCAATGTCATCGGCCTTGCGGGAGTCAAACCCAGTTACGATTATATTTGTGGATCCGCCGGTAACGCCGCGCTGATAGCTTTTACACGCGGCGTGGGTGCGGCCTCAACACACCACGGGGTCCGTGTGGTTGGCGTCAATCCTACGGTTACGCGTACCGACCGCACAATAGCACTCTACAAGGCACGCGCTAAAACAACGTATGGGGACGAATCGCGCTGGAAAGAAATGCTTGCCGATCTTCCGTTCGGCCGACAAGCTGAAGCTGAAGAGGTCGCAGATCTCATTGTGTTTTGTGCTTCTGACAGAGCTTCTTATCTGAGCGGGACGGTGATCGATATTGATGGTGGCACCTTGTATCGATAAATCGCTTTCAGTGCTATATGGGCATTTTGAATAATTCGATTATTCGATTGAGATCAAGGCATGCAAGAAATTTTACCGCTAGGAGCGTGTCGGAGAAATGCAATTTTTGCTTAGATCGAGGCATTGAAAGAAATTCAAGCGGAGCCATATACGTAATATTGTGAGCATTGATTTTCTTTCAATAACGAAGAGATCGGGCGAAAAGGCAATTATTCAAGGCGGCCATAAGTCAAAACAACCAATTTGTCAGTGTAGGGGAAGGCTGTCGTCTTCTCTGAACTGTCCTTTACCGAGAAATATTACCTATGGAAACAGCAATTATTGCAGGCCTCGTGGCAGCCGTAGCCATACTGATTGTGGTATTAGCTCAAAGATATATCGCCAGGAAGTTACGAATCTCCAGGGAAACTCCACCGTTACGCGATTCTAAATTAAAGGAGAGGAAAGAAGTTGTCTCAACATTTAAACATTTAGAAGATCAGACAGCAAAGCTGCGAACTAAGAGCTGGATAATATTAGAAAAGATTAAGCGACAAAAGCATGGAAATTTTAGCAGTATTGTCCTGGATGAATTCAAGAATGATTTAGATGCATTTGGAAAAGCCACTAACGCCCTCATTGATCAAGAAAAAAAATTCTTAGATTTTCTTGTTTCAGGCAAAAATGAAATGCCACAAGAGAGAAATGAACATTTATGGGGGTTACACAATGAATGCACCAAGAAATCACATGAAGTAACTGAAAAATGCCGGCTTTTATTGAAAATACCTGATGAAAAAAAGAAGGAAGAATATTTAGAACTATGTAAATCTCTTGAAGATAGCATTGAGGCTTTATTAGATTCTCTTGATCTATGTAATGATGCAATTTCGAAAGCAGCACATAAACAAATGTAATTTATTGAATACGCTAACAATTGCATTCATCGACGGTGAGAAGTGCAGCACCGCTCACGCCATCTTGAACTGATCGATGGCAGGGAGAAACTGAACGAGTGAACTCTCCGTCATTTTCTCAAAGGGAAAAAAACAAGTTACCAGCACCGCTATCAATCCAGGAGGACCTTGTGTCAGAATTGAAACGAATCGCCCTTCTCATTGACTGTGACAATGTCAGTCACAATGCCATTGAAGGTGTACTGGAAGAACTGGCAAAGTACGGCATGGTGAATGTCCGACATGCTCACGGCAACTGGAATAGCCCATCATTGACCGGATGGATAGAACGGTTACACCCAAATGCCATAAGACCCATGCAGCAATTTGCCTACACCAAAGGGAAAAATGCGACTGATGCGGCCATGATTATTGATGCCATGGATTTACTTTACAGTAACAACGTTGATGCCTTTGCATTAATGACAAGTGATAGTGATTTTACGCCACTCGTCCTGAGAATCCTTGAGAACGGGCTGCCTGTTTATGGGTTTGGTGAAAAGAAAACGCCTCGGCCCTTTGTGGATGCCTGCTCCCCTTTCATTTATACGGAGAACCTTATTCCCGAGGAAGAGAAAACCGATAAATCACAAATAACAAAGAAGAAAACGAGAAATGAGTTACGGAAGGATACAGCATTGGTCAAGTTAATGAGAACAGCTGTTGAGCAAACGTCAGAAGATGATGGCTGGGCACATATGAGCAAAATTGGTCATTACGTATCTAACAACAGTTCTTTTTCTGCCATCAATTATGGTTACAAAAAACTGAGTGATTTATTAAGAGCCAGCGAGTTATTTGAATTTGAAATGAGAAATGATGGTTCAGCCATGTATATAAAAGACGCGCGAAAAGGAAACAGCGATGAATCGTCTCATCATAGGCAATAAAAACTATTCATCATGGTCACTTCGACCGTGGCTGCTCCTCAAAGTAAAGGGGATACCATTCAAGGAAACCAGGATTCCTCTGTATCAGGAGGGCAGTGAAAAAGCATTGTTACAGTATTCACCATCCGGCAAAGTACCCGTCTTTGTAGATAACGGCTTTACGGTGTGGGATTCTCTGGCCATCTGTGAATATATTGCAGACTGCTATCCTGAGAAGAGGTGCTGGCCCGAAGCACCTGATGTCAGAGGATATGCACGTTCAATCAGTTGTGAAATGCATTCCGGTTTTTTTGAAATACGCAATAGCCTGCCGATGGATTGCCGGACTCATACGCAGGTCAAAAACATCAAAGAAAATCTGCGCGACGAGATAGCGCGCGTATGCGAAATATGGCGTACCTGCAAAGAAAAGTTCAAGGCTGAAGGAAACTTCCTTTTTGGTCCATTTTCAATAGCAGATGCGATGTACGCTCCTGTCGTTTTGAGATTCAACAGTTACGGCATCATCGTCGGAGCAATTGAGCAGGACTATATGGCGGCCGTCCTGTCGCTGGACAGTCTTAAAAACTGGATTACAGCCGGGAAAGCCGAAAAGGAAACTATTACCGATTCCGATATTGAATTATATGGCTAGGAGCTTGTCCCGACCAACGATAGTATCTGATCCCTGTTTGGGATCTCTATGTTTTTCTGACATTTCCTGCTATAGTATTCGATTATGAAACACCTGGCTGCCATCTTTATTCTTCTCCTGTTCAGCGCTTGTGCCACCAGTCCGACCGGGCGCTCCCAGCTGATGCTCGTTTCACCCGAGCAGGCTGTCACGCTCTTCCCGCACACCAACCCCTGGGACTGGCAGGCAACGGTTATTGATGACCCGAAGACGGTAAATGTCTGGTGCATGGCGGGCGGGAAAATCGCGGTTATCGTCCGATGTAGCTGTTCAGACAGTAGTTGCCTCACCATTGGTACCCCGTGCATGCAGTATGCAGATTATAACAACGCATAAAAACACTGATTTTGATGCTCTGGCCTCGGTAATTGCCGCTACCATGCTCTATCCCGGCTCCGTCGGTGTTATTCCAAAAGCCGTTAACACCAATGTCGCCAAATTCCTTTCAACGCATAAAACGGCATTTAACATCGTCCTGCCCAACGAGATTGATCAGGATCAGGTCAGGCGGCTCATTGTTGTCGATACGGACCAGTGGCGCCGCCTTGAACGAATGGATAAGTTGAAAGAGCGGACTGATCTTGAAATTATCCTCTGGGACCACCATCTCAATGGTGGAGACATCGTGGCAGACTGGCGATGCCAGGAGAGTGTCGGTGCGACGGTTACCCTGCTGATCAGGGAGATGAAACGACGCAAGATGGATCTCAATCCTCTTTTTTCCACGGTCCTGCTCATCGGGCTCTACGAGGATACCGGGCATCTCAGTTACCCCTCAACAAAACCTGAAGATGCGGCAGCGGCGGCTTACCTGCTGCAAAACGGAGCCGATCTCAAAGTTGCCTCGGTGTTCCTGAACCCGCCTTACGAAGAAGCGCAGCGGGAAATCCTTTTTATGATGATGCAGGATTCCGAGAAGATCGTGCACAACCACTGCACAATCGGCATCAATATCCTGAAGCTCAAGCAGAAGGTACCGATGCTCGCCGCCATCGTCTCCATGTATCGTAAAATCATCAGCGCTGATGCGGTCTTCATCATTATCGTAAACGACAAGAAAAGCTGCACCGTTATCGGCCGCAGCGGGGTAAATCGGATAGATATCGGCAGTGTCCTGAAACGATTCGGGGGAGGAGGCCATCCTGCAGCAGGTTCCGCAACGGTCAAGACGGCAGATTATACCCCCCGTCAACTCAAGGCAAAAATCATCGAAGTGCTCAAGGAAAACCGGGTCGGCGGGGCAACCATTGCAGACCTGATGTCATTCCCGGTGACAATCGTTCCGGGAGACACGCCGATGTCCACCATCCGCGACCTCATGCAGGAGAAGAAAATCAGGGGGATACTTGTCGGCGACGAATATAACCTCGAGGGCATCATTGTCCTCTGGGATCTAAAAAAACTAAAATCGGAAAAACACTGGTCACGCCCGGTCAAGGCCTACATGGCACGGAAGATATCGACAATCACTCCAGACCTGCAGCCTTCGCAGGCCGCCCAGCTCATGGTCAGGAAAGATATCGGCCACCTGCCGGTAGTCTACCAGGAAAAAGTAATCGGAATTGTTACCAGAACCGACATTCTCACCTATTTCTACGGTCTTCTGCCTGAATAAACTAATACCTGGTGACAGCGATGCCGCTCATATCGTCGTACATCTTAAAACGGGGATAGAGAAAACAGCGGGGGTCTGTCTTCTGGATTGCTCGAATGTGGTTTCTCACTCCCTGCAGGCCTGAAGACTGGTAGAGGGTAACAAAGGCGTCCTGAGCAAACGGCCTGCCGGGATGGGTACTCGGCAGAAAAAAACCGTCACTGAAAAGCAGGATATCACTCACCTGCCTCCCGTCTTCACATCCGCTTGCCAGAAACTCAAGCGCCTCAGGCTCTCCGTTGAGCGAGCCGAACCGGCGATTCGTTTTCCGGCGCACTGCAGCAATATCTTCTGCCAATACCTCGTGAATGGTACCTTTACTCGATCTACCAATATGCTTCCAGCGGGTAAGCACATCCTCATCATGCCCCGGCAGTGGTGTCAATAGTTTACTGGACCCATCCATTGAGATCAGAAGAATCACACAATCACCGCTCTGGCACCAGTAAATAGCATCCCCATCGAGCTGAACCGCGGCAAAGCTTGTTGACCAGAGTTTTTCACGACAGGTTAAATCAATACCGTGTCGGATCATAACCTTCCTGATTTCCCTGTTGGCCTTTTCTGCACTGCCAGACAGATCGCAGCCTGCGGCCTGGGCAAAGACATTCGCGGTTATCTCGGCAGCTCGCCGGCCGCCGCTGACCGCGGCCAAGTTGCCCGGATTCGGCAGACTGGTGGCTCCGTCACAGACGATAAAGCGATCATCAGTGACAGCCAGCGTATCTTCGTTGGTTGCACCACTACCCTGCTCAAGGAGTGTTTCATTGAGCTGAAAGCCTGATAGCGTGCGCACTGCATGATGTCTTATCTGGTTGATATCAAGAAACATGGATACCTGTGTTGTTTTTTTGCATGCCTGCAACCTTAACGACTTATTTGTCCGGAATCAAATTGGTAGTTCAGATACCTGGTCGTTTATCTATCAGTATTCGCGATGATGAAAAACGGCGGCAAAAAAAACCCGCGACACAGAGCGTATCGCGGGTTGCAGGTAATACATGGAAATAGGCGATCAGGAAGTCTGTCTGCTCTTTGTCTTATCGTTTTTCTTCCGGCACTGCGGGCAGATACCGACGAATTCAATCCGATATCCGGTGATCTGGTAACCCGGGGGCAGGGATAATGATGAAGTGCTGATCAATCCGCGTTCCAGCCTGATATTATCGACACGATGACATTTTACGCAAAAGATATGATCATGCTTTTCAATGTCGTAATCGAATCGTTTCTGTCTTCCGCTCATCTCAAGCTTGGCGATAATACCTGCCTCAGACAGGGTTTCGAGGTTACGGTACACGGTGGCCAGGCTGATACGCGGCATGATCTTCTTGACACGGCTATAGAGTTCGTCCGCCGTCAGATGCTGCCTGCATTTGCGGAGTTCATTAAGAATGATCTCTCTCTGATTTGTCATTCTCAGCTGCATCGCTCACCCCTTATTAAGAATGATTTTCAATGCTAACTGATAGCATTTTCCCTGTCAACTTCGATATTAATGAAAACGCGTCATTCAGACGCGTTCTCTCATTTGACCGGACCAATGTATAATCAAAATTGACTATCAGACAACCTCGCCAAAAGATGATTTCTGTTTATCGTAAGACCATGCATATTCTCGAAGTAAATAATCTTACAAAAAGTTATCGCGATGTAGCGGCGGTGCGGGGTGTATCCTTCGCTGTTGAGGAAGGCCACTGTTTCGGCCTGCTTGGCCCGAACGGTGCCGGCAAGACGACCACCATGGAAATCATCGAAGACATAATAGAACCGACGAGCGGTACCATCCACTACAAGTCTGCTGAGAGAAGCAGATCGTTCAGGGAGGAAATCGGTATTCAGTTTCAGCATACCTCGCTGTTAAACTTTCTTTCGGTCAGGGAAACACTTGCCTGTTACCAGCAATTATACCGGAGAAGCGAGGATAGTGAGTGGCTTATCAACAGATGTGATCTCGCGGGTATCCTCGATCGGAAAAACAACCGCCTCTCCGGCGGCCAGAGACAGCGGTTGATGCTGGCCCTGGCCCTGCTCAACAAGCCTGATCTTCTTTTTCTCGACGAACCATCCACCGGACTTGATCCGCAATCCCGTCGTTATCTCTGGGACATCGTTGAAGAAGTGAAAAAAAAGGGTAAGACTATTATCCTGACAACACACTCAATGGAGGAGGCTGAATTCCTTTGCGATTCCATAGCTATCATGGACCAGGGGCTTATCATCGCCGAAGGCAGCCCGGCCGAACTCATTACCACCTACTGCAACACGAATACCATCACCCTGCCTCATAACACCGTGGCAAACCAACTCGCCTGCCTGGACATGACCTACAATACCAACGGAAAATCAGTTTCAATTCAGACAACCCATGTGGATACGACCTTGGGAAAACTGATTTCATGCGGCATCGATCTCTCTGAAATGACAGTACATTCTGCCAACCTTGAAGACGTTTTTCTGCATCTGACAGGTCGAAAACTGAGGGATTAAATCCATGGGAATCATGAGCTTCAAAAGAATATGGACGATGTTCCAGGCCAGAAACAAGGAGTTTTTCCGCGATCGGGCGGCCTTCGGCTGGAATTTTGCTTTTCCTTTTCTTATCATCATCGGCTTCGGAATAATTTTCAGTGGCGAAAACCTGCAGCAGTTCAAGGTCGGCGTGTTTCCGCAAACAGGTACAACCGTCAATTTCGCAAAAACCGACATCGTGCAATCCTTCCAGCAAAGCAAGGCAATCCATTTTGTCCCGATTGTCGATCTTGAAGATGGCCTGAAGAAAATCAAGCTCCACAAAATCGACCTGCTCATTGATGGCCGCTCAAGTCAGAAATCTTATTGGGTAAACAGCTCTTCACCGAAAGGCTACATTGTCGAACGGCTGCTGCGGGCCGACCTGCAGCCGTCGAACACACTTTCTATCAAGCGCTTAGTGGTGGATGGCGAGCAGGTGCGCTATATCGACTGGCTTTTCCCCGGGATTATGGCCATGAACATGATGTTTTCAGCCCTCTGGGGGGTCGGTTACGTCCTTGTCCGCTATCGAAAAAACGGTGCACTGAAGCGGTTGAAAGCAACCCCGCTGACTCCGTTTGAATTCCTGAGCGCCCAGATGCTGTCCCGCATCTTTTTGCTGATGTTCACCTTCATGGTGGTCTGGTTCGGGTCTGACCTCATTTTCAACTTCAGGATGCATGGGTCCCTGCTGCTTTTCTTTTTTATCTTTTTTCTCGGTGGTCTCAGTCTCTGCTCCATGGGCTTATGCCTGGCCGCACGCGGAACCAGCGAGGAGTTTACCAGCGGCGCACTGAACTTCATTTCCTGGCCGATGATGTTTCTCTCTGAAGTTTGGTTCACGCTTGATGGCGCCCCAGTCTGGGTGCAACAGATTGCCTGGCTCTTTCCACTGACCCACATGCTCAAAGCGGCAAGAAAGGTGATGAACGAAGGGGCCGGCTTTCTCGATATCCAGTTTGAATGTTCATTTATGCTTTTAACCACACTTATCTTTTTAAGCCTTGCAGCCTTTTTATTTTCCTGGAATGAATAGTACATGTCGATACGATTCATTGATGCCCACCTGCATTTGCAGGATAAACGGTTTTTTGGCCAGGCGGATCTGATTATCGCCAGAGCCGAGACCGTTGGCGTGAGTCGTTTTTTCTGTAACGCGACCTCGGAGAAAGACTGGCAGGACATAAGAGAGATGGCCTGCAGGAATTCAGGGATCGTTCCGTTTCTCGGCATTCATCCCTGGCAGGTCGATTCGGCAACGCCGGGCTGGCAAAACAGGCTGGCGTCTGCCTTGTCCTCGTATCCCGGCAGCGCGATCGGTATCGGCGAAACAGGCCTGGACAAATTTGCTGCCTCCGGTCTGGCACGGCAGCAGAAACTATTTGCAGCGCAGCTTGAGATTGCGGCCGACCTGGCTATACCGATCTGTATTCATTGTGTTCGCTGCTGGAAAAGGCTTCTGGACATACTTGTAAGATGGGAGGCTGGCCCGGGATTACCGCCGGTCATGATTCACTCTTTTTCCGGATCAGTTGAGACCATGCGCCGCCTGCATGGACTCGGCTGTTTTATCTCCTACTCTTCAAGGATGATGAATCCTCAAAACCCCAAACTTTTAGAGACCTTCAGGCAGACGCCGCTGCAAGCGCTGCTGCTTGAGACGGACGCCCCCGACCAACTGAGCGTGCCGGCCATATCGTTATCAGGCCCGGCTACTCCGCCGTACAATGAACCGCTGAACGTTGCTGCTCTCTATCGATTCGCAGCCGGGCAGCACATGATGCACCTGAAAGATTTCGCCAACCAGATATGGAACAATGCAACGATTTTCACGAACAAAACTCCTGTTAGGTGATGAACGCTTTTCCCGACTTGCCTCCAGTCACGTTGCCATTATCGGGCTGGGCGCAGTAGGGGGCTACGCAACGGAAGGCCTCGCCCGTGCCGGAGTGTGCCACCTCACGCTTGCCGATTTCGATACTATTTCGACCTCCAATATCAATCGCCAGATTCTCGCCCTCGAATCGACCATCGGCACATCCAAGGCTGACGCCGCCCGTAACCGGGTCCTGGACATCAATCCCCACTGCCGGGTAGAAGCACTTGAACTCTTCGCCGATGAACAGACCATCGGGCAGATTGTCGCAGGCAGGCCCGACGTGGTTATCGACGCCATAGATTCACTGAACCCGAAGGTCCAGGTCCTCACGATGCTGCATCGATCCGGATTCAAAATCTTTTCCTCTATGGGGGCTGCGCTGCGCACGGACCCGTCACAGATCAGAGTCAGTGATATAGCAGAAACGAAGCATTGTCCCCTCGCCCGCAGACTGCGTAAGCGGCTGCGCACAAACAATATAGAATCTGGCATCACCTGCGTCTATTCAACGGAGCCGGTTGAGTTTGCGTATCAGCCTCCCCCCGCCGAACATGCCGGTGATAACGCTCTTGAAGATCGCGGCCGGGAACGGCGCACCCTGGGCAGCCTGCCGACCCTGACGGCTATTTTCGGCCTGACGCTGGCAAACGAGGTGATCCACTACCTCAGTTCCAAAAAAATATGATCAGACTTTTTGTCGCAATACAGCCCGATGTCACGACCTGCTCTCTGCTGAGCAGTCTGGGAAAATCAATACCCGGTGCGCGGCCGGTGCCGGAAGAGCAGATCCATTTGACCATCAGATTCATTGGAGAGGTTGACGGTGCGCAGTACCATGACATCAAAGAGAGCCTTTTCCTGGTAAAAGCCGCACCCATAAGTCTCTTCCTCAAAGGGGTCGGACATTTTCCGCCTCGCGGCAGAGCACGAGTCATCTGGGCAGGCGCTGAACCGGCGGGCGACATCATCATTCTTCGCAACAAGGTAAACCGTGCGCTCATGGAATGCGGTGTTACGCCTGAAACGAGGAAATTTCATCCGCACATCACCCTGGCCCGATTCAATGACATCCCTGCCGGAAAAATTGCGCATTTCCTCGCCGGGAACAGTCTTCTGCAATCGCCGCCGGTCATTATTGACAAAATAACGCTCTACTCGAGCCACCTCACTCCTCGGGGAGCCCTGCATACCCGCGAGTGTGAATATCCGCTTGTTTCCGTTTGAGCCGGTCCGACAGAATTGTCGCCGGCAGAGGGTAATCCCTGGAAATAGAGGTACTGCCTGCGGCAACTCAGGCTTTTTTCCGGCGGAAATCAACAGGAATCTGCAGAACCAGCATTGCCGCCAGAATAATGAAAATTCCCGGCAATACCTTCGGTTCCGGCCAACCTTTACCGAGAAGAACATCAAGAACGAGCACCAGGGCGGGATACAGGTATGAATAAGCCATTGTCCGCGTCGGTCCAATCACCGGAATGGCAAGCTGGGTCAGGTAAAAACTGATAACCGTTGAAAAGATGGCCAGATAGCCCACCCAGAGCCAGGTGTCCACAGGTATCTCATGCCATGACAGCTGATAGAGAACGGTACCTCCGAGAGGAGTCAGCCACAAAGATCCGGTCACCAGTGTCCAGAAAGTCATGACCTCCATGGCTTCTCCCCGGTGCAGGATTCTGACCAGGGGCGTATAGAAACCCATTGCCAGGCAGCCCAGCAAAAAAACAGCATCGCCCCGGTTCCATGACAGGCTCAAAAGAAGATGCAGATCTCCTCTGAAAATAACCCAAAGTGCTCCAATAAGTCCGAGTACAAGAGCCGCCAACCGATTTCTGCCAAGTCGTTCTTTGATAAGCAGTGCGGCATAGATGCCTGAAAGCGCCGGGACAAAGGTAAAAAGCACACTGGTATTCAGTGCCGTCGTGTAACGCAGGGAGTAAAACATGCACCAGAAAAAGATCACCAGGCAGCCGCTGATCATCGAATAACGAAGGAGTGACAGCAGGCTTACCCGCAAACCGTGTTTAACGCCGATAACCGGGAGGAGTATCAGGGCTGCCACAATAAACCGCACCAGTGTCAGAGCTGCAGGATCAAGAGTATCGGCGATCATCTCGCCAACGGTAAACGAAGTAGAGACCAGCGTGGCGCATAAAAGCATGGCCAGGTGGACAGGAAACTCGCGACCGGGACTGCTCTCAGGGAGATATTTTGTTTTCACGTGGAAGACCAGAGAGAAAAAAGGCGGCACCTGCGAAACAGGATACCGCCTCCGATAAATCAATTGTGCCGTACTGCCAGGCAGATGCAACCGCTACAGGAGATACGGGACCCTGTTCGGAAGACAAGCCTTCAACACGGTCCCGGTCATATCAGACCCCATTGTAATAAAAGTAAACCGATAAGGCTGGTGAGCACAACGGCCAACAGCCCAATCCCGACCCAGAGAGTCTTTTTCTGTTTCCCCGATTTGGCAGCAGCAAGCGCCATCATCGGTCAACGCAGCTGACGGATTGGTGCCGGCCGCCTTCTTTTTGAGGCAGTCAGGACAATAAAGTTCATCCTCTGCAACCTGGTTATCACAGGCGACACAGGTTGTTACCAGCACCTCGTCGGGGTCCTGCTGAATGGCTTCTCCACTTGGCTGCGAGGAAAAAACATCTTCGTCGTCAGGTATCTGTTCAGCTTTCTGCTCATGAAACGACTCGGCTCCAGCCGTCTCAGGCTCCAGCTGCTCCTCTTTCCAACTCACCTTTGTATCAGTAAAATCCGGGTAATTCGATTTTTCTACCAGCTCAGGATCTTCTTCGTCCAGAAAACCGCCAGAATCTGTATCACTGCTGCTGATAGTATCGGTGATATCCTGATACTTGAAGGACTCCGCCAGTTCTTCGCCAAAAGTTTCATCAAAGAGGAGTTCTTCCGATTCCTCAATTTCATCTTTTCCCAGATTCCCATCGGTAACCTCGGAATTGACATCATGGATGTCCTCCAGGTCAGCCGAAACCGGATCATCTTGAAATTCTTCGGTCAGCCAGGATTCATCGGCCAGCAAATTCTCTTCGACAGGTTCGCCCGATTCCTGCTCACCTGGTTCGTAAACATTTCCTCTATCCTCCTGCCCGCCATCTTCTACAAGAGTGGGCGGCAAAACGGCAGTATCAATTCCGAACAGTTCAGCAAAGGGTGGGGCCTGCGGGGGTTCTTCCACTTCAGGAAGCAAAAACAGCTCTGTACACCGGGGACATCTAACCAGACGACCAGCTGTTAATGGTGACGCCTTCCCGCTGATCCCGCAATGGGGACACTTCAATCTCATGGTATTCCTCCGCTCATTGATTCTCATCCACTCCAGCCGCTGGCGATTGAGATCAAGAGCTGTCTGTGGCAGTATCCGCTATTCGAGATACTCTCTTTATTAACCAGTATCCCTCTTAGTCTATCAATCAGTCGGGCTCAGGCAGACAACGCGGCTCTTTTTCTTCTATTTTAATGAAATTACCGGACAATGTGAAGCCGCATGGCGAAGTTGTGATCAAATTCAGCAATTTTATTGCTGAAATTTCTTCCTCATGGTCTTAAGCTGATGTTGTATCTCAGCTTATTTCAGCCGTCAAAAGAGAAGTTTTTCCACCTCTCTTCCTCACTTATAACAAAAGTATCGATATTGCTTCAAGAAGTATAAAACGATATAGTACCTAAGCAAGATAAAGGCCTCCCTAAAGAGAAGCCCTCATAAACACAAGAGCGTTCCCGAATATAACAGGTACCATCATGTCCGAAATAATCATCATCGTGGCAATCGCCGAAAACGGGGTTATCGGTCGAGACGGAAAACTCCCCTGGCATTTGCCTTCTGATCTTAAGCACTTTAAAGAAACAACGATGGGATATCCCCTGGTCATGGGTAGAAAGACCTATGAATCGATAGGCCGACCGTTGCCCGGCAGAGACAATATTGTATTAACAAGAGACAGGTCCCGTGAATTTCCCGGCTGCCTGACCATGTATTCTCTGCAGGAAGCACTTGCTTATTGTGACACCCAGGAGAAGGTGTTCGTTATCGGTGGTGCAGATATTTTCCACCTGGCACTCCCTCACACGGATACCATCATTGTTACGGTGCTTCAACGCAAGATTGAGGGTGATGTCTATTTTTCTGTCATAAATCCGGATCAATTCCGCCCGGCTGACCTCGTTGAATATGACGAAGAAGAACCCTACAGTATTATCCGCTACGAGCGGATAAGATACTGAAATAGTTCATGTTTACCGGGACAGAAAGGGTGGCCGGCAAGATTCTTTGAGCCGCTGAAAGACGGTAACCTCAAAATCCCCCGTACCCTTCGACAAAGGCAAGCACTTCCGGCATGGTCGGCATAAAATTGGCACAGCCATGCTTGGTTACTACTATTGCCCCGCAGGCATTACCCAGCCGGGCCGATTTGTACCAGCCCCAGTTATTGACATAGCCATAGAGAAATCCGCCGCCAAAAGCATCACCGGCTCCAAGAATGTTACAGATCTCTACCGGATAGCCTGGCACATCAATCCGTTCAAGGGCACCGTCATCCTGTTTCAGATGGAGGCGTACGCCATCTTCTCCGCGTTTTTGCAAAAGAGCCCTTGGCCCGAGAGAGAGCAGCGCAGCAATGGCTTGATCAGTATCTCCTGCCACTCTCGCATCGGAAATCTGCGAATGAGTCAGACTTATCTGGCCAACATCAACGAGCATCGCTGCGTTGATTTCATCGTCTGTGCCTATGACGATGTCAACGTGCGGTAATACCGAACGTACCGTTACCCCGAACGCCCGGGGATCATGCCACTGATCCGGTCGAAAATCGATGTCAAAGACCACCTCGGTGTTGACCTGCTGGGCCAGCTCTGCCGCAAAAATGGTGGCACTTCGACTGGGGTCCTTGCAGAGATTGGTACCGGCGAACTGCAGGATACGGCTGTCGGCAACCGGAGCCGCCAGGACATCGTCGATCGATAGTTCAATGTCCGCACAATTGTCACGGTAAAAAACCAGCGGAAATCTGTCCGGAGGTTCAATCCCCAGGACAACGGCACTGCTTCGATGCCCCGGCTTGCGCGGGCTGAACTGTGTTTCCACACCTTCCTTGTTTAAAAAATGAAGAATGAAATCCCCGACACGATCTTCACCAAGGCCGGTGAGCAAGGCCGTCTTCAGGCCCAGTCGCCGGGCACCGACGCTGATGTTGGTCGGGGAGCCGCCGACATAGGCACCAAAATTCTTTATCTCTTCAAAGGGCGCGCCGATTTCATTGGCATAAAGATCAATTGAGGAACGCCCCATGTGCAGTGTATCGTAGGTTCGGGAAGGCTCTGTCATCGCAATCTCTTGTGGATTTTTTTCTTTTGTTAATCGCGTCCCGGCAATGGCTGCGGACTATCAATGACTAAAGTACCGCCAGCCTCCGCAGCCACCCTTCAGCGTCAGGACCATCAATCCATGTGCAGGCCGCCGTTGATATCTATGATCTCACCCGTAATAAATCCCGACAGTGGAGAAACCAGGAAACTCACGACATGGGCGACCTCCTCTGCTTCACAGAATCTGCCTACCGGAATCTGGTTCAGCAGCTCAAGCTGCTTTTCCTCGCTGAGAAAATCGGTGATCATCGGCGTCCTGATATAGGCCGGGGCAATGCCGTTGGCGGTCACCCCGTAGGCTGCGGATTCCCGTGCAATTGACAAGGTCAGGGCGGTAATGGCGCCTTTCGAGGTGGTATATGCCGTCCCGGCGGTCAACCCGCCGGTCTTCATCGCCAGAGAGCCGAGATTGACAATGCGCCCCCAGCCTTTCTCTTTCATGCCGGGCAGCCACTCACGACAGAGATAAAAGGCGCCGTCCAGGTTAACGGAGAGGATCTGACGCCATTCAGTATCAGATGAGTCACAGAGCTTGTTATTGGACAGGATACCGGCATTGTTGACCAGTACCGATACCGACCCGTGCTGCTGTCGAATAATCCGGCACACTTTCGCCACGGTCTGCGGTTGACTGATATCAAGGGCCGCCGGAATGGCCGCCGGACCAATATCATCCGCCAGTTTATCCAGTCTGTCCTGATCCAGATCGACCAGCACGACCCGATACCCGTCGGCCGCTAGAGCTTTAGTCGTTGCTGCACCGAGTACACCGGCCGCACCGGTGACGAGGGCCAGTTTTTCTTTATCATCTCTCATATCGCTCCCCCTCATACCCTCATAGTATATTTAATATATCATTAAAACGACAGGACAGAGAGCACCCTGGCACATTTCTTCTTCCCTGAACAAACAATTTTGTGCGGAATCGCCGCATCAAAAAACACGCTGTCTCCCTCTGCCATTACATGGTTTTCATCGCCGTAGAAAAAGAACAGCTGACCTTCCAGGACGTAAATCATCTCTTCCCCGTCATGGGCGTTGCAGGGCACCTCTTCCGGTTCCATTTCAGGCGGCAGGGTAATGATAAGCGGCTTGATAGAATCGCTGTCCTTCCTGCCGATAACCGCCTCATATCGGTATCCCAAACTGGTATAATCCCCGACAAGCTCTTTTCTCTCGCCCGCACGAATGACGAACGGCCCGCTGCTGACCTCATCTTCTTCAAAAAAACATGAGATATGGACATTCAGGCCGTAGGCGATTTTTACCAGGGTTGGAATCGGCGGCGGCTTCAGACTGTTCTCGATCTTTGACAGATAGCCCTGGGTCAGACCGGTTTTTCGGCTTAGATCCTGGATGGTGATCTTTCTTTGTTTTCTGATAGCTTTAATTTTTTTGTGGATGTTGTCGCATTCCATCTGCTGTCTCAGGCCATCCTCCACCTTATGGGGTCGGGACAGAAGCTATCATCCTTCTCCCACACATTTGTATTATTATCTGTGCTTCTTTTACGTCAATATTCGTATTTGTCAATTAAATGTTTCACGTTAGGAATAACTTTATCATGCTCTTCTGTCAGTTCCAGGAACAATTGGGGTGTAGATCTATCACCAGTGGATACGATCCGGGAATTGCCTGGGGAGCGATGTTTGGCAACAAATTACTTTGCCAAAAACGAATCCGACAGATTATGGTTGCTGATGGTGCCGCAAAGCGATTGTTTTCTATTATTATATTGTTTCGTCAATAAGGAAGGAGATAAGTCATGACAACAGACGTCTTGAATTCCTTTGCCCTGGCCGGCAAAGTGGCCGTTATTACCGGCGGCGGCGGGGAACTCTGCGGCACGATGGCCGTTGCCCTCGGTGCTATAGGTGTCAGAGTCGCTATCCTCGATATTCATCTGCAAAACGCCCGGCGGGTGGCACAGAAAGTCGAACAGGCCGGCGGCCAGGCACTGGCATACTCTTGTAATGTATTGGAAAAAGAAGAGTTAGAGGACCGTTGCAGGTCCATCCAGCAGACCTGGAACGGTGTCGATATCCTGATCAACGGGGCCGGCGGCAATGATCCCCGGGGTACGACCTCAGACGAATTTCTGGAGCAATCACGACTGAACCGGCCCGACAGTCAAAGTTTGTTTGATCTTGATATCGACGGTTTTCGCCATGTATTTGATCTGAACTTTCTGGGAACCTTCCTGGCCATCCAGGTATTCTCGCAGAGCATGGTCAGCCGGGGCAGCGGCTCGATCGTCAATATGTCCTCGATGAGCGCACTCACGCCACTGACCAAGGTAGCCGCTTATTCCGCGGCCAAGGCGGCCGTCAGTAATTTCACGCGCTGGCTTGCCGTTCATTTTTCCCGGACAGGGGTAAGGGTCAATGCGCTTGCACCCGGCTTCTTTATGACCGAACAATTACGCTTCCTGCATATCAACGCAGAAACAGGTCAGCTCTCAGAGCGGGCCAAAAAGGTTATTGCCCAGACTCCCCTGGGACGCTACGGAGAACCCGAAGAGCTGCTTGGTACACTGGTATGGCTCCTCTCTGATGCGTCAAAATTCGTTACGGGTATCGTCGTCCCGATCGACGGCGGTTTTTCAGCCTATTCCATTTGAGCCAGGGCAGTACACTCGGATCCTCCTGCCGGGCCCGGGTATTTTCTGCTGCTATTGCCTACAATGGTGTTGACATTGCCATTCCTGAAAGTCTGGTTGACGAGCAGGCTGTCTCAACCCGCCAGCATTCCGGGACTAGCGCAGTTGGCTCATGGGAACATGATCCATATCACCAAAGTCCTGATTCTCCCCTGCCATTCCCCAGATAAATGAATAACTGGCGGTACCGACACCGGCGTGTATCGACCAGCTCGGTGACAACACGGCCTGCTCGTTGGCAACAACCAGGTGGCGCGTCTCGGAAGGCTCACCCATCAGGTGAAAAACGCGACTATCTTCATTCATGTTGAAATAGAAATAGGCCTCCATGCGTCGCTGGTGCGTATGGACCGGCATCGTATTCCAGACAGAGCCGGGATCCAGCATGGTCATCCCCATGACCAGCTGACAGCTTTGCGCTCCACCCGGATGGATGTATTTATAAATGGTCCGGCTGTTACTTGTCAGACGATCCCCCAGGCTTACCGGCTCGGTATCGTCACTGGTTATCTTTACCGTGGCCATTGTGGTATGGGCCGGAGCACTGAGGGCATAAAAGTGGGCAGGCTCGGCCGGGTCACTGCTTCGAAACTCAATTTTTCTTGTTCCCATGCCGATGTAGAGACCTTCGGCGTTATCCAGCACAAACGCCGCTCCGTCGGCCAGCACCGTACCGCTGCCCCCGACATTTATCAACCCGAGCTCCCTCCTCTCGAGCAGAAATGAGGCCCCGATAACGGCTGGATCTACATCAAGCAGAATCGGCGATATCGGGCATATGCCTCCGACAATCAATCGGTCGTAAAAGGAATAGACAAGCGTCGGCTTATCGGGAACAAAGAGCCCGCTAATGAGGAAATGTTCGCGGAGTTCCTCGGTATCAAAAACGAGCATGTGATCCGGATGTATCGGATGTCTGATTTCCATTTCTGCCTCCATAAAATTATTTTAAATAATATCAAGGTACCCTCAAGGATAACGATTTATCCCAGAAATTCTTCGCGCAGCGGCGTAAACACATCCACCAGTCTGACATGTGAAGTCAGCAGTTGTACCGTGTGCGGCACGTCAGGCGGCACACTGAACATATCTCCCGGCCCGAGTTGCGTCTGTTCTGAACCGATATGAACAATAATCTCCCCTTCCGCCACATAGGTCATCTGTTCATGTGGATGCGAATGGGGTGGATCGGGTTCACTGGTGGGACCGTCGTTAAAATCGATGACCACCATCATCAGCTTTTCGGTGTGGCCAAGATACCGTTCACGCTTTTCACCTATTGTTTCTCTTTTCACTTCTTTTTCTCTGATTGTTCCCATGCAGTTTCTCCCTCTGCTAAAACACACTTAGGCCACCTTGCATAATCGCCTTTTCGCCCGATCTCTGCGTTATGCTCAAAATTTTATCCTCGGAATAGTAACCATATGCCTGCGGTAAAATTTCTCACATGCCTTGATCTCGAACGAAAGGCCTGATTATTCAAGGTACCCTTGATAAATGTAACCATTCCGGTTTGCTTTTCCCTTCACCACTCAGTCCCGTGCAGACGCCGCGCCGCTCGATGCGAGCCCGGTTAAAACCGGAATGTACGCATGACAGGATAGTCGATCAATTACTGGAACAAAACAGGTAGTCAATCACTAAAACCGTTTCCGTTCCGCCATCGATCGAAATCGTCCGGCCCGCGCGGAATCCCGAAATTGTCAGGAATCAAAAGACAGGGCCGTAGTGTTCCAATCTCCTCTGTAGCATGGACAAAACCCTTGACAAGCACTGACTGCTTCCTTATTAAATCACTTATATACTTTATTTAACGGAAAAAATCACCACCCTGCCAGGCAACAACCTGATAATTGCATGAAAGGGCGGGCGATGCTTCGCGATGGTGCGTTCTCAGCAGGGTATGAAGATCTTTCCCGCCTGAACAATCCCGGTTGTTGCAAAACAGTCGCGCCCCTGTTCATATGCGCGAATCTGCTCAATGCGAGGTGTTCAGGAGAATCAATAGCCAGACACTAACCACCGGCTACCCTGCTGGCAAACCAGATGACAGGAAAACGGATCATCTACAGGAGAATACATGGAATATCTTGAAGAAATGTTCAGCCTTAACGGGATGACCGCCGTTGTCTCCGGTGGTGCCGGGGCAATCGGCACCGTTATGTCGGACGCCCTGCTCAGAGCAGGGGCCAAGGTCGTTGTCTGGAGCCGAACAAGCGAGTCAATCGATGCATTTCTGGAGCGATACAAGGACAGCCCCGAGATCAGCGAAAGAGCCCATGGGATGCAGGTTGATGCCGGTGACGAAAAAGCGGTAGCCGAAGCGTTCGATCGCTGCACCGGGCATTTCGGTCTGCCGGAAATCCTTATCAACGGTGTCGGCGGTACCCGGGGTAAAATGAAATTTATCGATATCGATATCCAGAATTTCAGGGATGTCCTTGATCTCAACCTGGTTGCCGGCCTGGTTATTCCTACAAAGTTGTTCTGCAAACGCTGGATAGAGGCCGGGGTCAAGGGCTCTATAATCAATCTCACATCTATGGCTTCTTACAATCCACTCTCGGGGGTTTGGGCCTATGATGCAGCCAAATCAGCCACCCTGAACCTGACTATGGCTGCAGCAAACGAGTTTTCGGCGCACGGCATCAGGGTTAACGCCATCGCTCCGGGATTTTTCATCGGCAAACAGAACAAGGCCCTGCTTATTAATGAGGAAACGGGAGGCTACACGGAAAGAGGCAAAGCCGTTATCAATCACACGCCGTTCAAGCGATTCGGTGACGTGGCAGAGCTTGCCGGTGCCACCGTTTTTCTGGCCAGTACCAAGGCCTCCGGCTTCATCACCGGTGTTTCCATCCCGGTTGACGGCGGCTACCTTATTCACAACATATGAGACATGCGATGACACACGGTTTCGGATCCCCGGATGCTCCGCTTACAGATCAGCAGATCCTGGAAATTATTCAACAGGCGATGCCCTCCTCACTGGTCAGCGGCAAGCGCATTCTTGTGCTTACCCCCGATACAACGAGGACCTGTCCGTTGCCGCTGATGGTTCGCTGCCTGCAGGAAACGATCTGCAGCAAGGCAGCCCGGCTCGATTTCATGGTTGCTCTCGGCACCCACACCCCGCTTGAGGAATCCAGGATACTTGAGCTCTATGGTATTACCGGGGAACAGAAAAAAAACTACCCGAACAGCACCTATCTCAATCATCGCTGGGATCTTCCTGATACGATGACGCGGATCGGCTGGATCGAGGAAGACGAGATTGAGGCGCTCTCCGGAGGACGGTTGAAAGAACGTGTCCCGGTGGATATAAACAAGGCTATCTTCGATTATGACCTGATCCTGATCTGCGGCCCGGTATTTCCCCATGAAGTCGTCGGTTATTCCGGAGGGGCCAAGTATCTCTTTCCCGGCATCTCGGGTGGCGAATTCCTGCACGCCTTTCACTGGCTCGGCGCCATCGTTACCTGCTTCGGAACCATCGGTGTCAAACATACGCCGGTCAGGGAAGTGATCAACCGGGCCATGGGGTTGATCGACCGGGAAGTACACTGTTTGTCGATGGTCGTCAAGTCCCAGCAGGAACTCTATGGCCTCTATGCCGGTGACTACAAAGAAGCCTGGTTAAAAGCCGCTGATCTCTCCGAGCAGGTGCATGTAATCGAGAAGGAACATGGTTATCACACCGTCTTTGGTATCTGCCCGCCGATGTATGGTGAAATCTGGACGGGCGGCAAGGTCATGTACAAACTCGAGCAGGTTGTCGCCGATGGCGGCAGGCTCATCATCTATGCCCCGCACATCACTGAGATATCAAGGACATGGGGCAGAGATATCGAAAAGATCGGCTATCACATTGTTGACTATTTTCTCCAGCAGCCTGAGAGCTTCCCGGACATTCCCCGGGGTGTCCTAGCCCACTCCACCCATGTTCGAGGTATCGGTACCATGGAAAACGGTGTGGAAAAACCTAGAATCGAAGTCATCCTTGCCTCAGCTATCCCGCCGGAGCTCTGCAAAAAGATCAGCCTGGGCTACCTTGATCCGGACACACTCAACCCGGATGATTATCGCGGACGGAGAGGACGAGGGAGTTCTCTTTGTTGAGAAGGCAGGAGAGATCCTGCATCGCGTCAGATCACAGTCGTGCTGACCTTCCCCGACAATCCTAACCAGGACAATTTATGAAACCGTTTCTATCAGAAGATTTTCTCCTCCAGACAAAAAGTGCTCAGCGTCTCTACCACGAGTATGCCAGCGCTATGCCTATTTTTGATTATCATTGTCACCTCCCGGTGGAAGAAATTGCCGCCAACAAAAAATTTGCCAACCTGACGGCGATCTGGCTGAACGGGGATCATTACAAGTGGCGGGCCATGCGGGCCAACGGCATAGATGAGAATTTGATAACCGGGTCCGCTTCCGATTTGGAAAAGTTTCGGTCCTGGGCTGTTACCGTTCCAAAGACACTGAGAAATCCGCTCTACCAATGGACTCACCTGGAGCTCAGGAAACCGTTTGGCATCACTGAGCTGCTCGGTCCTGAAAACGCTGATGAGATCTATGACAAATGCTCGGCAATGCTCCAGCTTGATGATTTTTCTACCCGCGGACTGCTCACGCGAATGAACGTCAAGGTGGTCTGCACCACCGACGATCCGCTCGACAGTCTTGCCTTCCATAAACAGCTCCGGGACGATCCCTCCTTTTCGATCAAGGTGCTGCCGGCCTTTCGTCCCGACAAGGCAATGGCGGTTGAAGATCCGTCTGCTTTCAATCAATGGGTTGACAGGCTTGGTGCTCTTGCCGACAGCGATATTTCGTCCTACGACCAGTTTCTGTCAAGTCTCCGGCAGCGTCATGATTTTTTCCACGAGATGGGCTGCAGGCTGTCCGATCATGGTCTTGAAGAGCCCTACGCCGAAGAGTATCAGGAAGACGACATTGCTTCGAGCTTCGCTAAATTACGCGTTGGTATCGATCTGAGTGCGAAGGAAGTACGGGCCTTCAAGTCGGCAATGCTCATCTATTTTGCCGAACTTGATCACGAGAGAGGCTGGACCCAGCAATTCCATTTCGGGGCCCTGCGCAATACTAATTCCCGGGCCTTCCGCCGTCTCGGCCCCGACACCGGCTACGATTCAATCGGCGACTTCAGCATCGCCCGGTCCCTGGGCCGCTTTCTCGACCGTCTGGAAACAAAAGACAAGCTGGCAAAAACCATCCTTTACAATGTTAATCCTTCCGATAATGCGATACTCGCCACCATGATCGGCAACTTTCAGGACGGCCGTATTCCGGGGAAAATGCAGTTTGGCTCCGGCTGGTGGTATAACGACCAGAAAGACGGAATGGAAGCCCAGATAAATGTGTTATCCAATATGGGTATTCTTTCCCGTTTTGTCGGTATGCTTACCGATTCCAGGAGTTTTCTGTCCTATCCCCGGCATGAATATTTCCGGCGCGTGCTCTGCAATCTCTTTGGAAACGATATTGAAAACGGCGAACTTCCGTCTGACTTTAACCTGATAGGCGAAACGATCAAGGATATCTGCTATCGTAACGCTGTTTCCTATTTTGGTATTGATCCTGAAGGAGACTGAAGCGATGGTCATTGTTGTCATTGGCCCGATGGGCTGCGGTAAAACACGGATCGGCAAACTTCTGGCCGAAAAAACCGGCTCCTTATTTGACGACGCAGACGACTTCCATCCTCCTGAAAATGTTGAAAAAATGCGCGCAGGCATCGCGCTTGAGGATGAGGACCGTCTGGGCTGGCTAAGAATCCTCTCGGAGCGGATCAATTCCCGTCTTGAAAGTGATACACCGCTTGTACTGGCCTGTTCCGCCCTCAAACAATCATATCGTGATATCCTTGGCATTGACCAGAAACGCGTTATCTCCGTCTACCTGAAGGGTACCTTTGAACTCCTGAAGAAACGCATCAGCAGCAGGTCTCACGAATACATGAACGACAGCCTTCTCACCAGCCAGATGAATACCATGGAAGAGCCGGCAGACGGACTGATCGTGGACATCAGCCGCAGCCCTGAAGAGATCACCGACGAAATTATCGAAAAACTTCACCTGACAGGAGCAGAGATATGAGCATGACAGCACAAATTGGCGTGGCCGGTCTTGCCGTCATGGGCGAGAACCTGGTCATGAACATGGCCGATAAAGGATTTTCCGTTGCGGTATACAACCGGACCACCAGTAAGACCGACCATTTTATTGCAGGCAGGGCAAAAAACAAATCGATCACGGGTTTTCACACGGTCGAGGATTTTGCTGCAGCGCTTGAACGACCCCGGAAAATCATGATGATGGTCAAGGCCGGCGAGGTTGTCGATCAGTTCATCGACCAGCTTCTTCCCTTTCTTGAAAAGGGTGACATTATCATCGACGGCGGGAACTCAGACTATCATGATACCATTCGACGTGTTCAGGAAGTTGAGGGCAGGGGGCTGCTCTATATCGGAACAGGAGTTTCCGGCGGGGAGGAGGGTGCGCTGAAAGGCCCTTCAATCATGCCGGGAGGTTCCGCTGCCGCCTGGCCGCAGGTGGAACCGATTTTCCATGCCATCTCGGCAAAAGCAGGAGACAATGAACCGTGCTGCGCCTGGATGGGACCGGCCGGCGCCGGGCATTTTGTCAAGATGGTGCATAACGGCATCGAATATGGTGATATGCAGCTCATTTGCGAGTCCTACCATGTCCTGCATCAGCTCCTCGGTCTTGGTGCCGATGACATGCACCAGGTCTTTACCCGCTGGAACCAGGGAGATCTCAGCAGCTACCTGATCGAGATCACGGCTGATATCCTGGCCTATAAAGATGCTGAGCAAAACCCGCTTATCGATATCATACTCGATACCGCCGGCCAGAAAGGCACCGGAAAATTGACAGTCGATTCAGCCCTTGATAAGGGTATACCGCTGTCACTGATAAGCGAATCGGTTTTTGCCCGTTGCCTGTCGGCGCAGAAAGACAACCGGGTGCGGGCAAGCTCGATTTTGAAAGGACCTTCCGTCACACAATCGTTCGAGAAGAAAAAACTGATCAACAGTCTTGAACGGGCCCTGTATTGCGCCAAGATCATCTCTTACACCCAGGGGTTCACCCTGATGGCGGCAGTCTCGCAGGAACAGGGCTGGAACCTTGACTATGGCTCAATCGCCCGGATCTGGCGAGGCGGCTGTATCATCCGTTCGGTCTTTCTTGATAAAATCAGCCAGGCTTACAAGCGAAATTCCGGGCTCGCCAACCTGCTTTTTGACGAATACTTCAGCCGGGAGGTAAACAAGGCCCAGGCTGACCTGCGCTTAATTGTCGCAACCGCAGCCGCAAACGGAATTCCCGTACCCTGCCTGAGTGCCGCCCTGGCCTATTTCGACGGCCTGCGCTCGGCCAGGCTGCCCGCCAACCTGCTGCAGGCCCAGCGGGACTACTTCGGGGCACACACCTACGAACGGATCGATAAACCGCGCGGTGAGTTTTTCCACACCGACTGGACCGGCAGCGGCGGTTCAACAACCTCGAGCCCATACACCAAATAGGCTTTTAACCATTGGATGAGTGACATGATGAAACTGGCTAAATATTCATTTGGAACCGGCGACCGCTTCGGGCTGCAGGGAAGTGCCCAACTGGCAGCAGTCAGGCAGGCCAACGAACAGGGGGTTGACCTGGCCATTGTCTGGAACAAGTCCCATCGGGAACATACCATTGTCGGCACCTCCCAAAAAGATGTCCGTTAT
This sequence comes from uncultured delta proteobacterium, assembly GCA_963745765.1. GTDB lineage: Bacteria > Desulfobacterota > Desulfobulbia > Desulfobulbales > Desulfocapsaceae > Ww85. The sequence goes on along the minus strand of CAVUYQ010000026.1, from coordinate 209,713 downwards.
GAAGCCGATGAAGCAGTCAAGGCGGCGGCCTGGCAGGGAAGCTATTTCGTTGATGCGGACCATATCGGCCTGAAGACCGTCGATCTGTTCATGGCATACAGTGATTTCTTCACCCTTGATGTTGCCGACTATATCGGACAGCCTGCAGCGAAGCAGGATATCGAATCATTTGTCGACAGCTACTCGAAATATACCGGCAGGCTTGAGATAGCCGGCCTATTGGAGCCGCTTACCGTCACCACTGAACAATTGCAGGCCATTGCCGAAAAATATCTTTTCGCCATCCAGCAGGCGGCACAAATCTATCAGTATATCGCAGCAAACAAAGCCCCCGGCACGTTCATCACCGAAGTATCACTTGATGAGACCGCTGAACCGCAATCACCGGTGGAGCTGTTCTTTATCCTGGCAGCCATTGCCGAGAACGCTATTCCGGCTCCAGACCATCGCACCGAAATTCACCGGCCGGTTCAACAAGGGCGTTCAATACCAGGGCAACGTTGAACAATTCAACCTCGAATTTGACCAGGACATCTGTGTCATTAAAGAGGCAGTCCGCCGGTTCGGTTTACCGGAAGACCTCAAGCTCAGCGTGCACAGCGGCAGTGACAAGTTTGCTATCTACCCGGGAATAAAAGCGGCCGTGACAAAGCACAATACCGGTGTTCATGTGAAGACGGCCGGCACCACCTGGCTCGAAGAGCTCATCGGTCTAGCCGAGTCGGGAGATGAAGGGCTCGCCCTGGTGAAGGATATCTACCAAAAAGCCTATGGCCGGTTTGACGAACTCTGCGGACCATACGTCTCGGTTATCGATATCGACCGCGCCAATCTCACCAGTCCTGAAGAAGTAAATGGCTGGGATGGCAAACGCCTGGCCCAGGCGCTCAGACACGACCAGAAAAATCCTTTTTACAACCGCAATATCAGGCAGATGCTGCATGTCGCCTACAAGATTGCCGCGGAGTATGGCGATGTCTATCTTGATTTGGTGAAAAAAAACAAGGAAGTGATCGCTCATCATGTGAGCACCAACCTCTTTGAGCGCCATATCAAACCATTGTTCCTCTGAGAGAGAAAATGATTTTCGCCCTGTTATAATTGACGGGCCAGGCAGAATTGCTAACGCGTATGAACCAGATTCTGATCATCGAGACCGACGCTTCCACCTATGCTTTAGAACTGGAAAAGCAAAGCCTTCCCGGGGCTCAGATTTTTTCGGCAACCAGTCCGGAAGAGGCCGAAGGCTATGCAGCGCAGGCCCGAATCATCCTGGGGCGTCCGGATTTTGTTGCTTCTATTTTGCACCTTGCAGAAAACCTCAAGTGGGTACAGTCTACCTATGCAGGTATTGAGCCGCTCTGTGGTGGAATCTGCGAAGAGATTACCTGCTCACCGGTGTCAAGGATGTCTTTGGACCATTAATGAGCGAGTATGTTTTCGGGCAGATTCTGGCGCGGGAACGCCACTTGCCGAAAACCCATCGAAAATCAACAGAAGCGGCACTGGCATCCCATTGCCTATAGCGGACTTGACGGGTTGACCATCGGTATTATCGGCCTCGGTTCAATCGGCTGTCATGTCGCCGGGACCGCGGCACACTTCAATATGCGCGTCCTCGGTATGAAACGCACCCCCGGAACGATCAAACATGTTGAACGAATATTTCTTCCCGCCGAGCGTTCGGAATTCTTTGCACAACTTGATTATCTGGTTATAACGCTGCCGGACACTCCGGGGACGAAGCGTTTCATTCGTCTTTCAGACTTGCAACTGATGAAAGAGACATCCGTCCTGATAAATGTCGGCCGCGGCATCAATGTCTGTCAGGACGATCTCATCACCGCACTCACGTCAGGGTATATCGGTGGTGCTGTTCTCGATGTCTTCGAAGAGGAACCGCTGCCGGATCGACAACCCGCTCTGGACGATGCCCCAGGTAACAATCACACCTCATAATTCAGCGTTTTCATTTCCGAAACAGATCGCGGCCATCTTCTGCAGGAATTACCGGAAATTTTGTGCGGGACACCCCTTGGATTATCCCGTCGATTTTGAGCGCAGCTATTGAAATCAGCATGACCCCGTGGCATAAAGGAAAAAAGAGGCCTGCGTCCCGATAATTTGCCGGTAATCAGACAAGTAACTCCCCGATGTAAACCCTCAGCCCTGCCAGCCTGCCGTATAAGATGTTTGCAAAGGGTATACTCTGACAGCTCCGAGCTTGTTTGTATCAAAAAATACTTAACAATTTGTGTAGCATTTATTATATTTTTTTGTTTTATAAATGGTATTGCCTCGAAATTCTATCTAACTGATAGAACGTTGTATTCCCCACCTGCTGGAACAGTTATTGCAGCTTTAATCGTGTGAGTACGGTTAAACAACAGCCATCCAAAGTATCATATCGAAAAACGGAGACACCGGATAAGAAAGCATTCGTAAATAATTTAAATACTTTTGGAGAAGATTTTGCGAAACGTACTTTTCTCGATTCTCGTCCAAGGATTTGTTATTTTTTCTTTCTTACACGGTTCTCTGTCAACTGCCTGGCCATCTGAAGAATGTACCGAGAGTGTCGGCAAACTGGTCTCCCTTCAAGGCGCGGCAGAGGTTCTCAGGAACGGGACCGCCACCTGGCTCTCGGCTCAGATGGGCGAGAAATTCTGTCCGGGCGACAAACTCAGGGTCGACCGGAACGGTCGAGCCGCCGTTGTCCTGAACAACGAAGTCATCCTGCGGATAAACCAGAAAAGTACTATCAATTTCGGCGAGGACGACGGTGAACAATTCTTCCTGCTGAACCTGCTGGAAGGAGCGCTGCATATCTTCAGCCACCGTCCGCGGGCCTTGAAAGTCATCACTCCCTATGTCAACGGCGCCGTTGAGGGAACGGAATTTTTCGTACAGAGCGGGCCGGACAGCTCATCGATTACCGTCTTCCAGGGCCTGGTGGTAGCCAGTAACGAACAGGGAAAACTGGATGTCGGCAGCGGCCAGGCAGTAACAGCGAAAAAGGGTATGGCACCCCAATACATGGCGGTGGTCAAGCCGCGGGATGCGGTGCAATGGACCCTTTATTACCCGACCATCATCGATGCGTCGGCAGCAAAAAGCGAGGTGCAAACCTTGCTGGCTGAGGCCTCCCATAGCCTCAGCCTGGGCCAGGTGAGAAAAGCACAGGACGCTATCTCCAGGATTCTGCAGAAAGATAAAGAGAAACAGTGACGCAATCGCCCTGCAGGCAATTATCGCCGTCGTCAACAATGACCGGCAGCAGGCCCTCACCCTTGCCACGAAGGCGTTCAGCCTGGCACCCGACTCAACCACGGCCGGTCTTGCCCTTTCCTATGCCCAGCAGGCCCTTTTTGCTATTGAAGGCGCACTGGCAACCCTGCAGAAAACGGCCGGCTACAACCCGAAAAACGCAGCGGTCCTGGCACGACTGGCAGAACTCCAACTCTCAGTCGGCGCATCAGCGCAAGCGCTCAAAACGGCACAGGCGGCCGTGAATCTCGCCCCGGGCAACGGGCGGGCGCATACCGTCCTCGGCTTTGCCTTGCTGATCCGCATCGAGATCGAACCGGCCGAAGCTGCCTTCAGAAAAGCGATCGAAATCGACTCAGTCCTGCCGCTGGCCCGGCTCGGCCTGGGACTGGCGCTGATCCGCGGCGGAAACCTGGCCGAAGGACGGGCTGAAATAGAGATTGCCGCTGCTTTGGACCCTGACAAGTCGCTGATTCGCTCGTATCTCGGCAAGGCCTATTTTGACGAGAAACGGGACGCGCAATCCGGTCGGCAATACGAGATAGCCAAAAACCTCGACCCGCTTGATCCGACCCCGTGGTTCTATGACGCCATCAGGAAACAGACGATCAACCAGCCGGTTGCGGCCCTGCATAACCTGCAGAAATCAATCGAGCTCAACGACAACCGGGCCGTCTACCGTTCACGCCTGCTGCTTGACAGTGACCTTGCTGCCCGCAGTGCCAGCCTGGCCAGTATTTACTCCGATCTCGGCTTTCAGCAGCGCGCCCTGGTGGAAGGCAGGATGTCCGTGAATACCGATCCAAGCAATTTTTCCGCCCACCGTTTCCTGGCTGACGCCTACAGCACCCTGCCCCGCCACGAGATTGCCCAGGTCAGTGAACTGCTGCAGTCCCAACTAATGCAGCCCCTCAGCGTCACGCCGGTCCAACCGCAACTGGCGGAGAGCAACCTGTTCAACCTGGAAAGCGCCGGACCGACACAGGCATCCTTCAACGAGTTCAATCCGCTGTTCCTGAGGAACCGGACCGCCTTCCAGGCGAGCGGGGTAGCCGGCAGCAACAACATCCTCGGCGACGAGATCGTCCTGTCAGGCGTACAGGATCGCTTCTCCTATAGCCTCGGCCAGTTCTATTACCAGACCGATGGCTTTCGTGACAATAACGATCTGGATCAGCGTCTCCGCAATGCGTTTGTGCAGGGAATGCTTTCCCCAGAGACCAGCCTGATGGCGGAGTTTCGCTATCGTGATGATTCATACGGGGACCTGAACCGCGGGTTCGATCCTGACGTATTCGGTGACAGGATTCGTCAGGAGTATGAGACGAAAAGTTTCAGGATCGGTGCGCGCCATGACCTGCAACCCCACTCAACATTATTGGGTACCGTGATACTCGGTTCAAACGACAGCAGCGCTTTAGGTGCTGGAGACTTCCCATTCTCGGTCGATATTACCAACCAGACAGACAATATCATGCTGGAAGCGCAATATCTATTTAAAGGTGGTAACTATAGCCTGCAATCAGGTGCAAGCTTCCTATACCGCTCAGGAAACTGAAATCATTGAGCTCAGCCTCACCTATCCAGAGTATCTCCGAGGACGACGGCCGAGCGCAATACGCCAATATCTATGGGTATGCATTGATCGATATGCCGTATGATCTTACTTCGACACTCGGGCTCAGCGGAGACTTGGTTGACAGCCCAATCGGGGACACGAGTTCACTCAACCCCAAGTTTGGTCTGACATGGCAGCCCATAGAGAGCACAGTTTTAAGGGGTGCGGTCTTCAGGACGCTGACCAGGGATATTCTCTATTCTCGAACGATACGAGACCAACTAAGGGTTCCCCGGTTCCGAACCAGTTTTTTGATGACTTTAACACCACTACATCCTGGACGTATGGTATCGGGGTCGATCATGAATTTTCCAACACCTTGTATGGCGGCCTCCAGTTCTTCCAGCGGGATCTGGAGGTACCTTTCACCAGGATCGATGAAATGGGCATTCAGACGGTTGAAAAGGATGACTGGCAGGAGGATATCGGCTCGGCCTACCTCTACTGGGCGGTGCATGACTGGATAACCCTCGGCCTCGAATACTACTACGAGGATTATAGCCATGAAGAATATGGCGGACCGATGGAGATACTGAACCTGACGTCCCATCGTTTAACGCCGAAGCTTTGTTTTTCTTTCACCCCTCGGGAATCAGTGTCCGGATCCAGGCATCCTATATAAAAAAAAAAAAAAAAAAAAAAAAAAAAAAAAAAAAAAAAAAAAAAAAAAAAAAAAAAAAAAAAAAAAAAAAAAAAAAAAAAAAAAAAAAAAAAAAAAAAAAAAAAAAAAAAAAAAAAAAAAAAAAAAAAAAAAAAAAAAAAAAAAAAAAAAAAAAAAAAAAAAAAAAAAAAAAAAAAAAAAAAAAAAAAAAAAAAAAAAAAAAAAAAAAAAAAAAAAAAAAAAAAAAAAAAAAAAAAAAAAAAAAAAAAAAAAAAAAAAAAAAAAAAAAAAAAAAAAAAAAAAAAAAAAAAAAAAAAAAAAAAAAAAAAAAAAAAAAAAAAAAAAAAAAAAAAAAAAAAAAAAAAAAAAAAAAAAAAAAAAAAAAAAAAAAAAAAAAAAAAAAAAAAAAAAAAAAAAAAAAAAAAAAAAAAAAAAAAAAAAAAAAAAAAAAAAAAAAAAAAAAAAAAAAAAAAAAAAAAAAAAAAAAAAAAAAAAAAAAAAAAAAAAAAAAAAAAAAAAAAAAAAAAAAAAAAAAAAAAAAAAAAAAAAAAAAAAAAAAAAAAAAAAAAAAAAAAAAAAAAAAAAAAAAAAAAAAAAAAAAAAAAAAAAAAAAAAAAAAAAAAAAAAAAAAAAAAAAAAAAAAAAAAAAAAAAAAAAAAAAAAAAAAAAAAAAAAAAAAAAAAAAAAAAAAAAAAAAAAAAAAAAAAAAAAAAAAAAAAAAAAAAAAAAAAAAAAAAAAAAAAAAAAAAAAAAAAAAAAAAAAAAAAAAAAAAAAAAAAAAAAAAAAAAAAAAAAAAAAAAAAAAAAAAAAAAAAAAAAAAAAAAAAAAAAAAAAAAAAAAAAAAAAAAAAAAAAAAAAAAAAAAAAAAAAAAAAAAAAAAAAAAAAAAAAAAAAAAAAAAAAAAAAAAAAAAAAAAAAAAAAAAAAAAAAAAAAAAAAAAAAAAAAAAAAAAAAAAAAAAAAAAAAAAAAAAAAAAAAAAAAAAAAAAAAAAAAAAAAAAAAAAAAAAAAAAAAAAAAAAAAAAAAAAAAAAAAAAAAAAAAAAAAAAAAAAAAAAAAAAAAAAAAAAAAAAAAAAAAAAAAAAAAAAAAAAAAAAAAAAAAAAAAAAAAAAAAAAAAAAAAAAAAAAAAAAAAAAAAAAAAAAAAAAAAAAAAAAAAAAAAAAAAAAAAAAAAAAAAAAAAAAAAAAAAAAAAAAAAAAAAAAAAAAAAAAAAAAAAAAAAAAAAAAAAAAAAAAAAAAAAAAAAAAAAAAAAAAAAAAAAAAAAAAAAAAAAAAAAAAAAAAAAAAAAAAAAAAAAAAAAAAAAAAAAAAAAAAAAAAAAAAAAAAAAAAAAAAAAAAAAAAAAAAAAAAAAAAAAAAAAAAAAAAAAAAAAAAAAAAAAAAAAAAAAAAAAAAAAAAAAAAAAAAAAAAAAAAAAAAAAAAAAAAAAAAAAAAAAAAAAAAAAAAAAAAAAAAAAAAAAAAAAAAAAAAAAAAAAAAAAAAAAAAAAAAAAAAAAAAAAAAAAAAAAAAAAAAAAAAAAAAAAAAAAAAAAAAAAAAAAAAAAAAAAAAAAAAAAAAAAAAAAAAAAAAAAAAAAAAAAAAAAAAAAAAAAAAAAAAAAAAAAAAAAAAAAAAAAAAAAAAAAAAAAAAAAAAAAAAAAAAAAAAAAAAAAAAAAAAAAAAAAAAAAAAAAAAAAAAAAAAAAAAAAAAAAAAAAAAAAAAAAAAAAAAAAAAAAAAAAAAAAAAAAAAAAAAAAAAAAAAAAAAAAAAAAAAAAAAAAAAAAAAAAAAAAAAAAAAAAAAAAAAAAAAAAAAAAAAAAAAAAAAAAAAAAAAAAAAAAAAAAAAAAAAAAAAAAAAAAAAAAAAAAAAAAAAAAAAAAAAAAAAAAAAAAAAAAAAAAAAAAAAAAAAAAAAAAAAAAAAAAAAAAAAAAAAAAAAAAAAAAAAAAAAAAAAAAAAAAAAAAAAAAAAAAATTTTTTTTTTTTTTTTTTTTTTTTTTTTTTTTTTTTTTTTTTTTTTTTTTTTTTTTTTTTTTTTTTTTTTTTTTTTTTTTTTTTTTTTTTTTTTTTTTTTTTTTTTTTTTTTTTTTTTTTTTTTTTTTTTTTTTTTTTTTTTTTTTTTTTTTTTTTTTTTTTTTTTTTTTTTTTTTTTTTTTTTTTTTTTTTTTTTTTTTTTTTTTTTTTTTTTTTTTTTTTTTTTTTTTTTTTTTTTTTTTTTTTTTTTTTTTTTTTTTTTTTTTTTTTTTTTTTTTTTTTTTTTTTTTTTTTTTTTTTTTTTTTTTTTTTTTTTTTTTTTTTTTTTTTTTTTTTTTTTTTTTTTTTTTTTTTTTTTTTTTTTTTTTTTTTTTTTTTTTTTTTTTTTTTTTTTTTTTTTTTTTTTTTTTTTTTTTTTTTTTTTTTTTTTTTTTTTTTTTTTTTTTTTTTTTTTTTTTTTTTTTTTTTTTTTTTTTTTTTTTTTTTTTTTTTTTTTTTTTTTTTTTTTTTTAAGTTTCTCTTAAAGGAACTGCTTGACCGATCTGGCCTGAACCTGCTGCCATCGCCAGGGTCCGCTCCATTTCGTTTTCAAGCTCCCGAACGTTTCCCGGCCAGTTAAACTGCATGAGCCGGCCGATAACCTCAGGTGAGAGGTGCGGCGCTGGTTTACCAATCCTGTCTGCATATTTGGACAGGAAATGATTGGCCAGCAGCAGAATATCCTCCTTCCGCTCACGCAAGGGCGGCGGCGTGATCTGAAAGACGTTGATCCGATAATAAAGATCTTCCCGGAACCTTCCTTTTTTGATCTCTTCTGCAAGATTCCGGTTGGTCGAGGCTATCAGCCGCACCTTCACCTGCCTGGTCTGACTGCTGCCAACGGGTCGGAACTGTCCCTCCTGCAATACCCTGAGCAGCTTTACCTGCATTGAAAGGGGCATTTCTTCGATTTCATCCAGGAATATCGTGCCGCCATCGGCAATTTCAAACAGCCCTTTCTTGTTCCCTATCGCCCCGGTAAAGGCCCCCTTGACATGACCGAACAGTTCACTCTCCAGAAGATTCTCGGGCAGGGCGGCACAGTTTTCTGCGACAAAAGGCTTGTCTTTCAGCGGGCCGTTAAAGTGAATGACCCTGGCAATAAGTTCCTTGCCGGTTTCCAGTCTCGCCCTGGACAAGCACCGACGTAGGGGTATCTATCACCTTGCGGATAAGCCCGAACATCCGCCTCATGGACGGGCTCGAACCAATTATTTCCTTGAATCCGGATTCAGCCTGCGCGCTTGACAGAAGCACTCGTTTTTCCCGTTCGAGCGCGTGAACATGGTCATTGAGTTCCCCGTAAAGCCGGGCATTTTCAACAGAAACAGCAATAGTGCCGGATAATATCTCGAGAATCCGCGCATCCCCGTTCAGAAAATTTACCACGTATCTTGTTGAGCGCATAAAGGACTCCGAGAAAACTTTTCCTTGTCCGCAGCGGCGTGCAAATCATAGATTTAGTAACGAAGGTATCTTCAGCATCCATGCCATCGAAATAGCGGGGATCCGTCGATACATCATTAATAACGGCTGTACGGTTGTTTCCCATCACCCATCCGGCGACACCCTTGTGGTCGGGGAATCGCAGGGAACGGTTGTCTAGACTTCTGCATGGACCCCGGAGCCTTCAACGGTTCGTATGAAATAAAATTCCTTTCTTTCAGGATCATGCAGGGCAAGAGAGGCGCCATCGATATCGAAAATCGACCTGATCTTCTGGAAGATGACAAGAAACATCTCTTCCATATCGTGGATGGCATGGAAGGAAGTGATTACTTCACAAATAAGGGAGAATTCCTTTTCAGTCAGTTTAAAATTTTTCTGCATGGTCACCGGTCCTGCCAGAAGGGCTGTCAATCGGTGCATTGGAGAAGATTGTACAGCGGACACGTATGCCCAATCACTTTACACCTTGCCGGTTGAAATGTCTACTTAGTTGACATTGTTGGGCGAAATCCTCCGGGGCACTCCCCCCTTATCATTATGCCGTGAGATTATAAACAGTGAAATTGAATTGTTAGGCAACACTGTACGCTCTTTTCCCTTAATTGATTGATTCTGGCATACCTTTCGCAACTAATACAGTAATCGGAGAACAAACGGTAGCTGTTCAGCCGAAACAGTTGCCTGGTGGAAACAACTTGTGAGTTCTGTTTTACAATAATCCATGCATCCTGGTGGATGGATTCTTCTCTTGGAATAGAAAGATTCCTGACCCACCACAGACACAAACGGGGGTATTAAAATGAATGGAATAGCTGAATTTATCGTTGTCTTGTAGTATCTTCCCGTAACACTTTTCATCATCGTGCCTCTCGTAATGTTCACCGTTTGGCATCTCGGACTCGGCTGGGCATGTCGCTCGAGCCCACTGCGCAAGGCGTTAAAAGACCGGGAGGATCAGTGATACAAAACCCAATGTGCTTTCAACAACACAGTCCTGAATTTTTATGCAAAGCACGGCTGTAAGCATCATGTCTCAATTTTTCCAACTGAGTGCTCCCGGGAAAATTGAGACATTTTTTTGTAATACAGGCAGAGAGAACTGACGGGGTCAGCGCCACCTTCATAAACATTTGCTCTTAAGTCAGGCAGTCTCAACTCGTGAAATAGCGGGGCCAGCAGGAAGGTCATCCCTCCATATTTCGAGAATGGTCAAATCGTCATTCTGCTCTGTAGCGCCTTGCCACTTCCTGACGGCACTCAACACATTCGAGCCCCAGGGCGGTTGCGATGTCTGTTTAATTGCCTTTTCAAGACGTTGCACTCCAAATAATTTGTTCCGGCTATCCTTTGCTTCCGTAACTCCATCAGATAAAAAGAGCACCGATTCACCGGGCAACAGGATGATTTCTTCGCTGGTGGTGGAACCTGTTCAGCAATTCCCAAAGAGAAACCACCCAGTGTCGGCATGCTTTCCAGAGCGCCGTTTTTGATCCGTAACGGGGGAAGATGTCCCCCGCGCACAAGAGAGAGCCTGCCGTTTTCAGGCCAGTATCTTCCCAGGATAATTGTTGCAGAGAAGCCCTCATTCGCCAACAGGTCGAACATCGCCTTGTTGACTGCTTCGAGAAGGGGTTTTATATCACTGTGCAACGAAACCTCAGAGCGAATCTGAGACCATAAGGCTACCATGACCAGGGCCGCCGGCAACCCTTTGTCGGAAACGTCCGCCACATAAATAATCCAGCTGCCATCTACCATGGGCAAAAAATCATAGAGGTCTCCACCAACGAAAGAGGCCGGCAGGGATATGGCCCAAGCATGACTACCGCGGCCTAATTCAGGAATTTCGGGCTGGAAGATGGATTGAATCGTAGCGGCGGTGGTCATTTGTATTTCGAGCCGTTGCTGCTGCAAACGGCTTGAGATGAGCCTGGACCTGACAATGGCAACGGATACAAGGTGCGCGTAACTTAGAAGAATTTCTTCGTCTTCACGGTCAAAAAACGGTCTCTTTTTTGAATTTAAAACATTGAGCACCCCTAGAATTTCCTGTTTATATATCAGCGGCACACATAGGATGTTCCGGGTCCTGAAGCCGGTTGCTTTATCTGCTTGTTTCAAGAACCGGGAATCATTTTGAACGTCATTGGAAATAAGCGGCTTTTTGTGTTTGGCAACCCATCCGCAAAGACCTTCTCCGATGTTGAGTTTGATTTCTGTTTTCAGCGTTATAATATCGTCAGGGCTTAAGATGTCATCAGCAATGGAGGCAAATTCCAGTAGATGTTTTTCAGGGTTGTACATAAACAGCGACGCTGCTTCGGACTCGGTGACATGCTTAGCCAGCTCCAGCATCCGCGGGAAAAGGTCCTCAAGAGACTCAATTTCAGCAAAAAACTGGGTGACGCTGATGATATTCTTCAAGCGCTTTGCCACTTTTTTCTCGTCTACAGGATGGGATCGAGTGTTCATAACTAGCTGTACCAGTTGATAATACGTTTTCACCGATACCTGCTTTCCCGAGCGGGACAGTAGCGGTGTAATTGCCGGGAAAAGGCTCATTGCAACCAGCGTTACCAGTGATCAGATCTGTCACAGGACATCCAATTCTATCTGCTTAGGGAATCCTAGGCAACCTTTTTGGCGTGTCTCCGAACGGTAAGGCCCCCGCGTATCATCCTGTCATATCCAGGATAGCGTCTCTTCACCGCTTTTTTTCTCTTCCCAGGCCTTAACCTTATTCCACTGGTCAGTTCTGGTACCACCTTGATTCTCTTCTTGCAAAAAATAGGGCGATCTGGCCAAATGGCTTTCCAACGGTGCATCACTCAGCGGCGATAACCGCCCGTTAATCTCATGGTCAGGTGAATGGACGCTTTCAATTTCAAAAAACACCTTGAATACGCCCTGAGAATCATCAGGGCCAACACTCTTGTCCTCTGGTGTCTCGGACTCATCGGGCTGTGCAGTTCGGCAACACTGCTGCTTAAAGATACCGCACTGTACGGGCCCCTCAATACCCTGACCATGGCTCTTTCCATCACGGCCACGCCTGTATTCTATGGCATTTATTTCGAATTGATCGAAGACACCTATTCCTCCATCCCCCAGATTGCCAGAACCTACCTTCTCAATTACATCTGGCTTCTTGTCCGCATGTATCTGCCGGTTATATTGGTGGCGACCATTCCCCTTTTTCTATTACCCGGCGTCGGAGGCAGCGGTTTTTTTGAAATAACACTCATTGCCACCAGTCTTATCTATATCTATGTAATTCCTGCCTACTACATCTCCGGTCAACAGCGCGGTGCTATCTCCGGCGGGGTGAGTTTCCTTGTTACAAATCTCTCTAAATCAACCCCTATCATCTTCACGGTACTTGTTCTGGAAACACTCATGCTCCTGATGCAGCTGGGCAAAAACAATTTTCCCGGTCAGGGTACAATCTCCTTTGCAATCCTTGATCTTCTTATCTATGTGATCGCATCAATCGTTGACCTGGCCGTCTTCATCATTCTGATTTATGTGCTGAAAAACAGCCGGGGAGATGGTGATAAGGAGGGTGTCTGATGAGCGCACGGGCAGATTCCTGGCTTCTTCAACAATACTGAAATTTTTCACGGTATCATCACGGTACATGATTATTTGCTACCCGCACGTTGCAGCAATGCCATCCTTCCTCCAATATTTTTGCTGTTAGTACCAAGATATTGCAGGATAATGAAAATTTATTTTCCCCTTTTATACATTCTGTTTTTATCCTAAAAATATGGATAATAACATGATTTTACAATGATATTCTCCTAAAGGATTTCCTATCTCCGAGTTGTTTTATAATAAAGGGCTGCCGTTGCCTGTTGTCGATACGCTGAGTATTGGATTTTACTTGATTTATGCGTTGTTAACATGCTAGTCTTTTAACAGTGCGGGAATAAAGACAATCTTCTACCCCACCCCGGAATGCTCCTGAAGGGTAGCTGATTTCATGTAAAGAATCTTAAAGATGAGGCATTGTATGAAATCGATTCTTTCTGTTTTGTGCTTGATAGGCGTAGTGGCTCTTATCACCTCCTGCGATAACGGCGATAGTGGCGGTTCTTCAGGCGGACAGGGTGATTATCCACAGGCAACCTTTAAAATACGCAAGGTTCGGGAGGCACTGAACATGCCATGTGCTACAACGCTAATAATAGTGTTATTACGACGAATCTGACCTGCACCTGGAATTGTGCCACCTATGGGAACCTACCCCCCGCAATGTCGTGCTGACCTTTGTCAGGTACTCACCTGTCAACCGAATGTCGTAAAAGATGCGGAACGGGACGTACCGCTAGAAACGTGTGCAGGTCGATCCGGGATTCACCCTTTTCAAATACAAGTTTTAACGTCTGTGCACAGTAACATTCTGGGTTCCTGAAGATTGAGAGATAACCGCTTCTTTTCAAGTCTTATTGTTTCTTATCGATGTTGATAACATGCCGAAAACAGGGGAGTTCAGCCCCTGCTTCTCAGAAATGCCTGATCATCCCTCACGTAAAATGGTTATTGCCCTTCCGCAGATTTTGAAACTGTTGAACCAACGAGTGTATTATTCAGTAGTTTCAACAAGCCACTCCCAAAATTCTCCTCATGGAAGTCCTTATTGGTAATCGTAGACTTGAAAAAGGCCCCCCCTTTTCGTCTTGAACCAGAAAAGACGACCCGCTCTCCCCTGATATCCATCTTGAATGTGTGTTTATCCGAACGAACCATGCCCCGTTTCTTGTGCAGCCAGTTGGCATGCATTGCTATATTCTCCAGCCTCCAATGCGCCGCAGCGGATTTTCACGTAGACTTTTTCATAGGGGGAAAACCGGTCCGCACCTCTTTGAACTCACGCTGTTATAGGTACTGACTGGCAATCGACAGCCGAGGCAGACGAGGCTCCGATGAGAGCGATACAGAGAGCGAAAGGCTCGTCAAGATTGCCAAGAAATGCGACATATTCAATTTCAGCGCTCCTTCCAGACGGGGTTTCGTTTTTCAAAAAAAGCCTGAACACCTTCCTTGGCATCATCCGAGCTGCATAGTCGCGCAAAGGCTTCGTTCATCAGGTCAAACTGCCTGAAGTAATCCATATCCTCGGAGGAATAAAAGGCGGTTTTGGCAATCTGCACGGCAACAGGACTCCTTCCGGCTAAATCTTCTGCCCAAGCCAAGGCCTCTGCCTCAAGATCATCCTTTGGCACAATCCGGTTAATCAATCCAAGTTCTTTTGCCTCCGCAGCCTTGATCAATGTCCCGTACAAGAGCAGTTCCAGTGCTTTCTTGCGGCCAACGCAACGGGCCACCGGAATGACCGGTCCCACACAATTAAGTCCGACATTGATCGCCGTCAGTCCCATCTTGGTGTTTTCTGCCGCTATGGCCAGATCGGCTGCGGCCACGAGACCCATGCCATTTGCCGCAGCAACCCCCTGGACCTGTGCGATCACCGGTTTTTCATTCTGGCGATAGTAATCAGGGGATGCTCCATATGTTCAATCCAGGCCCGATACTCAAGGGTGGTTTTGCCCGCAAGTTCATTTACATCAATCCCTGCACAGAAAGCCTTACCCGCACCTCTAAGCAATATGACACGTACCCTGGCATCAATGTCCATGCCTTCAAGTGCCCCGGTTAACTCCTCGGCAAGAAGGCTGTTAAAAGTGTTGAGCTGATCCGGGCGATTCAAGGTGATGATCCCGACAAAACGCTCATTTACCGCTGTTTCAAGATGGGTATAAGACATACATTTCTCCTTCTTTTCAACATCTGCCGGTTGTTGTTGATGGTTGCCGCCACGATTTACCCTTCTTTTGTAAGCCAAAAACAAGACTTCATGCAACACCTTTTCGTCTCACGGAAGCAAGTGGTTATGGATTGTGCATGCGAAGGTACCGGTAGTTGCATGTTACTCAGTGCGACACCGATTGACAGGGGGACAGGCAGGGGAAAGGCTTCACCTTCATTCTTCCTGACAAAAAAACCGCGTCAGGCTGTCGCAAACGAGGCAGCGTGACGCAGGTTCATTACAAGGTCCGCGGATGAGAGGCTGTCAGCTGTTGTTCCGGACTGACGATATCCTGACAGCGGCGTTCCGAACGACAGCAAAACACGCGGGCAGGCCATTATTGACAGCTTCCCCCTGCGGTTCAAAAATTAAAAGGATGGTCAGAGACAGCATCATCCTATCACCGTTTTCATTCAGTTCAATGGCATCATCCCGCCATCTTCAGACCGCCGGCAGCATCGCGTGCCACGATTTCACGCCCTTCGTAATGCCTGAAGATATCACGCGGACATTTGCTCACGCAGATTTCCTCACAACTAGTTCCATAGGCAATGCAGGCTTTGTGATCAATCTTGACCAGGCCGTTCTCGTAACTTACCGCATCAGCCGGACAGACCTTGACACACATTTTGCAGCCGATGCAGCCGACCTTGCAGACCCCTGTGACATTCTTGCCAAGATCCTTGGTTGAACACGGAACCCAAACCCTGGCCTTGAGGGTCTGGATCTCCATGATGTTCTTCGGGCAGGTCTTGACACAAACGCCGCAGCTCACGCATTTATCCGGGTTGATAACCGGAAAATTCTCAACCATCTCAATGGCGTCAAAAGGACAGGCCTCGGCACATTCGCCAAGACCGATACAAGCGTACTGACAGGCTGAAGGGCCGCCAAAACCAATATTGGCAGCCGTGCAGGAGGCAAAGCCGATATATCCGTGCTTTGACTCACCCGCCTTCAACTCGTGAACAGCGAACGACAGCAATGGTGTCCTCGACGGCCGTAATTTTTTTGCCGGTCAGCTCGGCCACCCGCTCCGCTACCGCTTCCTTCCGGGAAAACAGAGATTCGGCGGCACATCCGGGTTTTTCACAACCTCAATGGCGTACCCTTCACAGCCCGGATAGCCGCAACCACCGCATTGGGCAAGCGGCAGAGATTCCAGGACTTCTTCAACCAGCGGGTTGACTCTCGACCGCAAATTTATGGGCGGCGATTGCCAGACCGATTCCAAAAAAAAGCCGATACAGCCGAGTAACACCAGGCCGCCGATTGCAATTTTTATTAATTCCGGATCCATATTTTTTACTTCTCTTCAATCAAAAGTTTAATTATCTATTCCGTTTTCAGAAAATCTGCAGTCCTGAAAAACCAAGAAAAGCCATTGCAAACTGTCCTGCAACGATAAAGGCAATGGGAAGTCCCTTAAAAGTCGGTGGTATTTTAGCCAATTGCATCCGCTCGCTGACGGAACTCATCAGATAAAGAGCCAGCAGAAAGCCGCCGCCGGCACCCAAAGCCAGCATAAAGGTTTCGTAATAGTTATAGTTGTTGTTGGCAAGTTCAACGGGACAGCGATGATGACGCAGTTGGCAATAACCAGTACCAGGTAAACACCGAAGGAATTGAACAGGATCGGATTCACCTTTCTTAAAATCGTATCCACGGCTTGCACGGTAAGCGATACAAGTCCTATGAAAACGACGATCTCGAGAAAACCAAGATTATAGGGAACAAGTATGAAATTGTAAAAAAACCAGCTCATGGACGCCGATACGACCATGACGATGGTAAAGACGACCCCCATTCCTTTGGCGGTGCTCCTTTTCGATGTGCCGAAGAAAACGCAAAGGCCGAGATACTTTGTAAAAACGAAGTTATTGATCAAAAGTGCTGAAATCAAAATGGAAATAAGATAACCGAGATAAGACTTGCTGACTGCGCGAGCCTGTTTGAACCCCGGCGATATTTTCAACAGTGACGACATGGGTATGAGCGGTGTTCAAAGGCTGTTTAAAGTCAGAGTCTCCTTTCCCGTCATAATCCGGTTTGGCCGAAGCTATCCTCAGACGGATGTCAGGATCCTGCTCCTCAATAACGGATATGTAACACGGCGATTTTCCCTTTTCGGCCTTCGACGGAAAATCTTAATTGATCTCATTCTTTTCACCCAAAACTCTGTTTAGTGATGAGGCTTGCACCGTAAACAAGACCGGGCAGTACTATGCAGAGCAGAGCAACAGCGGGAAACAGACGAACTCGCAAACGATTCATGATTTGAACCCTTTTCCGCTTCATATAATACTTCGATATAGTTAAAAAATGCCATCATCAGGCCCACGACGAAAAAACCGGCGCTGGGCAGGATGAAAAAGAGGAGCGGTTTAAAACCCAAAAGGTCATATCCGAGTATTGCTCCGGATCCTAGAAGTTCACGAACCAGACCAATACTCATCATGCCGATCAGGAACCCGAGTCCCATGCCGAAACCGTCCCAAAATGACGCCCCAACAGGTTCTTTACAGGCGAACATTTCCAGGCGCATGGTAATGATCGCAAAGGCGACGATCAATTTTACGAATATTCCCATTTTGGCATAAGCTTCAGGCATGTATGCTGACAAAACCATATCAATGACCGTAACCCAAGTTGCAATGGTCAAGGTATAGGTTGGAATACGAATTCGCGGATGGATGAAGTCTTTCACCATCGAGATGGTTACACTGGAACAGACTTGAACAAAAAATACTGCAACACCCAGCATTAAACCGTTCATCACGGTGGTTGATATTCCAACAGCCGGGCACATGGACAGCGCCAGTCTGAAAATCGGATTCTCTTTCAGAATACCGTTGGCAACCAGTTGCATATTCGATTTATGGTTTGCCACGTCTCTTTTCTCCTTGTAGTTAAAAAGGAACAGCAATCTTCTGCTCTTTTAAGACGTTATCCAATTTATCCAAACGATAGGCGAATTTTTGTACAATCCCTTTGACCCCGGAACTGCACGGCCATGGAAGATATGGTTGCCCCGGTCAGGGCATAGATGTCATGGTCCTTAAACTCCGTACGGATCTTTTGCCTCCTGATCTATTCTGCAACCTTCCAATGCCTTGAGATATTCCGCAGGGCAATGGGCCTTAACCACGTCCAGAGACTTAAGATCTTTTCAAAAGGCTTGATATTAACTGATTTTTGAAATAATCCTTCGCTATCTCGGCTCCCAGCCCCGGGTCTTCTTCCTGTTCCAGTACCGCAATACCGCGAATTGAATAATCCGGTTTTAATGCCAGCATGACGCCGATATGCTCTTGAAACCTGGGAATTTACCGGTTACGAGATAGGCCTTACGAACCCCGTTTTTCACAAACAACGATGGTCTCATCGGCATAGAGAATATCTTTACCGCTGCCGAGCGCCTCCTTCTATCTCCGCAGCTTTGTCACCGGCTTTCCTTGTCCATAACTTCTCCCGGCTTGCGAAACCGTTTTTTGCTCAGCCATTGCTTGCCGTTGAGATCAAGGCTTATAAAGGAAAATACGGCTTTGTCTCGTTTCCGTTACCGGGAGGAATAGATAACCTATGATTTATTTTCCTTCGCTGAAACCACATACCTGTAGATCTCATACAGCTTGAGGGACTCTGGGTTGGATTTGTCTTTGAATATCCCAGCAACGAATACATTACCTTCTCTTCGTTGACATGCTCGTTTTGTTTTTTTGCCTTGCTGGTCATGATGAAAAAAGGTGTTCCCATGATAAAGCCCGCAACTAGACAAGAGAGGGTGAGTCGAAAGACGATGGTGATAATATTTTTCATTTCTCACCTCCCAAAGGAAGGGCAAAACGCTTGGGTTTGAACCACCCGTCTAGAACCGGACTGAGTGGATTCATCAACAGGATCGCATAGCAGATTCCCTCCGGGTACCCGCCTTTAAGCCGGATCAAAACCGTCAGAGCACCGATGCCGGCACCATAGACAAGCTGTGCCCTCTTATTTGTAGGGCAGGTAACGTAGTCGTTGGCCATGAAAAATGCACCGAGCAATGCCCCACCAGACAACACGGCCAGCAACGGATCCCCTGCAAAAAGCCCCTTGCCACCGGACACCCAGGTAAGCAGTGCCATGGTTCCCAGAACAGAAACCGGAATATGCCAGGTCGTGTACCCCTTATAGATCAAGAAAAGACCGCCAATCAGAATCAAAAGAGCCGAAGTTTCACCGATACAACCCGGACGAAATCCAAGAAAGAAATTGAGGTACATATGGGGTCCGCCGAACACCTGAGTAAAAGCTGCCAGTCCGTGTTCCTTCATAACCGCAAGCGGAGTTGCAGTGGATACAGCGTCGATCGGCGTTCCGAAGTATTTTAGTATCGACCCATCATGCAAGGGCGGCAGCCAGGCAGAAGTCATTGCCACAGGAAAAGAGGCGAGCAGAAAGGCGCGGCCAAGAAGGGCCGGGTTAAAGAAATTATAGCCGATCCCGCCAAGGATATGCTTGCCGATATAGATTGCCATCACCGCTGCCAGTATGGGCAGAAGCGGCGATACCCCGGGAGGAATGACAAAAGCTATCAACATACCGGTAATCACTGCGCTTCCGTCTTTGATGGTTATCTCCCTTCCCAGCAATTTCTGACTTACAGCCTCGACGACAACACAGCTTACCACGGATACGGCAGTAATAATAAGTGTTTGAATACCAAAAACAAACACAGACATGATAAGGGTGGCACAAGACATGCCACCACCGTCCACATAATTTTTGCAACCGACTCACCACTCTTCAGATGGGGAGAGACAGATACCTTCCACATGCCCACCGATGCAGAGGGGGGGTTGTACTGGTGCTTGCTCTTCGATGACGATTCTCCTTCCAACCAAATTTTCGAATACCGCCTCCCATTGAAACTATGTAAAAAGGACGGCCGTTCCCAAAACTCTTATATTTTCTTTGTTACTGTGACTTTCGTTTAGCCTTCATTTTTGCCAGGCGGATAAACTGGACCAAAGGTCTTTTTGCCGGACAGACATAAGCACAGGAACCACATTCAAAACATTCAAAAACCCCGAGAGGTTCGGTATCTTCAGCCCTATTGGCCTCGACATAAATGCCGATTTCCTTGGGCTCTATCCCCATTGGACAAGCATCAAGACACCACCCGCAGCGAATACACTGTGAATGGGAACTTGTATCTACCTCTTCTTCAGTGAGAAAAAGGATGGCAGAGGTTGTCTTTGTCACCGGAATATTGAGACTCGATACGGCAAAACCCATCATCGGTCCCCCTATAATTACCTTGGCAACGCCGGGATGGTTCCTCCGCAATACTCCACGATATCACAGATCTTTGTTCCGATTTTCACCAACAGATTCGCGGGCCTTTTAATTCCTTTACCGGAAATGGTTACCACTTTCTCGATCAGCGGTTTGCCCAAAGCCACAGCATCGTAGACAGCATGAGCTGTTGAAACGTTCTGGACGACGACACCCACAGCTGATGGCAGAGCAATGGCAGGAACTTTTCTACCTGTTACAGCCTCGATGAGCTGTTTCTCCGATCCCTGAGGATATTTGACTTCAACGCACTACCGAAATCAGGCATTTGGAGCCGACACATCCTTGGCACCCTCATCATCTGCTATGGCATCCGGCTTATTATTTTCAATGCCGATGACGCACTCGGTATCCCTAAAATCTTTAACAGTATCTTTACTCCTTCAATGATTTCAGAAGCATGTTCCACCATCTGCCGGTGATCGGCGGTGATATAGGGTTCGCATTCGGCACCGTTTAGAATCAATGTGTCCACCGGATTGTCAGCCGGAGGATTGAGTTTGACATGGGTCGGAAATCCGGCACCGCCGACGCCGATAATGCCTGCATCCTGCACCTTCTTAAGCAGGTCCTGGCCATCATGATTTTCCCAGTCGCCAGCCTTCCATTCACGCGGATGGGCTTCACGGTTCACCGTCAGGGTAATTGAAGGGGCACTGACCCTGATTGGATGTGCCGATTTGCCGATTGCCTTGACTTTACCTGCAACAGGAGCATGCAGTGGAACACCCAGTCCTTTTTTTACCTCGCCGACAAGATCGCCTTCTTCACCTCGGCGCGCTTGGCTACCGTCGGACTGCAGGGAGCACCGATATGCTGCCCGAGAATCATTTCCAGTTCCTCCGGCACAGGCATCATCTCTATGGGCAGTTTCTCGGTCAATTTTTTCGATTCAGGCGGATGAACCCCGCCTTTTGGAAATGTTAGAGTAGGTGCCATGTCACTTTCTGTTCAAGCTCTTTAGTTTAATGTCCTCATTAAAAATGTCAGCCGCATATCTCTTGCCAGACATTTTCACGCAATAAGCCTCCCGGTGCCTGCATTTTTCACCTTCAGTCAGCATATGTATTACGGCCACTTACGAAATACCGGCGTAATACTTCATGAACTGAATGCGTTCAAAAGCTGACTGATCACCGTCGAATTTATAACTGAGACGTCCCCTGAACTCATCGAGGCTGCTGAAGGAGTTCTTTTCCATCCAGGTTTCAATACCTGAGATAATTTCTGTGGCATGTGTAACGCCCCCTTTATAAAGAGACGAGACAACCTGAACCGCAGCCGCTCCGGCCAGAAGCATCTTAATCGCACCTTCGCTGTCATGAACACCGGTAGATCCCGCCAGATCACAATCAACCATACCGGAAAGCAAGGCTATCCAGCGCAGCGGGGTGCTGATTTCACTGGGATCACTATAAATACCGGCTGAGGTGAGCGCCATCCTGTTGATATCGATATCAGGCCGGAAGTAACGGTTAAACAGCACGAATCCGTTTACTTTGCCGGTCCAGCATAAACGTGAGACCAGATTTGCCAGCGAAGAAGAGTAGCTGCTCATTTTCAGGGATACGGGAATAGAAAGGCCGTCTGACACCTTGTCCAGCACATCGAAATAGATATTTTCATAGTCACTGCAGGACTTGCGGGGATCACTCGGCAGCAGGCTGATGTTAATTTCAAGGGCATCGGCACCTGCCTTCTCAATTCGCCTGGCGAAGGTCGTCCATTCCGCTGATGTAACGCAGTTGAGACTTGCAATCACCGGTATATCGGTGGTCTTCTTGACTTCGCCAATCATCTCCAGATATTCGGAAACCGCAGAATTCCGGGTGTATTGTTTGATGTAATCGTAAGCATCGGGATAATCGGTCTGGTATTCGTCCAGATTCTGCCGCAGTTCCGCCTCAATCTGTTCTTCATACAAAGATTTCAGGACAACAGCTCCGACCTGTGCTTCAGCAAGTTCCCGAATGGTTTTAGCCGAGCCTGTCAGTCCGCTGCTTCCGACAATGATCGGGTTTTTCAACGTAAGCCCAAGATATTTTGTCGTAAGATCTGTCATATTTTTCCATCCGATGAGGTTTTTAAAACCGGGAGTGCGTGCGCAATACCTCTGTCGCGAGCCAGAGCTTACCCGTCCAGATAACGATGAAAACAGCGCATCCCTGACCAATCACTATTTTTTAATCAGGCACCACAAAAGAACTCTCTTGCCGCACATTACGCCCAACCAACTGGCACAATTCGCCTTCCCCAAGGAGTCAAAGCATAATAATCATGTTTCGGTACCAAATAGTTACTGAAAAATCAAGTCAGTTTTCATGACAAAAAAATCTATCTCCTTGAGTTTTAATAAATTTTACTATTTTATTCTGCCCTTAGCACACATTCACCTCAGTCGTTTGGCGGTAATTAAAACAACTGTCGGGCCATTTGATAGATTCAGCACAATTTCCACACTTTTCCGTTGCAGTACCGGCTGAGGCTGCTAATATCGGTTTTTTATTCAACGGGATTTCGAACCAATGACCACTGATCGGCGCCAGAATCCACTTATTCATATCCTGCTTGGTGCAATCATCATCAGTTTCTCCGGAGTGTGGGTCACCTGGGCAGGCGTTGCCCCGCTGGTATCTGCCTTTTATCGCGTGTTTTTCGGAACCATTTTCCTGGCGATTGCCTGTTTCGTCAAAGGAGAATTTCAACCGATCTCGGCCAGGACAGCGGTTCTCACCGTATTGTGCGGATTGTGCTTTTCCGCCGATCTGCTTCTCTGGCATATCAGCATCTTGTATATCGGCCCCGGTCTCGCGACCATTATCGCCAATTTTCAGGTCTTTATCCTCACCGGGGCTTCTTTCCTCTTCTTCAGCCAGCGGTTACGGCCTGTTTTTCTCGTCTCAATACCGCTCGCCTTCCTCGGCCTTTTTCTTGTTATCGGCTTTGACTGGAAAACACTGCCATCTCATTATCGAACGGGAATTTACCTTGGGCTGACTGCCGCATTCTTTTACGCCGCTTTTCTTCTGTCCCTGAGGAAAATACAGGAAATACAGGCCGGGATCTCTTTTTTTTACGGCCTGATGCTCGTCTCACTGGCAAGCACCTGTTTTCTTGGCCTTCAGGTTATGTTCTCTGAGCCCAGCTTCAGACTACCAAACTACCTATCGCTTGGTTCACTGCTCTGCCTGGCCCTGTTTTCTCAGACCATCGGCTGGGCGGTGATTTCCAACAGTCTACCCAAGGTCGTTCCCTCCTTTGCCGGTCTCGTTCTGCTGCTGCAGCCGGCCCTGGCATTCGTCTGGGACGTCTTGTTCTTTCACCGGCCGACCTCTTTCCTACAATGGTTCGGGGTTCTCGTCACCCTTACGGCCATTTACCTGGGCATGTCTTCATCACAAAAAAACAGGCAATAAGGAAGCTGACGCAGCAAAGTTTTATGGGATTGAGCTCATGTATGGTAAAAGCATTGGGATAGCTACTGCCGAAGGTAAAGCAGAAGGGATATATTTTCCAGTCAGTAAATCATGACATACTCGTAAAAAGTCTATTGCACTCCAAAAGATGGCTAAGTAAAAACACAGATAAACAAGGAGTGGTATTTTTTCAGGTGCGAAGGCATACAGGTAGTATGCCGAGTGCCGGAAAAAGTTCCTCGACGCAGTAGATCGAAGTTTTTACGACGCCATCAATCATGACACACTCGTAAAAAGTCTATTGCACTCCAAAAGATGGCTAAGTAAAAACACAGATAAACAAGGAGTGGTATTTTTTCAGGTGCGAAGGCATACAGGTAGTATGCCGAGTGCCGGAAAAAGTTCCACGACGCAGTAGATCGAAGTTTTTACAACGCCATCAATCATTACTCAGGAACAAAACATGAAAATCATTTCACATTATTCCGAAACTGAATCAAAACAATTTGACGGGGCTGTCGTCAAAGGTGTCAGCGGTCGAGTGGTCATCGGTCAGAGCGACAAAGCCTTGAATTTCTGCATGAGAATCTTCACCATAGCCCCGGAGGGCTTTACCCCGCGCCACGCTCATGACTGGGAACACGAAATTCTCGTTCATGCCGGCTCAGGACAGGTCTGGCAAGACGGGAAGTGGGTCGATGTCAAGGCCGGCTCGGTTATCTTTGTACCGGGCAACGAAGAGCATCAGCTGCGTAATTCCTCTTCTGCTGACTTCGTCTTTGCCTGCATCATCCCCAAGGGGGCACCCGAGCTTTAAGGAATGAGACATCATAGCCTGGAAACATGAGTCCGCGCACCCCCTACATCGGGCTACGCCAGCCGCTGGCGAAGCCAGGAAAGAACGCCGGGACCCTATCTGCCCAGCAGATTATCCCGGAGATCATCGCTCACCGGCTCCTTACCAAGCCAGATGGAAAGCAGCAGGTCGTTAAACGGTTTTCCGGCAATTGTACCTTTATTTTCACCCCGTATCGCAACAGACGTCCCGGTCCCGGGGATATAATCGAGAATGATGGTGTCACCTGCTTTAACCGTGTCAAAAAGTGCATTGAAGGCGGCTATCTGCCCGGATAACTCAGCCAGCTGAGCCGGGCTGCCGTTCTCCTCAAAGCCGTCATTCCACGCCTCAATCAGGTCATCTTTTTCCACCTCGTCGTAGAGAAAATGCATGACCATTTGTTTACCGCCGTCGCTTTGTATCACCTGTTCGGCATCACTGCTGATTTTTTCAAGATAGAGCGCAGCAATATAGATTTTGAAGAAAAACTTATAGCGGATACCTGCCCCGTTCAAATGAAGGGTCGTGCCATTTGCCTGAACAACCTCCTCCGACACATCAACACCAGCGATCTCCCTCGCACCTGCCGGTATGGAGAGCAACAGGGTGCACACGGTCATCAAGATAACGTTTCTCATAATCCCTCCGATTTTTTTCAGGTTCTCATGTCCAGACGGCGACAACCGCCATCAATCCCAGGCCCAGTGCCACAAGGCCAAACTTAAGCCATTGACTATGGTGATGAGAAAATTCCACATCGATAATATCCACAACCGCAACATAGAGAAAAGTGCCGGCTGCCAGCGCGTCAAACAGAGCCTCAAAGGCCTGGGCAGTCTTCCCGGTTACTACAGACATAACCCCTATCCTCCTAAGTGTCCGACCTCTGACCGATCACTTAAAAGAAAGCGCGTCCATCACCTTCCAGCCGATCATGAGGCTATGCAACAGTCTTATTCCTGACAAGCCAGTGGGATAATAGCGCACGATTATGATTAAGGCTACCTTGAATGGAGCACCACTTCACAACACTCAGTGTATTTCGTCACTGTTCCACCTGCCCGGCGGAAAATTTAAAATTGTTCATGAAAAGGTCAGGGGGTACTCACTCTGTGATACCCCGAAGCATTTATACTGCTCCTCAAGAACCACAAAAAAGGAGGAAGCTATGAAACAGACACTGGAGATGACCGCACAGCCTATTTTTGCTGAACTGCTATCACGGGTGTTGGGAAGAGAGAATACCGCCACCCTGGCGAACATTCTTAAAAAGAGAATCAGAACCGGACTGCCCGGTTGTCGAGAAATACTGCTTACCGGTGCTGCGACATTATTTCTCAGCTGCCTGTTTCTGGCAGGCAGCTATCTCTTTTTCACACAACTGGCAACATATGGCTGGCAGTAAATCGGGAATGTGCTGCGCCCGGGCGCCTCAACGGAAATTATTCCTTCCAGTCCGGCCTGATATGCAATTCGGTCAACTGCTTTCTGGCAACCTTTGACGGTGCGTCAGTCAGCGGACAAGTCGCTTTCTGCGTCTTTGGAAAGGCAATCACATTTCGTATTGAATCACTGCCGGTGATCAGCATCATGAGCCGGTCAAGACCAAAGGCGATGCCGCCATGGGGCGGAGCGCCAAACTCAAGCGCCCGCAGGAGAAAACCAAATTTCTCCAGGGCCTCTTCTTCCGGGATGGAAAGCATCTTGAGTACCCGCATCTGCAGATCTCTGCTGTGGATACGGATGGAACCGCCGCCAATTTCCGTACCGTTGAGCACCAGGTCATAGGCCCGACTATACACAGCACCGGGGTCTGTCTCCAGCTTGTCGATATCCTCCGCGCGAGGCGAGGTAAAAGGATGGTGCAGGGCCTGGTACCTTTTTTCCTTTTCATCATAGCCAACAAGAGGGAAATCGGTGATCCAGGTAAAGGTAAAGACATTTTTATCAAGCAGTCTCAATCTCCGGCCAAGTTCGACACGAAGCTCACCGAGCACCTGGAAAACAATAGCGGCCCGATCCGCCCCGAAAAACAACAGGTCTCCGGGAGACGCCTCAAGGGCCGCAGCGATCCGCTGCCGTTCTGCTTCGGAAAAGAATTTTGCGATGGGAGACTGCCATTCTCCATTCTCTTTCACCTTCACCCAGGCAAGTCCCTTGGCACCGAACTGCAGCGCAAATTCGGTCAGGTCGTCAAGCTCTTTGCGGGAAAAAGTGCCGCAACCTCTGGCGTTTATGCCCCTTACCGTGCCGCCCTTGTCCGCCACCCCCCTGAACACCTTGAACTCGCACTCAGCCGCAATTTCAGTCAAATCAACCAGTTCCATACCAAACCGGACATCAGGACGGTCTGTGCCAAAGCGGCTCATCGATTCGTCGTAGCTGATCCGCTTTATCGGCAGCGCTACCTGCAAACCAAGGGTTTCCCTGAACAGCAGGGAAATCATCCCTTCCACCGTCTCGATGATCTGCTCTTCATCGACAAAAGACATCTCTATATCTATCTGGGTAAACTCCGGTTGTCGGTCCGCGCGTAAATCTTCATCTCTGAAGCACTTGACGATCTGGTAATAACGGTCCATGCCGGCTACCATCAACAGCTGTTTAAAGAGCTGGGGAGATTGCGGCAAGGCGTAGAACCTGCCGCTATTCACCCGACTCGGCACCAGATAGTCTCGTGCACCCTCCGGTGTCGACTTGGTCAGCATCGGGGTTTCTATATCAAGAAAACCTTTCTCGTTCAGGTAGTTTCTGATGGCCTGCACAGCCTTGTGACGTGCAATCAGGTTCGCACTCATTTCCGGTCTTCTCAAATCCAGATATCGATACTGCAGACGCAGGTTATCGGACACCTCTGTATCCTCGTCCAGCGGGAACGGAGGCGTTTCACTGGTATTATATATGACCAGGTCATCGATCAGCACTTCTATCTCTCCGGTCACCAGTTTCGGATTCGCCATTTCATCGGGTCTTGGCTCTACCTTTCCCGTGACGGCAACAACCCATTCACTGCGCAATCGATGTGCCTCTGCATGAACTTCCGGGTTAATCTCCGGATTGAAGACAATCTGGGTTAACCCTTCACGGTCACGAAGATCAATAAAAATAACACCGCCATGATCACGCCGGCGAAGAACCCAGCCCATCAGGGTAACCCGGGCCCCTACCTGGGCAAGACCCAGTTCATTGCAATGATGTGTCCTGCGTTTTGTAGCCATCGTGTCCATAATTTTTGCTCTTTAACGGGGTGTAAACCCTCGTATTATCAATATTGCTCCCCGTACCGGTCTGTTCTGGAACCAGGAGTGGTTGCAACACTATTTTTATCTGAATGATGCCAAGATTGCCGCCGTTTCCAGGGCCAGTTCCACCTGCTCCCTGGTCTCCATGTTGCGCAGCAATCCTTTGCCCTGCTCAAGCTCCCTGTCGCCGATGATCAGGACATGGGCAGCGCCGGCTCTATCCGCCAGCTTCATCTGGCTCTTGAGGCTTCTGCCCTCATGGTCCATATCAATCCGAATTCCGGCCTTACGCAGCCCATGCATGAGCCCAAAGCAGTACTCAGATGCTGCAGGACCAAGCCCGGCAAGAAAAAGCTCAACTCCAGCTTCTCCTCTCGGCGCACCGGAGTGCTGCTGCACAAGCAGCACAACCCGTTCAATTCCCATCGCAAATCCGATGCCCGGGATTTTTCCGCCACCAAGCATCTCGATCAGGCCATCGTATCTGCCCCCGGCACAGACAGCTGATTGTGCCCCAAGCTCGTCGGTTACAAACTCGAAGGTGGTCCGGACATAATAGTCAAGCCCGCGCACCATGAATTTATTGAGCGAATAGGCGATAGCAAGCTGATCAAGACCTGCCCGGACGGCTGAGAAGTGCTCGGCACAATCCGGACAGAGATGTTCAACCATTGATGGTGCCGCTTCCACCTGCTCTCGGCATTCCGGGTTCTTGCAGTCAAGGACCCTGAGCGGATTTGTCTGACTGCGGCGTTTGCAATCCGAACAGAGAAAAGCGAAACGACTGTTGATGAATTCCAGCAGTAAGGCGCGGTAAGGAGGTCGGCACTTCGCACAGCCAAGAGAGTTCACCTCCAGGCTGACCGGTATGCCGAGCTCGGAGAATAAAAGTGAGCCCATGGCCATCAGTTCTGTGTCAACCCGGGGATTGGCCGAACCAAGCACTTCGACATCCATCTGGTGAAACTGGCGCAGCCTTCCTTTCTGCGGCCGCTCATGGCGAAACATCGGACCGATCGTAAAGAGGCGCTGAACCGGCTTCTCAACGTGCATGCTGTGTTCTATATAGGCACGTAACAATGAGGCCGTCGCTTCCGGCCGCATGGTTACCTGTTTGTCGACAAAGGTGTACATCTCTTTTTCGACAATATCGGTTTCAGCGCCAATCGATCGGGCAAACAATTCTGTTTTCTCAAGGATGGGCATAGCAATCTCGGAAAAATGAAATCGCCCAAAAACATCACGGGCAGCAGACTCAACACGTCGCCACTCGGACATCTGATCCGGCAAAATATCTTTAAAGCCGTTCAAGGCTTTCAGTCTCAAGCCGCTACCTCCACTCGTATTCTCCTTCTCTGTGGCCACTCATAATTAGAAAAACGTATAGTCTAACCGTAAATGAAATAAAATGTCAAGTCTGGCAGTTTCCTGCTGATCGGTGCCCGATAGACGTGCCATATCCATGATATAATTATGGTTCAAGCAGAATCCCGTAGTTATCGTATGCTTTAGCGCCCCTTCATGCGGGCAGGCAGAGAGCCAGTCACCGCTTGACAAATAGCACTAAGCTAGGCATTATCGATTAATCTTCATGTTCAAAACTACAGCCAGATATGAATAAAGGAGTTTTCTTCAATATGAAACTGCCATCTCTTAAAATCGGAAACCTGACCGCCCAGATTCCCCTCATCCAGGGCGGCATGTCCATTCGCGTTTCCACCTCTGCTCTTGCAGTACCCGTAGCTAAATGCGGCGGTATTGGCGTTATCGGCGGCTCCGGGGTTCCTGTGGAAGAGCTCCAGGAAGACATCAAAAAGGCAAAAGCGGCAACCGAGGGTATCATTGCCGTCAATATCATGTACGCCATGAAAAACTTTTACGATCTCGTTGTCGGCTCAATTGAAGCCGGTGTTGATATGATTGTTACCGGTGCCGGTTTTTCCCGCGATATCTTCAAGATTGGAAAACAGTTCAATATACCGGTGGCAATGATTGTCTCCTCTCCGACGCTCGGAAAGCTTGCCGAAAAACTCGGTGCCGCGGCAGTCATTGTTGAGGCCAAAGAGGCTGGCGGCCACCTTGGTACAGACAAGCCGTTGCGCATCCTCTTTCCGCCGGTCCGGGATGTCGTCAAAAACATTCCGGTGATCGCTGCCGGTGGCATTACCGATGGCTATGAAATGGCAGAAATGATGGACAAGTATGGCGCTGACGGCATCCAGATTGCCTCCCGTTTTGTTCTCAGTAACGAATGCGACGTTGCCGACGAATTCAAGCAGGCATATCTGGACGCCAAAAAAGAGGATATCGTTATTACCTCTTCACCGGTCGGCCTACCGGGACGTGCGTTGCGAACACCGTTTGTCAAGGCTCTTGCCAGGGGCGTAGATCTCACCGCCAAAAAATGCCAGCACCTGTGCCTGAAAAAATGCGACCACCATTATTGCATTAACGAGCGGCTCAACGCCTCCCGCACCGGCAACTTTGAAGAGGGCCTCTTCTTCTCCGGAGAGAACACCTACAAGATGAAAGATATTCTACCCGTTGCCGAAATCTTCAGACAATTTATCAGCCAGGCGGAATCGGTCTATAAGGAAAATCGCGGCTTCTCACCTTCTTCCTAACCACGGGCCTCATTCAAACCTCCCATGTTGCCTGCTATTTTTTGAACGTATCATATGGTTATCAAAGCACATATTATTACGCCGGATGAGCACCCGATAAGCCTTGAGATGATTGATGATGAGGCTTTGTTTGTCATGCGCAAGCTCAACCGTGCCGGCTTTTCCAGTTATCTTGTCGGCGGAGGTGTCCGCGACCTCTACCTTGGAAAAACCCCAAAGGATTTTGACATCAGCACCGATGCGCGGCCCGGGCAGATTCGCCGGCTGTTTTCGAATAGCCGCACCATCGGCCGGCGCTTCAGACTTGTCCAGGTTTTTTTCAAAAACAACAAAATCATCGAAGTTTCCACGCTGCGCTCACTCAGTGAACACGACATTGAAGGCCCGCAGGCAGTTCTTGCCCCGAACAACACCTATGGATCACTTGCTGAAGACGCCCAGCGCCGAGACATCAGTATCAACGCTCTCTTCTACGAAATTGAAAACCAGAACATCATTGACCACGTCGGAGGAGTCAAGGATCTTGAACGTTGCCTCGTCAGAATTATCGGCTCCCCCGACCAACGCATCAGCCGTGATCCGGTAAGAATGATGCGGGTGATACGGCATAGTGCCCGTATCGATTTTGTGATTGAGGAGCCAAGTTGGCAGGCGGTCTGTCAGTCCAGTCCCAAATTGACGATGTGCCCCCCATCGCGCCTCAGGGATGAGCTCTTCAAGGATTTATATAGCGGGGTTTCGGCACGATGGTACGAGCTAAGTGTCATGACCGGTATATTTGTTGAATTGTTCCAGATCTATAAGAATCTGATGACGGCCAAACTACCTGACGGGGCACTTTGCAGGGAACAGTTGAGTGCCATTTTCAGAACCATAGACCGACTCAACGATGCAGCACTCGCTTCAGGAAACCATCGACAGCCGGACTATTTCATCCTCGCTTTCATTCTCATTCCCTGGGCCGCTATCACGTTCGACATCACCGGCAGAGCGTTTACCGGGGCACAACTTTTTCAATTGTCTAAAAAAATCCGTGCGGCGCTCGACGTATCGATCGGCCCGGCTCTGAACCTGCAACGCTCCGCACGTCAGGAAATAACAACCCTGCTTGCACAATTGCCGGTCTTCATCCAGTACCAGCAACAGCAGCCCTGGCCCAAATGGCTCAAACGCAAAAGCTATTTTGCTCAATGCAGGCTCCTCCACCTATCTTATAGAGAAGCATTGGACGGAACGCCGGTACCCGATGTCCACTTTATCAACCAAAAGGAGGAAACCGTTCCGGCCAACCCGCGACGCAGGAAAAAAGGGTCAAAGCGAAAAGGTGGTCCAGCTTTGTCAGGCAATCGCGGAGGCGGAATTTTTGGTTTTAAAAGATGATGGCGTCGTAAAAACTTCGATCTACTGCGTCGTGGAACTTTTTCCGGCACTCGGCATACTACCTGTATGCCTTCGCACCTGAAAAACGACCACTCCTTGTTTATCTGTGTTTTTACTTAGCCATCTTTTGGAGTGCAATAGACTTTTTACGAGTATGTCAAAGATAACATTCCTCTCAATCTTTTTCAGTAAGAGCACCCTAACAACTATTTCAAATACTTGACGACTTTTTCGCCAAGTCATTACGACTGTGTCGGTTTTTCCATATATCATTTTTTTTGTGCCGCCCTTCAACATTTATTAAGTTTTGTGTTCCAGAAAAAATGAATTGACATTCACCCCCAACATCTTCTATTAACTAAAATTGCTCATCTGTTATTATTAAAAGCCTGTCAATCCGGTATCGTTGGACGAAAAGGGAGCGGACGACGTACAACTGATTGATACGAGGTTTTTAGTTTATACACCTTTACTGGTAGAACATACTGGTATAAACGCGCTTCGCGCCAACTTGTTGTTTCAGCAATAGGAGGTTGATATGGCAGACACGGCAAACAAAACCCTGGATCCGCGATTGAATCGGCGCGGCTTCCTGAAGGGATGCACCATGGCAGCTGCTGCTTTGGGACTCTCTGAGACGGTAGTCCCCAAAATGGTGGAGGCGGCCACCTCGGCGCAACGTCCACCGGTCATCTGGCTGCACTTTCAGGAATGCACAGGATGCACAGAGACATTGCTTCGGGGTGCCCACCCGGACCTGGCGACCCTTATTCTCGACATCATCTCCCTGGATTATCATGAAACGGTTATGGCGGCAGCCGGACATCAGGCTGAACAGGCACTGCACGACTCCATGGAAAAGAATGCCGGCAAATACATTCTGATCGTCGAAGGCGGAATTCCGCTGGCAGATGACGGAGTTTACTGCAAGATCGCAGGGAAAACTGCGGTTGACATCCTTGCCGAAGTTTCCTCCAAGGCGGCTGCAGTGATTGCCATCGGTACCTGTGCTACTTTTGGCGGCATACAGGCTGCCAGCCCTAATCCAACCGGTGCTGTCGGCGTTGACAAGCTTGTCACCGGCAAACCGATTATCAACATCGCGGGCTGTCCGCCAAATCCGATTAACCTGCTCGGAACAATCCTCTACTATCTCACCTTCAACAGAGTACCGGCCCTTGACGAGCTCAAGCGACCGAAATTCGGCTATGGCCGCCGCATCCACGATCAATGTGAGAGACGCGCTCACTTTGATGAAGGACGTTTTGTTCTCCAGTTTGGTGACGAGTACCACAAGCTTGGCTATTGCCTCTACAAAGTGGGCTGCAAAGGTCCCGAGACCTTTGCCAACTGCCCGGTCGCCCGTTTTAACGATTCGCGCGTATGGCCGGTTTCCGTTGGACATGGCTGCATCGGCTGTACTGAGCCGAAATTCTGGGATACCATGACCCCGTTCTATGAAAGACTTCCGAACGTTAAGATTCCTGGTTCCGGTGGAATTGTCGGCACAGCCGACGACATTGGTACCAAGGTTCTGGGTGTGACTGCTGCCGCAGTCGGTATCCACGCTGTTGTCGGCGTTGGTAAACGCCTTATCAAAGGCAAGTCCGGGAATGATGAAGGATAAGTGCTGATTATCTTTATCCAACGCTAAAACCAATTTTGTGGAGGTTTAACAGATGGCTCAGAAAATCACCATTGATCCTATCACCAGGATCGAAGGTCACTTAAGAATAGATGTAGAGGTCGATGGCGGGGCGGTCACCAATGCCTGGTCATCAGGTCAGATGTTCCGGGGACTTGAAATCATCCTGAAGGGACGCGACCCACGCGATGCATGGCTTTTCGTGCAGCGTATCTGCGGCGTCTGTACCACCGTTCATGCACTCGCTTCAGTGCGTGCGGTGGAAGATGCCCTGAAACTCGAAATCCCGATTAATGCACAGTATGTCCGCAACCTGGTACTGGGCATTCACTGCCTGCATGATCATATCGTTCATTTTTATGCACTCTCCGCCCTTGACTGGGTTGATGTGGTTTCCGCCCTCGATGCGGATCCGGTAGCGACTCAGAAGCTTGCCGAATCACTGTCAAACTGGCCGGGTAACAGCGCCAAGCGTTTTGCCGCTGTCAAAGGCAAGCTCAAGGCCCTTGTTGAAAGTGGTCAGCTCGGTCCGTTCGCCAACGCCTACTGGGGACACTCAGCCATGAAGCTGCCGCCTGAGGCAAACCTGATGGCAGTCTCCCACTATCTTGAAGCACTGGACTACCAGCGCAAAGCCACAAACGCTCTTGGCATTATTTCCGGTAAGAATCCTCACATTCAGAACCTCTCTGTTGGTGGCGTAACGGCAGCCATCAATCTTGATAACGAGGCCACCCTGAATATGAAGCGTCTTTATACGGTCAAGTCCCTGGTTGAAGAAGTCCAGGGGTTCATCAATAACGTCTACCTTGTTGACGTCGCTGCGGTCGGTGCCCTCTATGCCGCATGGCTTCCTTACGGCAACGGTGTCACCAACTATCTGGCCACACCGGACATGCCGCTCAACACAGCCGGCACGGAGTTTGACCTGCCCGGCGGTACCATCATGGGTGGCGACCTGGCCAGCGTTAAGGCATTTACCTCTCTCAGTGATCCGAACTTCAAGGATAATGTGCAGGAATCAATCGCCCGCGGCTGGTATGACGGCGACTGGCAGAAACACCCATGGGAGGAAGATACTGCGCCGAAAGCAGGCGAATTCGATGCAAACGGCAAGTACAGCTGGCTCAAGGCTCCGCGCTTCCAAGGTCAGCCGATGCAGGTTGGCCCGCTTGCCCAGATGCTCATCGGTTATGCCCAGGGTCATGAAAAAATTGTCAAGGGTGTTAACGGAGCCCTTGATCTGGTCAGTTCCATTGCCGGTACCAAGGTCGGTCCGGGAGCCCTGTTCGGAACAATCGGCCGGCATGCGGCCCGTGCCGTTCGCTGTTCTTTGGTGGCCGAGCTGACCCTGAAGCATTGGGATCTTCTGATTGACAACGTTGGCAAGGGTGACCTGGAAATTTTCAATCCGCCGACCTTCCCGAAAGGTGAGATTAAAGGTATGGGCATCCACGAGGCACCTCGCGGACTCCTGTCTCACTGGTGTGTTATCCAGGATGGAAAGATCAAGAACTACCAGTGCGTCGTTCCTTCAACCTGGAACGCCGGACCACGCGACGCCCAGGACCAGCTTGGACCTTACGAGGCTTCCCTGCTGGGCAATCCGATTGCTGATCCGGAACGACCTCTTGAGGTTCTGCGAACGATCCACTCCTTCGATCCGTGTATAGCCTGTGCCGTGCACATGCTGGATCCGGAAGGCCGTGAAGTAATGAAAGTCAAAGCTCTGTAAGGTGAGCCTTTAAACTAACTTTCAACTTTCGGCTAATACCGACAGGAGGCAATTATGAGTTATGAAAAGAAAAAGTGCTGGAGCATATTACTCCGGCTGTATCACTGGGCGTTTGCTCTGTCCATCGTCACCTTGTGCATCACCGGGTTTTACATTCACAGCCCGTGGACCGACTCGTTGACCGAGGGCAGCGCGAGCTGGCCGATGGCCTATATGCGGCTGATTCACTTCGTTGCCGGCTATGTCTTTACATCGGCAGTACTGGCCAGGATCTTCCTGTATATCTTCGGCAACAAGCAGGAGCGGATACTGGAACACCTGCCGGTCACACCCCGCAACATCAAAAACCTGTTTAATACGTTTTTGCGCTACACCTACATCACAGAGGGTCATGATAAGGATCGGCTTGGCCACAATGTCCTGGCCGGGCTGACCTATGTAATCACCATTATTATCGCGATTTTTCAGCTGGTCAGCGGCTTCTACCTGCTCTTTCCGGAGATGGCAATCTGGGAGAGTTACGGACTGGCCATTTTTGGTAGCCAGCAAGGGGCCCGCTCTATTCATCACCTGTTGATGTGGTGGTTCATAATTTTCGCCTTTATTCATGTCTACCTCGTTATCTGGAATGATGTGAGGGAGCAGGAAGGACTCATTTCTTCAATTTTTACCGGTGTCAAATTCGAACATAAAGCGTAAATCTCTTCAAAACGGGGTCGAAATTCTCGTCCGTGGCATGGTCCAGGGCGTAGGGTTTCGACCCTTCGTTTTCAAACAGGCCTCTCGTTTTGCCGTTTCCGGTACCGTAACCAATACAAGTGACGGAGTGGTCATACAGGCAATTGCGCAAGACGAAAGGCTTTTTTCTTTTGTGGACAGCATCACCGCCGATGCTCCTCCCCTTTCCAGGATCATTGATTTGCAGGTGCGACCGCTTGATACACCGTTGCAGGCCAAGTCCTTCACCATTATCGCCAGCCAGGCGAGCGAGAGCAGCCAGGCCATCATTCCGCCGGATATTGCGCTGTGCCGTGACTGTGAAGATGAACTCAATGATGCACAGGATCACCGTTATCGCTACCCGTTTATCAACTGTACAAATTGCGGCCCACGTTTTTCAATTGTAGAGACAATACCGTATGACCGTCCGAAGACCTCGATGAAGGTCTTTGAGATGTGCAATACCTGCTCAGCTGAGTATCGTGATCCGATGAACCGGCGATTTCACGCCCAGCCGAACGCCTGCCCCGTCTGTGGTCCGCAGATCAGCTGGCATGATAGCGACGGGGCAGTAATTGACTGTCTCGATGTTGTACAAGCAGCAATAAAGGTGCTTTCTGAGGGCAAAATTGTCGCAATCAGGGGACTGGGAGGCTTCCATCTCTGCACAGACGCCTGTTCAGAAGAAGCTGTCAGGAGACTTCGAACCCGTAAAAACAGACCGTCAAAACCACTGGCAATCATGGTTAAGGACATCACTGCGGCAATGAGATACTGCCATGTTTCAGATGAAGAGCGTGCTGTCCTGACGTCCATTGAACACCCCATTGTTCTTTTGCAGCCTCGCGAAGCACTGGCTTTTACCGCCAGTATCGCCCCAGACATGTGTGATATCGGCGTGATGCTTCCCTACACGCCGCTGCATCATCTGCTCTTCAAGGAAAAAAATTGCCCTGATGCCCTCGTGATGACCAGTGGCAACTCAAGTGGCGAACCCATCTGTACCTCCTCTGCAGACGGGTTGAACCGTCTGCATGGTATAGCCGACTACTTTCTGCTCCATAACCGGGATATCGTAACCAGGGTAGACGATTCGGTGGTCAAGATTATGGGAGGTGCAACCCGGCTTTTCAGGCGCTCCCGGGGCTATGTTCCAGCCCCCTTGCAGGTACCCTATGAACTACCGCAAGTCATCGGCTGCGGTGGTGGTCTGAAAAGCACCTTCAGCCTTTCCCGGGGAAAAACGATTTTCCCGAGTCAGCATATTGGAGATCTTTTTAATCTTTCATCCTACGAATTTTATACTGAGTCGGTCGACAAATTCAAACGGCTGCTTCAGATAGAACCCGTTGCCGCCTGTTGTGATCTGCATCCTGATTATTTGAGCAGTCACTATGCCAAAGGCCTGTCACTACCCATCTATCCCATCCAGCATCATCATGCCCATGCGGTTGCTGTCATGGCAGAACACGGTCTTTCAAACCCCGTACTATCAGTTATTCTCGACGGAACCGGTTATGGATCCGACGGCAGCATCTGGGGAGGAGAAATACTGCTGGCCGACCTCGTCTCGTTCAGCCGGCTTGGCGCTCTTGAGGCAATACCCCTTCCCGGTGGTGATGCGGCCGCAGAAGAACCATGGCGTATGGCGCTATCCTGTCTCTATCAAATCCACGGCCCTTCGGCTGCCCAGTCAGGGCTGCTTGGCGCTGTTGATCAGATGCGTCGAAACGTGGTGGTACAGATGCTTGAGAACAACTTTAACACGCCGCTTACGTCAAGTTGCGGCAGATTATTCGATGCTGTTGCCGCCCTCCTTGGTTTGAGCCTGGTCACCACCTTTGAAGGACAGGCAGCCATGCAACTCGAATCATTGGCCCGGCAAGCTCTCACAAGTGGCTGGAAAGAGGGGCTCATTCGGTCCCTGAGCGATGAGTCCGCCACCTTCCACCGGGAAAAAGAACAAAGATGGGAGATTATTTCCTCGGAGTTTGTTAAAAGGGTGGTATATGATTGCACTTCTGGAAAAGACCGGTCAACGATTGCACTGCAATTTCACTCCTGGCTTATCAGTTGTATTTCCCGCCTTGTCGAGAAACTCTCTGGAACAACAGGAATCACTGACATTGTTCTGTCAGGCGGCTGTATGCAGAACGGACTCTTACTGGAAGGACTGATTTTTACTCTGGCCGAACTTGGGCTGACGGTCTACTCCGGAGCCCAGATCCCGATGAACGATGGAGGGATTTCCATTGGTCAGACCGTTATAGGAGGTTTACGACATGTGTCTCGCCGTACCGATGAGAGTTGAGAAGATCCAAGGACATCCTGATGATTTTTCCCAGGATCAGCTGGCAACCGTCAATATGGACGGTATCAGTAAAACAGTCCGGCTTGACGTGGTTGACCGCTGGCCGGAAATAGGCGATTACGTCATTGTTCATGCCGGCTTTGCCATACATGCGTTGGTGGAGGAAGAGGCCAGAAAAAATATTGAACTGATCAGAGAACTCGCCTCCCATATGCCGGAAGAGTTGCTGCGGGACGGTAATAACTGATGAAATACGTTGACGAGTACCGGGATCGTACCCTGGTCAAGCCGCTCGTTGCCGAATTGCAAAGGTCGGTAAGCAAACCGGCCCGTATCATGGAAGTATGCGGTACTCATACCATGGCAATATTTCGTTCCGGTGTCCGCTCGATTCTGCCGGAAGGACTTGAAATAGTATCCGGTCCGGGCTGTCCGGTCTGTGTAACCTCCGCATCCCACATGGATGCCTTCATTGCCATGGCCGATATCGCTCATGTCCGGGTTTCCATTTTCGGAGATCTTTTCCGGGTACCGGGCAGCCGCGGCTCACTGGCCAATGCCAGTTCCCGCGGTGCCAAGGTCGATATCGTCTATTCACCCATGGATGCGCTCGAATGTGCAAAGCAGCACCCGAAGGATCTCGTTGTCTTTCTCGGCGTCGGATTTGAAACCACCACACCCGGCATTGCCGCGACTATTCTCGCTGCACATCGTGAAAAGATCGAAAATTTCTGCGTTTTTTCCACCCAGAAAGTCATTCCCGGTCCACTGGAAGCACTGATGCAGGATCCGGAACTGAACATCAACGGCCTGCTTTGCCCCGGACACGTCAGTGCAATCATTGGTGCAGGTGCCTATCAACCATTTGTCGACAACTATGGGTTGGCCTGCGTGGTCGCCGGTTTTGAACCTGCCGACCTGCTCAAAGGCCTCATTTTACTGGCCAGGCAGATCGGTGAAGGGCGCCCGCGGGTGGAGAACATCTATCCCCGCGCGGTCTCCTGGGAGGGTAACAGCCGCGCCATTGCCATGGTGGACGAGATTTTTGAACCGGTCGATATGCAGTGGCGCGGTCTTGGCATGCTGCCGCAGAGCGGTCTGGCAATCAGAGATAAGTACGCAACTTTTGATGCCCAGAAACGGCTTGTTATTGACATAGTTGAAGCGGAAGAGGCCAAAGGCTGTCTCTGCGGACAGATTCTCAAGGGCCAGACAATACCACCCCAGTGTCCGTTGTTTGACTCCCGGTGCACTCCCGGCACACCGGTTGGCCCGTGCATGGTCTCAAGTGAAGGAACCTGCGCCGCCTATTACAAATATGGCCGTGATTAATCACCGGAGACCGTTATCCGGCATGGTTGAAAAGAATTGTTGCTCCAGCAGCATCTCATTTTACCCCGGGTTCAACAAAGAGATAAGATCGGAACAATATGTCAGAAAAAACCATACTTCTTGATCACGGCAGTGGCGGTCTGGCCAGCCAGGAGTTGATCAGCAATCTTTTTCTCAAGCATCTCGACAACCCGATTCTTCGCGGACTCGAAGACAGTGCGGTCCTGGAAAACAAGCCCGGACGGCTGGCTTTCACCACCGACAGTTATGTGGTCGATCCGTTGTTCTTTCCGGGTGGTGATATCGGTAAGCTTGCCGTACACGGAACCATAAACGATCTGGCCATGCGGGGTGCAGCACCCCTTTGTCTGAGCCTCGCGCTCATCCTTGAAGAAGGAATGGGCCTTGATGAATTGGAGAAGATTATTATCTCCATCAGTGAAGCCACCAGGGAGAGTGGTGTACCTATTGTTACCGGCGACACCAAGGTTGTCCCGAGAGGAAAAGCAGACAAGGTATTTATCAACACCTCCGGTATCGGTATTGTTCCCGATGGTATCGACCTGTCTTCACGGCACGCCGTTGCCGGAGACGCTGTTATCCTCTCCGGCAGCATGGGGGATCATGGTATTACCATCATGACCCGGAGGGCAGGTATCTCACTGGACGGTAATCTGCAAAGCGATACGATGCCTCTGCACACCCTTGTTGCCCGTCTGCTCAGACACTATCCGGATGCCATTCACACCTTCAGGGATCCGACCAGGGGCGGTGTTGCCACATCTCTCAATGAGATTGCCGCCAATAGCGGACTTTCAATAATCATGGAAGAGCAGCGCCTGCCCGTGCGGCCGGAAGTCAGGGCTGCCTGTGAAATCCTTGGCCTTGAAGCGCTCTACCTGGCCAATGAAGGGAAATGCCTGGCTGTTGTGGCTGGAGAGAAGGCTGATGAAATTGTCTCACTCATGCGAGACACGCCGGAAGGCAGAGAGGCTGTCATCATCGGCCGGGTGGTTGACGGAAAAGCCGGCCGAGTAGTAATCAACACACCGATTGGTGGTTCCCGGGTAGTAACCTCTCTGCACGGCGAGCCCTTGCCGCGAATCTGTTAACGACCACTTATTATAAATTATGATAAATAAAAAGAAAATTGGCATACTCGGCATCGGCAACCTGATTGTCGGGGATGAAGGTTTTGGCGTACACGCCGTTCGCTACCTTGAAGAGAACTACCTGTTCCCGGACAATGTTGTCATCCATGACGGTGGGACAGCCGGCATTTACATGAGTCCCTTTCTGGAAGAATGCGACCCGATCATTGTTATCGACGTGGTTGACATCGACGCCGAGCCCGGCTCGATGCATTATTACAGCAACGCTGATGTCAAGGCCGGTAGAATCAGCACAAGGATGTCACCGCACCAGCTCGGTTTGCTGGAGGTACTTGAAATTTGCAAACTACGGGATGCCGCCCCGGAGTCGGTAGAATTTTACTGCGTTGTGCCGAAGGTTCTGGAGACCAGCGTTCAGCTTTCTGATGTGGTAGCCCCTCGTGTCAAGGAAATCTGCGATATTGTCCTGAAGCGTCTGGAAGAGATGGGCGTGCAGGTGAACCCTCGCACTTCAGCCTGAGAGACGGCGCAATGCATGAAATCTCACTTGTCCAGGGACTGCTCGATGAGCTCCATGCCATTGCCCGGGAGAACAACGCCAAACGGATATTGCGGGTGACAATGGTTGTTGGCCCCCTGTCAGGAGTTGTGGTAGAATCGTTTGAGTTCGGCTTTGATATTTTATCCAAACAGGATGATCTTGTTCGGGATGCAAAACTTGAAATCATCATCCCCGAGGTCACCTATCGCTGCAGCAATTGCGGGCATGAGGAGGTGACCAGCCGCGCACGACCGGAACAATGTGCGCAATGCGGCGATCACATTCTCATATCAACGGAAGGAGATGACCTGATACTGCAACAGGTTGAAATGGAATAAATCATAAAGCCATCTTGCATAATGAGATTATTCAAGATGGCCATAACATTGAAGGAAGAATAGCCATGTGCGATGCATGCGGATGCCAAACTCACAGTCACGGCGACAATCACGACCATGACCACGGTCACGGACACGGTCACTCCCATGACGCATCAGTGATCGTCGATATCAACCGGTCTCTTTTTGCTGCCAATGATGCCATGGCTCGCAGCAACAGGGAACATTTTGATAACGAACAGATTGTTGTAATCAACCTGATCTCAAGTCCCGGATCAGGCAAGACCACCCTGCTCGAACACACCATCGATCGTATCGGCCGCGAAATAAATATCGGTGTTATCGAAGGTGACATTGAAACGGAGAGGGATGCAGAGCGTATCAGGGCCAAGGGTGTACCCGCCATCCAGCTCACCACCGGTGGAGCATGTCACCTTGATGCCTCGATGATTCACCGTGGTTTCCATCAACTGCAAAAAGAGGTGGGTGGAGACAAAATTGACCTGCTGGTCATCGAAAATGTCGGCAATCTTGTCTGTCCGGCAACCTTTGCTCTGGGAGAGCACCAGCGGGTGGTATTGGTTTCGGTGCCGGAAGGGCCTGACAAGCCGGCAAAGTATCCCAAAAGCCTTTACCACTTCCCAGGTGTTTCTCATTACCAAGACAGACCTCCTGCCTTACTTCGATTTTCCGGTTGAAGAGGCGACACGGGAAGCACTTGAACTTAATCCATCCCTTAAGGTCATGGCTTTCTCCGCCACCTCAGGCGTTGGATTCGATGCCTGGCTGGATTATCTGCGTGATCTGGTAAAAACGCTAAAGGAAAAAAAGTCGGCCTGAGAAACAGGCAGACTGTCTGCCGCAAGACCATGCCCTGCAAATGAATGGATTCCGTGCAGGCGGGTAGTCTCAACCCGTGAGCGATTCGGGTAGCATTTCTTCTTGTAACGCGGGCGGTTTCTATTTCCAGAGTTCGGACTTGATCGCTGCCAGGATTTCACGGCCATTGTGATCGAGGATATAGCAGCCAAGTTCCGTACCGATTAGTTCCGGTTCATCCACAGAACCACTGACAGTCTTGCTGAGCAGCCAACTGCCGTCCAGATTAGCCAATCCTCCCGTCAGCTGGATAAAATCCCCTTTCAATGCCGCATGGCCGAATGCCGGGATGGAGCAGCCACCCTCCAGTATTTTCAGATAGGCACGCTCAGCTCGCAGACAGAGTTCACTCTCGCGATTATTCAGACAGCTGCGAATCAGTTGTTTCTTTTCCTCCGCCAGGCTATCTGCCGATTCTATGGCAATGCAGCCCTGACCAACGGGCGGAATAAACTGATCAATAGAAAAAGTATGAATGATAAGATCATCATACTCCATGCGCGTCACTCCGGCATAAGCCAGCATCAGGGCATCAC
Organism: uncultured delta proteobacterium; assembly: GCA_963745765.1. Taxonomy (GTDB): domain Bacteria; phylum Desulfobacterota; class Desulfobulbia; order Desulfobulbales; family Desulfocapsaceae; genus Ww85. The sequence goes on along the minus strand of CAVUYQ010000026.1, from coordinate 166,982 downwards.
AGGCCCCGTCTTTGAGTTTCTGCATCCGGGTCTGCAGATTTCCTCTCATCGGAACAGCCTCGACATGCGGGTAGTAGTGTTTCAGCAATGCGACCCTTCGTACCGATGAAGTCCCGATGCACAGGGGGCGACTGGAATCTTCAAGATTGATCTTCCTGTCGATACCTACCAGCACATCATTGCTTTTTTCCCGCTCGGTATAGGCTATCAGGGAGAACCCTTCCGGCAGGGTTGACTGCATATCCTTGGCACTGTGTACGGCAATATCGGTTACCCCGCTGGCCAGCTGTTCCTCCAGTTCCTCGGTGAAGACGCCCTTGCTGCCGATCTTTGCGATCGACCGGTCAAGGATCCTGTCTCCCCTGGTCTCCATCGAGACAATCCTGGTATCGATCCCGTTCCCGTTGAGCATGCGAGCCACGGTCTCGGTCTGCCACATGGCGAGTTTACTCTTTCTTGTGCCGATCGTAATGGTCGTCATAATCTAACCTTATCATCTATCCGGCCTGCTTCCGATGAACTATCAGGAGGTCGGAAAACCGACCACAAGCTGCCTGGAATTGTAAGTGTAGCATCAGGCTGATCAGTCGCCTGTTTTCAATACATAGCCCCTGCCGCGAACGGTGTGTATCAGTTTCTGCACATAATCACGATCGATGTTGTTACGCAGCCGACAGACAAGGACATCGACAATATTGGTCTGCGGGTCAAACGAGTAATCATACACACGTTCGAGAATCGACGTTTTTGACACAATAACTTCTTTATTTTGCAACAAATACTTGAGCAGGGCATACTCTTTTGCCGGCAGTTCTATTTTCTTGTTACCTCGATAGACTTCATGACTCAGAATATCCATGCTCAGGTCATGATAGCTCAATGTCGTCGGCTCGGTACGCTTTCTGTCCCGCCTGATAAGTGCCTGAACGCGAGCCAGGAGTTCGCTGAAGGAAAACGGTTTTACCATATAATCATCGCCGCCGAGCTGCAATCCCTTTATACGGTCATCCACTGATTGCTTGGCGCTGAGCATGAGTATCGGGGTGAGAATGTTCTGCAGACGTAATTGTTCAGTCAATTGAAGTCCGTCAAGTTCAGGCAGCATAATATCGACAACCGCCGCATCGTACTCCCCTGCCAGTGCCGATTCAAGCCCGGACCGGCCGTCATGGCGGACATCCACGGAAAACCCTGCCTCCCGCATGCCTTTTTCTATCAACGAGGCAATCTTCTTATTATCTTCAACAATCAGCAGTTTCATCTCATCACCGGGAACTTCAACGATTATTCAAGGTACCCCGCAGACGAATCGCGGAACAATGCCTGCCGGTCAGGCCCGTACCGTTTCGACAGGCTCTGCGGTAACTGAAATAATCTTCGGAACAACTCGTACATACCTGCGATACGTCCACACGCTTACGCTTCAGTCCAGCCTGGATTAATTGTTGCGTTGAGATTTCCCAGAAATCAAAATAGGCCGGTCGTACCTGATAGCGGTGAAACGCTTCCGGCAGTTCTTTTTTAAAATGAAGGAATTCCGCACAACAGGGACCAAGCGATGGACCGATGTAGGCCTTGATCTCTGCGGGTATTGATCGGTACTCCTCCTGCATCAAGGCGACAGTCTTACCGATAATGCCGCTAACGCTTCCCCGCCAGCCGCAATGTATTGCAGCGATAACATGCTTATGCGGATCGTGAAGCAGTACCGCCTGGCAATCAGCCTGCTGAATCAGCAGAATAGTATCCTTCTCCGAGGTAACAAGGGCATCAAAACCATCAACCTCGATGTCCTCCTGAAGATCACCAGCTACCGGGTAAACGCTGTTCCCATGCACCTGTCGAGCACTGACCAGCCGTCCTCCACCCATCCGCTCTTTCACCCTGCGGCGGTTTTCTTCAACATTGCCGGGCTCGTCACCGACACTACGTCCGACATTAAGACTGGTGAAAATGCCACCGCTCACCCCGCCGTTTCGATTGAAAAATTGATGACTCATGCGATAGGTAACTTATCCGGCTCTTGTATAAGATGGATTACACGTTCAGCATCAGAGTGGGCTGATGACCGTCTGCAGCACTGACGTTTCAGATCATGGATAAAACAGGAGAGGGGAAAATTCAATAAAAAAGGGATGCAGCCGCTCAAGCGGCCGCATCCCTTCACTTTTTCCATAAAAAAACTGAAAAACGTGCTCCTAGAAGTATGCCTCGAAGGTCAGGTAAACCTGGTCAGCCGACTCCACAGGATCCAGGCCCATCATCTGCAGGGACAAGAGATCTTTCGGATCGCCCAGGTCATAAGGCGCCATGTTCCAGTCACCGGAACCAGAGTAATTGAAATCATAATGCTGATATCCCAAGCGGATAAAGGCACGGCCATACTTGGACATGGCCTCACCGGCAGGAATATCATAGATGGTATAAATCTCGAAGACCTGCCCGCGGGTCGCCAGTTTTGACATGTAAATGTCATCGGCACCCGGGGTGAATGCTACCCAGTATTCCGAGCCATAGTTGTATTCAGCACCAACCTTCAGACCAATCTCGTCAAAGTCATAACGAAGCCCGGCATAGATGGCATAACCGTCCTGATTATCCGTATTAGGTCCGGTAAGGCCCATCGCCATCGCCGGATAATCATTGAACATGCCGTTACCATTCGGCCTGGTCTGCGACCACCCGCCGGAGACAAAGTAGCGCCAGTTGGAAATCTGATCCTGGTAAACGATGTCATTATGCATGAGGTTGCCGACATTCACCCGATCACCCAGGCCACTCGCATCACCGAAGGTTGCATTGATAATCGGATCCTGGAAGTTCGGGTAGTTAAAGGCATTAAAGACCATGAACGACTGCAGGTTAATCAGGCGGGTATCCTTGTGCGCGATATCCCAGTTGAATCCGGCGAAATCGGTATCATTGATAGCGCTATCATCCAGAAGTCCGGCTTCGAAACCGCGTCCGAAACAGAAACGAAACTTTCCTGAACCAAGCGCTTCGTTGCCCCAGTTATAACCGTAACCAAGGGTCAGACCATCAAAGGGATAATTGAAGAAGGCTACCGGAGTAGCCAGTCTATCATCTGATCCCAGCCGGAACTGCGAGGGAGGGCCATCCGTGGTCGGTCGGCGCCCGATTGAAAACCAGATCGGCAAGCCGCCGATATTGTTCCAGTTCACGTAGGCCTGGTCAACATAAACCGCACTGTCTTCTGTTGGCGTCCGGGTCACATTACCATCAAACACCGGCCAGATGCCACCTGAGGCATCGGTAAAAGCCGACTGCATACCCCAGGTTTTGTACATTGCCAGGCGCCCCTTGAACTCGACGTTCTCCATTGCATTGACATGCATGTTCAATCGCAAACGGTTGGTCAGCAGGCTGTCGTTTTTCAGTGTCCGGCCAAAAACGGTATCGGCATTGTAGTAGTCATAACGTGCGCGGAAATCACCATAGAATTTGAAGCGAGCCGCAAGATCCCATTCGTCTGACCGCTCATCGAAATCATCGAGGGTGTCGGACATATCCGAAAGCTTTGTCGAGGTCGCCTTGTTCACCTCTGCCTGCTTACCCATTGCTGCCTTGAGTTCCTCAAGCTGTCTGCTCAACTCTTCGATCTTCTTCTCGAGATCCTGAGCATTCGGGCCACCACTGGCCATTGATACAGCTGGAAGCGCTATCAGGCCGGCAAGAGCAAGAACTGAAATTGTCTTTACCATGCTTTCCCTCCTCCCATTTGTTAACTTTTTCTAGCCGATGTCAACAGTGAACTTATGCTATTTTTCCACCTGCCCGACATGAGCTCCTTCCTCAATACCATTCCTGTCAAAATAACTATTTCATTTAAGACTTAATTTCTATCGTAACAACTCCTGTTTGTCAAGCAAACAGTCTCACAAGTTGGCAGAAAAAAATTCCTATCATGCAACATAAAAAGAAAAGGCAGGACAGGGCCCGGAAATAGCTCGGCAACCTCGAATAATCGAATTATTCAAGGTACTCACTTGTTTTAGACAGTTTTATATGACAGAAAACATGAAACCCGCTACAATCATAAATGATAGGTTGAAGCAGATTAATAACTAAAGCTCACCCTCCGGCTCGCATTTATCGTGCATAATATCATACTGAGTGCCTTCGGCACAACATCTCAATCAAGGCAGACCTATGCAGTCCTTAATGAGCGTATTTCTCCGCATTTCAAGGACTGCTCTCTGCACTGGTATTACTCATCACCAACTGTTCGCCGTACCCTTGGTCAGGACTCTTCCGATCAACCATCGTTGACCGGACTTCTGCATGATCTAGCGGGAAACGGACCGGCCCGCATTGTCCTCCAGTCACTGCATGTCCTGCCCGGATATGAGTTTCATCGGATTGTCAGGGAAGCGAAACAGGCAAATGTCGAGACGACTGTCGGTATGCCGCTACTCTCCATACCCGATGATTTCCAGCGTGTTGCGGGGAGCCTGATGCCACTCATCGAGCAAAATGAAAACAAGGCGATTCTCATCCTCGGCCATGGTACCTCTCATCCATGCTGGACAGCATATCCAGTGCTTGAAAAGATATTACGCACACAAACAGGACATCAGGTATTTGTGACAGGTCTGGAAAAGTATCCCGGATCCGACACCATGATTGACGAAATAGCCAAGTCAGGATTTGACCAGGTCTTTGTGATCCCCTTGCTGATGGTTACCGGCATGCATTTTCAAAGGGATATCGTCGGCAACGCGCCAAACTCCTGGAAATCACGATTAGGCAGGAAGAAGATTAATCTGAGTTTTCATGACCAGGGACTCGGACTGTTGCCCGGTATTGCAGATATTTTCTGTGATCATATCCGCACCGCTCTGAGGAACCCTTCTCTATAGCTATTATCAACCCTGCGGCTTCACGGACTTTCTCGCGACACACACAATACCGCCTGATACTCGGGACGGTTTTCCACCGCAACTGTTTCATGAACACAAAACCTTTCGGTATGGCTATGCCTCAGCATAGCTTTGGTCCATGATCTTACTCCTATCTTGCGTCAGTCAGGGTAAGGTTTTTTTGGCATATCTTTCCTCGTATTATTATAATGGATCGATATCCTTTGGTGACGATTTCTCTTGCGGATCGATCCAGGAAGTGGTCACCACTATCGATTCCATAAACCGGTAATTACATGACGGTTCACGGCGCGTACGCATACACGCAGTCGGTTTTCCGCTACTTTTCGGTCAATCGGGGGCGTAACTCAAGGTCTCCCGCTTTGCCGCCCTGATGCGCAGGCTGGCCGAAGATAACGACGGCAGCTTTGCCGAGTTGACGCAGCTGCATTAGGCCGAACATTTCAGCAGTCACCGCTTTGTTCATACGATTATCAAGATGACCTTATCTGACGGTTTTGCCGACCTTCCTTTCTTCCCGCCTTCAGCAGAAACTAATGCAAGGAAAAGTCATTAAACAAATTTTTGACACATTACACAAATATTTATTGACTTATGGCTGTCCGGCGCTGTAATAAACATATGCACATATTTTAATTTCTGCAGGTGTATTCACGATGACTGAGCGCGATAGGATTTTACAACATTTACAGCAGATGGCCGATTCCATCGTGGCCATGTTCGGCAGAAATTGTGAAACATGTATCCACGATCTGAAGGACCTGCAGAATTCCCTGGTTTACCTGCGGGGATCGATAACAGGCCGCAGTATCGGAGCTCCGGCTACCGACCTGCTGGTCAAATCCCTGAAGCAGTCAGCGGGACAGCTGAAGGATATGCACAACTACCGTGCTCTCTCAGGCGACGGCAGAATCCTGAGATCGTCAACGGTCTTTATAAAAAACAGCCATGCTGAGCCGACCTTCGCCTTCTGCATCAATTTTGATACCACCGATTTCTTTAACGCCTCACAGGCTCTAGAACCATTTCTGTGCCAGGAAAACAGCCCCGACCAGGTTCCCCACTCGTCTGAGACATTCGCGCAATCACCTGCCGAAACCATCGAGGCCCTGTTCCGGCAGGCTGTCAGCGAAATCGGCAGGCAACCGGCAACCATGACTACAGAGGAAAAAACAATCCTAGTCGAGATCCTTGAGAGAAACGGTGCTCTGCAGTTTAAAGGCGCCGTCGAGCAAATCGCCCTTCTCGCCGGAGTATCAAAATACACGATCTATAACTATCTGAAAAAAATCCATACGAAACATTCAATGCATCACCTTTCATAACGGAGAGAACATCATGAGCAAAAAGCAAATCGCAACACCTGCCGCACCGGCCGCAATCGGCCCCTATTCCCAGGCAGTCCAGGCTGACTCTCTGCTCTTTATTTCAGGGCAGCTCCCCCTGGTTCCCGGCACCGGTAAACTGCTGGAGGGCCCAATTGATGAGAAAACCAGGCAAGTCATGAAGAATATCAGCGCCATTCTGGAAGCGGCTGGCGGAAGCCTGAAAGACATCGTTAAAACGACCATATTTTTAACCGATCTAGCTGATTTTCAACAGGTCAATGCAGCCTACGGTTCGTTCTTCAAAGAGGCACCTCCGGCTCGGGCGACCATTCAGGTTGCAGCACTTCCGCTTGGTGCTCCGGTGGAAATCGAAGCAATAGCCGTAATCAACTAACGGCCACCTTGCATAATCGCCTTATCGTCCGATCTCTGCCTTATGCTCGAAATTTTATCCTCGGAATAGTAACCATATGCACCTTAAGGGCACTTCTTTCAGGGTGCCTATCGGTAAAATTTCTTGTATGCCTTGATCTCGAACGAAAAACCAGATTATTCAAAGTACCCTAACGTTTTAATTCAATTTTTATACCCGGCAGGCAAAACATGGCATTTACCGTAAAAGACATTTTAAGAATCGAAGTTACACCGGCATTGGGCTGCACAGAACCCGTTGCCATCGCTCTCGGGGCTGCAGCGGCAGTAGCACTTCTGCCGGAAAAAATCATCGATCGGATCGAAGTCTGGATTGACCCGAATATATACAAAAACGGTATGGCAGTCGTCATACCCGGGACCGGCGGCATGATCGGTCTCGACGCCTCTGCTGCCATTGGCGCCTTCGGCGGCGACCCATCGCTCGGCCTGGAGGTGCTTAACAGTGTCGATCAGGCGGCCGTCGAAAAAGCCCGGGCACTGCTGGCTGAAGGTGGTGTAATCGTACATTTAATCGAGGAATCCGGTCTCCATATCAAGACCATCGTAACCAGTGGCAGCGACAGCGCATTCTCCGAAATCAAAGAACTGCATAGCAATATCGTTGCCCTCAGTCTCAACGGGATTCCGATTACCGACTCTGATCTGCTGTCAAAAGTGGTAGGCATGAGCGGCAAATCGGCCCTTGCTGTCCTTGAGGAATGGCTTGTCGGGCTGACCCTTGAAGATATTTACGAATTAATCGATGACATCGATGAAGATGACCTGCTCTTTCTGAAAAAAGGGGTCGACTACAATGTTAAACTGGCCGAGCACGGGCTCAAATACGGCAGCGGTCTGGGCATAGGCAAAGCCATTGAACGGCAGTTGAAACAGAAGTTGCTGGTAAAAGACATGTCCTCCTCCGCACGGATACTTACCTCGGCCGCCGCCGATGCCAGGATGAGCGGGGTAAACCTGCCGGCCATGAGTTCTGCCGGCAGCGGCAACCACGGCCTTACGGCAATTCTGCCTATATGGGCAATCAAGGATTTTGTCGAACATGACGATGAGACCGTGCTGCGAGCCATTGCCCTCAGCCATATCATCACCGCCTACGTCAAAGCCCATACCGGGAGACTTTCTGCGGTATGCGGCTGCTCAGTGGCCGCCGGTGCCGGAGCAACGGCAGGAATAACCTATCTGGTCGGAGGAGATGTCAAGCATATGGCCGGGGCCATCAAGAACATCATGGAAGATCTGGCCGGTGTTATCTGCGACGGTGCAAAAGCAGGCTGCGCCCTTAAGCTTAACACCGCTGCCGGTGCAGCAGTACAGGCGGCTCTGTTCTCGCTGCAGGGTATTAACGTGCAGGATTCCGATGGAATAATCGGCAACTCGACTGAACAGACCGTGCAGAACCTGGGAGCAATCAGTCACCAGGGAATGATGCAGACCGACCGTACCATCCTGCAGATAATGCGTGACAAAGAAAAGAGCAAAAGGCTGAAAAAAGATAATAATCAATTAAAATCAGATGCCTACAAGAAGTAATAATTTTTCATCAGCAGATAAATTCCTCTTGCCACTAATGTTCATCATACATATTATTTAGTCGTTTCGAAGTGCCATGGGAAGTATGGCGCGGCGCAAGCCTCAACCACCCCCATAGCCGGGGTGAGCCGACCCATTCGGTCAACCGCGGGATTTTCCGCTATTGGGAAAGGAGGTGTGCCATGTATCTTCTCTATGGTGTTGTCTTTCTGTCTGCTGCTGTGCTTTTGTGTGGAGTGACCCTGCTTGGTGCTCGTAACCCCATACGGCCCTTCTGGGCAAGTGAGGAGCTTATTGCAAATCTTCACACCCCCCTGATGATAGGTCTTTTTATCTTGGGGATCATGAACATTGTTCAGTTTATCACCTTGATGACGCTGCCAAGTCTCATCTGAATCTCTTTATACGGCAATGGTTCTGGGCCTGATGGTAGTGATCTACCTGAAATCTCACATCCGTGAGCGAGTAGTCGGCCTTTTCCGCCCCAACGACGACCGGACAGGTTATCGAGGTTGATTTTCAGAATAAGGCTTCTGGAGAACCGGCAGGTTCTCGTAAAGCCGCATAGGAATATACAACGGCAGTTTCATAGCCCCCCTCCTCACCTGCGGAGGGGGCTGCGACGCAAGAGAACTGCTGACAGTTAAAAGCGGTGTACACCGGAGATGATCATTCCCGGCATACAACGCTTTTTTATTTCATACACCAATCATAGGCATTTTTGAACATCTGCATCCAGGGGGTCACCTGCAGTTTTTTCATATCCTCGGGCAGCCAGTGAGCCTGCCACGGCAGAAAGGTTCGTTCAGGATGCGGCATCATGGCAAGATGCCTGCCGTCCGGGGAACAGAGTCCGGCAAGACCGCCGGGTGAACCGTTCGGGTTGAAGGGGTAGGTTTCCGTCGCCTCTCCCCGATCATCAACATAGACAATGGGCGTCAGGTTCTGCTGCATGATCTGCTCTTTCAGGGTTGGATCGGGAAAATGAAGACGCCCCTCACCATGATCGACATGGATGCCGAAGACCAGACCTTCCATGCCTTTGAGCATCATGGCGGGGCTTTTGTTTATCCTGACGGTGGTCCAGCGCGACTCCAAGCGTCCTGAGACATTGCGTATAAAACGCGGCTGACGCTCCGGCTCAATGCCCAGCCACGGCACCCAGCCGATCAGGCCGAAGAGCTGGCAGCCGTTGCAGATGCCGAGAGAAAAGGTATCCGGTCGCTGATAAAAGGCGTCAAACCGGGCCTTGAGCATATCGTTGAAGACGATGGTTGCCGCCCAGCCTTTGGCCGATTCAGGAACATCGGCGTAGGAGAAACCTCCCACGGCTGCAAGACCCCTGAAATCATCCAGCCTGACGCGCTGCTCCAGCAGATCATTCATGCATACGTCCCACGGTTCAAAACCGGCGGCATAAAAGGCCGAGGTCATTTCCCGATCACCATTTGACCCTTCATCACGAAGAATGGCAACCTTTGGCTTGTTGGCACGTTCCAGCACCTGCGCCGACGCGGGCTCGGGGACAAAATGGAGATGATAGGCCGGTCCCGGCCGATCGAAGATAGCTGCTTTTTCCTCCTCGGCACAGGCGGGATTAATCTGCAACCGCTCCAACTGATAGCTCGTTTCCTCCCAGCACTGGCGCAGTGTCAGCATTGACTCATCCAGTACCACGGCATCGTTGTAACGAACCCTGATCGCTTTTTCCCTCGTGGCGGAACCAAGCAAAACCACCGGTACGTCGGCAGACTGCAGGTGAGCCGTGATCCCTGCGACATCTGCAGCAGAACAGGCAACGACATAGCCCAGCTCTTCGGCAAACAGTGTTTCAAGCACCGAGTCGTCACCTTTCAGCGAAATATCCAGACCGCAATTACCGCTGAAGGCCATCTCCAGCAGGGTCGTGACCAGCCCGCCGTCAGAACGGTCATGCCCGGCCGTAACGCGGCGCCCGACCTATGAGTTCCTGAAGCGCCAGGAATCCACGCCTGAGCAGAGCCGGATCATCCATGTCGGCCGAACGGTCGCCGATCTGGCCATACACCTGGGCAAGGGCGGAACCGCCGAGCCGGTTCTTGCCGCAGGACAAATCGATAAAGAGCAGGGCCGAGTCGGGCTCTTTGATATCAGGGGTTATTTTCCGGGTAATGTCAGGCACGCCGGCATAGAGGGAAATAACCAGCTCCCGCGGCGACTTGACCGTCTCCCTGCCAACCATGGTCGCCATGGATAGGCTGTCTTTCCCTCCGTCAACCGCAATGCCGACGGCAATCATGGCATCGCGCATGGCTTTGACGGCATCCCGCATGGCAGCCCCTTCTCCGGCCAGTTTCGGAGCCCACATCCAGTTTGCCGAACATTTCACCTGCTCGAGATCCTCTATCACCACGGAAACCAGGTTGGTCAGTGATTCGCCGACCGCCATACGGGCTCCTGCCGCGGGATTAACCAGCATCTTAATGGACTGTTCACCGATTGCCGTGGCAATGCCGGTTTGACCAAAATGGCTTTGGGCAACAACAGCCGAATCGGCAACGGTCAACTGGAGCGGTCCGCAACACTGCTGCTGGGCAATCAGACCCGTTACGGCCCGGTCGACTTTGCTGGTCAGAAAACGTTTTGAACCGACGGAAACCAGGCGAAGCACATCCGTCAGTGCGTCTCCTACGCTCAGCTTCCCGGGCAGAGAGACTGGCCTGAGCGATCCTGATAATGCGGGAATCAGAAAAGGTTTTCCTGGGGATACTGCCCAGCAGGGCATCGATATCGATATTGACCGGTGTGGAGCCATCATTGGCATCATGCACCACGAAGCGCATGTCTCCGGTCACCTCTCCGAGGACTTCGCAGTTCACTTTTTCACGCCTGCAGATCGCCTTGAACTTTTCAATATTCCGGGGACTGATCAGCAGTCCGGCTCGTTCCTGATATTCAGCCACGTAAATCTCAAGGACCGACATGGTCGGGTCCCCGACGCGGATATTGCGGATTTCAATGCGTCCGCCGGACTTTTCGACCAGCTCCTTCAGTACGTTTGCGGGACCGCCGGCGCCCTGGTCATGGATCACATCGATGATGCTCTTGCCGCCCATTTCGTTGCAGGCCCGGATAACCCGGTTCATCTTCTGCTCCATTTCCGCGTCACCGCGCTGAACCGCATCAAAATCAAGGTTTGAGACATTCTCTCCCTGCAGCATGCTGGAAGCGGCACCGCCGCCAAAACCGACCCGGTAGGCCGGACCGCCAACCTGGATGATCAGCATCCCCTTTTCCGGCGCCATTTTCTCGGTCAGCCGGTCATCAATCTGACCGAGGCCGGCGGTAAACATGATCGGTTTCAGGAAAGCCCAGCGCTGCCCGTCATCCAGACGAAGATCAAAGGAACGGGTAAACCCCTGGATCACCGGTTCACCGAATTTATTGCCGTAATCAGAAGCCCCGTTGCTGGCCTCAATTTCAATTTGCAGGGGAGTTGCCAGATTTGCGGGCTGGTCGTGCTCCTGCTCCCAGCGCAGAGCATAGCCGGGAATATGGAGATTTCCGACACAATATCCTGCCGTGCCGGCCATGACAAAAGCTCCCCGACCCGTTCCGATGACGTCACGAATTCTGCCGCCGGTGCCGGTCTCGGCACCGGGGAACGGGGCGACACCGGTCGGGAAATTGTGGGTTTCCGCCGTCAGCAGGAGATGATAGCAGCATGCCTTCCCTCTGAAACGGTGACGGCTGGCCGGGTTCTGTCGGGATAATTGTCTCTATTTTGTATCCCTGAATAACACTGGAGTTGTCCTTGAAGGCAATAACAGAGCCTTGCGGATGCGCTTTCAGCGTGTCTGCGACCAGGTCGAGCAGGGTTCCCTCCTGTTCAATCCCGTCGATCACCTGCAGCCCTTTGAAAAAACCGTGCCGGGAATGTTCGGAATTGGCATTGTTCAAATCCATGATTTCGACAATTGTCGGATTCCGACCCTGCTGTTTAATAAAATAGTCGTAATAGAGATTTCGATCCCATTCGTCCATCGATATCCCGGGAATTTCAAGTAAACCGTCAGGCCCCTTGGTCTGCAGGTCAACCTCATAAACCGCTTCAGCCTCAACACCACTCTCAAAGCTGGTCAGCGGCTCAAGATAGCGGCACTCCGTCATCCGATCATGATGGTCATCGGCAAAAACCTGTGGATCGACACCGTCCGTGACCAGGTAGCGGCGGGAACGCTCCACTCTGGTTACCGTGTCCAGACCGGTTGCCTGGCAGATGGAGACCATGTTGGAGGACCAGGCGGTGGCAAAGTTAAGTCGCGGTCCCACTTCAACCACCCGCGCCCCTTCCATGGCCGGCACTTCGGTCACCGTATCCGCCAGAAATCCGTCCGCCAGAATCAAGCGCAGACAGCCACGTTCCGATTCACTCAACGGACTGGTGGACAGGATGTTGAAACAATACTCGGTAGAATCATCAACACGACGGTATAAATGGGTTATGGCCGGTTCCATAGCATAACTCTCACAATAAGATATTTACCTGGGAGAAAAAAGTGCTGACACCTTTCAGGATCACGCGTGAAAATAACCTGAGGCACCCTTTTCATTTGTCTGCCACCCTAGCATTAAACCGGAAAAATGTCCCCAGGAAATTGCCTGCTGAGCAGGCTGAAAACAGTGCCAGCCTCCGGAGACGGTCAGGAGCAAAAAAATTTTCCCGTTTAGCTCCAGCGAAGTCGACATCCCCATTTGCCGCCTGAAAGCGGCATCATTGCCGAATGCCGCGATATTATGTGCTGTCATGAAGAAGGCCCGGTCTTCGAGAGTAAAATCCGCGACCCGCCGGAGCAAACGCAGCGATGCGGTCAACGAATGGACTGGTATCCCCGCTGCCTTGTTCGGGGCGAGAAGACCATCTGCCAGACCTGGATATGCCTGGCACGAAAACTTCCGGCCATGGAAAGCAGGTAATAACGCCACATCCGGTAAAATTTTCTTGAATATTTATTCCGTGAGTTCCTCCCAGTTTTGCTCAAAATTTTGCCACCAGCTGAGCAATGTTTTCTCGTAATCGGTATTAAAATTCTGCCAGTCTTCCATGACGAAGTTTGATTCAACAGCCTTGCCGACCTGCTCGATTGACGGGAGCATACCGTTTGGGAAAATATATCGGTCGAACCAGGGGTCGCAGGAGTATACTGTCCGGTTTGAGCCGATGGTATGCAACAGAAAAAGACCGTCCTTTTTCAGGCAACGGTGCACCACCTCCATGAATGTTCGATAATTCCGGTAGCCGACGTGTTCAAACATGCCCACCGAGGCGATAGCGTCGAACTGCTCTGAAACCTCTCGATAATCCTGCAAACGAATGGCAACCGGCTGCTGGGAACAACGCTCCCGCGCATGTTTGGCCTGTTCTTCCGAAACCGTCACACCAACCACTTCAACACCGTAATGTTCGGCGGCATAGAGTGCCAGGCTCCCCCATCCGCAACCAATGTCCAGCATCCTCATACCCGGCTTCAAGCCGAGTTTTCTGCAGATCAGGTCCAGCTTGGCCTCCTGCGCCTCATCAAGATTTTGCGCACTACGCCAGTATCCGCAGCTGTAAGTCATATATTTGTCGAGCATCGCTGTGAAGAGATCGTTTCCGGCATCATAATGATGCTCACCAACCTGAAAGGCCCGTTTTTTGTTCTGCCTGTTGCTCAAGAGACATTTCATGTTTCTGAAGAAATCCGGTATCTTCCGACACATACTCTGCTCAGCCCGGCTTCTCAGCAACTGGAAGAAAAACCTGTTCAGCGAATCACACTCCCACCAGCCCTCCATGTAGGACTCGCCAAGGGCCAGGGAACCGCCGCAGAGAACCGCAGGATAAAACCTTGAATCATGTACCTGAATATCCCATGGTCTTGTTCCGTTAATACGGATATCTGCCGAATCAAAAAGATGCTGCAGATACGCTTCGGACTTATGATGCACAAATGATTTCATCTCAGCCCTCCTTTACCTGGTAGTCAGTAATTTCCCGGCCGGCGCGACGGCAGCGCAGTAGTGTATCGCCCGCGAACAAGCTGTTTTTGAACAGCAAGCCGGTCGTTTTTAATTGATCTGAAAATATGCAGATTCCGGATGGAAGTGAATGCAGAAAAACAACTGATGCGAGGAAACAGGAATGAAATTGACGGGACCGTAAATCCGGCGCCGGAAGATAAAGAGGCACAGTCCAGACATTCCAGAATCCAACTCATGGTGACGAAGTTCTCGTAGTGGCAGTTTAGCAATAAACTACACTATTCTGTCTAGAAATCTATCTCATCAGGGCTATACCATGCCCGGTTAATAAGCTCCTCTCTGACAAAGATAATAACGCACTTCAGCTCGGGAAACAATAAAAAATTCCGGTAACCGCCGCGCGGAAGGACGTCGCCGCAAGATTTTGAGAATCAAAAAATGTGGCGCAACCATCGCATTACGGTGATAACCTGACGGTATAGAATCCACTTCCGCGTAGGTGCCGACCGCATCACAGTTTTGCGACAGAGGCGGCAGAGGTAGTCGTCTAAAGGTGTGTGCAGACAATTTCCGGCTCAGGCCGGATACTTGCCTTCGATAAATTCCTTCAGGTAATGTATCTGCACATGCTGGACGGTCAGCTGGGCCTTGACCACGTCACCGATGGAGACAATTCCGGCAAGCTTCCCGTCTTCAATGACCGGAATATGCCTGATCCGGTTCTTGGTCATGATAGCCAGCAGGGTATCCGTGTCATCTTCGGGCGTGGTAACAATGACATCTTCGGTCATGACCTCGCTGACCATCATTGAAGAGATATTAACGGGGTTTGAATGCACGGCCTTGAGAATATCAAAAGGAGCGACAATACCCTTTATTTGATTATGCTTGTCCACCACAACGAGCGAGCCGATCTTGTTTGCTATAAAGAGCGACATCACATCGACCAGCATAATATTCTTTTGGGTAGTGACAACTCTTGTGCCTTTTTCGGCCAGTAAATCCTTAACTTTCATCCCGGTTATCCTCTCTTATTTACGGACGACGGCGAGTAGCGGCGATACACCTGACGCGTTTCCGCCATTTTTATTACAAAACTACTGGATAGAAACTAATTGCAAACACACAGACTGCCAGGATGATCGTGCCCAGCGGCGCCAGGGACATTTCTCTCACTTCAAACTGATCTTCCGGTTCTCTGAAATACATCAGCACGATGAGTCGCAGGTAGTACCACATGGACAGGATGCTGCTGACGATACCAAGGATGGCAAGGCTTACCTGACCGGCCTGAAAGGCACTGGCGATGATATAAAACTTACCCATGAAACCGGCCGTTGGCGGGATACCGGCCATGGACAGAAGAAAGATTGAAATACAGGCTGCCGAATAGGGCCGAACCTTGGCAAGTCCTTTGAAATCATCAAAGGACATCCTGCGTTCCTCTTCGCCTGAGAGATACGATAATGTCGCAAAAATGCCAAGGGTTGCCAGGGCGTATGCCGCCAAATAAAAGAGAATGGCGCCACCCGTGAATTTTTCCGACTGTATGGCCACCAGACCAATAATCAGGTAACCGGAATGGACAATTCCCGAGGCCGCGAGCATCCGTTTCAGGTTGTTTTGGGCGATGGCGATCAGGTTGCCGGCAAACATGGTAAAAACGGCGATGTAAAACAGATAATCGACCCAGGCTGCCAGCAGGTCACTGCTTATCATCAGAAAGTTTGCCAGGACGGCAAAGACCGCGGTCTTGACCGCGGTCGCCATAAAACCGGTAACCGGCAGCGGCGCGCCATCGTAGACATCAACAACCCAGGCATGGAAGGGAAAGGCCGCTGCCTTGAAGAGGAAGGCAACGAGTATCAGAAAGGCCCCGCCCACCAGCGGCGGGTTGGCAAGAAACCCGGTGCTGGCGATAACCTCGGCGATAACACGAAAGGAGGTACTTTTGGCGCCGGCATAGATAAAAACGGCCCCCATGATGTAGAAAGCCCCGGCAAAGGCACCGAGCATCAGGTATTTCAGAACAGCCTCAGACCTCTTTACACTTTTCCGGTCATAGCCCACCAGGGCATAGATCGCCAGCGACATGATCTCGAGCGAGATAAAGAGGGTGATCAGCTCGGCCGCCATCGTCAGCAGCAGCATGCCGCAAGCGGCAAACAGCATCAGGCAGTAGAACTCGAGGACAAATCCCTTGTTCTGGGTGAAATAGGTCTGTGCGGTAATGGCCGAGAAAAACCCGCAGGCAAGGATGATCAGACCTGCCACCTTGGTGAAGGTGCTGGTCACCAGCATGCTATTGAGCACCCCGCTGTATGGAGCGAAACTGTCACTGTTTGGGGCGGTGAGCTGAATAAAAAAGGCAAAGGCAAAGAGCCCTATCCCCATTATCGAAACACCCTCTTTTCTAAAACTCCCAAATGCTGCAACAAGCATCAGCAAGATTGCGCCTGCACCGGTTGCGACAAGCGGAAGAATAGCCATCAAATCCTGCATTATTGGTCTCCCGAAATCAATTCTTGGCCTGTATTAATAGACTGTTTTCTGCCACCGCCTTATCCGCAACCGGCAATACCGGGGTAACAGAGGCGATCTGCTGTCTTGCCGCAGGTTGTATCTTATCGATAAACGGCTGCGGGAAAATACCCATGGCAATGATGAGCACTACGATCGGCAGGATGGTCAGGGTCTCTATGGGGGAAAGGTCCCTGAACGTTGCCGTCCGCACATTGGTCTTCTCGAAAAATACGCGCTGGAAGAGCCAGAGCATATAACACACCCCGATAATCAGGGTCGTTCCGGCCAGTACACCAATTGCCGGATTGAACTTTACCGCTCCGAGAATAATGAGAAATTCGCCGACAAAGCCGCTGGTTCCAGGCAGGCCGACCGAGGCCAGCATGGCAACGGCAAAAAAAGCGGCAAAGATAGGGGCCTTGTAGGCAACACCGCCAAAGTCATCGATGGTTCTCGTTCCCATCCGCTCCTCGATGATACCGAGCAGCAGGAAGATGACGCCGGTACTGGTGGCATGGGCGACGATCTGGTAGAGGGTGCCGGTCAGGGCCTGGATATTCATGCAGAAAATACCGAGCGCGATAATGCCCATATGGGAGGCGGAAGAGAAAGCCAGCATCCGCTTGAAGTCTTTCTGGACAAGTGCCGCAATGCCGCAATACATCATGCCGATCACGCCTGAGCAGGCAAGGATCAGGGCATACCTGGCCAGGTTCTCTTCAAATACCGGCACCACAAACCTGACAACGCCATAGACGCCGATTTTTGCCATGATCGCAGACAGGACGAAGGTTGTCCCGGTCGGCGCCTCGGTATAGGCATCCGGCAGCCAGGTATGAAAGGGGAAAAGCGGGATCTTGATGGCGAAGGCCACCATAAAGCCGATAAAGGCAAGTGTCGCCGTGGTGCCGCCAAGCGACAATAAGCTCAGTCTGGCAATGTCGAAACTCCACTCACCGGCCTGACTGTGATAGGTGATACCCAGATAAATGATAGAGGCCAGCATCAGCAATGAGCCGGCTATGGTATAAATGGTGATTTTCACCGTTGCGCCAATCCGCTTCGGTCCTCCATACAGACCGATCATAAAAAAGACCGGCAGCAGCATCACTTCCCAGAAGATATAGAAAAGCACCAGATCGGTTGCACACACTGCGCCGATCATTGCGCCCTGGACAATAAGGAGATTGCAGTAATAGCCTCGGGGCCTGGTTTTAAAGAGCAGGTAAACCATGGGGAAAAGCAGGGAGGCCGCCATCAGAACAAGCAGACTGATGCCATCAACGCCGAGGACGGTAACTGATCCCCAGCGATTCCACGAGCGGTGCCTGCTCGACGAATTCAAAACCGCCGGTGGACCCGTCAAATGACAGAAAAAGTTTCAATCCAAGCAGCACCACAAGCACGGAAACAGCCAGTCCCAGGACCCTGGACTGCCTCCCTGCTGAAGGGCAGAAAGAGCATGCCAAGCCCGGCGGCTATCGGGACAAATATCATGAGCGAAAGGATATTATCTAGCATTGCAGCACCTTAAAGATTCAATGATTGCGAAATCAGTAAGCTCATGATGCTGAGCCCGATGACCATGTAGATGGCATATACCCGCACATAACCAACCTGGACCACCTTGAAGGCCCAGCCTGTCATACGATACAGCCAGGGCACCGCCTGGGCGGGGCCATCAGTGATGTATGGCTCAACCATTTTGCTGATAATACGACCGATAAAGCGGTAGGGCCGGATGATAACGGTGTTGTAGAGTTCGTCCACGTAAAATTTCTGTTCGGCAAACCGTTTCAAGCCGCTATAGACAGGCTCTTCGGCACCGCCATAAAACTTCCGGTAGGCGATACTGATACCGATAATGAAGGCCAGCACGGAGCCGGCAACAGCAATAAATGCCACGCCCGACCCGACATGCGGGTGATGTTCAACAAGACTGGGAGCCAGCCAGTGGGAAACCTGCAGGTGTCCGCCAAAAACGGCAGGAAAATTGAGGAAACCGGCAAAAACCGCACCAATAGCCAGGATGATCAACGGTATTGTCATGACCCGCGGTGATTCCTGGGCATGATCGTAAGATTCATTGTCGCGCGGCGTTCCGTGAAACACCACGAAGAACATCCGGAACGTGTAATAGGCGGTCATACCGGCAACCAGTACCCCGATAAGCCAGATACCGGTATGCCCGGCAGCAAGTGTTGAGAAAAGGATTTCATCCTTGGAGAAAAAACCGGAGAAAAACGGACAGCCGGCAAGGGCCAGGGAACCGCACAGCATTGTCCAGTAGGTGATCGGCAGCTTTGGTTTGAGCCCGCCCATCTTCCAGATATTCTGCTGATGGTGCAGAGCAAGTATCACCGAGCCGGCACCGAGAAAGAGCAGAGCCTTGAAAAAGGCGTGGGTGAAGACGTGGAAAATACCGGCCGAATAAGCTGCCACACCGACACCGGCAAACATGTAACCAAGCTGGCTGACAGTGGAATAAGCCAGGATTTTCTTGATATCGCTCTGGAACATGGCAAAAATTGCAGCCAGCAGCGCGGTCAGAATACCGATCCAGGCCACCACCGTGCCGGCAACAGGCACCTCGATGTAGAGGAAGCTGAAGCGGGCAACCATATAGACACCGGCCGTGACCATCGTCGCCGCATGGATCAGGGCCGAAACAGGAGTCGGACCGGCCATGGCATCCGGCAACCAGACATACAGAGGAATCTGGGCTGATTTACCTGTAGCACCAACAAACAGAAGCAGGCAGACGGTGATTCCGAGCGCGGGCGTCAGGTTATGCGCGTTTGCCTTAAGGGAGAGATAGTCAAAACCATCAGCCCCGATTCCCCAGAAGAGAAAGGCCATGCCAAGAACAAAACCAAAATCGCCGATACGATTAACGATAAAGGCCTTGTTCCCGGCAACAACATTTTCCCTCTCTTCACTATAATAACTGATCAGCAGGTAGGAGCATAAACCGACCCCTTCCCAGCCGACAAACATGACCAGCGGACTGTTGCCAAGCACCAGGACGAGCATGCTGCCGAGAAAGAGGTTCAGATACGCAAAGAACTTGCCGAAATTTTTATCCCCGGCCATATAGCCGATGGAGTAGACATGAATCAGTAAACCAACGAAGGTGACAAAGAGCAGCATCAGCGAGCTGAGCGGATCGGCCAGAAAACCCATCGGTACAGTGAGTTCCCCGACGGAAAACCAGGTAAACGGCTCGTGGGTCAGAAATCGCTCGGCAGCAGGCAGTCCCTTAAGTGAAAAAAAGACCTTCAGGGCCAGGATAAAAGAGAGCACCGGCCCGATACAGCCCAGTACACCGTAAAATTTCTCTGCTATTCTGTTTCCCCGGCAGGTCGACAGGTGCATCACGCCGAGTACCAGGGCACCTGCCAGCGGCAGCAGCGGGATAAAACCGAGATATGTCACCGTTTGTACCATCTGATTACCCCCTGAGCAGGCTGAAAATATTTGTATCCAGCTTACCTTTGTGCTTGTGCAGAAGAATGACCACTGCCAGAGCCAGGGCAGCCTCGGCGGCGGCCACCGCCATCACCAGCATGGCCAGGACGTGGCCGTCCATACTGACATACAGCCTGGCCAGGGCGACAAAGCCGAGATTGGCCGCATTGAGCATCAATTCAATCGCCATGAAGACGATGAAGACATTCCGGCGGGAAATCACACCGAGGATACCGAGACAAAAAAGAATGACACTCAGGAAGAGATATTGCTCAATCACGTGTTCTCCCTCCTCTTGCCGGCAAGAACGACTGCACCGACCAGCGCTACAAGCAATAAAATTGAAACTATTTCAAAGGGCAGCAGCCAGTCTCTGAAAAGGAGCTGACCCACCTCTTTCACCCCGCCGAAGCCCTGCTCGATGATCATCGCATCCCCTGCGGGCAGACTTTTCACTATCTTCAGCAATAAATAGGCGATCGGAGCAATCACCACGATACCGCCGCCCAGGTAGAACCAGCGTCCGGGCTCATCCGGCAGGTCTTTCGCCTGGATGTTCAGGAACATGATGATAAAGAGAATAAGCGACATGATTGCTCCGGCATAAACGATCAGCTGGATCGCAAAAATAAACGTGGCCGACAGCAGGGCATACATGCCGGCCAGCGATATCAGCGTCACGACGAAACTCATGGCGCCGTTCATCGGGTGCTTGAAAAGAATCAGGCCCAGCGCACCAAGAATCGACAGCAGCGCAAACCCGAAAAATAAATAGGTGACAATCATTATCGGCGAGCCCCCTTCTGGTAGTCATCTTCGTCAAATGCTCCCGGTACGGCCAACAGCTCATCAAGCCCGATAACCATCGATTCCCGGTTATCACTGACGACCGAGAAGATACCGGTATCCATCCTGATCGCATCCATCGGACAGGCCTCAACGCAATAACCGCAGTAAATACACTCAAGCAGATCGATGTCAAAACGAACCGGCAGCTTCTCCGACTTACCGTCATACCGCTCGCCCGCCTCTATCATGATACAGTGGGACGGGCAATTGGTCTGGCACATGAAACAGGCGACACACTTGACCGTACCGTCATCGTGCCTGGTGAGACGATGACGGCCACGCCAACGCGGCCCGATCTCCGGCTGCACTTCCGGATAATGCCGGACATAGAGACGTGAATTATCCATAAGATTCCGAAAGAAATGTCCAAGCGTCACCCACATACCCTTGAAGATTTCCAGCAGGTAGAGCTGTTCCAGAAAAGTTCTGCCTTTTCGCTCGACGACTCTTACTTTAGCACCCATAATAAATCCCTTTAGCCAAACGAGACGATGACCGCACTGGTCACAAATATATTCAACAACGCCAGGGGAAGGAGCTTTTCCCAGCCTATTTTCTGCAGCTGATCATAGCGAAAACGAGGCAATGTCCACCTGACCCAGACATAAACGAAACACATCAGAAAGGTCTTGAAAAGAAAGGTCGCTATCTGCAGCAACAGCACCAGGACACGATCAGCCGAGCCGCCCGCGGCAAAAATGAGATAGCCGAGCAATATCCCTTCCAGCAGCACCACCAGGGACCAGAGCAGGGCGATATAGACTTTGGCTTCACGTACCCGCGGATCATTGATCCGCGCATAGTGGGAACGATTATTTTTCTTTATCCAGCCGGCAAAGAAATAAGCCAGGACCGGAAGTACCACCATCAGGAAGATGGCAACCGGCCGTGCGTTTGCCACCAGGGTTTCAGTTGCAAACCAGGGAATCTGGTAACCGCCGAAATAGAGTGTGACGATCAGGGCACTCGAAACAAACATCGCCACATACTCGCCCATAAAGAACAGCGCAAATTTCATGGCGCTGTATTCCACATGGTATCCGGCAACAATCTCGCTTTCACCTTCGGCAAGATCAAACGGGGTACGGTTTGTCTCGGCAAAGGCGGCAACAATGAAAATGATCACTCCCAGCGGCTGCAGAACCACGCCCCACATGGGAATAAAACCAAACAGGAGACGGCCCTGAAACTGGACCATCTCCGTCATGTTGACGGTGCCGTAGACGGCCAGCAGGCTGACGAGTGCAAGGCCCATCGGGATCTCGTAACTGATGACCTGGGCCGCAGCGCGAAGCCCGCCAAGGACGCCATACTTGTTATGCGAAGCCCAACCGGCCAGAATAATACCGTACACGCCGAAACCGACAATGGCCAGAAACCAGAGGATGCCGATGTCCATCGGGACGGCCTGCATGATATAATGCTTCCCACCAAGAATGAGAACATCAGCAAACGGTATCACCGCAAAACAGAGCAGAGCCGTTATAAAAACAAGCATCGGAGCCAGGATAAAATAGAACTTGTGCTGGATATGGGCCGGCACCACGTCTTCCTTGAACATCAGTTTGATACCATCGGCCAGATTCTGGATCAAGCCGCCGGCCCTGAATCCCATGATATTAGCGCGGTTTGGCCCGGCCCGGTCCTGAAAGAAACCGGCCCCCCTGCGTTCCAGCCAAACCAGCACCGCTACAAAGCTGAGCGGTACGAATACGCCAAAGGCGATTCTCAGGAGAATAAGAAGAATATCAAGGCCCGACATGTGGTTCCTCGCTGCTTTGAAGTTTCAGTCCTTCAGCCGGTATCTGCTCGGGCTGAACAGCCGACAAAACACCAACGGACTGCCTGATTCCCGGCCAGGCCCGCGCTGCGTCCGCAATAGCACCTCCGAGTAATCTGGTGATTTCAAGGATATCGTGCGGATCGTCATTTTTGGTGACCGCCTTTGTGAAGCGCTGCAGGACACCGTCCTCATTGACGATCGTTCCGCCGTACTCGGAGTATGAGGCCGTCGGCATGATGATGGCGGCTTTTGCAAATACCTCCCGCACATGGCTGCAGACGGCTATGCATTCCTTGCTGTCAAGCAGGGGCTTGAGCTCGTCGTTTACCTTCGAGAAAAACAGATCATTATTAAAATTGACCAGCAGATCTGTATCATGTAAGGCAGCTATAAAGGCTTCTTTTGAGGACTCAATGTCGAGCAGAGCAAGCCCTTTTCGATTGGCAGCCTTGTCATCGCGTATCAGGTAATCGTCACCATCACCCGGCAGGACAGAGGCATCGCTGTAGCCGGAAAGCCCCGCCCCATAGAGCGTAGCAATTCTTTTAACAGCCCACATCTGTTCAAGCGTGCAGTCGGCAGATACAAGCATCAGCGGTTTGCTGGCCGCAGCAAGCCGGCCAAGGACCGCCTTGATTCCTTCGGCAAAACTGACCGCTTTACCATGAACCCGTGTTTCGGTCTGCCGGTTATCGTTTTCCCGGTGGTAGCCGAGACGTCCTTCATCGCAGATGAAATAACCGTTAACCTGCAGGTTTGTTCGGGCACGGAAACGATAAATCATATCATCCTTGTACTTTTCACGATGATGGTCGATATAGATGTTGCAGCCTTTGCTGCAGCCGTGGCAGATACCCTTGTCCTTTTTCAGGAACCAGACCCGCTGCCGGAACCTGAAGTCGGAACTGGTCATGGCGCCAACCGGGCAGATATCGACGATATTCAGGGCATAGCGGTTGGCAAGCGGCTTACCGGGGAAAATAGCAACCCGGGCGTCATCGCTCCGGTTCACGATGCCAAGTTCGCCGGTCCCGGTTATCTGCCTGGTAAAGCGGACGCAGCGGGCACAGAGCACGCAGCGTTCCTGGTCATGCACCACCCCGCAGCCGAAATCCATGCGCTTACCTTTTTTCACCGGTTCAACACGCATACGACTGTCATCGAGGCTGTAGGTCATGTAGTAATCCTGCAGCGTACATTCTCCGGCCTGGTCACAGACCGGACAATCGATCGGATGATTGATCAGTTCAAGCTCAAGGACATCGCGCTGGATCTTCTTTATGTGTTCGGCATCGAGCAGGACCTTCATCCCTTCCATGGCCGGGGTCTTGCAGGCAGGAACGAGGGGCGGTCTGCCGTCCTCGATGCCGACCAGGCACATCCTGCAATTGCCGTCCGCACCAAGGGCGGGATGATAGCAGAAGTGCGGAATCTCGATGCCGACAACCTTCAGCGCGTCGATCAGGTTCTTGCCCTGCTCGACCGCCACTTCCTGCCCGTTTACAAAAAGCTTAACCATTTCAGCCATGGGTAGTTCTATTCCTCACGCAGATCGGGTTTAGCAGAGGCTTTTTCTGCCGCATAGGCCTCAAACTCATGTCGAAATTTATTTAAATAACTGCGCACCGGCATCGTGCAGGCTGCCGAAAGCACGCAAACCGTTTTCATTTCAATATTGTCACAGAGCTCAACGAGCAGGTCAATATCCTCGCGGCAACCATCGCCTGCCAGCAGTTTCTTGACGATTTTCAGCATCCAGCCCAACCCCTCGCGGCACGGTGTGCATTGTCCGCAGGACTCATGGTGGTAAAAAGAAATAAGATTTTCAACCAGCCTGACGATATCCACTGTTTCATCAAGGACGACGATACCGCCGGAACCGAACATTGTTTTATGGGCAGCCATTGACTCGTAGTCAAGCGTCACCGTCTTTGCCTCTTCCGGGGTAAGCACCGGCGTTGAGCTGCCGCCCGGTATGATGCCTTTGAGTTTGCGGCCCTTCCAGACTCCGCCGGCCACCTTGTCAATAACCTCGAGCAGCGGCAGTCCCAGGGGTAGTTCATACATGCCGGGTTTTTCGCACATGTCCGGAAATACCAAAGAGGTGCGTGCCGCAACTCTTTTCAGTACCATAGGCCTTGTAGGCATCAGCTCCGTTGGCAAGGATGAACGGCAATGAGGCCATACTCTGCACATTATTAATAATCGTCGGGCAGTCATAGAGACCGACAACAGCCGGAAATGGCGGCTTGCTGCGCGGCTGTCCCTTTTTGCCTTCAATCGATTCGAGCAGGGCGGTTTCCTCTCCGCAGATATAGGCGCCGGCCCCGCGATGCACCGTCACGTCGAGACGAAAATCCCTTCCGGCAACGGTTGCACCGAGATATCCGGCGGCATAGGCCTCGTCGATCGCCTTCTGCAGAATCTTTACCTGGGAGGTATATTCTCCGCGGATATAGATATAGGCGTCATGACAGCCAATGGCATAGCAGCAGATGATGATTCCCTCGATCATCATGTGCGGATCTTTAACCAGAATATAGCGATCCTTGAAGGTAGCAGGTTCTGATTCATCAGAGTTGACGGCGAGATAGACCGGCTTATCCAAATTTTTCGGCAGAAAGCTCCATTTCACCCCGGTGGGAAAACCCGCGCCGCCGCGACCCCGCAGACCACTGTTTTTTACTTCCTCTATCACCTGGACCGGCGTCATGTCAAACAGCCTGTCCAGCGTTTGATAAGCGCCGTGGGCCTTGGCCACTTCCAGGAGGTGGGCGTCCTTGACAGCAAACCTGGCGCTGAGTAATTTCACTTCCATCTTCGTCCGTCCTCCCTAATCAAGCGTGGCCAGCAGGGCTTTGAGCTTCTTTGCGTCCATCTCCTCATGGAACTCGCCATCGAGCTGTACCACCGGTGCCGTGCCGCAATGGCCGAGGCATTCCACTTCCTCGAGGCTGAACTTGCCGTCTTCGCTCACCTGTCCCGGCCTGATACCGACCTCATCGGCAAGATAATCGACAATCTCCTGCTTATCGCGCAGAAAGCAGGATAAGGTCCGGCAGACACAGATATGATGCCTGCCCACCGGTTTCAGATGGTACATGGTATAAAAGGTAGCCAGCTCAAAAACCTTGGCGGGATAGGTCCCGACCCGCTCGGCAATATAGCTGATGGCCTCCGCACAGATCCACCCTTCCTGCTCCTGGACCAGCCAGAGAGCGGGCATGATCATCGACTCCCGTATCGGGTAGCGTACGACGAGCCGTTCAAACTCAGCATCCCTTTCTGCATCAAAGGAAAATGGTTTCCCTACCGAAATTAATTCAGAACGATCGCTCATCTATCCAACTCCCCGCCAATAATATTGATGCTACCGAGGTTGATGACGGCATCGGCAATCATTTCTCCTTCAACCATTTCATGGTATCCGGCCATCGCGTAAAAGCAGGGCGGCCGCACCTTCAACTTGTATGGTGTGCCCGATCCATCTGAAACAAAATGAAAGCCCAATTCTCCATTGGCCGCCTCATAACTGTCATACCACTCACCGGCCGGAACCTTGACTCCTTCGAAGATGAGCTTGAAATGGTTCGCCAGTCCTTCAATCCGGCTGTAGACACTTTTCTTGGGCGGCAGGACAACCTGGTGATCGTCCACAAAAACCGGACCACCCGGAATGATCTTCATGGCCTGCCTGATGATTTTAATACTCTCGAAGATCTCCTCAAAACGAATCATCATACGATCATAAATGTCCCCCTGGCTGCCGACCGGTATGGCAAAATCAAAGGTTTCATAATGATAATAGGGATTGTCTTTCCTGAGATCGAAGGAAATACCGGTCGAGCGAAGGTTCGGACCCGTAAAGCCGTAGGTCATTGCCGTCTCTTTGCTGAGCACGCAGGTGCCCTGGGTGCGATCATGTACGATGCGGTTCTGCAGAACCAGTTTGAGCGAATCATTTACCCCTTTTTCGATTCCTTTCAGCTGGTGTTCCATATCGGTTTCCCAGCCTTCATAGAAATCACGGTACATGCCGCCGATCCTGGTAAAGGAGCTGGTGAGCCGGGCACCGGTTAATCTGCTGATCAGATCATAGGACGCTTCTTTTTCATTGTAGAGATACCAGTAGTTTGTCAGACCACCCATGTCGACCAGGTTGGCGGCCAGGCAGACGAGATGGTCCTGGACCCGAAGAAATTCGGACAGGATGACCCGCATGATCATGGCCCGGTCGGTGATCCTCAAACCGAGCCAGGTTTCAATCGCCTTGACGTAGGCAATATTGTTCATCATGGCCGAGCAGTAATTGAGCCGGTCAGTGAGCGGAATGACCTGGTTATAGGTCAGGTTTTCAGCTGTTTTTTCAAAGCCTCGATGCAGATAACCGATCTCGTTGACGTTGGCCATGATGGTTTCACCGTCAAGCGCCGTGAAAATCCGAATCGCTCCATGGGTGGCGGGATGTGACGGGCCCAGGTTGAGATACATCATGTCGGTATTGATGTCCTTCATGGTGCTCTCATCAATCCCTTTGCGGAGCAGACGGGCCTTGATTTCCTTCTCCAGGCTGTCTGTTTCAAGACAGACCTGGCCCTTGCGGATATCGTAATCCTTGCGCAGCGGGTGTCCGACAAACTGCCAATGATTCAGGATGCGGCGAAGATCCGGATGGCCGGTGAACCTGATACCATACTGGTCGTAGACTTCACGCTCAGCCCAGTCGGCTGCTCCCCACAATCCGCTTACCGTCGGCGGGCCGATTTCCGGATCCGCAACCGGAGTGCGGACCTGCAGCAACCAGTTTTTCTGCCAGTTCCGCAAGGTATATACCACGTAAAACCTGGCATCCTGCGGCTGCGGATAGGTAAGATAATCGATAGCCGTGATATCAAGCAGAAGTCCGAAATCCAGGTCGGGATAAGTCTTCAGCCTCTGCATGGTCCGCTCCAGCAGGGCCGGAGCGACCTCCATGACTATACAGCCCTTGACATCCTTGCAGTCGATATCCGGGAAGAGGGCTCTGATTTTTTCTATCGCCGTCTCATTCATGATCAGTCAAGAATCCCTTTGAAGTCTTTGTGTCGGTCGACAAGAACGCTCTCCGTCCTGATCTGGTCCTGGATTTTGATCAGGGCATCAAGTACCGCCTCGGGCCGGGGAGGACACCCCGATATATAGACATCTACCGGGATCACCGTATCGATTCCCTGCACCGTGCAATAATTATCGTAGATACCGCCGGAACTTGCACAGGCACCCATGGCCACAACCCACTTTGGTTCCGGCATCTGCTCGTATATCCGCTTGAGAATAGGTGCCTGCTTGTAGCTGATCGTTCCGCAGACAAGCATCAAATCCGCCTGTCGCGGTGAAAAACGAACAACCTCCGCGCCAAACCGGGAGATATCGTGCTGACTGGCCGCTGCACTCATGAATTCAATCGCGCAGCAGGCGGTGCCGAAAACCATCGGCCACAGTGAATACTGTCGCCCCCAGTTTACCACTGCATCAAGTTTTGTTGTCAATACCGAGTCGCCGAGAGCGGCTTCAAGTCCTAACGCCAATTGAGCACCCCTTTCTTTAAGATATAAATGAGACCGGTGAGCAGCAGCAGAATGAATACCATCATCTCAATAAGGCCGAAAACGCCAAGTTCACGCAGGCTTACCGCCCACGGATACATAAATACCGCTTCAATGTCGAAGATCAGAAAAAGGATGGCAAGAAGATAAAACTTTACACTGAATTTCTGATCGGCATGGCCGACCACGTGCTTGATACCGCTTTCATAGGGATCATTTTTAGCCGCACTTTCAGACCGGGGACCGAACATCACCGTCATTATCATGATGATCGGGATGATGACGGCAAGTCCGATAAAAATCGCCCCCGAAAGAACAAGTTCCGCAGACATCAGAGCACCTCGTTTCCACTTTATACTGTATGTAATTGTTATGCAAATTTTACTGCCGTGGAAAACTATCAATGCAATACCAAGGTGCATCGTTTCCTGTCAAGAGAAACAAATAAATATTCCCGGATACTTATCGGCGGCAACAGAAAAATATTGTACAATTCCGATCCATTGCCTGTGCATATTGTGCAAACGGTGAAGATATTTTCTTTAGGCTTCCATGTCTCCCCAGAGGGGCCTACCGGGTTCCGCTGCGGAACTCACAGAAATTTGGTCGGCAAAACAGAGAGCTTCAGAGAACCTGGTGGAAAATCATCTGAGATGATATCCCATCACGCAAATGCAGGCAAAATATATACTGGAGTGGCTCGCACATTCGGCACATCGATCTAACACGCGATGGAGTCAGTGGCCAACCTGATCAATAATATGTAAAGCCAGGTCAACCAGAACTGATGAAAAAGAGAAATAACTCCTTTTATCGATACGTTACAAGACCAGATCCGCATTCCGGCCCGTTACCACCCATCTCAGGTTCGAATGAACGACCAGGCCTGTTCGCAACGATGATGAGCAGCCGTGCTCAGGGTCGCACTACCCGGATATTTCACGAGTTGAGACAGCCTCCTGCCTGTTAAGGAGACGGGCGATTCACCGGGCGTGGGTGAATCGCAAAAGCGACGCAGGAGAGCGGGCTGTCTCGTCAGGAAAAAAATGTTTGCATCAGGCTGATCATCAGCTCAACACCATCCCGGTCAATATCAAGGTGGGTAACCAATCGAATTTTCTGGCCCGCCGGGATCAGGACATTACTCCCGGCCAGACTCGATTTCAGGGTATCTACCGCCTCTGGAGGCAGTGTCACGAAGACCATATTGGTCTGGGCGGGGACATAGTCAACCCTCAGGGCACCAATCGTGCCGAGTCCTTCGGCAAGAATTCTGGCATTATCATGGTCCTCCTGCAGTCGCTCCCTGTTATTTTCCAGGGCAAAAATGCCGGCTGCAGCAATAATACCGGCCTGGCGCATGCCGCCGCCAAGCATCTTACGCCAGCGACGGGCCGTTTTGATTGTCCGGCTGTCCGCGCAGAGCACTGAACCGACCGGGGCACCAAGCCCCTTGGAAAGACAGACGGAAACTGAATCGGAAAATCCGGCTATCAGGGCAGCATCTTCCCCGGTTTTGACAGCGGCGTTGAAGATACGGGCACCATCCAGGTGTATTTTCAATCCATGTTTCTGCCCGAACGCCCGGGCCCGGGACAGATACTCCAAAGGTAATGCCATGCCGTTATGGGTGTTTTCCAGGCAAAGCAGTTTTGTCCGGGCGAAATGATAATCGTCGGGCTTGATTGCCCGCTCCACTTTTTCAAGATCAAAGGTCCCGTCCGCTTCAAGATCAAGGGGCTGGGGCTGAATCGAGCCGAGAACAGCAGCACCGCCCGCTTCATATTTATAGGTATGGGCCAGCTGGCCGACAATATACTCATCACCGCGCTGACAGTGAGACAAGAGCGCCAGCAGATTTGTCTGTGTACCGCTTGAGGCATACAGTGCCGCCTCTTTGCCAAGCAAATCGGCAGCATATTCCTCAAGCCGGTTAACGGTGGGATCCTCCCCGTAAACATCATCTCCTACCGCTGCCCCGGCCATCGCCTGACGCATTGCCTCACTCGGCTTTGTTACCGTATCACTCCTGAAATCAATGTAGTGCATATTCACCCCGTGGCTCCGTATGGATTGTTGCTTCAATATCGAGCTGCTCACGCAGCTCGTTTTCTATCCGGTATGTCCGGTCATGGGCATCCTTTTCAGGCACAGACGATACCGATAAGAACGACCTCTGATACCCGGTCTTCAAGCAGCACCAGGTTTCGTTTTTTTCTGCTTCACCCGTTTCCTTGTCCTCAGTGCCCTCTTTCGCTGACACGGCTAACCGTTTGCACTACCATTTCATGAATTGTCCCTTTCGTCGAGAGAAAATAACGTTTCCTTCAGGAAATTTTCCAAAATGGATAAAATGGCCCACGGGAGCTGCGGGAAGGAGAGACCGGACACCGATCCTGACTGGCTCATCGGCCATTGACGGGAACAGGGAGACGATTTGTTTCTATCCTGCCACGGACATCTCAGCTGACACTTCTGAGTACTCCCCGAACATGACCGTCTTAAAAGCGGCGACGACCGCCGGGTCAAAGTGTGTCCCTGATCCTTCGACAATCCGGCCAATCACTTCCTCCCTGCTCATGCCCTCACGATAGGGCCGGGAGGATCTCAGCGCATCACAGACATCGGCCACTGCCATGATACGGCTATGCAAATCGATCTCGTCACCGACCAGCCCAAGGGGATAGCCTTTGATTTCATATGCCAGCTGTCCACCAGGGTGAAGCTCCGTTTGTTATCGGCAAACACGGGTGCGATAACTCGGAGCAGGAGTTTGGCAGCATC
Source organism: uncultured delta proteobacterium (assembly GCA_963745765.1). Taxonomy (GTDB): domain Bacteria; phylum Desulfobacterota; class Desulfobulbia; order Desulfobulbales; family Desulfocapsaceae; genus Ww85. The sequence goes on along the minus strand of CAVUYQ010000026.1, from coordinate 135,793 downwards.
GAGCTTGCTGTGGTTACTGCCGTTTCGCATCAGCCTTAACAGCAACGGCACCGACGCCTGTTTCATGCCCGAACCAATGGACAGCGCCAGAGTGACCCAGCATTGTCCCCGGGCATACTGCGGTCGGTTTGCTTTGTTGCCGTGCTGATGATACACCCCGCGCTGCCCGGTGCCTTTTTGGAACTCCGGTAGATGAAGGTGTTGTCATAGATCAGGAACCAGAGCGGTTGCGGGAAAAAACTCACCACCAGTCTGGCCAGTTGCACCTCAAGTGCAACCCATGACCACTTGCCCTGCTGAAGCCATTTGTAATAGGCGGTCCAGCTGCGCAAGGGATCAATTGCCAGCCAGGCTTCGGTGACAAAGCCGGCTGATGTAATCATGGTCCCGACCAAAAGCTCGATAAAGGTCGGTACACTACGAATCGGTAGGCCCTGGCGAGAAATGTGATACAGTCAAGCAGGGTTCTGGGGACAGTGAGGTATCCCTTTTTTCCCATGGCGGCCTCCAGAAGATTTTGTGTTTATTCTTCTAAAGGCCGCTCTTTCTCCGTGTACTCTGCTGAGAAAGTACGGCTGCCGCCGATTGTTAATAATGTCAATAACTTTTTGTCGTTTTTATGATTTTTTCCATGCCACGCCGGAAACCTCTTCGGCTTACAAACGGCATGGCTGAAACTCTAAACTCCAGTTAAGTATATTGAAACGACGCATATTATCAAGGACAATATAGAGACAGCAGCCATTGCCGGATAGCAGTCGAGGCAGTGCTGTTCCAGCGCCACCCGACATCACGAAAAAACTCGTTGGATCAGTCAGCTCACTGGTTCGGGATCAAGGCCTGCGGAAAATGGTTCCGCCAGATGCCTGCGGTCAATACTGGCTCCAGAGGGTATAGCCCTTTTCTTCGAAGTCCTTGATACAGGACTTGTACTTCTCATACGATGCGACGGTGCGCAGCTTGTCAACGGTACACTCCTTCATTTCTCCGGTTTTCCGGTCCATGAGCAGGGTACGGGAATGTTCCTCGGTAAAAGACGCGCATCCAGCAGCAAGAAGGGCGAGCAGCAGGCAGATCATTCGGGGCATAAGGATAACCTCGGTAAGGGGGTGTTCCAAAAACAGACGCAAATTCTCTCAGTTGCTGTTATAGAACGTCAGGACGAGGTGTCAACACTTTTCAGCCTGGTTCCCGAAGCTGGTGAACGGGAACCGGGCTGGATAAAAAAAGACATGCCGGTGCCGGCGGTACAGGTGAGCGCCTGTCTCAGCGACATTTTCTAATTTATCGGTACAACGGCAAACCCCTTGATCTGATAACCAATGAGCGAGACAAAGCCATTCTGTACCACCGTCACTTCAGGCAGGAAATCCGTTGCGGCAATATCCTGCTGCGCAGCAGCGATACTGCATTGTTCAACCGGGATATGCTGTGCGGCAAATTTTTGTATCCACTCACCTATTTTCATTTTGGCAGCAATATCCTCATCGAGAACGTAATGGTCCCCCGCAGTTATATACCGGCTCGCGCCGGCACGGAAACCGATGACGGCCTTTACCGCAAGGCCATCCTGCTTGAGCTGTGTCAGCGTCCGCTCGATGAGATCCATGCGATTAAGAAGTTTGTCAGGGTTATCGAGGCTGACATCGAAATAGACCTTGGCCTCGGTCAAGCCCTTCAGGGCGTCAGTATTGTCAAACCCGCTGCCGGCAAACGCCGGCGCACTCCATAACAACAAGATAACAGACATTCGAATTACGAACAAAAACGAACCATTCATTGTCATTGCTCCTTCGCTTAACAGCCTAGATCCATCAGTTTGATGATTTTGACTGCCCGGTTTTCACTGCCTGCAGGCAAATACCACACCTTTACCTGGTCCTTCTTCTGCAAGTCGTCAATCCCTTTAACCCCTTCAAAAACGGTGTCAGGATCGATGGTTACGACAATCCGCTCGCTCTTGGGCGGGCGGATGGATACCTGCATTTTCTCGACAGATACCGAGCCGACAAGTCCCCTGACATAGAGCATGTCCTTGGTTGACATTTCCTCAAACATATCGGCTGCAGGTGCCGGTAACACCGGCCAGCCTGACAGCAGGACGAAAAAGAGAAGACTGCAGAATAACGATGCCATTTTTTTCATATCTTTCATTTTCCCCTCTGCTTGGCTTCCGCCCCTGACGGGCGTGATCATTCTACGAATCTTCATAATAAGCATTGAAAGCGTTATTGCCACCCTGTCGCAGTCCGGTCTCTCAGTGGTACTGCTGGATATGATTCCGGGAAAAGCAAAAAAAGGCCACCGGGCAGCAGACTCAGCTCATGGCCTGCACAGTGCGTTTGAGCAGCCAGCCGATGCAGAGCAAACCACCTGCCAGGGTGAGAATGAAGAATACCAGCGGAGAATACTCTGGTACCACCTGTAATTGAGAGAGGTTGAAAAAGTCGGCCAGGTAATCACTTCGTAGCCAGGCCCGCATGAAACTCATCAGGAAGACCAGGGTGACCAGTCCGCCAAAACTGAGAGCAAGCCGGCTGGAGAAAGAGGCGAAAAGGACGAGCAGAACGAGGAGCAGCGCCAGCACGAAGCAGAGCGTCGCGAGACTGTTCCCGCCCATGTAAAGGAGCATGGTCTCACGCTTTTGCACGAGCAGATACCAGATGCCAAAGCCGATATTGACAATGGTAAGATGGCTGAAAGTCCGCATACCAACCGCCAGGGCATGCCCGGCCAGTTCAGGATCACTCTTTGCGCGCAGTCTGCCGAGCAGGGCCACAAAAAGCCCGCCGACCGCAAGAGCGCCGGTTATCATGTGCAGGTAGCGCGGCAGAAAGAGACTGCTGTCAGAGACCAGCATGGTCCCGGACTTGTTCTGGAAATAGCCGGCAAAACGCTCCGGCAGACTCATCAGGAGCATGTTGCTGACGAAAAAATAGCCGACCAGCAGCAGCAGGATGAAAACCGCCAGCGCCAGCCACCTGCCCGCATCTCCGAGCCGGTCAAAAGTGAAATCATAGAGATAGGCACCGTAGTAGGCAACAATCAGGACCGGTACGATGAGAATCCAGAACATGCCCATCAGTATCGAGCTGGTATAGACAAACTGTCCGTAGAGTACCTGGAGGAAAAGTAGCGGTGCGACACCGAGATTGACCACAAAAGCAATGACCAGGGGTAAGGCGAGGGCAAGGAGATGCGCCAGTCGTTTCCGGATGTCTCCACCCAGGAACTGCTGCACAACCCCGATCCCCAGCCCGCCAAGCATCGCATTCATCGCCAGCAGGTGCAGCGGAAAAGTCAGCAGCAGCAGGAACTGGAACCATCCCCAGGCGACGGGAATGGTATCAGCAGTTGGAATAAGCACAGAATCCATCAGGTTTATCTCCTCGGTTGATAGAGGTATTCAGTCAGTTTATCTTTTTCTTCAGGGGCTATTTCAAGCGGCGGCATCTCGTCGGAGAGGGTTTCAAGTGCATCCAGGGCCTGGCGAAACGCACTTTTTTCCCAGCCGGCCACAATTCCCGTCATATCAGCGAGTGAATGGCAGACCGAACAATTGTTTTCAAATTGAGCTTCACCGCCACCTGCGGGCCCGGCTGCCGGAGCATCGGGATTAGCCAATGAATAGAGGAAAAAAGAGAGTTTTTCAGCCTCTGCCGCTGTACCCGCAAAAGGCACCATCTCATCTGATATTTTATCCAGTGTCTTCAGCATCCCTGCTATTTCTGCAGGCTCCTTTTCGGCTAATGGCGCTGAGAGATCGGCCATTTCATGGCAGGCGGAACAATTATTCTCAAAAAGAATCGCCCCGTCCGCTCCCCCCTCACGGGTGGAGGAACCGCGGGCGCTGGCCGGCTGCACGTCCTTGCCATGCAGCGTGCCGATGATATAGGCGGCTAGGGCCCGGGACTCCGCCTCATTGCCGGCGAAAGGAGGCATGAAATAGCGCACCTGATGAATCCTCCTGATATAGGACTCAAGGGCTCCGAAGCTCATATTGGCTGTCCGGGCCTTGAGGTCATTATTGAACCCGCCCAGCGTATGGCAGGCATAACATTGATGCATGAAGAGTTCTTCACCGGCACTCGTGCGCGTCTCATCGGTTATATCACGAAACTGTATCCATTTTGCCGTTTTCATGAAGCCCTTCTCGGAAATATCTGCGACATCATCTTTTTTAATCATGTTCGAATAGATGATTTCATTGATGGCATAGGGCCGCCTCGCCGCTTCACGGATCCACTCAAATGAACCCATTGTTACCAGACTACAGAGCATAGCCGCGACGGCGACCGGTTTCAGGTTCAAAGCGGGACGGATAATGCCGGCAATCAATGTTATTGCCAGCAGGACTAACGTGGAAACACCGCCCCAGCCCAGGGCCGCAAGGATTGTCGGAGACTTGCCAAACACGAGGGCTTTGGCCTGATCCGGCAGGACGGCTGCATACCACAATCCGGACGGCAGCACACCGGCCAGGGACCACATGGCCCACTTACTGGAGAACCTGGTCATCGTCTCACGGACGGCCCTGTCCTTCGTAAAAGACGCGCTCAGATAACCGTACACGCCGGCCAGCATGATGGCGATAAACGTTCTGAAGAACAGTGATGGCAGGAAGCTCGGATTGAAAAAGCCGATCCAGAAATTATTGTTTTGCAGCCACCCTCCCGGCGTCAGCATGAAACCGATGATGCCGTTGATTAAAAGCAGAGACATCCAGGCACTGATAAAATAGACCCAGCCCACCTTCAGATGGGCGGCTGAATCCATCCTGCCAAAGGTGTAAAAATAGACAAATGCCGCCGTAATCTCGACCACGAAAAAGACCCACTCGGCAGCCCAGCCAAAGACAAAGGTATGGATCAGGATGGACGTTGCCGCCGGGTTTATCAGGGAAATGATGAACCAGATACCGACACCGGTGATCGAACCGAAAACCATGGTTATCAGCAGAAAAAAACGGGCGTGGTACCTGGTGAAATCAAGTATCCCCCGGTTGTTTTCCCGCAGACCCTTCTTCTCCGAATAGATCAGGTACAAACCGCCGCCAACGGCAAAATGAGAGACGAAGACATGCAGCACCGCGATCAAGGCAATCAGGAAACCGCCGCCGATCTCAGGCAGGTACCAAACAGGGTAATTCATCAGAGTTCCTCACTGGCTGTTGTATAAAGGCCATCTTGAATAATTGCCTTTTCGTCCGATCTATGCGTTATGCTCGAACGATACCTCATTATTCAAGGTACCCTAAATTCAAAGAAACTCTACTAAAGATGAGAATGATTTTCAATTGCGAAAACGTGACACAGAAAAGTCGGTAAATAAAGGAAAAATGAGATAATAAGTGGTTCCGTGCATTGGAACCGAAGAAGCCCCATAACACAGGATCCGGCAGAGAACTGGGTTTGCAGCACCTCCGGGAAAACAACCGGCAACCCGCGATAGTATCCGCAGCCGAATATGGACAACCATGCGCCATGTTCGGCTGCCGCAGTCCGTGGATTATTGTCTGAGACAGCCCGGGCAGCCCGGCTTATCAGCCTTGATCCGTCTGAACTCCGTTTGAAAGTGTACCTATTCCTTCGATTTCGACCTCCACAACATCCCCGGGAACAAGCGGACCAATACCATCCGGTGTCCCGGTCAGGATGATATCTCCCGCTTCAAGGGTGATATGCTTTGAAATAAAAGCGATTGTCTCGGGGATACCAAAAATCATGTGATTGGTATTGGAATCCTGCACAATCGTGCCATTCAATCGTGTCTGGATAGTGAGATTTCCCGGGTCTCCCAGATCGTCACGCAGGACAATGACCGGGCCGATCGGACCGAATGTGTCCAGAGACTTTCCCCGGAACCATCCGGAGGTGTCATGCTTCTGGAAGTTTCTCTGGCTCACATCGTTAAAACAGGTGTAGCCGAGCACATGCTCGTAGGCATCATCCTGAGCAATATTCTTGCCTCCTGTCGCGATAATCACGGCAAGTTCCCCTTCAAAATCGGTGCGGCAGGTTCTGAAACCGTATTCCTTCAGGTACTCCGGGATGATAATAGGCTGACCGGGCCCGATCAGGACATTCGGTGTCTTGGCAAACAAGACCGGTTCGGCCGGGATCTCGTCCTTAAAACGCTCACTGTCCATCTCGGCGCTTTCGGTGATGTGTTTGCGATAATTGAGCCCCAGGCAGATGATTTTCTGGGGCCGTACCTCATATTCTTCTCCATTGCTCATCGGTAATCTTACGGTCATGACGTGCTCCCTGTTGAATAGTCATAGGTTTCCAAGAGAAAAACCGGTCAGAAATGACTTGCCCTGATTCCGGCAACCCTTATAATTCTAGAGGAAATAGTGTTTTGCCACTTACTAGTGTCTGTCCAGGAATGAGTCATTTTGTTCTAAATCGAGGCGCTTGATGAATTTAACCGCAGGCATATGGTCAATATTCCGAGGATTAAATTCTGAAAGCAACGAAGAGTTAGGGGAAAAGGGCCATTTATGGACAGACACTTACTAACCAAATCGTGCTGAAATGTAAACGATCACCTGACAATGATGCTGCTTTATCAGCGATTGTACCTCCGCTCTCTGTGTTTGGAATGGACCAGTATAAGCGACTATTGGTTTTTGACCGAATAAAAATGCATGTTTTTTTTGTAATATACAGAGCGGCCTTGATTGCTATAGTGTCAGGAATAGCAGTCGGATCATCGATTAGATCAAGAAGCAGCGGTACCTGATAATCTTATTGTTTGCAAGCGACATAAACATCAACCCGAGGGGAGTTACATTATGAAAAAGCAACTCGTTCTTTTTTCCATGCTATTCTTTACACTGGTCAGCCCGCTGTGGGCTGGTGAGGAACTCAATTACAATATCATTAACCTCCAGGCTGATGCCGACCGGCAGGTTGAAAATGACATCATGGTGGTTGGCATGAGTGCCTTATCGGAGGCCAACAGCGCTGCAGAAGCTGCTGAAAACGTCAACAATATGATGACCTGGGCTGCAGCCATCGCCAAAAAAAGCAGCGGTGTCAAAAGCCAAACATTGAACTACCAGACCAGGCCCCTGTATAAAAACAAGGCCCTGATCGGCTGGTCGGTAAATCAACAGATCCGTTTTGAAAGCAAGGAATTTGAAACCTTGTCAACGCTTGTCGGCACACTCCAGGAAAAGCTCAGGGTTGACTCCATGCAATTTGCGGTCAGTACTGACCTGAAGAAAGCCACGATGAATGAACTGATTACCGTCGCACTCGGAGCATTCAGGGACAAAGCCGGTCTGGTGAGCAGCACCCTTGGAGCCCGGGATTATCGCCTTGTCAATCTGTCGATACGCGAAAACAGTCCAGCCGCAGCCTTTCAGCGATCCTACCAGGCCGAGGCCATGAATCTCCAGGCCAGTCCCCCTCACGTGGAGGCTGGAGATTCAAGGGTCAACCTCAGTGCGGAAGGCAGTATTCAGCTTATATTCTGATACCGGGTTGTATCCGGGACGCTCTCTTCCGGGCACCTTTAATACTCAGTTTACTCATTGACAATCGAGAGCAGCGCGAAATTTCGCCGCCAGCCGCCCTGAAAAACAGCACGGAGGTGCATCGTTGCTATTTCAAGGATAAAAAACCGGGTATAAGGCAAAGATCGGTTAAAATGCATTTATTAAACGTGGTTTTTTGTATTTTGCTAATAAACTGATATAATAATGACCAGATGAGTAGTATCATCATCAGTCTGCGGGACGGTCGGCCATAACGACACTGCCTGAAAGCACTTCGGAGTCTGCAAAGATGAGCGGCAAAACCAGCATACAGGAGCACCGGTACTATCCCCGGATTGATATTGATCCCGGCTCATTCGCGGTATTTCGCCGTGACCAGTCTGTCCTGCCCGGCCTTATTACTGACATCAGTAAGGGGGGACTGGCCTTTTTTTATCATCAGGACGAAGTGTGGCCCGATGACGAGTCAGAACGCTTTCACCTTTTTGGCGAGAAATGCAACGTTGAAGATGTGCCGCTCATTACCGCCAACGACATGTTGGTAAATGATACGGAACACCCTGCCTACCGCATACTTGCGGCCCGGAAGTCGGGGCCGGTCAGTATCCGCCGCAGAGGAGTAAAATACGGCAATCTTACCAACAAGCAGAAGGATGACATCGAAGCACTGGTTGCCGAATATCATGGTAACCTGCAGCGCACCGGTGAGCAGACCTGAAAAATGTCCTGAGACAACAAACGCCACCCACAAGTGCCCTCCGCCCATGCGCTCCTGATTGCTGATTGACGGATGATCATTTGATCTCTAAGCCAGCAGCACCTTTTCATTTTTTTTCTGATAACCAGAACTTCCTCCGTTGGCACCGACCAGCCATGCCGCGCTGTCGACGCTGTCGCTAGTCGATCTGCCCCGGGCAACTTGCAGCCACATTGTGGCATGCTTATCTGTTACAGAGGAATGTAAACAAACAAATTCCCATTCAATAACTATACAGATGCAGACAACGATATCGGCAGCCCCCCTTGAGAAACTGACATTTGACAATAAATTTATCCGTGAACTGCCGGGTGATCCAGTAACCGAAAATAGCCGAAGGCAGGTGAGACAGGCCTGCTATTCCCTGATAAAGCCAACTCCCGTAACAGCCCCGCGACTGGCGGCCTTTTCTAAAGAGGCGGCAGAGCTGCTTGATCTATCCGCTGAAGAGTGCCGATCAGAGAGGTTCACAAAGGTGTTCTCCGGAAATGCGCTTTTGTCCGATATGATGCCGTACGCCATGTGTTATGGCGGCCATCAATTCGGCAACTGGGCCGGGCAACTCGGTGATGGCCGGGCTATCAACCTCGGAGAAATAGTAAACCGTAAAGCCCAGCGCTGGACCCTCCAGTTGAAAGGTGCCGGTCCGACACCATATTCGCGCAGCGCTGATGGACTGGCAGTGCTCCGCTCCTCTTTACGTGAGTTCATCTGCAGTGAGGCCATGCACCATCTCGGTATTCCGACCACTCGCGCCTTGAGTCTTATCCTTACCGGGGAAGAGGTCGTTCGCGACATGTTTTACAATGGAAACCCGAAAAACGAACCCGGTGCCGTGGTGTGTCGTCTCTCTCCCTCGTTCATCCGCTTCGGCAATTTTGAAATTCTTACCGCGCGCGGAGAAACCGAACTACTGAGAAAGCTCGTTCTCTATACCATTGCGACGGATTATCCCCATCACCAGGCGATCGAATCTGTTGCCACCTATATCCAGTGGTTTGCAGAGATTTGTGAAAGAACAGCCCGGATGATCAATCACTGGATGCGCGTCGGCTTTGTGCACGGGGTCATGAATACCGACAACATGTCCATTCTCGGCTTGACCATCGATTACGGTCCCTACGGCTGGCTCGAAGGATATGATCCGGGCTGGACACCAAATACGACGGACGCTCAGGGTCGACGCTATTGCTACGGAAATCAGCCCCACATGGCGCAGTGGAACCTGACCCAGCTGGCCAACGCCCTTTACCCGCTTATTGGTGAAGTAGCGCCGCTCAGTGAAGCGCTCGATGTGTACCGCACGACCTTCCAGGAATCCTGGCAGATAACCATGGCCGCAAAAATCGGCCTGCAGAACAGGGAACCGGAAGATGCTCAGCTGATAAGCAACCTCCTTGACCTGCTGCGCAAGACCGAGACGGACATGACTATTTTTTTCCGACGTCTCGCCCTTGTAAGACCGGGGAGCGAAACCGGACAGGATGCTCTGAAACTCTTTGAAGATGCCTACTATACACCCGATCAGCTGGACGCTGACTATGGCCGGCAGATGAACGGCTGGCTTAAGGCCTATGTGTCTCGCCTGCGAAGAAACAGTATCGATAACCAGCAGCGTTATGAACGCATGAACCGGGTGAACCCGAAATATGTATTCAGAAACTATCTCGCCCAGCAGGCTATCGACAAGGCTGAAGCAGGCGATTTCTCAATGATCGAAAAGCTGCTCGAAGTTTTACGCCATCCCTATGACGAGCAGCCGGAACATGAAATATATGCGGCAAAACGACCTGAGTGGGCCAGAAATCGCCCCGGCTGTTCCATGCTCTCCTGCAGTTCCTGATTATCAGAAAGGCCCCCTTACCCGGTCAGGGGCGGAAGAAAGGACCGCAGACGCGATTTCAGAGCAGCAGGGCAACACTCAGCGACAGGAAAGAGAGGAACGTCGAGACGACAATGGCCGCCGAGGCAAGTTCCGTATCGCTGTTCATTTGAGAAGACAGGACATAGATAGCGGTCGATGCCGGCAGACAGAGAAATATCATTCCTGTCTTAAAGGGTATGCCGCCTATCTGGAAGAGATGAAACACAAGGTAGCCGATAAGCGGCAGCAGGAAGAGTTTCAGCGATGCGGCAAGAAGGGACAGGCGCAAATGCGTTTTCATCCCCGTAAAGGACAGTGATCCGCCAATGGAGATGAGTGCCAGGGGCAGGGTGACCATCGACATCAACTGCAGTGAATTGCTGATAAACACTGGAAATATTCCGGAAATACGGGCATAGATAATTCCGAGAAAACAGCCTATTATCAGAGGATTGGCGATCAGCGCCCGCAATAGCATCCGGGCTCTGCCCCTGAGGCTGCCGCCATCGCCGGAATGCCAGATGAGGGTGGAAACGGCAAAGCCGTTGATCAGCGGGATGATAACGGCGATCATTACCCCGAAGTAGGCAATACCGGCTTCCCCCAGACTGTTGAGAATCACCGCAACCCCGATATAGGTATTGAACCGGTAACAGCTCTGGGAAAATGAACCGGCCTGGAAATCCGGTACCGGCCGGAATTTTATGACCAGAGCACTTATCATAAACATCGAAATCAGCACAAGAAGAGAACTCAGCACGAACAGCCACTGATCCGCACCGCCCTGCGGTGCACTGCCGATTTTATAAAACAGCATAATCGGGAAAAAGATATAATAGACCAGTTTATCGGAGGATTTGAGGAAGGCAGCGCTGGTCATACCGATTTTTCGAAGCAGAAAACCGAGGACAAGCAGGGAAAAAATCGGAAAAAGCGCGTTCAGGACTATCACATGTCTGCTCGTCAGAAAACGAAGTTAGCTCATGTCGGCGCAGGGCAGTTAAAACAACCCCGGCTTGTTATCATTACCACCCCTCTTCTACTTCTTTTTAGCCATGATGACGATCATTTTTTCATCGCAGGGCATCTCTTCCGGAGGATCTTTTTCAACCACATCTCCGGCCGTTCAAGCCCTGTTCAGCGCTGCGTTTCATACCCGAAATATATTGCGCCGACATCACTTAAACGATAGGATAGACCCGGTATCACGAGAAAAATCCGGGTACTCACACTCCCTGGCAGCACGGCGGTCGGTTTCGCGGTGAGCATTGCACAACACCTGCCGACTTTGTGTGCTGGTGCCGGACAATTCACCACCATCACGAGCGAAACAGTACCCCGGCAAGCGGGTCCGGCCGGAGGATGCTTCCGGGGAACAGATTCTACACCTGGAAAAGAGGGAGAGCCATGCTTGACCGTTATAGCCTGCACCTGCTGCAGCCCTCTCTCAATGCGCTTGCCAGGCGATGCGAGCGGTATCGAATCACGGCCGACCAGGCCAGTTTCGCCGGATTTCTGCTGGGAATAATCGGCGTGGCGGCCGTTGCCTGCCACGACTACTATACCGGCTTACTCTTTATTCTGCTAAACCGCTGCTGCGACGGCCTCGATGGCGAACTGGCCCGCATTACCGGACCAACCGACAGAGGCGCCTACCTCGACATAACACTTGATTTTGTTTTTTATTCAGCCGTCGTACTCGGATTCGCTTTTGCCGATCCCGCTGCAAACGCGCTTGCCGCTGCTGTTCTTATCTTTTCTTTCGTTGGAACCGGCTCAAGCTTCCTGGCTTACGCAATCATGGCGGAGCGACGGAGCATAAGCAATCTGAGACTGCCGAACAAGGGCATTTATTATCTCGGTGGTTTTATTGAAGGTACTGAAACAATAATATTTTTCATTCTTTTCTGCCTGTTCCCCGGAGCCTTTCCCGAGCTGGCCTGGATATTCGCGCTGATCTGCATGATCACCGCCTTTATGCGCATACTGTTTGGCTACAAGTCACTTAAATAGCTAATATTAACGCAAAAGCCAGATGGAAACCTTTACCAGACAAACCATTGCCATCATTTCCAGGATACCCACGGGAAAGGTGACAACCTATGGTATTATTGCCGCAGCGGCGGGAAACCATTGCGGCGCACGCCAGGTTGCCAGGATCCTGCATTCAAGCGCCGACAAATATCATCTGCCCTGGCACCGGGTGGTCAATGGCGCCGGGAAAATATCCCCCCGGTCTTCAATGAGCCACCTTGATCAGAGGCGGCGACTGGAAGAAGAAGGCATTGTTTTCAGTGAACAGGACAGGATTGCCCTTACCGAGTATCTCTGGTTACCTGACTAAAAGGGTACCTTGAATAATTAGGATTTTGATTCGAAATCAAAGCGCATGTGAAAATTTTACCGCAGGCATATGTTGATATTCCGAGGATAAAATTTGAGCACAAGGAAGAGTTCGGGGCCAAAAGATAATTTTTCAAGGTAGCCTAAATGATTAAACGACAGAGGTGGAAACATGAGTGAGCGATTATGCCGGAACTGCAAGTGGTTTGAACCGATAGAATACGAATATGGCGAGTGTCGGCGTCACCCGCCGGTAGTCATAGAAAAACTGGTGGGCGGCAACAGTCATGCCAATATTTTTCAGGCCTCAAAGCATCCGCTTGTGCCTGCCAGTCACTGGTGCGGCATGTTCACGGAATTACGAGGACAGAATGACTAACAAGTGGCAGAAAGACGCAGTAGCACGCCGATAACCATCTAATTTTATTTGTTTTTTTAACCTGGCACTGGCGAGACTATCCCCTTAATTTCCGCCTCACTCACCGGTTCGTGTCGTTATTAACGACTCCAAGCGCCATGATCCGGCGACCGTATTCCTCTTTTACCTGATCGAGGTAGGAAGCATCAATCGCTCCTTTCCAGGTCTCAACCTGGTAAAAGCGTTTAGGGATGATGATCTCCTCTGGTTTGAAACCGGTCGATATCCGCACCTGCCAGCGTAATGTCCTGATAGCTTCAGCGATGGCATCTTGATTGTCTGCCAGTTCGTTATACCCGGCTGCCAACAAACACTCTGACAGCTGATCACGGTTATAGACTGATCGCGCGAAGAGACAGGCCACCATCGAAGTCAGAAACGCCCGGGGAGGTTCATCGGCCATCAGGAAATCTACACCGGCTGACACGTCCTTGCCGCTGTTCTGCTGTTCCCAGGAGTAGGCCCCGGTATCGAGATGAGAGTGCCTGAAGCCAAGAGACTGCGCGGCAAAATAGAGTTCACCGGTAGCATATCCGGCCATTTCCTGTCCGAGCACACAACCAAATTCCGCGCCGCCGTAGACAGCCGCCGCTTTCAGAGTGCCGCTGCCGAGCAGCCGGTAGAAATCATTGCTGCCCAGGCCGAGATGCCGGGCCGCTTCCTGGTAGGCTAGCGCATCGCCAAAAGAAAGCCGGACAAGGGTCTCCTTCTCGCTGATGAGTCCCTGTTGAGTTGCCTCTGTCGCCCAGGCAAGGGCAACGCCTCCGGACATGGCATCAAGACCGACCCGCTCAAGATCCTCAATAATGCGCAGGACATCAAAAGAGTCGGTAACCCCAAGCATCGTCCCGGCAGCAAATATCGGTTCATAATCATAGGCTACCTGGTGATAGAGATAGCGGGCATCTTCCTTGAACTTGTCTCGAAAAAAACCGAGGTGGATGCAGCCGACCGGACACCCGGAACAGGCACCGTTGCGCAGCAGCGTCTTGTCGGCAAAGACCTCGCCGGTGATCTTTTCAATTGCCGGATCACTCGTTTTCTGCAGATTATACCAGGGCAGTGCCTGGATATCATTGAGTCCCTGCAGGTTAACGGCCGTGCCGAGATGGTGATATTTATGCATCATCTCAGTCGAACTCACCTGTTCATACACCTTCTTGAAGACCGCCTGGTACTCTTTGCCCGACGGAGCCGCAGACTGGCCATCACCATTAATCACGAGGCCTTTGAGGTTCTTGCTGCCCATGACAGCGCCGCCGCCCATTCTGCCGAAGTGCCGGTAGGTGTCGACATTGATGCTGGCCATTGCAGAACCTAGTTCACCCGCTGGACCGATCCTGAGAATGGACCGGTGCCCGGAGGATTTCGGGAATATCCGCCGTATCAATTTGCCCGAAGCGGCAACAGTCATACCCTGCATGAAGCCGACTTCCTTGATACTCACATGACGTGACCCTATCGATATACAACTCAAGACATCCGCCCTGCCGACAACCACCAGGGCGTCATAACCGGCAAAAAACAAAGCCAGAGCAGATCGGCCACCGGCGTGGCTCTCGGTATACTGGTTGTGATAGGGAGACTTGAAGGAGCAGACGGTTTTGCTCATCAGGGGAAAATGACCGGTAAGAGGCCCGATTGCCAGGATGAAAGGCTGGGCAGGATCTCCCCAGGCTGTTTCAGGTTTGCCGTACAGGCGAAACAATAATGCGGCCAAACCACTGCCTCCGGCGACCTGTCCGCGCCCGTCGACCTGCTCGACCCGGCTCTTGCCGCTCGCAAGGTCAATGACGAGTACCCTGAAATGATCAATCATTGTCAAAGCTCCTTAAGACATCATCCTTGCTGCGATACTCAAGACAACTATGGGGGCAGTAATCAACGCAGCGTCCGCAATGCAGGCAGACAAAAACATCCCCATCCTGATCCTGGTAAATGGCATCGACGGGACAGGCGGCAACACATTCTCCGCAACGGATACAGAGATTCTTCCTGACAATTACTCCGCCGCCTTTTCTCTGGCTATAGGCACCCGTCGGACAGACGGCAACACACGGAGCAGGATCACAGGCCAGACACACGACAGATACAAATCCTGTCGATAAGCCTCCAGATGAATGAATGCGGATTCCGGAGGTTGACCAGGAAAGGTTTTTATGGATCTGCCGGGCACAGGCAAGGGAACAGGAATGGCAGCCGATGCAGCGATCCATTCGTGGTGTTGTCAGGAGTTTCATGCTCTTCTTCCATCAACAGGTTTGGGATACATCTCGATTTCCGGCATCTCAGTCAGGGTACAGCTCTATCGCTAGCGGTGGTCGATCTCCAGCTTCCTGCCGTAGAAATCGGAGATATCCACACTAACTCCGGTAAATTCCTTCTTTATGATGGTATCGCCGACCCTGACCTTGACTTCAAATTCCTCACGATTATCAGCTGCCTGTGAAGGCTTCAGCTGACCTTTCAGCATGTCCTCAATCTGCGTCAGCAGGAGTTTCTGCATGCCGGGGCTGTTGCTGTTATTCACAAAGTCCTCTGTCAGTTTCTCAAGCTGAAATTGTCGTTCAACGGAGGCGATAAGGTAGAAGGTTTCTATGCCGGCCGGCGGAACAAAGGCGAAGGTCTCATTACCGGGAGGTATGAATTTTGGCCCACGCGGAAAACCATAGTTATAATAACCTTTGGCCGTCGGGTAGAGCGGGGTCAGGACATTACTGGAATCAAGCAGATACAAATAGATGTGACAGTTATTGATATGTTCAAGATAAATCTGCAGCGCCATACCGGAATGAACCACCGGCATGGTGGAGAAATCAAGTCCCTGCATACCGTTTTCGCCCTCTGCCAGGATCGCCCAGCGCAACTCGACATCGTTGCCAAAAGCACTTAATCCTTCATCTACCCACAGGGAAGTAGTTAGCACAACCGTTGTAAACAGCAGTATAATGAGGTTGGCAAACCTCCAAAGAACCTTCGTCATCATGTTATGCTCCATCCGGACATGGTAAAAGAGAATAAGAAAGAAAGCATAACACAGAATTGGTCGGGTGTCCCCGCAAAAACCGTCTGCCGGGGTGCCCCCGGACCGGAGCGGCAAACCATTATCGGGGTCAAGCAGCACATGGGTCGCCTCGAAGAGACATTGCAGCAGAACCGATAAGAAGTAGTGCGCTAAACGTGCTGACGGCGAGGGCTGTATTTGCGGCTGCTGCGCACAACTCGCTTCGATTCCTACCGTGTGTACTCTTTGGCCAGAGTTTCCCTGAGCTGTCCGAAATTGATCCGGGAGGTGAAATCCAGACTCATGGGCGTGACGGACACCAGTTTATCGACGGCCAGCACATAGATATCGGTATCAGGGTCAAGGCCGTCCGGATCAACCTCTATCACGGTCCGTGCATCAGAAATCCGGCTGCCCACACCAGGGGAATCGAACACCTTTGAATAATAGCTCGTCCGTGCCAGCTTACATAGTTTCCAGGGTGTCGAGGTCGTAGCGTCACCGGGAACATCGACTTTCAGAATATCAACCCCGGCTATCAACTTGCGCTGCAGCAGCTGCCGGGCAAAGTAGTTTAGAAAATATTCAGATACCGCCCAGTCCTGCTCACTATAGCGGTGATGGGACTCAATTTCGGTCTGCTTGGACATGGCAATTGACGGAATACCTGCTGCAGCACCCTCAAGCGCCGCACCGACCGTACCGGAGCAGGTTACATTGGTACCGAGATTTTCGCCGTAGTTGATACCCGAAACCAGCAGGTCGATCTTGCGATCATGCAGCAGCGTTCTCAAGCTATGTCTTACCACCAGCGCTGGAGAGCAGGCGCAATGATATGCCTCAACAGGCGCACCATGAACCAGGTATTTAACAGGTGTTAGGCTCGCCTGCATGTCTCCGGTCAGGCTGCGTCCCATACCGGTCTGCTGGTGGCTCGGGGCAACGATGATGATTTCCCCCAGCCGCGCAACAGCTTCCGCAGCGGCACGAAGACCGGGAGACCCGATACCATCATCGTTGGTTATAACGATCTGATAGCTTTGCATTATGGTATATCGTTTCCTTTCTTTCCTGAAATTTTATTAACGGCATCTGCTCCGGGGCTGACCAATCTCTGTAAATCCGGATAGTTTTTTAGAATCGCTTTGCCGACCGTGCTGCCTGGTTCAATCAGTTCAAAATCCTCAAATTCAAACCCGGGTGCGACAGAACAGCCAACCAGCACCTTTGTCCCGACCGGCATGGCCGCCTGCCATAAACCGGCCCTGACAATAAAGCAATAGTCTCTATTTGCGGCAGAAAGCTCCACCCGCTCCAATGCGTCGCTTTTTTCATCCCACAAAAACAGGACCAGCCCGGTCCCTTCATAGAGATTCCAGACTTCATCACTCTTCACCTTGTGAAACCGGCTCATTTCGCCGGTATTCAGTGAAAAGTAGATGTGTGTCAACGCGCTCCGGCTCCTTCTTCCTTCCACAACCGTTACAGCCGAACGGAACACTTCCTTATATCGCCCGCCTTCCGGATGTACTCTTAATTCATCGTCGCGCATTGTTTGTTTTTCAACCATAAAGAACAATATCGCCAACCACCCGGACATCCGGAGAAGTTGCTAATCATGCTGTCAAGCGCTAGGAGTTAAGGAGTATTACCCCGCCAGTTTCTCCCACTCACTACGCATCATTATCTGATTGCCAATGATGCGATCGGTAAAAAGAATACCATCAAGGTGGTCTATCTCATGTTGAAACAGTTCCGACATGTCATCCGTAAACACTTTCGTTATTTCTGTCTTGTTCTCATCAAAATAGTTTACCGAGATAGTCTTATGGCGAAGCGTTTTCCCGAAGAAAGCCAGATCCGCACTAAAACAACTGTCCCAGGACTCAAATGTTTCCTGGCTGGCATGGGTAATTCGCGGATTGATCATGATGATTTTTTCCCCGCTGGCCTCCATGTAGACAATTCGTTTCAGATACGCCACCTGGGGCCCGGCAATGGCCCGGCCAATCTTTTTTTCTCTCTGGACATGATGAAGGGTATCCCTTAAATCACGAATATACCGGTCAATCGGGTCTTCCAGGAAATCAACTGTCGCCGCTTTTTCCCTCAGGAGTTCATTTCCAATCATTACTATGCTTTTAACTGACATCATGCATCCTGTCGTTTTGCTCTGCCTCGTCTACCACGGAAACCGGACTGAGGAGCCGCACAGACGAGGGTGCGGAATATCGTTCATTCCTTCACACGTCCGGATACCGGGATTCATCGAAGCTCTATTATCTGATAAAGTGCGTGTATGAGAACTGCCCCTACATTCCCACGGTGAACATGGCTTCAAGATCATGACGGGAAAAAGCTTTAAAAGCCAGCATTGTCTCTGATTTCAAAATGGCATCGATGCTCAGCAATTTTTTAGTAACAAGATTTGCCAGATCGTCATTGGTTTTGACACGGACAACGACGATGAGATCATAATTGCCACTGACAGAATAAACTTCAGATACACCTTCCAGCTCAGCCAGTAGTTCTGCCACTTCGTTAATTTTTGTTCGTTCTGTATTGATGAGAATAATTGAGGTGACCATATCCACTCCTTGTTACCGTTTAGCCTTCGATTCTATTGTCTGATTCCGGCCACTGTCTGCTATAATGGGCCTAAGCATATCCCGGGGGTCAGCTCAGCGGTTTTTTCACACCTGGTCCCGGGGCTTGAGGCTCGTTAGACTGCCCGGCAGGATACCGGTATTGGAGCCAGAGCAGGGTATAACCGAGCGCCGGGAGCAGGATATCGGTGTAAAGAATCACACCGGCATTTCCCGGCGCCATATTGTGCGTCCTGATAATGTCCAGCACATGGCCGGCAGCCGCACCCAGCAGGAAACAGGCCGGTCCGGTTACAGCAGCGGTGCGCATGCTGTAATTCCCCCGAAAGGCCAGAAAGCCGATCGCCGCGAACCCCAGGCTCGCAAAACCGACCTCGGCCTGAAACGGACTGTCCGCCCAACCGATAACAGCCGCCGTCATCTTGCCAAAAAAGACATGCAGAACAAAATTATAGAAGTGACCGATGCCGATGGAGAAGAGGAGGAAGTAAGCAAACAGGGCTTCAACCACTACAGGCGCCTTCAATGGTCTAACCTTTCCAAGCAATGAAATTCCCGAGGCAACCAGCCCGATAACCAGCAGTGTCAGGGTGAAATTTTGCAGTACAAACCGGATTGCGTTATCCATAAAATCTCCACTTGAGCAATGTCCCCAAAAAGAGTAACAGGGGTTTCGTTGCCCTGATGCCTCTCATGAATTATCAGAGAATCATGAAACGATGGTATAGTCCATCAGTTTGTTGACGCCAACCACCTTTGGATATCAGCATTCCATTATTTCAGGTTGCTGGCGCGCAGCCGCTGACATTCGATTTCGGCAATCCTGCGCATGATTACATAGCCCAGTCGAGGCTGTTTTTCCATCAAGTCATTGAGCGAATCATTGTTCAGTTCAATGATGTCGGTTTCGTTGACGAGAACCACATCAGCGCTTGCCGGAAGCATGTCAAGGAACTCCATTTCGCCGACCAGAGACTGCCCAGAGAGTGTTGCGACAAGTATCCCGTTTACCAGCACTCTGGCCTCGCCTGACAGGATAATGAACATCCGGTCCTGGATCTTTCCCTGCTCAACAAGGCGCTCTCCAGCCTCTCCATGCCTCAGCGCGGCTGTCTTCGCCAGTGCCTCAAAATCCTCGTCAGACAGTCCTCCAAACAGTTCTACCTGAATGAGATCCTTGAACAATGGTGACAGATCGGCTTCACCTGCAGCAGAGGAATGAGTCGGAAAATCCACTAACAGCGCAACCAGCAAAGCTAAAACAAATTGGCTTATCACTCGAGCTGACATTTATTCATCTCCTTTCAATTGATGTTTGACATACTCGTAAAAAGTCTATTGCACTCCAAAAGATGGCTAAGTAAAAACACAGATAAACAAGGAGTGGTAGTTTTTCAGGTGCGAAGGCATACAGGTAGTATGCCGAGTGCCGGAAAAAGTTCCACGACGCAGTAGATCGAAGTTTTTACGACGCCATCATGTTTCAAATATGGTTGATTTTTGGCCATATGTTCCAGCAAAACAGGAGCATGCTCAAAATCGTTCGGATTCCAGGACCAAGGAGCTACCGATTATTAATACCATCGAAGGTTAACCTCACTGCGCTCGATTACTTCTTTTATCGTAAACCCATTTTCACATGCGCCAAAGACCTGATTCTCAGGTCGGCATGCCAGCCTTCGCCTGCTGAAAGGGCAGATTTTCAAGGTCCACATTTCCACCCGAAACGATAATGCCTATTCTTTGCTTTCGTACATCGATTTTCCCCTCAAGAATTGCTGCCAGCGGCACCGCCGAAGATGGTTCTATAATGATCTTCATGCGCTCGAATACCATACGCATGGCCGCAATGATCGATATTTCGGAAACCGTTACAATAGCATCGACCTTCGCTTTGATAATGGCAAAGTTCCGCACGCCGAGTGAAGTGAGCAGGCCATCGGCAATAGTTTGCGGGTTGAGAGATGGAACTATTTCACCTTGCAAAAATGAGCGGTAAGCATCATCGGCTCCGCCGGGCTCACAACCAATCAGTTTTGTTTTTGGCGAGAGGTGTTTAACTGCAAGAGCCGATCCTGCTAACAATCCGCCTCCGCCGACTGGTACAAGGATACTATCGAAACGGCTTTCATCTTCCAATAGCTCTTTGGCAGCCGTACCCTGCCCGGCAATAACAGCAAAATTATCATAAGGGTGAATCTCGGCGGCACCTGTTTCCGCTATGACTTCTGCCAAGGCAGATTCGCGTGCCGCCACTATCGGTTTACAGAAGGTAATGCTCGCGCCGTAACCGGCTACTGCCTTCTTTTTTATATCAGGCGCATTTTCAGGCATTACCACATAAGCATCCACACCCCTTGTTTTTGCTGCCAGCGCCAAAGCCGCCGCATGATTCCCGGAAGAATGTGTTGCAACGCCTCCTTTTGCCTCCTCGTCAGTCAACGACATGACCGCATTTGTTGCGCCCCGAAACTTGAAAGCTCCACCCTTCTGAAAGTTTTCACACTTGAAGTATATCTTTGCTCCAGTGATCCGGTTGATGCTCTCGGAGGTGAGAACCGGAGTACGGTGTGCAAATTTCTTCACAAGGAGATGTGCCTCAACAATGTCACGATAAACTGGAATATTCATGGTCGTTTTTCAAATTTTTTTCGTGGAAAGACACCACGGCCATACATTTATTTTTTCTGTATCCCGGAAAAGCAGACCAATAATACCGTGACATTTCACAAGTGCACTCTAACAATTCCTTCTCGTTGTGCCTGTGCTTTTTTTTTAAAATCCCCGTAATTCATGAGAGGGCTGCTAAAGCATTATCGAACCTTCGTTATGCCTTATCACCCGGCATCGTCGACAGAACACTAAAGAATGAAACCACCATGAGCGTTCACGGCATTATGCTTCAACATGCTCTCCAACCCTCCTGAACAATCAGTACCTCGATTTTTTCCGTCAAATACCTCTCGTCTTGTCTGGCCTGATAAAACAAAAAAATATCAGTGACGTAATTGCCCCTAATGTATCGGACAACATATCCTTTTGAGCATCCCAGATATCGCCCTGGGAACCTAAAAATTCCACACCGGCATCTCCTCCTTCAGCAACGGCGTACAGCCATTCGATTATCTCATATGCCGCAGCGATACTCATAATAAAAAACAGGCTGAAAAATAGCGCTAATTTCAAAGCGCAATATTTTTTCCTTAATAACCACTCCGCCATAGCAAAAGCGTAGAATCCAATAACAAAATGTCCGATCCGATCAAAATGATTTCTTTCTGAGCCAATAAGATCACTCACCCAGCCAAATGGAACATTTGCAAACGTATAATGTCCTCCGACCGTATGCCAAAATATCCAAATACTTAACAATGCGTAGGAAACATTACTAAAACGAAATGCCTTACATGTTACCACCAAAAAGATGAATATAAAGACAACAGGCGTTACTTCAGCTATCCATACCTCTCTTGAAACAGGAGAAATTCCAAGCACTATGAAAAAAACAACATAGACAATGGCGAGAAAGTGAGGGAAATAGTGTTTAATCATAACTACATAACTCTTTATTAAGATTACAGGCCACCATAGCTGATATAATTCTATACACATCCTGAGTGGTGTAGTTCACATCAGTCCGAACACACATTTTATTCCTGATGCGATTCGTTCAGTTGCCTCTATGGTTTGCCTTAGGAGTTGCTAACGATATCTTTACTCGAGGCACCTTCGCTGCATTGTACCATGAGGTTATGGATTTCCAGCGGTTCTCCCCTACCAGGATCTCGTTCGAGGAAAAGTGCGCTTTCTGGACAGTTATTGACGCAGACGCCGCAGCCCATGCATTTTTCTTCATCAATGGGACACGCTGCCCGAAGATCGATCGCCGCAAACTGGCAGAGACTTACGCAGGTTTCACAGGAGATACACCGTTGTTTATCCATACGGCAGATATAGCCCGAGGAGGCAAGCATCGGGTTGCCGTTGCGGTGAGCGTCCATCGCGCCGCAACAGCAGCTGCAGCAGTTGCAGATGGCGTAGAAACGATCCAGCATCGCGTCCTTGAAAAAGGCGTGGGAGACATGGCCTCGCCTATTTTCCGCCTCGATGATGGCAAGTGCTTCATCCTGCGTGATAGCGCGGGCTTTTTTGGCATGATGTTCAAGGATAAAACTGAAGAAAGGCTCGCCGATGATCAGACATACATCAAGCGGCAGGCAGGGATTTTCACGCGAGGATCGGCAGGGGCAGTTCAATACGAGGATGTGATCAGGGTTTTCCAGGATGATATCCCGGGCGCGGGGATACGGGATAACCTTCTCAAGGTCAGGAAGTTTGATCGGCTGGTTGAGAGTTACCAGTCTTCTTGCGCTATCGAGGGTAACCACCTTGCCGTGATAGGCGTCTGCCCAGCTGACACCAACTTTGTTATCTTCTTTATTGCCTATTTTGGTTATGGTCTTGAACAACCGGTAAATCAATTCCCCGGCCGGCCTGAATTTCTTAACCACCCAGTGCTCACCGATACCGATGCTGATATAGGTGTAAGTCCAGCGGCCATAGACATACCCGTGCAACCATTCGGCCAGACCGTAACGGCCCAGTTTCCTGGATTCCCTGAAATATGCCCGTGTTGAAGGTTTGATGAACATAATGTGCCTCCCCGCTAACTCGAGAGAACAAGCGTGCGCGCCTGGCAGTTCTGCACGATATCGGTACAAACCGAACCAAGATACACTTGGGCCATGCGGGAGCGATCACGCCTGCCGATAAATATCAGCGTTGCATCACAACCGGCCACTTCTTCCGCCAGGACGGCACCCGGCAAACCAAAGTGAATAACCGTCTTGATCTTTTCGGGATCAACACCAGCTTCAATCAGTCGTGTCCCTGATTCTTCAAGCACCTGCTGCCCGGTGGAACCGAGCTGAATGCAGGGAACACCGTCCTCTTCATAATAACAGGACTGATCCAGCACATGAACAAGAAAAACCTTTTCAACCTGATCGTTGACCCGGGAAAGCAACATACCGGCCTCGGCAACCGCATTTTTACTGGCAGGAGAGCCGTCTACCCCGATCAGGCAGCGGGCAAATGGAGAGAAATCTTCGGACATCGATTCATCCCCACAGAGAAAGATCGTCGCCTCAGCCAAGCGGTGTAAAATTCCACCGATGACGCTACCGGTCAGTTTTCCTGCCCGTTCCGACAATTTACGGCGATTCATAATCAGCGTCGAATACGGCCGTTTCCGGCAGACGGAGCTGATAACCTTTACCGGATCACCATCCTTAATGATGCTTCCCGCACTTCTTCCATCACTTTGCTGCTGCAGCAGGGACAAGCTATCATGCAACAGCGGCGTGACGGTTTTGTCGAGGTGCCTTTTGCGCAGCTGTCTCATTGCGTCCGGATTAGGGACCTCTCCGGCGGCAAGATTGATCGCGTTCATATGTTCACCGAGATATGCTCCGGAAATAACATGCAGAAGATCAACCTCTTCAACAGTGCTCTGCATGGTTCTGATGAGCAACCCGGCAAAAGGTGCCAGTCGTTTGAAAGCTCCGAAGGAATCCACCGGTATCAATAGGCGGCTGAAAGGTCTTGATTCACTGTTCATAAAAAAATTCTTTATCCTGACTGGTCAAAAGAAACCCGCTGCTGCTGTACCATCGCGAAAGATTTACATAGACCGTAGACGCTACGCAAGTCCTGCCATCATCTGCGGAATACGATCAATCATCTCTGTGTTGTTACGGCTGAAGGTTTCAACAATGTGGCCATCGAACATGACGGCAATACGGTCCGACAGGGCGAGCGCTTCCGAGAGGTCACCGGTAATAAGCAGGATTCCCGCCTGTTCCCGGGCCTTGAGCAGCAGGTTCCAGACATCCTCTGCGGCGGCAATATCAAGCCCCTGCGTTGGTTGTTCGGCAACAATAAGCCGGGGTTTGCGATAAAACTCACGGGAGAGCACCATTTTCTGAAGGTTACCACCGGAGAGCTGCCAGGCCAGGGCATTGAGCCTGGGTGGACGGATATCAAACTCCTCAATTAACCGCTGGGCCTTTTCTGCCGCATTTGTTCTCGGAAGCCAGGGACCGGTGCTGAAAGTATCTCTGGTGGTCAGCAGGAAATTATCAAGCAGATCAAGCCCCTGGCAGGTTGCCAACCCCTGTCTGTCCTCGGGAATATAGCTGAGGGTGAGGTCACCGCTGCGTTGCGAGAAGAATTTCTTCCACTCCATACCGAGCAGGGTGATTTTCCCTGTTCCCGGTTTGCGCAGACCACACACCGCTTCCACCAGCGATTTCTGGCCGTTTCCGGCAACGCCGACAATGCCGAGGATCTCGCCCTGTCGCACCTCAAGGCTCACCTCATGGAGGTTTTCACCCTGCAATTGCTCGACCCTGAGCACCTGTTGGCGTGGTTCCATCGGCTGATGTTCTACCTGCAGCAAGACCTCCCGCCCAACCATCCGTTCGGCAAGCTCGGCAGTGGAAGTCACCTGGCTGGCCGGCATCACACCGACGATTCTTCCCCGCTTCAGGATAGCGATATCATCGGCAATAGACATGACCTCTTCGAGTTTATGACTGATAAAAACAATGGCCTTACCTGCTGTCTTCATCTGCCTCATCGTAGCAAAGAGGTTTTCGGCTTCGTGTGGCGTCAACACAGCAGTAGGTTCATCGAAAATCAGGATATTACTTTCTCGAAACAGCAGTTTAAGTATCTCGACCTGCTGTTTCTCACCCATCGAAAGATCTAGAGATAAGGGAGTTGGGTGCGATCCTCATACCGTACAACCCGGCCAGATCATTGACAACTTCAGCCATGCGCGATTTTTTCAGCCAGGTTGTTGCCGACTGGCCGAGGAACACATTTTCAGCTGCCGTCATGGCTTCGACCAGCTTGAAATGCTGATAGACCATGCCGATTCCGGCCTCTATCGCTTTTTCAGTAGAAGAGAAAACAACAGGACTGCCGTTGTGGTAGATGGTGCCGCTGTCCGGTTGAGACTGTCCAGCCAGCATGGACATAAGGGTTGATTTCCCGGCCCCGTTTTCACCTAAAAGGGCAAGAACCCTGCCCGCGTGGATTTCCAGCGTGATATCCTGATTGGCACGCACATCGCCAAACGATTTGCTGATGGACTCCAGCCTGATAACCGCAGGATCGTTCATGTACTGAGATTACCTCTCCTGGCCGGCAATCGGCTGGACAAACTGGGATTCAGTATCCCATGGAAAGAGAATCCAGGTGTCCTGGCTGACCTCGGTAACAAAGGTGTCCACCAGCGGACGGCCGGCCGGTTTGGCATATACCGTGGCGAAATGTGCCTTTGGCACCATTTCCTTGACAAGGCGTGCAGTCCGTCCCGTGTCTACCAGATCGTCAATCAGCAGCCAGCCTTCACCATTGCCGGTAACTCCTTTAAGAATTTCAGCATCGCCTTTTTTATCCTGCCAGTCATAACTTGAGATACAGATCGTTTCAACCAGGTGAATATCGAGCTCCCGGGCGATAACCGCAGCCGGCACCAGCCCGCCCCTGGTTATGGCGATGAGGCCCTTAAAGTAATGCGAATCGAGAAGCCGCCAGGCAAGCGCCTTCGAATCCCGATGCAGCTGTCCCCAGGAAATGGGATAGGTTCTCCTATAATCGGTTAATTGGCTCATGAATTTTTCTTTATCCTCGTGATAAAATTACCTTATTTTTCAGATAGATGTGCAATATACAGCAGCCAATCAGTCTGCCGGCGCAATATTAGTACCAAGTGCGGCGGGTTCATCGGTTTTCCCGCGGTGCCAGGAAGAAAAAACCAGTACGGTTATTGTTAAAACATAAGGCAGCATCAGCAGCAAAGATGAGGGAATCTGAGTTCCCGAGGCCTGAAGCCTGAGTTGCATGGCCATGATGCCGCCAAACAGATAGGCACCGAACACCGCCCGGCCCGGACGCCAGAAAGCGAATATCACCAGGGCAACGGCGATCCAACCTCTGCCGCCGGTAAGGTTATTGGTCCACAAGTGGGTATAGGCAAGAGAGAGATAGGCGCCGCCCAACCCCATAAAAAAACCTCCCACCAGCACCCCGAGCCAGCGATAGGCAACGACGTTGAGACCGGCGGCGGTTGCTGCCGCCGGGTATTCACCGGCAGCCCGCAAACTGAGACCGAACCGGGTGTTGTATAAAAACAGCCACATCACTACCGGTATGACAAAGGTGATATAGACCAAAACATCCTGGTTGAAAAAAATCGGGCCAAGAACCGGTACTCCTGAAAGAAATGGTATCGGCAACCGGCTAAAGCCCGGTGCCGACTGGCCGACGTAGGAGGTACCGAGATAATTGGCAAAACCAACTCCGAGAATGGTCAGAGCAAGACCGGAAACTACCTGATTACCCTGGAAGACCAGGCAGACAAAACCATGCAGGGAGGCGGCGCAACAACCAGCAAAACCTGCAGCACAAAAGGCGATCCACGGATTTCCGGTACCTTTCGCGACCAGAAACCCGACCAGAGCGCCGGTTATCATAATGCCCTCGACACCCAGATTGAGAATACCGGAGCGCTCGGTAAATATTTCCCCGAGAGTGGCGTAGAGAATCGGGGTACCGGACTGTACGGTTGCCGCCAGCAGCGGAATGAGGATATCTATACTCATTTTTTCGAACCAACTACAATCTTGTACTGAGTAAACAATCCGCCGGCCAAAACGGTCAGCAGGATCAACCCTTCAATAATACCGCCAAAAGCGGCCGGAACCTGCAGGTCAAGCTGCAGCCCCTCGACACCAACACGCAATCCGGCGAGCATGAAAGCGGCAATACCAATATAGAGCGGATTAAGGCGAGCCAGCCAGGCAACGACAATAGCGGTATAACCGTATCCGGCCATGATACTTGGCTGCAACCGGTTTATGGTTGAAGATGCTTCAAGAAAACCGGCCCACCCGGCCAGACCGCCACTCAAGGCCATAACGAGCATCACCAGCCGATCGTAGGGAATACCGGCGTAGCGAGCCGCGCGAACATTGTTGCCGCCGGCCTTGATTTCAAAACCGATCCGGGTGTAGCTCATGAATAACCAGAAAATAAGGCCAAGAATCACACAGTGCACCAGCCCCCAGCTGAATTTACTGCTGCCGATGTTGCCGATGATTGCAGCATCGGTAAACTCCGGCGTCATCGGAAAACCAAAACTGGCGGGATCTTTCCAAACGCCATAAACAAGATAGTCAAGAATCAGGATGGCCACATAGTTCATCATCAAGGTGACGATGATCTCGTTGGTCTTCAGCTTCTGTCTGAGCACGGCTGGAATAAAGCCCCAGAATCCGCCGGCAATTATCGCCATGAGGACCATACCCGGCAGAACAAGATAGGCTGGCGCCTCCGGAAAGGACAGCGCAATCCAGCTTGCCCCGACCGCACCGAGAGCAAACTGTCCCTCGGCACCGATATTCCATACCTGGAGCCTGAAGGCCACGGCAACACCAAGTGAACAAAGGAAGATAGGGGTTGCCTTGATGAGAGAATCCTCAAAGGCAAAGTGCGATCCAAAACCACCTTTGAAGAGGACAACAAGTCCTTCCAGCGGTGGCGTGCCGCCAATAAAAAGGACAAATCCACTCAATACCAGGGAGATCAGTATCGCAGCCAGTAAAACAAGACAGGAGCTCCAGCCGAGGGGCTCCTGTCTTTTAACGATCCGTATCAGGGACATAGATTTATCAGGAGGTATCGCCGCTGCAGTAATACCTCGTTTTTCGTCCTTTTCCGGTCTATTCGGTTGTTCCGATAACGCCCTTGACAAACCAGGTCATGCCGAGCATATCACCATCACTCATGGACGAACCGGCGGCTACCTTTACTTCGCCTTTCTGGTCCATGATCGGGCCGGCGAATACTTTCTCGCCAGCGATGATGGCAGCTTTTTTGGCCATGACCCTGGCCTGAACTTCCTTGGGAACCATGTCGCTCATCGGTGAGAGATCAACAATGCCTTCGGCAAGACCCGGCCATACGGATTCCGCTTTCCAGGTTCCTGCCTGAACTTGTTTGACGGTCTCGATATAGAAAGGTGCCCAGTTCCAGATCGGGGCGGTAAGATGCGATTTCGGGGCAAATTTACTCATATCCGAGTTGTAACCGATTGAATAAACACCCTTTTCCTGGGCTGCTTCCTGCGGCCCAGGTGAATCCTGGTGCTGGGCAATAACATCAGCACCGACATCAAGCAGTGACTTGGCAGCCTCTTTTTCTGTGGCAGGATCATACCAGGTCTTGGTCCAGACAACGCGGACAGTGACATCGGGATTCACGGCCTGGGCACCAAGGGTGAAGGCGTTTATGCCCCTGATGACCTCCGGAATGGGAAAGGCTGCCACATAACCGAGGATATTGGATTTGGTCATCGAACCGGCAACCATGCCGGACAGGTAACGGGCCTGGTACATGCGTCCAAAGTAGTTACCCATATTCTTTGCAGTCTTGAAGCCGGAGCAATGCATGAAGATGACATCGGGAAACTGCTTGGCAACCTTGAGCATTGAATCCATATAACCGAAACTGGTTGCGAAAATAAGATCATAGCCTTTGCGGGCCATATTCAGCATAACACGCTCCGAATCCGGTCCCTCGGGCACAGCTTCAACATAAGAGGTCTTTACACCATCCATCTTCTCAAGGGCCTGACGACCGAGATCATGGGCATAGGACCAGCCGGCATCACCGATGGGCGAAACATAAACAAAGCCGACATTCATATCTTTTGCTGCCGCCTGAGAGAAACAAAGCCCGACACTGATCAGTGCGGCTGCCAACATCCTGGTGAAACGCATGATTTTCCTCCTACTTCTTACAATTATTTATTTTTTTTGAGTTAACAGCCGGTGCTAAAGCACCTGCTTCAGAAAAAGTTTGGTTCGATCTTCACGCGGGGCAGTAAAGAAATGCTCCGGAGTACCTTTTTCAACTATCTTGCCTTCATCCATGAAGAGTACCCGGTCAGCCACTTCCCGGGCAAAACCCATCTCATGGGTCACCACCATCATGGTCATTCCTTCACGGGCAAGCTGCTTCATAACATCAAGAACTTCACCGACCATTTCAGGGTCAAGGGCAGAGGTCGGTTCGTCAAACAGCATAACTTTGGGGTCCATGGCCAGTGCCCTGGCTATGGCCACCCGCTGCTGCTGACCTCCGGAGAGGCGCGACGGGTATTCATCCTCTTTTTCAGGGATTCCCACCTTGTTAAGGAGCATCCGGGCTTTTTCGCAGGCGACTTTTCTGCTTCGTTTCCGGACCCGCATCTGGGCCAGTGTCAGGTTGTCCAGCACGGTCTTATGGGGAAAGAGGTTGAACTGCTGGAAAACCATTCCAACCTCGGCCCGGATCTTATTGAGATTGGTTTTGTGGTCGGCAATATCAACACCATCAATAAAGACATGTCCCCCGTTAAACTTTTCAAGGGCGTTGACACAGCGTATAAAGGTTGATTTACCGGAACCGGAAGGCCCGATAATCACGACGACCTCACCCTTGTCGACCGTGGTCGAAACCCCGTCAACCGCCCGAACCGTAACACCGCGGCCGCTGAAAATCTTAACGACGTTTTCCGCTCTAATCACTGATCGCAAGCCTCCGTTCCAGGTAGAAAACAAATTGGGACAGCACCGAGGTGACGACCAGGTACATTGCCGCAACCACGAGCCAGATCTCGAACGTGGCAAAGGTTGAGGTGATAATTTCCCGGCCTGACTTTGTCAGGTCGGTGATGGCAATGACCGATACCAGCGAAGAATCCTTTATCAGGCTGATAAACTGTCCGGAAAGCGGCGGCAGGATACGCTTGAAGGCCTGGGGCAGAATAATATCCATCATGGCCTGGGGCATACTCATGCCGAGCGAGCGAGCCGCTTCCATCTGTCCCTTCGAGATAGATTGAATTCCTGACCTGACAATCTCAGCCACATAGGCCCCGGCAAAGAGGGCAAGCGCCCCGATGCCGGCCACGTTACGATCCAGGTTGAATACCGTTCCAAAAAAGAAATAGGCAATAAAGATCTGTACCAGCAAAGGCGTGCCGCGGATGATCTCCACGTAAATAGCCGCCAGGGTGGAAACCGCGTAATTTTTGGAAATCTTCATCAGCCCTGCAACAAGACCAAGAATCAACCCGAGGACACTGGCCACCGCAGATATCCACATGGTCGTCCAGAGCCCCATGAGCAGCGGTCCCATGTGCCATTCTATCTTGTAGCCAATCGTATCGCCTTCAAACAGGTCCTCGTTTTCAGAAACTTTGATCGAGTTGGCATCAACAGGCAACACCAGCGTCTCTCCGGTCTCGGACAGCAGGAACACCTCTGCTTGCTTACCGGATTTCTTTATCTTTTCAACCGTACCGTCAAAGGGACTCTTCAGCGGATCATCGGCCTTGTAGAAAAAATACTGCGGGACCCGGTACCAGCGCCAATGGTAGTCAATCCTTGAGACTGAACCGTAAATGCTGGCAGAAATCACCAACAGAATAACTGCCAGCACTATTTTCCAGAACCATATTTTATCGGTTAATTTCACGCTCACTCCACCTATGGCTTACTGGATTTCTTTTAACCACTCATCACTCTCGAACCACTTCTTATAAATCTTCTCGTAGGTTCCGTCATTTTTAATCTGGAACATGAAGTTATTGAGCCAGTTCAGGAAATCGACATCACCTTTTTTAACGGCCCAGGCAAGCGGCTCATAGGTGAAGGGCTCGCTCAGATGATAGATCTTGTCACTGCCGCGCTGAACAAAGGCGATGGCGTTGTAGGGCATGTCGTAGACAAAAGCATCGATTTTGCCGTTAATCAGTTCCAGAACACCTTCCTGCTCAGTCTCATATGATATATATTTGGCGTTGGGGATCATCCGCTTTGCTGCCTGCTCACCGGTTGTACCGAGTTTTGAACCGATAGTATATTTCGGGTCATTGAGATCGCGGTAATTATTCACCATGCCCTCGAATTTTTTGGCGACCAGAACCGATTGACCGATAACGATATAGGGCTGGGCAAAGTTTATACTCATATTGCGCTGCTGAGTCAGGGTCATGCCGGACATCAGGATGTCAAACTTGTCGGTGAGCAGTGCCGGAATAATACCATCCCAGGCTGTCGATACCAGTTCCAGCTCTACATCCATCGCTTTTGCCATCCGTTGTGCCATATCAACGTCGAAGCCGATAATCTCGCCTTTCTTGTTGGTCAGCTCAAACGGCATGTATCCCGGTTCCATACCGACACGAAGTTTCCCTCTTTTCTGGATCTCGTCAAGAGCACCGGCCAGGACGCTTCCTGCGGTCAGCGTCAGCGCTATCGCCAGGACTACAAACATCATTGCCATTCTTTTCATTGTTTTCTCCTTTTTGTTGGTCTTTTGAAAATCAGGCAGTCTGTCTCAATTGACAACTGCTTGAATCAGCCACAATCAGTAAGACTTTCCTTGGTCCGGAAGCTCCTCGATTACCATTCGATTCTCTTTGCGCTGAGGAGACATCGGCAGGCCATCCAGAGGCAGATGGAATCATCCGAGGACGACATCCCGGGCAAATGAGCTGTATCGGTTCGTTTTTTCCGCGTGTCCTTAACATCCTCATTCCACTGAAGATTATGCACAGGCTTTGAAGCCGCTTGAGAACCGGTTCCGGAGCGCTGCATTAAATTGTATCTTATAACACAGCACCACCGCCAGAACAACTGCCTTTTCAAACGAGGATCATCAAACCATTATTATTCGTCAGGCAGCTAACCTGGCTTTAGGGCCTATATTGAATAATCTCCACCTACAGTGCTTTTCCCCTTTTCCCAGGGAGCGGCATCAGATCCCGATGTTTACACAGGAATATACTTCACTTTTGGTTCGAAAGACTCCACTTCCGGCCGCCTGATCCCCAAGTATTATCTGCGCCAACAATTTGGCATAGCGCCTGAAGAACTATTCTCCAAAGTTGGCTCCAGTGGCGACCACTCAAAGACCATTGCACTGGTGCAATCCGGCAGCTACCAGATGGGCGCGCTCAATTTCAGGAAGTTCAAATTGTCGGCATTGACATCAGTAAACAGATGCGAACTGGCAATATTAAGTTGCAAATGCCGACGATGATGAAAAGCATTATTGCACTCTTCCGTAAAATCACTCATCTTACAAGCTTTAAGAGTCTATTTTGAAACGTATATAGGACACAAATGACATGAATCCTATTTGTATAGTTGACGATCAGCCCCATATCTGCTCCACAGTTTCGAACATCCTGACGGACGAAGGATATAAGACCATAGAGTTTCAGGATGCAGAGAGTTTCTGGCAAAGCCTCGATATTCTGGAGCCCTCTCTCGTTTTGCTGGATATCTGGCTCCCAGGCATAGACGGTTTGCAACTTCTGAAACGTTTACAAGAACGATTCCCCGCACTCCCCATCATCATGATGAGCGGACATGCTGGCATCGAGACAGCGGTTTCTGCCATAAAGGCCGGTGCCTGCGATTTTATGGAAAAACCACTGCATCTTGAAGTTTTGCTTGATAAGGTGAAATCTGCCATTAAGCATCGCCCTATCAAGACAGGTCTCGACCTTTCCTTCGGATACAGGACTCGACACTACCAGTGCGGGCCGCTTGATAAACCCCGGGATTGTGGATGTAGTAGATTCTCCTGAACCTCAACGTACCATCAGGGAGAATGTTGTCCTTAACGGTGTTGGGCTTTTGAGTGGTCGGAAAACAGGCATTATCCTCAGCCCTCTGGGGATTAACGAAGGTATCGTCTTTCAAACACTCGACGGTCAAATCATCCGTGGACATATCACCTCGTTAGAAAATTATCCCCAAACTATCTCATCGAAGAACTTTTCTGCTAACTCCACGACCTTGGATAACGGCAGGCAACAGGTACGCACTGTTGAGCACCTGATGGCCATCTTTTCTATATACGGCATCACCAACGTGCTCATAAAGGTCGACGACGAGGTACCGAACATAGATGGTTCCGCCAATGGCTTCTGTGACCTTATAACGCAGGCTGGGATCATGGAACAGCAGGCTGTCTCCAGGGTTGCTGTCATCCGACAAAAGATAGGCGTGGGAAAAGAAGAGAGGCATGAAAAACATCTCTACGCCGAGCCTTTTGAAGGATTCGAAATAGTAATGAGGGTTGATTATCCTCCACCGATAGGTGAACAGATTTTCACTTTCAATCCCGAAAAAAAATCTTTTACAGAGGAGATAGCCCCTGCCCGATCATTTAATACCTTTGATAATATTGAAATGGCCCAGAGGCTTGGAAAGATTGGTAGTGGATATCTCAACTCCCATATCATCATGCACGAAGGCAAAGTCATCAATACGAAACTCCGTTATCCCGACGAATTCGTGCGCCACAAGATATTGGATTTGATCGGAGACCTCTATTTGCTCGGGTTCCCCATCAGAGGGCGCATCACCGCCAACATGACTTCTCATGGTTACAATCAGGCCCTGGTCGAACGCTTGTACCAGGTAATCCATGCTGTTCCGGATTAAAGCAATAACCAAAGCGGAAATATGGTGCACGGGGATACAATAACGAATGACAAGGTTCGTTAACATCGTTCGACCTATTGAACCGGCCAACGTATCAATGGCAATATCAAAATATTTCCAATGATTTCTCACAACACCAGATAGGGAGGAGACTACTTAGTTTTCGTCCGGAAATGAGCGATTTTTACCTAAATCTAGGCGCTCGATAAATTTAACCGCAGGCATATAATTGATATTCCGAGGATTAAAATTTGAGGGTAACGACAAGTTAGGGGAAAAGCGCTGTTTCAGGATGGAAACTACTTAACAACTTTAACCATAAATGGGAGTCTTTGCGTCAAGACAATTCCTGCCAAGGGCACCATGATCAGCGGCTTCCGCAAGATGACCTCTCAGTAGACGCCTCAAGTCGAGCCACACACGGAAATGGCTCAGGTTCGACCTGGCAACCTCAAGGTCTCAATGTCAGTTTACAATTGCAGTCTTGATGCAGAGGCTTGTATCATTATGCCTCCCGAGAAGTTCTTCACCCCAAGAAGAAGGAGTCTGCCGATTTGATCCATACTTTTCGTCAGAAATCGATACTTATCCTAATTATCATGACACTACAGATCATTCCTAACAATTCAACTACTGAAAAATATTGAATTATACGGCCACAATGTCGTAAATCCTGATTACTGTTTTATCCAGGCCGGCATGATTATGAAAAAATCTCGTCAGCCTCCTGGCGATGAAGATCCGCAATACCCCGTTCCATCTTCTCGAGTACATAACGAATGTCCTGCTGGTCCCCCTCTATTTTCGGCAACAGCGCAATGTTATAGGCATACTCTGCCGTATTGAGCTGGTTGATGAATAGCAGATAGGTGGCTTTTTTCCGGTAATGGTTCCGGATCAACTCCGGAGTGCTGTTTCCCCTTGCTGCCAGCAGGTTGCGGAAGTGGTCGACAAGGAGAGTTATCCATGTACGGTAGCAGGAACGGGCACTGGCGGGAATAGTTGTGCCGTTTTCCAGCAGCTTTTCGATATCAGGCTCCTTGCCACTCTCCGCAGCCTCGTAGGCAGTATCGAGGGCACGGCGTCTGGAGAGGAGATAATGTTCTGCGAAATCTTTCAGTCCCTTGGCGTACTCTTTGATTTTCCAGGCATGAAAAACAAAAAAAATCGGGATAAGTATCATCCAGATCGGTGGGACCGGCTTGTCAATTACCCTGCGGGCGAGCTGATGGGCCATCGATTCTTCGTGCTTGAGAATCTGCCTTTTCCTCTCTTCAATGGAGCCTTCGGTCATGAGCATCTTCCACTTAGATTATTAAAAATGGTCTGCCATATACAACAGACGTCCACTGCAGGAAAAATGAGACCTTCCAGCCGTGATCTATTCTGGCTTGAGGACGGATGTCAGGTACTGTTCCGCTTCTTTTACCTGGTCGACATCCGTATAATAATAGCGGGACGGGTCGATTCCGTTTTCATCAAGACAGGCAGCCATACGACTCAGGATGCCAAATGAATTGGTCAAAAACGGCAGGAAAACAAAGATGAACAACAACGCGGCGACAAATGACAGAATGAAATTTCGTGCCCGTTGAGGCAGATTGCTGGTGACTGTTGATTCCATGTCTTCCCGTCCAGCCGGGGGAGGTAGTCCCCCGGCTGCCTTGGTTATCGGTTGCTATTAGATTCTTGCCGTGATTTCAGGGAACACCAGGTAGAACATGATGTACGCCATGGTCAATGTGAGAACAAGGTTGAGACTCTGTCCACAGACATACAGGATCAGCGGTTTGCCGCCCTTGAAGTACTTGGCCAGTTCCCTGAAGTTGGTGGAAAGGCCGATAGCGGCAAACGACAGGACGAAAAACCAGTCGCGCAGGAGGCGGGTGCCACCGCGAACTGCACCTTGTTCGATAAGCGCCTCACTCATTCCATCAGCCATTTTACCATCGATGAATGAGAACAGGATGGATGCGACAAGAAAGCCGAGTACAAATTTCGGGAAACGGTGCCAGATTTCTCCAACGCCGACCGTTCGTTTTTCAGTTTCGTTCTGTTCTACCTTCACACACCAGTAAAGCGCAACACAGAAAGCCGTGACGCCGATCATGACGTTCTGGATCATCTTGATGGTTGCCGCGACATAAAGGGCTTTATCACCGAGGAAGGCTCCGGCTGCGGCCACCGCACCTGTGGAGTCGATGGTTCCGCCCATCCAGGCTCCGCCGAGGATCTCGGGCATACCAACGCCCTTGATGAAGGCCGGCATGGCGATCATCATGATTGATGTGAAGACTAGAGACAGACCGATGGCCAGGGTCAACTCCTCTTTTTTCGCCCGACAGGCGGCGGCGGTGGCGATTGCGGCTGATGTGCCGCAGACCGACATGTCAGCTGATATGACAATGTTCAGTGTCTTCGATGGCATCTTGATGACAGTTTGACCGAAAATATAGGTCGATATCAGCACCACCGGGGTAACCACCCAGGCCACGAAAATACCCGGGATACCGATGGACAGAATCTTACTGAAGAGCACTTCCGCACCGAGCAGAACGAGACCTGTCTTGATGAAGAATTCCACTTGGCAGGCCGGAAGCACCCATTTCGGTGTGCCGATAGAGTTGGCGATTATCATGCCGAGCACGATGCCCCAGGCCTCGGCTCCAAAGCCGTACTGTCTGCAGATCGCCTGCCCGCCAAGCAGGTAGGCAAGCACGGCAACAAGGAAAACGATGACGAATCCTTTGGCGAATTCAACCGCGTTGCGACCCATCAGCATATTACCGATACCGAAAAACACAATCAGGAAGAGACACATGCCAATAAGGGTCGGCACGACGTTGTATGGTTTATTGGTTGCTTTGCCCTTGGCTGAAGCAGATTTTTTCTCGGCCGCGCGCCAGGCGGAAATCTTTTTTGTCGCCTCATCGTTCAGCGCCTGGTCCTTGAAGCCTGCTGCTGCGGCAGCTTTCTCTGCCTGCGTTGCTGCGCTCAAGGAGTCGGCGGCCTTGGCCTTTGCTTCTTCATAGGCGGGCATCGCCTTGTCGTTCATTGCGTTGGTCTCGGCTTCCGAGCGGATGAAGGCCTGAACCGGGTTTGATTTCCAGCTGCCTGGTTTCTTGGTCCAGTGGGACATGAATTTACCAAAATCTGATGCACTTGAAGCCTTGAGGTTTGTTGCACTGTCCGCCTTATACCAGGCAATGGTCCTGAAGGGCGCCTTCATCTCCTCGGCAGCCCGGATCTGCAGAGCTTCTTGCATCTTTGGAGCAAAGTCAGCCTTTGGCCCGAAACCAAGATAGGCTATGAGACAAACCGCAATGATGAGGAAACCGAGCCAGATGGCCAGATAATCCTCCTTGGTCCATAGATCAGACAGTTTGCTTTGTCCGCTGTCTATGACAACCTTTGCTTCTGATTGAGCCATAACAAACCTCCCATGTTTTTGTAGTACAATCAGTTTTGATTAACATCCGGCCTAAAACGCCCCCCAAAACACTTTCCCGGCCTCAGACAGTTATTACCCGACATATAGACCAGAAAATTATAATTTCTTGTTAGCTTTTGTGATGCAGCTAGATAATATTCTTATTTTTTCCAGACAAATAGCATGCTCACTTTAAATTGGA
Organism: uncultured delta proteobacterium; assembly: GCA_963745765.1. Classification (GTDB taxonomy): domain Bacteria; phylum Desulfobacterota; class Desulfobulbia; order Desulfobulbales; family Desulfocapsaceae; genus Ww85. The sequence continues at coordinate 98,090 of CAVUYQ010000026.1, read as the reverse complement.
CCAATTTCTGACGCTGGCCTTAGTTGAGCAAAAAACATGCCATATCACCTGTCAGAGACAATAACGTATCACCCCGTTTCACCATGAGCAGCGGAGGCGTATTTGAATGTGATATCGTTCAAAAGAATAATTAATAAACGAACATTACATGACCGCCAAAAAGCAAGACAATGCACTGATATTATTTCATATAACTGGTCTTTCGATTGTTTTGCGGCAGGTGAGCGCTTATCAGCAATTGTCTTCGCAATCTGGTAAGGGAGTTTATGCAGGGGCTGTTGTTGCAGCGTTGTCAGGACGCTTAGCAGGGTGTCAGTAAAATTTACAATATGTAATAAAAATTGACTGTTTTTGAAAGAAAAGCCAGGAATTTTTCTTGTTTAAACTTAATCTGATTATGCAGCAAACTCAGCTGAACGCTGTTTCATTTTCTGGGGATGGATGATCACTCTGTGATTCCCCGGCCATGGTAAACCGCTCCAAACTTTAACGTGAGGGACACAACTATGGCCAGAAATAAAATCCAATTTCAAACAGGTCTCAGCTTGCCGGAATTTCTCAAACAATACGGTACCGAAGAACAATGTCACCAACCTCTTTTTCGATGGCGATGGCCCAAGGACTTCGCCTGTCCTACCTGCAGGCACAGTGCGCACTGTGCACTGAAATGCCGATTGCTGTTTCGATGTAATCACTGTCACACCCAGAAGACATCACTGGCTTCCGGGACCATCTTCGCTTCTACCAAGTTGCCGATTGCTACCTGGTTCCTAGGTATCTATCTGGTAACGCTACCAAAAACCAGTATATCTGCGCTCAGCTTGTCAAGAGCGCTGGGTGTTGCCAGCAATACCGCCTTGCTGATGAAGGACAAACTCCGGCAAGTCATGGAACTGTGTGGCAACAGCAAGCCACTGGATGGTTTCGTCCAAATTGACGACTCATATTGGGTCTGACGGGGATGAAACATAATTTTGCACAGCACCTGATACGTGACAGCTGCGATATTTCTTGTTTCTCCTGCGAGGAGCTGGATCGTCTTTATGTCAGTTACTATTTTAATTGACACGATAACGTTTATCCCTTTCTGACCAGTTGGTCTATCAATTCACCGTCCCAAGCAAACAATTGAACTTGGATGGGCATTTGCCCAACGGCGTGGGTTGAGCAACTGAGACAGGGGTCATAGAGCCTGATGCCATGTTCAATCCGATTGAGAATGCCTTCGCTGATTTTACCGCCTTTTATATGTTCAAAGGCAATCTGGCGAATGGTTTTGTTCATGGCCAGATTATTCTGACCCGTAGCGATGACAAGGTTGGCTTTCTGCAGGATGCCATCTTCATTAACGGCATATTCGTGGAAGAGAGTACCCCGGGGCGCCTCGCATACACCCACACCTGTCAATTGGTTAACTCCTGCCTGGCTGCGGATTTTGGTGCTGGTAATATCAGGCAAATCCAGGGACTCTTCAATTTTCTCCAGGGCGAATAGAATTTCAATCAGGCGGGCGTAATGATAATGAAAACTGCTGCACACCGGCTTGCTGCGGTCTCCAAGACGCCGGAACTGGCGCAATTCGCGGTCCGCCCTCGGAGTGTCGGCAAAGTCGCAGATGTTCAGACGGGCCAGTGGACCTACCCGATACATCCCGGCCTGATTCTCATAGCCCAACGGTTTGTAGTAGGGGAACTTCAGGTAGCTCCAGGGTTCCACCGCTTCAGCGATGATGTCCCTGTATTTAGCCGGGTCTATGCCTTCCTCCAGCAGCCGTCCTTCGCTGTCCATGACCCGTAAAACGCCGTCATAATGTTCCAAACCTCCTGCCGGCGTTACCAGACCGATGAACAAGCTCGGAAACTGGCCATAGATTTCGATTTCCATGGCGTGTGCATCGAAACTATCTTTGAGCAGGCCAAGTGCCAGTTCGATGATGTCAAAACCGTCGGGAAGCATCCTTTTAATGTGATTGCATCCCTCTTCGCTTAACCCTTCTCGAACGCCACCGGGTACCGCCCAGGCGGGGTGCACGCTCTTACCGCCCAGAGTGTGTATGATTTCCTGCCCGATCTGGCGCAGTCTGATGCCGTTTCTGGCAATGTCCGGGTATTTCTGGATCAGACCGAAGATGTTGCGGGTGGTGGGATCACTCTCAAGACCCAGCAGGAGATCCGGCGCACTGAGGTGGAAGAAGCTCAAGGCATGGCTTTGAACGTATTGAGCCCAGTTCATCAGACGGCGTAGTTTTTCAGCGGCAGGAGGGATTTTTACGCCCAGGATGGCATCTCCGGCTTTTGCTGAGGCTATTATATGACTAACCGGACAAATGCCGCAGATCCGTGCGGTAATACCGGGCATTTCCCAGAAAGTGCGCCCCTCACAGAACTTTTCAAAACCTCTAAACTCGGTCACATGGAATCGTGTCTCTTCCACGGTACCGGCATCATTTAAATGGATGGTGATTTTGGCGTGACCTTCAATACGGGTCACGGGATCAATGGTAACCGTTCGGCCCATGATAGTATTCCTCCTGGCATCAATGAAAGTCAGGGACAGTCTGAAACATTGACCAGCCCTGTCCCTTATAGCGTTCAGCCAAAGTGTCTCGCATTTCCCTTCAGTCTGACCGGTTCGTTTTTCAACAGGGCGCTTACCGCATCCCAAATACTCTCTGGCTCAGGCGGGCAGCCCGGAAGATAGGCATCTACTGCAATGACATGATGCAAGGGTAATACTTTGGGAATGAGAGCCGGCATAATGTGATCGTCCTCCAGCCCGCGGGGAGCTTTACCGGGTCCCTCCCCGTAGACTTTGGTCAGCAGGTCATCCACTCTTAAAGTATTGCGCAGACTGGTAACGTTGCCGGTTACCGCGCAATCACCAAAACTGACCACTATTTTGCTTCTTTCCCTGATCTGTTTCACCAATTTCAGGTGGTCCACATTGGCAACCGCCCCTTCGACCAAGGTTACATCCACATTTTCAGGGAATTCTTTTACGTCCGCAATGGGGCTATAGACAAAATCAACTGCTTTCGCCAGGTCAATCAACCGTTCACCAATATCAAGAAAGCTCATATGGCAGCCGGAACAGCCACCTAACCAGGCAGTAGCAAGGTTGATTTTGTTGTTTGCTCTTTTTTTCATCGCATTCCCCATTCAAGTGGAGTTAATCAACTCGTTCGTTGAAACGTTATGGGTGGTCTACCAGTGCCATTCTTTTTTTTGACGGCCGTCGAGGATCCATGACAAAAATTCATGTCGTTTCTCCATCTCCCCAACGGAAGAGCCTTTTTCAAACAGGGCGCCGGTGGGACAAACCTGGACACACTTGCCGCACCTGGTACAGCTTATACTGTCCCCCCAGGGCTGGCAGAGATCAGTGATGACTCTGCTGTTTGCCCCCCTTCCCGTCACATCCCAGGTATGCGCCCCTTCTACTTCATCGCACACTCTTACACAGCGGGTGCAGAGTATACAGCGATTGTGATCGAGCGTGAAACTGGGGTGGCTCGCATCCATTGGCAGATCCGGAGAAAGATAATCATAGCGAACGTGATCTACGCCCAGTTTAGCGGCTTCATGCTGCATTTCACAATGACCGTTCATTACGCAAACAGCGCAGATATGGTTGCGTTCAGAGAGCAGCAGTTCCATGGTGATACGCCGATATCTCACCAACCGTTCACTGTGGGTGTATACGCACATGCCTTCCTGGACAGGGGTAACGCAAGCGGCCGGCAACCTGCTTAAACCTTTAACCTCGACTAGACACAGTCGACACCCCCCTCGCTCACTAATACCTTTCATATGGCAGAGCGTGGGGATATCAATGCCCTGCTCCTTGATCACCTCAAGCAGTTTTTGATCACTATTGGCGCTGACCAATTCATCATTAATCGTCAGGGTAACGACAGACATTATGATACCTCCGAAGGTTTTTCGGTCAGTCGGGCGCGACGCTGGAGTTCCTCCACTAAATCAAGAGGAGTAACTTCAGTTATTGCACAAATGCCGGCCGGACATTTACGGTCACGAATATGAGCATCATACTCTTCTCTAAAGTATCTGAGAGTGCTCAGCAGAGGGTTGGGTGCAGATTGTCCCAAACCACACAAGCTGGTTTCTTTTATCATGACGCAGAGCTCAACCAATGTATCCAGATCTTTCATGGCGGCACCGCCATTGGTAATCCGTTTCAGAATATGGTGCAGTTGGACCGTGCCAACCCGGCAGGGAACGCATTTGCCACAGCTTTCATCCATACAGAATTCCATAAAGAATCTGGCGACATCCACCATACAACTGGTATCATCCATCACCACCAGTCCACCCGAACCCATAATAGATCCAAGTTCACTGAGACTCTCATAATCAACGGGGGTATCCAGATAATCGGCAGGTATGCAACCACCGCTGGGGCCACCAGTCTGAGCAGCTTTGAACGAACGGCCATTAGGAATTCCGCCGCCTATATCGTAAATGATTTCGCGAAGGGTGATGCCCATCGGTACCTCAATGAGACCGGTAGTATTAACCGTCCCGGCCAGAGCAAAGATCTTTGTACCTTTGCTCTTTGCCGTGCCGATCGCTGCATACCAAGCCGCACCATTGAGGATGATGGGGGCTATGTTCCCAAAAGTTTCTACGTTGTTGATGAGAGTGGGAAGTCCCCATAAACCTTGTTGTGCCGGATAAGGGGGTCTCGGTCTCGGTAGACCTCGCCGCCCCATAATTGAGGCCATCAAAGCAGTTTCTTCACCACAGACAAAGGCACCGGCACCAATCCTGATATCAATCCGGAAGCTGAAGCTGCTTTCAAGCACTCGTCCGCCCAATAGCCCACGCCGCTCTGCCGCGCGTATGGCATTTTCCAGGCGTTTGGCAGCAACGGGGTATTCACCCCTGACGTAAATAAAACCTTGCGCTGCACCCACGGCATAACCCGCGATAGCCATACCTTCCAGGACACGATGCGGATCGGATTCCATCAAGGTTCGGTCCATATAGGCACCGGGGTCGCCTTCATCACCATTGGCGATGATGTATTTTTTATCGCCGGGCGATTTCCGAACCAGATCCCATTTCAAACCGGTTGAATAACCGGCGCCTCCTCTGCCGCGCAAACCGCTTGTGAGAATCTCTTCACAAACTTCAGCCGGGGACATTTCACGCAGGGCGTGTGCCAGGGCACTATAACCGCCGGTCGCCACATAGCTTTCAAGCCGTTCCGGATCAACTATTCCACTACTGGAAAGAACAACCTTCTTTTGTTTGCTAAAGAATGGAATATTCTCCGGCAACACGTTTTTATCCAATGACTTAGCGTCTTCAGAGGAGTGGGCCATTACTATTTCTCTGGCCAGTTCCGGCGTGACATTTTCGTAAATCACATCTTCCTTTCCGTTCACCTGTACCCTGAGAAGAGGTCCTCGGCTGCAAGGTCCCATGCAGCCGGTGGAAGTGATCGAAACTTCGACGCTAAGATCACGCTCTTTTATAATTTCTTTAATTGCTTCCTGGACGGCTGTCGCACCTGATGATAAGCAGGGAGTGCTCGCGCAGCACAACAGCCGACAACGGAAATTATTTTGCCGGTCTCTTTCTTTTTCCCCCATCATCTGCAAATCGGCTCGATTCATTATCTTCGTCCCTCCTCCGCTTCCAGTCCTGCTTTATCTGCAACAACGCTCACCGCACTCATATTCGTTTCAGAGACATCAAGAAGGACAGCGCTCACTTTTTCCACTGCCGTATGCGGCTTTTCCCTTCCCAGAATGACATTGTCCAGCACGAGCACCGGGGCCAGACCACAACTTCCCAGACAGCGGGCAGTTGCCAGGCTCAGTTTCCCATCACTCGTGGTTTCACCAGGTGCAATGTGGTATTCATCCTGCAGCATAGAGACAATTTCCGCGGCCCGCTTCACGTAGCAGGCCGTACCCATGCAGACCACGCATGTATGTTCGCCTTGGGGTTCAAGAGAGAAGAAATGATAAAACGTGGCAACCCCATACACCCAGCTAAGTGGCAGCTTTAATTGGTGAGCAACGTAAGTCATTAATTCATCTGAGAGAAAGCCAAATGCCTCCTGGGCGGTGTGCAGAACCTCTATTAGGGCATCCTGCTGGAAATGGACCCGTTTCAAGGTGCGATCCACCAGTTTAAACCGTGGGTCCTCAATGAGTTTTTCAGAGTGGGCCGGTTCTTTTTTAGTCTTTCTGACGTCCATACCAACCTCCATTTGGAGCAAGAAATAGAAACTTTCTCTACGAGTGCAATCGCTGTGCAGATGTGAACGAGCAAGGAGGCTTATACCTGGTGTCAAGTCTTCTTTTTATCACTCACATTCTTCCCACATGACTTCCGGAGTGTTACTCACATTTTTATGATTTACTTGATTATAGCAACATGTATGCCATGATAAGCGTGGCTGAGGAAAATCAACATTCATTGCTAAAACAAAGCATTAGGAATAGCATTGGAAACAGCGGGACGGTTTAGTCAGGAAAGAGGAACTTCGTATATAATCATGGTGTCCGATTACTTAACAGCGTGGGAAAAAAAATGGACACCCCTTGCCTCACACAAATAGGGTAAGGGTAAGCTGGTTTCCTTCTTTACACCATGAAATTGTGATCGTAATGGTAGAGGTTATTATTGGATTGTTAACCATTTAAGCAAAACGGAAAGTTTACACTATTCCTGAACCTCTCTTGCGGCCCAAGCATTGATTTGGATTACCATGTGTCAGTAATAGTCCAAACTTCCACCAGGAATGCGTCAGGTCACATCATGATTTTCACACATAAAAAAACATCCTGCTCCTCCAGTAACCTCAAACAGCCATGGAGAGGGGTAAGAGGTAAGGAGTCGCTGTGTCTCTTACTCTGTCCTCTAAAGAATCTGGCTGAGAAAAAGCTTGGTTCGTTCGTGCTGAGGGTGATCAAAGAATTCGTACGGGTCGTTCTCTTCAACAATCTCTCCGAAATCCATAAAAATAACCCGGTCGGCCACGGTCTTGGCAAAACTCATCTCATGGGTCACAACGATCATCGTCATCCCTTCCCGGGCAAGATCGACCATGACGTCAAGCACTTCCTTGATCATTTCCGGATCCAGGGCCGAGGTCGGCTCATCAAAGAGCATGATTTTGGGTTTCATGCAGAGGCTGCGGGCTATGGCCACACGCTGCTGTTGACCACCTGATATCTGGCCGGGATACTTGTTGGCCTGCTCGGGAATATGGACAATTTCCAGGTAGTGCATGGCCAGTTCCTCGGCCTCTTTTTTCGGTGTCTTCCTGACCCAGATCGGCCCGACAGTCAGATTTTCAAGGATAGTCAGGTGTGGAAAAAGGTTGAAGTGCTGAAAAACCATGCCGACTTCGGTACGCACCCGTTCGATATTTTTCAGATCGCGGGTCAACTCGGTGCCATTGACGATGATTTTCCCGCGCTGGTGTTCTTCCAGTCGGTTGATGCAGCGAATCATCGTTGATTTACCTGAGCCTGAAGGCCCACAGACGACGATCTTCTCCTGGGGTTGAACCTTCAGGTTGATATTCTTGAGGACATGGAAATCATCATACCATTTGTGCATTTCGATGATTTCAATAATCGGGTTATCACCGGGCACCGGACTTTTTTTGCTGGCCTGTTCTTTATTCATGCGAACTCTCTCTACCTTTTTCAGGAATTTTGTTGCGGGGACGTATTCTTGTACTCAAGCTGCTTTTCTATGCGACGGCTGTATTGTGACATGGAGAAACAGCAGACGTAATAGACCATGGCAACAAAGATATATGCCTCGGTACTGAAACCGGTCCACTCCGGTTCCGTCAGGATGGATTTGGTGGTATTGAGGATATCATACAAGCCAATGATAGCCACAAGCGAGGTATCCTTGAAGGCCGAAATCAAAATCCCCACCGTCGGCGGAATGACTATTTTCAGGGCCTGGGGCAGGATGATCAGGCGCATCATCTGAAAATAATTAAGCCCGAGCGATTCCGCGGCTTCATACTGTCCCCGGTCCATAGCCTGCAGCCCGCCACGTACAACCTCAGCGATATAGGCAGCGGTAAAGATGATGATGGCGGCCTGGGCACGCAAAACCTTATCGATGGTCACCCCCTCGGGCAGAAAGAGCGGGAACATTACCGAGGACATGAACAGCATGGTGATCAGCGGCACCCCTCGAATCAGCTCGATATAGATGATACTGAATGATTTGATAACCGGCATTGTGGACTGGCGGCCCAGGGCAAGAACAACGCCCAGCGGGTATGAAGCAAGGATACCGAAAAAAGAGAGCAGCAGGGTCAGCGGCAGTCCGCTCCACTTTGTACTTTCCACCGGAATCAGGCCGAAGAGCCCGCCTTTCATCAGAAGCCCCATGATGCAGAGACCAAAAAGCCAGGCATAGCCCAGTTTCCTCGTCCAGCGGTTCCAGTCGCGGCTGTAGATCAGCATACCGATGAGAAGGATCATGGCAACAAGCGGCCGCCACTGTTCCTGATAGGGATAGTAACCGAAGATATCAAAACGGATATTGCTGGTGATAACCGACCAGCAGGCACCCTTTGCAGCATGGCACTCCTGACCGGAACCGTACCAGACACTGTCGATGAAGGCCCACTGGATGAACTGCGGTACGACCCTGACCAGAAAAGCAAGGATCAGGAGCGTGGCGATGGAACTGAAAAAACCGTTAAACAGATGCTGTCTGAGCCAGCCGATAACGCCGACATTGGTTAACGGCGGCTTGATTTTTTCGATAGAGGTTGTTGCGCTCATGGTGTCATTACCGCTCAACAATGGCAATTTTTTTGTTGTACCAGTTCATAAAGGCAGAGGTGATAAGACTGATGGTCAGGTAGACCAGCATCATCAACGCCACCCCCTCAACCGCTTGCCCGGTCTGGTTGATCGTCGTTCCTGCAACCTGCACAAAATCCGGATAGCCGATGGCAACGGCAAGAGAGCTGTTCTTCGTCAGATTCAGCAATTGACTGGTTAATGGCGGTACGATAACACGAAGCGCCTGCGGAAAAATGACCAGCTTAAGGACCTGGCGCGGTTTCAAACCGATGGACATGGCTGCCTCGGTCTGGCCATGGCTGATTGATTGAATCCCGGCCCGGACAATCTGGGCAATAAAGGAAGCGGTATAGAGCACGAGACCGAAAAGCAGGGCTGAGAACTCGGGACTGATATTCTTGCCGCCGCTGAAATTAAAGCCCTTGAGTTCCGGCATGTCCATCCGGGTCGGTGCACCGTTCACAAACCAGACAAGAAGCGGTAAAGCGACAAGAATACCGAGTCCGGTCCAGAACATCGGAAACTGCCGTCCTGTTGCTTCCTGCCGCCTGACAGACCAGCGATTGAGTATATAGCTAATCACGCCCGCTGCCAGCAGGGCCAGACCGGCATATCCCCAGGCAGGATGAGCCGCCGGAACAGCAAAATCGATACCCCTGTTGGTGATGAAGACGCCGGCAAAAGGATGCAGCGCCTGACGGGGAACGGGGAAGGTCTCATAAAAAAGTGCATAGAAGAAAAAAAGCTGCAGAAGTACTGGGATATTCTGGAAGATTTCAACATAAATATTAGCAAGTCGGCAAAGCAGCCAATTTTTAGAGAGTGTCGCAACACCGACAATAGTCCCTAAAATGGTGGTCAGGAGCATACCGACAACAGAAACCTTCAGGGTATTCAAGACACCGACAACAAGGGCACGACCATAGGAATCGGCCGCAGAATAGTCTATGACTGACTCGCCGATCTCAAAAGCCGCTTCATTATCGATAAAGCCAAAGCCACTGGCAATGGACTGCTTGGCCATATTGTTCTGCACATTTGAAATCAGGTAATAACCGACAAAAGCGACAGCCGCAGCAGTGAAAATCTGGTAGAGGACGGCCCTGGTCTTCTGATCATTCCAGAAGTAGGTTTTTGCTGAACTATTATTCTCTGAGGCCATAAGTGATGAAACATTAAAGGACTCTTCAAACCGGCAAGCACGCTCCTTTTGAACAGGAACGATGCGGCATGTCCCGGTTCCTGTTGTTCTGCTCCATCCCAGAGATAGAGCTGAACAACAGGAACCGGACTACAAAATCGAGCCGAGCTGTGCTTATTTAAACGGAGGCGAATACATCAGGCCGCCGTTGGTCCACAGGGCATTCAGACCACGCTCGATACCCAGCGGTGTGTCGACACCGACATTACGCTCAAACACTTCGCCATAATTACCAACCTGCTTGATAATGTTATAGGCGAATTTTTCGTGGAGGCCAAGTGCGGCGCCATTACCCGGAGAAACGCCGAGAAATCGCTGAATCTTCGGATTTGTTGATTTGAGCATTTCATCAACATTTTGCGAGGTAATACCAAGCTCTTCAGCGTCGATCATGGCAAGAACAGACCAGTTGACGATATCTTTCCACGCGTTGTCGCCATGGCGAACAGCCGGTGCCAGAGGTTCCTTGGAAATAATTTCCGGAAGTATCATATAGTCCCCCGGTTTCGGCGCACTGGCGCGCAGACCGGCAAGCTGTGAGGCGTCAGAGGTAATAACATCACAACGACCGGCATAAAAAGCCTGTGCCAGTTCTGCGGTGCTTTCAATCGTTACCGTTTTCCATTCCATATTATTGGAGCGGAAGAAGTCTGCTGCATTCTGTTCGGTGGTCGTACCCGGCAGAACACAGACAGTGGCGCCACTGAGTTCTTTTGCGCTCTTGACTCCGAGCGCCTTGGTAACCATGAACCCCTGACCGTCGTAATAGTTGACCTGGACGAAATCAAGCCCGAGAGCGGTGTCACGACTAAGCGTTACAGTTGCATTCCTGGTCAGCAGGTCGATTTCTTTTGACTGCAGCGCCGTAAAACGGGTTTTAGCGGTGAGGGGAACCCAACGGATACGGTCTTTAAGATCACCGAAAACGGCAACCGCCACAGCACGCGCAGTATCAACATCAAGGCCCTTCCATTCGCCTTTTTGATCAGCTTTACCAAAGCCGAAGAGATCTCCGTTTACGCCAACCTGAATATACCCCTTGTCCATAACTGACTTGAGGGTATCACCATTATCGGCAAGAGAAACCCCAGCAGTTGCTGCAACCAGCGTGCATCCAATAAAAAGACTTTTCCACATTTTCATGATGTCCTCCGAATGGTAGAAATGATATCCGGGAAAATACACCCGGATTAACAAAGAAAACAGCTTACATATAAGGTGTGTCCAAGATAAACACACTCTTTTGATACCATAGGCCTACCATGGTTGCAATATGTTAGGCAGGGGCAGCCAGCTCTTTTACCCTTAAAAATGATCTTTTCCTATTTCTGATTTGACTCTTGCAGTATCCAGCTAATATCATTGGGTACCTTGAATAATTCGATTATTCGATCGAGATCAAGACATGCAAGAAATTTTACCGCAGGCATATAATTGATATTCCGAGGATAAAATTTCGAGCATAACGACAGAGATCGGGCGAAAAAGCAATTATTCAAGGTGGCCCATTGTCATGAGTTGTCTATAGAGTATTATCTCTGGAAATTTCCTCTTGTAACAAGAGGAGACAATCGAAGACATGCACTTCAGGGAGAGGATCCATTAACAGGTTCATAAACATTTCAAAAGCGCTTATCGGCTTTCTTCTGCCGGGCGGTGTGGTGTTTTTTGCCGCGCTTGTAGTTGTTCAGAAAGGTTATTTTAACCCCTGGCTGCCCCAGATTAATGCGTCTCTTCCCTATGCCGTTCTTGCCATCGGCCTCATTATCGGTCTGGGATTTCATCGCAGCCGGGTGGCCTTTGTCGTTATTGTTCTGATACTCACGGAGCGAACCCTCCATTACTTCGGACCGGCTGGCGATTACTATATCAGTATGGGTGGCGCCGTCTTTTCGAAGTATGGCAAAGATGTTTTTCAGATGAGCGCCTTCCTGCTGCCGATCAATATGGCGCTCTTTTATTTTGTAAAGGAGCGAGGGGTTTTCAACCCGCCCGGGTTGCTGCGCCTCCTGTTCATCTTCGCCCAACTCCTTCTCGGCTATTATTTCATTAAAGAGAAAAGCGCTGTGTTGCAACATCTTGACACACCGTTAATCAACCTGTCTCTATTACACGCAACAAAAATACCCCAGGCAGCCCTTCTGCTCATCACCATTATTCTGCTCGTGTTCCTGATCGGTTCAATCCTCTTCAATAAGCCGATATTGCGCGGTTTTTTCTGGTCACTGCTCTGCGCTGGCGTGGCCCTGCACGCCATCTATAATGGTCCCGGCGCCTCCATCTATTTCAGTATTGCAGGGGTGATTATCGTTTTGTCCGTCCTCGAGATAGCCTATGCTATGGCCTATAATGATGAATTAACCGGTCTTCCGGCCAGGCGCTCGTTAAATACAACCCTGCAGAGCCTCGGAAGAAACTACACGATTGCCATGCTGGATATCGATTTTTTCAAAAAATTCAACGACACGTACGGTCACGACATCGGCGACCAGGTACTGTGCATGGTTGCTTCTCACATCCGTAATGTTGGCGGAGGCGGTAAACCATTTCGCTATGGAGGTGAGGAGTTTACCGTCGTCTTTCCAGGAAAATCAAAAAACGAGGCCCTTCCCTACCTTGAAAGTCTTCGTATAGCCATCGCGGAAGCCCAATTTGGTATACGAGACAAAGCCCGCCCGAAGAAGACTCCAAAAGCAAGAACAAGAGCGAAAAACCCGAGGAGCGTTTCCGTCACCATAAGCATTGGCGCAGCCGAACCAAGCCGCGCGCTAAGCATACCGGCCGACGTTATAAAGGCTGCAGACAAGGCATTATATCGAGCCAAGAAAAAGGGGCGGAACTGTGTTGTTGCCTGAGCTTATTTTTTCCAATCAACCCAGATGATCCCGGCCATCTTCCCTGCGGGCGAACATGGAAGATGGCCGGATGTCATGGTCAGCTCCTTAACCAAGGGCTGCGCTGTAATGCTCATTGACTTTATCCCAGTTGATCACCTTGAAAAAGGCTTCCACGTAATCAGGCCGGCGGTTCTGGTAAAGCAGATAGTAGGCGTGTTCCCAGACATCCACCCCCAGGACCGGTTTTTTCCCCGCTGACAGAGGGTTGTCCTGGTTCGGGGTACCAACAACTTCCAGTTCACCGTGGTTTACCACAAGCCAGGCCCAGCCACTGCCGAACTGTTTGACGGCAGCACCTGAAAACTGTGTCTTGAAATTGTCAAAGCTGCCGAATTTTTTCATTATCGCATCCAGAACCGGCCCGCCCGGCGCCACATTTTTTTTCAGAATCGGCCAGAAAAAGCTGTGATTCGCATGGCCACCGCCATGGTTCCTGACCACCGGCCTGATAGCCTCCGGTACCTTACTAAGATCACTGATGAGTTTCTCGACACTGAGACTGCCCAGATGAGCATCATCCTTGATTGCCGCGTTAAGATTGGTGATATAGGCCTGGTGATGCTTGGTATGGTGAATCTCCATAGTCCTCGCATCAATAAAGGGTTCAAGTGCATCATAGGCGTACGGTAATTTCGGTAGTACATGTTCCATCGTATGTTCCTCACATAAATAAGTGAAAGTGGCTAGTTATCTCAACCGTGGGTTTGTGTTGTGTCTATCTTCGACCAGAATTGTCATCCAGGTATCAATGCCCCACGGCTGAGTACTGATACTGCTATATAATAATTCCTCGTTAGCATGCCACAAGGTGGTACCTTGGATAAAAAGCTCCCCTGAAAGGGAGATCACGCCTGTCGCTTTTGAGATTCACCTACTACCGTATGGTGAATCTCAAGTCTCCTTGACGAGCAATCTGTCTCAACTCGTGAAATAACCAGGTCAGCTGGGAAGCGGATATGATAGGGTATTACCGGGCAGAGACTTTTTCCTTTCATCTCTCAGGACCGGCAAAGCTGATACTCAGGCGTTAGCCGGGGGAAGGGGTTATTCATAAGGGTGGTAGCAGGCCACCTGCGTCTTACCGCAACGGCGCAGTTCCGGAAATTTCTGCAGACATTCTGCGCTCGCCCGGGAACATCGCGGGTTAAATGAGCAACCGGGCGGAGGATCAATCGGTGAAGGTATTTCTCCGTGCAGCACAATGCGCTGCTTTTCCTTAAAAGGATCCGCCGTCGGTGTGGCTGAAAGAAGGGCCCGGGTATAGGGGTGGCGCGGCTGAGCAAATATCTCATCCCGGCTGGCCATTTCAATGGGTACACCAAGATACATAACCATAACCTCATCGGCTATATGCCGGACAACCGACAGGTCGTGACTGATAAAGAGGTAGGCCAGGTTAAGCCGCTGCTGCAGTTCTGCCAGCAGGTTCAGGATCTGTGCCTGGATAGACACGTCAAGGGCGGAAACCGGCTCATCAAGTATCAGGATCTCCGGGTTCAGCATCAGTGCCCGGGCAACAGCAATCCGCTGTCGCTGACCGCCGGAAAACATATGGGGGTAGCGTTCATATTGCTCAGGTCTCAGACCGACAAGTTTCATCATCTCCCGGGCGGCCCTGCTCCGCTCCTGCCTGGTCATGGTAGTATTCACCAAAAGCGGTTCTTCAAGCGCATGGCCGACCTTCTGCCTCGGATTCAGGGAACCATAAGGGTCCTGAAAAACGATCTGGATTTTAGATTTGAGCTTTCTGCGGGTTGCCCGGTCGGAACCGACTATATCGACCCCCCTGATCTTCAACGTACCGGCTGTCGGCGGCTCGATCATCGTCACCAGCCGGGCAAGGGTGGATTTACCGCAGCCGGACTCTCCAACCACGGCAAGCGTCCTGCCTGTTACAAGGTCAAAGGTGGCCCCGTTCAATGCCTTGAGCAGGGCCTTTTTTTTGAAGTTTCCCCGACTGACCTGATAAAAACGCTTTAAATCCCTTGCTTCAAGGATAACATCATTGCTCATGCGGCGTCCTCCTCATCACCCGGATGATTCTGCGGCACACCGTTTTCAAGGGGATAGTGGCAGAGTGCATGACCAAGCGCTGCTGTCGCCTTAGCCGGCACCGTCGTTCTGCAGCGCTCTGTTGCATAACGGCAACGGGGTGAAAAAAGACAGCCGGCAGGCCGGTCGAACTGGCCCGGCACCACGCCGGCAATTGACGGCAGGAGCTTACTCGTGGCCCGTTCCGGCAATGCCGCCAGCAGGGCAGAGGTGTAGGGATGATGTGGATCGGAAAAAAGCCCTTTGATTCCCTGGTATTCAACCTGCTGACCGGCATACATGACCATAACCTGTTCAGCGGTCTCGGCTACCACGCCCATATCATGGGTGATCAGGACCAGGGCCATGTTTGTCTCATCCTGCAATTTCAGCAACAGGTCAAGGATCTGTGCCTGAATGGTCACATCAAGTGCTGTTGTCGGCTCATCAGCTATAAGCAGGCGCGGATTGCAGGCGATCGCCATGGCGATCATCACGCGCTGGGACATGCCTCCGGACAGCTGGTGTGGAAAAGCGGAAAGGCGCTTGAGAGGCTCCGGAATACCGACGAGATGCAAAAGTTCAACCGATCGCTCCTTGCGCTGCCTCCGATCCATGTTCATATGGGTTTTCAAGGTCTCTGAAATCTGGAACCCGACCGTAAAACAGGGATTGAGGCTGGTCATCGGTTCCTGGAAAATCATCGATATTTCCCTGCCGATGATTCCCCGCCGTTCCTGAGCCCCCATTTCCAGAAGATTTTTACCATCAAATTGTAGAGAGTCGGCAGTTACCGTGGCAGTCCACGGTAAGAGCCCCATCAGGGCAAGCATGGATACGGACTTCCCGGATCCGGATTCACCGACAATAGAAACAACCTCGCCCACATCAAGGCTCATGGATATCCGGTCAACCGCGGTAAACAGGCCTCCTGCGGTCTGAAAGGCAACCGAGAGATTTTCTATTTCGAGCAGTGCCATAGCTGCCTCCCGATCAGGACCGCTTCAACTTGGGGTCGAGTGCATCACGCAGCCCATCGCCCATCAGGTTGATGGCCAGCACGGTCAGTAAAATGGCACAGCCGGGCAGGGTGACCACCCACCAGGCCCGCAGAATGAATTCCCGGGCATCGGCCAGCATCGTTCCCCACTCAGGAGTCGGCGGCTGTGCACCCATGCCGAGGAAACCGAGGGCTGCAGCATCAAGGATCGCCGTTGAAAAACTCAGCGCCGCCTGGACGATGAGCGGTGCCATGCAGTTAGGCAGAATTGTCACGAACATCAGGCGCATCCGGCGTACGCCGATGACTCGGGCAGCCGTCACATAATCCTTGTTCATCTCACCCATGACGGCGGCGCGGGTGAGCCGCACATAATGCGGCTGTTGCACAATGGCGATGGCGATCATGGCGTTGACCAGGCTTGGCCCGAGAATGGCTACCAGGACGAGTGCCAGCAACAGGCTCGGAAAGGCAAGGATAACGTCCATCAAGCGCATGATCAAGGTATCAATTCTTCCACCGAAAAAACCGGCAAACAGCCCGAGAACAACACCGACAAACAGGGCCCCTGAGACGACAACACAGCCGATAAACAAAGAGTACCGGGCTCCGTAAATCAGACGCGAAAGCATGTCGCGCCCGACCGCGTCTGTTCCCAGCGGGAAGCTCAGAGATCCGCCGTCCTGCCAGAACGGTGGTTGCAGGAAGGCATCACGGTACTGCTGGTTGGGCAGATGCGGGGCAAAGTAATCGGCAAACAATGCGACAACAACAATTGCCACAAAAAAACAAAGGCCGATCACCGCTCCCCTGTTCTCACTGAAATAGGCCCAAAACTCCTTAAGCAGGGCGAGTCGGCCGACCGGTCTGGTATCAAGTTCGGTGCTATAAGTCGTTTCCGTCATGGCTATCCCGTGTACCTGATGCGCGGGTTGATCAGACCATAAAGCAGATCAACAATAAGATTTACGATCATAATAATGGCGGCAATAAGGAGCAGTCCGCCCTGGACAGACGGATAGTCACGTCTGGAAATCGAATCAACCATCCACTTCCCTATTCCCGGCCAGGAAAAGATGGTTTCCGTCAGGATGGCGCCGGCAAAGAGTACACCGACCTGTAGACCAATCACGGTGATTACCGGAATCATGGCATTACGCAGGGCGTGCAGACCGATCACGCGTGATGGCGCCAACCCTTTGGCCCGGGCAGTCCTGATATAATCCTCACCAAGAACTTCCAGCATGGCCGAGCGGGTCTGGCGTGCGATAACCGCCAGAGGAATGGTAGCCAGCACAATCGAGGGCAGAATCAGATGCGACAAGGCAGAAGAAAAGGCGCCCTCCTGACCGGAGAGAAAACTGTCAATGAGCATAAATCCGGTAACCGGTTCGAAGTAGTATAGCAGTGAAATTCTGCCGGAAACCGGTGTCCAGCCAAGGATGCCGGAAAAAAAGATGATCAGCAGCAGACCCCACCAGAAAATCGGCATCGAGTAACCGGTCAAAGCCCCTGCCATCACCGTGTGGTCAAACACCGTACCCCGCCTGACCGCGGCAAGCATACCAACGGGCAGACCGATGAAAACAGCAAGGATGAGAGCACAGATCGAAAGTTCAACGGTGGCCGGAAACAAGGTCATGAACTCTTCGAACACCGGCTTCTTGGTAATGATCGAGGTACCGAAATTACCGTGTATGAGATTATTGAGATAGGTGCCATATTGTACGAGGATCGGCCGGTCAAAGCCGAACTCGTTCATCAGCCGGGCATGACGCTCTTCACTCATACCGCGTTCACCTGCCATCAAAAGTACCGGGTCACCGGGAAGCACCCGGATAAAGGTAAAAGCGATCAGGGTTACACCGAGAAAGGTGGGTAGCACGACGCCAATTTTTTTCAGTATAAATGTAAACATTTGGCATGCAAGATCGCTGGCATAATGGCTTATAAGAGATTAGAATAAAACATATTATGACACAAATCCCGGGCACCGGGTACCCGGGATTTGTGGTTCAGATCAGAACTACTTCAGGTCAACGCCATAGAACACATTGCCGCCGAACGGGTCGATACGGAAATCGACAACTTCCTTACGGACCGGCTGGAAGACAATCGAATGCGCGATGGTCGCCCACGGTGCCTGTTCTTTAAAGACAACCTGGGCCTGTTCATAAAGTTTGGTACGCTCAGCAGGATCTGAGACGATCTTTGCCTTCTGGATAAGATCTTCAAACGGCTGGTAACACCAGTTTGCCCGGTTGGCTCCGCCTACCGCGTCACAGCCAAGCAGCACGGCAAGGAAGTTATCAGGATCTCCGTTATCGCCGGTCCAGCCAAGCAAGACGGCCCCATCGCGATCCTTGTCTTTTGAACGTTTGAGGTACTCACCCCATTCGTAGGAAACGATTTCGGCCTTGACACCGATCTTGGCAAAGTCAGCCTGGATCAGTTCCGCCATACGGCGGGCGTTCGGGTTGTACGGACGCTGCACGGGCATTGCCCATATATTCATCTTCAGATCCTTCACACCTTCGGCTTCAAGCATCTTCCTGGCAGCCTCGGGGTCGTATGGATCATCCTGGACGGCGTCATTGTATGACCAGATGGTCGGCGGAATCGGATTCTTGGCTGCCTTACCCGCTCCCTGGAACACCGCATCAAGGATTGCACCCTTGTTAATCGCCATGTTCAGGGCTTTTCTGACCTTCGGATTATCAAAAGGCGGGACCAGGGTATTGTAGGCCAGGTAACCGACATTCAGCCCTTCCTTCTGAAGAAGGTTGATATCAGGATCCTTGGCCATCGCTTCGAGGTCTGCCGGATTGGGATATGGCATCACCTGACATTCATTGGCTTTCAGCTTCTGATACCTGACGGACGCATCCGGGGTAATGGCAAAGACCAGGTTATCGATCGGTGCCTTGCCGGCCCAGTAATCGGGATGGGCCTTGTAGCGGATTACCGCATCTTTCTGGTATGCAACAAGCTGGAACGGCCCGGTACCGACAGGCATCTGGTCAATAACTTCCGGGGTTCCGGCCGCCATCAGTTGATCGGCATATTCCTTGGAGAAGATAGAGGCGAAATCCATGCCGAGATTGGCAATCATCGGTGCTTCAGGGCGATTGAGCTGGAATTTTACGGTATAATCATCAACCTTTACAACATCTTTCAGCAGATCAGGCATGGACATGCCTTCGAAATACTCGAAGGTACCATTGGAAACCTTATGGTAGGGATGATCCTTATCGAGCTGACGCTTGAAGGAAAAAACAACGTCGTCGGCATTGAAATCACGCGTTGGTTTGAAATCCTTGGTGGTCTGCCATTTTACACCCTTTCTCAGATAAAAGGTGTATTCCAGGCCGTCAGCAGAAACATCCCACTTTTCGGCCAGGGCCGGTCCGATCTTGGTCGTGCCGCGCTCGAACTCGACAAGCCGGTTAAAAATTGCCCGGGAGGAGGCGTCAAAGGTCGTACCGGCAGTATAAAATGCCGGATTGAAGCCCTCCGGGCTTCCTTCAGAGCAGAACACGAGTGTTTTCGCCTGAACACTCACCGCGCCCATGGCAACAAGGGACGCGCCACATAGAGATGCGAGCAACTTCCGTTTCAATGGATTCATGTAGTGATCTCCTTTTTGATGTTTAGTGATCTCCTTTTTGGTGTTAATGAATGGAGCAGCCAACAAACAGCCAGCAATTGAACAAGGATCTGCCATACGAACGGATTGGCAGGGCAATTCAGATAACATGCAGGAAGAAAAAACCGTGTTGAATCGTACCGGCATTCTGCGCGCCACACGACAACCCCAGAGACTGGTTAACCGCTTCTGCATCGTTAACAGAAGAAAATAATGACGAAACAATGAATCGCAAGAGTATGAGCCACCCCTCAGGATAAAATAGTTGTCAGTAGGCAGGCCGACTGTCCAGTCAGCCTGCCCGAATCTCATTATTTCTTCTCCGGGGGAAGAATAAAATTGAGCAGCAGGCCGAGAATCGCCGCGAGGCCGATCTTCTCGATGGCAAAAGTCCCGGCACTCAACTTCATGCCGCCAATACCGCTTACCAGTATTACCGAGATAATGATCAGATTCCTCGGCGTTGCCAGGTCTTTTCCGGACTTCACCAGTGTATTGATACCAACAACGGTTATCATACCAAAGAGCAGGATCATGATGCCGCCCATAACCGGACTGGGAATTGTTGCGAGAAATGCACCAATTTTCCCGACAAAGGCAAGAAGGATTGCGCATATTGCCGCCCAGGTCATAATTGCCGGATTGAATGCCCGGGTCAAGGCGACGGCACCAGTCACCTCTGAATAAGTCGTATTGGGCGGTCCTCCGAAGAAAGCGGCCAGCGATGTGGCAAGACCGTCACCGAGCATGGTGTTTTGTATTCCGGGATCTTTCACGTAGTCTTTACCGGTAATTGAACCTATAGCGAGAACATCTCCAAAATGCTCAATTGCCGGCGCCAGGGCAACCGGAACGATATATAAAACAGCGCTTAAATTCCATTCAGGTGCGGTGAAATTCGGAAAGGCAAACCAGGACGCATCAATAACCGACTTAAAATCAATCACCCCCATCACCAGAGAAACGAGATATCCGGCGGTTATACCACTAAGGACCGGGATCAGGCGTAAAAAGCCGCCACCAAAAATGGAAACGACAATGGTTGTCACCAACGCGACCAAAGATATAATCATCGCCGTTGAACCGACAATCCTGCCGTCACCTATACTGCCGTTTGCCATGCCCACGGCTACGGGAGCGAGAACCAGGCCAATAACCATGATGACCGGCCCGGTAATCACCGGCGGCAAGTACTTTTCAAGAACGTAGCTGCCCTTTATGCGAATAATAAAACTGAGCACAACATAAACGAGACCTGCCGCTGCCAACCCGCACAATGTCCCCGGAATGCCCCAGGTTTTGACGCCATATGAGATCGGGGCGATAAAGGCAAACGATGATGCCAGAAAAACAGGAACCTTCCCCCTGGTGACAACCTGAAATAACAAGGTCCCGGCACCGGCGGTGAATAAGGCAACGTTGGGGTCAAGCCCGGTTAATATCGGCACCAGAACGAGGGCGCCAAAGGCGACAAACAGCATCTGTGCTCCCAGCAGGCCGTCCCCGAAGCGAAACCGATAGCTACTGTCTTGTGTATCAACTGGCATGTTCTCTTCTCCTTTCTGATTATTGTACGCAGGCAACTCTCTCTTTATCCAGCTCCATGCAGCTCCATGTATCTCCGGCAACAATCAATCGCAACTATTTTGTACCAAATATCTTGTCACCGGCATCACCCAGGCCTGGCAGGATATAACCGACTTCATTCAAGCGTTCATCCACTGCGGCAACAAAAATCTCCACATCCGGATGAGCGTCGGTTATACGCTTGATTCCCTCTGGTGCAGCAACCAGGAAAAGGCCCTTAATAGTTTGGCACCCCGCCTTTTTCAAGGTCTCAATGGTGGCCATCAGGGTGCCGCCTGTAGCCAGCATCGGATCAAGGATCAAGGCGATCCGCTTATCCATTTCGCTCGCTGTTTTGACATAATATTCAACCGGCTGCAGGGTCTGTTCGTTCCGGTAGTAACCGACCACACTCACCCTGGCGGTTGGGATCATATCAAGGACACCATCCATCATCCCCAAGCCGGCCCGGAGTATCGGCACGATGGTGATCTTTTTCCCCATTATTTCCTCTACTTCAACCGTACCGGCCCAGCCCTCGATGGTCTTCGGCTGAGTGGGAAGGTCTTTCGTTGCCTCATAGGTCAGAAGGCGGGCCACCTCTGAGGCAAGATCTCTGAAATCTTTCGTGGAAATATTCTTTTCCCGCATCAGACCGAGCTTATGATTAATCAGTGGATGAGTAGCAACATGTACGGACATGGCATTCTCCAAAAAAAGATGTTAAATATAAAAATAACAATGTCTTGTGTGACAGCAGTGATGATCCCGAAGCAGGTCCGACAGGCAGACTCATTCCTCTCATTTTACTTGAACTGTCGAAAATTGAAGGATGGGATAGAAGTTCCGTCGCTCACCATGTTATAGAAAAAAAAAAGAAAAATGCAATCTAATTCAGGCCTCATCCGGGGAGGAACTGGTCACCAGCCGACGAGCTTTCGCCCGCATCATGGGCAGCAGTTGCACGGCGATGATGCCGGAAAAAATAAGGACAGCCCCTGACACTTCCAGAATACTCAATCGCTCTGCCAGAAAAATAAAACCGGCCAGAGCCGCAAACACGGTTTCCGCACTCAGGATGATGGCGGCATCAGCCTCATGGGTGAATCGCTGGGCAATCGCCTGCAGGGTAAAACCGACACCGGTAGAGAGGAGTCCGGCATAAAGAATACCGAACCATGCCGATTGAACATCGGCAATGGTCGGCTGCTCAACAAGCATGCCGATGACAATACCACAGAGACCGCAGGCAAAAAACTGGCCGCACGCCACCACCAGCGGAGCCCTGGTCCGCACCGCCAACGTACCGACGAGAATAACATGGCAGGCCCAGAAAAGACTCCCCCCGGTCACCCACAAGTCGCCTACCCGCAGCTCAATTCCCTGTGCCCCGCTCATGATATAGGTACCGATAACACAGCAGACTGAAGCAGGCCAAACGGACCAATGAACCTTTCTTCTCAGCACAAAAAACGAGATAACGGGAACCAGGGGAACGTACAGTGCGGTTAAAAATCCGGCATTTGTTACCGTTGTATGAAAAATACCATACTGCTGCATGGCCGCTGCGGTGAACAGCACGATACCGGTAAGAGTGATGCCGAGCCAGTCCGCTCCATTGAAACGACGCTCCCCCGGATGCACCCTAGTAAATTGACGGATTGCCAGCGGCAGGATAAAAACACCACCAACCAGCATTCTCGTACCGGTAAAGCTAATTGCCTGCAGACCGCCTGTTCCGACCTGCTGAACAACAAAGGTCGTCCCCCAGATAATGGCCGTGAGCACCAGCAGGGCGTTGGCCTGTATCCTACTCATCAATGATAGTCCGATCAGAGGAAATGGAGAAAAAGATATCCTCGATATCATCGGCAAATCGTTCAACCTCCTCGCTGTCAGTATCCCAGGAACACATGAAACGGGCACCCCCGACCCCGGGACCGACCGCGGCGTAATTATCACTGGCAAAATGCTGTGTTTCAAGGTCGGATTTCATATTCTCTCTTTGTTGGTTTTCAGGCAGGTCGAATATACCTGCTTTCTTTTTTTTTGCAAGAGCGCTTCAGTACCACAACATCTGCCGGCGGCCGGCCTTAAATCCTTTTATTTGTTGGGCCACATCAACTTGATTGATATTGTCTTTTCCAGGCAAAAAGGGACCACTAACCTCAATATTTCACGAGTCGAGACAGCCTGCTTGTCAAGGAGACTTGTGATTCACCATACTCCAGTAGGTGAATCAAAAAAGCGACGCGGGAGAGAGGGCTGTATCGTCTCGCCCCCGGTGGACATTGCCAGTCACTGAAGCACTGGTAGTGAAAGGACAAAGTGTATCTTTCGGTATTCAACGTAAGCGTCACAATAAAACGTTTGATTCCAGTTTTTCTTTAAATCAAGTTCCTCTTAACGAAACTCGGCAAATTTCACAGGAACATGGGCCAAGCATGCGTTGAGTAATCTCAAAGCTACAGCATTCAGAGCCGGAAGCGCAGCTAGTCGTACGGTCTTGCCCTGGGTTGTATATGGAAAGCAAGGAAGACATACTCGTAAAAAGTCTATTGCACTCCAAAGGATCCACGCCATTGATGAAACTCCCCCCAGCGGAAGCGATAGACAACGCGGCTTCAGCGGTATCCTTCAGGCTAGCCATTCTTCCAAGAGGAACCTCGCTAAGACGTTCCTTTCGACGTTCAGGATCTTTAAGCATGTCCTGAACCAGGGGCGTGTCTGCGGTACTTGGGGTAATAACGTTGCAGCGGATATTGAATTTGGTGTAACGAGAGGCTACTGAATTTGTCAAAAGCGTCACGGCACCCTTGGCCGTCGTGCAGGCTTCGGTAGTATATATATGGCCGATCAGCCCAGAGACGGAGGACATGTTGATGATTGAGCCCCCGCCGATTTTCTTCATAATAGGGAGCGTATGTTTGATTCCGAGAATAGGACCCTTGATGTTTACCGCATACATCCGGTCAAGGTCCTCGAGCTCATCTCCTCAGTCGCTTTTCGAATGCTTATCCCGGCATTATTGACAAGTATAGCCAGACCACCTTATTCTTCTTCTATCCGGTGGTGCACCTCTTGCCAGTTAGCGTCTTCACCGACATCAAAGAAAGATGGCATTTCCTCCTTTATCGTTGAGACCTTGTGCAGCAGCGCCCTCCCGGCAAAAGGTCTCTGCAATAGCAAAACCTATGCCTTGAGCGCCACCGGTAATCAAAGCCCTTTTGGTTTTCAGTTTCATAGTCACACTGTTGGCCATCCTTTCCGACTTCCACGATCGAGGCCGGAAAGGATGGCAGGTTCGTTTCACGTGCTGAATTATTTGGCGTTGGCAATTTCGTCCTGTACCTGCTTGATGAGATCCTTGCCAATTTTATCTTCAAACTGCTGGTAAACCGGCTGCACTGCATCCTGGAATGCCTTGAGCTGTTCCGGTGTCAGTTCGGTTACTATCATACCGTTTTTCCTCAATTCTTCGACGTAGTCAGAGTTCATCTTCCTGTTAATGCTTCTCTGATAGAGAGCAGACTCATGAGCTGCCTCAAGAAGGACTTTCTGCTCTTCCGGGGTGAATGAATCAAAGAGTTTTTTGTTCATCAACAGGATATGCGGACCATATACATGTCCCGTTAAAGTTGTGTATCCCTGCACTTCATAGAATTTCTGCAGATAGATTGTGGGAATAGGGTTTTCCTGGCCATCAATGGTTTTTTGCTGCATGGCGGTAAAAACTTCACTGAAAGGCATCGGGGTAGGGTTTGCTCCCAAAGCTTTCCAGGCGGCAAGATGGATGGGGTTTTCCATGGTGCGGATTTTAAGCCCTTTGAGATCTGCCGGGCTCGTAATTTCTTTAGCACTGTTTGTCAGCTGGCGAAAACCATTTTCATAGTACGCCATGAGTTTGAGACCTTTCGGTTCGAGTTTTGCTGCCAGCTCTTGACCAACTTTTCCATCGAGGACTGCGTCTGCTGCTTTTTCATTCGGGAAGAGAAAAGGCAGATCAAGAACCATAAAGTCAGGAACAAGCCCAACGAGAGGCGAAGCTGAGGTACAAACCATTTCCAGGCTGCCCATCTGGGTTGATTCTGTGGCGCGTACATCGTCGCCCAGTTGTGCATTCGCATACACTTCCACCTTGAAATGTCCGGGAAGTTTTTCGTTAAGAAGCTCTCCGAATTTCACTGAAGCCAGGTAGGATGGATGCTTTTCGTTTACCCCATTGGAAATTTTAAGCGTTACCGGTTCGCTGAATGCAAGGGCTGGCAGAACGAGAAACGCCGTGACTAAAGTGAGTAACAAACCATGTGTTTTTTTCATTGAATCCTCCTTGGTTTTTTGTACCGTTAAAAGGTCCTGATAATCAGGATCTTTCGTAAACACTGCTACTGCTATTGCATAAGGTTCGGGATGAACATTATGAGGCCTGGAATATAGGTTATCAAAAGCAAGGTTACGATCATGATTGCAATGTTCGGCAGGATCGCCCTGCTCAGCCGGGCAACGGAAAGTTTGGAAATACCACAGCCCACATAAAGAATATTGCCCACGGGAGGGGTAATGAGACCAATACAGAGATTCACTATCATTACCACACCGAAATAAACGGGATCCAAGCCAAATTTAACGGCTATGGGGAGAAGCATGGGACCGAGGATGAGCAGGGCTGGTGTGAGGTCCATGACACATCCGACGAGAAGGAGCAGGACATTCACAAACATCATAAGAAGGTAGGGATTATCACCGGCCCAGCCGAGAAGGACATCCGCGAGAAGCTGGGGAATCTGTGCCACCGTGATAAGGTATGCAGCCGACATGGCTGCACCACATACCAGCATAACAACAGATGTTAATCTGGCTGTGCTCACAAGAAGTGATGGCAGGACTCTCAGGTCCAGTTCTCTGTATATCAGGAAACTGACCAGAAAAGCATAGACCACTGCAATCACCGCAGCTTCAGTCGGTGTATAGATTCCGGTAATGATTCCTCCAAGGATGATAAGCGGCAGAATCAGCGCCCAGAAGGCATCCACGCCGGTCTTGAAAACCTTTTTGAATTGAAATTTCCCTTCTGACTTGTAGTTACCTTTCCGGGTATGGATATTCCAGCCGATCATCAGGCCAAAACCAATGATGACACCCGGGATAATACCCCCCAGAAAAAGCTTGACGATCGACACATTGGCGATGACACCAAAGATGATCATCGGAATGCTCGGTGGAATGATGGGGCCGATGGTTCCAGCAGCGCAGAATAGAGCGGCACTCTTTTCTTCATCGTATCCTTCACTCTTCATAACAGGGTAGAGCAGTGATCCCATGGCCGAGGTGTCTGCGACGGCTGAACCCGACACACCGGCAAAGAGCATGCTGGCCATGACCGTAACATAGCCAAGACCGCCCTTGATGTGGCCCAGCAGCGCCCCGGCGAAACTGACGATGCGCTTGGATATCCCGCCCGCGTTCATTATCTCTCCGGCAAGGAGAAAAAAAGGAATTGCCATCAGCGGAAAACTGTCAATTCCTCTGACTATATTCTGGACCAGAAGGGCCGGTGAGACGGCACCAGAGGCCATCATGAGAACAAAAGAGGTTAATATGAGGGCAAAAGCGATCGGTACACTCAATAAAATGAAGCCAAAAAGGGCAGCCAGAAAAAGTACCAGCATTATTCTTCTCCTTTAAAGACCCTGATGAGGTTTTTGAAGAGTCGTCCCATCCTTAATATAGATTGCAGGAAAAGAAGAACTGCACAAAACGGCACAACCGCATAAATATAGCCGTATGGAATGGCCAAGGCGGGAGATGTCCAGCCGCTCTGGATGGTAAATGAGGTGACTGACCACCCGCCATACAGGATGATCCCCAGGGCAATGATGGTCAGCAAGCCTGCTATCGTTCGGATAATAACAGCGGGTTTTGGTGGTAAAAAGACAATCAGGTCGAGCCCAAGATGTTCGTTTTTTACAAAGGCAAGATAAGAACCCAGAAAAGCCAGCCAGATAAGCATGAATCGTGAGATCTCTTCAGACCAGGCAAGAGATGAATTGAGGAAATACCTGGCAATAACATTTGAGAAAACGATGATAACCATCAGACCAAGGAGGAGGCCTATGAAGCCCCCGACAATCCGGGACAACCATTCCTCAATCGACTGCAATTTGGTTTTATTTTGTATTTCGGTCATTTAACCTTACCTCATAGTAGTTCCGGCAAACAGCTCGTTTCTGGCAGTACGTTCTGGCCTCCATTATCATCAGGTAAATCAAGACGTTATTACAGAGAAATCATAGATGTAGGTTGTAATACAAATTACAACGAAAAATACCCTAGCGTTTCTGTTTGTCAAGTTTATTCCTATTCCATAGTCAGTAAGACACTCCCTTGAATTAAGAGATTTTTCCTCTGCTATTTATCGCCTCTTCCAGACCGATGCAATCAAAGAGCACCATGATACCGGGAGGGAACTCAGCTTCACCTCTTATCCCGATAAAAGTTACCCCGGTTTCTTGGGCAGCATAATAATCGGTCAGGGCATCTCCAATAAAAACGCACTTCTCCACTTCAAGATTGTAACGTTTGACCAGAGCATGGATGTGGTCGGGTTTTCTGGTAGGGGAACCCAGGATTTTTCGGAAGTATGATCTCATTCCACGCAGTCTGATTACTTCTTTTAGCTCGTGTTCCGGTGTCCCCGAAATGACGACAAGAGGGACGTGCTGATAATGTGCTTGAAGAAATACTTCAGCTCCAGGAATCCACTTAGTTTCGATGACTTTTTCAAAAACGAGGGCTGAGTATTGAGCTGACTGGTCAGAAAGTTCCTGGCTGGAATGAGGTGTGCCAAAGATGTGCTCGCAGGCGAAGGCGATTTTCTCAACCCGGATAATACCAGCATGCATCTGGTGCTATGCAACAATCTATGAAAGCATCTTGGAGTTACAGAAACGGAAGAGTTTTCTATAAGCGCCCGTCTTAATGGTCGTAGAACCGAAAGGGCACCATCAAAATCAAAAAAGAACGCTGAACCGCTATTATTTCTCAACATTCAAATAGGCAACGAATAGATAGACATTATCTGGAGAAAGTTTCTGCCAGGCTCCTTTCAAGCCCCATCCTCAATGACGTATTATTATAATGATTGAACATGTCAGGTTAATAATCAAGCACTGTTTTAATTAAATCATGAGAAAATGTTCATGAAAGATGGGGGCCAACACCACCCGGCAAAAACCATTCCCATACTATAAGCGCGTTGTTCTGCGCGAGGAAGGGCAGGATGAGCAGCAAAGAGTAACTTTTGGAAAGCAGTGGGTGGTTTATGAAACATCCTTTCTACAATTACTGGTTCCTTCCATGAAGGTGTGGAATAAACGCACTGATCTCCGATGAATATTTCAACTGGCTGCAGGTACTTATGGATCGTTTCAGGATTTGGTGTCATGCCGAGCCCCGGCCTTTCGGGCAGATGCACCATGCCGGCGGAGTCGACCGGCAGTGATTTCAGGCATGCTCAGGTA
Organism: uncultured delta proteobacterium; assembly: GCA_963745765.1. Lineage (GTDB taxonomy): Bacteria > Desulfobacterota > Desulfobulbia > Desulfobulbales > Desulfocapsaceae > Ww85. Next base: position 69,408 of record CAVUYQ010000026.1, on the reverse strand, counting down.
GAAAAAATCAACACTTTCGATCCTGAACAGGTTTGTTCCCCTCGGTCACCAACCATTCGATTCAAGGCAAAGAATTTACCGCACGGAGATCGACCGCAGAGGGGACACAGCCCTTTTCCGCGCTGGTGACGTCAGTCATCAGATTGGAAGCGGCAACCTGCATGCTTCTCTCACGCATTTTTTCTCCCCGGGCGGCAACAAGCGACCCTCGCGCAGGCAACTGCTTCAAGACGGCAACCCTGCCGCTCTCAAGGGCGACCGGATCGATGATACTGAGATTTTTCTCCCTGATCCGCAGCCACATCACATCACCATCGATAAGCTGACCGATACCGCCGCCTTCAAAGGCTTCAGGTGTGACATGCCCGATACAGGCACCCTTGGTCACTCCCGAATAACGTCCATCGGTAATGAGCAGCGAAGATGCTTCCAGCAGTTGATGATGTTTGAGATTCTGCGAGGGCACATACATCTCCGGCATGCCGAAGGCCTTTGGGCCCTGTCCGGCAATGACAAAGACAAAAGACAGAAAAGCTTTCTGCAGCAGGTCCGAAAAGGTATTCTCGGAATAGTTTACCGGCCCGCCTTTTGAATTATATGCCAGAATAGCAGCGATGATCGTTGCCGGCAGCTGCTCGACAATCTGCCGGAGGTTTTCCATAAAGGCCGGTGAGGCCATTTCTGCAACACAATCCTTCTCATTTTCATAATAGCGGACAATAAACAGGTGATCATCAAAATAGCGCAACTGGTGATCAGACATTCCTGCCAGTTTGATTACCGCCGTCGACATGAAGTTCCCGCGCAGTACTTCAACTCCTGACGTCTGCCTTACCGGCGTGGGTCGAATAACCGAATCTTCCCCCAATTCCGATGAAACCGGTTCTTTTATCTCCGCAATTCTTTCACCCCAACTCTGTCCGGTCATGGTTGGCGCATCAAGGTCCATCCTGCAGCCAAGATCAGTCAGGATCCGGTAAAGACTTTCCATGCCGTGATGCTGCCCCCTGGCATACTGTTGAGCCAGTACGAACGTATCCCGGTTCTCCGTCAGACTATGGGCGAAGATTTCCGGAACAGGGGTTTGGCTGCGGACTTTTTCATAATCATCGATGCTAATAGCAAACCCGGCATAACGCATCACGGCAGGCAGGTGCAGCAGGATGTTCGATGAGCTGCCGGTGGCATTATGAATGCGTACCGCATTGGCAAAGTTTGCGGCAAGGATATTGGTAATACGATAATCTGTCCGGTTCAGGCTGCGGTAAAGCATATCAACGCACTGGGCAACCACATCCGATGCAGGGACATCCATCAGGAGTTCTGCCTCGGGAGGTGTCAGACCAAGCGCACTGACCAAAGTCCGTGACGAGTTTCCGGTACCATTGAAAGCACAGATTCCGCCATTGCAGTGACAGGTGGCAACAGCCAGCTCATCCATAATCATCCGGCCTTCATCTTCACGCAGTAATCCATACTGCACCGCAAGCTTCATCTGTCCCCAAAAGGCCTCAGCGGATGAACATTGCAGGATATAGCGCATGGTATCTGTTATATCAGCTGCGAGATCGTCAAATCCCTTGCGACGCGCTTTATCGATTAGCCCGTGCAACCGTCCGCGGGTCTCGGCGCTGATTGTACCGCCCCTGAGAACGTGGGATGGCACGAAAACAGCCCAGACCGGCGCCTGCCCGCGATCTTTATGACTGCGTGCCACGTCCGCAGCCGCCAGACCGCTCATCACCGCAGAGGGAAATTTGTCACAACTTGAGAGCACATAGGCAGCATGGTAGGAGTGCCCCTCAAAGGTTGTGTTGACGGCGGCGGCCGTAATATTGCGCGAGACAAGAGAATAGCTCTGGCCGATGTTGTTCTGGGCAGTTCCGTCACAGATCACGGGAATACCGAAAACAAAGGGAACGCCGCCGTTCTGCCAGATCCTGAGCACCGCCAGGCTGATATGCATTTCATCCCGTATATGGGCAGGATGGTCAGGCGAACCGGTTATGACGGCAATGCGCGGCCGGTTAATGACCAGCCGATGCACTATTTCAGAAAGAGAGACTGGGCCGGGGTCAAGCGAGGGATCAACGGCGCGCGCTACTTCCCGTGATCTATCCATTATGGACAGGACACAGATCGGCTCATTGGCCCGACCTTGAATACATTCTCTATACGGGTTGAACGCCTCTTTTATGGTCAGGTCTTGAAAATTATCACTTGTCATTAATCCTACCCATGACCGGAAGCTTACGTTCGAAGAATCCTCCGGTATCTCATCAGTTCAATATCCGGATGGTTAATTTCCCAGCCACAAGGCAATATTAGGATAAATCAAGACAGCGCTTCTTCGGGTACAACCATCCTCGTCGACCTTTCTTCTCCGCCTAAACGGTGGCTTTGGTCGATCCGGTGCTGATTCCGCCATCAACCAGAATGGTCTGTCCGGTTATGTAGGCACTGGCGTCGGAAGCAAGAAAGATAACCGTTCCATCCAGGTCATGAGGCTGCCCTACCCGCTTTAACGGAATACGATCTACGAGGTAGTCGACCCATTCCTGGTTGTCATAGAGAACCTTGGTCTGTGCTGTTTTGAACCAGCCCGGCGCCAGACAGTTTACCGTGATGCCATGTTGACCCCAGTCGTCAGCCAGACTCATGGTCATCTGCTTGACACCGCCGCGACTGGCACAATAAGGTGTTATCCCGGCATATCCGGCGACGGTCGTAACCGAGCCGATGTTGACTATCCTGCCGTATTGGGCGGGAATCATCTTTTTGGCTACCGCCTGGGCCACGAAAAACCCCCCGCGCAGATTGGTATCCAGAACAAGATTCCAGTCATCCCAGGAAATGTCCACGGCCGGTTTCCTGACATTACAGCCGGCATTGTTAACGAGGATATCGATTTTTTTGTAATGGTCGAAAGCCGCTTCGGCCATTTTCTGAATACTTTGCTGGTCTCTGACATCCAGGGCCAAAGGAAGGACCCGTCGGCCGAGCGCTTCTATTTCCGCAGCAAATGCTGCCAACGACTCAACGGTCCGGCTGGTAATCACAAGATCGGCACCGGCTCCGGCCAGGGCTCGCGCCAGGTACTGGCCGAGACCGCGGCTGGCTCCGGTGACAACGGCGACTTTTCCGGATAAATCAAATAAATGAGTACTCATAGCTTACCTCAAGGCAGTGAAACGGTGGAAACCGTACTATTTTACGGCGTCAAAATAACCTTCATTAAGCCCTGCTCCTTGTTGTAAAGGCGCTCAAACCAGGATGCTCCTTCCGTGAGCGGGGCGACCTTGCTTATCAGGGCATCAACATTGATAGCTCCCCGGGCGATCATGTCCAGGCAGGCAGGATATTCACCGCATGACGAGCAGGAGCCTCTGACGCTTATCTGCCTGGTAACCACTTCCTGCAAAGGAAACTCAACGGTAGGTGCGAGATTGCCGACGATAGTAAGTGCACCGCCCTTACGCAGTGATGAGATTGCCGTATTGACGGCCGCGGTATTGCCAACGACCTCCACTGCCAGTGTTGCCCCGCGATTATCGGTCAATTTCCGCACTTCTGCCGGGACATCAACCTGGCCTGCCTGCAGAGCGTAATCGGCTCCCAGCTGCAGGGCCAGATCCAGTTTGCTTTTCTCAAGATCCACCGCAATGATTTTACCGCAGCCTGCAGCCCGCAGTGCCTGGATAACAAAAATACCGACCATCCCGGCACCAATGACCACAACACTGTCATTGAGAGAGATCGGGGTCAGGGCAACGGCGTGGAAGGCAATGGAGACCGGTTCGACCATAGCCGCCTGCTCAAAAGAGAGTCCGTCCGGCAACCGGTAGAGGATATGCTCGGGAACGGCAACATATTCGGCAAAGGCACCATGCTGCCGGTATTCTTTGGGCGCGACACCGAGCACCCGCCGATTGTCGCAGAGGTTAATAAGGCCCTTGCGACAATAAAAACATTCACCGCAATAAACGGTGGAATCAAAGGTAACACGATCCCCTTCGGAGAAATCACTGACGCTTTTACCTTTCTTGACGATGATCCCGGATGCTTCATGCCCCATGATCAGCGGAGGATTCCGCCGACCACTGCTGCCGTCCATACCATGCACATCGCTGCCGCAGATGCCGCAGGCCTTAACTTCAATCAAGACCTCTTTGTCGCCGATTTCCGGGACATCCATGTCTTTGTAGACAAATTTATTATACTCTTCCAATACAAGCGCTTTCATCTCTATGCTCTCCTTTTTTCAGCAGGCATTTACTCCATATATTAAAGGTATCATTATGATATTAATGGAAAACCGTTATCGTCTCCCCTCCAAGACCTGGATGAAATAATCGGGATCACCGATCTGGCCTCCCTTGGAAGCCACCTGCAGACCATCGAAAACAGGATTATCTGATGATGCAAGGCACAAGGGTGCGGCCGGCTTGATCGGCATCAACAGTTCCAGTGAATGGATATCGAGCTGGCGCAGCGTATAGCTGCAGGTGTCACCGCCGGCAACACAGACCCTGCCGAGTCTTGTCTGTTGAATCAGCTCACGCAGTATCAGACCCTGCTGCCTGCCGATAAGTTTGCCGGTTTCACTCTGATCGATACCCAGTTCCCGGACCCGGTCCCTGGTCTTCCGGATGATCGGGTCATCCGGTCCAATGGTGGCAGAAAGCAGGATGCTCTTATTCTGCCTCAGATGGCCGAGAGACAGCTCAATTACCCTGTTCCTCTCTGTTTCCGCGGTCTGCTCATCAACGAGGAGGTCGGTGTTCAGTTTTATTCCGGCAAAGCCCTGATCAATGGCATATCTGATCTGTTCCGCGGTATTCGCTGCGGCACTGCCGGATACTACGATAAGCTGATCGACGGGACCCACCGCAGGAAACTCTTCCGGCTTTGAAACCAGCCCTTCAGTCTGCCAGTAACGGGCCATGGCATACTCAAAGCCCGAGGAACCGATGGCATAGATCCTCGCATGCTCGGATTTTTCATGGATTAATCGGCCGATCTGCATGAGATTGGTATCATCCAGCGTATCAAAGAGAATAATATCGTTGCCTTCGGCTACATACTGATCAAAGCGGTCAGATAAAGATTCATGCGACTGCTTGAGATGAAGAAGATCGATGAGCTTGACAGACTTTTTTGACATTTTGGCGAAATGCTCGCGGAGATCACCTTCTCCCATCGGGGTTATCGGGTGTTTGCTCATCACCGGATGACGATCGAGCCGATACCGTTGATCCCCGTACACCGTAAAGTGATTGCCGAAGACAATATAGCGGCCGAGCAGCGGTATGCCCTGAACGATGACGCCATAAGAGGGTTTAATGACATCAAAGGCGATATCGGCAGCATGTCCGATGCTGCCGATATCCGGTGCGGAGTCAAATGTGGCACAGACCTTGTAATGAATAAGACGGGGCTTCAGGCTATTTAACAGGGCAAACTGGGCCGGCAGTTCTTCATCCATCTGGGTCGGCGTCATGGTCCTGCTAACGCCGGATATGCCAACCGCCTGCAGATTTGCAAGCCGTGCTTTCAATAGTTCTTCGGTAGGGTGTCCGAGAAAGAGTGCCGTCTTGACACCATTAATCGTCAGGGCCTCCATCGCATCGGCTGAACCGGTAAAGTCGTCTCCATAAAAAGCCAGCAATAATGGATTCATATCTCGCTCGTTTTGTTAGAGTTATTTCCAGGATCGGCCCATGGCCTTATCAATCGCCTGACGCTGCTCCTCGGTTAAACAGGCGCCCTTTCCACCGGTGGCCACGGCAATCTGGCAACATTGTTCAATTTCTTCCACAATTCCAAGCGCATCGGCCATGTCTTTCCCGGTAACGAGAAGGCCATGCTGGCGCAGAAGGAGCGCATGGTAATCGGCAGCGAGCGCTTCAACCGCTTCATGCAGGGAATGGGCACCGGAGGCATGATAAGCAACCAACGGTACACGTCCGGCACGTACGTAGAAGGCAGCCGTATAGGGCGGAATCGAATCGGTAGTTTCTTCCGCAACAAGCGTTGAGTGGGCGACCGAAAAGGTCGGGTGCGGGTGGATCGCCGCCCCGGCGTTTTTTCTGGCCCGGTACATGGCCAGATGCATCCCCATTTCCTTTGAAGGGGCAGTGCCTTCCAAAACCTTACCATTGAGATCAACCTTGACAATTTCAGCCTCAGTCAATTCACCGAGTTTTGCCCCGGTCTGGCTGATCCAGGCAATATCTCCCTTTCTGACGCTTGTATTGCCGCCAGTGGCATGGATCAGTTTTCGCTCGTAAAGAATCCTGCTATAGGTAATCAAATCATCAATCATTTTCGAATCACTCATTCAGATGCCTCTTTTGCATGGTTGCGCGCCTTTAATGGGTTTTTTTGAGAATTTACAGGGTCATCCCCGGCTTGACATGGTTTATTCACTGCGGCGCGGCAGCTTTAACGCGTCAGTTTCTTTTCTTGATCATCCGGCCGTCATCTATTTTTTTTAACTCGGACCGCTTAATACTATCAATGGTATTTTGAATATGTTCTTCAAGAATCTTTATTGTTTTCAGCTGGTTCCCTTCCTGCATCGCCTCGAAAATTTTCCGGTGGTATCTCCTGCCCGTCTGGTTACCAAGCGCCACGACAACATCTTCCATCGATTTTCTGAACAGGTTGCCGAGGATCTGGTTAACTTTAATAATCAGGGAATTACCGGAAATCACGCAGAGCTTCCGGTGAAAGGCCAGATCAAGCGTGGTAATGGTTTTGATGCACTCTTCCGAAGTCTGTTCAAGTTCCTCAAGGTTGCGCTCGAGATAGTCCAGATCGTCTCCGGTAAGATTTTGGAATACGAGCGGGACAATGCCCACTTCGAGTATTTTTCGATACTCAAGAACTTCAAGAATATTCTTCTTATCCAGTCCGATGATTGGAACAAGGATATCCATATTCATGTCGACCGAAACATCAACGACAAAAGTCCCGTCACCCTGTTTTGATACAAGAAAACCCTGGGCGATAAGAGATTTAAGGGCTGTCCTGACGGAAACCCGGCTGACACCGGTCATATGGCACAATTCCGCTTCAGAAGGAATTTTTTCACCGGCGGTCCAGTGACCTTCCAGAAGGAGCGTTCTCAGCTGCTCATAGACCTGAGCATGCACTTTCTCGCTCTTTATATTCTTGATCAGGTTCTGTCCCAAGAAATCGTCTCCTTTCTTTACTACTCTACAATTAAGGAATTTGAAAAATCAGCTTGAATCACCTTCCCTGGACAGAGCTTACATCAATAGGCGGTAACACCACCATCAACCGGCAGGGCCACACCGTTGATGAAGCTGCCTTCATCCGAGGCGAGATACAATGCCGCTTCAGCGATATCCTGCAGGCCGGCCATTCGTCCCAGAGGCACTTCTCCAAGCCGCTCCTTCATTCGTTCAGGGTCTTTGAGCATCTGCTGTACGAGCGGTGTATTGGCGGTACTGGGATTGATCGAGTTACAGCGGACATTGAACTTCCCGTAACGGGAGGCTATTGCTTTTGTCAGCGTGGTAATGGCGCCCTTGGCTGTTGTATATGCTTCAGGGGTATAGAGATGGCCGATAAGCCCGCAGACGGAAGACATATTGATAATAGAACCGCCGCCTATTCTTTTCATTACCGGCAACGCATGCTTTATACCCAGAAACGGTCCCTTGATGTTGACATTGTACATCTGGTCAAGCTCTTCCGAACTCATCTCCTCGATCACTTTCCGTATATTTATTCCGGCATTATTTACCAGAATGTCCAGACCACCCGTTTCCTCCTCAATCTGTCTGCACACCTGCTGCCAATTAGCATCGTCACTGACATCAAGAAAGACAAATGTCGCCTTGCCGCCCTTTTCCCGCAGTTTCAGCGCGGAAGACGCTCCGAGCTCCCTGTTGACATCTGCAATATACACAGTAGCCCCTTCTCGGCAGAAGGTTTCTGCAATGGCAAAACCGATGCCCTGTGCGCCGCCGGTGATCAAAGCCTTCTTTGTTTTCAGTCTCATAGTTATTGTAGTAGGAAAAATTTAAGAAACGGGTGAATAAGAGCGCATGTCACTTGTAATACGTATCACATATCAGGGTAATATATGTAAGATGTGCCTTGTGATGTCAAGCCTTTTTTTCAGCCCTCCGTTTTCTTCGATTTTGCAGATTCCTGTTGAAAAAAATCTATCCATATTACATCGTAGTGATTAAGAGAGATTCGTTATTTTTTTCTGATACAGGAAAAGTGCTGTCCCACACACTGTTCCTGGTTCCTCTGCATAGTGATGATCTACGGCTCATCTCACGGGCCCGTTGTTTTGATACATAGCCGCACCAGGCGTCCGGCTTCCCCCGGCGGCTGAAATCATATGTTCATTTCTGGAGGACTTACGATGTCACGAACCCGTTATCTGCGGCCCTGTCTCATGGCCGCCTGCCTTGTTCTGGCGCAGGTTACCTTTCCGGGTGGTCAGGCGCGAGCCGATGACTCAACATGCATCACCTGTCATACGGACCTTAATCTGCTCGCTGATAATCTCGGGGAAGCAACAAAGAAGAAGTCTTCTCTTCAAGCCGGCAGCGGCTGAGGTGGGGCCGTGGCTCCGTTGGAGCCGCAGGAAAAAGTTCTGGTCTCCGAAGCATTCCTTGAGTCCGCTCATGGCGAACTGGCCTGTATCGATTGTCATGGCGGTGATGGCGGTGCCGATGACAAGGAAAGCGCCCATGCCGGGTTCGATGCCCACCCCTCGGAGAACAATCCGCAGGGTACCTGTGGTGAATGTCATGAAGAAATCGCCGAAACCGCATCGAAATCGCTCCATGCCACCCTGTCAACCTTCCCCGGAATTCTCAACAAGCGTACCAGCGCGACTACCAGGGAAGCAGTCGACAAGGGACGTGAGCGTCATTGCGCCTCCTGCCACGCCAGTTGCGGTTCCTGTCATGTGAGCCGGCCGAAATATGTTGGCACCGGTTTTGTTGATGGCCATGTCTTTAATGCCAGGCCGGACCCGGTCAATCAGTGTACTGCCTGTCACGGCAGCCAGGTCGGTACGAATTTTTCGGTAATCGCAGCCAGGGAGATGTGCACCTGCGCAAATACACCATGACCTGTACAGACTGCCATGATGCCGAGGAAATGCATGCAGCCGTCGCCTGAAGGGCTTGAAAACCGTTACCATCTCGAAGAGGCGGCAAATTGTAAGGACTGCCATAAAGACCTGCAATTCGGTTCAATTCGCGAACATCAAATCCATAACAACAGGGTCCAGTGCCAGGTCTGCCACTCACAGACCTACACCAACTGCTACAGCTGTCATACCGGCACCGATGAGAACGGCATCGCCTACTTCATCAATAATCTTGATTTTGAGGACATGAAGATAGGATTAACCCGGACCGAACCGGCATTCGATTGCAGATCCCGTGAAAAATCTATCCATATACATCGCTGCAGGAGCTCGAAACGGATGATCGAACAGCAGCAGGCCCAGATCGACAACAGACAGCTAAATATCCCCTCTGAAGGAACAACTGTCAGTCATACTGACGCTAGCCACCAAGGCTGACGAGGAGACCTTGAAAATACCGACAAGAGGTCACGTCCAGTGGCTCGAATCTCAACGTGAGCCTCTATCGCCAGATCGAACCGCGCCCTGATGTACGTGAACAACGGCGACAGCTCAGAATGGTTTCCACGCAACGTCAATTCCCAGTCCAGGCTCGGGTGCTGGCCTCCGTTGTACCGCGAGCGGCTGGCTGGTTGGCGGCAGTCTTGAATACGGCATTGTTTCCAACGGAAGCTCTGTGTGAATGAGTTGAATACCTTAATGCCACCTCTTCAATTTTCAAACTGCGCCTTGGCGGAAGTAACTCGAGCGCGATGCCTTCGGAAAAATCTCCCTCGGAAGAGGTGACATTGCTGCCAACATGTAGCGGAAGTTGATATGTCCGGACAGCTGTCGCCGCCTACACCTCCATCCGGAATTGGCAGGCTCATCAATCTTTTATCAGAGTGCAACCAATACGCTTACCAGTCTAGAAATAAAGAATGTTTTCAATGACTTTAACAGTCTAAGCAAAACAGACCGCAGTACGTACGACACCCATTCCTTCGCCGGCTTAGAGGCGGCGACCTCGGCATCTTCGGGTGACGCCTTTGACTGTTCCCTCTTGTATACCCGTGATTTCACGGCATCTAGGTTGCCGTTGCTTTTGGTGCAGCCATACCTGGTGATCTCATGCCGGGCGTGGATGTAATTACAGTACCTCTGCCTCGATTCTCCTGCCCATGTGGTTCTTCGCGACACTCTCCTATGGCTATCAGGATTTGAGCTATTACATCCATGATAACCCGTCTAACTGGCGTGGCAAGTTGGGTTATAAAACGACCTTCTACCAGTGAACGTCTTCCGCCTTTTCTGTTTATTACTTAGTAACATTCCTACCTGCATAACAACAGCTATAAGGCAAGACTTTTGCTCTTGCAGCAGTTCATCATATTGAGGACTTGGGCACTGAATTTTACGCCTTCTGGCGTAATCACCAGCTCTATACCTACAGCTCCATCGATTATGACGACATCTATATCTTTATGACTGTCTCCCGTTTAAAATTCTTATGGGCTGGTCAACCTCTCCTACTTGCGGCAGCAGTCTTCTCAGCCTGCTTTTTCCTGTCAGTCTGCGGGGGGAGGAGTTTTTCTATCAGCCGGATCATGAACTCAAACCCGGTCCCAGACTCTTTTCCGGCGAAGATGTCTAGTTCACCCTGATCAGGACGTCGGAGAAGGAGAGGCAGGAGCGCAAAATACAGAAGCAGCTAGAGTAAGAAGAGAGCTTCTTCCATCGTCAAGAGGCCGGGTGTATACATCCGTCCTCTTTATTTTCCTTATCAGGCCACAACCTCAAACTGCCCCATCATACCACTATCTTCATGTTCAAGCATATGGCAGTGGTACATATAAACACCGGTATAGTCCTCGAATCGACTAATGATCCGTACCGTGTCTCCAGGCATCAGCAGTACCATATCCTTACGGCCCCGCTCTACAGGTGACGGTTGTTTACCGTTTCGCTCCAGTATCTGGTGAACTGTACATCATGCAGATGCATGTAATGCGGCAGCCTGCATCATCATTCGCGACCGGTTGGTTATTTCCCAGATCTCACTGCTGCCTAGAGCTTTACCGATACATCTATCCGCTTCATATCCATATGGCGCCCGTTAATGGTCAGGCTGCCTCCCGCCTACATGGTCTCCATGGCAAAACGGCGCGTCTGTACGGAGCTTTCCGGGTTCTATCCTATCTATCGTTCTGAACTTTTCTGCAATAGTGTTGATCTTACCTTTTTCCCTGACCACCTTTATTGCAACAGCCTCAAAAACGTTGCCGCCCCATTGCTCTAGAACGAGCGGAGCGGCAGCCCCGATGCTATCTGCTGAAAAATCTACCAGGATCTCATATCGTTCACCTGCCGAGAAAACCGCGAGTCTATCGCTACCAGCTGTTCTAGAAAACCACCGTCCGAGGCTATCACCTTAAACTATCGTTTATCGCCTAAAAGATATCCTGTAAATTGAAGAGTTTTAGCCGTTCACAAGCGAAAACGAACAACGCCCTGCTGTACCTTCAGTTTTCGCTGGATGACGCCTTTCACCAGCAAGATTGTTTCCAACCACGCCATGCATGATATCATGTCCGCTGGTCACTGAAGCGAAGCGGCCATCCTCGTAAAACGGCGATCCTGAAAAACCAGTCGGATATCATCTATCCCGTAATCCCTTGGTATGGGAAGCTTCTCGTTAATCTCGCTCCTCTATTATAAACAAACCGGCCAGGCCTCGATACACATGCTCACCGTTCGCCCGAGTGCTTGAGGGTGTTACCTAGAGTGTCGCAGCCTGCTGTTTGACCTGGAGATCAAGGTTTCCAGAGCCCTCCGGCCTCGATCACCTGGTGTGGTCCTCCGTCCCACCGTGCCTGGACATTCAGTCCATGCCAGTGTATCGTTCTTTTCTCCTTTAGATTGTTCTGAACCTGCAGGCAGTCTCTCTCTCCGTTTCGAACCCTGAAGGTTTCTCCGTGATAAATCACCCGTTATAACTCAGTGTCTGTGTGCTCAGATCTGAAAATAGGCGGGACCCCTCCTGAACCTCAGTCCCAGCCTGCCATGTTTCTCCCAGCATCTATTCGTGGTGGTATGGGCAGAACAACCTTGTCTCAACCCACTGGCAGAGGCGTCGCAATAAATGGTGATCTTCAAAAGGGTGCTCCCCGCCTAACCAAACCCGGTTAATGCCAGGGCCGTGAGACCCTGTCGGAGGAATTGTCTTCTTTTCATTACGATTCTCCCTTTTCGTATTTTCCTGATAAAATCTTCTATCCGTTGGTGTCCAGTACCTGATATATAAGACAGATAAAGGCCTATGCCCGTATTATCTGATGTCGATCGGATGTATCTGATTGATACGACGAATCCTGCCAGCTCCAGCAGTGCCGTCCCGCTTTTCATGGTGACATCTGAACGTCCAGGTAACTCATCAGCGCGGATCGGCCTCCGGCACCCTGAAATGTACCTCCAGGGGATTATGATCAGAGGTTTCAACCCGGTAGGTCGTGGCGGAGGTGACTTCTAGTCCTTTGTAATAGACGCCGTCGACCGGACGGCCAAAGAATTCAACCCGATCATCCGGTGAAAAAGATACCGCCTGCAGCCCGAGGGCCTGCATCTCTTCGCCTACCACCGACTCACGCTCAGCATTCCAGGTGTTGAAATCCCCGGCGACAATAACCGGCCCCGGGTGACTTTTGATTTTTCCTCGGGCAGCCTTGATCTGCCGGCGCATTGCCTCGGTACCGATGGTGAAATTGATCAGGTGCAGATTAATGACCAGCAGTTCACTCTCAGACCCTTTAATCGGATAGGTACTGAGCAGGATGATCTTCGGGATTTTGACCAGCGATTCATTTTCCCGGATAATGCAATAAGCCTGAGGAGGCGTACGTCCGGCGGTTAAGAGACCTGTTTCCTTTTCATCATAGACAAAAGCAACGGCCAGCAGCCACTCTTTTTTCAGCAGTCCTAACTGCTCTTCCAGTCCACTGTCTAAAGCAGCCTCCTGGAGCAGGATAAAGTCTGCCTTATCACCAAAAGAGTGAAGGTTGTCATTCCATTCAACATTGCTCCCCTTATGGGCATTCCAGCTCAGAATGCTGAACCCTTCAGGGTTTACCCCCTCTGGATTCTGTTTACCGGCCAAAGATTCACAGGGAGCCGTAAAACGATTGACTACCTGACTATTGCTGCCTCTGAATACCAGATCGCCGGGCGGTACGGCAAACCTGCCGAAAAAGACAAACACAACGGCGGAAACCAGCACAGCAACAGTTATCAGCCAGAATATATGCTTGGGATATCTGTTTTTCATCAAGGCAAGACCATATTCATCGAGACCGACATTACAAGCTTAACATACCAGAGAGGCACAACAGCCAAATCGGTAAAGACTTTTTATAGGTGCATTGAATAGGGTACCTTGAATCACTATCTGAATTGTATTGACCTTCATTCAGAGTTATAGATACAATCAGAGAGTAAGAAATCGCCCGGAGCCGACAGCAATCGACAACCACACCAGCGGCGACGCCTCCTGGTTCAGGATGGAATTGCTTTGCCGGCAAATTGATTTATCCATGAGGAATTTTGTGCAGATGAATATCTTTCGTGTTCACTTCACCTGGAAAGAAAAGGAATACGCGCTCAAGGCGCTCAGCCTTGATATGACGCACCCCTATTTTGTGTCGATAAAGGATCTAGTCTTACCGGAGCAGAGCAATGTCCTGATAAATCCGGCAGACGATGAGATTCGCAAAAATTTCGGCAGTGTGCGCCAGCTGATGCTCCCTTTCCAGTCAGTTTCTCTTATTGAGGAGTACACCGAAGATCCCGATATAAAACAATCCGGGGCGGAACTGCCAAAGGGTGAGATCATCAGCCGCAAACTTTTCAAGAAACGGCCCTGAACAATGAGCAGGCTCGCAGGTATTTATACCTGCCGCTAAGACGGGTTAACCCCAACATCCACCACTACATCGCACTCACCCAGTCTTTGACCCGCTTATATGCTATTAAAACAAGGATATTCATGCCCTGTTGGGCTATCCGTTCCACCTCGGCCGACCCCCTGGAAAGTGCTTAATCTACGCAATGAATGACCAATCAAAACATTTTCAACCTTTGGCGTTGCCAGAAACTTGCAGCCAGAACAATTATTTGCGTTTCGCCTGCGCCGCTTTTGCCGTAATACTGACCTACACCATCAGCCAGGTTGTATTCTGGGATGCCGTTCTTACAACCGACGAGCATGCCTATCTGATGCAGGCCTATACCTTCATTGAAGGGCAGATATCGCGCGCACTCCCGCCGCTGCCTGAGATATTTCGCCATGAAATGATGATCATGGACGAAACGGTGGGCTGGCTGTCCCGTTATCCACCGGCACATTCAATATGGCTTGCAGCAGGTGTACTGGCGGGATCGCCTCATCTAGCCGTTTCCGTCGCTGCGGGCTTAAGCGTCTGGATTTTCAGCGGCATTGGTAGAATGATCAATCTGCCTCCCATTCTTCTCGCCGCGATGATGCTGGTATCTCCATTTTTCCTTTTAATGAACGGTACGCTTCTGAGCCACACTTCCGCGCTTCCAGCTTCCTGTCTTATGCTATGGGCCTACCTTGCCTGGAAAATCACCAAGAAAAATAGATATGCCTTATTTGCTGGCCTAGCCTGGGCATGGCTATTTTTAAACCGAACCTATACTGGCTTGCTTATCGCACTTCCCTTTGCCTTTGATGCTCTATGGGATCTAGCCAGGAATCCTAAGCGCGACTGTTTTTTCGGGACTTTGCTATTTGTCCTATCTTCGGCGAGCGGCGGTGTCTTGTACCTTCTGTATAATTATCTGGCTGTGGGAGATCCAACTACCCCCACCTATTTGTTTTATGCCCCGGATGACGGTCTTGGCTTCGGCTTGAGGAGCTCTTCTTCGCTGCCCTATTACCATACCCTCGACGCCGGTCTTCTGTATCTCAAAGAAAACCTGCTCCTGCTGGACCGCTGGCTATTCGGCTTTCCTGGTTCTCTGCTGATCTCCTGCGTGCTTGTCATCATAGGGTGGCACAAGCGTTGGAGTCTACTCTGCCTGGGCGTTTTTCTCTCTGTAGCTATCGGCTATGTTTTTTTCTGGTGGAGAGGAGTACGCGATGTCGGTCCGGTGTATTATTTTGAAACCTTACCTTTTCTTCTGCTGGCAACCGCATTTGGGATCAAGAAGCTGTTTGAAAAGGCTGCTGACAAAAAAACATTGATTACGGTTTTCGCTGCTTTATTATCCCTCATACTTGGCAGCAGTGCCTATTTTGTTTTTATAAAAGGCAAAATGCTGAGAGAGCAGCAGCGCATCGTTGGTCAGTTTCATACATTAATTCAACATGCTCCAGAGAAAAGCCTTATAATGGTGAGCGGATTTAGAGGAATGCGCCATGTCGAAAAGGGAACCTCTTATAATCCCAAAGGGATCGACAGCGACCCACTGATTATTGCGGTTGGCACCATATCTCCGCAACGTATCTTGGAACTTTATCCAAATCGCAGGCCATACGTCATGGTGCTGCGAAACGGTCAACTTCTCCTGGAACCTTTCAAACAGTGATGCTTGAGTCCACCTTGATTTTTATCTCCATTGGCACAAAAAGATTGCAACGAGCCCCTGATGATGCTCTATATCAACCTGATTTATGCTGCAGTTTTTCTGTAGGGTGCCTTGAATAATTCGATTGTTCGATCGAGATCAAGGCATGCAAGAAATTTTTACGCAGGCATATAATTGATATTCCGAGGATAAAATTTTGAGCATAACGCAGAGATCGGGCGAAAAGACAATTATTCAAGGTGGCCTGTAGATCAAGAGCTCTTCGTGAGAGAAAGCATTCTTTAGGCTGATGGAAACTTTTGAGGAGAAGATGGAGCGGCTGGATGACATCTTCATCCTGCTTTGGCCGAAAGAAGGCCAGGGGAAGAGATAACTATTTCAACTGAGAGATTATTTTTCAAACCTTTTCGAATAATATGCGGTCTCATTTATAGTTTTCCACTTTCTTCCATTTTAACGACACATACGATTTTTATTAACCGGTTTTCTATGCATTCGCTTATCAAAGAGGGCGATCCGCCTCCACTGCTGGTCAGGAATGAAGGCGTACTCGTCAAATCAGATATTGTCTGGGAGTCATTCTATCTGCTTCTCAAGCGCAATCCTCTTATACTTTTATGGCTCCCTTTCTGGTTGCTGCGCGGCAAGGCGTTCACCACTCAGCAAGTTATCGGGCGTGCCACTCCTGATGTAGAGTATCTGCCTTATAACAGCCAGCTTATTACTTATTTGCAGGAACAGCGCCGGATAGGACGGCAACTTGTTCTGGTGACATCCCTATCTGAAGGGTATGGACGACAAATTTCAAATCATCTTGGGATTTTTGACTCGGTATTGAGCCGGAAAGAACTGATCGGCAGGGCTCAGATAAAGAAAACAAAAGGCGAAGCGGCTGATTCTGATAAGCTAAACTTTGTGTATGCCTGCCGTGATGAAGAGGATATCACCCTGTGTGAAAATTGGCCTGTTTTACTCGTCAATCCGGACCCAAAAAATCTCGATACGCTTAGAAACAAATATACTATTGAACAGATACTCGTTTCAGAAAGCGAAGACTGGTTTAAATATGCTCAGGTGATACGGGCTCATCAGTGGCTCAAGAATCTGCTCGTCTTCGTACCATTAGTAACAGCACACCAAATTAGTGACTCAATGCTTGTGCTTCGCGCGATCATTGCGTTTGCAGCCTTCAGTCTCTGTGCCTCTGGTATTTATATACTCAATGATCTACTGGATATTCCCGCCGATCGTAGACATCCGACGAAATGCAACAGACCTTTTGCCAAGGCTACCGTTCCTATCAGAACAGGGACAATGCTGATCCTGGTTCTTGTCTTCTCAGCCTTTGGCTTCGGGCTAATTTTAGGAACTCCATTTCTTTATGTTTTGGCAGGGTATCTGCTGACAACGACTTTCTACTCCTGCTGGTTGAAAAAGATTGCTCTCATTGATATCGTCACCTTGGCTTTTCTCTATACAACCCGGATATTTGCTGGTGGCGCAGCTGTTTCTATCATGCCCTCATTCTGGCTCCTGTCTTTCTCCATGTTCATATTTTTCAGTCTTGCTTTGATGAAGCGATCCACCGATTTAAAACAGGCTGACACACACGGACGAAAAGGGCTGGATGGGCGGGGCTACACTATTGATGATTCTGCATTCGTGCACGTTTTTGGTATCTCCAGTGGTTATCTTTCCGTTCTCGTGCTGGCCCTTTACATAAACAGTGAGAACGTGCGCATACTCTATACTCACCCCCGGATGATATGGCTGCTGTGCCCCGTTCTCCTCTACTGGATCAGCAGGGTATGGCTGTTAACAGGCAGAGGGCAGATGCATGACGACCCGATACTCTTCGCCATTTATGATCGGGTAAGCCAGGGGCTCGCTGTGCTGGGAATGTTTATTCTCTGGCTTGCCACCTAGTGAAAAACCAATTTAATCACAAGTAATTGAAATTAAAGCAAATGAATATCAATATACTACCAGTAGATGTCGAGAGAAAAGAACTAATCATCGACGGTGTCGTCGCCTTTCTGCTGGCTGTAATAATGGGTATCTTTTCAAGTATGTTGTTTGCTTATCTTGACAGTGCTTTGTTTGGCCTGGAAGGGATAGATTTCTGGTTCCAGGCAGATTTAGCACGAGTTCACTTTAACATGGTTAATCATGAGTATTTTGCCCACTACCGTGCCAGTGTACACCCTTTATTTTCTCTATTTGGTTATTATTCAACTTTGCTTGTCCATAAAATTTTTGGCCTTTCCATGGATATACATTTGGTAGAAGCCGTCCGACTGGTAATTGCAATAATTGCCGCTCTCTGGTTGGGATCGCTCTATATTCTCCTGCGACTATTATCCCTGCAACGGTTTGATGCTATTTTGTTTGCTTTAATTGCTGCCTTCAGTTCAGCATCTCTTTTTTGGTTTTCAGTGCCGGAAACCTACTCATTTGGCTCCTTATCGATTCTTCTAGCACTCATCGTTTCTGCTTTGACTCAGTATCGCCCGGTAGCTGAAGGATGGTTTGTCGCGGCGAGCGTGGCGACCTTTAGTTTTACCATAACAAACTGGATGGCCGGCCTTGCAGCGAACTTTGTTAACCTTAGTCTATGGAAGGCTGTCAGGGTGACGATCATTTCCGTTGTTGTTGTGTCTCTTCTCTGGTGGATTGAAAAGCAAATTTTTCCATCAACCGGCTCCTTCCTGCAAAACAGTGATGAGGCAAATTTCTTTTTCCGTGAAGAAACTGGAGGGCCATTTCGAATTTTGCTCTCTTTTTTTTCCTCCAGTATGGTGATGCCAGATGTTGAACTTATTGATAAACTCAATAGGACGGATTGGAAGATTTTGACTGTTCAGAATTCATGGCCTTGGTCGGGCGGGTTTTTCGGCGCTGTAGCGGTATTCTGCTGGATAGTGCTTCTCTGTACAGGTTTTTGGAACCTTTTTTGGGGTTCAACGTTCCCTCGTCTTCGACTTATCATCGGGCTTGTGCTGGCCGGTCAGCTCGCACTGCATTTGATCTACGGGGAGGAGACATTCCTTTATGCCCTCCATTATCTGCCGCTTCTGGTGATTACCGCCTCACTTGGTGCTACCTGCCGATTTCGTAAGATTGTCCTTGTTCTTGCAGTATTATTGTTGTGCAGTGGCGGACTGAACAACATTCTAAAATTTCGTGAAGCAAGAGAGACGATGATGAATCATTTCTACCCTTCTCGTTTAGAGGAGAAAAAGCATGGAATGATATTCAAAAAACATACTCCTCTCTCAGTAGTGCGCATGGAGAAAATGAATCACCCGGCAAGCTAAATTGAAACTGCCATTGACATTTATCGCGATATTACTGCAACGAGCGCATAATGGCCGATGCGATGAACGATTATGGGGCAATTACGGGGACATGCAATTACGGGGACAGTATACTTAATTCTTCTGTCCCTTTCTTTTAAATACAATGTCCTTTGGTATTACCTCGTCGCCCATCTGAAAAATGAATTAAGTATACTGTTTGAATGCATAAGTAGTCAGGGTTGCAGGAAACCTCCAAGTGGTTCAAAATGTTTGTAACAAGCAAACAGCTGGGACGCGTCCTCCATAGGATACGCCCAGAAAAACCAACAAGGAGGTTTCCATGAGAACACTTTACTACATTGGCCTGGATATTCACAAGAAGGTGATCGCTTATTGCATCAAGACGGATGATGGACGCATCGTCGGCGAAGGGAGCATTGAGGCCAGCCGGAAAGCGCTGGATGAATGGCTCAGGGAATTGCCGGGACCATGGATGGGAGCAATGGAGGCCACCATATTTACCGGTTGGATCTATGACTACCTGGCCCCGTATGCCGAAGGGTTGAAGGTGGCGCATCCCGAGATGCTCAAGGCGATCACCGTCGCCAAGAAGAAAAACGACCGTGCCGATGCCGAAAAGGTCGCCGATCTTCTACGGGTAAATCTGCTGCCTGAATGCTACATGCTGCCGACGGATATCCGGGAATTGAGGCGGGTTCTGCGCTATCGCAATCATATCGTGCGAACAGCAGTCAAGATGCAAAACAAGATGTCCGGCCTGCTTATGGAAGTTGGAGCCGGCTACAGCAAGAAGCGACTGCGTGGGAAGAGATACTTCAATAGTCTGCTGGAGACGGTTGACGAGATCCCGCAATCGGTCATAGAGCTCCTCAAGTTGAGTCGTGCCGGTTTCGAGATGTTTCATGCTGTACAAAAGCGCCTGGTAAAAGCCTTACGCAGCAACAGTCTGATTCAGGACCGGGTTGGACGGCTCATGACGATCCGGGGAATTGGTGAAGTAACCGCCTTGACGTGGGTACTCGAAATTGGTGACCCCTCAAGGTTTACTTCCACACGTAAAGCAATCAGCTATTGCGGTCTTTGCAGCGCTCAGCATGAATCAGCAGGCAAAGCACAACGGGGACCGATCTCAAAGAAGCGCAACAAACATCTGCAAACTATGCTCATTGAGGCCGCCAAGATTGCCCCGCACTGGAATCCGCAGCTGAGTGCCATACATGAGCGGGAATTGAGAAAAGGAAACAGGAACAGGGCAACCCTTGCTGTTGCCAGAAGGCTGGTTGCCTATATGATGGCGGTAGATAAAGCCGGAACCGATTTTATGACTGACGAGGAACAAAAGGCGGCCTGAAAAAAAGATATATTACCTGCTGAAATGACGATCTTCCCGTCAGTCCTCGCCGTAGAGGGGACTATGCATGCCGACCTTGCAATGCAACGTGATGCTGTTTCGAGGCTGGCGGGTTGACCCAAACTCAATCTTCTGCGGAAGTCGCACCATGTAAGGTAAAATAACAACCGTACAGACTTCATAGTGCAGCAAATGGATGTCTGGTCGCATGATCAATGCTGACCCTTGAAGAGAATAAAAAGGTCCGATCACAGCAGGTTGAAAAGAGAAGTCAAAGGAATTCAGACGGCTGTACAATCCGCTCCACCGGACGAGACCGCTCTTCCGACGAGCCTGTTTTGGAAGGGCCCATTCTCAGACCGGTCTCGTCCGGCTCCGCTCCGTCACGAGTGGATCCGGGAATATGTTCGGAAGAGCCGTTTGAATGTTCTTGGAGGCTATGTGGAAATCTCCGTTTTCCACTTGACAATACTTATCATGGATGTCCCCGTAATTATTCCTGCACCGACTGATACTTCGGGTCATGTCCAAGCCGCGACAATAACCCGTTCACTTCCTTCTTCAACTCGATCACTCGATCCTCGCGATTCAGGGTGACCTCATGCCACCTTTGCAGTTCTGCCAACTGCTCCGTAATCGCCTCCTCAACAATCTTGCGCTCGGTGATGTCCTGCGCTGTGCCCTGCAAGGAAACAATACGACCATTTTCGTCCTGAATGACCTTCGCTTCTATATGAATCCATATCATACGACCATCCGGACACAAAGCACGATAGTCGATATTCAAAGATGCTTTCGTCTCAAACGCCATGCGAAGGGCCTGTTCCCAGGCTTGCACATCCTCAGGATGCACAAGAGACTTCACGAGCGCTAAGTTCGGCTCCTGCCCATCAACGCCGAAGATGCGGAACAGCTCATCAGACCAGCGCATGGCTCCAGTTTCAACATCCCACACCCAGCTTCCGATACGGGCAATGCGTTGGGCCTCTGCCAAATCGCGTTCGCTGCTCCGAACCGCGTCCTCTGCTTCCTTGATGCGGGTAATGTCCCGATTGACCACGATCGCCGCCTCGATGTTTCCATTGTCATCCAGAACCGGCGCGGTTGAGTTCAGGATCGTACGCGTGACGCCGTCAAAGGCGTCGATCTCGAGAAGCTCATCCAGGATGGTGACGCCCTCCTTGACCGTGTGAGCCAGCGCCCAGTCGTCCGGGGTGATTTCTTCGCCCGACGGCAGACGCCGCGCCTTGAACACGCCATACTTCGACAGGTCCACAAGCGGCGATCTGCCCCATATTCTCACCCCGGCTGGATTTCCGCTCATCAGCGTACCGTCCTTATTGGCGATCCAAAGCCCCACGGGAAGAACTTCGAACACCTTCCGGAACAGCCCCTCGCTCTTCCGCAGCGCTTCTTCGGCCTTCTTTCGTTCGGTGATGTCACGGCCAATGCCCAGCACGCCGATTAGATTACCGTCGCCATCCCGTACCGGGGTCTTGATTGTCTCCAGCAATTCGCAGTGTCCGTCGCTGGCGAACGTCACCCACTCTTCGTTCCTGCTCGGACCGCCAGCCTCCATCGCCCTGAGGTCATGCTCACGGAATAGGTCTGCCTGCTCCCGGGAGCCAAAGTCGTAGTCCGTCTTTCCCGCTATTTCAGATTCTATCGCGCCGAAGAAATCGCTGAAACGGTGATTGCACGTCAGGTACACGCCTTCCGGATTCTTTAACCAGACAAGATCCGGAATCGTTTCGACGACGGTTCGGAATCGGCGCTCACTGTCCTTCAGCGCCTCCTCCACCAGTTTCCGGTTCGTGATGTTCTCGTGCGACACCACGACGCGCCCCGGTCGGGCATCTTGCAGAGGAGTCACCCGCATGAAAAACCATCGATTCTCCTCCGGGCTGTGGCATGGATATTCAAAGACGAAACGGTCAAGAATTCCATCCGCCACGGCACGAATCCCTTCCGCCGCATCCTTTGCGCTCTGAGCCCATTCACCGGTCGCCGCTTCGCTGACCGCCAGGTAATTAGCGCCAATGCATGCATCGGGCATCTTCAACCCGTTCTGCTTCGAGAACTTCATCCAGGCCCGATTCACGGCCAGAATCGTTCCATCCGCATTCAGGATCGCGATGTGCGCAGACAATGCATCCAGCGTCGACTGGTTCAATTCGTGCGCCGCGTGCAGCCTTTCTTCTGCACGCTTGCGCAATGTGATATCGTGCATCGTAACCACAACCTGATAGGGAGCTGTATCCCCTTCGAGAAACTCAGGGATAGCGCTGACCGATACCCACGCGTACCCCTCTATCTGCGGATTAAAGATGCCCACGACGAGATCATGAGCCGGCTTGCCGGTCCTCAATGCCAGCATGGAAGGATGCTCCGAGCCCGGGAGTGGTGTTCCGTCCTCACGAATGACGTCCCATTCGGAGTTAATGGATGTCCGGCTCAGGAACTCGTCCCGGCTCAGCCCGAACATCCGGAGTGCCGCGTCATTCACGTCGATGAGCACCCCATCGGCTCCCTGGTAGAACACGCCCTCTCTCATCGTTTCAAAAAGAGTACGCCACTTCTTCTCCTTCGTCGCCAGCTCTTCTTCGGCGTGCTTGCGGGCGATGACGATGCCGATGCTGTCGCCCAAGCCCTCAAAAAAGCGGATGAGCTCCGGAGTGAGCCGGTTTCTGCGGTGATCATTGAGCTGCAGCAGGCCGAGAATCTCAGCACCGGTACGCAAAGGAATCAGTGCGACTGATTCATACCCCTCTTCGTTGCAACGGTTCCGCTTATGCCCCTGGTGATCCGCTTCTGTGGTCGAAACGAACAGTTCGGATGTGCAGTTGCTCCAGAAGCTCCCGCCTTCCGTGAAAAAGGGGAGTTCCGGATTCGTGCGGCCGCACAGGACATCCCCGCACATGCACTCCAGCACAACATTTCCCGCCTCGTCGCGCACAAGTGTCCCCTTCTCATCTCGAGCGCATATATATCGTTCCATCTCGACAAAATGATCCGGGAATCCGTTGGTCTGGTAGTACGGGTAATCCTCGCCCTCCGACAGCCGAATCCCGACGGCTTCAAAATCCATGCTCTTCCTGACCATCTGGAGAATGTCGCGGATCGTGTCCGTGGTGCTCTTGGGATTGTTCAGGCGCGCCAGCACATCGCGGGCCAGAGCGGTCCGGATTTCGGTCTGCTTGCGCCCGGTAATATCCTCTCCCGAGCTGAGCGTTCCGACAATTGCTCCCGACTCGTCCTGAATCAGGGTGTTGCGCCAGGAAATCAATCGCTCATCGCCTCTGCTTGTTATCACCGCGTTCTCGAAGTACTCCGCCGGAAGCGATGTCGCCCGTCATCAATCCGCTAAACTCCCGCCTCACTCGCTCCTGTTCGGAAACCGGAACAAAGATGTCGAGCCATGACTTACCGAGCACGTCCTCCTGCGACACCTTCAGTACCTCGCAACCCTTCCGGTTGAGGATCATGACCCGGCCCTCTGCGTCCAGAGCCATGATGATTACGCCGGCGATCTGCAGATAGTTCTCCGCACGCTCTCTCTCCGTACTGATCACCGCTTCCGCCCGCTTGAGCTCGGTGATATCGACAACGGCCACCCGGAACATCGGGCCGGCCACTTCGCTCTGCTCAACACCCATGCAGCTGAGACTGGTCCAAAGAAATTCGCCACTCGGCTTCTTCAATCGAAGTTCACACGACTGCGCCTCCCTGGTGTCTGCAAGGGCCTGGCGAAGGAGGTAGAACACGTCCTGGTCCTCGGCACAGATAAAACGCGAGAAAGGCTTCTGCATGAGACCGCGGCGCGGAACGCCGACCATTTCACAGAAGCTCAGGTTCACCTCGACGATCAAGCCCTTTTCGCTGACCACAGCGCAGCCGGCCGGGGAGACATCGTAAAGATCGGAGTACTTGTCACGCGAATCCATCATCTCGCGCAGCTCCACGTTCTGCATTTCGATTTCGATCTGCTGGGTCTCCAGCTCATGAATTAACGTCTGCTGTTCATCCTTCGTCAGCTTGCCAGTGCTCACGCCTTTCGCTCTCTTACCTAGCTCGGCCTCCGCCATATGCCGCAGCGTGCGGGCGCTTTCGTGTTTCTTCACTGGTTTCTTCATGGCGTCATCTCCTGCAATCCGAACTGGTGGGAATCTCTGCTGGTTGTGTCGTGAATATGTTAAGTTGTGCCTGTATTATATTTAAAATGCAACTAGTATCAGCAGTAACACGATCGTTATTGGGAGCAATTACGGGGGCAGTATACTTAATTCTTCTATCCCTTCCTTTTGAATACAATGTCCTTTGGTATTACCTCGTCGCACATTCGAAAAATGAATTAAGTATACTGTCTCCGTAATTAAGGAATACATCAATCTGCTCGGAGGTATCAAGCTACTCGATACCATTCATGTCCTGTTATTTTTCTTTTTCACCTCAGATCTCAATTTTTGATTAATCGATTCTTTATTCTGATTGCAGATCTGCACGATTTCGTTGCGTTTCTGCAATCATGGGCATTAACGTTGTTGGGGAGTTTTTTTTAAATTAAATCGAGTAGTTGAAAAAACATCAGCTCGATCTCTTGAACAGGCAAACGAGCACAACGGTGCTCTGAGAAAGCCAACAATAGCGGCCATCGCCGAATTACTGGACAACAAGCACCACATTCGATCTTACTTAACAAACTGATATTTTTTACATTTAGTAGAAACAATGAGGCGTATATCATCTCCCGCAATTCCTCTCCCCACAGCGGTACCCCTTTCAAGCATGGCCAGAGTCATTTCTTCTTCATAGTGCAATTATGCAATACGCCTTCGTCAGGCATCAATTTATATTCCAAGTAAGTAAATGATATTAATACGAAATAATATAACAGCAATTTAGGAATGTATTGTGCAGCAATAAGTGTACAAGACAACGTATGCCAGCAAATCACCAAAGATGGGAGGCCCGTCATGAGTGAATGGTTAATTTTCCTAGCAATAGTCCCATTATCCTGCTTATACCTGACAAAGAATATGTTAACAAAAAACAGATTTATGTGGAATGGTATTGCTTTTGGAGTGGTGATCGCGCCCGTAAGTTTGGGCTTGATTCAGATGACGTATATCCCTTTTATCGGCAAATTGTTAGGCCTTGTCGGTGTTATTGCCAACCTGACGCATGGATCAATAGGCTATGTATGTCTGCTCGGGACTGGATTTCTTGAGATGAACACAGCAATCACTGCTGCGCATCTTGCTATGATCAACGTTGTTAACGGGATACTGTTTGCCTACATCTATGGCCTGATCGGATACGCTGTTGACAGTAAACTGGCAACAGAAAAAGAGCGTCTATCGTCGTTGAGGAAGCCGCTAAATATCGTGACTCCCAGATAGTAACTTCGTAAATGCTGTTCCATTGTTCAGTGAACCGGATGGTGAAACTGCATTTCCCCGCCCCTCCAACCGTCTCAAATATTTTTTTACCATAGGTTCAGAGTTGAAAACTTGAGTCGGGACGGGAAATTATCGATAACAGATCAACGGGAACCACCTTAACCTGCTGATGCTTCAACCTAACCTGCTGTGTTCAGGAAGTAAGTGAGCAGCAGTGTTCGTCCATTACTGTTATCTTCTCTTTTTTCGTGATTATAATGGTACAAGAGTAAAGCGATAATATCTCGAGTTATCCTGCGTTGCTCCGGGGGCTAATGTGATTGCGAAAAATGATCAGGACTGGAACAATATTATTCTCGATTCCATCGCCGATGGCATTTTCACCATCAACTGCAAACAGACCATTACCTACTTCAATCATGCAGCAGAAAAAATAACCGGCGTAAAGATTGAGCAGGCTATTGGGAAAAGATGCTACGAGGTTCTCGGTGGCAGCAGTGATCATTGCAAGAAACACTGCTTTCTAGGGGAAAGCATGCTGACTGGCGAAAAAAAGATTTCAAGGAAAACCACCATTGTCAGAAGCGATGGTCAACGAATACCCGTGACAATCAGTGCTTCTGTAGTTCGCAATGAACTCGGAGAGGTTATCGGTGGCGTGGAGACGTTGCGGGACATTTCCGAAATAGAGTTTTTACGCAAAAAGATTGAGGGACATTGTTCCATCTTGGACATCATCTCCAGGAACCATGAAATCAAGAAGATTCTCGACATCTTGCCGGATATAGCGAAAAGCAACAGTACCGTTCTGATCGAAGGCCCGAGTGGTACGGGAAAGGAGCTATTTGCTAAAGCGATACATGACCTGAGTGATCGTTCTGGCAGGTTTGTTGCTTTAAACTGCACAGCTTTACCGGATACCCTGCTGGAGTCCGAACTTTTCGGCTACAAAAAAGGTGCATTCACCGAAGCAAAACGCGACAAACCCGGCCGCTTTGCCCGTGCAGAGGGTGGCACCTTTTTGCTTGATGAAATAGGTGATATTTCGAGCGCCTTGCAAATGAAATTGTTGCGGGTATTGGAGAAAATGGAATATGAACCCCTTGGTTCCATGGAAACTGTCAAGGCAAATGTTCGGATCATTGCCGCAACGAATAAAAAGCTTGTCGATCTGGTTTCCCAGAAAGAATTCCGTGAAGATCTGTTCTATCGTCTCAACGTTGTCAAGATCTACCTGCCGCCTCTGTCTAGCCGCCGTGAGGATATCGAACTCCTGGTAGATAATTTCATAAACAAATTCAACATTATCAAAGGGATGCACATTGCAGGCGTATCCCGGGAAGTTCTCGATATATTTATGAATTATGATTTTCCTGGTAATGTCAGGGAACTGGAAAACTTTATCGAGTATGCCTTCATTCTCTGTCATGGAAGCATAATCGAGTTGGATCACCTCCCCAAAGAATTGATAAATGACCATAAAGTCAGAGAAGCAAGTGAAGAGCGGCCAACGGGAAAGCCCCTAGCCACCTCCGAAGAGAATACCATCAGAACGGCGCTAGAAAAACACGACTGGAAAAAGACAGCCACTGCTGCCTACCTGGCAATCAATCCAAGCACATTATGGCGAAAGATGAAAAAATACGGCATTAAGCAGGAATAGTTGTTTCAACAGGTGATAAGAATCCGCTTTTTAAACCATTGCTGGGCAATTACGGGGATATATAGTTCATTTTTCAAATTTGCGACGAAGTAATACCAAAGGGCGTTGTATTTAAAAGGAAGGGACGAAGAATTAAGTATACTGTCCCCGCAATTATCCGGTGATCAGAAATCAATCAGTTCGGCGGTATGGTCCGTCAGGTCGGTGATAAACAGCCGGTTCCTCAGAGGTGCCGGCCTGCCGAGTGCGATAGTGACGACCTCGGCACATTCAACCGCAGCCATAGAGATAGCGGCAAAAGGCAGGGTTCCAAGCACCATTTCGACCCCTTTGGGTAAAGCCGTGCCAGGATCGCCATAGATACGGGAGAGCCCCTGATCCTCAGGATAGACGACGGTAGCCTGTCCCGAGGTTCCGCCAATGGCAGCAGAAACCATCGGTATTTTTCTGATCCGACAGGCCTGCTCGAGGATGAAACGACTGGAAATTGAATCAAGACAGTCAACAGCAATGTGGGCCCCTGCCAGGATGGTCTGAGCGTTCCCGTCGGAGAGGAATTGCCGGACCGCACAGGTTTCTACCGCCGGATTGATTGAAAGTACCCGCTCTGCCGCCACGTCCGCCTTTGGCCGGCCGAGGTTATCGACACTGCTCAGGATCTGGCGATTGAGATTGCTGTCCTCAAAGAGATCACCATCCACCAGAGTCAGGGTTCCAACACCGATCCTGGCCAGGATTTCGGTAACCGTTCCGCCAAGACCGCCAAGACCTATTATCGCCACATGCGTCTGCAGCAACCTGACCTGATCCCGGCTGGACAGGCTTTTCTGGTTGCGAATATAGACCTCGGGAATGAGATCATGTTCCAGGGCGATGATCTGTACTTCCTTCAGGCTGCAGCCCGATTCTTCTGCCAGCCTCAATTCATCGCGGTATGATAGCGATTGATAGCAGGTACCATCCGCTCTGAGCTGTTTCGTGCCCGTATTGACAATACGCTGTACAATTTCTTTTACGGTCATATCGTCACCCTTTACACCGTCACCGTGGAGGAAAAGGAAGACAACGTCCCGGTCTTAAAAACGATACGGTACGCTGACGCCATTTATCCAAAACATCTGCCCCATTTTTACCCCGGCCGGGGAAAAATGGTAATTACTTCTTTTTCCAGCTCTTTTCCTCACCGCGAAACAACCGGCCGATATTCTGATGATGTTTTACCCATATCAAGGCTCCGATCACCATTCCGGCATAGATTGATGCGGGCGGTTGGCCAAAAACAAAAAGCCACAGGGGGAAAAGACCCGCCGCGGCCAGGGAACCGACAGATACAAAACCGGTCAGTGCTACCGCCCCGACAAACACTACCACACTGATAGCGATGGCCGGTGGCGACAAAAAGAGAAAAACACCAAGACTCGTGGCGACACCCTTGCCTCCCCTGAAACCGAGGTAGACAGGAAACATGTGCCCAACAACCGCCATGATACCGCAGAGCAGCATGATCACCTGGTGATTGGAACCATCGGGAAGCAGGTGCGAGGCTGCAAAGATCGGCAGAAACCCCTTGAGACAATCGAGAACCAGGGTGACAAACCCCAGTTTTTTACCAAGCAGCCGGCTGACATTGGTTGCACCGATATTGCCGCTGCCTGAGGTGCGTACATCAATACCTGCCAGCTTGCCAACCAGGAGACCAAAGGGTATGGCACCAACGAGATAGCTTGCAATCGGAAAAAGGATGTTCATAATATACCAGTATATTGTAAATCAGGAATGCGGCAAATGCTGACTGAGCACTCTACCGTTTTCGCCCTGACAAAGCAACAGGTGGTGCTATTAGTGGATTATAGTGCATTCACCAATAGTCAATAGACTCTACGTATGGTACATTTGCCTTCGGCAAAATTAATTACTGAATCAAGATAACGAGTTAACACATGGCGTTACGTAAAATAATCGAATATCCCGAGCCATTTCTGAGGCTTAAAGCGAAAGAGGTCGCGTCCTTCAACGATGATCTCAAAGAGCTGATCGCGGATATGGCTGAAACCATGTATGATGCACCCGGAATCGGCCTGGCGGCCCCGCAGATTGCAGAATCGATACGGCTGGTCGTAGTTGACACCACCGTCCCGGATGGGGACAAAGAATACCTCTGCCTGATAAACCCGGAAATAGTCGCCAGTGAAGGCCATCAGCTTGACGAAGAAGGCTGCCTGAGCGTGCCGGAATTAGTTGCCGAGGTAAAACGCTTCAAAAAAATCACCGTCACCTATCAGGACGAAGATGGAAATCCTCATGAACTGTCGGCTGAGGACCGTTTCGCCGTAGTTCTTCAGCATGAAATTGACCATCTTAACGGAATTCTCTTTATTGACCACCTGAGCCCGCTGAAGCGAGCACTCTATAAGAAGAAGCGCAAAAAAATGCTGGAAGAGGAGCAGATCAGCTGATGAGCAGATCCCCTTTTCGCATCATTTTCATGGGAACACCTGACTTTGCCATCCCCTCCCTGAATGCCTTGATTAACGGAGAAGACCAAGTCGTGGCGGTTGTCAGCCAACCTGACCGGCCAAAAGGAAGGAGCCTCAAGCTGATCGCGCCTCCCGTGAAAATACTGGCTGAGGAACATGGTATCCCGGTTCATCAGCCGGCAACAATCAAAACCGCCGGGTTCATAGATCTGCTCAGCGGTTATAACCCCGATATTATTGTGGTCGCAGCCTACGGCAGGATTCTACCGGCGGCTATCCTCTCTCTGCCAAAGTATGGCTGCATCAACGTGCATGGATCGTTATTGCCGCGTCACCGTGGTGCCGCGCCCATTCAATGGTCGATTATCAAGGGCGACACGCAAGTCGGGGTGACCATCATGCAAATGGACGAGGGCATGGACACCGGCGCCATGCTGATGAAGGCTGCCATCACCCCGGCGGTCGATGAAACTGCCGGAACCCTCTTTCCCAAAATCGCCCGGCTGGGCAGCCAGGCCCTGATGGACACCCTGGATCTGATAGGCCAGGGTGGACTGGCCGTCATCTCCCAGGATAACGACCTGGCCACGTCTGCACCGATGCTCAAGAAAGATGACGGTCTCATCAACTGGAACCTGTCTGCTGAAACTATTGCTAATCTCATCAGGGGCCTTGATCCCTGGCCGACGGCCTATTGCTACCTGAACGGCAAGAAAGCCCAGTTCTTTTCGCCTGAAGTCGTGCACCAGAACAGCTCAAAGAGACCGGGCACGCTGATACGAGCCGATCGCGAAGGTCTGCTCGTGTCAACCTCCCAGGCATGCCTTCTGCTAAAAGAGATCAAGATCGAAGGAAAAAGACGAATGACTGTAGCCGATTTTCTTAACGGCTATCCTCTTCAAATCGGCATCAACCTCTCAGGAACAACGCTATAGCGTCATGAATATAACGAACGATACTCTCTATCTGGATTGTTTTTCCGGCATCAGCGGAGACATGCTTCTCGGTGCTCTTTTAGACGCAGGACTTTCGGCTGATCTTCTGCAGGATGAATTGGCAAAACTGGAACTGGAGCCCTTCGAGTTCTCGGTCTCCCGTCGCATGGTGCAGGCCATTTCGGCGACCTCCGTTGCTATCACCTCGAGCACGGCTCAGACTCTGAGGACACTGGGAGACATCACTGTTGTCCTGGAGAAAAGCCACCTTGAAAGACGAATTGTCGAACGATCTCTCAGGGTATTTCAGCGATTGGCGGAAGCGGAAGCCCGGATTCACGATAAACCGGTTGAAAAGATCCATTTCCATGAGGTTGGCGCACTCGATACCATCATCGATATTGTCGGTACCGTGGCCGGATTGCAGCTGCTTGGCATACAAAGGCTGTACTGTTCACCCTTGCCGCTTGGACGGGGATTTGTACGCTGTGCCCACGGCAACCTGCCGCTCCCCGCGCCTGCCGTTTGTGAAATCCTGAAAGGTGTTCCGGTCTACGGTGTTGACGCCGATAGTGAACTGGTGACACCGACCGGCGCGGCACTCGTTGCTGAACTGGCTGACGGATTCGGCCCGCTGCCGCCGCTGACTCTTTCTGCCACCGGTTATGGTGCCGGTGATTGGCCGGGAACCGAGGATCGTCCAAATCTGCTGCGTTTGCTGATCGGCCAGGGCAACCGTGTCGAAGAGGCCCAGCAGGTGGAGGTTATCGAGACTCACCTTGATGATTGGAGCCCGGAGGGTTTCCCGCTTTTGTGCAGCAGACTCTTTGATAAAAAAGCCCTTGATGTCAGCCTGAGCACGATCCAGATGAAAAAGGGACGGCCCGGCTTCTGCCTGCAGGTGATCTGTCACCCGCAGAACAGCCCGGAACTCAAGGATACGATTCTCACCGAAACCACGGCCATCGGTTTGCGTTTCAGAACGGAACAACGCTTGACGCTGCCGCGGGAGATGGTTCTTGTCAACACCTCCTGGGGCAAGATTACTGCCAAAAAGGTGCAGACGCCCGACGGCGTTAAAATATACCCGGAATATGAAGCATGCAGGGTCGTGGCCGAAAAACATCATCTTCCGCTTGACCGGGTCTATCGGGAGGTTTTGTGCTGCTCAGAGAAGAGCCTCTGATGGACCGGCTGATCGTGGCCATCGCCACCGGTCTCTACAGTGGTATGGCCCCGAAAGCACCGGGGACCTGGGGTTCGCTTTTTGCGATGCTGCCCTGGTTTTTCTGCCGAAACCTGGAGTTGCCCACTTACCTGATGCTCATGGCAGCCCTTTTTGTCGTTGGTTTTTTATGCGCCGGGTCGGCTGAAAAAATTTTTGACCGGCCGGATCCGGGCTGCATCGTCATTGATGAGATACTCGGCATCTTCATTACCCTGACCCTGGCACCCAGTCATCCACTGGCCTGGTTTCTGGGATTCCTGTTCTTCAGGATCTTCGATATCCTCAAACCCTTCCCCGTCTCCTGGCTGGACACCAACCTGCACGGCGGCATCGGCATCATGATGGATGACGTGATGGCAGGTATCTATGCGCTTGCCTGCCTGCAGATTCTCTGGCTGGTTATCGGTAGGCTGGTCTGACTGGTCTGCCGATACCTCGCGATGGTCAAAAGATTAACTCCCGACCTACTGAAAGCCATTGGTATAGGGAAGTCTGTCATAGACGCTTTCTATCTGCGCCATGTTCTGCATGAGTTCATCAAGAGTGTTCCAGGTGCCGCCGAGAAGGGCCGTTCTTACTGAAGAATTCATTTCCAGTGCAACGCTCTGTCCGTTAAAACTGATGGACCGTGTCTCGACATCGAGCTTAAAGACGGTTTCCGGCTTACTTTCCGCCTGCTTCTGCAGCTCGCGGATAATTTTCTCACCCGCTGTAAAGACCGGGATACCAAGGCTGATGCAGTTACCGGCAAAAATCTCGCCAAAAGATTCGCCGACAATGGCTTGCAGGCCAAAGCGCATAATTGCCTGGGGCGCGTGCTCCCGGCTTGAGCCGCAGCCGAAATTACGGTTTACCATCAATATTCTGGCGCCCTCGTAGGTCGGACCATTGAACGGATGCAGCTCTTTCTACGCCATTTTCATCGTAGCGTTCATCTTTGAAGACCTCTTTGCCGAGCCCTTCAAAGGTTACACTTCTCAGAAAGCGTGCGGGAATGATGCGGTCGGTATCGACATCATTGCCCTGGTAGGGCAATGCACGTCCTTCTATGCATTTGATGGCGGCAGGATTATCGGTCATTTCTTTATCTCCCTACAATAATTTTCTTACATCGCTTACCACACCTTCAACTGCTGCAGCCGCAACCATTGCCGGACTCATGAGCAGTGTTCGACCTTTGGGTGTACCCTGCCGGCCGATGAAGTTGCGATTCGAGGAACTGGCCGACATCTGGCGGCCGACCAATTTATCCGGATTCATGGCCAGGCACATGGAACAGCCGGCTTCACGCCATTCAAATCCTGCCTCGGTGAAAATGACGTCGAGCCCTTCCTTCTCTGCCTGCTCTTTCACCTTCCGGGATCCGGGGACGGCAAGAGCCCGCACATGCGAAGCCACTTTTCTTCCTTTCACCACCGCAGCCGCTGCCCTGAAGTCGGAGATACGTCCGTTGGTGCAGGAGCCGATAAAGGCGACATCGATCTTTGCTCCCTCGATTTTCTGCCCTTCGGAAAAGCCCATATGCTCATATGCCTTCCGGGTGATCTCCACCTCGGTCTCATCGAGATCAGCGATGCGCGGCAGATTCTGGCTCACCTCTACCCCCTGTCCCGGAGTGATTCCCCAGGTGACCATGGGGCCCATGCCGGTAATATCGAGCTGGTAAACATCATCATAATCAGCGTCCGCATCTGAGGCCATCGACTTCCAGAAATCAACGGCAGCAGCGAATTCAGCACCGGCCGGAGCGAACGGTCTGCCCGCCAGGTAGTCAAAGGTTATCTGGTCAGGATTAACATAACCGGCACGTGCTCCTCCTTCGATACTCATGTTGCAGATGGTCATGCGCTCTTCCATGGAAAGCGCGGCGATGACAGGACCGGCAAACTCGTAGGCGAAACCGATACCGCCCATAACCCCGAGTTCAGCGATGATCCGCAGGATGATATCCTTGGCATGGACGCCTGGTCCCCGTTTACCGTGCACTTCGATCTTTCTGACCTTCAGACGATCCACGGCAAGCGTCTGGGTTGCCAGCAAATCCCGAACCTGGGAGGTTCCGACGCCAAAGGCGATGGCGCCGAAGGCACCATGCGTGGAGGTGTGGGAATCACCGCAGGCAATGGTCATGCCGGGCTGGGTAAAACCGTTTTCCGGTCCGATGATATGGACAATGCCCCGGGAATCAGAATCAAGTCCAAAGAACGGGATACCAAATTCAGCCGTGTTTTTTTCGACAGCCTGCAGCATCTCCTCTGCCAGCGTATCCTGGTATGGCCTGATAAACTGATTTTGCGTCGGTACGATATGATCAACGGTGGCGATGGTACGGTCGGGGTATTTCACCTTGATGCCCCGTTCCCGCAGCTCCTGAAAAGCCTGGGGAGAGGTAACTTCATGCACCAGGTGGAGACCGATAAAAAGCTGATCCCTTGTTTCAGACAATGCGGCAACCTTATGTAAATCCCATACTTTATTGAAAAGATTCTTTCCCATAGCAAACTCCTTCATAAGAGATCGACCGGGACAACTGCTCCCGGACCGTTAGCCTGACGTTCATGGAAAAACAACAGAAATGATTGATATGTTACAATATGGACCATTTAGTAACAACAGTAAGCACGCAAAACAAAAACGGGAAGACCGGCAACGATCCCCCCGTTTTATAATGTTTATAACGCTGCAGGCAGGTCTTTTGTGAATGCTAAAGGGTACGCCTACAGTTTCCCTGCCTTTTCAAGTACCTTAACCGATACTTTGTATGAAAAGAAAATTACAGCACACCATGTAATGAGTAAAAATGCTACCATCCTTTCGTCCCTCCTTGGAACCTATCCGTTCTGCTAATAAGCCTTGGGATCACTCAGATCTTCAGGCCCTATCTTCCTGGCATCCATCAGCTTCCAGACATAAGCAACATAGGCCAATACGACAGGAATAACCAGGGCGACATAGGTCATTGCCGTCAGCGTAAAATGACTTGATGAGGCATTATAGATTGACAGGGATGACTGGAGATCAGCCTTGGACGGATAAAACGGTGTATTGTTAAAACCGGCAGTGAAGAAAACGGCCAGACCGACGAGTACCGTTCCCAGGCCACCAAACCAGATGCCGCGGTTTCCTTCGAGAAAACTTGTTGAAATAACCCCCCACACGACCAGCACCAGGCCGACAAGCAGCAGAATAAGGACTGCGGGCATAGCGAGCAGGTTAGCCAGGTATTTTCCCGATACCATGCTGACAACGCCGTTCTCATCAAAACCAAAACCCTGCATCAGCAGCAGACTTCCCAGCACGTAGAGCAGAAACGGCAGGGCGCAGACAAGATTGGTGATACAGGCCTTTCTCAGCCGCTGCTCAAGATCCGGCGCAATAGCACAATCAACATTGTTGAGCAGGTACATCGATCCGAGAACGCGCGCGTTGAACACCAGGAACAACCCGAGCGAGAGGTTAAACAGGGAGAAGGCGGCCTCAAGACCAAGCAGCGGATGCGTCCATCTCACCTGGTTAAACTGGTTCAGCGTGAAATTGGAGCCGGTGAAAAAGGTTCCAACCGCGGCCCCGATCAGCAGGATGCCGACCGAACCGTTGATAAAGAGAAATATCTCGTAAACCTTAGCGCCAAGCAGATTGGCGGGTTTCTTGCGGTATTCATAACTGACAGCCTGAATAATAAAGGTGAAAAGGATCAGAATCCACACCCAGTAGGCGCCGCCGAAACTGGTGGCGTAGAACAGCGGAAAGGCGGCAAACAGGGCACCGCCGAAAAGAACCAGCGTGGTGAATGTCAGCTCCCACTTACGGCCCAGCGAGTTGATGACCAGCGCTTTTTCCTGTTCCGTCCTGGCAACCTGCCAGAGCAAGGTCTGGCCGCCCTGCACGAAGGTGAGAAAAAGAAACAGGGAGCCGACAATTGAAGCAAGGATCCACCAGATCTGCTGCAGTACTGTTATATCTAGATTTCCAATCATTTATTCGCCCTCCGGTCCTTTGTTGATCTGCCAGAGCATGATCTTTATTTCCGCCAGCAGCAGCACGGTAAAGAGGCCGGCAAACATCCAGAATGTGGCCATGACATTTCCCTTGGCCAGGTTGCTGGTCGCAACTGAGACAGGCATCATGTTCTGGATTGCCCAGGGTTGCCTGCCTACTTCTGCAACGACCCAGCCTGCCTGGCTCGCTGCCATGGCAAGAAAGAATGACAAGATGCCCAGCGGCATCAGCCAGCGCTTCTGCGTGATACTGTCTCTCATCCCGTAGAGCAGATAGGCAAGACAGATAAAAGCGAAAAACAGGGAAAGAAAGACCATGATATGAAATGCATAGAAGGTCGTCTGAACCGGTGGGACCGCGTCTTCAGGCTTGTCGAAATAGGCGAAGCCGAGATAGTCCTGGTTCTTGGTAAAACGTTCCAGCGCACCCTGCGCAGCCGCACTATCCGCGGAGTCCCTGGCATTCTTGTAGGCGGTAAGGTCCGTCAAGGCAGCAGAACCACGCACCATCTTCTTGTCAACGCCGACAATACCCTGCTTTTCATTGCCAAAGACCAGGTCATTGATTCCCGGCACAAACGAATCAAGTGAGCGGTTGGCCAGCAGGGAAAGCAGGTAGGGAAGCTTGATCTTGAACAGGAACGGATCTGAATCATCACCCGGCTTTGTGGCCGGGTTCAAGATGCCAAAGGCGACAATGCCGGCGTTCTGCTCGCCGTTATACAGCCCTTCATAAGCGGCCAGCTTCATCGGCTGACTAGAGGCATTGGTGAAGGCTGATTCGTCCCCGGTGTAGGCAGTCAGGGCAAGTGAAAAAACGCCGAATACCGAGGCAACCAGGATGGATTTTTTGGCCATCTCGATATGCCGTCCCCTGAGGAGGTACCAGGAGGAAATGGCAATGACGAAGGTCGCTCCGACCAGGAAACTCGAGCCTGTCGCATGGGTAAATTTTGCTATGGCTACCGGCGAGAACAGAATTTCCCAGAAATTCTGCATCTCAAAACGGACTGTTTCGGGATTAAAGGCCATGCCGACCGGGTACTGCATCCAGCCGTTGGCCACCAGAATCCACAAGGCCGAAAGGTTGGAGCCGATCGCGACCATCCAGGTCGAAAAAAGGTGAAAACCTTTTGAGACACGGCCCCAGCCGAAAAACATCACGGCAAAAAAGGTAACTTCAAGGAAGAAGGCAACAATCCCTTCCACCGCCAGCGGAGCCCCGAAAATGTCGCCGACCATCCATGAATAATTTGACCAGTTCGTACCGAATTCAAATTCCAGGATAATACCGGTCGCCGCACCGATCGCAAAATTAATGCCGAACAAGGTCATCCAGAACCTTGTCAGGTATCTCCACTGCTCTTTTCCGGTCTTGACATAGATAGACTCAAAAAAGGCACACAGAAATGACAAGCCCAGCGTCAATGGTACAAAGAGCCAATGATACATTGCCGTCAGGGCGAACTGCGCCCTGGACCAATTCACCAGGCCTAGATCGATATCGACCATGTAATATCCTCCTTAATTCGGTTTCTGAGCCGGTCGGGTGATCTGTTCCATTACGTAATCGGCCCGCTGTTCGTCTGTAGAAAAATGGGTCGTAAGAAAATTCGGGAAGAAAAACAGTTTCAAGACGGCGAACATGATAAACAGTTTTACCAGGATGAGCTTCCACAGGGTTTTACCGATAATCATCGAGCGAAACCCGTCCCGATAGAATCTGAATATCCTGCCCACAGGGGAGAGCATCAAGATATCCTCCTCTCTTTAATTGCCCGCCGGAACATTACTTTATCAGCTGTTCCTGACCTATCCATATAACCTTTCTTTACACGAATTTTCAACCAATTTTAAAAACCGTTTTCCTTTAATCAGCAAGCACTCTATAGAAGAGACAGTTCCTTGTCAATAATAATTCCCAATACTACCTAGTCGTATGAGCCTGATGCCGCAGGCTCACACAACAGCAGATAATCCGGTTGTTTCCGCGATACCCTTTCAAGCTGAAGACGTACAGGCTCACGGATGGTCAAAGGTAATAGCAGGATGGACAGAAAGAAAGGTTGCAGGAAAGAGGCAAAAAAAGAAAACCGGGGGCAAATGAACCTTTTCCAGGTGTGGTAAGAGAACTGCTCACTGCACTTCAGGATCAATCGTCTACTAGGTAGTTTCCATCCTGAAACAGCGCTTTTCCCCTAACTCGTCGTTACTCTCAAAATTTAATCCTCGGAATATCAACGATGCCTGCGGTTAAATTTATCGAGCGCCTAAATTTAGGTAAAAATCGCTCATTTCCGGACGAAAACTAGGTAGGTGCCGACCTGAAGGTAAACGTAAAAAAGCTACCTTTAATCTTTTATCTCAGGTAGCGCATGTTCAGGAATATTAAATAATTTCATCAAACTATCAGTCCATCCCTGAGGTCCGTATTTCTTTGTGTAGACAACCTGCTCCGTGCGTTCCAGCTTCGGGGCAGGGTGTCCAGGTGAAGCAACCACCACCGCCCAGTCAGCACAATTAAGCATATCCAGATCATTGGGACTGTCGCCAAGTGCATAGGTCTGGAACTGGCGGGAAGGAAAGTAATGATCATAACATCTGCAGAGCCACTGCATGGACGACCCCTTGCTGGTCCGGTCACCCACATGTAGAAACCTGCCACCTTCAAGCACATATCCTCCCCAGCCTTCAATTGTCTGGATAAATAACTTTTTATCTTCCTTCCTGCCGTGCCAATACAAGGCTTCACTGAACTGACGCCTGGCGGCATAGTTGGCATCTTCAGATGACAGTCCGGTAAATTCTTCAATTTCTTCGATGCTCATCTCCGACATACCGGTGTACAGGGAACTGAATTCCGAATCGAATCCATGCATCAGTGTTAACCAGTGTTCCCGGGGCCGGACAATACTGTAGAACCAATAGGATCCATGTTTGGAACAGTTTTCCGGACAACGTGGAAACCGATGCTTTGGCAGATAAATAGCCGCTCCATTTTCCACAATAAAGGGATCAGTGTTGCCCATTTTTTCACGGATCCGGACGACCTCCGCAAATGATTTACTGGAATTAATAATGACTGGAATGCCATGCTGAGAGAGCCAGGCCAGCAAGCGGGAGGCAGGTTTGAACGAGTAGGTGTAATGATCCAGTAGTGTATCGTCGAGATCAGTAAAAATAAGTCGATATTTAATCATGATCATGCCTCATTCCAGCACCGCCACAATCCGCAGGCAAAGCACCGAATATTTTCAAGAAAGACAGCCCCGATGAAAGGGACTTGCCTCACGGGAAACAGGTATGGCCACCTGAAGTAATCGTCTTTTCAAAAGATCCTGACAGAATCAGTATAGTGGATGGCGGGATGATCTGCAAATTGATCGAAATGTTTATGGGGTGCTTATAATCACCAGACAACATCCACCTCTCTCTGCTATCATATCACCATGCAAGGCTAAGAAAAAATATAATAGCTCAGGCGCATCTGTTGTTCTGTTTTCTTCCCTGTTGCCCGTTTTCCTTAATAGGTTCCAAACGCTTATTAACCTGATGTTCCCAGGCTTCACGATCTACTGACAATCGCCTGGGAACATACCCGCACGAGTTCGGGGTCTCCTGAACTCGTGCGATTAATGCTTAAAAAACGGATCGTTGTCAACGGTTCAGTCTCCGACTCCGAGACACCATTGATGAGAAGTATCAGAAGGAAGCACCACGGCGTGGTGAAACTGCTTCTTGATGCCGGTGCGACCATCAATCCGGCGTCAAGCGAACCGCTCTTGTCTTTAAAGGGGTTGAAAAAAAATAATCCTTGTTGATCTCTACCTGCTCGATCTGGATCCCGAACAGCCGTATCTCATTAAACTATCCACTCGTACATCACTGTTGTTCGTTGATCCACTCAGCATATTCGCGAACTCCATCAGCCAGTCCGTATTCTGGCTGAAAGCCAAGTTCTTCTCTCAAACGAGAACTATCGATGCTCGGTCCACGCGACATAATGCGCCCCGGACCGATAGACAGATTTACATCGACTCCAGCGTATTCGGCGACTTTTTTAATCAAATCAGGAATATTATAGCAGTCGCCGCTTGATACGTTGTACTGTCGATACTGCAAATTTGGCTTTTCATAGAGAAGGCAAATAGCTCGGGCAATATCTTTAATGTAAGTAAAATCAATCGATTGATCTGCTCCGGCAGGCATTGAGATACTCGTGTTTCCCATGAGACAACCAAAAACAGCCTTATGGATTGGAGTAACCTCAGAAGGTAATCTCCCTGGACCATAAGCAAAATAGACTCGAATTGATCTGAAATCGAGATCAAATTCTTCCGCATATTGAATACCGAGAAATTCGGCACTTGATTTCGCAGCTCCATAGAGATCGCCGGGAGTCAATGCTTCGTCTTCTAACGGTATATTATCACGAATCCCGTACACGGCTCCCGAGCTTATATAAATGAACCGACGAATTTTAAAAAGTCTTGAAACTTCAAGCATATTGACTGTCCCCATAACGTTCAGATAAACATTTTGACGAGGATTTTGAGTAAAGATAGGTCCTCCAATTATGCCGGCAACATGCACCACGCCATCGATAGGATCCTTCTGATCCATAAATAAGCTATTAATGGCAGATAGATCAAGAACATCAGCCCTGATGTGAGTTATGTCACCTTCCATCCCCCTCAAATAGCTAAGATCCCTCCTGTATTGGTCAACGGCGATTACCCTGTGTCCATTTTTAACGAGATGCTGACACACCCAAGATCCAATGTGACCAAAACCACCAGTTACAATTACTGACATGACGATTTCTCCATAATTAATCCTTTAAACGTATGCATCTGAACCAAATCAGGTCCCCTATCAATAGCGACAACCCTTGCGCATGCCCCTTCTCAACCGATTCTCTCAAAGGCAGGGCATACAATTCGAATCTGTCAGACTCGATGTGCTTGAGATTACACGAATACTCACTTAAGACAATGTCTTTGCGCAAAATCAAATCATGTATCGGCATCTAACCGCAATCTATAGCAGAGTGAAATACCGGAATCTCACAATTCATGTATGACAATATCCGCTTTTCCCTGCAGCTTCCTCGCTTCATCGACGACCTGCTGGTGATGCGTAAAGAGGAGCACCTGGTTCTGCACAGACAATTGGGCGAGCACGCTGAGCGTGGCACGCGACCGGTCATCATCAAAATTCACCAGGATGTCATCAACAATCAAGGGAATGGGCTCGCTCGATTCCAGTCGCCATTCAAGGGTCGCCAGGCGCAGCGCCAGGTAGAGCTGATCGCGGGTTCCATCACTCATACCCTGCACCGCTACCCGTGATTCGTCAGGCCTCAGTCCTACCAGGACAGGGCTTCCGGCATCACTTACATCACTGCGAAGTCCAACAAACGAGCCCAGCGTTATCTCGGCAAATATCCTTGAGGCAATCGTTAACACCGGATCCTGATTCTCCTCCCGGTAACGTTCGATTTCTTCTTTCAGCACCTTGGCGGCAAGCCGTGTCTTCACGTACTGGTCAACATGGTTCTGTATGTTTGTCGCAACCTGCTCCATCTTATCGGCGGCCTCAAGCGCCTCTGCGCTGCCGTCCATGAGCATCAGTTCTTTGCTTTCTTCACCGCTCAACCTGATCGCATCCCGGATCCGGGCATAGAGGTCTTCATCGATCAGACGTCTGAGTGACTCAATCCTGCCGGCCAACTCGTCCACTTCCACCTCGGCGGCCTGGCTTTTCAGTTCCGCAAGCGAAAAACCCTCGCTCACCTTGGCAAGAGCGGCTTGCGCATTTGAAATATTCTCCTGTAAGCGCTGATACTGTTTGAAGCGGCCGATGACGGCAGGAAGCTCGTCGGCTTCCCGGCATCGCGCGACGGCAAGCAAGTCGGCAAGCCCGGCCTGCCT
The DNA here is from genome assembly GCA_963745765.1 of uncultured delta proteobacterium. GTDB lineage: Bacteria > Desulfobacterota > Desulfobulbia > Desulfobulbales > Desulfocapsaceae > Ww85. The sequence goes on along the minus strand of CAVUYQ010000026.1, from coordinate 27,377 downwards.
GCTTTTCAGCGTCTTCTCCGCGCTGGCAATCTCACCGCCCAGGGATTCTATTTCCTGGGTATTCTTCTTCAGTAATTCGTCGGCCTGACTTGCCCTGACAAGCATGGTCTGCAGCTGCAGTGCCGCCTGATCAGTGGAGAGGCTTTGTAATTCCGGTGCAACCTGCCCGGTGAGCGTCGTTACGTCTTCGCTGAATTTCTTCGAGTCGCGGTCAATACCGTCGATACGGCTCTGCAGCTCTTTTGCCCGTTCCAGATGAGTGAAACATTCCGCAATGGTATCCAGAATATCCAATGCTTCACCGGGCAGGACCAGGTCCCGGATTCCCAGATCGGCCAAGGCTCGATCCCACTTATTCTGCCACTCAAGTCGTGCTGTTCGCGCTGATTTCTGCTCTGTTTCTGCTTTTGCCAGGGCAGCGGCGACCTGCGCCTGTTTTTCGATGAGCTTTTCGCCTTCCTGTTTCTGCGAAGACAACCCGGCAAGAATCGAATCTGCCTGAACCAGCAGTGGCGCAAGTCTATGACCGGCAACGAGTGGAGTTTCTTCCAATGCGTCGAGTTTCTGAATCAGTTCATTGAAATGGTTTTGCCGCGTTTGCTTTCTTGCTGCCAGATAATGCTCCTTGTTGAGAATTTCCGTTATCTTAAACCGTATAATATCAACATCTGAGAGCCAGGACAGCATCTCCATTGATGAAAGCGGCTTGATTCCTGTTGTCTCCCAGGCAGCATGCCATCTCGCAGAAGCATCCTTCTCATGTTCCGCCAAATCCTCTTCCTGCTCCCTGATCTCACGGATCCGTTCTTCAAGTGTTTCGATTTTCACCTGTAAAGCCTCAGCCCTGGCAATCCGCTCCGCTTCGCGCCAGAGCCGGTCAGCGATCAAATCCGACTTCTGTACATGAACTTCATAGGCATCAGGCAAGGTCCGAGTCGAATCATATTCCGCAGCTTCTTTTGAAACATCTTCCTTTTCGAGCCATTCCCGGCGCAGAAGATGCCAGCCGTCCTGCCGCATTTGCCGCGACTCAGCCAGATTCTGCTCGGTTGGGATCTCCTTGCCATGGGCGACTTCCATCAGGTCGCTCCGGGCTGTCTTCACCTCTGTTTCGACCTGCCTTCGCATTTGCGTCAGCTGCTGTTTTTCTCTTTCAACAGCAATGAATACTGCTTCAAATCTCCTTACTGATTCAATTAGGGGAAGGGCCAGCGCGGACAGTTGCTCAAGGGTCCCTTCCCAGAGTCCCAGCCGTTTGAGTTCCATTGAACAGGATTTCCTGCCAAACTCGATTTCTCTTGAGCTGTCTTCTATCTGCTGATCGATATCACCGATCTTCCTTGCCAGCACCAGAGCCTGGGCAAGATCATCCCCATTTCTTAAGGCAGGCAGACGGGAAACCCTGTCGGTGAGATCCTTATATTCTTTTTCGATGAGCTCTTTCTGTTTATCTGCCTGTGAGGCTTGCTGACCCAGCGCTTCATACCGTGCAATCAAGCCCTGGATAGTTCTTTTTCTCCCCAGCACCGGCCGCAGGAGTTCTGCATCTTCCAGTTTCAGATCCGGCCGGATCGACTCGATACGTGTTCCGGCTGCCTGGCGATGAGTAATCCGCATACCCTCAAGGCGAACCCGATCCTGTCTCCCTTTACGGTATTCGCCAATTCGCTGATGCAGATCCTCGATTGCCTCTGCATGTTCGAGAAGCTTCCGATTTACCGAGATGTCACCCTGCTTTTCCAGCAGCTTCTTTAAGCGGTCACTACTGTTGTCAATTTTCAGTCCGACATCGCGAATATCCTGCTCAACTTCACGAAGCAGTTCGGTAAAATCGGGCGGCAGCATGACCACTTCACCGATCTCATGAAGCTGTTCCTGCAGGTTTTCCAGCTCCGCCATTTCGGGTATTGCCCTGCTCAATCGAACAAGCCGCTGCAAAATGCTGGCTTTCTGCCGGCTCTCTTCCTCCAGCCGGGCCTGATTCTCCTCCGCTTCCCGCAGCCTCTTCTGGTGTTCTTTCCATCGGGAGGGCGGCAGGCTTTTTTCCCTGACGATCTTCCTGAGTTCCAGATATTCCCTGATAGCCGCATTGATTTTCTGTTTCGAACCACGTTCACGAAACAACGCATCGGCCTCTTCTTCCAGGGATTCGAGTATCCCGGCAAGAGAAGAAACCCCCGCACCTGCCGCGAACAGGGCCTGTCCAACCTCACCCTTCTGGGCCAGGATATCTTCTCCTCCGACAATCAGACTCTTGTGGTCAAGGCCATAGATCGCTTCAAAGAGGGCTGGTTCAACACCATGCATAAAGGCGGCAAGGACACTTGCATCAAGGGGTTCGCCCTGCTCGTCCAGAAGATCGCCTTTTCTTTTCTTTCGCCTTAAAAAGGAAAGCTTTTTGCCATCCTCTCCCTCAATACTTCCGCCGATTAACAGCTGCTTGCCCGCATGCTGAAAATTATCCGACGTACGCTCAGGAAATCCGTAGAGAAGTGCTTTCAGTGCGCGCAGAGAACTGCTTTTCCCTGCCTCGTTCAGGCCGAATATAATATGGAGCCCGGGAGCCTGGGAACTGAACTCCAGCGTTCGCTCGGTAAATGGGCCGAAGGCCTTAAGAGCAAGGCGCCTGAGTCTCATGCCCCGTCACCATGGAGAAGCAGCTTTGCCACAAGAAGCTCTCTCACCTCTTCCAGTAATTCGCTTTGCCGTGCCGCCGAATTATACAGAACCGACTCACTGTCCAGTATTCCCGGCGGCAGCTTTGTCATCAAACCGGCAAACTCCGGCAGCAGGCTGGAAATCTCGCCATTACCGAAATCAAGATTCTCGATGGCCTGCAGCAATCCACCAAGGGGAGTGTCATCACCCACGATCTCTTCCAGACTGATCTTGCGACTGGTCCCGACTTTAATCTTCTCCAGCCAGACATCGCCAAGGCCTGCGGCAATCCCGCGAATTTCCTCTGTCCACCGGCCAAAGCCTGCATGCAGTTCAGCATGCATGGGGCTGGCCCCTTCAAGCAGCAAACGCAGGGCAAGGATTCGACCTTCCGCCTGCCGCCGTGCCCCTTCCATGGCTGTTCGAATACACTGGTACACGTCATCCCTGGTTTCACAGTCCGAGAGATCCGCCCGGCAGACACCCCAGCGCAGGACATCCATAATTCGTTCTTCAATGGCGCTCATACGACCATCTTCCACGCTAATCAGGGTTACCCCCTTCGGTCCAGTCTCCCTGATATGCCTGCCCTGGATGTTGCCAGGAAAAATGATACACGGGTCCCGAGAAAGAAGTTCCCTCGTATGGACATGCCCCAGCCCCCAATAATCATAGCCTTTTGACAGGAGGTCATCGACACGGCACGGGGCATACGGTTCGTGGCCCGGGCGACCGGTGAGGGCGGTATGTAAAAGACCGATATTGAAATAACCCGGAATTGCGGACGGATAACGGGAAGCTATATTTTCATCAACCACTCTGCTCCGGTAGCTTTGCCCATGCAAGGCAACGCCTAAACCTTCGATGACGACACTATGCGGGTCGGCCTCAGGAAAGAGAAAGACGTTGTCAGGCAACGGCATGGCTTTGGTTATCTGGCTGGCGGCATCATGATTGCCCGAAACGATAAACACCTTGATTCCCGCCTTTTCCAGCCGGCCCATCCGGTCAGCAAAAAACAGGCCGGTGTTGTAATCCTTCCAGTCACCGTCATACAGGTCGCCACTGATAAGAACAAACGCTACCTTCTCATCAATCGCCAGATTAATCAGGTTGTCGAAAGCTCTCCGCGTTGCCCTGCGGATATCTCCAACCGGAGCGTCCTCATAGACTGCCAGCCCTTTCAACGGGCTATCAAGATGAATGTCTGCGGTGTGAATAAAACGAAACATTTCCGGTTTATGCCTCAAAAAATAGTATGACAGCTATCTGACTAATATACTGTTTTTAAAACCGAGCACCACTTATTATCAACAGGTGACGGAGAACTCTTCCGGAAATGATACGGCGTCGACTGGAAGTTTCGACAATCAGAGTTATCGTAGTCTGGCAAAGGAGCTGTTTCTGCAAAAGACATGGGTGTGCTCCACACGTATCAGTTCCTCCCAAAAAACAACGCCTGGCTTCAATGGATTATTTTACTTATTTCAAAACAAAAACGATCAGAGCCGGCCTTCTTCTCCTGCTGCTTTGCGCATCCCTGAATCTCATCGGTACTCATGCACAGTCCGCCGAAAAGACACCTGAACTGCCGAAAGATGATAAGCAGAAACTATCTGTTATTGAATTTTATACCCTGACCAACACCCTGCCAAGAGAGTTCATTGATCTGCAGACCAAGGTTGGCGACACAGAAGAAGTCGCTACGTTTCTGGACCAGCTTCCTGACCTCACCCGACGCATTGACGAGGTCGACTGGGATGCGAAAATGGCGCTTTCCAACACCAACATCAGCTATCATCAGCTCTCGGCAATGGAGTCACGGCTGGTGAAGATAAAAAATCAAATTGACCAGGTCAGCGACCCCTCTTAGATCTAATCTCAAAAACCTGGAGAGCTGGTACCGGTTATGGCTTGATAAAGAAAATGAGCTGCAGGAATTGAGTCGTAAGATTGACGAACAGCCCGGTTTAACGATCTCCCAGGCTGACATTAATTCCCTGAAAGGCATTGTAGAAAAAGCCAAAGCGCTGATAGGATCTCGCATCGTTCCAAACCTTCAAGCGGGCAAGAGTATCGGAGAATTACAGACGCGGGTATATGCAATCAATCTTAACGTCTCCAGACTGATAGATGAATTAAACAAGGCAGGAATACAGCAAACCTCGCCAACGATGCTGTCCTCTGAATTTTATGACAATCTTAACGGAAGTCTGGCCAAACAGGGATGGGATAATCTGCACTTATTTGGCCGTTACCAGTCGGCCTACCTGCAGCAGAATATTCCTGGGATTCTCTTATGCCTGTTGGCAATAATCAGCCTTGCTTTTGTTGTGCGCGGAAGTAAAGCGTATGTCAGACCAGCCTCACGATGGAAGTTATACGCAGCAAGACCTCTGGCAACAACGGTCGTTCTTTTTGGTTCAGCATTTATGCTCTATGATTTCAGCTCAGTCGGCAGCAATCTGCCGCAGGACTGGAACACCTTGCTCCTACTACCGCTGATGATTGCGGCCATCCTTCTGACTGATCGTCTTCCCTCCAGCTTATTCCCGAAGAAAACACTCCTCCCAAAAGTAGTAACCTGCATTCTTGCCGTTTCGCTGCTCCTCAACGTTCTGAGAGTACCACAGCTCATTAATTACCTGTATGTCTTCACTGCATCGGCAGGTCTTCTTGTCTACCACCTCTCACTGGTTTTATCGGGACGGAAGCATGGTTGGAAGAAGGAGCGGCCCTGGATCCTCTGGCTGGGGGTGATTTTTTACCTCACGGTCATTATTGTCGGAGCTGCCGGCTATGATCAGTTTGCCATGGCAATTTTCAGCAGGGTCTTGTCGCTGGCCGTTTTCACAACGATTCTCCTGCTGTTATATGATCTCCTGATGGCCTTTCTTGATTTAGTTTTCCATAATTTTCCCGTTTCGATCATCCGCTCGAACAGCATGGTTATCGCAAAGGAAATCGCACCAGTCATGGTCCTTTTCCTTGGCATCTTATGGTTTGCGGGCATACTCCATATTCTCTGGATCTTTACCACCATAAGCGATGCACTGTCTGCTATCAGTTCAGCCAAGCTTGTCATCGGCAGCATGACAATCACGCCCGGACTCATAATGGCCGTAGCTATTGCTTTCTATATTACGCTTCTCTTTTCACACGGTATTACTGCAGTCCTGCTCCAGGAAACGCTCCCCCGGTATAATGTTGAACATGGTGTACAACTCTCCTTCACCAGGCTTATCCACTATGCGATACTGACCATCGGCTTTTTGATCATTCTTCGGATAATCGGCTTTGGGCTTGGACAGATCACCATCATTGGCGGCGCACTCGGTGTTGGTATCGGCTTTGGTCTGCAGGCAATCGTCAACAATTTCGTCAGCGGACTCATTCTCCTGTTTGAACGGCCCATCAAGGTTGGAGATGTGATAGTCGTTGGCGAAGACATTGGTGAAGTGAAGGTAATGGGGCTTCGCGCGACAACGGTCCAGACCTTTGATAACGCCGAAATCGTCATCCCCAATTCAGAATTGATCACCAAGAATGTGACCAACTGGACCCTTGCCGACAAGCGGGTCCGGGTGAAAGTACCCGTGGGGGTAGCCTATGGAACGGACATAGAAACAGTTTTCAAAATCCTCCTCTCCTGCGCGGAGCAGAATCAGACGGTGGTCTCCACACCGAAACCAATAGCATTGTTTCTGGCCTTTGGCGATAGTTCATTGAATTTTGAACTCAGGGTTTGGATATCTGACTTCAATAACAAATTGACAGTACTCAGCGAATTGAACCAGCACATTGAAAGCGAGTTTGAAAAATCCGGCATTGAAATTCCCTTCCCACAGCGGGATTTGCACATTCGTACTGTTGACAGTGAAGTTTCAGTTGTTCCGGGAAAAAAAGAGATAGAGATCAAGCCGTAATCCATTGCGCAAACAAGATGTTTCGTACCCCGGGTACCCTGTCGTTTTATCAATTATCGATCCGCATCCCGGATTGCTTTCAGGTGATGGTGATAGGAAATTCCGACATCACAAAAAAGGAGATGCTTTCAACAAACAGACCATCGGCCACCAGCCAATGCAATGGGGAGCGCGCAGGCATAATCTCCGAAAGAATTGATGGCCGTGAGGATGCCGGCAATGCCACCGGGCCGGCGCAGGGTCATTCTAAAGAATGCTGTCAGGCTTTTTGACGCGCAACGACTGAGCTCTCGAAATTGTTCTTGGACTGTTTGCTTCGATCATCGTCATGTGGTTTTCCCGAAAAAGAGAATTTACCGCCGACAAAGGTGCCGCCTATCTGATTGACAAGGAAAAGGTAGTCAGTGCTCTCCGACGACTGCAGGGTCCATCACGAACCGTTACACCTGCCTGACCAGGTGGGGCCGCCTTTGGTATCAGAGCCAAGGAAGGCGGACTGGCGGCGCTTTTCAGAAGCCATCCGCCATTGAAGGAGAGGATCGCCGCTCTGCAGAAATCGTAACAAAACAACGTGAAAAAATGTCCCATATCGGCGGACAAGCAGATTGTCCGCCGTTTTTTTTGTCCGGTCTCACCGAACGGTACCATCATACCTGTTTCAACGCCATTCGAGCAGCAATGACCAGAGGATCCCAGACGCCGGCAAAAGGCGGTGCGTAGCTCAGATCAAGATAGAGCAGATCTTCAAGGGTAAAGTCGGCATGGAGAGCGGTGGCGGCGGTATCTATCCTTTTTGCCGAGCCACGGCCGCCGACAATCTGTGCACCGAGCAGCCGTCCCGAACCCTTTTCGGCCAGCACCTTGACGCAAATGGGAGCCGATCCCGGGTAGTAGCGGGGCAGGGTGAATCCGTTGATCCTGCCTGTTACATACTGCCAGCCGAGGGCGTTGATTTCTTTTTCACAGAGTCCGGTCCTGGCGCATTCGGTATCCATGAATTTGGTGATAGCCGTTCCGACGATTCCAGGAAAAGAGGCGTATTGCCCACCAAGATTTTTGCCGGCAACTCTTCCTTGCTTGTTGGCCACGGTTCCCAGCGCTATATGTACCGGTCTGTGACTCACCAGATGGTAGGCCTGGGCGCAATCGCCGGCGGCCCAGATGTTCGCCGTTCCTGTCTGCTGGAGTTCATTTACCTTGATACTGCCGTGGGGACCAAGCGGGATACCGGCATCTCTGGCTAAGCCGCTGTTCGGGATAACTCCCAGGCCAAGGATGACAAGATCGGCAGGAATGGTTCGTTGGTCGGTAACCACACCTGTTGCCAGGCCATTTTTATGGTCAAAACCTTTAACCGTTTCATTGCGATACAAAGCGATACCACTGCTCAGCAGAGCGTTGCCCAGTAGCTCACCCATATCCGGATCGAGATTTGGCATCAGCTGGGCGCCACGCTGGATAATGGAAACCTGCAGGCCCCGCAGGTGAAGGGCCTCGGCCATCTCCAGGCCTATATAGCCGCCGCCGACTATTACAGCTTTTTGCGGCTTTTCCGTGTCGAGGACCTGCTTGAGAATCGTTCCGTTGGCGAGGGTGCTTACATTGTGAATATTTCTGCTGTTAACACCGTCGAGCTGTTGACTTCCGGGCGATGCACCGGTTGCGATGAGGAGCTGATCATATCCTTCCCAGCCTTCCTTGCCGTCGGTCAGGTTCCTGATCAGTACTTTCTGTTCTTTTAAGGAAATGCTTAATACTTCATGCAGGGTATGCGCGTTGATCCGGTATTTATCGCGAAAGGTCTGTGGTGTTCTGGCGATGAGAGCATCCTGTCTGTCGACCAGCCCGGCGACATAGTAGGGAATGCCTCAGGCGGAATAGGATGTGTGCGGCCCCCTTTCAAAAACCGTAATGTCCATGTCCGGTTGCAGTCTCCGGGCCTGGGACGCCGCAGTCATGCCGGCTGCATCGCCGCCTATCACTATGAGCTTTGCCATTGTCCTTCTCCTGTTGCTCCTCTTTTTCCGGAAGCTTGGTTATCCCCATAATGGTATGCCAGATCTCGTCCTGGCTCCAGCCTTTCAGGATAAGAACCGGCCGGGTCTTCAGAAATTCGCTTATTTTTCCTGCCTCACTGCGCAGAAGACCGGAGAGAATAAACCATTTTGTTTGAGAAATCCATCGGTTCGTACCAGATTTTTCATTACATCATAGTGGATATTGGCTACCAGCAGGTCGGTGGCAATGCTGGTGTGTTCTTCAGCCCGGTGATAGGAAATTGCCTTTCCAGGGTCTCCTAAAAATGTGCTTCACAACGTATTTTTAACACACTCCCCTGACGAATAAAACCTCTTTTCAGCGTCTTTGACCGCTTGTCCACGCAGGCCTTCCTGCAGTTTTTTTTTGACTGCAAGAATGGTCTGGAAATCCTCAAATCCGCTCAAATACGACGCTTTTGAAGCGTACGCTTCCAGCCACAACTTCTACCGCGTGTTTACATCGACAAAAAGATCTGCCGCTCCGGGCCAGCCGTCATCATACAGAACCAGATGAACCCGCCCGGCACTGCGGACAAACAAGAGAGTCAACTTCCCAGACTTTCCTGAGGCACTCGCACCACAGCAGAGATGAGACAAGTCGCTCCCGGCAGGCTCGCATATCAATTATCAGCCGGTTTTCTCCACCAGACCCGTTCATCACTTTCCCCGGTCCCTCCTCATGCGGTTTAAATCGACGAGGTGTCAAAGAAAGATAAAGATTTGACCCCGTTTCGCAAGGTACCTACTATTTATACATTAGAAGAGGAGGTTGGGGTAGGTTCGTGAAGGTACATGACAACGACGTATGGTGAGCGATCGGAAAAAAAATGATACGCAGAGCCTGCGCTCAAAACGTCGAAAATTAATCCAAAGAGTGAGTTCACCTCCTTATTGTGCAAATAATGGATTGGGAGAAGCGGCCTTTTCTGCTTAACTACCGGATTACATGCTTTACCAGTGTGATGGCGTCGTAAAAACTTCGATCTACTGCGTCGTGGAACTTTTTCCGGCACTCGGCATACTACCTGTATGCCGTGTCCCGGAAAAACTACCACTCCTTGTTTATCTGTGTTTTTACTTAGCCATCTTTTGGAGTGCAATAGACTTTTTACGAGTATGTCCAGTGGGGGAAATATACATTTATTTTAATAGATTTTGATGGCTTAATGTAGGAGAGATTAACGATAGTCGGTAATTGGGATGGTGGTATCGGAGCAGGTTGATGCCTGATTACTGGCTGAGAGAAATAAGATACCATGTTTTTACCCGGACGGGGAATTGATCCACAAAACATAACTTATCAGGCGTCATAATGGAAAATGACAGTGAGAACAGGGTGGAGATGGACGGTCGCAGAACTGGCCTGTCAGAAAAACGGGATGCCGTATATAAGCCTGCAGACATGACTCTGGCGCAACGACCCCATATCGGCAACCGCTCGTTGCTGATAGAAAGAAGCACCGCATCTCGCCGGGAGTACCTCGATGAGCTGAAACGCGACCTGGAAGAAATCACCGAGGAAATCATTAAAACGGATACCCTGAAAGATATCCTGTCGATGCTGACCACTAAGTATGCCATTGAACGGAATATTCTGTCCCATGAACGGACCCTGATGGCGGAAGAGAATTCCTTGATGGCGGAACAACGGACCCAGGCCGCCTTGGAACGCACTGAAATGGCAGAGAATCGGAGCGGACTTTCCCGACTTCGTACCCAGCTGTCTCAACGCCGTGTGTTCCTCGCCGAAAAGCGAACACTTATGGCACAACAGAGGACCTTTTTAGCCAAGGCCCGTACCGAGCTGGCCTTCATGCGTACCGGTGTTGCCCTGGTTGTCCTTGCAATCGGTCTCATGCGGTATTTTGGTCTTGGCTGGTGGAACATAGCCGATGTTTCCATTTTGTTGCTTGGATTGGCTATGGTCTTCAGCGGCATTTACTACTACCTTCCAACACGCAGACAGGAAGGACGGCTCTTTGATGTTATACGGCAGAAAGAAGAAGAGTTGATGAAGCGGAAACCACGAATCATGGTTGTAGATGATGATGTCTCGGTCTGTAACAGCCTGAAAATTCATCTGGGCAAGGGAGAATGGGTGGTTGAGGCCTTCACCAGCCCCTATGTTGCCCGTCATCGTCTGGAGTCAGCCCAAGTTCGATGTGGTTATTACCGATTTTATGATGGAAGAGATGACCGGAGTCGAATTTCTGCATCACATCCAGCGCTTGTCTCCCGGCACCCAGGTGATCCTGATGAGTCGTATGGAGATGCTGGATGAATTTGTGAAAAGTATCAAAGGTGAACTCTTTGACTACTTTTCCAAACCAATTAATGTAAAGGAACTGAAAGAGAGTGTCAAACGCGCCCTTGAGGAAAGAATGGTGCTTTAAAAAAGGACTTACACCTCTCAAAAGTGTACTGAAAAAAGAAACCGTTTATCAGCGTCAGGAGAAACAGATGATTCGCATGTGGAAGTACCTGAAAAAGGAAAAATCCCGGGAAACCCAGGCCGAAAAGGATCTGAGGAAGAAATATAATGAGTTTTTGTCCGTGCTCTTTGAAAACGAACACAGCCTGGATTTGATGACGCGGCTGGAGGAAAAACTCTATAACAATCAGCTGATCAGTTTTCCTTATCTCAAAGGAATGATCTGTAATCTGTCGAAGCATGTTGCCAATATCGTCGAGAGCCTGATTCAACTGTCAGGAGGGGAACATGTCGTGTTGCGGGAGATCTACGGGCAACTGGACAAGCAGACCAGACAGGTGCTCACCGGCAGGAAGGAACCGATCTATACGCCAATCATCATTCCTCTGGTCTGCGATCAAAAAAGAACTGGCGGATAAAGTCGGCAATAAAATGGCCAATCTGGGCGAAATGCATAACCAGTTGCGGCCAGTTGATTCCTGCCGGTTTTGCCGCCACAGCCTGCGCCTATACCCATTTTCTGGAATACAACAACCTGTCTACAAAGATAAACGATGTGCTCTGCGGCTTGGAGCCAAACGACAGCCATCAGACTTCTTGAGGCCGAAAAAACAATTAAAAACCTGTTTCTTGAGGCACAAATACCGCCGGAGATTGGAAGATTCGATTCTTCATGAAAGTGAAAAATTTGAGAAAGAGCGAGGCCGGCCGGTGTACTGGGCGGTCCGCAGCAGTGCCATTGGGGAAGATCTGGCCGAAAGCTCATTTGCCGGACAGTTTGCGACAATTCTCAATGTTCGTACCAGACCAATTGCTGCAAACCTACAAAGAAGTGGCATCAAGTAAATACAATGCCAGTGTGATTGTCTATCAGCGCATGAAAAATATTCGCGATGATGATGTGGCGATGAGTGTGGGCTTTATGGAGATGATCGATCCTGTCTGTTCGGGGGTGATGTATTCCCTTAATCCTGTCAAACCCGACAGTCGGGAAATGGTGATCAATGCGGTATGGGGCATTGGTGAATTGCTGGTTGAAGGGGTGATTTCGGCGGATGTGTATGTGCTCAAGCGGGATCCGGGATTTCCCCTGGTTCGGGTGGAAACGGCTGAAAAAGAAATTTGTCTCACGGGAGTGCAAGGTGGTGGCCTGCAGCAAACGGTTATGTCCAAAGAGCAGATCCGGCATGCGATGTCTGAACAAGGACCAGCTCGGAAAACTTGCCGAAATGGCCATGCGGATCGAAGAGCATCTCCAGGGACCCCAGGATATCGAGTGGTGTTTTGATCAACAGGATCAACTTGTATATGCTGCAGGCTCGTCCCCTGAAAATCTTTAAAAAGGCCGAATCTGCAGGCCCGGCCACCCTGATGGATGCCAAAATTATTGCCGACAATACCCAACCTATCAGTCCGGGCGTCGGCTGGGGAAAGGTCTTTAAGGCAACCAATGTCCATGATCTTACCGACCTGCCCCAGGGGGCCGTCCTGGTATTGAAGCACTCTTCGCCACGCTTTATCGGGGCGTTACGCAAAGCGGCAGCCGTGGTCGTCGAGAAGGGAAATTGGACGGATCATATGGCCTCCGTTATTCGGGAATTCGGGGTGCCCTGCCTCGTTCGGGTGGCCGGAATTTTCGACAACCTGCAGAACGGCCGGGAAATCACCGTCGACGCCGACAGGGGTATTATCTATGCACGGTATTGTCTCGACATTGCAGAAGAAAACAACGTCTTTTCGGGAATGCAGTGTGAATCATTCCAATGACGGAGTCACACCGGTTGCTGGAGAACATGGCAGACTATATTTTCCCGCTGCATCTAACCGATCCGCGCCGGGATGGATTTACTCCTGAATCCTGCCGAACCTGGCATGATATCCTTCGTTTTTGCCATGAAACCGCACTCAATGAAATGTTTCTTTTGAAGGAAAAAAGTCAATTACCTTCGGTAAAAAACATCTTCAGGGTGAAGACCGACCTGCCGTTTACCCTGTACGTTCTGGATATCCTCGGCAACGCAATTCGGGGAACCACGATGACCTCATCAGCGCCGAAGACTGTGCAGAGCCTGCCTTTCCAGAAACTCTGGGAGGGCATGACCGATCCGGAGGTCAACTGGCGGGGCCCGGATCAGCAGATGGCAACCAAAGATCTTTTTTCTGCCATGTTAAGGACACCGCTGACACGGCGACACAGCCAGTGGATACCAAAAGTTATGCTGTTGTGGCTCCGGAGTATCTTAATATGAGCCTAAGCATGGGCTATCATTATATCGTTTTGGACTGTTATTTGTCCGATGATGCCTTTAACAATTATATTTCCCTGTCTTTTAAAGGAGGTGCCGCCGAAGCCAGAAAAAGAGAACCTGCGGGTGGCGTTTGTTGCCGAGATACTGAAACATATGGATTTTAACGTCATTACCTCAAACGATTTTCTCAAAGCACGATTGAAAAACGAATCGGCCGAGGAATTGGGCAATAAACTCAATACGATCGGTCGTATGTTGGGCGTCACCCGGCTTCTGGATCTGGCGATGGAAGATGAGGCAATGGTTGAGAGGTGTGTGGCCAGCTTTCTCTCCCATGATTATTCATTGGGATTGTAGGAGAGAGGCGTGCATGGTCGGAATGTCGATCTTGTTAGTGAAATGGTCGTTAGTATAGAGAAAAATCGGACAACGTCTTAAGGTAACGAGATTTTCAAATTCTGTTAAAGAGAAGATCATGAAAAAGTGTCCCTTCTGCGCCGAAGAAATCCAGAACGACGCCATAAAATGCAAACACTGTGGTGAATTTCTGGACGGTTCCGGTAAGCTTTCGCGCTCTCAAGAGGAAAATCTGCAATGGTATTTCCGAACATCCTTTATTGTCATTGCCTTCTTATTTGTCGGCCCTCTGGCGCTGCCACTGATCTGGTGGCATCCAAACATGACGCGGACCTGGAAGATCGGGCTGACAATCATCATTCTTGCCCTCAGTTGGATTTTGTACCAGGCTACGATGGAATCCCTTCGTACTCTTGAGGAGTATTACAAGCTCCTTCAAGGACTATGAAAGCAGGTGATAGGAAATCGCTTTCTCAGGGTCGCCTATAAATTTGCTTCATAGCGTATTTTAACACACTTCCCCTTACCTCCATTTGTATCAACACGCCGGGGCAGCGCGCTCTTTGAGATGCTATCCTGAAGCAAGTAAAGCTGCTACTTTGACAAAGAGGCTCTGATAAGGGGAACTATTGCTCAACTAGAGGGGGATAAAGTCTCTGTGTGCGGCTGGGAAGAAGATTGCACCATGCAGCCTCATCAGTCGATGACGGCTGCATGGTCAACACTGCGGATACCGATCTGTTCTGCCGGAGTGGAATTTTTCTCTATAAGCCTTTTTCATTTGCTGATCTATTGACGGTTTTACCATCGCCAACGCTGCCTTCCACGCAGGCGTTGCCGTGATTATCGATCACCCGTGGCGCTTAAGACAGACCACGACCGGGCCTCAATAACTATCTGCTCGCCCGCTGTAAACTCTCTTTGCTTATTTTCATCCCAGCCCGTATCCGTATCAAAAACAAACAGCCACCGGCTGCCCCATTGCTCGTCAGGAAGGGTACAACGGACAGGCTCGTGATGGGAGTTTATCAGCAGAAAAAAATCGTCACCGGTCAGGGCTTCTCTCTGCGGATTGCTGGTTTTGACGGCACCGTTCAAAAATATACCAAGGGTTTTGGTATAACCATGCTGCCAGTCTTCCTCGGTCATTTCTTCACCTTCGATGGTGAACCAGGCAATATCTCTTGTTTCACTGCCGTGGACAAGTTCGCCCTGGAACCAACAGCGCCGTTGAAAGACTGGATGATTTTTGCGAAATTGAATGAGATTGCGGCAAAAAGCCAGAAATTCCTCGTCTACTGACTCCCAGTCGTACCAGGTAATGTCGTTATCCTGACAATAGGCGTTATTGTTCCCCTGCTGGGTCCGGCCAATCTCATCTCCCCCGAGCAGCATGGGTACCCCCTGGGAAAGCAGCAGTGTGGTAACAAAGTTTCGTCTCTGCCGTCTGCGCAGCATAACAACGCCGATATCATCGGTTGGACCTTCTGCACCGCAGTTCCAGGAGCGATTGAAGGCCTCGCCGTCCCTGTTCTTCTCGCCATTGGCCTGGTTATGCTTGGTATTGTAGGAGACAAGATCGGTCAGAGTGAATCCATCGTGACAGGTGATAAAATTGATACTGGCTGAAGGCCGGCGAGTTGAACTCTCATAAAGATCGGAGCTGCCGGTGAAACGTGAAGCGAACTCCTGCAGTGTCTGTTCCTCACCTCGCCAGAAATCCCGGATACAGTCGCGAAACTTGCCGTTCCATTCCGTCCAGACGGGAGGGAAATTGCCGACCTGATAGCCCCCCTCACCGACGTCCCAGGGTTCGGCAATAAGCTTGACCTGGTTGATCACCGGATCCTGCTGAATTATATCGAAAAAGGCCGAGAGCTTATCGACATCGTGCAACTCGCGGGCCAGAGTTGCGGCCAGGTCGAAGCGAAAACCATCGACATGCATCTCTTCAATCCAGTAACGCAGGGAATCCATGATCAGTTGCAGGACATGGGGATTGCGCATATTCAGGCTGTTGCCGCAGCCGGTATAATCCATATAATAGCGTTGATCGTCGGTCAGACGATAATAATAGGCGTTGTCGATTCCCTTAAAGGAGAGCATCGGCCCCAGGTGATTGCCTTCTGCGGTATGATTATAGACGACATCGAGAATCACTTCGATGCCGGCCTGATGCAGTGTTTTCACCATCAATTTGAATTCGGCATCCGCGCCCCCGGCGCAGAAACCGGAGACATATTCATCATGAGGAGCAAAATAACCGATGCTGTTGTAACCCCAGTAGTTACGAAGTCCCCGGTCTATCAAATGCTTATCGTGGATGAACTGGTGAATCGGCATCAGTTCAATCGCGGTAATACCAAGTTCGCTGAGATATTTGATGATCACCGGATGGGCGAGACCCATATAGGTGCCCCGCAGCTCTTCGGGCACGTCGGGGTGGTGCATGGTGAGCCCTCTTACATGGGTTTCATAGATAATAGTCTCACGCCAGGGTATCCGGAGCAGGCGATCCCCGTCCCAGTCAAAATGTGGCTGGTGCACCACACAGCGGGAAACGAAAGGGCTGCTGTCGCTGTCGCTGGGCTGGTCAGGCCCCTCGCTGAATCGGTAGGGAAAGACCGCTTCGTCCCATTTAATACGTCCGCTGAAAGCCTTGGCGTAGGGGTCAAGAAGCAGCTTCGACGGATTACATCTATGACCAGACTCCGGCTCCCACGGACCGTAAATCCGGTAAGCGTAACGCTGCCCTGGTCCTATGGTCGGCAGGTAGCCATGCCAGCAGTAGCCGGTCACCTCCTCCAGGTCGAGTCGTGTTTCTTTATCCTCCTCGTCAAAAAGACATAACTGAACCCGCTCGGCAACTTCTGAAAACAAAGAGAAATTGGTACCGATCCCGTCAAAGGTGGCACCAAGCGGATAGGGGTATCCTGCTAGTATCTTCATATCAATTTTTCCTCCTGATCAGGCAGCAAGGTGCATAGTGCTGGCCCCATTGCTTCGTTGTCTGTATATAGGGCCACCAATGAACCGGCTGCTCCGTACGAATGTATAAAATTACTCCTGCTGAGATAGAAACCGATCAGATATTTACCCAGCATAAAGAGAATGGCCGGCAGGGAAAAAATGGCAAAGCAGGCAATGGAGGAACTGTAGACAAAAGGCTTGTCGTTAAGAAAGTTCCGGCCGGTGGTCCTGAATATCAGCCACCATTTTTTGAAGTTTTCCTTCATAATCGTAATTTGCCCCTATCACCTTTGCTGTCAATACTCCTTTTCCGGCAGGGAAACCCTGATCACTTGCGGCAAAAGGGGAACGTAGAGACGAAGTATATCAATTTACTCTGCATATCTTTGCAAAACCTCTGCCTGATCTCTTTCAACCTTTGAAAAACATTTACCTATTCCTTTGATACGGCGGGCTTGTGACCATTTAAAAACGGATTTTTTTAACAGGCTCTCTTTTTCAAGGCATGGTTCTTGAAAGTTTCCTGTGTCAGTGCCAGAGAGGACTGTATGAAAAATTTACTCAACATAAAATAGACAAAAGGAGGGACAAATGAGAAGATATTTTCTTGTTCTATTCTCGCCAGCAGCCATAGTATTTGGCGTTTATCTTCATCAATTGTGGAACCATCCGATCAGAATAGATAAATCCCGTGATTCCTGCAAAAAAAAAGGTGTTGGCGTTGAGCACTGTGGCGAGCGGAATGTTGCTTATCGAGCCGATAG
Organism: uncultured delta proteobacterium; assembly: GCA_963745765.1. Lineage (GTDB taxonomy): Bacteria > Desulfobacterota > Desulfobulbia > Desulfobulbales > Desulfocapsaceae > Ww85. Next base: position 9,983 of record CAVUYQ010000026.1, on the reverse strand, counting down.
CGGTCAGGGCTGCGATAAAGGGAGCAACGGCTGCGTTCTTCAGCAAGATTAACCAATTGGGCAATATGTCGGCGGTTTCGATAAGAAAGATCATAAGAAGAATGCCAGTTCGATCATCAGGGTCGCCGAGGCGAACATAAAGGCCACGGCGGTGATAAAATGTGCGCCTTTCCGAATCGGTGACTTCACCGCAGACAGTGCGGCAAACGAACAGGAGGATGAGGCAGTCCAGAAAACCGTGGAAATCGTCACATTCTTGCGGTTGGCGTCGCCCATTGGCTGGTCATTTTTTTAGGCACGAACGCTTGGATCATCGCTCTGACAGCATAGCCAAGAACAAACTCCATCCGACTTTCCAGAAAAAACCGTGGGCTGTTTTTGCCGCTTCACCATAGAGTTGCCAGAAAGAAGCCATATGTCATTCCCTTGATTGTGAATTTTCATTTTTGAGTGTCCGATGTCGTCGAGGTCGGCTTTTTGTCCTGTTCATACTCGGCTGCGAGCAGCATATACATGGCCGGTACGACGAAGAGGGTGAACAGGGTGCCGATGGATAGACCGGAAGCGATAACGAGGCCCATGTTGTACCGACTGATCGCCCCAGCGCCGGTGGCCAGGATCAGCGGCACAACTCCCAGGACCATGGCGGCGGTGGTCATCAGGATCGGCCGCAGGCGGATGGCGGCCGCCTTCTCGATGGCGTCTCGCTTGCTCTCCCCCTCACGTTGCAGGTTGTTGGCAAATTCGACGATCAGGATGCCGTGCTTGCTGATCAGTCCGATCAGGGTAACCAGACCGACTTCGGTGTAGATATTCAGGCTGGCTCCGCCGACTCCGAGACTGATGAAGATGAGTGCGCCGCAGATCGACATCGGGACGGTGACGAGGATGATGATCGGGCTGCGGAAACTTTCAAACTGGGCGGCAAGGGCCAGGAAAATGATAATCAGGGAAAAGAAAAAGGTGACGAGCAGCGCACTCGACTCCTGGGTGAACTGTCGCGACTGGCCGGCATAGTTGATGGAGTAGCCTTGCGGCAGGATCTTGCCGGCCAGTTGTTTGAGATAGTCCAGGGCCTGCCCAACACTTACTCCCGGAAAGGCGACACCGGAGATGGTCGCACTATTCTGTTGCTGGAAATGGTTGAGCGATTCAGGCACCACGGTGTCGGTGATATGGGCGATGGTCGACAGCGGAATCGTCTTTCCGCCGGCACTTTTGATATAGTAGTTGTTCAGTTGCTCCGCATTGAGCCGGTATCGTTGCTGAACTTGTGGAATGACCTTGTAGGAACGATCGTAGAGACTGAAATAATTGACATAGTTGCCTCCGAGCATAGCGGAAAGGACTTCTCCCACATCCTGCATCGAAAGTCCGAGCTGGGCAGTCAGGTCACGGTCGATGACAATCTCGGATTGCGGCAGGTCATATTTCAGGTCACTGTCGAGAAACATGAACATGCCGCTTTTTTGGGCCTGCTGTAAAAGATCATCGGCGACCCGGTTCAACTGGCTGAATGGTTCCGTAGTCTGGACGACGAACTGTATAGGCAAACCGCGGCTGCCCGGCAGCGGCGGCGGTTGGAAGGCGACCGCCCGGATGCCGGCAATATGGCTCAGTTCCTGCTGGAGGACGGGCTGCAGCTCGTTGGTCGTCCTGTCCCGCTCGTCCCAGGGCTTAAAGACCATTCCGGCAATAGAGCTGCCGGGCCTGTCGAGCTGGAAGACATGATCGGTCTCCGGATGACTGGCGAGGGTTTGATAGACAGCGCTGGAATAGAGTTCCCTCTGCGCAAGGGTTGCATCCGGGGCCGCTGTGGCGGAGGTGATGACGACCCCCTTATCCTCCTGCGGTGCCAGTTCTGTCTTTGAGCCGGCATAGAGAAAATAGATACTGCCGAGGATGATCAGGGCAAAGACCAGGGTAACCGGTACATAGTCGAGAGTTCTGTGCAGAAGGGCCTGATAGCGTTCGTGCAGGGCCTTGAACCTGCGGTCAAGGTGGGCGACAAATTTGGCCTGCCACCCTTTCCGGTCGGGATCGTGCGGTTTGAGCAGCCGCGAACACATCATCGGTGACAGGGTAAGGGCGACTATTCCCGAAATGGTGACGGCGGCCACCAGGGTAAAGGCAAATTCGGTAAAAAGAGCGCCGGTAAGCCCCCCCATGAAGCCGATGGGGATATAAACGGCGATCAACACGACTGTCATGACAATGATCGGATTCGCCAGTTCTCTTGCTGCACCGATTGCAGCATCCTGACGGTCAGCCCCCATCTCCAGATGGCGGTTGACGTTTTCGACAATGATGATGGCGTCGTCGACCACCAGGCCGATGGCAAGGACCAGGGCGAGCAGCGTCAGCAGATTTATGGAAAAATTGAACATCAACATGATTGTGAAGGCACCGATCAGTGACAGAGGGATGGTGATGGTAGGGATGAGAACCGACCGGAAAGAGCCAAGAAAGAGGAAGACCACCAGAGTCACGATCAGCAGGGCCTCGATCAGGGTATGCTCCACCTCGGAGATGGAACTGTCGACGAACTTGGTCGAATCGTAGACGATCTGGCCGTCAAGTCCTTCCGGAAACTGTTGCTGGATCGACGGGAAGATATCGCGGACCCGGCCGATCACCTCGAGCAGGTTTGAGGCCGGGGCCACCTGTATGCCGATATACACCGCCTTCTCTCCATCAAAGGCCACCTGCGATTCGTAATCCTCGGAGCCAAGCGATACCTTGGCTACGTCTCTCAGTCGGACAACGGCGCCCTTCTGCTGTTTGACGATCAGGTTGCGGAAATCTTCGAGGGAATGAAGACTGGTTGAGGCGGTCAGGTTCACCTGGACCATCTGTCCCTTGGTTCTCCCGACCGCAGCGAGATAGTTGTTTTCGGCAAGAGCTGCGGAAATATCCCTGGCCGTGAGATGGTAGGCGGCAAGTTTTTTGGGATTGAGCCAGGCACGCATGGCGAAAAGCTTCTGACCGAGAATTTCTGCGGTCTGGATGCCCTCAAGGGCCTGCAGCTTCGGCTGTACCACACGGATGAGATAATCGGTGATCTTGTTTGAGGGCAGCACCTTGCTGTTGAAGCCGATATACATGGCGTCGGTGGTCTCTCCCACGGTGACGTCCAATACTGATTGCTGCGATTCTGGAGGCAGTTGGTTGCGTACCGCGTTGACCTTGGTGTTGATCTGGGTCAAAACTTCATTAACGTTGACATTGAGGCGCAGGTTGGCGGTAATGGTGCTGAGCCCCTGGGTACTGGTGGAGGTCATATAGTCGATACCGTTGGCCTGGGCAATGGAATTTTCCAGCGGCGTAGTGATGAAACCGGCAACCAGGTCGGCGTTGGCTCCGATATACGCCGTCTTTACGGTTACCACCGCATTCTCGGTGCGGGGAAACTGCAGGACGGGCAGCAGGCCGATGGAGCGCAGGCCGAGAACCAGTATGAAAAGGCTGAGTACGCTGGCCAGGACCGGGCGGTGGATGAAAATGTCGGTAAACTTCATCGCTTACTCCTCATCATTGGTCCTCGGGCGTCGGGGATGGATCGTCGGCGGGCTGGATTTGGTTGTTTACGATTACCGGAGAATGGTTCCGCAATTTCAACTGGCCTGAACTTACGACGGTGTCGCCCGGCTCGAGACCTTCGAGGATGGCAATCTGGTCTCCCCTGGTATCACCGGTGGTGACAAACCTTTGCTCGGCGACCAGGCGGGGGTTGCCGTCCTTATCCTTGCCCTTTTCCTTGACCAGAAATACTATGTCACCGTAAGGATGATAGGAAATTGCCGTCTGCGGCAGGGTGATTTCTTTTTTTGGCCTGCCGACGTCGATGGTGGTGGTCACAAACATTCCCGGCAGCAGCAGATGGTCCGGGTTATGGATTCTGGCCCGGACCTGAATATTGCGGGTGTCCGCATCAATCTTTGGACTGATGGCTGAGACTTCTCCTGAGAAGATTTTTTCCGGGATAGGCATCGCTTTCGACTTTAACCGCCATTCCTGTATCAATCCGCCCCAGGGAACGCTGCGGCAGATAGAAGTCAACATAGATCGGATCCAGAGCCTGCAGCGTGACGACCCTGGTGCCCGCGTTTAGAAATTGGCCTAAATCGACAAGTCGTATGCCGAGTCGACCGGCAAAGGGAGCCCGAATGTCTTTCTTGTCGACCAGGGCCTGCTGTTCTGCTACCTGGGCCTCGGCACTCTTGAGATTGGCCAGATCGGCATCCAGGGTGGCCTGGCTGACGGTATGCTCCTGAAACTGTTCCCGGTCCCTCTGATAGGATTTTTGGGCCAGCCCGGCGGTGGCTTGCAGGGACCGAAGTCTGGCCAGATCGGAACCGTCATCCAGTTTGAGGAGCAATGTCCCGGCCTCCACCTCCTGGCCGGAGGAAAAGTTTATCTTCACCACCAGGCCGCTGACTTCCGGTGCCAGATCGGCGCCATGCACCGCCTGCAGCGTGCCCACGGCTTCGAGGCGGCTCTGCCAGGGACTGCTGCTCGCAGTGGTTGTGGAAACCGTCTGTGGCTGGGTGCCCCGCGAAGCCATACTTTTTTTCAGCATGGCGCCCATGAAGGCCTTATATCCGAAGATTCCGCCAAACAAAATACCGACGAAAATCAACATGACTATCATACGCTTGGTCATCAGAAACCTCTTGGTGAAAAAATGAAATTGGCGGTGATTCAGTGTTTGATCCTATCGCCGGAAATATCTCCAGCCGGAACCATCGGACGATTCCACCAGCCGCCGCCCAGGGCCTCAAAAAGGGCGGCGGTGTCGGCGTAACGTTGAGCGCGAGCGGTGATCAGGCCGAGGCGTCCCTGCTGATAATCCTGCTGGGCGACCAGCAGAGTCAGGTAGTTGGTCGCACCGAGTTGAAACTGTCTCCGCGTCAGCTCAAGATTCGCACTTGCCGCACTATCCGCCTCGGCCTGAGCCTGTAAAGCCTTGGCATCGCTGTCGAGAGCACGCAGTACGTCAGCGACGTTCTGAAATGCTTGAAGCACAGTCGTCCGGTACTCTGCCGCCGCCTGATTGTATGCGGCAACGGCGGCGCGGCGGCTGGCCTCAAGCTCACCGCCATGGAAAAGCGGCTGCAAAAGGTCTGCTCCCAGGTTCCAGACCGTATTCTGGCCGGCAAAGAGATCTCCGAGGGAGTTGGACTCAACCCCGTAGCCACCGCTCAGGGTGATCTTCGGATAAAGATCGGCCGTCGCCACACCGACCGCGGCCGAGGCCTGGTGCAACAGCGCCTCGCCGGCACGGATGTCGGGCCGCTGCCGAACCAGCGTCGACGGCAGACTGACCGGAAGTGATACCGGCAGATGCAGGGAGTCCAGGTCGAAGGTGGGCAGCCCTCCTTCACCCGGCAACCGTCCGGTAAGGGCCGCAAGAGCGTGCCGGGTTACGGCCAGTTGTTTTTGTAGAAGAGGCAGCGTTGCGCGGGTCTTGGCCAGTTCAGATTGCTGGATAAGCACCGCTTCTTTGGCGACCGCACCTAATTCGAACTGTTTTTTGATGAGAACAAGCTGTCGCTCCTCGGCGGCCACAATCTCCTTGGTCGTGGCTATCTGGGCCGCAAGTGATGCCTCCTGAATGGCGGTGGTGACCAGGCTCGCCGTCAGGGTCAGATAGGCGGCCTCATATTGAAATCTCTGATAATCGACCTGAGCGCTTAAACCTTCCAGTTGCCGTCTGGAGCCGCCGAACATATCGAGAGTGTAGGAGACATCCACCGATGCGTTAAGCAGGCTGAACCTTTCGCTCGCGCCGCCGAACGATTTTCCGGAAATCTTCTGTTTCGAGGCAGACAGGCCGGCATCGACGTTTGGATAAAGCAGGGAACCGCTGGCTGCGCGCAGATTTTCGCGGGCCTCCTGCACAGCCGCTGTGGCCGCAGTAAGCGATGGGTTGCGGGCCAGACCGTCCTCGATCAAGGTATTTAGTTCATCCGAGCCGAACATCTTCCACCACTGGGCCGAAAGCTTTCTGGTGAAATCGAGATGCTGGGCCGCACCACCATTGACCGCCGTAGCCTCGGTCCGCTCCGGCAGGGGGGATGCGGTGTAGCTGCCGACGTCCGGAGGAGCGGGGAGACTTAAAATCCGGGCCCACCGTACATCCGGACAGGGCCAGAAGCACGATTCCGGCCACCATCCTATATCTGAACAACATTATATATCTGAACAACATTAGCAATTTCATCATCTTCATCCCAAACCTGACGATGCTCCTTCACTTTGTCCATAGATCAGCCTGATTTTCAGGTATCTAATTTATCCTTTGCTTCCTGAATGAGCCGGCTGCGCAATTTCAATAGATTTTTACTGACCCCAACCGGGTAAGCCGGTCCATCCCGTAAGGATTTATATTTTCCGGGAAGTTTCTCCAATCTCTTGGCGACATACTCAACAATTTCCGGCACACTTTGTTTTTCTATCAGCGTCTCCTGTCAATGATGCTTTTTTGGGCCGTTACCTCCTCCTCTTCAGCTATGACAGTGTCTGTCGATAAAAGCCCTTTTGTTCTGTCTCAATGTTTCATTCAGAATAAAACAGCTCGGTTCTGAATAGGCACGGATTGATATCTCTGCCTTCTGATCCAGGAGGCACCTATGACGGGAAAAGAGTCCGGACTGTTCTCGATATGTTTATTGATCATTTCGCCATGCGGCTGACCGCCTGCTATTTTCCTCGGGTTAGCCCTTGAAGTTAGTCGAGCAAGATGTGTGCCACATCAAATACACAAAAGAGGTTTCTTGATAAGGCTACCGAGGAACGGTATATTCCAAAGGCGGCAGGAAAAATTGATTTATCCCTATTTGGCCTGCAATCTGCATTGCATCGTGGAAGGATTCCGGGGACGATGTGTCAAGATAGTGAAATATCAATCGCTTGAATTTCTCTTTGACAAAAATTTTGCGGTTCAAAGAATTGCAGAAGGAGATAGCGGCAGTTTCTGAATTGTTTTGACGAGGAATTATTATCCCATTTCATCAGGTGAAGACCGGAAGGCTCAGACGAAATCTCCTGTGTCTCCTTCTTCAGGACTTATCCTGTCCGGCTGGACAAATTCAGTGCTGTTCTCCCGTGCTGCTGCGTCTGACTGCGCAGAAGGGTTTTCCCTTCATGCTCTAAGACAGAGGGCAGAAGAAAATTGATATCTTCCGCCAGATCCCACAGAGGGCCATGGCCCCCCGGATAAAAGACAGCATCGAACTCTTCCGGGCTGGGCGCATCGAGACGCAGGGTATTGGCTAACAGCCTTTGAGCTTCATCATCGTTAGACAAGCGTTCCGTCGCCTTTGTCCGCGTACCGGGCACATCACTTTTCGGGTCGATTGGAGGATGCCCTCCTGCGGGAGAGGCAATGGTTATCTGACAACCGTTATCCTTGAAAACATAGTAGGGAGCGGCAAACTCATCCAGCCAAAAGCCTGTCTTCTGGTTTGTGTCGCCCAGTCTATCGTGGGATGTGAGAACCATCAGGATCTTCATAGCAATCTCCTTGTTCTTAGTGTGATGGAATCGTTGTTGGGTGCAGAAAGCGGCCACTCGACCTTTCCGCCGTGCTGCTAACCTCTCGTTTACCATTCCACACTAATCAAGACCGGACGGTCCTGCAGCAAAAGGCCGCACCGGGATGAACAGGCAATTAAGCAACCGGTGATAGGAAATCGCTTTTTCAGGGGCGTCTAAAACACCGGCCGCGACTTCTACCGCGTGTTTACATCGACGAAAAGGTTTCGGCTCCGGGCCAGCCGTCATCATAAGGAACCAGATGAATCAGCCCGGCATACACCTCTTGCGGCGGTGCCCGCTGCTTTGGCTATTCATGTACTCCCAGATGCACAAGGATCTTGCTGATTACGCCTTTCTTACAGATAAAACTGATTATCCGCATTTCCGTTTTCAGCATTACAGCATGATGGTCCTGAGCTCCTGGCCAACTGAGCCTTGTTGTAAACACGGTTGCATTCTCTCGAAATTCTTAATGGCATCCTGGCTGGCACACATTTTGCTTATCTGTCCTACAAGCAATAATTCGTAACCGTTACACCTAACTCAAAAAAGCTATTGCAGGTTCTTTACCGAGGTTATTCAAAGTCAGGCAGATTGCTGCCTTCAATCAAACAGATGGGAGGGGGTCCTGCTGAACAGGACGAATTCTGCTCATCACCCCCCTCTGTAATTGCTTTTTTTTAACCTTTCTATTTTTCATCATCGACTTATTTGTTGTATCTAGACATTGGAAATATGAAAAAAGTCGCTATTCAGTTTAAGTTTACGATGGTCTGACGGAAGCAGATCCGTAATGATTTCCTACTGAATAGATTAGCCTGTTCAGTTCTTACACTTTGTATAAGGAGGAGAATATGTATAAAAACACGGACGAAAGTTTTGGCATAATTGCACGGCTGTTCCATTGGCTCATCTTCCTGATGGTTGTGGGCATGCTCATTGCCGGCTACATCATGGGCAGCCTGCCGAACGGAACAGTTAAATCTCTCATTGTAGGACTGCACAAATCAACCGGAGTAGTACTTCTCCTGCTGGTGTTGCTACGCCTCTGCTGGCGATTCATTAACCCGAAACCGCGTGATCTGGGAGCCAACCTCTTCGAAAACAAACTCGGCCATCTTATGCATGTGTTTCTTTATATGCTTTTGATATTGCAACCCATTTCAGGTATAGCCATGTCCCAGCTATTTGGTTACCCTGTACAAGTTTACGGCCTGTTCACCCTGCCTGCCTTTTTCGGCAAAAACCCTGGATTAGGCAAAATCTTCAGCGATGCGCACAGCGTCATCGCAACTGTGCTGGCCATCAGATCGGCCTTCACCTGGCCGCGGCCCTGAAGCATCACTATATCGACCGGGACCGGACCTTGATGCGGATGGTTTTCGGCAAATGACAGGTATAGGACGACAGGGTACTGGACCGATCAACGGTTATGGAGGGTTCAATAGGCAACTCCGGGCGGCGGCAAACCATTCAGTGGGATCATCTTTTTCCAGGACGAGCGCGCCTATGATGAATTTATCAACGGAACTTTGAGTTCGACGCCCCGGCCAAGGCTATCGTCATCACTGCCGGAGCTGAGCCGGAACATCCGGATCACCACGGGTGCAAGTGCCGGCCACGCAACCGTAGTCAAGCCAAACAAAATATTATAAAGGCATGGCTTCCTTCATAAATGTACAGGGTGGCCTCATCTACTAATTTTCCATCGGAGGCCGGAAAACCGTCAGAACCCTTGAAAATGGCTCTGTGATGTCTGTGCGCGAATAATTCAGCAATACGTGCAGACGTCGAATAGCAGTTATGCTAATAAACCTACCCATCCAAGACGCGAAAAAGGCGTTGCTTATGCCCCTACTAATATTGCGTTATGTAAATATTGGGGTAAGCGAAACACTGAGATTAATTTGCCTGTCACATCAAGTTTATCTATCTCACTGCCTGATAAAGGTGCCATGACGACATTATCATGGAGTGAAACAGCAGTTGATAAAGTTGTTTTAAATGACAAAGAGCTTGATCCAAGTAGTGAGTTTGTTATGCGACTGGTAGATTATTTAAATTTATTCCGCACTACTGATCAATGGTATTTGCATGTCGATATTAAAATGAATATTCCTGTTGCTGCGGGTCTGGCTTCTTCCGCATGTGGTTTTGCGTCACTGGTTAGCGCATTGAATGATTTGTTTGACTGGCAATTAAAACAACGTGATTTATCAATTTTGGCACGATTGGGAAGTGGTAGTGCCGCACGCTCATTATGGAATGGTTTTGTGTTATGGCATGAAGGTATTCAGGAAGACGGGATGGATTGTTATGGTGAACCTATCGAATGCGAATGGCCAACACTGCGTGTGGGAATACTTCCGCTTTCAGATAAACAAAAACCAATTTCATCACGAAATGCCATGTTGCGCACCGTTAACAGTAGTTCGCTTTATGCA